>NZ_VTVA01000022.1 GCF_008638345.1 Pseudomonas saliphila | reverse complement strand
CCCACGTGCGTGGGGAAGACAGCGGCGAGATCAGCGCGTATATCCGCGACGTGGAAACACCCCCACGTGCGTGGGGAAGACAACGCCTTCCTGAAATGCGTCTTTGCTGAATCGGAAACACCCCCACGTGCGTGGGGAAGACAGCCGGCGACAGCTTGTGTGTGGCCGGGATTTAGAAACACCCCCACGTGCGTGGGGAAGACCGTAGTCGTCCGTATCGGAGCCGGATTGCACTGGAAACACCCCCACGTGCGTGGGGAAGACCCGGGCGCAATCGAGGTGAGCCCCAGCACGATAGAAACACCCCCACGTGCGTGGGGAAGACGCGTAGCGCCTGAATGTCGGGCATAGCGCCCCAGAAACACCCCCACGTGCGTGGGGAAGACGCAAGTGGGATGTTGAATCGCCGACGCGTGACAGAAACACCCCCACGTGCGTGGGGAAGACACCAACAAATTGTGAAAGAGCATTGCCCAAAATACAACATCCAGTCTTTATTGGGTTTTCAGTGTTTCAACAATCAGCTGCAGACCACTGATGGCAACCAGCGGTTTTCTGGGCGGGCCTATCACTCGCATTTCATAGCCTGGCGGACCTGGAAGTGAGCGAAAAATGACGATGCCGGAGTCCGGCGGGCAGTGTTTGTACAGGTAATCGATCACTGTTGCGGCCACTGAGTCCTTGATGCCCGAGACGAACACATTCGCCCTGGGCTCAACGAACCAGAGCTTCATTCGCCCGCGCACGGCCGGTGGAAGATCATTTGCGAGAACGACGAGCACCTTTACCTCCTAGCATCGCCGGTATGTCTTCGGCCAATTTTGCGAGCAGATCCATCGCTATAACCCGCTCGCGGAACGCTGAAGAAACCTTGTGCTTGTCATAACGACCGGCCATGTCGCGAGTGAGCGCGAATGCCAGATCAACGCACAAGTGCTCCTTGTAGAGGTCGGCCAGGTCATAGACAAAGGGCAAGG
Source organism: Pseudomonas saliphila (assembly GCF_008638345.1). GTDB lineage: Bacteria > Pseudomonadota > Gammaproteobacteria > Pseudomonadales > Pseudomonadaceae > Halopseudomonas > Halopseudomonas saliphila. The sequence goes on along the minus strand of NZ_VTVA01000022.1, from coordinate 55,751 downwards.
GGCTGCCGGAGTGGATGAAACCGATATGTGGCGAATAGCCCATGCTGTGAACCGCCGAGCAGAGAATGCCGTAGAGCGCGGCATTGCTGGCCGTCATGATCCGATTGGTGATATCGCTGAGTTCGAACTTTCCGGGTGTGAACTGGCGGCCCTTCCAGCCGACCTGATATTCCTCGGCTTTGGCTTGGTACAGGGATCGCACTCTGTAGCCTTCCATGCCCATCATCTCCTTGAGCGACTTGCCATTCAGTTCGGCATCGGGAAAACGATGTCCAAACATACGCCTTGCGACTTCGACTGCTGCCTGCGGATCGGCGGACAACCCAATTTGGGCCTTAAGATTGCGCGTATCAGCAGTGGGGAGAAAGCCAGCGGCATAGAACAGCAGACTATCTTCCCCCACCCAACAGACAGCGCAATTGGCTGCGGTGGCGGTCTTGATGGCGTCGTGGGTTACGGTGGTTCCCGGGCCAAGAAGCAATGCGTTCAGAGTCGCTACCGGTAACGGCACTACATTTCCGTCAGAGTCGATCCATTTGATACTGCTGTCATCAATCTCCAATCTGCCCCGCTCCAGATATAGGAAGGGGTACTTGTCCTTAACCTGGGGGAGTGAGTCCCGAGTCACCTTGACGAACAGTCGCTGCCCTGTGGCCATGCCCTTACTCCACACTCTCAACGGTCACTCGACGGTCCCGATATTTCTTGTGTTTACCGAATTGCAAAGGAACGTCGTTCAGTGTCAGCACCTCGCCGTCGTGTTCGCCTTGCAACACTCGAAAGGACTCAGCACGCTGTTTGTTGGCTGCCAGCTGGTCGGCCGTAGCAAAAGCGTCCTGTACCTCAGCATGCAAGCCTTGACCGATGAACTCAGTGGGTACGCAGTTCTTGCGCCCCAGATATAGATCCCATACCGGGTTAGCAAGTGCGGCGGCCAGTGCTTGTAATTCATCCCTCGGGCCCTGCAACACCGCTGCATAAGCCATGTCCTGCAAGTAATAGCGGTAGGTCATTTTTGTGCCGCCGCCAACAGCCTTTTTGCCTTCGCTCGTTTTAGGAATCAGCAAGCTTTCCCAGGGATCCTGATTGTCATATCCACTACCGACCATCTGAAAGTCCCGCAACAACGGCAGGCGCTGTAACGGTTGGCCCTGACGGTCCATGCGTACGTAGGCTCGAATCTGGAGATCGCGCTCAGTCCAGTGCTTAAGCCACTCTACCTGCTCGCCTGCTGCGCCGCGGGCGCAGCACAACAGGCCGAACAGACCCGATTTGGTAGGAAAGTCGAGGCTGTCGCGCCGACCGAACTTGGAGTCATGGCCCCACGACTGCAGCGGCGCCTCCAGCCACAGCAATAGGTAAGCATCTGTCATCGTCTGGCTCACTGTGCATGGCGTTGCAGGGCGGCGACCAGATCATCAATGCTGAAGTCTTCATCCTCGCCCCATTCATAACCCCCGATTTTGCCGTACAGCGAACCGGCCAGTTTTTCCTTCTTGTCCAGATAGGTTTTCAGTTCGGCAATGCTTGGTTGCAGGTAGCCGCCGTCCTTTGCTCGTACTGCGGTCTCAAACGGCACCTGCAGGCGCTGCCCCTTGCGCACCAGCACTCTGGCAAACTCCCATGGACTGGCGCCAGACTGGGTGGTCTGGCGGGCATTTGGTACCGCTAGGAATAGGGCTTGAGTAAAGACTGCAACAGCTTGTGCCAACCCCACTTCACCCAGGGTTTGGGCCAGTTGCCCGAGGTCCAGACTGATATAGCGGTAATAGGTGGCCGAGTTGAACTCGAGGCTGCCCATATGCGCCGAACCTGACTCGCTCTGCAGGTCATCCAGAGCGGTGAAAAACTCCACTTCATTGCTGACTTTGTGAGTCGAAATGGCATGGGAAAAGGAGGCCGCTGCCTCGACATTCATGTCCGCAGCTTTAGCAACCATGCGGCCAAACAAAGCGATATCCAACGCATCGACTGCTGGGGTCAGGGCTTTCTTGGCAATCTTCGCCAACTCCTTGTCCTTGATCTTGCTCGCGTCAAAATCCAACTCGGCCGCATGATCCGCAAAAGCAGCCGCTTCGCTGCCGCTGATAAACAACAGCGTGTCGTCACTGAGCTTGTCTGCCATGGCTTTGCCGCAATCAGCTGCCTGCGCCTCATTGGCGCCCTTGGCCAGGCAGGCCTGAGTAAAAAGCTCAGCGGCTTTCTTTGTGCGCACGCCCAGCTTGACGCCAAGATTCTGCATACCAAGACGCACCTGGCGTTTCCAGCATTGCGAACTTACCCGCGCACGGGTCACGCCGCCAACGATGGCTGTTTTGGGCGCTCCGACGTCATCACGGTTCAAACAGGTGACCGGAAAGGACTGCAGAATGTGGAATTCAATACGGGTGTTGGTGAAGCGGTTGCTGCTGGACATGGCAAATTCCTTTTTAGGCGAATGGGTTATCAATAACAGGGACGATCTGCAGCAAACCGCAGCCATAAGCGCGGGCGCGGCCGATACCACTTGAAAAACTTTGCTGGAAACGCGCTGGATCCTGCACGGTCAGCACGCCTTGGACATGTGCTTGGGCGATGGTGACTGGCCGCTGGTGTTTGTCTTTAAAAGTCAGCACCTCGACCCGGTCGATCTGCAAACTCTCATTAACTGGTCGGAAGCCCCAGCTTTGCTCGGCCCGCTGCAAAAACCATTCGGCGATTGCCTCACGGCCACGCACTGGAATCAGCTTGCGGCTGGCGCTGTCACGCCGGGTCGGGTTGATGATGACCTTGAATCGGTAATTGCCGTGGTCCAGAAAGCTTTCAGGGATGGGCTTGCTAAGTACTTCTCCGTATTGGCCATCTACCGCATCGGCAGGCGCACGGTCGGCAAGCATCAGAATTTTTCGTCCCTGGTGGTCCCCGCCCTGATCGGCATAGAGGATGCCACTTGGTTGGCTGCCTAACTTCGCCTCAGCGTCACGTACATCCGCGTACAGGCTGTACACCACGCGATGCAGGGAGTAGCTGTCGGTAATGCGCAGCGCCTTGACCGCCTTGCGATCAAGGTGCAATACGCTGGCGAAAAGAGTCATGCCGGCACCTCCGGCAGAGTAACCGTCTGGCCATAGAACTCCTGTGCCCACTGGGCCTTAACCCGCTGCGCGTTGAAGCTGAATTGGCGCAACTGGGTAAGCAGCCGGACGAAATTCAGCGGCTGGCCGACCTTGCTGTCGATCAGTGACAATAGCGGGCGCAGAATTCGGCAGGCCTCGGCGAGTTCGTCACAGGCGAGCAGACGACGCAGGCGTGCCGTAGCCTGGTCGCTCTGATTGCCGTCGGCGTAGCAGGCAGCAATGGCTTTGCCCAGAGTGAAGCTTCCGTTGTGTTCTGCCCTGGATTTCGCGATGGTAGCAGCGACAGTGACAAAGGGCAGACGCTGGTGATCCTGCTCGAGATCAATGCCCAGACGGCCCAGTAGATCCCAGCTCTGGTACTCAGTGGCGGAATTGTCCGCGCGGCGCAACCGTGCAGCCAAGCCCTTGTCAGCATTACAACGCGCAATCACGGCTTCAACAAACCGCGATTCGCGACTCTGCCCCAAAGTTGTGTCTGTTTCACTCATGTGATTCAAGCCTCCTGCTTCAGATACTTGCTGTTGTTTGGTTGCTGCTTGGCCCAAGCACCCAGTTGGCGGGCTGTATCACGCGGGCAGAACTGGTCGTATGCCTGCTGAACATTTCTCGCGAAACGCTGACGCAACTGTTTACGGCCTTCCCGCGCGGACGCGCTCTGATCGCACTGATCAACCAGTTGCTGGAAATTGCGTTCACATAATTGCCAGAACAAGTGCGTGGTTTGGGCAGCAAGCTTCCCGCCGTCTACGGTCAGCTCCTTGTAGTAGCCCATCACCCGGCCATAAAGATTTTTCGCAAGAGCGTCCAGTGCATCCATCTCCTGTTTGAGCTGGGCAAACCAGCTCTGGCCGAGCATGTCCCCGTTCAGCCAGACCTGGGATTCCACGAAGTCGTCCGTGCCTGACGCGTATTGCTCTCCTGCGTTACTGCTGACGCGTAAGCCGCCTGACCAAAGTGCGAACAGGTCGACATGGTCCCGCGCGCGATCCAATCCGCAGCGCACCTGCCAGCTCTGAAAACCCTGGCTGTCTGATTGCTGAATAAAACCGAGCAAAGCGGTCAGTTCGCGCCACGGACGTTTTTCCGGATCAACCCACAGCGCTTTGGGCTCCTTGCCGGAATAATTGATCGCCATGCTCGGATCTACCACTCCATCCTTGTACCCAGGATGCGCAATGCCTTCGGAATAATGCAGGCCGTCCTCGGTTAATAAACAAAAGCGGCACAGCGGTAGCAATCGCCCCATCAGCGACTCGCGTAAGGCTCTGGCGGCAGAGCAATCCTCGCCGACTGGCATCAGCTCCCAGGGGGCATTGCCCAGGCCTTCTGGATAGAGTTGCATCTGTGCCAGCTGCTGCTTCGTCAACAGATTTAGCCACAGGCTTTGCTGTAAATCGCCGCCTATCAAGAAGGTATGCAGCAGTCCCATATGGCCAACGCCCGGCCCCGGCTTGCCGGTTGATGCCTTCCCCTTTTCATTACGTTTACCGCCGTAGCCTGGACTCAGCACTACGCTGTTGTCGGTCTTCTTGCCTGACAGGGCAAACCCCATCAGGGTAAGGAGAAGAACAGCTTTATCGGCATCACCCAATGTACGCTGGACCTGCATCTGACTGAGCACTGTGGTGTTGCCGGTGGAAACTTCAGGCAGAACAGCTCCGAAGGGTTGAACGCGCGCGGCGGCAATGGCGGGCAGCTGCAGGAAAGGCCGATCTCCATACAGGAAAAACCGCTCATGCCATTGATCCAGATACGTCAGGCAACGCTTAGCCAGTCCTTCAGCGCCCAGAACCTGCCAATCTTTGTCGTCATCCGGTGTTGCGGCCGCCTGGGCAATGGCCAGCAGAAGTTTGAGGATGGCAATCTTCTGTACCGGATTACCTCCGAGACTGCGGTACCGCGGATCGCTAAAGAGTTTGCGTAGACTGACCCGCCCGTAGTCGGCGACCGGAACCCAGTCTTCGTCGATCAGATTGAATCGGTTTTCCATTACGTCCTTCCCTAGTGTTTGATGATCCGGTAGCCCAGATCATCGCGGTATTCCAAGTCATATCTGTCGTGCAGCGGCGCACCCTGCACCCCCTGCAGGCGGCCGGTTTCGTCCACCAGTGCCACGCGCAACAGCGCCTCATCCATTGCCGGATTACCAAGGTAAAAGCAGTGTTGGAGGTTGAAATCATTCAGCGTTTTCAGTTGCAAAGGCAGCGGCGCATCCTGAATCCGGACCGATACCACCTGACGCATCAGGGCTGCACTCAGTTCACGCCACTGGCGACGAGACAGTTCCGTGCGCGAACGCGGCAGGTCGAGGCTTTGACCATTCAGCAGGGTAAGCCGTGTGAGCTGCTGCTTCGGGCACCAGTCCAGCTTGCGCAGCAACAACACATCGAGGTTATCGGTTTCGCTGTATCGGGTTTGTGCCTTGATTTCGGGCAACGTCTTGCCGCTGTCGGACAGGGTGACACGCGCCAGCTGGCTGAGTGATTTGCGACCCTTACGCCAACGGGTGCCCTCGTTCAGCTCCATGAGCCAGCGCGCCATGGGGCCGGTTTCAGCGCGTTCGCAGTAGGTCTGCTCGATCAGCTCACGGATCTGCTCGGGTAGGCGAACATGCTCGCGCGATTGCCAGACTTCCAGGCTGCGACACAGTACGTAGGAGCTGTACACGAAGGCGCTGTTGCCGAAACCCTGTTCAGGCTGGTCGATTGCCGTCTCTAACATCGGTGCCAATAGCCAGGCTTCACACACGCTGCCCGCCGGACGCGGAGTATCCGCGTGCCGCCAGAGCCGCCCGAAACGTTGCAGCAACATGTCTGTAGGGGCAAAGCGCGTGACAAGGAAGTCAGCATCTATATCCAGTGATTGCTCAAGTACTTGCGTGCCGACCAATATTCGTCCGTGCGCGCCACGGTCTGCATGTCCTTGCTTGCCGTAGCACTCAACCCACAGGGCTTCCTTTTGTTGGCGGTGCTGAGGTGTGAATCGTGAGTGCAGCAGACCGCATGTGACGCCCTGCTCGCTCCCGCGTGCGGCCAGATCGAGAAAACGCTGCTGTGCTTCCGGCACGGTATTCTCGATCCACAGTACCTGTTGACCCTGCACGGCCCGGCGCAGAGCTTCCTCAACGGCATACTTCTCATCGCTTTGCAGGAGAATATTCACCACATTGCCTGGATCGCTGGCCACGGGCACTTCACGCACCGTTTTCCCTGTCGGGCAGGCTGTAATCAGCGGATACTCGCTGGCAGTCAGAGTGCAGCCAAGTACCTGCTGCCGGCGCGACTGATTGAGGGTTGCGCTAAGGATGATCACGCTGCAGTGCAACTCGCGTAGCAAGGCAACCAAGGCGTCTAAAAGAGTTCCGGTATAGGCGTCGTAGGTGTGCACTTCGTCGAGAATCACGACTTTCCCAGCCAACCCAAAGGCACGCACGAAGCCGTGTTTTACATTCATGGCCGCCATCAGCGCCTGATCGATAGTGCCTACGGCAAAGGGCGCCAGCAGGCCACGTTTGGCCTGATTGAACCAGGCGCCGCCGGGGCGCCCTTCCTCTCCCATGTCTGTTTCCAACAGCCAGGCGTTGGCATGCAGCAACAGCGAGCGGTGGCTACAATCTGGCGCGAGCACTTGCTGCAGAAAGGAGTTGAAACGGTCATAAATCTTGTTCGAGGTAAGCTGGGTTGGCAGTGCAAAATAGATACCGTTCGCCTGCCCTGTGTGCATCAACTGGTAGGCGGCGTAGAGAGCCGCCTCGGTCTTGCCCACCCCCATTGGTGCCTCAAGCACATAAACGCCCGGTCCATCGACCTGTTCAATCAACAGCTGTTGTGCCGGGCGCGGAGCAAAACCGAAAACGGCTTCGAATGACAGACCCGATCTGAAGGTCGGCGGGATAAAGCCTGCACTATCCAGCGCCTTGTCGATGCTTTCAGTCCAAGACAAGGAAGGATCTTCAAAAAACTCGCCCGAACCTATCCAGTCCGCAACCGAGGTCAGCCCAGCCAGCAGACGAGCCTGGGGCAGCGAAGCAATCTGCGGCCAGTCTGCCTGCAGAGCTGACTTTAAAAATGCCACCAACCGCTCGCGCTCTTGCTGCCAGGGTGGACCACCGAAATTTTCGTCGTTCGCACGCAAACCGGCTACTGGAGGGGAAAAGCCATGATGTTGTCCGAGTATTTCCGGAATCAGGGTCGGTACCTGCAACGCCTTGGTCGTAACCTGACTGACCCCGGCATGCCCTCCCCAGCTCGATTCCAGTTGCGGATTGATCTGCTTAAGTGCTGGAAGTCCTGCAATCGAAACAGTACAGGCTCGCCGCAGCTTTTCGTAAAAGGTCGGGCTGACCTTGCCGATGTCATGTGCAGCGGCAACCAAATGGGCACCCTGCGGATAAAGGCACTCACGAAGACTGGCGGGTTGGCGAGCGATCAACGCCTTGGCAACCTCACCAACGATCTGACAATGTTCTGGTACCGAGCGGCCAAGGCTAACGCCCTGTTCGTCAACAAACGTCTTGGCGGGACACTGCTGAAACGGAATAACCTCTACCGCTTCCTTGCTCAAAACCCTAGGCCGCAACATCCTTTTACTCCTTCTCTGGTACTGCACCCTACCTTCGGCCACGAGCTTGCGTAAAGCGAATGAGACAAGGATCACATAATCGAGCGACTTAATGCGTCGCGGGGGCCCAAGCGTGTCGACCGCAGCTGACTAACATGTCTCCTCCGTGAGTCCATGACCAACAACTTTCCTGATCAATTGGCCAGCTTTTTGCTTGACCAATCCCTGAGTGCGAATCGCCGAAAGCGAATGGCATGACCAAAACAGATATCAGGAGATGTGCGATGAGCTTGAAGCAGAAACTGGCCTTAGCGGCTGCGTTGGCTTTTTCGACCCAGGTGCTGGCGGATGATCCACTGAAAATTGGCTTCGTATATGTCGGCCCCATTGGTGATCACGGATGGAGTTATCAGCATGATCAGGGTCGGCTCGCGGTTGAGAAACATTTTGGTGAGGCGGTGCAGACCACCTATGTGGAGAACGTGAACGAAGGCGCGGATGCGGAGCGTACGATCCGCCGGCTGGCTCAGGCTGGCAACGACCTGATCTTCACTACGTCTTTCGGTTTCATGAACCCCACCGCGCGTGTGGCGGCGGACTATCCGGACAAGACCTTTATGCACGCCACCGGTTACAAGCAGGCCGATAACCTGGGCAGCTACCTGTCCGTCACCTACGAAGGCCGCTATGTCACGGGCACGGCGGCGGGTCTGGTGACTGAATCGGACACCATCGGCTATATCGCGTCATTCCCTATTCCGGAGGTTATCCGCGACATCAACGCTACCTATCTCGGCGCGAAGGCGGTCAATCCTGACGTTGAGATGAAGGTGGTGTGGGTGAATACCTGGTTCGATCCGGCCAAGGAGGCGGATGCCGCCAATACGCTGATGGATCAGGGCGCCGACGTGATCGTTCAGCACACCGATAGCCCTGCTCCGCTGCTCGCGGCGAAGAAACGCGAAAAGTGGGGCGTGGGTCAGGCGTCTGACATGAGCCACTTTGCTCCCGAGGCGCACCTGCTGTCGGTGGTCAACAATTGGGGTCCGTACTACATCAAACAGGTCCAGGCCGTTATGGATGACAGCTGGAAATCAGAGGACTACTGGGGCGGCATTTCGGACGACGTGATCAAGATCGCCGCGATCAGCGACCGTCTGACTGAAGCGCAGCGCACTCAGGTTGACGACCTGATCAAGTCCATTGGTAGCGGCGATTTTCACCCCTTCAGCGGTCCTCTGAAGAACCAGGCAGGCGAGTTGAAGGCGAAGGAAGGCGAGCATTTGAGCCAGAAGGAGCTCGCTGAGATGAACTGGTACGTTGAGGGTATTGAAGCCACCATCCCGCAATAACGCAGGTCCGCTGTTGCATCACCCAAGGCCCCGGCACTACGCCGGGGCTTTTTCGTTGCCCAGATTCAATACTTATGCCCGGTACGGCTGCCCCATTTGAGAACATCTTCCAATGAGGTTGCTTCCGGACTGTGCAAAGCGCGGTGGATTAGTTAAGCAAGGCCCAGCTTCTGGAGCATCGAGTCTCAGCATCATCGATCAGGTTCGGGACGCAAGGCTCTGAGCGGGACATCTGACCGCCCTACTCCGGGGTTTGCTTTAGACTTGATGAACTTCGGGAAAAGAGAGGTGAGCTAGAAAGGTTTTCGAGCAGCCAGCACAGAGTCGCAGGCTGTGCTGGCTGGTAGGGCTAAGCCGACCGTCGATGGCATGGATGCCATCGCTGAGCTACAGGGACGTACTTGCCGCGTGTCGGCGTGCCCTGCCAGTCAGTATGGCCCCGCACCAAGCCATCAACCAGATCCGAAGAATCAGAAAGCGATTTCCGACCCACGCGTGGCCCAACGCGTCATGCGCCGCTCAACCAGGGCGAACACCTCATACATCGCCACACCCATGATGCCGATCACCACCAAGCCGGCAAACACCAGCCCCATGTTCATGGTTGAGCTGGCGGACATCATCAGATAGCCGATGCCCAGGTTCGAGGCGACTGTTTCAGAGATTACCGAGCCAACGAAGGCCAGGGTAATGGCCACCTTGAGCGAGGCGAAGAAATAGGGCATCGAGCGCGGCAGTGCGACTTTCTTCAGGATATCCAGCTTGCTGGCACCCAGGGAGCGCAGCACGTCCTGCAGCTCAGGCTCCAGCGTCGCGAGCCCCGTGGCCATGTTCACCACCACCGGGAAGAAGGAGATCAGAAACGCCGTCAGGATCGCCGGCACCGTTCCAATGCCGAACCACACCACCAGCACCGGCACAAAGGCCACCTTGGGAATACTGTTGAAGCCTACCAGCAGCGGATACAGCGCCTTGTAGATGATCGGCGATGAGCCGACCAGAATGCCCAGCAACAGGCCGAACACCACCGCCAGCGCGAACCCGGCCACCGTGGTAAAGAGTGTTTGCAACGCATGCTGCATGATTGGGCCGCGGTACTGCAGCCAGGCTGCCCAGATGTCGCTCGGCGCGGGGAACAGGTAAGTGGGGATGGTGAAGGCGAAGCACACCAGCTCCCATAACAGGGTCAGGGATACCAGTAGCAGCCAGGGGGACGCCTTGATCAGCAGGCGTTTGCGTTGGGCACGGGTCATGATCTGGTCTCCCGGATACGGCCGATATGATCACGCAGCTCGAATACCAGCTCGGCGAACTTGTCGGTGTAGGTCACGGCGATGTCCCGCGGGCGCGGCAGATCGACTGTTTTGCTCGCCAGAATGCGCCCCGGCCCCTTGCTCATCACGTAGACGGTATCGGCGAGGAACACGGCTTCGCGCAGGTCGTGGGTCACCAGTACCACGGTGAAGGGCTGCTCCTGCCAGAGATCGCGCACCATGCACCAGAGCTCTTCCCGGGTGAAGGCATCCAGCGCGCCGAAGGGCTCATCAAGCATCAGCAGGCTGGGTTTGTGAATCAACGCGCGGCATATCGAGGCGCGCTGCTGCATGCCGCCGGAGAGCTCCCAGGGAAACTTGTCCTCGTTGCCCGCCAGCCCGACGCGCTTGAGCAGCGCCCGACCCATCTCCTCGAATTCGGCCTTATCCTTGCGGAAGCGGTGGCGGTACTTCTTGACGATCTCCATCGGCAGCAGGATGTTCTCCAGCGTGGTGCGCCAGGGCAGAAGGTTGGAGGCCTGAAAGGCCATACCCACGCCTTCCTGCGGTCCGTTAACCTGATTGCCGCCCAGGTAGACCTGACCCTCGCTGGGTGGCGCCAGACCGGTGACCAGTTTCATCAATGTCGACTTGCCGCAGCCGGAGGGGCCGACGACAGCAACAAACTCGTTCTGCTTCACACGCAGACTGACGTCTTCGATGGCTAAGGGGCCGTCATCGCCATAGCGCATGCTGACGTTCTCAAAATGAACCAGATCCATAGGCTCTCCGGAATTGCACAATACAAGGGCCCGCAGCGCGAGCCCTTGTAGGGATGGTGGGTGGTATCAGTCGACCTTGCGGTCTTCAGTTGCCGGCAGGAAGCTATCGTCGAACAGGTTGGCAAGCTCCGGCGAGGCGGTCAGACCATAGGCCGATACCATGCCGTCAAAGGCGCGCGCCAGACGCTCAGCATCAACGCTGCCCAGGCCATTGGCGCGGGTTTCATCGGTGACCACGTAGGTGTCGAAGGCCAGCTTCAGGCGGCGCAGCTCCAGCGCTTCATCGATCAGCGCGTCCTGCTTCTTGACGTAGGCAATGGCCGCTTCTGGATCGGCCAGGGTCTCCTTCACGGCGCGGTTGAGGGCGCGCAGGAAGCCGCGCACAGCCTCGGGATTGGATTCCAGCAGGTCGTTACGGGCGATGATGGTGTTGCCGTAGAACTCCACGCCATGGTCAGGATATTTGAGCGCGACAATGTCCTCCGGCTTGACGCCGCGGGACTCGAGGTTCAACAGGCTGGTGAAGTAAAAGCCGGTGATGCCGTCCAGCTGCCCGCGAGCGAGCAAGGTTTCACGCAGGGCCGGCTCGACTGACTGCCAGTCGACCGCATCCACCTCCAGACCGTTGGCCTGAGCAAACGCCGGCCAGGCCTTGCGGCCACCGTCGAACACCGGGGCGCCCAGCGTCTTGCCTTTCAGGTCCGCCGGGCTACTGATGCCGGACTTCTTCAGCGCGAACACCGCAGCCGGCATCGCGTTGTAGAGCATGTACACGCCGGTGACATCGGTGCCGGGGTTGTTGGCGGTGGTTTCGGTCAGTGCGCTGTAATCGGCAAAACCCATGTCGTAGCTGTTGGAGGCCAGGCGCGTGACCGCACCGGCGCTGCCGCTACCGGAATCGATGGTCACGTTCAGGCCTTCTTCCTCGAAGTAGCCCTTGTCGCGGGCCAGCAGGAAGGGCGCGGAGGGTCCTTCGAAGCGCCAATCGAGGGTGAAGCGAATATCGGTGGCCGCCTGGCTGGCCATGCTCAGGGCCAGGGCACCGACGCCGGCGGTCAGCGCCAGCCCCTTGGACAGACGCTGGAAAAGTCCGCTTTTCGTAGAATGTTCCTTCATGCCTTACCTCGTCTCTGGAATGTTGCTACATCGTTGCTGATGCCAGGCGCAGCGCCTGAACGGTTCACAACTTCCAGAGCAATAGGCGTACCACTTTCAACGCTTTTACCGTCAACTCCCTACAAAGCTGACCAAATGGTCGAGTCAGGCATCCAGGTGTCCTGCCCGGCGCGAGACACCTTCTCCACACGCCAGCACGACCGCCCCATCAGGGGGCATTCTGGTTCAACCACTGCCCCAGTTGGGCGCGCTCCTGCTCCGTCATGCCCGTCATGTTGCCGAGTGGCATGTAGTGCGTGTCGACCGCGGCCTGACGCACATTGGCCCCGTGCTGAAGCAACCCAGCCAGGTCATCAAGTGCAATGCCGGCGGGTGCCGCCTGGAAGGCCGGATGTTCAGGTGAAGCGGCGTGGCAGGCAACGCAGTGGTTGCGCACAATGGTGGTTGCCGCCGCGTCCGTGACCGCAGGTGAGTCCGCCCTGACCTCCCCGCCAGTGCGCGGCGCGGGTGCCACCGCCCAGATCAACGCCAGCGTCAGCAGTGCACTGATAATCAGGATCGATGGCCGCGTCACGCCGTGGTGGCGCAGGTTGAAGAAGTGCCGGGCGAAGGCCGTGATGAAACCAATCGCCGCCAGAATCGCCCAGCCGTGGGCGTGGCTATACAGCATCGGATAGTGGTTGCTGATCATGATGAAGATGACCGGCAGCGTCATGTAGTTGTTATGCACCGAGCGCAGCTTGGCTCGCGCGGCGAGTTGCGCGACGCGGGCGCCCGGCTCCTGCCCCTTCTCGATGGCATCCACCAGCGCGCGCTGCGCCGGCATGATGCCGAGAAAAACGTTGGCGACCATGATGGTCCCCACGACCGCGCCCACATGGATGTAAGCACCGCGGCCAGCAAATACCTCAAACAGGCCCCAGGCGACCAGCACCAGCAGGCCGTATAGTACCGCGCCAAAGGCCAGGCCGTGCCGGGCCAGCGGACTGCGAATCAGCGCCTCGTACACCAGCATGACCACCGCCAGCGTGCCGAGCCCGATGGCGATCGCCCCGCCGGCGCTCAACGCCGCCTTGCTGGTGTCGATCAGATAGCCGGGGTTGCCGACGTAATACACCGCAAACAGCAGCGCCATGCCGCTGATAAAGGTGCTGTAGGCCTCCCATTTGAACCAGTGCAACTCGCCGGGCATCTTCTCCGGCGCCAGCTGGTACTTGGCGACCTCATAGATGCCGCCGCCATGGATGGCCCACAGGTCACCCTTGATGCCCTTGTCCTTCTTCCATTGCGGCGGTTCGCGCAGGTGGTTGTCCAGCCAGATGAAATAAAACGAAGCGCCAATCCAGGCTACGCCGGCAATGACATGAAACCAGCGGATGATCAGACTCAGCCACTCAGCCAGGTACGCATGCATTCAGTGCAACTCCTTGTGCAGTATCACGATCGTACCGGCACTGGCCGGCGACATAGGTGCGTTGGATGGCGCGGTCATCACCGAGGATCATCAGATCAAAGAGGATGCCCTGCAGATCGGCCGCCTTGGTGCCTTTCATCTTCAGCATCGGGCTGGCGGTGCGGTCCAGGACCAGAAAATCAGCGTAATTTCCGGGCTGCAGATTGCCGGTCTGATCGGCCTGATGCAGCACCTCAGCATTGCCCAGCGTGGCCATATAGAAGGCCTGGAAAGGGTTCAGCGATTGCTGGCGCAGCTGGCATACCTTGTAGGCCTCGGCCATGGTGGTCAGCATCGACAGGCTGGTGCCACCGCCCACATCCGACGCCAGCCCCACGCTCACCCCCGCCGCCCGCGCACTGGCCAGATCAAACAGGCCGCTGCCGAGGAAGGTATTGGAGGTCGGGCAGAAGGCAATGCGCGTACCCGTTTCCCGCAGGCGCTGGCGATCGCGGTCATCGATATGAATACCGTGAGCCAGAACGCTGGTCGGCCCGAGCAGCGCAAAGTGGTCGTACACGTCCAGATAACTCTCGCAGTCAGGAAACAGCTCCTTGATCCAGGCAATCTCGGCGTGGTTCTCGGCCCAATGGGTCTGCATCAATACGCCCGGGTGTTCGGCCAGCAGTCGACCGGCCAGCGCCAGCTGCTCGGGGCTTGAGGTCGCAGCAAAACGCGGGGTGACCGCATAGCGCTGACGGCCAGTGCCATGCCAGCGCTCAATCAGCCGGCGGCTCTCGATATAGCTTGTTTCAGCGGTATCACGCACTCCATCGGGCGCGTGACGGTCCATCATCACCCTGCCAGCAGTGACAGCCATATTGCGCGAATGGGCAGCGGTGAACAGGGCCTCGGTGGCAACTTCGTGCGAGGTGCTGAAGACCAGCCCCGAGGTGGTGCCGTGCGCCAGCAGCAGGTCAACGAAGAGTTCGGCCCGCTCCGTTGCCCAGCCGGCATCAGCAAAGCGCGCCTCCGCTGGAAAGGTGTAGGTTTCCAGCCAGTCGAGCAGTTGCGTGCCGTAACTGGCCATCACCTCCAGCTGCGGCATATGCACGTGAGTATCGATGAAACCCGGCACGATCAGACTGTCCGGCCAGTGTTCGAACGCACTGCCGGCGGGCAGCTGCGCAAGCAAGGCCTCGGCCTCCCCCACCGCTAGAACGCGGCCGTCGGCAATGATCAGCAGCCCATCTTTCAAATACTCATAGCTGGTCGGGTCGGGCACACCCACTCCGGGTTCAGCAAGAAAATGCAGCAGCGGTCCCCGCACTGCGGTGCAACCCTTGTGGATCGGTTGCGCTGGAATCGTCGCTAGGCTCATCAGCTACCCCGGTACGTTGAATAGCCCCACTGGTTCAGCAATAGCGGCACGTGATAGTGCCCTGCGGGATCGCCAAGACGGAAGCTGATAGTCACCCAGGGATAGAAGCACTCCTTGCCCTGGGCGATGAAATACCCTTCGGTGTCAAAACTGAGCCGGTATACACCCGCCGAGAAATCGTTGCCGAAGCCATTCATGACGCGACCGTCCTGATCGGTCGTGGCAGTGGCGATGTGCTCCCAGCCGGACTCACCTTGCAGTTCCAGCACGACGCGTACGTCGGCGGCAGGTTGTCCGCTACCGAGATCAAGAATATGAGTGGTGACGGGGCTTTTGCTCATAGCAGTTTGTCCAATCGGATATGGGTAATTTTTGCCTGCTCGGCACTGGCAATGTCGATTTCCGTTTCCCGGGAATTGGGCAGACGGGCTTCAAGCAGCGTGAGCATTTGCTGGGCGCTCTTGCCGGTGGCGCAGACGATGAAGATGAAGCCGAACTTGTTTTCGTAGGCCTCGTTGTCCTCCTTCAGGCGCTGCAGAACCTCTTCCGGAGCCGACTGGGCACCGGACTGTTCGCCACTCGCCAGCGCTTCGGTACTGGCATACTTGCTGCGCAGACTGCTGATGTCGCCGATCCTGGGGTGCGCCTCGAAGGCCGCCAGCCAGTCGGCTTCGGTCAAAGACGACCACAGCGAGTGAGCGGCGCTGTGCAACGACTCCATCGACTGAAAGGGCCGCATCTCGACCATTGGCCTGGCCCAGGCGTCCGCCGCGCAGCAGTCGCGAAACAGGGTCAGCGCCGCGTCCTCAGGCAGCTGATTAAGCTCTTCAAGGGTCATTGCGCCTCCACAGGTTGAGTCGGGGATGTAGCTTCAGGGCCTGGCAGTAACGCCTTCAGCTCGGTCCATTTGATGCCGCGCCGTCTGGCTTTAGGCTGGTCGATCGCGGCCAGTGACAGCAGCTCTGCGCATATGGATACCGCGACCTCCATCGGTCGCTTGCCGGGCACGTCGCTGCGCCCGACCGGGCAACGGATCGCAGCGATCTGCTCGGCGGTGTAGCCCCGGTGTTCCAGCCGCAGCCGGAAGCGTTCGGCCTTGGTCTGTGAGCCAATCAAGCCGATGCTGGTTGCGTTGCCCGCGTCCAGCAATGCGCGGCACAGCTCGTAATCGAGCTGATGATTGTGCGTCAGAATCAACACGTGGCTGCCGGCGCACAGGTCTTTGGCATCGCCCACTGGATCGTCCGTCAGGTGCTGCCGCACGTTGGCAGACAGTGCCGCCGCCTCAGGAAAGGCGTCGGCCCGGGAATCGACCCAGACCACCTGCCAGGGCAATTGCCCCATGATGGTCGTCAGCGCACGGCCCACATGGCCTGCACCGAATACCACCAAACGCGCCTCGCTGCCGGGCTGGCCCTCGAGCAATACCGACACGCTGCCGCCGCAACATTGCCCAAGACTCGCACCCAGCGGAAAGTGTTGCAGCTGCGTTTCATAGCGGCGCGCAGCAAGTTGTTCGCGCGCGCGGGCCATGATCTGGAACTCCAGGTGGCCACCGCCGATGGTGTCGTAACTCTGTTCTGCGGTAATGACCATCTTGCTGGCCGGCTCACGTGGCACCGAGCCTGCCACGCCCAGCACAGTCACCAGCACGTAAGGCTCGCCGCGCGCTTCGCAGTCGGCGACGGCCTGATACCAGAGCATGCGCTTGTCCATTACCGGTCCTCCTGTTTCGCTGCCAACCAACTATGCGCCGCGTTCACCGCGCCGAGCATCCGCTCGGGCGTGGCCGGCGTATCCAGTGGCGGGCTAAAGCGGTAATCGGTCAGACTGGCAACCGCATCGCGCAGCGCGCACCAGACCGAGATGCCCAGCATGAACGGCGGCTCACCCACGGCTTTGGAGCGGAAGATGGTCGCCTCGGTGTTCGGGCTATTCTCCAGTAACTGCACGCGGAAATCGGCGGGCGTATCGGAAATTGCAGGGATCTTGTAGGTCGCGGGACCGGTCGTCAGCAGCCGGCCTTCCGGGCTGTACACCAGTTCTTCGGTGGTCAGCCAGCCCATGCACTGAATGAAACCGCCCTCGATCTGCCCCATATCAATCGCAGGATTAAGCGACTGCCCCACGTCATGCAGGATATCCACACGGGTGACCTTGTATTCACCGGTCAGGGTGTCGATCAGCACCTCCGAGCAGGCGGCGCCGTTGGCGTAGTACAGGAACGGATGGCCATGGCCTTTGGCGTAATCGAAGTGAATCTTCGGCGTGGAATAAAATCCCGAGGAGGACAGCGAGATACGGTTCATGTAGGCGGTACGTACGAAGGTGCCCCAGCTGACCCGCTGCTCGGCCATGACTACTTCGTTGTTCTCGAAACGCACATCACCGAACTTGCATGACCAGTGCTCCGCCGCGAACTCAATCAATCGGGCCTTGATCTTCTCGCAGGCATCCAGCGCCGCCATCCCGTTCAGATCGCTGCCCGAAGAGGCTGCGGTCGGCGAGGTATTGGGCACCTTGTCGGTCCGCGTGGCCGAGACGGCAACGCAGCTCACGTCCACCTGGAAGGCCGACGCAACGACCTGGGCAATCTTGATATAGAGCCCCTGGCCCATTTCGGTGCCGCCGTGGTTGATATGGATACTGCCGTCAGTGTAGATGTGCACCAGCGCGCCGGCCTGGTTCAGATGCGTGGCGGTGAAGGAAATGCCGAACTTGACCGGCGTGAGTGCCAGCCCGCGTTTAACCACCGGGCTTTGTGCGTTGAACGCGCTGATCTGCTCACGTCGCGCCTGATAATCCGAGCTGGTTTCCAGCTGGCCGATCAGCTCAGCCAGCACGTGCTGCTCGATCCGCTGGCCGTAATGGGTAATGTCCCGGCCTTCGCCGTACAGGTTGCGCTTGCGCACTTCCAGTGGATCGAGGCGCAGATAGCGGGCGATGTCGTCCATGGCCTTCTCGATGATCATCATCCCCTGCGGCCCGCCAAAACCGCGAAACGCGGTATTGGATACCGTATGCGTCTTGCAGCGGTGGCCGGTTACCCGCGCCTGATCGAGAAAATACGCGTTATCCGCATGGAACATGGCGCGGTCGACGATGGCATCGGACAGATCCGGTGAATAGCCACAGCGTCCGGCAACCATGATATCGGCGCCGCGTATCACGCCCTGATCGTCAAAACCCAGATCGTAGGTGTTGAAGAAATCATGCCGTTTGCCGGTCTGCACCATGTCATCGGCGCGCGACAGTCGGTACTTCACCGCCTTGCCGGTTACGTTTGCCAGCAGCGCAGCGACGCAGGCGAGCGCGGCGGCCTGCGTCTCCTTGCCGCCAAAACCGCCGCCCATCCGCCGTACCTCGGCCTGCACCGCATGAATCGGCAGACCCAGCACTTCGGCGACCAGCTTCTGCACTTCGGAGGGATGCTGGCTGGAGGTATGCACGAACATGCCGCCATCTTCGGTGGGCTCAACCAGGCAGGCCTGGCCTTCCAGATAAAAGTGCTCCTGGCCGCCGACCTCCAGCTGACCCTGCAGCCGGTGCGGCGCTGCAGCCAGCGCCTGATCGGGATCGCCGCGCAGATGGGTATTGGTGGGACGAACGAAGAGTTCCTGCTCAAGGGCCTTGGCGATTGTCAGGACCGGCTCGAGCAGTTCGTATTCGACCTTGGCCAGGCGCGCCGCTTTGCGCGCTGCGGTGTGGCTGGTGGCAGCGACCGCAAAGATCGGCTGGCCGACATGCTCGACAAGCTCGCCAGCCAGCACCGGGTCGCCTGGGAACACCGGACCAATGTCGGTATGGCCGGGTACGTCGTCAACTGTCACCACCGCAATCACGCCCGGATAACTGCGCACCGCGCTCAGATCCATCGCCACAATGCGCGCATGCGCATGCTGGCTATGGCCGACCGCGGCGTGCAGCAGCCCCTCCGGCTCGGGCAAGTCATCAATGTAGCGGGCCTCGCCGCGCACGTGTTTCCAGGCACTGTCGTGCAGGGCGCTCTGCCCTGCCAGACCGGTCGCCACCGCTGGCTGATGAGCGGTTTCGCTTGGGAGTCTACGCATGAGGGGTCACCGAAAGCAGAGGTTTGGCGTTGGCGCCGGCGCGGTGTTCCAGCAGCGCGCGACGCAGCAGATTGCCGGCAATCTGGCTCCGATAGCCGGCGGAGGCGCGTGCATCGGATAGCGGCGTGAAGTCCTGCGCCAGCGCCTGGATAGCGGCGCTGACGGCAGCGTCATCAAAGGCCTGACCGCGCAGAGCGGCTTCGGCGGACTGTGCACGCTTGGGCGTGGCGGCCATGCCGCCATAGGCCAGCCGGCAATCAAGGATCTGGTTGCCGGCAAAGCGGAACCAGAAGGCCCCGAGTACAGCGGAGATATCGTCATCCAGCCGTTTGGACACCTTGTAAATAAACAATCGGTCGTCCTGCCCGGGCGTCGGTATCTGCACACTGCGAATGAATTCCTGCGAGCGTAGCGCGGTATTGCGATAGCCCAGGAAGAAGTCATCCAGCGCCACGCGGCGTTCGCCCTCGGCGCTGTCCAGCACCAGTTCGGCGCCCAGCGCCAGCAACGGCGGTGGCATGTCGCCAATCGGCGAGGCATTGGCAATGTTGCCGCCGAGCGTGCCGCGGTTGCGGATCTGCAAGGAGGCCAGGCGATCCAGCAGCGGGCCGAATGCCGGCCAATCGCCTACCAGCAGATCAGCCGCACGGGTGTAGGTCACCGCTGCGCCAATCTCAAGCACGGATTCGGTTCTGCTCAGCCGCTGCAGCTCCGGCACCCGCTCCACCGCCACCAGATGCGGTACATCGAGAAGCTGCTGGGTGATTTCCAGCGCCAGATCGGTGGTGCCAGCCATCAGCCGCGCCTCAGGATTTTCTGCCAGCAGTTCCCGCAGTTCAGCCAGCGATACCGGTGCATGAAAGGTGCGGCCCGATGCATGGGTCAGGGATACCGGCTGCGCGTCGACAGGCGTCTGTGCAGCATTAACAAAGAGGGCGTCGCCTTCCCAGGCCGCCGATTCATCAATGATCGACTGACGTCCGGCTTCGATGATGGGCCGGTAACCGGTACAGCGGCAGAGGTTGCCGGCCAGCGCTTCGATCAACCGCTCCTGATCACAAGCGCGCCCTTCTACTGTCACCTCGCGGTGCAGCCCGACCATCGACATGATGAAACCCGGCGTGCAGAAGCCACATTGCGAGCCATGACATTCGACCATGGCCGTTTGCACCGGGTGCGCCGGCTCATCGCGCAGCGCGTCCACCGTGACCAGATGGCGACCGTGCAGGCTGCCAATCAGAGCAATACAGCTATTGATGCTCTGGTAGTGCGTTTGGCCGTCTTCTTCCGACGTACCGAGCAATACCGTGCAGGCTCCGCAGTCGCCCGAGGCGCAGCCTTCCTTGGTACCTGTGAGCCGCTTTCTGGTGCGTAGCCATTCCAGAATGCTCAGATTTGGGTCAACTCCTTCGAGGAGTTCTGCTCGCCCGTTCAGATAAAATTCGATCACTGTTGTCTCCGGATCCCGACATCGTGAAGTGTTACACCGCTTGGCGCCCCTAGGTTCCGCAAGGGTGGCGGGACATTCACCCTGACCTCTGCAAAAAACTGACCACTTAGTCCGAAAACCGATTTTTTTGACGACGTGACGCTATTGGCAAGCAAATTGCTTTTAGCCAAATGTTGATTAACTGGTCAGTTAATTTGAGGCTAAGGATGGGAACATGGCGAGTACCGCGCGTCTGGAATTGGTGAATATCGTCAAGCAGTACCCCGGGTGCCGGGCGAACGATGGTGTTCACCTCAGGGTAGCCGCTGGCGAAATTCATGCGCTGCTCGGGGAGAACGGCGCAGGCAAGAGCACCTTGATGAAGGTTATCTACGGTGTCGTTCAGCCCGATGAAGGAAGTGTCATCTGGAACGGTACGCCCACCCTTATCCGGGGTCCACGTCACGCACGTGATATCGGCGTGGGGATGGTCTTTCAGCACTTTTCCCTGTTTGAAACCCTGACCGTCGCGGAAAACATTGCTTTAAGTTTGCCAGCAAGCGAAGCAAGGAACACCCGCAAGCTGGAGACGCGGATTCGGGAGGTGTCCACCCGCTATGGGATGGCGCTGGACCCGCGGCGCCATGTATCCAATCTGTCGATCGGCGAGCGCCAGCGCGTTGAAATCGTGCGCTGTCTGATCCAGCAGAGCGCCCTGCTCATCCTGGACGAACCCACCTCGGTATTGACGCCGCAGGAGGTGCAGATACTGTTTCGCACCCTGCGCCAGCTGTCGGCGGAGGGCTGCAGCATTCTGTTTATCAGCCACAAACTGCAGGAAGTCCGCGATCTGTGCCACACCGCCACTGTGATGCGCGGCGGCAAGGTCACCGGGTCCTGTGTGCCCTCCGAGGTATCGGTGGACGATATCGCGCGGATGATGGTCGGCAGCGACACCCCACTTTCCACGCAGGCCACGCCCTCCCGACCCGGGGACGTGCTGCTCAGTGTGCGCCAGCTCAGCCATGCCACCACGGACCCGTTCGGCACCCGTCTCGACGCTATCGATATGGAGCTGCGCGCCGGCGAAATCGTCGGTATCGCCGGGGTCGCGGGCAACGGTCAGGATGAGTTACTCCGCGCGTTGTCCGGCGAGCGCCGCAGCGAAGTCGGCCGGCTGTTCATCGACGGCAAGGATATAGGCCAGGCCGGCCCCGCCCAGCGCCGGCAGGCTGGTGTGGCCATCGTGCCGGAAGAGCGCCTCGGGCGTGGCGCCGTGCCGGGCATGTCGCTGGTAGCCAATACACTGCTGACCGCCTATGGCCGCGGACTGGTCAAGCGCGGCTGGGTGCGCAGTGCCAAGGTCCGCGAGTACACCGCGCGTATCCGTGAGCGCTTCGATGTGCGCAGCGCGAGCATCGATAGCACGGCGGCCAGCCTGTCCGGTGGCAACCTGCAAAAATTCATCATCGGCCGCGAAGCATTGCAGCAGCCGCGCCTGATGGTCGCCTCCCACCCTACCTGGGGCGTCGATGTCGGCTCGGCAGTGGCCATCCACGAAGCCCTCATACAGCTGCGTGATCAGGGCGCAACTGTATTACTGATCTCCGAAGATCTGGACGAGCTGTATCAGCTGTGTGACCGCATCGGCGCGCTGTGTGGCGGTCGCCTGTCACCACTGGTACCCACCAGCGAACTGGGCATCGAGCAGCTGGAGCAATGGATGGCCGGGGAATTTCCGCGGTCGGATACCCCCGAATTGGCAGCGGAGGTGATCCATGCTGTCGCTTGAACGGCGCGCGGTCGATTCGCGCTTAATGCAGTGGGGTTCGCCCGTACTGGCGTTGCTGCTCACCATTCTTACCGGTCTGGTGTTGTTCTGGGCCCTGGGTAAAGACCCACTGGCCGCCCTCGGTTTCTTCTTTCTGGTCCCTTTAAGCGATACCCACGGCTGGGCCGAACTCGGTCTGAAAATGGCGCCGTTGTTGCTCTGCGCGGCAGGGCTGACGGTGTGCTACCGCACGCGCATCTGGAACATCGGCGCTGAAGGTCAGTTCCTGATGGGTGCGCTCTGGGCCTCGGTGGCCGCGCTGAAATTGAGCGACGCCACCGGATTCTGGGTACTGTCGGTGGTGCTGGGTGCTGGCATTATCGCGGGCGCGCTCTGGGCCTGGCTGGCCGCTGTATTGAAGACGCGCTTTCACTGCAACGAAATACTGACCACCATCATGCTCAACTACATCGCGCTGAACCTACTGCTCTATGCAGTGCACGGTCCGCTGCGCGATCCGATGGGTTTCGGCTTTCCGCAGTCCGAGATGTTTGCCGCCTCTGCGCTGTTGCCCTCGCTGATCGACGGGACCCGTTTGCACATCGGTTTGTTGTTCGCGCTCTTCGCTGCCGTGGCGGTCGGCGTGTTGTTTACCCGGACCTTTATCGGCTTCCAGCTCAACGTGCTCGGGCAGGACAGCCGCGCTGCCGCCTTCGCCGGCTTCGGTGAAAAACGGCTGATCTGGCTGGCCTTCCTGATTGCAGGCGGGCTTGCCGGTCTGGCTGGCGCCTCGGAAGTATCCGGCCCCATCCGCCAGCTGATCCCGCAGGTGTCCCCGGGTTACGGCTACACCGCCATCATCGTGGTGTTCCTGGGCCGCATGCAGGCGGTCGGCATCATCCTCGCCAGTGCCCTGCTTGCCCTCACCTTCATGGGCGGCGAAATGCTGCAGATCGCGATGAACATGCCCAAGGCGATAACCGGTCTGTTCCAGGGGCTGTTGTTGTTTTACCTGCTGACCTGCGATGCCTTCATCCACTACCGCCTGCGCCTGCGTCGTCCGCTGTCGAGTGTGGCCATCGGGCAGGAGGTCTGACATGGATACGCTACTGATTACCAACATTCTGGCCGCGACCATCATTGCCGGCACACCCCTATTGCTGGTGGCCCTCGGTGAACTGGTGTGCGAACGCTCCGGCGTACTCAATCTGGGCCAGGAAGGCATGATGCTGATGGGCGCGGTGATGGGCTTTATCGCCGCTGTCACCAGCGGCAGCCTGGCCGTCGGGGTGCTGGTGGCCATCCTTGCCGGAATCGTCATGTCGCTGCTGTTCGCGCTGATGGCGGTCACCCTGGCGGCCAATCAGTACGCCGCCGGTCTGGCACTGACCATCTTCGGCACAGGCTTGAGCGCCTTCATCGGCAGCAGTTATGTCGGCCAATCCATCTCTGGCTTCCCGAAGATTGCCATTCCCTATCTGTCCGACATCCCGGTGCTGGGGCCGGTGCTGTTTCGCCAGGACCTGCTGGTCTACCTCTCGCTGCTCCTGTTCGTGCTGGCCTTTATCTTCCTGCGCTACACCCGCGGCGGCCTGATCCTGCGCGCCGTGGGTGAATCTCCCGAAGCCGCCAACGCCAATGGCATGCGTGTGCTCGCGGTGCGTTACCTGGCGGTGGCCTTCGGCGGCGGCATGGCGGGCCTGGCAGGCGCTTATCTGTCGCTGGCCTACACCCCGATGTGGACTGAAAACATGACCTCAGGCCGCGGCTGGATCGCCCTGGCACTGGTGGTATTCGCCACATGGAAACCCGAGCGCGTATTGCTCGGAGCCTACCTGTTCGGCGCCGCGAGCATTTTGCATCTGGTACTGCAGGGTCTCGGCTGGCGCAGCTCCACCGAGCTGCTGGCGATGCTGCCCTACATCGTGACCATCGCGGTGCTGGTGCTGCTGTCCTGCAATCCAGCGCGTACGCGCCTGAACACCCCTTTATCCATCGGCCAGCCTTATCGGCCAAGCAAGTGAGCTGTAGTACCCCTGTGCCAACCAGAGAAATAACCACATCAAGGATATGACCATGAAAGTATTGAAGAAAACGTTGCTGGCAGTCTGCGTCGCAGCCTCCTTCGTCCCTGCTGCTCAAGCCGAGAAGTTCTTCTCCGACTCGAGCATCTCTGTGCTCTACAGTGATGATTACGAGGCGTTCGGCCCGCAGCAACGCACCGACACCTATTTCACTTTCGAGAACGCTACTGGCCACAACTGGGGCAGCACCTTCTTCTTCGTAGACCGCAATCAGGGCCACGGCAAGGATACCGACTCCAATGACCTGTACGGCGAATTTGCGCCAAACATCAGCCTCGGCTGGCTGACGGGGAACGACCTGAGCTACGGCCTGGTCAAGGACGTGACCTTGTCCGGCCAGTACGAAATGGGCGGCGGGACTGACGTTCATAACGTCATGCTGGGCCTGGGTCTGGACTGGAACATTCCCGGTTTGCAGTACTTCGGCACCCGGGCCTATCACGTCAACAATAGCGAAACGGACAACGACTATCAGCTGACTGTCGTCTGGGGCGCACCCATGG
The DNA here is from genome assembly GCF_008638345.1 of Pseudomonas saliphila. Classification (GTDB taxonomy): domain Bacteria; phylum Pseudomonadota; class Gammaproteobacteria; order Pseudomonadales; family Pseudomonadaceae; genus Halopseudomonas; species Halopseudomonas saliphila. The sequence continues at coordinate 30,941 of NZ_VTVA01000022.1, read as the reverse complement.
AATTCGGCGCCACCCGCATCCTCTTCGACGGCTATATCGACTGGTCCAGCGCCGCCGATGATCACAAGTCGGACTTCCACTTCAACCCGCAGTTGAAACTGGATATCGGCAACTACTTTGGCAGCCCGCACGTGTTGTACGCAGGGATCGAGTATTCCTACTGGAACAACAAGTACGGCCTGGGTGATGCCGTAATGGACACCGAAAGCGCCACAAGCGCCCTGATCAAGCTGCACTTTTGATCAAGCCAGGGAGTTCGGCTACCGTCGAACTCCCTACCGCCTAAAAGTGACGAGACAGGTATGAGCACCCAGACCCGAACTCGAGCTCGAACAAAAACCTATCGCCCCGGACGGATTCGCGAGCGCAACCGCGAAATTATTCTGGCTGCTGCGGAGAAGGAGTTTGCCCAGCACGGTTTTCGTGGTGCGACGATACAAAACATTGCCGAACGCGCAGAGCTGCCGAAATCCAATGTGCTCTATTACTTCAGCAACAAGAACGAAATCTACAGCGCCATGTTCGACGACATCATGACGCGCTGGAATGAAGTATTCAGCTCGGTGTCGCCGGAAGACGACCCCGCCACAGCACTGGCTACCTTCATTCGTACCAAGGTCGAACTATCGCGCACCCATCCTCTGGCTTCCCGTCTGTTCGCGCTGGAGATCATCCAGGGCGCGCCGTTTCTGATGGACCACCTGCGCGGCACCATGCGCGACTGGGTCCGCGGACGAGCCACTGTGATCCAGCGTTGGGTAGATGAAGGCCGCATGGCCAAGGTCGATCCGGTGCAGCTGATCTTCCTGATCTGGTCATCCACCCAGCACTACGCCGACTTCCATATACAGATCCTGATGGTGGAAAACAAAGCCGAATACGAGAAGCTCGATTTCGATCATGCGGCCAACTTTCTGACTGAGGTGATTCTGCGTGGTTGCGGTCTGGAACCCCCACCATGAACGGGTCCAGCCGAGCACAGGCGTCTCAGCGTCATCTGAAATCAATCATGCTCGGAGGCTAATCGATGCAATCGCTACCCATCATTTCTGTCGCAGGCCTGAATAGTCCTGACCCCGTCGACCGTGCCCGGGTCGCCGCTGAACTGGGCCGCGCCTGCCGTGAAGTCGGTTTCTTTTATGTTGTGGATCATGGAATACCCGCAGAGCGCATCCAGCGCGCATTCGGTGATGCCCAACAGCTGTTCAAACTCCCGCTGCGGGACAAGCAAGCCATGTCCATCAAGCTGTCCCCGCACAACCGTGGTTACGTCGCAATGGCCGATGAGCGGCTGAACCCGCGGGCCGGGGCAGACATGAAAGAAGCCTTCAATATCGGCACAGAGTTCGCTGCCGATCATCCAGACGTACTGGCGGGTAAACCCTTTCGCGGCGTCAACTTCTGGCCGGAGCTTGCGCAGTGGCGGGACCGGATGCTGGCGTACTTCAACGACTGCCTCGAACTTGGGCGGTTGCTGCACAAGGGTTTCAGTATCGATCTGGGTCTGGCTGAAACGCACTTCGATAAGCATCTGGCCCAACCCGTCGCCACCCTGCGCCTGCTGCGCTATCCCGCCAGCGCCCACAAGGAGGCGCGCGCCGATGCCGGAGCCGGCGCACACACCGACTACGGCAACATCACCCTGCTGGCCACCGATGAGGTCGCCGGTTTGCAGGTGCTGACCCGTCAGAATGAATGGATCGAAGCACCCTATGTTCCCGGTGCCTATGTGTGCAATATCGGCGACTGCCTGATGCGCTGGAGCAACGACATCTATCTGTCCACTCCGCACCGGGTACGCCCGCCTAAGCGTGAGCGCTACTCCATCGCCTTCTTCCTGGAGGTGGACCCCGATGCAGTCGTCGACCCGCGCGATGTAGTGCCCAATGCGCAGCCGAAATATCCGCCAGTGACCTGCGGCGAGTACCTTGCGGCCCGACTCAACGCCACCTACGCCCACCGCCAGCCCGGCGCTTGATATGCGGACTGTCATCACGGCGGCCACAGGTAGCGAGCTGCGCGGCTTAATAGAGCGCCCGATCCCAATTCACACATGAATCGGCGCTCGACCGGTTTGAGGGCAGCCAGCGCTGACGACGATCCTGGTATAGCTATACTTGGCGTTCAGTGGTGGGCAGACCGCTGCTCTGAATTGCCTCACCCTGCTCTGCCGGAAGGATGCCTATGCCTATCCACAGACCTCGTCAGTGTTTGCTAGCTCTGTTGTTTATCAGTATCGCCTGGATGACCGGTGGGCCCGTTGCAGCCCAAGACCCCGCGCCGGAAGCTACTGACGAAGCAACAGAGGAGCAGCCAGCGATACCCGCAGACCCGCTGGGGCGAACGACCCCGCGTGGAGCCTTCGGCGGTTACATCCATGCGATGGCCGAGGAAAGCTACGACGAGGCAGCCGAATATCTGGATCTGTCCGGGCTGCCGCGGCGAATCAGCCGCCAGGGCGGCGCTGAGATTGCCCGTCGTTTGCGCATAGCGTTGGATCAGGGCGGCGATGTACAACCGTCAGTGGCACTCAGCGACCAGCCCGAGGGCAAGCTCAATGATGGGCTTGCCCCGCATATGGAACGAATCGGTTCGGTTACGCTGCAGGACGAGGTGGTACCGCTGTACCTGGAGCGGACCCAGGAGACCGACGAGCCGCTATGGCAAATCTCCTCGGAGACGCTGAAATACCTGCCTGAAAGCCTCGATGAAAACCTGAGCACCACCGTGGATCAGCTTTTGCCGAGTGTTCTGATTCAGCGTAAATGGCAAGGCGTGCCGATTGGTCACTGGTTGGCCATGGTGCTGCTGGCGGTCGTCACGTATGTGATCGCTAGGCTATTCGTCGCGGCGGTAATCGGTGCGGCGCGGCACGTACTGAAACGGCGTTTCCCGAACTATCCGGCGGGCCTGGTCCAGGCCTTCGCCCAGCCGATTCGGGTGTATCTGGCCGTGATGCTATTCGTCGCAGCCGCCCAGCGCGCAGGGATTTCGATTATTGTCCGGCAATATTTCAGCCAGGTGATTGTGCTGGTCGCCTGGTTCGCCATCCTGCTGTTGGCCTGGCGACTGATTGATGTGATCGCCGACGGACTGCTTTCGCGCATGACGCGCAGAGCCAACATGGGTGCGCTATCCGCCATCATGTTCTTCCGCCGCAGCCTCAAGGTGTTGCTGGTTGCATTGGGTACGATCAGCGTACTGGATATCATCGGCTTCGATGTGACGACAGGCCTGGCCGCGTTGGGTATCGGCGGTATCGCCATCGCCCTAGGCGCGCAAAAAACCGTCGAAAACCTGGTCGGCGGCCTCAGCCTGATTCTTGATCAGCCGGTAAGAGTGGGCGACTTCTGCAAGGTCGGGGATACCCTCGGTACCATTGAGCAGATCGGTATGCGCTCGACCCGTATCCGCACCCTGGATCGCACCATGGTGGTGATTCCCAACGGAGACCTGTCGGGGCAAGTCATCGAAAACTACGCGCACCGCGACCGCTTCTGGTTTCACCCTGCGCTGGGCTTGCGGTACGAAACGACCCCGGATCAGATCCGCTACCTGCTGGTCGAGATTCGCTCAATGTTGTACGCACATCCGCAGGTCGATCCAGATCCGGCGCGGGTACGCTTCGTCGGGTTCGGCGCAACCTCGGTCAATCTCGAAGTGTTCGCCTACGTGTTGGCAAAGGACTACGACGATTTCCTGGAGATTCAGGAAGATCTGTATCTGCGTATCGCCGATATCGTCCAGGAGAGCGGAACCGGTTTCGCCTTTCCATCACAAACGGTTTATCTGGCTGGCGATACCGGAGTGTCCGAAGACAAGTCGCGCGCTGCCGAAGCAAAGGTCAACGAATGGCGGGAGAGCGGCGAACTGCCTCTGCCGCGCTTCGCGCCCGAGCGTGTCAATGAACTCAAGGGCAGCATTCCCTACCCGCCGCCGGGCTCAAGCAGCAAGCGTCGATGAGCTGGCTGCAGCACAAGGCGCGGGGTGATCTTCTACAGGTCAGCAAGGCGAAGTGGGGGAACAGCGAAGCTTATAAACAACAAAGCCCCGATTTGCGGGGCTTTGAAGCTAATATCTGCCGGAGAGAGAGTCCGCCGCCGCCCATGCATATTCACACATTTTTATGCACGATCGCACACTAAGCAACTGAATTACATGAATATATTAGAAATAAGATGGTTCCTGGCGTCTCATCCAGTCCCGTTTAATCCCACTGCTAATGTTGGGTAGGATGTTGGGTAGCTGGGCTAGAAAGCTGCTCTCAAGGTTCGGTCCAGACGAATTACGTTGGCCAAGACTAGCCATAAAATACCCGGCCCCGGGTCACGCTCTACCATACCCACCTTGCTGACTGCGCTGCCCAACCAGTTTCTTGCTGTCGATTTGAGCGACCAGCGATCTGCTCATTCTGTGCAGCTCTTCCAAGCTGGGTGGAATCGTCCGGAAACCTTCCTCTTTTCGAAATGCCAGAGCTAGACGAGGCCGCACCATGGTATTAGCCCACTTCGTTGCGCACTATAGGTTGTAGCCCTATAGTGCGCAAAGAGGCTTCATGCTCTCTTTTACGGAGCAGTCGTTATGGAAGATCATGAAGCGTTTGGAACAGTCCTCAGGCGATTCAGGAAACAGCGCAAATTGGCCCAAGAAGCATTCGACACAGTCAGTAGCCGCACCTATCTCAGTGCGCTAGAGCGGGGACTGAAGAACCCGACTATAGACAAGGTAGGGCAACTAGCCGCAGTGCTCGAGGTTCACCCGCTTTCTCTGTTTGTGGCTACATATCTTGAAAAAGACAAAGCGCTCAGTCTCGAAGAGCTGCTGCGCCAGGTGCGCGAAGAAATCGAAGCGCTCGACAAACCGCGATAGCGGTATCACGCAGTGCAGGCCTACCGGACTACTAAACGAAGTTTATCTGTAATTAGTCTCCCCGAACCCTTGCCACCTCACCGTACGCTTCCCATTCAGGGAGATTACCCGTCGATCTGGTTGCTCAACGGAATGCAAGGTATTCACGCATTCGAAGAAGACCGCCCGGTTTTACGCATGCGCACTAGGGTCACGCCCAGAATTAGTGTTCCCATAGAAGTGGGAAGCTGCGCGCCTGCGGGTAGGACATAAGCCCCAACAATCAGTCATTACTTGGCGTCTGATAGAATCCAGGCTCCGCAGAACACGCAACCTGGCAAGTCTTACTTAATGGTAGCGGCTCAGGCGGTGGCGATGCGGCCCGCGAGCGGAGATGACGGATCAGCCAGTTGGCGACGCGGCATTCGTCCCGCAAGGAAGGCTTCACGTCCGGCTTGCACCGCCAGGCGCATGGCACGGGCCATGGTGATAGGATCTAAAGAATGGGCAATAGCAGAGTTCATTATCACCGCATCACAACCCAGCTCCATGGCCATGGCGGCCTCGTAGGCGGTGCCGATACCGGCATCAACCAGCACCGGTACGCTGGCGCGCTCAATAATCAGGCGAATGTTATGTGGGTTCTGGATACCACAGCCAGAACCGATCAGCGAACCCAGAGGCATTACTGCGCAGCATCCAATTTTCTCCAACTCCAGAGCCACAATAGGATCGTCATTGGTGTAAACCATCACATCGAAACCATCGAGAATCAGCTCTTCTGCAGCCTTTAACGTTTCGACGACGTTCGGATAGAGCGTGGTTTCGTCCCCCAATACTTCAAGTTTAACCAGGTTGTGGCCATCCAGCAGCTCACGGGCTAGCTTGCAGGTACGCACCGCAGAGCGTGCGTCATAGCATCCAGCGGTGTTGGGCAGCAAGGTGTAGCGGTTTGGTGGGAGGGCATCCAGCAGATTGGGCTCGTCGGGACTCTGCCCAACGCTGGTGCGGCGTACCGCAAAGGTCACCACTTCGGTTCCGCTTTCGTAAAGGGCGCGCGCGGTCTCATCGTAATCTTTGTAACGGCCGGTGCCTACCATCAGCCGCGACGTAAAATGCCGCCCGGCAATCACCAAGGGTTTATCAATAGATTGCTTTGCCATGTTAATTTTCCTTTGTGAACATCTGCCGCCTCGGCGGGGCCAATTGTTACCACTTGCAGTGTTTTAACCGCCGCCGATGGCGTGAACAATTTCAACCCGGTCACCCGGCTGCAGCTGATGATTTTTGTGTTGGCTACGGGGCAAAATTTCTTCATTTAACTCCACAGCGAGCCTGCGCCCATCGAGCTCTCTGGCCTGCAGCAACTGATATACCGTGGCGGGGCCGGGTAGCGACAGAAGCTCGCCGTTAAGTAGAATGTTCATCACAGCCCCGCTAGTCCGAAGTGGATGCACGCCATAACCAGCAGCAACAGGAAGATGGTCTCAGCCATCATCAGTATGACTGGCTTCCAACCCACCACCGCCAGCTTCTGGAATGACGTTTTGATACCTAGCGCGGCAATAGCAGTCACCAAGCACCAACGTGACATATCGGTGAATGCATCGGTTACCATCGGTGGGATCCAGCCCATGCTATTGATCAGCACTAGCACCATAAACGCAACCAGAAAACTCGGTAGTGCCGGCACTTTGGCACCTCCGGATTCCTGCCGGTTGCGGCGATACAAAAAAATGAACACCATCACCGCCGGCACCAGCATGGCCACCCGCAGCAGTTTTACAAAGGTGGACACGTCACCGGTACCTTCCGAAATCATATAACCGGCACCCACCACCTGTGCCACATCGTGGATGGTGCCGCCCAGCAGAATACCTGCGTCGGTATCGCTCAAACCCAGGGCGCCCACAATCAGCGGATACACAATCATTGCCACGGTAGACAGTGTGGTTACCCCGACCACGGTCACAATCGTATTGCGCTCGAGAGTTTCATTGCGCGGCATCACCGCAGACAGCGCCAGCGCGGCTGATGCCCCGCATATCGCCACCGAGCCACCTGTCAGCAGCCCCATCTCACGGCTGAGGCCAAGCATCCGCGCCAGCAATGCCCCCAAGGCAATAGTCAGAATGACTCCAAGGATAACCGTTAGCACAGGACCAATACCCAGCTCTGCCACTTGCTCAAGAGTGATGCGCACACCCAGTAATGCCACACCCAGGCGCAGGATAGTGCGGGAAGCGAACTCCACACCGGCTAGGCTGCGACCTTCTTCAGTAAGAAAGTGCAGGGTCATCCCAAACAGTAGGGCGTACAACAGCGTAGGACCGCCGTAGTGGTCTGCAATAAATGTGGTCGCCAGGGCGATGGTGACGCAAATCATCACTCCCGGCATGAGCTTTCGGCCGGTCGCAAGCAGGCCCGACGATGAGGATAAGGACGACTGGATACTCGACATACTCATTCACTCCAAGGTCTTGTGCGTGCGGCCGGAACAACAACAACGGGCACTTTGGCACGTGCTATAACACCCTTAGTTACCTTACCGGCGTAAGTAGCCATATAGGTTTTCTTGTTGGCGGCCATCACGATCAAGTCGAATTCGCCGCGACTGGCGAAGTGACTGATCACCGACGCGGGATAGCCTTCCAGCACTGACAATTCAATGACGCGATCTTTCATCAGCTCCTTCAGCTGCGGGTGGCGTCCCCAGAATGCCTCCATCTCCGCTACAAGCTCGGTGCGGCCCTGGGCGATGCGTTGCTCCATCAACGACCCCAACACATCGCGGTCGCGGATATTACTTCGCAGCGTGTTGAGTACATCGTTCGCCAGGGACTTGACCACATGGAGAATGACCAGACTGGCGCCAGTCGCAAATGCAAGACGAATGCTCTGTTCTACGACGTGGTCGCAATTACCACGCATTCCAATACTGCACAAAATGCGTTTGATGTTATGGCTCATAATGTCTCCTTAGAGATCCAGGGCTGCCCCTTAATCGCGAAAGCATTGATAGTTGTGTCATCAGTAACCAAGCATGCTGGGCAGCCAAAGTGACAACTCAGGCACGTAAGCAATCAGGAACAGGGCAGCAATAGAAGCCGCCGCAAAGGGCAGCGCTTTAACCGAAATCTCTTCGATCGATGCGCCGCCGATCCCCGAGGCAACAAATAGGTTCTCCCCCAGCGGCGGGGTCTGGAAGCCGATGGCCAAGGCACATACCACAACAATGCCCACGTGCACCGGGTCCATACCCAGCATGTACATGATGGGAAGCAGTACCGGCGTCAGAATCATGATGGCAGCGAGTGTTTCCATGAACATGCCCACAAACAACAGGAAGCCGATGATCATGGTCCAGATGAGATAGGTATTGTCGGTCACCCCCAGCATGGCTTCAGCAATGTGAGCCGGCACCCGGTTCTCTACCAGCAGGCGGCCAAATACAGTGGCCGTGAACAGAATTAATAGCACTCGCCCTGTTATCCAAGTAGTGGTTTCCAAAGTTCGCAGTGCCGTTTTCAGCAGCAGCTCTTTGTGCAGGAAAATACCCACAATCAGCGTGTAAACAATCGCCACGACCGCGGACTCGGTGGGCGTGAATAAGCCTGTGTAAATGCCACCCAGAATGATGATGGGTGCCAGCATGGACCAGACGCCCTTGCGCAACGCCGTCCAGATATCCGGGAAAGACCAGCGATCGCTCAGTCCGCGGTACCCGCGTTTACGTGAGATGGTGTAGTTAACGACCAGAAGAAAGCTTGCCATTACTATGCCCGGCACAATACCGGCAATAAACAGCTTAGGAATCGACAGCGTCTGAAACGCACCATGCAAGGCAATGGCCTCGGCTGGTGGCTGCATACCCATGCCCGAAATACCAAAGATCACCATCGGGATTGACGGCGGAATCACCACACCCAAGCTACCGGAGGACGCGGTAATAGCAGAAGCATAGCCACGGTCATACCCCCGCTTCGCCATTGCCGGAATCATCAGCATGCCCACGGCGGCGGTGGTAGCAGGACCGGAGCCTGAAATGGCACCAAAGAACATGCAGGCAAAAATAGTTGCCGCACCCAGCCCACCAGTCATTGGGCCGGCAAAGGCTTCGGCAATATCTACCAAACGCTTGGAAATACCCGCCGCCTCCATCAGCGCACCGGCCAGAATAAACGCCGGCAATGCCATCAGCGGAAAAGCACCAACTGAGGTAAATGCCATTTGTACAAAGGCCAGAGGGTTTTCACCCATGGCGAGATAAGTTGCCAGTGCGGCAACGCCCAAAGAAATGGCGATGGGCGCACCCAGAACCAGCAGTAAAAAGAACGCGCCAAAAAGAGTGTAAATCAGTGTGGATTCCATGCTTATTTCTCCCCTGCGGCCTTGTTGATAGCGCTTGCTTCTTCACCTTTTTTAAGGCTTTCAAGGGCCTTGGCTTCAGGGTCGACAAGATCCATCTTTTTAACAAAGCGCAGGTAATTGTTCTGGATAATGCGCAGCGTCATGGCGGTGAACGCGATTGGCAAAATAAAGTAGAAGTACTTCATGGGAACCCCCATGGTCTGAGATTTCCAGAACAGATTCATTTTGTTAAACACAAAGTCGTAACTGAGATAGATAAATACCGCGTTAAAACCAATCCAAATGATATCGGTGAGCACTGCACAGAAAGTTGCTACCCAACAGGGGAGAAACTTGAACTGAAAGGTAACTCGGTTGTGGGCAGACATTTTTGTCGCGTAGACCGCACCCAAATAGGCAAACCAGACAAAGGCGTAAGTTGCCAGCTCATCACCCCAAGGAATTGAGTAGTTGAACAGGTTTCTCAGCACTATTTGGAGAAACAACAGCACCACAAACGTGACCAGGAGAAACTGACAAAGATAGTTCTCAAGGTTATCGATTATTTTGAACAGAGTGTTCTTCATATCAGTGATCACCTGATGACAAGCCTCCGGAAACCACACCCGCGCCGGCCAGATAGACCGGGGCGGGTTTACGGGTTACTTCGCGGGTGCCGGCTCGCGGCCCAGGGCACTCAACACATCATCTAGCTTTTCTTTACCGCCGATGCTGTCGTAGAAACGCGGCCAAATGCTGGTTGCCTGCTCAATCCACTCCCTTTCATCATTAGCAGGCTGAACAATGGTCATGCCATGTTCTTCAACCAGGCGCGTTTTGATGCCTTCTTCGCTAGTCAGCAGGTAATCATAGCTGTGCTGCGTTGCAGCCTGGCCGGCTTCAATAACAGTGGTCTGCATTTCCGGGGTCAGGCTCTGAAACGCACCTTCTCCCATAATCAGCGGCTCCAGTGAAAACACGTAGCAGCTCTCGGTGATGTATTTCTGAACCTCGTAGAACTTCATCGCATCAATGGTGATGTAGGGGTTGTCCTGGCCATCAACAACGCCCTGCTGCAAAGCAGTAAAGGTTTCGGACCACGCCAGCGGACTTGGATTAACGCCCCAGGCCTGATACGAGGCGATCATGATTTCGTTCTTCGGTACCCGAATGACCAGACCCTTCAGATCCGATGGGGATGCCACCGGCTTAGCTGAGTTGCTCAAGCGACGACAGCCGGAATAGGCCCAGCCCAGAATCCGCACGCCAGCGTCGCGAATGGTGTTTTCGGTCATCTGCTTGCCCACGTCACCCTGGGTCAGCAATTTGGCGTCTTCCGGTCCTTGAATCACGTACGGCAGCGTCATCACGCCAACAGAAGGGGAAAAAGGAGTGATGTTGTTGATCGCAAGAATGGACAGATCAAGAATGCCCATGCTCGCGTTATTGATGGTGTCCTGCTCGCTACCGAGCTGACCATTGGGGAACAAATTGATGTCTATTTTGCCGTTGGTGCGCTTATCCATTTCTTCGGCAAAGGTTTTTCCCAGCTCGTACTGGGTGCCGCCCGCAGCATCGCCAATGGCCATTTTCCAAGTAGCAGCCATGGCGTTAGCGCCGAAAGCTAAACAAGCAGCAGAAACGACCACGGGGAGTACTAGTTTGTGTGTACGCATTATTATCTCCAAGCCTTGTTATTGTTGTGACAGTCATGACCAGCGGTGCTCGATAAACGCCTGTTCTGACTCTGGCATTCGAACAAGTCGATTTGTGTTTTATTACTGCAACATTAACGACTGATGCTTCTTTTGTACGCACTCAGATCTCTAACCCATAGAGCCAGCCAGCAACCTTGTGTTGGGCCAGACTCTAAAACCAATCTGAAAATCCCTGGTAGGTCATCTACTTTTCAATCTAAACGTAGCCGCTCCACGCATCTGAATGGCAGCACCATGATTTCAAAGCAATAGCTGATCGGGATCCTCGCCGGCTGTCGATGATCGCAATTTGGTGAGCACTCCACCACTCAAGTGGAGGGCTGAGCCCCACTGGCTCGAGCGGTTTTCGAACAGGCTGTAGGCTCTGAGCTGGCCTGCTTACCTTCTCGCGTCTGGCTGCAAGAGCGTCCTTACGATGGCTCACCAATCGCCGGGTAAAATTTCTCCGGCCATCGGAACTCGACCATTCGTCAGAATGAAAATCAGCTTGACCCACAGCCAGATCATATAAAGCTCAGGCACTGCCAATGGTTGTTTTGAATGACTCCTGATTCTTGACGCAAAAACCTGCCTTTCTTAAGCGGTAACATATTCGTCCCGCTTTTCCACGGCCAAATGCTGTGGATCTAGCCCAAAGCTTCGACGGCTTGTCCGACCTTGCTCTGGGCTGGACCTTCTTCGGCCTCCACGAACTTGCGACGCGCGTGCTCCCTTGGGTGGAATCACGCATAAGGCCCTATCCGATTCAATTTTTCTGAAGGATGGATGTGAGTTGGTAGATTATCATCGACCTTCTAGCGCAACGCTTAGCTTCTGGAAGGCGGTAAGATGAGGTTCGTGGACCGCTTCATTTAATCTATAGTGCGATGATTAAGACTTGTTCACATTCTCTGAAAAAACAGAGCTTAGATGCCATGCTGCTTTTCCATTTGGATCCGAAACTACCAGAGAGCCTGCAACGCCAGCTGCGAGAACAGATCGCCAATGCCATTCTCGACGGCCAGATTCCTCTGAATAAAGCCCTGCCCTCCAGCCGCAAACTGGCGGATGAACTGAAGATTGCACGCAATACCGTGGTTTTGGCCTATGATCAGCTGCTGGACGACGGCTATCTGATATCCAAAAGCCGCAGCGGCTATTTTGTAAACGCCGATGTGCTGGAAGGCCGAGCTGAAAGACCAATGCGGCTGAACGACATCGACGCCGACCCCATGCCCTGGGAAACCCTGTTAACGGCCCGCCCTTCGCGCCAGCAAAGCATTCGCAAGCCCACCGACTGGCATCGCTACGAATACCCGTTTGTGTATGGCCAGCTGGACCCTAGCTTGTTCCCCACCCAGCACTGGCGTGAATGCAGCCGCGACTCCCTGAGCGTGCAGGCTATTCGCAGCTGGTCGGTAGACCACTTTAGCGAAGACGACCCGCTACTGATCGAACAGATTCGCACCCGCCTGCTGCCCCGGCGCGGGGTATGGGCCAAGCCGGAACAGATCCTGATAACCGTGGGCACTCAGCAAGCGCTGTGGACGGTAGCTCAGCTGTTACTGAAACCGGGCCGGCGCTTTGGCATGGAACATCCGGGTTATGTGGATATGCACAACATCGCCAGCCTACTGACGGACGACATTCAACTGTTACCAGTAGATGCACAGGGGATGCGGCCAGACGACAGCCTCAGCGATTGCCAGCTGGTGTATGTAACCCCCAGTCACCAAAGCCCGACCGGCGCCACCATGCCTCTGGAACGGCGTCGACAACTGCTGGACCTCGCAGAAATGAATAACTTTCTGATCATAGAAGACGATTATGACAGCGAGACCAATTATCAAAGCAACCCGACGCCGGCGCTAAAAAGCCTGGACCGTCACGACCGGGTCATCTATGTGGGCAGCCTGTCAAAAACCCTGTCACCAGGCCTTCGACTGGGTTATATGGTGGCTCACCCAACGCTTATTCGGGAGGCCCGTGCTATCCGCCGGCTGATGTTGCGCCACCCGCCAACCAACAACCAACGCGCGCTGGCGCTGTTTTTGGAGCGAGGCTATCACGATGTGCTGCTGCGCCAGATTCACCGCACCTTTAAACTGCGCTGGCAGCGCATGAGCGAAGCCTTACAAACTCACCTGCCCGGGTTCACCACGGCGTCAAATATCGGCGGCACCAGCTTCTGGCTGAAGGCGCCCGAAGGTCTGGATTTCCGGAAGTTACAGGCGCTGGCCAGAAAGCAGAGCATATTGATTGAGTGTGGGGATATTCATTATTTCGATCGAGCGTGCAGCGGGTACCTGCGACTGGGCTTTTCCGCTATTGAGGAAGATAAAATCGAGCCTGGCCTTGAACGCCTGGCTCGACTATTACCGGAAGCAATGCGCGAGCGCTGATCCGCTTTACACGCGCTCGTCTTTGAAGGCGTACCAGCGATAGAGGAAGCTCTGGCCAAAGCGACGGAACGGTGCAAACGTCTGCGATTCCACCATTTCCTTAACATTGGGGTATGGCAACCTAGACTCGAAAATCGGCATGCCCATTCCGGTCTTGTCGCCGGCAATCAGCTGGGCCATGCGCTTGCCAGCCTGTGCCGAGTACATGACCCCGTTGCCACCATAGCCCAACGCATAATATATCGTCTCTTTCGGGTTGGCCTGGAAAATACGCGGCATCATATCGTGGCTGACATCCACCCAGCCCCACCAGGAATAGTCCAGCCCAATCCCCCTTAGCAGCGGGAACTTGCGCTCCATATCTCGGACCAGCATATCTTTGTACTTGCCCTGCGGTGCATCGCGGCCGGTAATGGCGCTGCGACTACCAATCTGCAAACGATTGTCTGGCAGCAGGCGATAGTAGTGGCGCAGTATCCGGGTATCGGTAATCACCTGTCGGGTGTGCATGTTGCACGCTTTTATTTCATCGTCTGTGAGCTTACGGGTCACAATCGAATTGGACAAAATCGGCAGTAGGCGGTTCTTCAGCTGCGGATGCAAGGTCTGGGAGGTGTAGCCACCAGTGGCCATACCCACCGCACGGGCCTTCACTACGCCACCAGGTGTTCTCAGATAATGCACTCCATCGCGGGTTTCCCAGCCTTGGACCGGGCTGGCCGGGTGAATCTTCACACCCAGTGCGCGGGCTTTTCGATGGTAGCCAAACGCTAGTTTGCCGGCGTGAATGCCAATACCCTCTGGCTCGTGCATCGCGCCCGCTGCTTCCTGATCACCAAACCAGTCACGCTTCACCGTTTCGGCGTCCATGATGCGGGCGTCGTAATTGAAAGTTTCGCGGAGCAGTTTGGCTTCTTTTTCCAGAATTGGCATCTGCCTGTCGCGGTGCGCGATATAAAGATGGCCTCCATGCTGTGGCTCGCAATCAATATCCTTGATCAGTTCTTTAAACGTTGCCATGCCGTCCAGGCATTCCTGATGCAGCTTGTGCGCGGTTTTCAGACCGTAGCGGTCAATCCACTGCGACCGTTTCAAGCGCCCGGTAGCACATTGGGCCTGTCCTCCGTTACGGGTAGAACAGCCCCAGCTAGTGCGGTTGGCTTCTAGTACAATGGCCTTAATACCGTAATTTTGGGCCAGAAAAATAGCAGTTGTGAGGCCGGTGAAACCGGCACCCACGATCACCACGTCAGCGTCTACATTGCTCTGAATCGGGCCGTCGTCTTCCGGTGGTTCGCCCGCGGTCCCAATCCAGTAGGTGGGCGCGTAATCGCGGCCGACACCCGGAGTTGGATTTTTCAACGGGTCGTAAGACGGGTCGTAAGCCGACGAAGGTGGAGTACGCTGCCCGTTAGTTGTATCGGTTTTATTATTCAGTTCTACAGATTCCATGACCGGTTCCTCGCGATCGAATAACCTCGGTTCAGAGCAGGAAGTCTCAGCCATTAACAGGAGGGCGATTCTTCCGAAATGCGTTCTTCACGGCGATTTTTCCATTGCGAAAGATGAATACATCGATCATGCGTGCTTCGGTGCGCGCGCCATCTTTGGCGGTTCCCTTGTAAGTGCTCTCAGTAAAGCCCCTATCACCAACCACGTGATACACGCCATCGACCCAGCAGGCATCTGGCGCATTTTTCCAGGCGGCTTCAAGGCCTTGGCGCACTTCCGTCTGTCCGACAAAGCTCTTGCCCTGAACTTCCGGCCCTGCCACGGCGTTGAACACGCAGTCATCAGTCATCATGTCCATTACGGCGTCGATGTCGTGGTTGTTAAGGGCATCGCTGAATGCTTGAAGAAAGGCAACGGTAGGATGGCTCATAAAAACTCCACTTAAAAAGAAAATGTCATTGTTATTCAGGCCCATAGGCATGGGATGCGTACCAGCAACAACAAGCCTACTCTGTGGCGTGCATCACCATTAGCGCCAGTTGCAACACACCGTTTGGGCCAGAATCAACACCGGCGCCAACCCGACAACGGCATTTAACCTCATTCACTTTTTTATAAAATGAAACATGACGTTCCGCTTTTAATATTTTTTTTGGCGAGTTAGTCTATCGACCTTACAAATAACGCAATGTAAGGGCTCACAATGTTGTGATGAACGTCTTGTCGGCCCGAGGACACACAGATGACAGACTTGCAAGGTATCAAGCCCGATACCCTACGTTCGGTACGCGAACTCTTTGGCATCGACAGCGACCTTAAGGTACCCGCCTTCAGCGAGCGCAACGAATACGTCCCAGAGGTCGACGAAGCTTATCGTTTCAATCCGGATGTGACCCTGGCGATCCTGGCCGGCTTTACCCGTAACCGCCGGGTAATGGTTCAAGGCCTGCACGGTACCGGCAAGTCCACCCACATTGAACAAGTGGCGGCGCGCTTGAACTGGCCGTGCCTGCGAGTGAATCTTGACGGCCACATCAGCCGTCTGGATTTAGTGGGTAAAGACACCATCGTGGTACGCGACGGCGTGCAAGTCACTGAATTTCAGGAAGGCATTGTGCCCTGGTCACTACAGCGCCCCATCGCGCTGATCTTCGACGAGTACGATGCCGGGCGGCCGGATGTCATGTTTGTCATCCAGCGCATTCTGGAGCGCGATGGGCACTTTTCACTGCTGGACCAGAATCGGATTATTCAGCCGCATCCTTATTTCCGCCTGTTCGCCACCGCTAACACCGTTGGGCTCGGCAATATGTCCGGCATGTACCAGGGCACCCAAGTACTCAACCACGCCCAGATCGACCGCTGGAATATTGTCGCCAAACTGGATTACCTCAGCGCAAGAGAAGAAGCCGCAATAGTGCTCGCGCGCGTGCCGGAGAAAGACAGCGAAAAAGGGCGCAAGCTGATCGATGCCATGGTGAGCGTAGCCGACCTGACCCGCAAAGGCTTTGCCGCCGGCGACATCTCCACTCTGATGTCGCCCCGCACGGTGATTACCTGGGCCGAAAACTGCGAGATTTTCCGCAATCCGGCGCTGGCCTTTCGCCTGTCGTTCCTCAACAAATGCGACGATGCTGAGCGCCCGATTGTGGCCGAATACTTCCAGCGCTGTTTTGCAGAAGAGCTGGACGAATCCTGGCTGCACGAGTCGTTCGGGGCATGAACACCACCGCCCAGCAGCAGGCGCGCCGCCAGCAACGGGTGGAGGAACTGTGCGCAGCGTCAATCAGAGCTATCAGTGGCGAGCCGGATTTGCATTTTCGGGGCAAACAATTGCACCAGGGCGAACACAAGCTACCCATGCACGCGCCCCACCACCGCATTGACACCGCGGTTGCGCCATTTGCCGACTGTCGCGCCGCAGCCGACGGCATGGCCCTGAGTCTAATTTACAGCGATAGCCAACTGCATAAAGCTCATCGCCCGCTAAAACCCATTGCGCGCCTGGTTTATGAACTGCTGGAACAATTACGGGTAGAAGCCATGGTTCCGGCTGAGCTTACCGGCATGGCCGCCAACCTAGGGCAGCGCTTTGAGCGCTGGTCCCATGATTTCTATAACTCCGGAAGCGCTGAAAGCAGTAGCGGCATCCTTCTATACACCGTAGCCCAGATGTGCTGGGCTAGACTGAACGCTTGTCAAGTGCTGGAAGAAACCGAAGACTTCATTGAAAGCACGCGCTTTTCTCTGGCGTCGTCCATGGGCACTGCATTAGCCGGATTACGCCGCAACCGACACGACCAAGGCGCGTACATTCCCCACGCCCTGGCCATCGCCGAGCTGATTGATAACATTGTGGAAGCGCAACGCGCCGGCCAGAGCGCCGACAATAACGATAGTAGAGATGACGACGAAGACGAACACAAAGGCTTTTCCCTGTTGCTAGATTTTGACCAGGACGGCGATGACGACAATGGTTTTGCCAGCGCCCGCAGCGGCACCAGTAAGGCCTTTGGCGAAAATCAACAAGGCTATAACGTTTACACCGTCGTCCACGACCGCGAGGTATCCGCAGCCGGCCTAGTGCGTGCCGCCCTGCTGGACGAGTACCGTGCGCGCTTGGACGCAGGCATCGCTGAACAGGGCATCAATGTGCAGCGCGTCGCGCGCCAACTGGCGGCGGTATTGGCCACTTGGCAACGCGATGACTGGCTTTACGGCCAGGAAGAAGGCCGCATTGATGGCCGCCGCCTCGCGCAATTGGTGAGCTCACCCACCGAACGCCGGCTGTTCTACCAGGAACGGCAAAAACCGGTGGCCGATTGCGTGGTAAGCATTCTGATTGACTGCTCCGGCTCTATGCGCCACCAGAGTGAGCCGGTCGCTATGCTGGCCGACACCTTGATTCGCGCTCTGGATATGATTGGCGCCAGCAGTGAACTGCTGGGCTTTACCACCAACGCCTGGAACGGCGGCAAACCCTATCGCGAATGGATGCGCCAGGGCCGCCCGGCCTATCCTGGCCGGCTGAATGAAACCTGCCACCTGATATTCAAACAGGCCGACCGGGGCTGGCGCCGCAGCCGTCGCGACATTGCCGCGCTGCTCAAAGGCGACATGTACCGCGAAGGCATCGACGGCGAAGCGGTCGACTGGGCCTGTAACCGCCTGCTGGCACGCAGCGAAGCTCGCAAAATTCTGATCGTGATTTCAGACGGCTGCCCGGCCGACAGCGCCACCAACCTAGCCAACGACGCCTTCTATTTAGACAACCATTTGAAAGAAGTGCTGGCCCGGCGTGAGCGCCAGGGTGAGATTGAGATCCTGGGGTTGGGTGTGGGCCTGGACTTGAGCCCGTTTTACCGCCACTGCCTAGCCACGGACATGTCCCAGGCGCTGGACAACCATCTGTTTGAGGAAATTGTAAAGCTGATCGGCCACCGCAGGCGCCGTTAACCGCTGCCTGTCACTGCCAACTGCGCCAGCGGTTGGAGCAGTGGCGGCGGACAGCACGAAGGTAGACTCACCGAGGATTCGTTTTATGGCAAAAACCCGCGTGGTGCACCAATTTGGCATGGGCACCTCTATTCGCAGCCGCGACTACACCGAGGCCTGCGCTCGCGGCATTCGCGATGCGCTGTGGCACAATTCGGTGAACGTGGCCGGCGCTTTCGGCTTTCCCCGGGAAGCCATGCTGATTGATGTGGAAATTGGCGTACAAAAACCGGAACAGGTGAATACCGAGGTATTGCTGGGCATATTCCCCTACGGCAAGCCAAGCATCACCGTCACTAGAGGTGGGCTAGATATCAGCAAGCCCGATGGTAGCAGCACCAGCGTGATCGCCAATGTCGCCATTATTGTGTCTTTTGATATGGAGCCTAGGGATGACTGAGCAGCGCATTATTCTGGAAATGGGCAGCAGCAATTCGCTGTATGGCGAGGATTACACCAAAGCCGCTTGCCGGGCGGTACAGGATGCCCTACGCCATTCTTCGTTGGTGCTGATAAAAACCCTGGGCTACGATCACCTGCAGATGCGGGTAGAAGTCACTATTGGCGTACAGCATCCTGAGAAAGTGGATTGCAACGTGGTCGCCGCCGAATTGCCCCGTGGCCGGGCGCAGGTCAAAGCCGTTCATGGCGGCTTGAACGTGCATGATCCAGACAATAACACCACCCACGTGATCGCCACTGCAGCAGTGGCGGCCTTTCTGCCGATTCAACCCGGTGCTTGGAAGCTGTCGGCGCCCGTCAGCTAAAGTAAGTTGCGCTGGCAGGTTCTTGCCCCGACGACTCAGGGCAACAAACCAGCTATCAGCAGCAATACCCCGATCAGTAGCAACAACACAAACACCAGGCGCCGCATGGCATTAGCCGACAACGGTGGCGGCCAGCGCCGCCCCAGCCAAGTCGCTATAGCGACCAGCGGAAATGCCCAGGCGGTGAGTAGCAGAATCTCCGCGTTCATCTGACCCTGACTTATGACAAACAGCGTACGCACCCCAGAGGTAACCGCAAACAACAAAATCAGGGTGTTGCGGATGCAGATAGGTTCCAGTGGCTGGCGATAATAGTGATAAATCAGCGGTGGCCCCGCAATACCGAACAGCCCACCCAAAAATCCCGACAGGCCACCAAACACCGCAAAGCTCGCCTTCCCCGCCACTTCTGCCTGCATGCCTGGCTTCAACAGCAACCCGACGGCTCCGTAAATAATCACCATACCCAACAGCACGCGCACAATCAGCGAAGCACTGGCGCTGAGATAGTTCAGCAGCAGCACGCCGGTCATAATAGACGGCACAATTGCCAGAGCCGCAACTCTCACTGAAGGCCAGTAAACGTGATGCAAACGCCCCGGCAAGGCGACCATACAATTAACTAAAGTCATCAGGCTGATCACCGCAGCCACCGAAGTAATTGGGGCGATGCCCAAGCCACCGGCAAGCCCCATCACAATCATGCCCAGCCCAAAGCCGGTGACGGTTTGAAAGTAACCAGCGAAGGCGGCAATTAGCAAAAACAGCCAGGGTATGTCTAGCAACATACTCATAGCGGCATCAAGCTACAGCGCCAGCGCGCTGTTCGGCAGCCTGGGCTTGCACCGTTGTCACCGCAATCACGTGATAAATATCGTCCACACTGCAACCCCGCGACAGATCATTGGCGGGTTTGTTCAGGCCCTGCAACAATGGCCCGATGGCTTCCGCGCCGCCTATCCGCTCCGCCAGCTTGTAGCCGATATTGCCCGCTTCCAAGGTAGGGAAAATAAGGACGTTGGCTTTGCCTTTCACTTTTGAATCCGGCAATTTGCGCTCCGCAATGTCGGCCACAATCGCCGCATCCAACTGTACATCTTCATCAATGGCAATGCCCGGTCGCTGACGCTTCACATCCTGGGCCGCGGAGCGAACCTTGTCGACGTGCTCATGTCGGGCACTGCCGCTGGTGGAAAACGACAGCATAGCAATGCGAGGTTCTTCACCCAGCAGCACTTCCGCGCTGTCGGCCGCAGCCAAGGCGATCTGCGCTAACTCAGTGGCGTCTGGGTCAATCACCAGACCGCAATCGGAGAAGATCATGCCGCCTTTCAGGTTGTGAAAAGGTTTGCACATCATCATCAGAAAGAAACTGGATACAAGAGTGGTACCCGGCGCGAGTCCGAGAATCTGGATGGCGCTGCGCACCACATCGGCGGTGGTATTGACTGCACCGGCCACAGAGCCATCAGCGTAGCCCTCGCGCACCATCATATTGGCGAAACATAGGGGTTCCAGCACGCTGGCATCGGCCTGTTCACGAGTCATGCCTTTTCCCTCGCGCAGTGCGTGCAACGCTTGCGCGAGGCTTTTCGTTAACGGCGAACTGGCGGGATCCACCACTTCAATTGGCGAGGCATCAACACCACACCGTGCCGCTGTTGCAGCAATAGTATCCGCTGCGGCGACCATAATGACCCGCGCAATGCCGGCTTCAGCGGCTTTCGCGGCGCCGCGCAATACACGCTCATCATCTGCTTCGCACAAGACAATACGCCTTGGCGATTGCTTTGCACTGAGTAAGATCTGGTTCAGGGCTTTCATAATACCTGCCTGGTTACCTAAAAAGGCGACATAACGTAAAACCCCCGACAAAGCCGGGGGTAAGTTCTAACGGAACGCTATGCGTTAGACATAGTCCTGATATTTCTCAAGCAGACGCACTGGCTTCTTCAATGCATCGCGACGGAACGGGTCACCCAGCTCGCGAGTACACATGATCTCGATGATGGTGGTCTTACCCTCATTCATCTGCATGCTAATCGCTTTCTTCAGCGCCGGACCTACGTCTTCCAGGTTGTCTACGGTGATGCCTTCGGCACCCATGGCACGTCCGATTTCAGCGAAGCTCTGGTTGTCGAGCTCACCAGCCACAAAGCGGCGGTTATAGAATTCAACCTGATTCTTCTTTTCGGCGCCCCATTGGCGGTTATGGAATACAACAACCGTTACCGGGATGTCGTGCCGAACCGCGGTCATGGTTTCCATCAGGCTCATTCCCCAGGCACCGTCGCCGGTGTAGGCAATAGCCGGGCGCTCAGGGGCAGCCACTTTGGCGCCCATGATGGTCGGAAATGCATAACCGCAGTTACCGAAGCTCATTGGTGCAAAAAAGCTGCGTGGCCGCTCGAAGCGCAGATAGCTGTGGGCTACCGCGTTGATGTTACCAATATCGGTAGACACCATAACGTCGGCTGGCATGGCTTTTTCAAGCTCGCGCAGGACTTGGCGCGGATGCAGGTAGGAACCGCCGGAAAACGGTGTTTCGCTCTTGGCCTCTTCAATAGCATCCAAGCTGAATGGATCGGTTTCGTGAGTCCACTCGTCCAGTTCTTTTTCCCAGGCGGCTTTTTCTTTAGCAATTAGATCAGCGCGCTCGTCGCGAGTCGCATCGCTTACCAGGTCGCGGCCCTGTAGACGCTCGATCAACGCATTGGCTGCGTCTTTCGCATCGCCACAGATGCCAACAGCAATCTTTTTCACCAGACCCAACATTTTATAGTCAGCGTCAATCTGGATTATTTTGGCATCTTTCGGCCAGTAGTCCATACCGTGCTGTGGCAGGGTGCCAAACGGCCCAAGGCGTGTGCCGAGTGCTAGTACCACGTCGGCCTGAGCCATCAGTTTCATACCGGCTTTAGAGCCCTGATAGCCTAGGGGGCCACACCACAGCGGGTGGCTGGCGGGAAACGAGTCGTTGTGCTGGTAGCTGTTAACAACCGGCGCGCCAAGGCGCTCAGCCAGAGCTGCACAAGCCTCAACGCCGTCGGCCATAACCACACCACCACCCGAAACAATGACCGGGAAACGCGCGTTAGCCAGCATTTCAGCGGCTTCATCCAGACTCTTGGCGCCACCGGGACCACGATCCAGGCGTGCCGGCTTGGGAATCTCGGCTTCGATTTCACCGTAAAAGTAGTCGCGGGGAATGTTGAGCTGGGTTGGCCCGATATCCGACATGGCGCGGTCAAAACAACGACCGGTGTACTCGGCCATACGCGACGGATGGGTTACGTGTCCCTGGTATTTTACAAACTCCTGAAACATAGGCAGCTGGTTACACTCCTGGAAACCGCCCAGGCCAATGCCGGTGGTGCCGGTTTCGGGGGTGATAATAACCACCGGGCTGTGCGCCCAGAACGCCGCCGCAATACCAGTCACGCTATTGGATACACCTGGGCCGTTCTGGCCAATCAGGACACCGTGACGGCCAGATACACGAGCGTATCCATCAGCCATGTGGGCCGAACCCTGCTCGTGAACAACAGGAATCAGGCGAATGCCGGCCGGGGCAAAAATGTCCATGGCGTCCATAAAGGCCGAGCCCATGATGCCGAACATGTCGGTTACGCCGTTGGCGACCAGCGTTTCAACAAACGCTTCGGAAGGCGTCATCTTCTGCTTGCCTTCAACGACTTGCCGATTATCTGTGTTGTTGGGTGTACTCATGGGTTATCTCCGGAGTAGTGCCAGGCATCTCGCCTAGAATTCATTTTATAGTGTATTTCATTCCGGAAAACGGAATACAACCGAATCTAGACGGATCGGAGTGCACCGTCAACATAGATTTCAGAAAATCATACAAATTGCTTTATTTTTCGAAATAAAACATAGTCGGCACCATTAAGGAGATCACACTATGAGCACGGTTCAATCGGAGGCGAATCGTCTGGAAGGCGACACGCCGGCGCAACGTTTACTCACGTTACTGGAAGTCATTTCAGAGAAAGATCAGTTCTTCACGTTGCAAGGCATGGTCGAAGAAACAGGTATGCCCAAGCCCACCCTCCATCGCATGCTGCAACAGCTTGAGACGTTGGGCATGCTGCAACGCGAAGCCGACGGCCGCCATTACAGTCGCGGGGTGCGTTTACGCCGGCTGGCGGAAAATCTATTACTGAACGACACCGTTCGCGGTGCGCGTCACGCCATACTCACCTCGCTGGTGGACGATATAGGTGAAAGCTGCAACATCACCGCGCTGTCTGGGGGCGAAATTCTGTATCTGGATCGGGTTGAAACACCGGCACCCTTGCGATTTTATTTGCATCCGGGATCGCGAGTGCCGGTGCACTGCTCTGCCAGCGGCAAACTGTTTCTGGCTCAAATGGCGCCATCCCAGCGCCGCCGCCTATTGGCTGATATTCCGCTGAAACAGTTCACCCACAACACCCTCACCGACCATCAGGCTTTGGAACGGGAGATTGAAACCGTCAAGCAGCAGGGTTACGCGTTTGACGATGAAGAATTCTTGCCCGGGCTGTTGTGCATTGCAGTGCTGGCGTCTAACCCCACAGGGGTGTCTAACATCGGTGTGGCCATGCAGGCGCCGATTATGCGGGTGAATCGCGAACAAGCATTGAGCTACCTACCGGCCTTGAGGCGCGCCGCAGATGCAATTGCGGCGATTTGCCAGGAAGGCGTGCCGGCAGTCGAAACCGCCTGAGCCGGAACAACAAGATACGAAAAAGCCGCATCCGAATGCGGCTTTTTTGTTGCAGCGGCCTGCCCCCTGTTCAGGACTTATCAGGGCGTGCCAAGCCTAGATGCTCGCGCAGAGTACTGCCCTGGTAGGCGGTGCGGAATAGCCAGCGACGCTGCAACTCTGGCACCACCTGTTCGATAAAGTCTTCAATACCCGAGGGTAGCGACGGCGGCATCAGGTTGAACCCGGCAGCGCCTTCGTTGTTAAACCAGTGCTCCATCCTGTCCGCAATCTGCTGCGGCGTACCCACCATGGTGCAGTGGCAAAACCGATCACTCCATAAGTGGCTAATCAGAGGGCGCATTGCGCCCTCTTTTTTTTTGCGCTTAAAAGAGTAATTGGGGTCGTCATCTGACCCCAATTTTGTGAGAGAGACGATTTTTTTGCCGGGTAGAGCAAACCATTGGCTTGGATAGCGTATCGGTGAGCTTGATTTCTTTCCCAAGCCTCCCACTCGGATTTGTTGCGAATTTGCAGATCGAACACCTCCAACGCACGGTCTAGTGCTTCCTTTTTCACGATGGGCAACTTCAAAGGGACGTCCTTGTGTGGAGTTTGTTGAACATTACGATCGACGTGGCGCGAGAATCGAAGAAAAATTGGCAACGCTTGTGAGCCCACCCGTGACTGTCCGGTCCGGATCGGTGACGCCGCTCATCTTCGGTGATACATTCTCGCTGGCTGAAGAAGCAAGGAGGATGCATGTTTATCGGCCCGGTAAAACTGTAAGCTAAGTATTCAAGGAAGACACCCATGGAATATCAAGCGTTCTCCACCACCAGCAATGCTAACCTGGCCGGCATCACCGGCTGGGAGGCAAAGCATACTCAGGCAGCAAGCTGCCATTACGTTACTCCCTATAGCGAGAGCCCGGTAATGGCGGTGTGCGATGTATCTGGGACGGGTAGCGCAATTACCGATATCAGGCGGGGCTGCAACTGGTGAGGCGGACTCAAATCGGCCATTCGATCAACTCCTTCGTGAGCAAGATTGACCATCGCAACCATCGCAGTCGGCTCATTTTAAATCGAGCTGCAATAGCTTGCATGCGAGACTAATAGGCACCCGATGATACAGTGGAATCCGATAGACGTATGCGATTGGGGGCGGCACTTTGAGTTTTCCGAGGCATATCCGGAAGGTGCTCGGCCCAAAAGGATCGTCATATCGCCCGCTCAGCCTGTGCAGCATGTCATCAAGCCTGACTGGCAGTACATGTTTAAGCTCTCAGACCCTCGATATCCAGAGCAATTCTGGTGTGAGCTTATCGCGTACCAAATAGGCCTGTTGCTCAATGTGCCGGTCCCTCCTGCGCACGCCGCTTATGATTCCCTCACCGGCGAGTGTGGGTCACTGAGCGAATGGTTCTATGAGCCTGGCGTGGATATGTTTTATGCAGCCGGGTATTTTTTCTATCGCGACATACGGAATTTTGATAAAGAAAAAGGCGCTCAGCACAACCTGCAGACAGCGATGCAATTGAACAAGGAATTCATCGGCGACAACCAAATCTTCGATTTTTGGTCGATGATGCTGTTCGATTGCGTAATCGGGAATACCGACCGGCATCAGGAGAACTGGGGGTACCTGGTCAACTTGTCTCCAAATTCCAAAAGCGTGGCGCGCCGGAAGAAGGAGAACTTCAGTATAAGACTCCAGTTTGCGCCGTGGTTCGATAATGGAACTAGCCTAGGCTACCAGCTGCTGCCGCATAAATTTAACAACTGGACCGACCATCGCCTCGACGGATTCATCACAAAGGGTACGCACCACATCAGATTTGCCTTGGACAGGCTTGAGCAAATCGGCCATGTGGAGTCTATGCGATTCATCGCCGAGCACAATCCAAAGGTGCGTCAGCTTCTTATCAAGAGGCTGAAGGACTTTGAATTCGGCCAGCTAGAACGCGTCCTGGATCGCCTCGTTGAATTGCCGATGCCGATAGATGCTAGACTTACCCGTGACAGAGCCGACTTCGTTTTGAGGCTTACCAGCAGGCGGCTTCAGCTGATTATGGAAAACCTGAATGAGCGCAATTAACCACATATTTGAGCCATCACGGCTTTTTCTTGTGTGGCACCACTCTGGCGATTGCTCCCCAAGGCATCGCCGTATCGTCGGGGAGCTGTTAAGAGACGGAGACACAGTAAAATTCCGTTACGCGAAAAACAGCGATGACTACAAGCAAGCCGAAAAAGAAGGCTTCATTGGGTTTCCAGCGTTCACGAAGAATGTCAGCTCAGTGGACGATGCCCTGGATGCTTTTTCTACCAGGTTGCCACCCCGCAAGCGTGCAGATTTCGGGCGATACCTTTCGCAATACGGCCTTCCGGAAGAATTCACCGGATCATACATGGCCCTGCTCGGTTACACCGGGGCACGCCTGGAAAGTGACAGCTTCGAGCTGTGCCCGGACTATTCGGACGTGACCGCGCCAGCTGATATCTTAATCGAGCTGACGGGAGTCCGGTATCAGATAAGCCCATCTGAGATGCCTCAACCGGGCACACAGGTCAAGTTTCGACCAGAGCCGGAGAACGAGCACGACCCCAAGGCGATTGCCGTGCACAGCGAGAACGGAAGAATTGGTTACATCAACAAAGCCGTCACCTC
Source organism: Pseudomonas saliphila (assembly GCF_008638345.1). GTDB lineage: Bacteria > Pseudomonadota > Gammaproteobacteria > Pseudomonadales > Pseudomonadaceae > Halopseudomonas > Halopseudomonas saliphila. The sequence continues at coordinate 4,552 of NZ_VTVA01000022.1, read as the reverse complement.
GGGCTTTGCCCGGATGCTGGAGGCAATGACAGTAACCGGCACCGTGCTCAAAACAGGATCCAGCGAGGCACACGCACAAATCATCCTGTTGGTGCAGTGTAGGTAGGATCCCTTTAGGCTCCTCACGCCCGCTTCGGCGGGCTTTTTCATGCTTGCTTTCCCGAGACGGGCCGTCTACCACCCCCGTCGCCTCTAAAGGCAGAACGGGCACTTGCGATAGTTGCGATGCCGCCCGGAGAGTTGGGTCATCTTGCCACCGCAGTCGACACAATCGCCGTTCCTAACGCCAGAATCCCAGCGCGCGAGACGATAGCCGTTGATCGCTATCCAAGCAAGGCTGACGAATGCAAGCAGCGCGAATAAGACTCGGCCAGCATTCGTCGCCAGTGCTAAGAGGCCAAAAAAGGCTCGGTTGATTCGCTGTCGCCGGGTAGCAGCGCCAGAGCAAAAACGCTTAGCACGAGAAAGAAGGTAAGGCGAAGAATCTGGCAGTACGGCTGGGTCGGGTGATATCCATGTCGGTACTCTGCTTATGCGAGCTGTAATGCTACTCCGGACGAACCGTGAGCTAAAAGCCCTGCGAGTCTCCTGTGTGCAGCCTACTGCAGCTCCGTCAATGCGAGCAGGCATGGTCCATTACGGCGTGGTGGAGGCGCGTATTCAGAAAGCTCACCGACACTGAATGGGGGACCGATCGACCTCCAGAAACAACAAGGCCCCGAATAACGGGGCCTTGAAGCTTATATATGGCGGAGAGAGAGGGACACTCCGCTCATCGGTCTGCAGCCCCCACGAATCAAGGATACCGAGCTTTGGCGGCCGCCGGTGTGGTAAATTGAGGTGGTAAAACACACCTACACGAGCCTGCCCTATGAGTTACCTCGAACGCCGCAAGAACCGCTGGTACGCCCTGCTGACAATCCCCCAGGATGTCCGGCATCACTTCGGTGACAAGCTCCGCTTCATCAAAAGTACAGGCACGGGTGATAAGCAAATGGCGCAAGCGCGAGCGTTCGCAATGGTCGTTGAGTGGAAAGCGGAGATCGAGAAAGCGCGAGGCCAGACAACGGAGTCAGCCATCCAGCACTACGCCTTGGAGGTTCGCGATGAGCTCCGCAGATTGCAGGCCGCAGATGAGTTCGATCTCTACGAGGTGATCTCAGGGATAGTGGCAGACAAAGCACGAGAACTTGACAGACTCGGTCGCCCTGCAGAGGCCCAGGCATTGGTAGGGGTTGCGCTGGCTGGACACACGCTTATCGCTCCGTCACTCCACGAGTGGCACTCCACGTTGCATCTCAAAGAGAAAACGATGGATCAGATGCTCAGTGATGCGAAGCTCATCGCAAAGCATTTCGAGACTGTTGAGGCCCTCACACCTGAGCGGGTACGAGAGTGGGTGAAACTGCTGATGCTCCCGAAGGAAGACGGGGGAAACGGTTACATGCCTTCCTCCGTTAAGCGGATCTTTTCTGCTGGGCGTAACCTTTGGCAGTACTTCGAGGATCATCGCCAAGTCTCTGCCGGTCCGATGCCTTTCGAGCTCCCTCGCTCAGTGCGTCGACTGGACAACGCCACGCAACGAAAACGGAAGAAAGGCTGGGTTCCCTTCAAGCCGAAGGAGGTGGTGGCATTGCACAGAGCTGCCTTGGAACAAGGAGACGCCCAGCTTGCCGACCTGATCTGGTTAGGTATGTACACCGGGGCTCGGATCGAAGAGCTGTGCTCGCTACAAACTGCGAACGCCACCACAGAGGCGCTTAACATCGTCGACAGCAAGACCGAAGCAGGTATTCGTAAGGTGCCCGTTCATACGAAGCTCGCGCCTCTCGTCAACCGGTTGATCGAAACGTCGACCGATGGCTACCTCTTGAGTGGACTCACAAAAAACAAATACGGGGACCGATCCAACGCTATAGGAAAACGCTTCGGCCGTTTAAAGTCTCGCTTGGGTTACTCGGAGGACCATGTATTCCACTCCATCCGCAAGACCATGGTGACGCTGTTGGAGAATGCTGATGTATCGGAGAACCTCGCCGCAGACATCGTTGGTCATGACAAACCTGGCCTTACCTACGGACTCTACTCCGGCGGTAACGTACAAGAGACGCAGCGACGCGCCGTGGAGTTGCTCGCATACCCCACAAGCTGAACCAGCATCGGTTGTCCAGCTGAGATCCGGCAGGGAGCGTTCAAGAGCTGCTCAATTGACAACGCTGCCTCCCACCTGCCTCGCTCCCTTCAGCCTCTCCAAGAGATTCCTGACTGACGACCGATGCCATTTCCCGTTCCGAGGTGTCAGCATTCCCCGCTCGTTCAGGGCGTCCGCTATCGCACCGAGAGAAGTGAGTCCTTCAGACCTAAGCGCTTCCAAAACGGGCGCGAGGTTCAAAGCATGCTCGTCCGCCCCGGCTTTGATCGCCGTGACTGCCGCTCCGTTGCCCTTGTCAGCCTTCCTGAGGGCCGCTGCACCGTTCGGGTTGCCCAGCTTCACTCCTCGCGCCTTCGCAGCGCTGAGAGCTTCTCGTGTCCGATTTGAAGTTGCCTCTCGCTCCTGCTGAGCTACCAGCGCCATCACACCTACGGTGAGGTCATTGGCATCTGGCAAGTCTGCGGCTATGAACCGGACACCCGAGTCCCTAAGCGTAAGTAGGAAGGCGGCGTTGCGTGAAAGCCGGTCGAGCTTAGCAATCACCAGCGTGGCTCCGGTCACCTTGGCAAGATGTAAGGCCCTCGTCAGCTCTGGTCGCGCATTGTTCTTGCCACTTTCCACTTCAGTGAACGACTGGATGACCGTAGCTCCGCGCTTCGCTGCGTAGTCCCTGATCGCCTGTCCCTGTGCTTCCAGACCCAGCCCACTCACTCCCTGCCGCGCCGTGGACACTCGCTGATACGCGACTACCTTCATCAATCCTCTCCTGTACATAACCGACGAACGACCGTTGCTCAATTTTGTACAAAAGAACGCGCTTGTCAATTTTTATGCATCGGCATCGCTATCCTCCCTTTTTCCCGGTCATTCTCCCAGCACCAAAGCAAGGGAGAGTTCCAGATGCTTCTCTCAGGCCTACTTGAGGTCAGATTCGGGGTGGCTTCGCGAGATGATGTTGCAAACACGCCTGCCCCAGCCGCATCTCAGGGACAATGACCGGAAGGTTGGGAGAATAGAACAGCTTCAAGACCACAGCTGGTTGCTCTCTCCCATTCCAGCGGTGCTGCGATGTGGCGAAGCTGTGGGGGTGGTGCCTGCCTACGCAGCAGACGAGACCCGGGGTACCGGGGGTTACAAGCCTGAGCCTCGTCTCTCTTATGCACTCTCAGATTTATCGCGAAAAATTTCTCGCCCTTTGAATCATGGTGTCTCCAGCAAGACGGGAGCTCTCGGAGCCCCTCATACAGATCCCTCGTCAAAGCCTTCGCCTATCGCTGAAATCTCCAGACCTCGATATGCCATCTGACGTATCTCAGGATGGACAGAGAATCCTGAAGAGACAGGCACGCTACCATCATCATCATCATCGTCATCCTCCTTCGGTTGAGAGATCTTCGGCTTGTACTTGTCGAGCAGGTACTGGTGGGCATCGGCCCGATCTGCCTCCTTCCCGAGTTCAACCCACGCTGCCACGAGGTCCTCAGGGCGAAACCGACCGTCAGTCCCGAAGCCGTACTGGACCATTGCCATTTTGATCATCCGACGTCGTGCCGCGTCGCTGGTCGTACCAGAGCCCTGCCGGAGTCTCCGCTTGTACATCCTCCAAGGAACCTTTGACAGGGTTCTGAGAGTGGATGGTTTGTTCCAGTACTCCTGCAGTTGCAGCTTCTGCTTGTCTCGGGAAGCATCAGCATCGATCCATCCCGCCTTGATACCGTCATCCCTGACCGTCTTCCTGAATCGCTTGATGGTAGGCTCAGATACCTGCAGCAGTTCCGCTGCCTGTTTCAGTTCCATTCGGCGGTATGTGTCGCGCTTCTGGTTGAGTGCTGACCAAGCATTCTCGGTACGCTCGTCTGGCGACATAGGCTGTATAACGTGGCCGTTCGAGAGACGACAGGCGTCCAATGCTTCCTCGAAACCAAGCCCAGGCAGTATCTCCACAGCTACCATCTGGTGACCCTCAACGAGTAACGCTTCCCTCCTATGGTGGCCATCCACCAACCAATACCGGCCAGGCTCGAAGTGAGGCCGATCTGCACCGGGGGCCAGCTTCCAATCGCCTCCTTCCTCTGCAGCGACCACTTTGAGCGGCACCTGTAGACCAGCTGTACGGATGCTTCTCTGAAGCTCCTTGATATGGCTCTTGTAGCGCTTGGCGTCAGAATGTTCTTTGTACTTCTGCATCCCCACGTTCCGGTTCTGCAGCTGCGGGTGTGTGAGAACGGCTGATAGCTCGATCTGCTGTACGGATGAATGTCCCATAGCAGATCCCTCAGCCTCTCAGCGGTTGAGGCAAAAGCACGCCTCCCCGACCTTTTCCAGTGCCGCCGAGCTTTAACCAGTGCGGAGCTACTGAGTCAGGTACAGCGAGCGCCGTAAGCGACCGGCGATCACACC
>NZ_VTVA01000021.1 GCF_008638345.1 Pseudomonas saliphila | reverse complement strand
AGGCCTCTGAGTAAAGCCGTCAAGGCGTTTCGATGCGGATGCGTGCAAATTTCTTCTTGCCCGCCTGACATACGTATTCTGACCCCGGCTTGAACTCAAAGCTACGCTCGACAACAACTCCGTCAACCTTCACCGAACCAGCTGCCAGGAGATCCCGCGCTGCTGCGGCATTCTTCACCAACCCGGCTCGATTGAGCACAGCCGAAACGGGTAACGAATCAGCTGACTCCAGACAGATCTCTGGAATATCTTCTGGCAGCTCGCCCTCAGCTAGCCGGTTACCAGCCGAACGGTGAGCGTTTGCCGCCGCCTCCTCACCATGAAAACGCGCCACCAACTCCTCCGCCAGCTTGATCTTGATATCTCGCGGATTAGCACCACGCTCAACATCGGCACGGAAGCTATCAATCTCCGCCATGCTACAAAAGCTGAGCAGCTCGAAATAGCGCCACATCAAAGCATCTGGCATTGAAACGATCTTGCTATACATCTCGCCAGGCATATCATTGATGCCCACATAATTACCCAGTGACTTGGACATTTTCTTAACGCCATCCAGCCCTTCGAGCAACGGCATGGTAAGCGTCACCTGTGGTTCCTGACCGTACTGGCGCTGAAGCTCACGCCCCATCAGCAGATTAAACTTCTGGTCGGTCCCACCCAGCTCAACATCAGCCTTCATCGCAACCGAGTCGTATCCCTGTACCAGCGGATAGAGGAACTCATGGATCGCGATCGACTGACCACCCTTATAACGCTTATCGAAATCGTCCCGTTCCAGCATGCGGGCCACAGTGTACTTACCGGCCAACTGGATCATGCCAGCCGCTCCAAGCTCGTCCATCCATTCGGAGTTAAACAGGACCTGGGTCTTTTCCGGATCCAGGATCTTGAACACCTGCTCTTTATAGGTCTCGGCGTTGGCCAGAACCTGCTCACGGGTCAAGGGCAACCGAGTAACGTTCTTGCCCGAAGGGTCGCCAATCATCCCGGTGAAATCACCTATAAGGAAAAGCACCTCATGCCCTAACTCCTGAAACTGACGCAACTTGTTTATCAGGACGGTGTGCCCCAAGTGCAAATCAGGAGCAGTAGGATCGAACCCTGCCTTGATTCGCAGCGGAATACCGCGCTCAAGCTTGGCGCGGAGCTCGCTTTCAACCAGAATTTCTTCCGCGCCGCGCTTGATCAGCGCCAACTGCTCGTCAACCGGCTTCATGTGTCGGGGATCCTGTGGCTGTCTGGAATTAAAGGGGAGCAAACATTACAACATTGCCACTCAATTTCAAGCGCGGGTGGCCGATGACAGATTATACAGGCTGGGGAACGGCAGAAACTCGTCAAGCACACGCGTTGTAAAAATGACGGATGACGCACATTATGACTTGCGCCTGTTGAGTTTCAGTTATAATTTAGCAAGTTAGTCAACATTCCATAGAATCAACCACAAGAGCGCTTATGCCTCCTCAAAAGACAAAGACGCCGCGATATCCAAAAAGCCATATTATGGCGGCCAGCGGAATCGCTGCAGCGCTGAGTATTTTCCTGCTCGTCATCCCTACATCGGATGTCGAAGCGCGCCGGACGTTCGTTCCGCTTGAACTCGAAACGTCCCCTTCCATAGAAGCCCAGCCGTCCGTATCTGAACAACTGGATGCGCTGATTGGCGAGACAGTCACAATCGCTTCTCCGCTTCAACTGGCCAAGCCTGCTGAAGTTGCAGTTCAGGGTGAAGCGTCTCCCGCTGTACTCCAATCGCTAGCTCTTGCTCCGGAAGCTCCTCCCGCCGAGCACATCGAGGCTGCGGAACCGCCTCCAACTGACTGGATCAGCGTAACCGTCGCCGCAGGCAATACGCTGTCGGTCCTATTCAGCCAACTCGGCTTCTCAGCCGCTTCGCTGCACTCTGTGGTATCCAGCAGCAAGGATGCCCAACGGTTCACGCGGCTCAAGGTAGGCCAAGTTGTTGAGTTCAAAAAGGACGACGCTGGCGACTTATTGGCCATCCGCTCCAAGATCAACGACCTCGAGACAATCCGCCTTGAGCGCGAGGGTGATACTTTCGCCTTTACTTCCGACAGCGTTAAGCCTGAGGTGCGGACACGGTTTGCCAAGGGCGAGATCAGCAGCTCGCTGTTCCTCTCCGCACAACAAGCCGGCCTGTCGCACAACCTGACCATGCAGATGGCCAACATATTCGGCTATGACGTCGATTTTGCCAGGGAGATCCGCAAGGGCGACGCATTCGAAGTGCTATTCGAAGAGTTACACGTTGGTGAGAAGCGCGTTGGCACCAATAACATCCTCGCTGCTCGCTTCACCAACCGCGGCAAGATTTTTACCGCCGTTCGTTACACCGACAAGAACGGAAATAGCAGCTATTACCGCGCGGATGGCACCAGCATGCGCAAGGCCTTCATCCGCACACCGGTGGAGCTGGCTCGTATCAGTTCACGCTATAACCCGAATCGTCGCCACCCTGTACTGAAAACCGTGCGGCCCCACCGCGGCGTCGACTACGCAGCAGTGACCGGCACCCCGATTCGCGCTACAGGTGACGGTCGCGTAGTGCATGCCGGCCGCAAAGGTGGTTACGGCAACACTGTCGTCATCAAACACGGACAGAAGTATCAGACGCTTTATGCGCACATGAGCCGTTTCGCCAAGGGCCTGAACGCGGGTGACAACGTATCGCAGGGCCAGGTGATCGGCTACGTCGGCACTACTGGCCTTTCCACCGGGCCACACCTGCATTATGAGTTTCTGGTGAACGGCACCCACGTGGATCCGCTCAACGTAAAGCTTCCTGTATCCGATCCCATTCCCAAGGCCGAACGTACTGCCTTCCTGCAAGTCAGCAACACGCTCATGGCTAAACTGGATCAACAAGACAGTACTCAGCTGGCGTCTCTGGAAGAATAATGTCCAGGCTCTATGTCGGTATCATGTCAGGCACCAGCCTGGATGGTATCGACATCGCTCTGGTTTCCTTCGAAGGCCGACAGGCCACCTTGGTGGGCGCAATCTGCCTGCCCTTTCCCGAATCCCTACACAACGATCTGCTCTCCCTCTGTACAGCCGGACCGGATGAGATCCAGCGAGCCGGACGTGCCGGCATCGCCTGGGCGACGCTCGCCGCTGACGGAGTGAACGCGCTACTGGCTGAGCATTCTGTTGCTGCGGCGCAGGTCAGTGCGATTGGTAGCCACGGCCAGACCATCCGACACCATCCCGAGCTGGGCTTCAGCTGCCAGATCGGTGCCCCGGCATTACTGGCTGAACTGAGCGGTATTTCCGTTATTTGCGACTTTCGTAGCCGCGATCTGGCTGCTGGCGGCGAGGGTGCGCCCCTGGTGCCCGCTTTCCATCACTGGTTACTCGGCTCGCCGATGGACACCCGCGTACTCGTCAACATCGGCGGCTTTGCCAACCTTACAGTCTTGAAGCCTGACCATCCGGCGCTGGGCTTTGATAGCGGTCCGGGCAACGTGCTGCTTGATCACTGGATCACTCAGTATCGCGGCGAAGCCTTTGATCGCGATGGACAGTGGGCGCGTAGCGGAACGGCTGAAGACGCACTCCTCGTCCGCATGCTGCAGGACCCCTACTTCCAGCGTAAGGCGCCAAAAAGCACTGGCCGGGAATATTTCAATGCGTCCTGGCTGGATGATGTACTGGAACAAGCGGGAAAAACCTTTGCGCCTGCGGACGTTCAGGCCACTCTGCTTGAGCTGACCGCCCGGTCCATTGCACAGGACGTACGCTCCAACATCCCTGGCTCGGCTGACATCTACGTATGCGGAGGCGGCGCCCGCAACGGCTGGCTAATGCAGCGTCTTGCCGAGCTGCTCGCGCCAGCAGTCGTACAGACCACCCAGACATTGGGCGTCGATCCCGACTGGATGGAAGCAATCGCCTTCGCCTGGCTGGCATGGCGTTTCGACACGCGCGAGCCCGCTAATCTGCCTGCGGTAACTGGCGCACGTGGGCAGCGAATCCTCGGCGCGTTATATCCGGCCTGAGATTCAGGGTTTCAATGGGCGGTCGGGCACTTTCCGGAACCAGAGCAGAAAAACCAGCAAGCAGACAAACGCGACACTCCAGCTGATAGCAGCCAATACATGTATCCAAACTCCGGGAATCAGAGTGCCTGCGGCCATCCTGGCCACTGCAGCTACGCTGATCAAGCCGGTCGCGAGATAGATCGCCGGCGCGGCATTGGCGTCCTTCCGAGTACGCTGCGCCTGGCTGCGAGCCATGACAGTCAGCGTCAGGCTGCCCAGTGCACCAACGGTGATGCCGTGCAGGGCCGTCGACAATGGCAGCATATGGGTGAGCAGCGTCCAACCGATTACCGCCCAACCGATGACCAGCCAGATATAACCCGAGGTCAATGCGACCAGGTCGGGGCGATCCAGACAGCGCCAGACCGGCCAGCGGACCAACCGAACCAGGGCAACAGCTGAGGCTGCCACTAGACACAACCCAACGATTGGCTGAATCGCGACCCCCGGAAGCAGATTGACAATCAAAGCCAGAGCCAGCGACAGGAGTACCCAGCCTTCCAGGCGCGGCTGGAGTCGAGCGTGGAGTTCGCGCTTCTGTTTCAACAGGTGCGTCGCTATAGCGGGCGCCAGCATCCTTCCGCTCATGAAGAACATCAGCGCACTCAATAGCAAGACAGCCTCGAACAGCAATCCGTGCGCCGGGCCATTGTTCTCCGTCAGCAGCAGTGCCTGAAACAGGGTCGCAGCCACGCATAGCCCAAGCAAAATGGGCGCAAGGGTCTTATTACGCCACTTTTTCGCGCCGGCGAAACGCGGCACCACTTTAAAGGCAAGCACCGCCACAAACAGAATATTGATCAATGCCGACACGTAGCTCGTGGACCATCCGAGGAAAGCGATGCGCGCAGCCACCCAGAACGACAGTATCGACCACAACCAGCGCGGAGACTGAGGTCCGAGAACATAGCCCGCTACGACCGCCAGGGCGAAGCCGAACAACATTTCATAGGCGTGCCCCAAAGAACCGGTCAAACCCGGAGGAGCGGCTAGCAGACCAAACTGGGCCAGCACAGACCACGGCAGAATGAAGGCCCCATACGCGGTCGCGACGGGGAAGAAGAATAGACTGGCAAAGGGTTTTTTCGCTTGTTGGGACAAACCCTTTACTCCTGCTCCATGAGAGAGAGGGGTGTATCGTGCCGGAAAACGAACACCTGTTATCGATTCATCCCGTTATCGACGCGATGATAGGCTCGCTACCGAAGGGTCAGATAGAGAAGGATGAACCGCAACCACAGGTACTGGCGGCATTAGGGTTATTGATCACAAAGCGGGAGCCCTCGAGGCCTTCCTGATAATCGACCTCCGAACCGGCGAGGTACTGGAAGCTCATAGGATCCACCACCAGTCTGACACCGCCGCGCTCGACAATCGTATCGTCTTCGGCCAACTCGTCATCGAAGGTGAAACCGTATTGAAATCCCGAACAGCCACCCCCTGTAACAAACACGCGCAGACTGAGGCGCTCATTGCCCTCTTCTTCAATCAGGGCACGCACCTTGCCAACAGCGCTCTCAGAAAAATTCAGCGGAGTGGGAGTAAAAATTTCAGCAGTCGACATACAACCTCCAGCAGCGGGTACCGCAGCACAACAGACCCGATATTATGGTTAACCCGAGTCTTTTGGTCAACTATTCGCCAGGCTCGTTTCCGAGCGAGACCAGATTGACCGGCAATTCATCATCGGCCAACTCGTTGCCCAGATATTTTAGCTGACCGCTGATCTGAGCCCCCACCACCATTTCCATGAACCGATAATAGAGATCGCCGCTGATTCTGGCGTTCGCATCCAGTTCCAGACGCTCGAATGCGTGCACATCACCGATCACCTGACCGTTCACCTTGACGCTCGGCGCCTTGATAACCCCTTCCACCTGGCCGTGTTCACTGACACGGACCAATCCCTGCTCTGCCTCGATACTGCCAATTACGCGGCCGTCGACCTGCAACGCTCCCTGAAAGTGGATGTCGCCACGTACAACCGCATCCTGAGCGATGACGGTGGTTTTACCGCCGAATTGACTGATATCCATTTTTTTTAGTTTCCCGGTTTTCCACATCAGGATTTTTCTCCCGTTACTGTCCAGTCGAACATTTGCTCCACCAACGTCTTGCCGTCATGCTCGGCACGTAGACGCACACGTTTGGGTTGAAAGCCTTCCGGAAGCAATAATTCGGCTTCCCTGCCATTGGCCGGCACGACCTGAAAATAGCGAAAATCCAGCGCCAGCCCTTCATCATCTCCTGCCGCCGTCATGCTCGACAAAGGTATCACTACCTCTTCACCGTCCCGCGAGCCATGCACCTCAATAAAGAGTGTAGCCTGCGTGGTTTCACTTTCACTGCCGACTCGACTGACCATTACCTTGTAGCGAAACACATCAGGCCGTTCGGTGGACTGCAATTCGAAAGCCTGAAAACGCAAACCGGGCACCATGGCATTGGGTGCCAAGGCCCCCTGGTAAATCGCGAGATCCTGTTGCAACTTGAACAGCTGCTGCTCCAGATCAGTAATGATCTTGCGGCCATCCCTCACCGCTTCGCGGGCGACCAGCAGATCGACCTCCAATTGCTGGTACCGCTGCTGCGTCTGTTCCAACTCAGCCTGTACAACCTGATGACTGGAGCGCAGCTGCGTGTGGTTTTCCACCAGCTCGGAGCGCAAGGCGGCATCCCAGCCAAGCCAGGCAGCCGCCGGGAACGCGAGCAAAACACATACCCCCAGGATGCCTCTGGTGACGCGGGCGAACCGTGACTCCACCGGAACCACGGCCAGCCGATGCCCTCGCCGTAACGGAAGTCGGCGCAGCAACTGGTCGGTCAAGGCATCAGCGCCGGATGCGTCAGCCCAAGCGTTTCCTCGAGCCCCAGCGCGATGTTCATGTTCTGGATCGCCTGCCCGGATGCGCCCTTGACCAGATTGTCGATAACCGAGAGCACCACCACCAGGTCGCCTCCCTGTGGACGATGAACCGCCAGACGACACAAATTCGCGCCGCGCACGCTGCGCGTTTCAGGATGGCTCCCAGCAGGCATCACGTCCACGAAGGGCTCGCCGGCATAACGGTCAGTGAACAGCTTCTGCAGGTCGACAGCGTGATCCGTAACCGTGGCATACAGCGTGGCATGAATGCCGCGGATCATGGGGGTCAGATGGGGTACAAATGTCAGCCCCACCGGACCCCCTGCGGCCAGGCGCAGGCCCTGGCTGATTTCCGGAAGATGACGATGGCCCTTGACCCCGTAGGCCTTCATATTCTCACCGGCCTCTCCAAACAGGGCGCCAACGCTCGCGGTCCGCCCTGCACCGCTCACCCCGGACTTGCAATCAGCAATCAGTCGGGAGGTATCAGCCAGCCCGGCTTCGAGCAGGGGCAGCAAGCCGAGCTGCACTGCCGTCGGATAACATCCTGGAACCGCAATCAGCTGCGCACTGCGTATCGCCTCACGATTGACCTCAGGCAGGCCGTACACCGCTTCGCCAAGCAGATCGGCCGCGCCATGCGGCTGGCCGTACCATTGAGCCCATTCTGCGGCATCCTTCAGGCGAAAATCGGCGGACAGGTCAATGATGCGAACGCCGGTCGCCAGCAGCTCGGCGGCCATCGAGTGCGCCACGCCGTGAGGAGTCGCAAAGAAAACAACGTCGCAGGCGCCCAGTCGCTTTACATCCGGCACACTGAACACAAGGTCGTCATAGTGGCCACGCAGGTTGGGGTACATATCACAGACCCGAACACCCTCCTCCGAGCGGGAAGTAATGGTGACGACCTGCGCTTGCGGGTGCTGGGCCAGTAATCGCAGCAGTTCCACTCCGGTATACCCGGTGCCGCCGACGATGCCGATACTGATCATGATTGCTCCCTAAAACGATTGAACATGGCGATTAGACCTCTATGATAAGAGTCCGCTGGAGCAGATTACCAGTAAAGCCATCCCATCATTGGCACCTCGCCAAAACTTGTTAAGGAACTCCGGGTGTATCTCTGGATAAAGGCATTCCATATCATCGCTGTAATCACCTGGTTTGCAGGCTTGTTCTATCTACCGCGCCTGTTCGTTTATCACGCCACTGCAGATGACCGCCCGAGCCTGGAACGGTTCAAGGTCATGGAGCGCAAGCTGTACCGCGGCATCATGACGCCGTCTATGCTGGTCGCCGTCGCATTGGGCCTGTGGATGGTCATGCTGCAGCCCGGGTTTCTTGAACAGACGTGGCTCCACGCGAAGCTCACCCTGGTCGCCCTCATCATTGCCTATCATTTCAGCTGTGGCGCTCTGCTGCGTACCTTTGCCGCGGACCGCAATACGCGCTCACATGTCTTTTATCGGTGGTTCAACGAAGCCCCTGTGCTGGTATTGATCGCTATCGTGCTATTGGTAGTGCTCAAGCCATTCTGATCATGAAGCCGCGGCGCGCTGGTGGTTTTCCCGCCGAGGTTGGTTAAACTCAATCCATCAACTCTCCAGGAGGAGTATCCAGTGGACTGTCTGTTCTGCAAGATCGTCGAAGGCAAAATCCCGGCCAAGACACTATATGAAGATGACCAGGTCATCGCCTTTCACGACATCAATCCACAGGCACCTGTGCACTTTCTGGTGTTGCCCAAAAAACACATCGCCACCCTTAACGATATGACCGAAGACGACCGCGCGCTGGTCGGCCACATCATCTATGTCGGACAGAAACTGGCGCTGGAGCTAGGCTGTGAGCAGGGTTTCCGCACGGTGTTCAACTGCAAGGAGTTTGGCAGCCAGTCGGTATACCATATCCACCTGCATGTACTGGGTCAGCGGCAGATGGGCTGGCCACCGGGCTAAGCGCAGCACGCCCTGTATGAAACCCGCACTATCCATGTTCAGGAGCTAAGCGATGAGCGCTTCTCGTCATTACAGTCTTGTCGATCGACTACTGGTTCAAGCTGACCAGTCGCTACGCACCTTGATTCCGGGGGCTGCTCAGGCCAACCGGCCGTCGCCGGCGCAACACATTACCAGTGACCATGTGGCGGAGAAGGATCGGCGCCATATCGCTGGTCTCATGCGAATCAATCATACCGGTGAAGTGTGCGCGCAGGCCTTGTATCAGGGGCAGGCGCTCACAGCGAAGCTCCCGGACGTGCGTGGCAAGATGGAGCAGGCCGCAGCCGAGGAAATCGACCATTTAGCATGGTGTGAGCAGCGGCTGCGCGAGCTGCGCAGCCATCCTAGTGTGTTCAACCCGTTGTTCTATGGTCTGTCGTTCGGCATGGGTGCTGCGGCGGGGATGGTCAGCGACCGGATCAGTCTCGGCTTTGTCGCCGCTACCGAACAGCTGGTCGAAAAACACCTCGACGACCACCTGACAGAGCTTCCCGAAGACGACCTCAAGTCACGCGCGATCCTCGAACAGATGCGCGAAGACGAGATCGAACACGGTAATCAGGCATTGGATGCGGGGGGAGCCATTTTCCCGGCACCAGTAAAAATGGCTATGCGATTGATGTCACGGGTGATGACCAAGGCCAGCTACCGCACCTGAGTAGCAGCTGGCTGGGATAGACTCAGCTTACTTCGATGATCTCGTAGTCATGCGACATCTTTACGCCAGCGCGACCAAACATGATTGAAGCGGAACAGTATTTCTCCGCAGAAAGCTCGACCGCGCGTTTAACGTGCTGCTCCTTGAGGTTCTTGCCACTCACGATGAAATGCACATGGACCGCCGTGAAGACTTTTGGCTCGGTCTCGGCGCGCTCACTTTCCAGCACCGTTTGCACATCCCGAATGTCCTGCCGCGCCTTGCGCAGGATGCTCACCACGTCATAACTGGCGCACCCGCCCAGACCGATAAGCACCGTTTCCATAGGTCGAACACCCATGTTTCGCCCACCCGCTTCAGGCGGACCATCCATTACCAACGTATGACCGCTGCCGGATTCGCCGATAAACATCGCCCCATCTACCCACTTGATATGCGCTTTCATATGCTCTCCAGCGGCACCAATTCACAGTTTGAAAGAAAGGCAGAATAACACAGGCCAAACGGCCCAGTACCGCTATGGCCATTTGCTGCAGAACTGGACATAATCTGATTTGGTCTCGGATATGAGGCTGCAGGGATGCGAGGCATCCTTTGGTAAGGACCACAATTACGGAGCAAAGGGATAGTCCGGTATTTTTGTCCAAGGACCCAGTTCACCAGCCCACTGCAAGGACACACACATGGTTGCTATAGCCCCCATTCCCAAAATAAAAAACATCGACGCCTATCTTTCATATTGTCATCGTCGCCGCTTCGCCGCGCGCAGCACCATCATCCACGCTGGCGATTCTTCCGAAACCCTCTTCTATATCGTTAAAGGCTCAGTGACCATCCTCATCGAGGATGAACACGGGCGCGAAATGATCATCGCCTATTTGAACCAGGGCGACTTCTTCGGCGAAATGGGCCTGTTCGATCAACACCTGGCGCAGCAGGATCGCAGTGCCTGGGTGCGCGCCAAAACGGAATGCGAGGTGGCCGAGATGAGCTACAGCAAATTCCGTGAACTGGGCCAACGCGATCCCGAGTTGCTGTATGTCATCGGTCGCCAGATGGCCGAACGTTTGCGCAACACAACACGCAAGGTAGGCAACCTCGCTTTCCTCGATGTAACGGGTCGCGTCGCAGGCAGTCTGCTTGAGCTGTGTAAACAGCCCGATGCCATGACCCATCCAGACGGCATGCAGATCAAGATCACCCGACAGGAGATCGGTCGCATTGTCGGCTGCTCACGGGAGATGGTCGGACGGGTACTGAAGAATCTTGAAGAGCAAGGCCTTATCGATGTAAAGGGTAAGACAATGGTGATCTTCGGCACCCGCTGAGCTCTGCAGCAGCCCGAGTGCTCATGTACAATCGCCGCATCATTTCCTGATGGTGAGGCGATTATGGGCTTGAACAATGAATGGATGCAGCGCGATATTTCCGTGCTCTGGCATCCGTGCACCCAGATGAAAGATCACGAGCACATGCCGGTCATTCCAATCCAGCGGGGTGAAGGCGTATGGCTGCATGACTTTGAGGGCAATCGTTATCTCGACGCCGTCAGCTCCTGGTGGGTCAATATTTTTGGGCATGCCAATCCGCATATCAATCAGCGGATAAAGGATCAGCTCGATACCCTTGAACACGTCATTCTCAGCGGCTTCAGCCACCCGGCTGTAATCGAGTTATCCGAACGCCTGGTTCAGATGACCCCTGCTCCGCTGACCCGCTGCTTCTATGCCGACAACGGTTCATCCTGCATCGAAGTTGCTTTGAAGATGAGCTTCCATTATTGGCTGAACATCGGGCAACCACGAAAAAAGCGCTTTATTACGCTATCCAACAGCTATCACGGCGAGACGCTCGCCGCTCTGGCCGTGGGCGACGTAGCACTCTACAAGCAAACCTACGAACCCCTGTTGATGGACGTAATCACCGTACCCTCGCCCGATTGCTATCAGCGCGAGGAGGGCGTCAGCTGGGAAGCCCACAGCCGACAGATGTTCGAGCACATGGAGAAGTCGCTCGCAGAGAACCACGAAGAAGTCGCTGCAGTCATCGTCGAACCTCTGATCCAGTGCGCCGGTGGCATGCGTATGTACCACCCGGTCTATCTCAAACTACTGCGCGAAGCCTGTGATCGCTATGGCGTGCATCTGATTCACGATGAAATCGCCGTCGGCTTCGGCCGCACTGGCTCGATGTTCGCCTGTGAGCAGGCCGATATCAGCCCGGATTTCCTATGTCTGTCCAAGGCATTGACCGGCGGATACCTGCCCATGGCGGTGTGCCTGACCACGAACAAGGTCTATGACGCGTTCTACGATGAATATGAAAATATGCGCGCCTTCCTGCATTCCCATAGTTACACCGGCAATCCACTGGCGTGCGCGGCGGCGCTGGCGACCCTGGACCTGTTCGAACAGAACGATGTGATCCAGGCCAATCGCACCCTGGCAGCGCATATGCACAAGGCCACCAGCCATTTCGCTGACCATCCACACGTTGCAGAGGTGCGCCAGACAGGCATGGTTCTGGCAATCGAACTGGTCAAGGACAAGCGCAGTCGTACGCCCTTCCCCTGGCAGGAACGCCGCGGCATCCGCGTTTACCAGCACGGCCTGAAGAACGAATCACTGCTGCGCCCGCTGGGCAATGTGGTGTATTTCATGCCTCCCTACGTAATCACTCCGGATCAGATCGACCACCTGGCAAGCGTGGCCTGGGAAGGCATTCAGTTAGCAACCCGGGACTGATCGCATGCGCGTATCTCGCTTTTATCTGGATCAGCCACTGACTGAGGGCGAGCTGTCGCTCACCGGCGATACCGCCCATTACATTGGAAGGGTGCTTCGCCTGGCGCCTGGCGCACCTGTACAGGTATTCAATGGTTCAGGCCAGGAGTGGTCCGGCGACATTACGCAGATCAGCAAGCGCGAGGTTGTGGTGCGGCTGGATGCGCCCACACCCGGCTTGCCGGAATCCGCTGTGCGCATTCATCTCGGTCAGGCCATGTCCCGGGGTGAACGCATGGACTGGGTCATCCAGAAAGCGGCCGAACTGGGCGTGGCAGAGATCACCCCGCTGTTTACCGAACGCTGCGAAGTCAAACTGCAAGGTGAGCGCGCAGACAAGCGGCAGAGCCACTGGCAACAGGTCGCTGTCAGCGCATGCGAGCAATGCGGTCGCAGCGTGGTGCCGAGAGTCAACCCGCCCACCTCAATGGATGACTGGCTCGCCAGTGTCGATGTCGAATTGCGGCTAATACTGCACCACCGTACCGACCAGAGTCTGAAAAGCCTCCAGCCACCTGCAAGCCTTGCTCTGTTGATCGGTCCGGAGGGTGGGTTGAGCGCTGATGAAATTAGCCGCGCCGAAAAGACCGGCTTTCTCGCCACGCGCTTCGGTCCTCGAGTGCTGCGTACAGAGACCGCTCCGGTTGTCGCTCTGAGCGTTGCCCAGTATCTTTGGGGCGACTTTTAGCAGGGATCGCGCCCTCGACTTGTCACGGCGGGATGAAACAGCGGTTAGCTGAGCTAAGGAGCACATGGATTTCTGGCACGTAGTACTGATTGCTGTGGGCGGTTTTGCCGCCGGTGCCATGAATGCACTGGCAGGCGGAGGCACCTTTTTCTCCTTCCCTGCCCTGCTGGCTGCCGGCATCGCGCCGGTCAGTGCCAATGCTACCAACGCCGTCGCGTTATGGCCCGCCAGCCTGTCCGCCGCCATCGCCAACCGCCGGGTATTACGCCGATTGCCGCTGCGTAGCTATCTGCTGCCACTCATGGTCGCCGCCTTGATCGGCGGTTTACTGGGTGGTCTGGTGCTACTGATCACCACTGACCAAACCTTCACGCTATTGATTCCCTGGTTGCTGTTGACCGCCACGCTGCTGTTCACCTTCAGCAGGCAAATCAGCCGGCTGGTCCGCAAGGGCGACGACCTGTACAACAACAACCAGATTGGACCGACAGGCTTTATCTGCCAGTTACTGGTATCGATCTACGGGGGCTTCTTTGGAGCCGGAATGGGCATTCTGATGATCGCCAGCCTGGCCATCTCGGGCCGTACCGAGGTGCTGGAAATCAATGCCATCAAGAACCTGATGTCGTCCACCATTTACAGCGTCGCGGCCGTGACCTTCATCGTTGCTGGCGCCGTACACTGGCCGGCCTTGCTGATCATGCTGGTGGGAACAGTCAGTGGTGGCTATGCGGGCGGACTATTTGCGCGCGCTTTGCCGGATGCCTGGCTACGCTGGCTGGTGATCGCCATCGGCTGGAGCCTGAGCCTGTATTACTTTTATGACGTATATGTCTGATTGACCCCCCCGACGGGCTTGGGTAATGTTTCAGCCCGAGCGGATCAGCCCAACCGAGGTACCACCATGGCCCGAAAGAAACCCATCGATTTCGAGCAGTCGCTAAGCGCACTACAGC
Source organism: Pseudomonas saliphila (assembly GCF_008638345.1). Lineage (GTDB taxonomy): Bacteria > Pseudomonadota > Gammaproteobacteria > Pseudomonadales > Pseudomonadaceae > Halopseudomonas > Halopseudomonas saliphila. The sequence continues at coordinate 49,181 of NZ_VTVA01000021.1, read as the reverse complement.
AGCTGGTCGAACGCCTGGAAAGCGGCGAGCTCAGCCTGGAAGACTCGCTCGCGGCCTTCGAGCAAGGTGTGGCACTCACCCGCGACTGCCAACAGGCACTGACGCAAGCGGAACAGAAGGTTCAGCAACTGGTGGAGCAGAATGGCACCCCGACCACATTGCCGCTGGATAGCAACCCGAATGACTGATTTCGATCACTACCTGTGCAGCTGCCAGTCCCGCATCAACGATTACCTGACCCGGCGCCTCGACAATACCCATCCCCGCCTCGAACAGCTGTTCTCGGCCATGCGTTACAGCGTGACCATCGGTGGCAAACGCGTGCGCCCATTATTGGTCTACGCCAGCTGTGAAGCGCTCGACGGTCAGCGGGAGCAGGCCGATGTTGCAGCTGCTGCAACCGAACTGATCCACGCTTACTCACTGATTCATGATGATCTTCCGGCCATGGACAACGACGATCTGCGTCGTGGCCAGCCCACCTGCCATCGCGCCTACGACGAAGCCACCGCGATACTCGCAGGCGATGCCCTGCAAGCCCAGGCCTTCGAATGGCTCAGTGACGCCCAGCACATCCCGGCCGAGACCCGTCTGCGCATGGTTCAGGTACTCGCCGCCGCTGCCGGACCACGCGGTATGGTCGGCGGACAGGCAATTGATCTCGCCGCCGTGGGCCAGCACGTGGATGTGCAGACGCTGGAAGATATGCACCGCCACAAAACCGGAGCCTTGATAGGCGCCAGCATTCAGCTTGGCGCACTGGCCAGCGGCAAGGCGTCGGAGCAGCAGCTACTCGCACTGAATGAATATGCCGGCGCCATCGGGCTGGCCTTTCAGGTTCAGGATGACATCCTCGACGTCGAAAGCGACACCAGCGTGCTCGGCAAGCAACAGGGCGCCGACGCCGCCCGTGACAAACCGACCTACCCTGCCCTGTTGGGCTTACAGGGAGCCCATGATCTGGCCGCCGCACTGCGTGACCAGGCAATCGAGGCCCTGCAGCCCTTCGATGCTGGCGCAGATCGGCTACGTCAGATAGCGGACTATATAATCAAACGCCAATTCTGACCCGCCGGCAAGCCAAGGTTGGGCTATCGACCCGCATCGGGTAAACTACTCGTTTATTTCTTGCCACCGGGCGTGGCCCCAAGAGCCCTGTTTGATGCCTAGCACTTTCCACGAGATACCTCTTGAGCGTCCCAGCACTCCGCTGCTGGACAGCATCAGCGACACTGACGTGCTACGCGGCATGGATGAAGAATCCCTGCCCCAGCTGGCGAACGAGTTGCGCGCCTTTTTATTGTGGACCGTCGGTCAGACCGGCGGGCATTTTGGTGCCGGCCTGGGCGTCATCGAACTAACCGTCGCTTTACATTTTGTTTATCAGACGCCAGAGGACCGCCTGGTGTGGGATGTAGGCCATCAGGCCTATCCGCACAAGATTCTGACTGGCCGCGGCGAACTGATGCGCACTCTCAGGCAAAAAGATGGCCTGGCAGCATTCCCTCGTCGCACCGAAAGCCCCTACGACACCTTTGGTGTCGGCCATTCCAGCACCTCTATCAGTGCGGCTCTGGGCATGGCGATAGCCGCCCGTCTGCAAGGCCTGGATCGCCGTACGGTGGCCGTCATTGGCGATGGCGCGATGACCGCCGGCATGGCGTTCGAAGCGCTGAACCACGCCTCCGAAGTCGACGCCGACATGCTGGTGGTATTAAACGACAACGATATGTCGATTTCGCGAAACGTCGGCGGATTGTCCAACTACCTGGCAAAGATCCTCTCCAGTCGTACCTACTCGCACATGCGCGAAGGCAGCCGCAAGGTGCTTTCCAAGATCCCGAAAGCCTGGGAGCTGGCGCGGCGCACCGAAGAGCACGCCAAAGGCATGCTGGTACCGGGCACCCTGTTCGAGGAACTGGGCTGGAACTACATCGGCCCCATTGACGGGCATGACCTGCCACTACTGGTCAGCACGCTACGCAATATGCGTGCGCTGCCCGGCCCGCAACTGCTGCACATCGTCACGCAGAAGGGCAAGGGCTTCTCCCCCGCCGAAGCCGATCCCATTGGCTACCACGCTATTACCAAGTTTGAGCCCACACCTGCCGCTCAGGTCCCCAGCGGGCCGTCGAAGCTGAAATATTCCGCGGTGTTCGGTCAATGGCTGTGCGACATGGCCGCACTCGACGAACGCCTGGTGGGTATTACCCCGGCTATGAAGGAAGGTTCGGATCTGGTCGACTTCAGCGAGCGCTTTCCGGATCGCTACTTCGACGTTGCCATCGCCGAACAACATGCCGTGACGCTGGCGGCGGGCATGGCCTGTGATGGCGTCAAACCGGTGGTCGCGATTTACTCGACCTTCCTGCAACGGGCCTATGACCAGGTCGTACACGACGTTGCGGTGCAGAACCTGGATGTGCTGTTTGCCATCGACCGCGCCGGACTGGTGGGCGAAGACGGCCCGACACACGCCGGCAGCTTCGACCTGTCATTCCTGCGCTGCCTGCCGAACATGATGATCATGGCGCCAGCGGACGAGAACGAAACCAGGCAAATGCTGACGACCGGCTTTCTGCATAACGGTCCAGCAGCGGTTCGCTATCCACGTGGCACGGGAACCGGCGTGGCAATCGATGCGATGCTGAAGCCGTTGCCCATCGGCAAAGGCGTCGTCACCCGTCAAGGCAAGCAAGTCGCCATTCTGTGTTTTGGCACCTTGCACGCCAATGCGCTGGTCGCGGCCGAAGCGCTCAACGCAACGGTCGTCAACATGCGCTTCGTCAAGCCATTGGACACCGAGCTGGTCAATCGGCTGGTTGAGCAACACGCGTTATTAGTGACGCTTGAGGAGAACGCCGTCATGGGCGGTGCCGGCAGCGCAGTCAATGAATGGCTCATGGCTCAAGGCATCAATCAGCCGGTCCTCAATCTGGGTTTGCCGGATATCTACGTCGAACATGGCAAGCCCGCCGAAATGCTCGCTGAATGCGGGCTGGACGCAGCAGGCATTGAACGTTCGATTCGTAACCGGCTCTCACTCCCGCCCCTTATCCATCTCGCTTGACCTCTACTGGCAAAGCGCCTAGAGTCCTCTGCGCTTCCAGTCGCACTGGGTGCCTGGCAGCTCACACTGCCAGGTGAAACGGGAAGTCGGTGCAACCCCGACGCTGCCCCCGCAACGGTAAAGGATCGCAGGCTCGCCTGCCGGTAATGTCATCCGCCACTGTGTCTCGTACATGGGAAGGCGACATTATCCTGGGGATTTTCATTAAGAGAATCCCACTATCCTGAGCCCGGAGACCGGCCCTGTGCGAAGGGTCTGTTCGGTGCAATGCCCTGTGGGCGGCGTGCCCGACGGATTCGTAGCTGAGGTGTCGCGGAGGGCGTCACCCGGTCGGTGCATGCTGCCCTCCGTCACAGGCAACTCCACTGGCTCCTCGCCCTCCTCAAAAGTTGCTTTTGAGGATCAACATGAACAAGTTCGCCCTGTTTCTTCCCGCCATGCTGGCGTCCGCCGTTGCAGCAGCCAATAGCCTCGACTTGCCGGATACGGTCATTACAGCCTCGCGTATGGCGCAGTCCAAGACCGCAAGCCCCGCAGTCAGCAGTGTATTCAACCGCGCCGATATAGAACGACTGCAGCCATCCAGCGTTGCTGATCTGCTGCGCCGTGTACCAGGCGCTTCGCTGACCCCCAATGGCGGTACCGGGAGCCTGACCACACTGTCGTTACGCGGGACCAGTGCAACCCAGACGCTGGTGCTGGTCGACGGGCAACGCATCAGTAGCGCTTCGGCGGGCCAGCCGAGTCTCGAGTTTCTGGATATCGAACAGATTGAGCGTATCGAAGTGATCCGCGGTCCTCGATCAGCCGTTTACGGATCTGATGCGATCGGCGGCGTGATACAGATTTTCACGCGCCAGGGCGAGCCCGGTCTTCGTCCGCGACTCAAACTCGGAATCGGCTCCAATCAGAGCTTTATCCGCAGTGCTGGTGTTTCCGGCGGGAACGAGCGCACCACCTTCGACCTTGGCGCCACGCTCAGCGAAACAGCCGGTATCGATCGCACCCGCCATAACACAGGCGGCGATGAAGACCGCGACGGCTTCCGTAACCGCGCCTTCAATTTAAGTCTCAACCACCACTTCAGCGACAGTCTTAGCGGTGGCATCAAGCTCGCAGAACAGACAGGCAATACGGAATATGATCTGTTCGGAAACCCAGAGGACGACTTCGCGCTGAGTACAGTCGCGACGCACCTGCAGTGGGATATAAGTGAAGCCTGGACAACCCGTCTGGAGGCCGGACACGCTGAAGATAAGCGCGACAGCATCTATGACCTGGCCACTTACACCTACAACACCTACCGCGACTCAGCCAGTTGGCTGAATACCTTGAACCTGGGTGATCAGCATCGACTGCAACTGGGTCTGGACTGGTATGAGGATCGCCTGCGGAGCAATTCCGACTACATACAAACCGAGCGCTACAACAATGCCGCTTTTGTTCAGCATCACTTCGAGGGAGAGCGTTTCACCACCGAGTTTGGCTGGAGGCATGATGATAACGAGCAGTTTGGTCATCAGAATTCGCTAAACGCCGCCGTCATCGTGCCCATGACCGATACCCAGCAACTGGTCGCCTCGTACGGTGAAGGCTTCCGCGCCCCGACCTTCAATGACCTGTACACCAGTTTCGGCGCTAACCCGCTACTCCAGCCCGAACAATCAAAGACCTATGAACTGCAATGGCGCGGCCAGTCCGAGGGCGCCGAATTACAGGTCGCAGCGTTCCGCACCGATATCGACGAGATGATCCTCCTCGATCCTTTCTACACGGCGCAGAACATCAGCCAAGCGCGTATACATGGTCTCGAAGCAAGCTTCGGCAAGCGCTTATTCGGCTGGGACACCTTGGTGGCCGCTGCCTGGCTCGACCCACGTGAGCGCAGTACCGGGAATCAACTGCCACGTCGTTCCAAACGAACGCTGAGCCTGGATGCAGATCGCCAGCTCGGTTCATTCGGCGTTGGTTTCAGCGTGATTGCCAACAGTGAGCGATTCAATGATCGCGAAAACGAGCAGCGACTGCCCGGCTTTGGCACCCTGGAACTGCGTGGCCATTGGCGCGCGACGTCCAATCTGCGGCTGGATGCCAAGCTCAGCAACGTGCTTGAGCGCGATTATGCGGTGGCGAATTACAGCGCAGACGGTCGAACCTATGCGTACCAGGAGGAAGGGCTGAACGCTCAGCTCGCCGTAATTTGGACGCCAGAAATCTAGCCCCCATACATCCGGCAGTAACTCGCTGCCGGATGATTAATAGACAGATTCGCAGCCGCCTCAGCGCTCTGACGCTTTCGATAACTAATTACCTAATGTTTATCGCTGACAACTTCCTGCAATAAAGACTGTCGATACTTGGGCTAACTCCCAACTCTCGGCAGTCGTCCATGTTGAAAAACCGTACCCGCGCACTCATCGTCGTTCCCTTGCTCGCTATCTCCTGGCTGGTTTACGCAGGTCTCGACAGTACGCCTGAACCCGAAGAGGCCTTCCAGACGCTGGTTTTCCTGCGACATGCCGAAAAACCCACCGGTGGCCTCGGGCAACTGAACTGCCAGGGTCTGAATCGTTCCCTGGCCCTGCCCGCATTGCTCCCGGAACGCTTCGGCGCGCCTGATTACGTATTCGCCGCCAATCCCGACAGAAGGGTGGAGGAAGGACCGGACGACGAGGAGTTCAACTACCTGCGGCCGCTGCTGACCATCGCACCCACCGCCATTGCGCACGGGTTGCCAATCAACACTGAGTTCAATGCGAACGACGTAGGCGACATCGTCGAAGAGCTGACCGAACCGCAGTACCGCAACAGCACCATATACACTGCCTGGTCACGGGGCTACGTATCGGAAATCATGAACGAGCTGCTGGATGAGGTCGACGCAGACGAAAGCCTGAACGTCGCGCGCTGGCACCGGGAAGATTTCGACAGTGTCTATGTCATCAAATTGCATTGGAGAAATGGAGTGGCCAAGGCGTCGCTGGAAGCTCAAGCGCAAGGCCTGAACGATACCGGATCAGCCTGTCCCGGCGAGACGCAGCAAGCAACGCCTCAGTTGGCGGTCCGCGACAATTCGCGCTGACGCGCGATCAATGTGCACAGCTGCCCGACCCCATCCAGCACATCCGGCGTGGGTCGAACCAGGCGATCACTGTCCAGCACATGCAGCCCGTCCTGACGAACCGCATTGAGTTGCGGAAAACGCCGCCAGCGATCGAGCCATTCCGTGACCGCCTTGCCTTCGTCTGCCAGCACCAGAATCAGATCAGGGTTGGCTGCCAGCACACCTTCTCTGCCCACCTGCGGGGCCAGGCCCGGCAAGGCCTCAAACACGTTTAACCCCCCGCAATGGTTCACCGCATCGCCGATCAACTGCTTTCCGCTGACGGTATATATCGGATCGTCCCAGAGCTGGATGAATACGCGGGGCGCATCGGCGTCTGCCGGTACCGCGAGCTGCGACAGCGCGGCCTTATAGCGCTCATTCAGCTGGGCAGCGCGCTCGGTAGCATGAAGCGCCTCGCCCAACTGCTCGACCGTCGCGGCAATGCTTTCAAGAGTTTTAGGATCGAAGCGCAGTACCCGGATGCCCCAGCTTTCCAGACGGCTAAGCAAAGCCGGGGGGTTACCGGAATCCCAGGCCAGTATCAGGTCGGGTTTCTGCTCGACGATCAGCTCCAACGACAGGCTCTGATGGCCGCCGACGCGCGGAATATGATCAAGTTCAGGGGGAAGCTGTCCATCGTCCAGCACGCCCACCAGTTGCCCTGTTGCATCGAGCATGATGACCATGTCAGTGAGAAAGGGCGCCAGACTGATGACCCGCTCGGCAGCAGACAGGCAGACACTCTGGAACAGCAGGCCAGCGACTAGCCAGCCACGCATCACTGCATCCGGGCAGTCGGAGGACGATAGAGCAACATGGCGCCCTGGCTCGCCAGCACCAGCAGAACCAGCGGTACGATTTCACCCGCAGCAACGTAGTGCAGCATGCCGATCCAGCCGGGGAGTTTTGCATTGAGCAAACCAAGCAACTGTTGATGATGCAACCTTGCCCAGGCTTGCTCCGTTGCAGCAGAGTCACTGCTGTTATCGGCTTCAATCAGCGCGAACCGGTACTGACGGAAGCGCCACACGGTGAGGAATATGCTGGCCAGCCCAACCATGAAGATCGGCACTGCAGCAGTGTCCAGCACAGGCTGCCAGTCATCGCCGAGCAGCCAGACCAGTGCAATAGGTAACAGCAATGAAGCGGCGCATTGCATGCGCCAGTTACGCTGAAGCGCTTTCCAATGCGTGTGAGTATCAACCATCACTCTGCCTCGGCCTGATGAAATTTGCCGAGTAGATGCCCCAGCTTGCCGGCTTTGGTCGCCAGATACTTGCTGTTATGCGGATTTTCCCCGAATTGCAGCGGTAACCGCTCGACGACGGGGATGCCGTAGCTTTCCAACGCACTGACCTTGCGCGGATTGTTAGTCAGCAGCTTGAGACTGGTGATTCCCAGGTGAGCGAGCATCGGCTTGCAGATGGCGTAGTCGCGCTGGTCCGCACTGAACCCCAACTGCACGTTGGCTTCTACTGTGTCCGCACCATTGTCCTGCAGGTGGTACGCACGAATCTTGTTCATCAGGCCAATGCCCCGCCCTTCCTGACGCAGATAGAACAACGCACCACGCCCTTCTTCCGCGATCGCCTGGAGCGCAGCCTCCAGCTGAAAGCCGCAATCGCAACGCAGGCTGAATAACGCGTCACCGGTCAGGCACTCGGAATGCAAGCGCCCCAGCACCGGGAGACCGTCCGCTACATCGCCCATGGTGAGCACTACGTGTTCCTTGCCGGATCCGGGTTCGAGAAAACCGTGCATGGTGAAAGTACCCCATTTGGTGGGGAGCTGGGATGACGCGACGAAGGTGACAGGCACACCGGTCTCCTGTATGGACCACTGCAATAAACGGGCATACATGTTACCAGAGTGGCGGAGGCGCGGCGATTACAGTCTGGGCGAAGCGAAGCGCACAGGGCTCAATATCGGCGCTCCATTACCAGGGTATTGCCTTCGTCGATCATACGAAGCCGGCTGAGAAAGCTCATACCCAACAATACTTCGGTGGGGTGTCCGCCTTCCAGCACCATGCCCTCGATATTCTGCAGCTCAATTTCACCGACCTTGATACGCTCCAGTCGGACCCGGTAGCCGGCCGTGATGCCGCTGGCGGTGGTCACGCCGACGCGGGTACCGGTGACTTTGTAGTCGATGCCCAGGCGCCGCGCATGACCAGAGTTCATCGCGACGGTGGTGGCCCCGGTGTCGATCAGAAAGGGCACGCCATGACCGTTGATGGAGCCCTGGATGCGGAAATGACCGCCCTGCCCGCGTGGCACGACCACACGCTGCTGCTCCGGCTCGGTGTGGCTTTCGCTGTAATCAGTCTGCAAGCTAAAGTCCCGCGGGGCGCCATTGATAGCCAGGCGGGCAGTGTTGCTGTTGGCTGAGAGCAGTTCGACGCCCTGCGGCCCCGGCTTGCCAACTCGCAGCATATGCCGCTGGCCGTCGATGGTGACCACCGCCGCGCCAGCAAACAATCCCACCACCCGTACCGAGGGGTCTGCCAGCGCGGGGGTGATGATCCATAGCATGGAAAATATCAGTGCACAGCGGTTTGCAATGTTCATTGAGCGGCATCCATTGTCAGTCTCAAGGCAGTGCGGCGAACAGGTCAGTCGTCTTCGCGCCTATTACCTGGCGATCAGATCCGACCCAGGGCGAATTCGGCGATCAATAGCACCAGTAGCGCCATGAACCCCGCGAGTACATCGTCGAGCATGATACCCAGCCCGCCGTGAACCTTTCTATCTACCCAGCCGATGGGCCAGGGCTTCCATATATCAAACAAGCGGAACAGCAAAAAGCCGGCGATCAACCATCCCCAGCCAACTGGTGCCAGCCATAGGGCTATCCATACGCCGACAAACTCGTCCCACACGATACCACCATGGTCATGCACACCCAGATCCGCTGCAGTGCGGTGGCACAACCAGATTCCCAGTAACGTGCTGAGCACCAGCACCAGGCTGTAACCGCCTGGAGGCAGCTGTTGCCAGAGCAACACGAAGGGCATCGCCGCCAGTGTACCGAAGGTGCCGGGGGCTTTGGGCGCAGCACCGCTGCCGAAACCGAATGCCAGGAAATGGATAGGGTTGCGCCAAACAGAGGCGGGCGTCGGCTCGCGTGGGTCAGCCATCAGGAAGCTCCTTGAAAATGGTTATAGCCGGCAGGCCGCCCGACGCGTTGCGGCCCCTGCCCCTCATCCAGCCAGACGCCATCGCCGGACTGGATCTCGCCGATAACGCTGACACACCAGCCGCGGGTTCGCCACTCATCAATACGCGCACGCTGGGCTGGCGGCAGGCTGAATAGAAGCACGTATTCATCACCGCCGCCGAGCATCCACTGCAATCGTTGGGAGGCAGGCCAATGGGCAAGGGCTGGCGAGTGCGGCAGGTCGACGGCTCGAATATGCACGGCGATGCCGCTGCTGCTGGCAAGATGACCAGCATCAGCAAGCAACCCATCCGAGACATCCAGGCCAGCCGTGGCGATACCCGCCAACGCCTGGCCCAGCTCGCATTGCGCGCGTGGACGCCAGAAGCGCTGGTAAAGATAGTCTCGCTCGGACGCCGACAGCGTGGCAGGGAGATCCTGCCCCAGCGCCACCGCCAACCCTCCCGCGCCATCGCCCAGCGGACCGCCGACACACAGCAGATCGCCAGGCTTGGCGCCAGCCCGCTGCAAGCCCAGTCCATGCAGGACGTCACCGAATACGGTCACACCAATATTCAGCGGGCCACGGGTGGTATCGCCGCCAATCAGACTGATCTCAAACGCCTGCGCCGCCTCGGCCAGACCGCGGGCAAAATCCCGTAGCCATGCTTCGTCCACACTGGGCAGGGTCAGTGCCAGCGTAAAGGCCAGGGGGCGGGCAGCCATTGCCGCCAGATCACTGACAGCAGCCGCCAGAGCGCGGTAAGCCAGATCATCGGGTGAATAACGGGAGGGGAAGTGTGTGTCCTGCACCAGCGAGTCGGTGGAGATTACCAATTGCCGGCCGGACGGAATATTCAGCAAGGCCGCGTCATCGCCAATACCTAGCGCGACAACCGACTGATCGCCGGCCCTTTCCAGGGCGGCGCCCCGGAAATAGCGTTTGATCAGCTCGAATTCACCCAGCGGCATGGCTGTGGCTCCTGCCGTTGACGTCAGCGACCCCGGCGGGGTGCGCCAACTTCGGCACTGCGCAGGCGCGGCGCCAGCTTGTCGAGGATACCGTTAACGTATTTATGGCCATCTGTGGCGCCAAAAATCTTGGCCATCTCGATGCCTTCATTGATGACGACCCGGTAGGGAACGTCGATGCGCTTGCTCAGCTCGTAGACGCCGATGCGCAATACGGCCAACTCGATCGGGTCCACGTCCTTGACCGCTCGGTCCAGTACGCTGTCGAGATAACCATCCAGCTCAGTGAGGTTACGCGGAACGCCCGTCAGCAACTCATGGAAATAGGCGCCATCCACCTTGCTGAAGTCGTTGTCAGTGCGAAACTGGGCCTCGATATCAGACAGCGGCATACCCGCAATCTGCCAGGAGTAGAGCGCCTGCACTGCCATGCTGCGTGCCTTGCGGCGCGCTGAAGCCTTGGGTCGTCCGGGTGCAGGCGATTGCTGATCGGAATCGCTCACTTAAGCCCCCAACTGCTTGATCACGCTGACCATCTCGATAGCAGACATAGCCGCTTCAGCGCCCTTGTTGCCGGCTTTGGTGCCGGAGCGCTCAATGGCCTGCTCGATGCTGTCGACAGTCAACACGCCGAAGGCTACCGGTACGCCGAAGTCCAGTGACACGGAACCCACCCCTTTGACGCATTCACCGGCGACGTATTCGAAGTGCGGCGTGCCGCCACGAATGACTGCGCCCAGGGTGATGATGGCGTCGAAATCCTTGAGCTCAGCTACCTTCTGCACCATGAGTGGAATCTCGAAGGCGCCCGGAACCCGAACAATGGTGATATCGGCTTCCTTCACACCGTGGCGCTTGAGGGTATCAATCGCGCCAGCGACGAGGCTTTCCACTACAAAGCTGTTGAAGCGACCGACAACCAGGGCGTAACGTCCGCCGGCTGCAATGAAATCGCCTTCAATGGTACGGATAGCAGTCATGTTTACTCTCTCTTAAAGAACCGGCTGCACTCCATGGCGCAGCCGCAAATCAATGCGTTTATTCGCAGGGCAGATATTCTACTACTTCCAGGTCGAAACCGGATATGGCATTGAACTTCATCGGCGTGGACAACAGGCGCATCTTGCGTACGCCCAGGTCCCGCAGAATCTGTGAACCCGCGCCGACAGTGTTGTAGGTCGCCGGACGCCGCGCGGGGGCTTCGTCACCGGTCAGTTGCCTGACGTGGTACAACAGCTCTTCGCCGTTCATCTGATTACCCAGCAGCAGCACTACGCCGTTGCCCTGCTCGGCCAGTTTGGCCATGGCAGCGCGCAGACTCCAGCGGCCCGGTTGCTTGACCATGAACAGATCGCGGAGTGGATCCATGTTGTGTACGCGTACCAACGTCGGCTCTTCCGGCTCGATGTTGCCGAGGGTCAGGGCCAGGTGCACAGAACTGTCCAGGCTGTCGCGATAGGTGACCAGGTTAAAGCTACCCAGTTCGGTATCCAGCGGCTGTTCAGACAGCCGCTTCACGGTGTGTTCGTTGAGCAGACGATAGTGAATGAGATCGGCAATGGTGCCGATTTTCAGACCATGCTCCTCGGCGAACACTTCAAGCTCGGGGCGGCGTGACATGCTGCCATCCTCGTTCATGATCTCGCAGATAACGCCGGACTCACCAAATCCAGCCATCCGCGCCAGATCACAGGCCGCTTCGGTATGTCCAGCCCGCGCCAGCACACCGCCGGGCTGAGCCATGAGCGGGAAAATGTGGCCCGGGCTGACAATGTCTTCCGCGACCGCGTCACGCGCTGCGGCAGCCTGGACGGTTCGCGCCCGATCGGCTGCAGAGATGCCTGTCGTGACACCTTCGGCTGCTTCGATCGACACGGTGAACTTGGTCCCGAAGCCTGAACTGTTGCGCTGTACCATTAATGGCAGTTTGAGCCGTTCGCAATGCTCCAGGCTCATCGGCATACAGATCAGACCGCGACCGTGCCGGGCCATGAAGTTGATATGCTCTGCCTGACAGGCTTCAGCGGCCATGATCAGGTCGCCTTCGTTCTCGCGGTCTTCGTCATCCATGAGGATGACCATCTTGCCAAGACGAATGTCTTCGACCAGTTCTTCAATTGTGTTCAGATTCATAAGGCCCTCCCAGGCTCGCAAATCAGGGCTTGAGAAAGCCGTTTTCGGCCAGAAAAGCCAGATTAATGGTGCTGTCCGAACCAGATTCGGCCGCCTTGTCGCCGAGTAGCAGGCGTTCGAGATAACGGGCAATGACATCCACTTCCAGGTTGACCGGATGCCCGGGCTGATACTCGCCCATGACGGTCTCCTGGAGGGTATGCGGCACGATGTTCAGATCGAACACAGCGCCATCGACCGCATTCACGGTCAGACTGGTGCCATCGACGGTGATGGAGCCCTTCTCGGCGATGTATTTGGCCAGAGCGGCCGGCGCCTCAATACGAAAGCGCACAGAACGCGCTTCTTCATCACGGGACAACACATGCCCGACACCGTCGACATGGCCGCTGACCATATGGCCGCCCAGACGCGTGCTTGCCGTCAGCGCTTTCTCCAGGTTGACCTGGCTGCCGGTTTTGAGCCGGGTAAATGCGGTACGGCGCATGGTTTCCTGGCTGACATCCGCCCAGAAACCGTCGCCAGGCAGTTCCACTGCCGTCAGGCACACGCCGTTAACGGCGATACTGTCGCCGAGTTTTACATCGGCAAGATCCAGTTTGCCGGTCTTCACATACACTCGCACGTCACCGCTGCGCGGCTGCATGCTCTGAATTTGACCCACCGCCTCGATAATGCCGGTAAACATAGACGCCTCTGTTGGGGTTGGATATCAGTGCGCGATCATTCGATCATCAATCCGGTTAAATATACCGCCACGAAACCGACGGCGAAGGAAAGGAATAGCAGGCCGAAACTGCGCAAATAGGACATGAACGTCAGCCCCGGCACCTTGCTCATTGCTACGATGCCCGCGGCGGAGCCAATTATAAGCAGGGAACCCCCCACTCCGACAGCATAAGTCAGCCCCATCCACTCGGCGACGCTCATTTCCAGGTCGGATTTCAATAGCGCGGCGGTCAAGGGGACGTTGTCGATCAGCGCCGACAACACCCCCATCAGGAAGTTGGCCATCAGCACCGGCACCACGTCATACAACGCGGTGAGGCCATGTAGCACACCGATAAACTGCAACATGCCGACCAGCAACAGGATGCCGAGGAAGAACAGCAGCGTCTCGAATTCGATGGCCCGGATATATTCGAGGATCGGATCCTTGGAGATATCTTCGTTGAGAAAATGTGCCACGAGAAACATCAGCGCCAAACCGCCAAGAAAACTGAGAAGCGGCGGAATCTCGAACAACAGACTGCCGAGAATAGTACCCATAATGGTCAGAAGAAAAATGGTCGCAATGACCCGCTCTACCCTTTGCGAGTGCACCTTGGAGCTCTTGTCGATGACCACCTGATCGTTCATGCCGATCGATAACAGCGACGCCAGCAACAGCACCGCAGCCAGTGACGGAACAATGAGAAATAACAGATGGGTTATCTCGAGTTTTCCGGCGAGAAATATCATCAGGGTAGTGACGTCACCGGTAATCATCGCCACGCCGCCTGAGTTCACCGAGAACACCACCAGTGTGGCAAATCGCAGTGTCTTGCGCAGCTCCAGACGCAGGCTCAGCACCAGCGCCATGGACACCAGCGTGGCGGTGATATTGTCGGCGATGGAGGAAAACGCAAAGCAGAATATAGCCGTAAGAAACAGCAGCTTACGCTCACTGACATGGGTCGGCAGTATCTTGAAGATGACGCTGTCGATGAGACCTTTCTTATTCAGATACGCCACAAAGGTCATGGTCGCCATCAGGAACAGCCAGAGGCCGGCGATATCCAGGATATTGTGGTTCAGCGCCTCCTGCACCCTGGCGCGGGCCAGCTCATCCGGTGCGGCAATAAACATCAGAATCCACGCCAGCGTGCCGAAGAACAGCACCACCATCGCCTTGCTGACGTGGGTGATCTCCTCCAGCACCACGCCTGCCACAGCCAGCACGGCCAGCAGAATCAGAACGACTTCTAATGCACTCATATCACTATCTCAGGAAGGGAAAGCCGGTCGCGCAGTAATACGCCAGTCTCTGCCGACGGCGCGCATATCGATGATGTCGAGGTCTTGAACTTCACTCATGGTATCGAAGGGCAGCTCGATCAACGGGCGGCCGCGACTGCCCAGCAAGCGGGGGGCCAGATACACAACCAGTTCATCCACCAGTCCAGCTCGGTAGAACGCGCCCGATAGACCGGCGCCGGACTCGATCAGCACCTCATTGCAGCCACGGCTGGCCAGTTCGAGCAGCAGGGCGTGAAGATCGACCTGTTCGCCTGCTTCGTCCGGCAGTGACAACAGCTCGGCACCGGCGAAACCATAATCCGGGGCACGCCCGCGCTGCATGCGACAAGCGACCAATACGGGCCCGGACTGGCGAAACAGTCGGTTCTCCAGTGGCACCCGCAGTCTCCCGTCGACCAGCACCCTGAGCGGCTGGCGTGCCGCGGCAGCGATTGCTTCGGCTTCGGGCAATCCCAGTTCGGTCGCGCGCACGGTCAGTGCCGAATCGTCCATCAACACGCTGTCGGCGCCGCTGATCACCGCGCCGCTGCGTGCGCGCAGGCGCTGCACATCACCTCGGGCATCAGTACCAGTTATCCACTGGCTTTCACCGCTGGCCATCGCGGTGCGTCCGTCGAGGCTCATCGCCAGTTTCATGCGTACCCAGGGCAGTCCGGTTTCCATGCGCTTGATGAAACCGGGATTGAGCGCGCGAGCCTCACTCTCCAGCACGCCGCACTGCACATCGATACCTGCGGCGCGCAATCGCTTAAAACCTCGACCCGCTACCTGTGGATTGGGATCCTGCATGGCGGCAACCACTCGGCTGACGCCCGCCTTGATCAAACCGTCAGCGCAGGGCGGCGTCTTGCCGAAGTGGCTACAAGGCTCAAGGGTGACGTAGGCGGTGGCGCCCCTGGCGTTTTCTCCCGCCATCGCCAGCGCATTGACCTCGGCGTGGCCTTCACCAGCCTGCACGTGCCAACCTTCACCGACGATCACGCCATCGCGCACCACTACACAGCCCACCCGCGGATTAGGCTCGGTGGTATAGAGCCCGCGCGCGGCCAGTTGCACCGCGCGCGCCATAATCTGCTGATCGAATATGTCCGGTTCAGACATCCGGTTCAGCCTTTTCACGGCGCGACAGGCGTTCGATTTCTTCACGGAACTGGTCGAGGTCCTGAAAACGGCGATACACAGAGGCAAAGCGGATATAGGCCACTTCATCCAGTTGCTTGAGCTCATCCATGACCATTTCACCGACCACCATGGCCTTGATCTCCCGCTCACCGGTGGCGCGCAGTCGATGCTTGATACGACTGATTGCCGCCTCGATCTCTTCGACGCTGACCGGGCGCTTCTCCAGCGCACGCAGCAGGCCAGCACGCAGCTTGTCTTCATCAAAGGGCTGACGGCGGCCGTCCTGCTTGACCAGCCGCGGCATGACCAGCTCGGCTACTTCGAAGGTAGTGAAACGTTCCTGACAGGCCATGCACTCGCGGCGACGGCGCACCTGGTCACCGTCGGTCACCAGTCTGGAATCGATCACCTTGGTGTCGTGGGCGCCACAGAAAGGACAATGCATGGGACGGATCCTGGATTCGAGGATGAAATAACGGGCCCCATGTTACTCCCAACCCGGCTGCTAATAAATCGTTGCGAAGGGTTACACTGTCCGCTCACTCACTCACCAGACTGCTACATGTTGTTGAATCAACTCGAATCTGCGCTACATGAGGTATTGACTGACGCCCGACTGGTACCTACGGAGCTGCCAGGACTGCCGGAGTTGCGCCTGTGGCTACTTGACCCGGCCAACCTTGATCGCGCCTTTGCCGAACAGGAGACCCGCGCCCTGCTGCACAAGCCGCCCTACTGGGGGTTCTGCTGGGGCAGCGGTCTGGCGCTGGCCCGCTGGGTGCTGGATCATCCCGAGCAGGTCCGTGGCAAACGGGTACTGGATTTTGGTGCCGGTTCGGGCATCGTCGCCCTCGCCTGTCGCGCCGCCGGTGCCAGCGCCAGCATCGCCTGTGATCTGGACGTCCCGGCACGCTGGGCCAGCCAATTGAACGCCGAACTCAATGAACTCGACATCGAGCTGGCGGAGGACTTCTTCGCAGTCGGCGGCGAACTGGATATGATCCTGGCTGCCGATGTGCTTTACGATGCGGAAAACCGCGTGTTCCTCGATCACTTCGCTGCGCGCAGCAATCAGGTGCTGGTCGCCGACTCGCGCGTTCGCAATCTCCACCATCCGGGCTACCAACGTCTGGGCACCATGCCAGGCCAGACGCTACCTGATCTGGGCGAGCCGCTCGAATTCCGTCAGGTGGCACTCTACGGCGCGGGTCTTGAATAACGCCCAGCTGCCACCATATTAAACCGATAGCCAACAGTCATCCGGAAACCCCATGAGCCAATCGCCCTACATTTTTGATGTTACCGCCGAGGATTTCGACCGCTTCGTTCTGGAAAACTCCTTCCATAAACCGGTGCTGGTCGACTTCTGGGCCGACTGGTGCGCGCCCTGCAAGGCATTGATGCCCGTACTGGCATCCATCACCGAGAGCCTCGCCGGCGAACTTCTGCTGGCCAAGGTGGACTGTGACGCCCAGGCGGTACTTTCGGAGCGTTTCGGCATCCGCAGCCTGCCGACCGTTGTGCTATTCAAGGACGGTCAACCGGTCGATGGCTTCGCGGGTGTAGAGCCTGAAAGTGCTATTCGCACGATGCTCGAACCGCATCTTGCTGCGCCCACCGAAGCGCCACAGAACGACCAACTGGATACTGCTGGCCAGGCGCGCGAGCTGATCACAGCCGGCGCCTATCAACAGGCACAGTCGCTGTTGCAGCAGGCCATTGCCGAGCAACCGGATGATGAGCTACTGGTACTGTTGGCCGAAGCGCTGGCAGGGGATGGCCAACTCGACGACGCTGAGCAGGTCATTGGCTCGGTGAAGGATCAGGATGCCCATAAACAGGCCATCAAGGGATTGCAGGCGCAGATCACTTTTTTGCGCGAGGCCGCCGGCTTCCCGGATCGCGCCTCGCTGGAGGCACGCCTCGCTGCGGACGCCAGGGACAGCGAAGCGACCTATCAGCTGGCCATACTCGATCTGGCCAACGGCGAGTACGAATCCGCGCTCGCTGCGTTACTGGGTCTGTTCCAGACAGATCGCGGTTATGCCGATAACAGCCCGCAGCGGAGCATGCTGCAGGTATTCGATCTGCTCGGAAACGCCGACCCACTGACAATCCAGTATCGGCGCAGGATGTATCAGGCTCTTTATTGAGCCGGATGTTTCTATATCAAACCAGCTGAGTGGACCCTTGGTGAACGATAAGTTATAAGATAACATCCTGGTTTCGTTTCCCGAGGTTCTCCGTCATGCGCACTGCACCGTTCTTGTTCGTCACATTGCTCAGCAGCTTCGTCGCCGCGACGTATGCCCACGATCACGGCGAGCACGCCCATTCGCACGGGCATGCAGAGGACAACCAAGGTGACAGCCTGTCCGCGCATCAGCATGGTGTCGCGGCGCTCAATCTGATTGTTGACGGGGATGTGGTTGAGATCGAGCTGGCTAGCCCGGCGGATAACCTGATCGGTTTTGAATACCTGCCCTCCACTGCGGCGGACATCAAAACAGTGAAGGACACCATGGCTTTTCTGGGCGAGCCCCAGCGCCTTTTCGCATTTCCCGCCGCTGCAGGCTGCACGTCCACTGAGGTCGAACTGAAAAGCCCAATTTTTGAAGCAGTCACAGCATCAGACCCTGGCCATGGCCAGAAGGCTGACGATCACGATCACGATCACAGCGAACACCCCGCGGATCATGACGACAGCAAAACACATAACGATATCGAAGCGCATTACCGCTTCGCCTGCGAAAATACCGCTGCCCTGGATCGGGTCGAGGTGAAGCTGTTCGAAGCCTTTCAGAATACCGAAAAACTGATCCTACAGGCCGTTGGCGCGCGCGGGCAGCAGGGTGGCGAGCTGACGCCGGCCAGCAATCTCATCCGTTTCTGATTGATAGTTTCGTTGCCCCGGATTCGCCTGACCTTGAGTACTCCATGCTAAACGCGCTGATCGACCTGAACGCCACGACCTATGCCTGGCCGGGGCAACCGACGTTGCTGGATATCGAGTCGTTTTCACTGCTCGCAGGTGAGAAAGTCTTCCTCAAGGGGCCATCGGGCAGCGGCAAGACGACACTGCTTGGGCTCTTGGGTGGTGTGTATGTGCCGCAATCCGGGACCATCGAGCTGTTGGGACAGAATCTGGCAAGCCTGTCAGCAGTCCAGCGCGATCGATTCCGTGCCGATCACACCGGTTACATCTTCCAGATGTTCAACCTGCTGCCTTATCTCTCCGTCGTCGAAAACGTCACGCTGCCCTGCCGTTTCTCCACCCTGCGTCGTCAGCGGGCACTTGAGCGTCACAGCGATCTGACAGTCGCAGCGCTCGACCTGCTCAACGGTCTTGGCCTGGCTGATCCGGCATTGCTTGCACGCCGGGTCACCGAGCTGTCTATCGGGCAACAGCAGCGCGTGGCGGCTGCCCGAGCACTTATCGGCAGTCCGGAACTGGTGATCGCGGACGAGCCGACTTCGGCACTGGACGCGGACAGTCGCGAGGCCTTTTTACGCCTGCTGTTTGCCGAGTGCGATGCCGCGGGCAGCAGCTTGTTATTTGTCAGTCACGACTCATCACTGGAAGCGCTGTTTGATCGGGCGCTGTCATTGCGCGACATCAACCGCGCTGCAACTGCTCCGGAGCTGACCTGATGTATCTGCTGCAACTGGCGTTCAAAAGCCTCGGCAATCGGCGCTTCTCCGCCATTCTGACCGTTCTCGCAATCGGACTGAGCGTGACGCTGCTCCTGGCGGTGGAGAAGGTTCGCACGGAAGCCCGTGCCAGCTTCGCCAGCACCATTTCCGGCACCGACCTCATCGTTGGCGCACGCTCCGGCTCAGTGCAGTTACTCCTCTATTCAGTATTCCGGATCGGCAACGCCACCAATAACATCCGCTGGGAGAGTTTCGAGCATTTTTCCGAGGATCGCCGGGTCGACTGGGCCGTGCCTATCTCACTGGGTGACTCCCACCGCGGCTTTATGGTCATGGGCACCAATGGCGACTACTTCGAGCATTTCCGTTATGGCCGTCGCCAACCGCTGGCTTTTAAGGCTGGCGCCCCATTTGATGATCTCTATGATGCGGTGCTTGGCGCCGATGTGGCGCGAGAACTGGGCTACGATCTGGACACTGAAGTGGTGCTCGCCCATGGCACGGGCGCAGTGAGTTTTGTCGATCATGCTGACAAGCCGTTTCGCGTAACCGGCATTCTGGAAAAAACCGGCACCCCGGTAGACCGCACCGTGCATATCAGCCTGCAGGGCATGCAGGCGTTGCACGTTGACTGGCAACAAGGCATGCCCGCTCGCGGCGCCGCCAACGTCAGCGCTGAGGCTGCACGTGAGCTGGACCTGACACCCAAGGCCATCACCGCGATGCTGGTGGGCCTCAAAAGCCGCATCAGCACCTTCGCGGTACAGCGCGATATCAATCAGTACAACGGCGAACCGTTGCTCGCGATCCTGCCGGGTGTCGCTCTACAAGAGTTGTGGAGTCTGCTGGGGGTGGCGGAAAAGGCGCTGCTGGTTGTGTCGGGGTTTGTCGTGCTCACTGGTCTAGTGGGGATGCTGACCGCGATTCTCAGCAGCCTGAACGAACGCCGCCGGGAGATGGCCATTCTGCGCTCGGTTGGCGCCAAGCCCCGGCATATCTTCGGTCTGCTACTGCTGGAGGCCGCCAGCCTGGCTCTGGCAGGCATTCTTCTGGGCCTGGGGCTAATGTATCTGGGGTTGTGGGTAAGTCAGCCCTTTATCCTGACCCAGTACGGGCTCTACGTCCCCATCACGCCGCCGGGTATGTATGAATGGGGCCTGCTTGCCGCTATTCTGGCGGCCAGCGTTCTTATGGGCAGCGTACCGGCCTGGCGGGCCTATCGGCAATCGCTGGCCGATGGCCTGTCTATCCGCACTTGAGAGGAACAGCATGCATCCTGGCACCCTGGCACTGAGCGTTTTTTTAACCCTTTTCGCCCTGACAGCTCAGGCAGCTGAAGAACTGAGCTGGGACGACCTGATACCGCCCGAAGTCCGCGAGATAATGGAAATGGCGCCGCCCGTATACGATCTGGCCGATATGGCTGATGGTCTGTCGGACGAAGACTTTGACGGTCCGCTGGTGCAGATAGAGCGTTCAGCGCCAGTCGTGGCGGAGTTGAACGGTCGTGAGGTCAAGTTGCCTGGTTACATCGTGCCGCTGGGCTTTACCGCGGAGGGTGAGGTGAATGAGTTTCTGCTGGTCCCTTACTTTGGTGCCTGTATTCACGTGCCGCCACCGCCGTCCAACCAGACTGTGTACGTGAAGAGTAAAAAGAGTATCAAGCTCGAAGAGCTGTATGAGCCGTTCTGGGTGACCGGTGCCATGCAGGTGGAACATGTAGAGAGCGAGCTGGCCAACGCCGGGTACAAGATTGTCGCCTCCGTTATCGAGCCCTACGTATATTGAGCCAGCCGCTGATCAGCTGTTGTTCTCGTCCTGGGCACTACGGGCATAGTCGCTCCACTGGCGAATCTGGCGCTGCTGCTCGGCGTTAGCGCCAGCTTGGGCCCGTTCCAGGCTGGCAAGCAGGGCGCTCCACTCCCCCGCCTCCAACTGTATGCTCGCCAGCCGCAACCAGTGATCGGCTCGCCCGCTTGCTGTCGCCAGGTTCGCCCAGGCGGCCCTGGCCCGCTCGCGATCCCGCGCCTGATGCCATAGTTGCGCCAGCCGTTCACTGCGCGCCGCATCACCCGCCAGCAGCCGTTCATCGAGCAGGGCTTGCAGCAGACGTGCGGCTTGCCAGGGCGCTCCGGCGCGCACCTGCAGCGCCACCAGGTTATCCAGATCGGACTGACTAAAGCGGATACCCGACTCGTAGGCCAAGCGCAGTGTTGCAGCGGCAGCCACCTGCCGGCCGCCCTGACTCTGAACGCCGGCCAGTTGCCGCCAGTACTGCATGTTGCCCGGCTCGCGCTTGAGCAACACCTTGAGCCAGCGCTCCGCTTCGCGGTAGCGTTCCAGGCGCTGGTTCATCCCGGCGAGCAACTGATACCAGGTTGCTTCCACCCCCGGCTCCGCCGTTACCACCTGCTCGGCGATGGGTATGGCCTTACTGTACTGCTGTAACCGACTGTAGGCCTGAACCAGTAGTCGCTTTGGCTGGTTACCCAGGGGCTGCTGTGCATGTTCGCGCTCCAGCAAGGTAACGGCTTCACGGTAGCGCTCCTGCATGATCAGCAGCTGCGCCAGGTTGATCCGGTCTTGTCGCGCTGCGTCAGCAGACAGCTGATCATGTGCCAGCGCCTTGCGCAGCCAATCAATCGCTTCGGCGTTGCGCTCGCGGGCGATGGCCAGATAACCGAAACGCTGCTCAATCAACGCGCGCTCCAGACTACCGTCCCGCGATTGCTCCAAAGCAGTTTCCAGCCGCGAAAGCGCACGGGCATAGTCGCCGGCTTGCTGAGCCTGTTGCGCCGAATTCAGTGCGCTGAACACGCCAGGGTTGATGGCCTGCTGAGCTTGCGCCGCGCCACTCCCAAGCAGCACGCACAAAACCACAGCTTTCAGAGAATGACGCGAGCGATTCATCGACGTCCTCCATCGAGTTTGAAGTACAGCGTCTTGGTGGCTTCCCTGGCCACCGGCTGGCCATTTTCTCGCCGGGGCGCAAACCGCCAACGGCTCGCCGCCCGACGCGCTTCGCGATCGAACACACCCTTGGGCTCGGCGTGCGTCACCCGCAGGTTATCCACCCTGCCCTCGGCAGTAATGGTAAAGGCCAGCGTGACTTCGCCCTCAATACCGGCCGCCAGCGCCCGCTGCGGGTAATTAGGCGGAACGTCATTGATGGGCGTGACTTCCTCCGACAACGACGGTTCGGCGTCCATCGCTGGCGCGGAGACCGGAGCCGGTGGGGTGCTTTCGACCTCCGCGGCGGTAAGTCCCTCAAGCCGGGGCGCAGTGCTCAGGCTGATCTGCGCATCGATGCTCGGCACCTCGATATTCAGGTCCAGTTCAGCAGTGACCTGCGGTTGCTGTTGTGGCGGCGTTGGCTGCGGGGTTGGCTCGGGTGGCTGCGGGCGTTCCGGCGCTTCACGCGGCTGGCGCTCCCGGCTTTCGCTGGTCGTGTCGCTAACACTGCGAACAAAGCTCACCCGCGCCAGCTCCTGATCCGGCGCGCTGTCGTCACGCGGCGGCATCACCAGCACCACCATCAGTGCGAACAGCGCCAGGGCAATCAGCACTGCACCGAGAAAACTCAACAGCAATCGCATCAGCGGTTGCCGTTGCCGGCGGTGGCAGCCAGCGCGACATCCTGCACGCCAGCCAGGCGCACCTGATCCATCACCTGGATGACCAGACCGCTACGGGAATCCTGGTCGGCCTGAACCACCACGCTGCTATCGGGCTGATCCACCCGCATGCGCTCTACGGCCGCACGCACGGCACGGATATCCACTTGCTGGCCGTCCATCCAGATTTCACCGTTCGGACTCACCGCAATCAGGATGTTGCCCTTGGGCTGTTCCGTGGCGCTGGCGGCCGAGGGCGTCTGCACGGTGATACCGGCTTCCTTGATAAAGGAGCTGGTCACGATGAAAAAGATCAGCATGATGAACACGATATCGAGCATCGGGGTCAGATCGATCCCGGCTTCTTCATCGTTGGTGGCGGTATGTCTGCGCATGCGCATAAATAAATCCTAGTCGTGACGCAGTTTGTCAGTCAGGCGCTGGAAGGCGCGACGTGACTGTTGATCCAGCCGTGCCAGACAGAACAGCCCGCTGATGGCGATGACCATGCCGGCCATGGTCGGTACGGTCGCGCGGGATACCCCCGAAGCCATGGCGCGCGGATTGCCATTACCACTCAGGCTCATGACGTCGAACACCTGAATCATGCCGGTGACCGTGCCGAGCAGCCCGAGCAGCGGGCACAGGGCGATCAGCACCCGCACCATCGGCACGCTGCGGTTGAGCCGCAATTGCGCCTGCGACAGCCAGGCAGTGCGAATATGCCGCGCTGCCAGGCTGCCGCGTTCGGTCCGCGCCAGCCAGTTACTGCGCAGGTCGCGGGCCTCATTGGGAAACACCCGGGCGAGAAACCACAAGCGCTCAAGCATCAGCGTCCAGAGCAGCACAGTGGCGCACAGAATGGCCCACAGCACCCAACCGCCGCTGTCAAAAAAGTCCTGCAGATGCAGCAGGCCTTCACTCACCCTTGCGCTCCTCGCCACCCAGATGCAGCGCGATCAGACCGGCACTTTGCTGTTCCAGCACCTGAATCAGCGCCTTGCTGCGCGCGGCGACCAGGCCATGCAGGAACAGCAACGGAATCGCCACCACCAGCCCCAGTACGGTGGTGACCAATGCCTGGGAGATCCCTCCGGCCATCAACTTCGGATCACCGGTGCCATACAGGGTGATCGCCTGGAAGGTGGCAATCATGCCGGTGACTGTACCCAGCAGACCCAGCAGCGGCGCAACGGCAGCCAGCAGCTTGATCAGCCCCTGCCAGCGATCGAGTTTGGGCGTTTCCTTGAGGATCGCTTCGTCCAGCTTGAGCTCCAGTGTGTCCAGCTCCTCGAGCTTCGGCTGGTTGCCGATAACACCGAGTACACGGCCCAGCGGATTGTCGTCGCTCAGTCGATCCAGATTGTCGATTTGTCGGTCGACCCGCGCGCTGGTGCGCTGCAGCCATACCAGCCGCGCGAGTGCCAGTAGCAAACCGAGCACACCCAGTGCCATTATCACGTAACCCACCACGCCGCCCTGTCGTGCTCGTTCCATTAGCGACGGGGTCAGTTGGATCTGTTGGATCACGTTGCCGCGGGTGGGGTCGATCTGCAGGTCAGCCAGCGTGTCGCGGGGTGCCACGAAATCGTCGATCAGTCCGCGCCCGCCCGGCTGCCGAGCCGCGACCAGCAAGCGATCGGCTTCGGGCTGGTAAATAAGATAATGGTCATCCTGCAGCGCAGTGAAGGGCCCGACGCTGACCACCGGCAGGGTCTGCTGTTCGCCATCCAGACCCACCACGGGCGCCTCGAACCGGCTGACCTTGCCGCTTGCGGTCATGTCCTGCTGAAGCATGAACCAGAACTGTTCAAGCGATTCGATGGTAGGGATACCACGGCTCTGCGATAGCGCATCAAGCCTGTTCATGCGCTCAGGGAACTGCAGATTCAACAGCGAATCCTGCCACTGGCTCTGGGTATCGCCGGCAATCTGCCGCACCACGCCAAAGAGTTCGCCAAGATTGCCACTGCGTTGCGCGAGTTCTGCCTCACCTTCAGCCAGGGCTGTTTCCAGCTCGTCGAAGGCTGTTTTCAACCGGTCAGCCTCGGCTTGTATTTCGGCAAGCTCACTTTCAGCCGCTTCTACCCGGCTTTGTTGCTGGTCCCGCTCGGCAAGAAACGCCGCTTCACGTTCCTGCATCACCTGCTGTTCCTGGCTACGCACTTCGCGGATATCACGCAGCAGTTCGTCCAGGTTGACAGGTTGGGCCTGAGCCAACGGCACCAGCGCCGCGAGCACACAACTGATGACCAGACGCTTCATGGGGCATCTCCCTGCGGCTCTACTGGAGGCAACGGCAAACGCAGCATGACCGGCGTCTGTTGCTGATGAGCGATATTCAGCCCCTGCTGAAGGGTGCGGTGATAATCGTCCGACAGCTCAGCCCAATCGCTTCCGGCGGCGTCCCAATACCCCTGACGACGACCATCAAGCGTCTGATAGAACAGCATCACCCGGCCCAAACGCAGGAAGTCGACGACGCGCTGACTGCCATCCACCTCCAGCGGACCGCGCCAGGCTTCGAGCGTGCGACCGTAGTCACTTTCGATCTGGTAGGCCTCGAGCACGCGGCGGTATTTCTCCGCCACGCTGACATCGGGTTGCGCCATCAGGTCGCGCAGCTGCCCGAGGCGCTCGTTGCGCTCTTCCAGTTGAAACGGCACATCAAGCGAAACGAATGTTTCCAGCGAATAAAGCATGCGCTGCAGCATGGGCAGCACTTCACGCTGGGTTTCCTCGATGCTCGCCAGCTGGGTCTGCAGCGACTCGAGTTCACCGCGCTGAGTCTGCACCATCTCGGCAAGCTGCTTGTTGTAATCCCCCAGCTGCTCACGCTGCTGTATGGCCTGGCGATAACGTTGCAAGGCGTCCCGGGTGGCGTCGTCCAGCGCATCGATGCGTTGCTGGGAATCGCGGGCCTCGCCCATCAGTCTTTCGCTTTCAGATAGCGCTTGATCGCCAGCATCCTGCGCCAGCAACGCACCTGGCATGCAAGCCAGGATCAATAACCAGACAACCTTCATTAAACCTCTCCGAGACGCCGGCTCGATTGAGTCCGACCACAAAAGAGACTCATTATCATCTGTGCGCCGACAGACTTCAACCGCATGTGGCGCACCGTCGCATGACAGAGGGCGCGTCAATTGCTCCAGATCAATATTTGGGTGCTGTGAACCACGTAAAGTCCGTCCATCGATACCTACCCAGGAGTACCTACATGTCACGCTTCGCTACCAAACTCGTCGCCAGCCTTCTTATTGCTCCAGCATTACTCGCTACCGCGGTCGCTCAGGCTCACCAGGCCGGTGACGTTATCGTTCGCGCCGGTGCAATTACGGTTGATCCACGGGAAGATAGCTCAGCCATTGAAGCAGCCGGAACGTCTCTCGGCGGCAAGGCAACGCTGGATAGCAACACTCAGTTAGGCCTGAACTTTGCCTACATGCTGACCGATAATGTTGGGATTGAGTTGCTGGCAGCGACGCCGTTTAAACATGACGTTGGCGTGGCGGGTTTGGGAGCTCCGTTTGACGGGAAATTAGGCACTATCAAACATTTACCGCCTACCCTAAGCGCCATCTGGTATCCAATGCAGAGCAACTCGGCGTTCCAGCCCTACGTCGGCGCAGGCGTAAACTTTACCTGGTTCTTTGATGAAGACGTCGGTAGCGACGCAGAAAACAGAGGTTATGATGGTTTGAGGCTGGAAAACTCATGGGGCTTGGCTGGCCAGGTCGGCGCCGACTTCACGCTGACAGAAAACGTCATGCTGAACGCGCAGGTCCGTTACATCGATATCAGCACGACCGCTAAAACAAGCTTCAGCGGTCTGCCCGTTGAAGTCGATGTCGACGTCGATCCATGGGTCTACATGGTCGGTCTGGGCTACAAGTTCTAAGTAGTCTCACCCTGCTACAACCAAACGGCCGCTGATGCGGCCGTTTGTCGTTAGGCAGATTCGACGCTCTTGAGCAGCTCTGGCAGCTGGCTACGCCATGAACGCGGCTTGATGCCATAGGTCATGAGGATCTTGCGGCTAACCAGGGAGGCGTTCTGCGGTTCGAGCCCTGCCATCGGTGTGGTATTGAACGGCATGGGATGAATCACCGGATCCTTGTCCAGCCGGTGGGTGGCCAGCAGCTCCTGGGTCACGCTCTGGGCAAAGCTGATCCAGGTGGTGGGCTCAGTACTGCCGTAATGGTACACACCGTGTACCGGCGCCTCGCAGTCCAGCTGCTTGAGTACTGCCAGCATGACCCGCGCGGCATCCGCCACGGGCGTCGGATTGCCCCGCCACTCTTCCGCGAGCTGCACAGGATCCTGGTGCTGCAATTGATTGAGCAGTCGACCGAGCTGCCCGTCAGGCGAACTATCAAGCAGCCAGCTGAAGCGTAGAATCAGATGTCTGTCGCTGACACTGCGGATCAGGCTCTCTAACGCCGCTTGCAACTCGCCAACCGATTCACCTGGTGCAGGTTTGTCCCGCTCGGTATAGGTGGTTTTCTTCAAACCATCAAACACTCTGGTGCTCGACACCATAAAGGAGGTGATACCGCGCGACGAGCATGCCCTGATCAATTGCTCACCATAAGCCCGCTGGCTGGCCAGCTGCGGCTCATTGTGCAGGCTCAGCTGAAATTGCTCGTGGTAGTAGGCAAGATCGATGACGAGGTCTGGCTGAAAGATATCGAGGCAATCGTCTATCGTGCCTGCCAACCAGCCATCCTTTGGACGTGCTGGTGCATCGATCCTGATTGACTCTGCCGCCGCCTGGGATAATAAGGCCTGTCCCAATCGGGACTCCCCTCCAAGCAGCAATACCCGCATTCGCATCCACTCGCCCTTGTTTCTACTCGTAGTCGCACATTGTGCAGTGTTTCGCCTGCTCCCGTCACCCCGCCGGAGCTGGCGGAGCACGAACGTGACGCTCAGGCGTGGGTGATCAATGATTGCCGGTCGGGCCGATCAAGATGCGGAACGCTGTTGAAGCCGCACAAACGCATTGAGCGCGCGTTGAAAACGCAATGTATCAACGCAGTGTTACGGGTTTGCAGGTTGAGTTCGATCATGGTTTCGCAGGGTGCCTGCAACAACTGGCGCATCACCATCGCGATCGCACCGCCGGAGCTGACTGCGAGCACGCGCTTGCCAACGCACCGCGCCATCAGATCCTCACGCAGGCGCTGTATCCGGTCTTCAAAGGTAGCCCAGGTCTCCGGCAACTCGCCTTCCAGCTCGCCCCGCGACCAGAGAAGAATTCCTTTGCGCAGCTGCTTGAAAAAGTCCGCTATCGCCGGCTTTTCGGGTAGTTTTTCATCCGGAAACTGCGCGCTATAGGCTGCCCGAATAGAATGGAAATCGAATTCGTTCAACTCTTCAAATACTTCGAAGGTCGGGTCGGATAACCCCAGCCCTTGGCATATCCCTTCGGCGGTCTCACGTTGGCGCACCATATTGCCAATGAGCATGTGATCGAAGTGCATATCGCGCTCGCGAAAATATTCGCCAAGCAGTCGGGCCTGTTCATGCCCTGTCTCGGATAGCTTGTCGTAGTTGTCGGAGCCAAACGAAGCCTGGCCATGGCGTACAAAATACACTTCGGACATCGGGGTCTGTTCCTGTTCCATCGCAAGCTGCACTGCTGCGTTAATCCTCGACCAAATTAGCCAAAGAGCTCTATTGTCTGCCTCGCACCGAACCAGACTCCGGCGCGGCTGCGCCAGTGTACGAAGCTGTCCCGCTCTATATCAAAGGCAAAAGAAACCCCGCAATGGCGGGGCTCTTCGGCAGAAATTTTACACGTTCTACTAAGGTGACTCCTAGAACGGGATGTCATCATCAAAACTGTCGTAGTCCGGCGCAGGCTGCTGCGGTGCCTGTTGAGGGCGTTGCTGCTGCGGGGCCGACTGCTGCTGGGGCGCAGCTTGTTGCGAATGCTGGGGAGCTTGACGCTGGGGCTGCTGACGCGGTGCCGCTCCCTGTTCGCCGCCCTGCGGACGCCCGTCGAGCAACTGCATCTGGCCACCGATATCGACAACAATCTCGGTGGTGTAACGCTTGACGCCGTCCTTTTCCCACTCGCGGGTCTGCAGGCGTCCTTCGATATACATCTTCGAGCCCTTGCGCACGTATTCACCAACGACTTCAGCCAGACGGCCAAAGAACACCACGCGGTGCCATTCGGTGCGTTCCTGCTGTTGCCCGGTCTGCTTGTCCTTCCAGCTGTCACTGGTTGCAAGGGTCACGTTGGCAACCGCATTGCCGTTGGGTAGATAGCGCACATCCGGATCGCCGCCTACGTTACCAATTAGAATTACCTTGTTGACGCCTCTGGCCATCTCATTAATCTCCTGTGTACTGCCTGATTCAGGCCGGACTCAACACGCGGTCCAGCTGCTCACGATTCAGCACTTGAATGTCTACTTTGATGTATGCAACGGCTTCTTCCGCCACAATAACCGCCTCAGCCACGCCCGGTACGGCAAGTATTCGCCGGAGCAGATCCTCATCCTTGACTAGCTCGAGGGGCAACGGCAGACGGTAGCTGATTACATAGGCTGGTTGACGCATCTTAACACCAATCAGCAGCCATGAAAGGGCAAGCACGGCGCAGCAGACGAATACCCCGCCCAAGCCGTAGGCCCCGTATACCGCGCCGCCCAGGACCCCGCCCAGCGCGGCCCCAATGAACTGACTGGTAGAGTAAATACCCATTGCCGTGCCCTTCGCACCCGCCGGGGCGAGCTTGCTGAGCAGTGACGGCAGGGTGGCTTCGAGCAGATTGAAGCCGATGAAATACAACACGATTGCCGCAACCAGCCAGCCCAGCGAGGCCATGCTCGCCCACAACATCGGCTGCACCAGTACCAGCAACAGAATCGCCCCCAGTACCACCTGCTTCACGCGTCGCTGGCGTTCCGCATAGATGATGCATGGCACCATGGCCGCGAACGAGACCAACAGCGCAGTAAGGTACACCCACCAGTGCTGTTCGCTGGGCAGGCCTGCTTGCTCGCTGAGCGCCAGCGGGATGGCGACGAAGCTTGCCATCAGAATCGCATGCAGTACGGCGATGCCATAGTTCAGCCGCCATAGCTCGATATTACGCAATGCAGGCAGCACGGCGGCACGGGCAATGCCTGCGTCGCGGTGCTGCACCACGTCAGCCGGCGGCGCCGGCACCGCCCACAGCACCAATACCATTCCCGCCAACGCCAGCAGGGTGGTCACATAGAACACTCCCTGCAAACCTGCCATGCTTGCGATCAGCGGGCCGGCCACCATTGCCAGGCCGAAGGACACGCCAATGCTCATGCCGATCATCGCCATGGCTTTGGTACGATGCTGCTCGCGGGTCAGATCAGCCACCAGAGCCATGACTGCTGCGGCAATGGCGCCGGCGCCCTGCAGGACGCGGCCGGCGATCACGCCTTGAATACTGTCGGCCTGCCCGGCCACCAGCCCGCCAAGGGCAAACAATACCAAGCCACCCACGATAACCGGCTTGCGCCCGATACGGTCGGACAACATGCCGAAAGGAATTTGCAGAAAGGCCTGGGTAATGCCGTAGGCGCCAATCGCCACCCCGATCAACAGCGGCGTCGCGCCATCGAGCGCCTGACCGTAGATAGCGAGAACCGGCAGGACCATAAACAGTCCGAGCATACGGAAGGCAAACACCGCTGCCAGCGATGCGGCGGCGCGACGCTCGGCGGGCATCATGCTATCGGACTGATTCAATGGATACTCCTGCCTGAACAAAAGGGGCGCATTTTAGCATGCTTGCCGATGGCTTTAGTGAACGCTCTTGAAGTCGGTTTTACGGCCTGGCGCGCGATTGTTCATTGTTCGCAGTGCATTCGGTTTTTGGCGCGCATGCCGCGAGCAACGTATACTAGTCAGCTTTGCTGGCCTTGGGTGGATGTGCAGTGGATACCATCGTTATTCGTGGGGCCCGTACCCACAACCTGAAGAACATTGACCTCGACCTGCCCCGTGACAAGCTCATCGTCATCACCGGTCTATCCGGTTCCGGGAAATCTTCTCTGGCGTTCGATACGCTTTATGCCGAGGGCCAACGTCGTTACGTTGAGTCACTCTCTGCCTATGCCCGGCAGTTCCTGTCGATCATGGAAAAGCCTGACGTCGACCATATCGAAGGCTTATCCCCGGCGATTTCCATTGAACAGAAATCGACGTCACATAATCCGCGATCGACTGTCGGCACCATTACCGAGATCTACGATTATCTGCGTCTGCTGTTTGCACGGGTAGGTATTCCCCTGTGCCCCGACCATGGCGAACCACTCGCAGCGCAGACCGTCAGCCAGATGGTTGACCAGGTACTGGCCTACCCGGAAGGCAGCAAGCTGATGTTGCTCGCGCCGGTCATGCGCGACCGCAAGGGTGAACATCTCGCGTTGATCGATGAGCTGCGAGCCCAGGGCTTCGTGCGCGCACGTATCAACGGCCGCATTCATGATCTGGACGAAGCGCCAGCGTTGGAGAAAAATCGCAAGCACACCATCGAGGTGGTCGTGGATCGCTTCAAGGTGCGCGAAGACTTACAGCTACGCCTGGCCGAGTCCTTCGAGACTGCGCTCAAGCTGGCCGACGGTGTCGCCACCATCGCACCCATGGAAGGCGAGGACGGTGAAGAAGTAACCTTCAGCGCCCGCTTCGCCTGCCCTATTTGCGGCCATTCGATCAGCGAGCTGGAACCGCGGCTGTTCTCGTTCAACAATCCAGCCGGCGCCTGTAGCACCTGTGATGGACTGGGCGTAAAGCAATTCTTCGATGCGCGGCGGCTGGTCAACGGCGAACTGACACTGGCCGAGGGTGCGATTCGCGGCTGGGACCGGCGCAACGTTTACTATTTCCAGATGCTCAGCTCGCTGGCCGGGCATTATGGCATTGACCTGGAAACACCCTTCGCCGAGCTGTCCGATGCGCACCGCAAGCTGGTGCTCAGCGGCACCGGCAGCGAAAAGGTCCCCTTTCGCTACCTCAATGACCGTGGCGACATCGTCAAGCGTGAGCATCCCTTCGAGGGCATCCTGCCAAATCTGGAGCGCCGTTATCGGGAAACCGAATCGCAAACAGTGCGCGAGGATCTGGCCAAGTTTCTCAGCACCCAGCCTTGTCAGGATTGTCACGGCACGCGCCTGCGCCGCGAAGCGCGGCATGTGTTCATCGACGACCGCAATCTGCCCGGCATCAGCACCATGCCAGTTGGCGCTGCGGCGGAGTATTTCGCGCAGCTTCACTTGCCCGGCAACCGCGGCGAGATTGCCGAGAAGATTCTGAAGGAAATCCGTGCACGACTGATGTTTCTGGTCAATGTAGGACTGGATTACCTTAGCCTCGACCGGAGCGCCGATACCCTCTCGGGCGGCGAAGCCCAGCGTATTCGTCTGGCCAGCCAGATCGGCGCCGGCCTGGTGGGCGTTATGTATATTCTCGATGAGCCATCGATAGGTCTGCACCAGCGCGATAATGAGCGCTTGCTGGGAACGCTGATCCACCTTCGCGACCTGGGTAACACCGTCATCGTCGTCGAGCACGACGAGGATGCTATTCGGCTTGCCGACCACGTGCTGGATATAGGACCGGGCGCTGGCGTGCACGGCGGGCAGATAGTCGCCCAAGGCACACCTGCCGAGGTGATGGCACATCCCGATTCACTGACCGGCAAATACCTGTCGGGGCGCGTGAAAATACCGGTGCCCGCCAAACGACATCCACCGCGCAAGGATGAATGGCTGCGCCTCAAGGGCGCCTGTGGCAATAACTTGCAGAAAGTCGACCTGGAAATCCCGATCGGCCTTATGACCTGTGTGACAGGCGTCTCCGGCTCAGGTAAATCAACCCTGATCAACAACACCTTGTATCCGATCACCGCCACTGCGCTGAACGGAGCCACGACGCTGGAGGCCGCGCCCTACACAACTCTCGATGGCCTGCAGCACCTGGACAAGGTTGTCGACATTGACCAGAGCCCAATCGGCCGCACACCGCGCTCCAACCCCGCCACCTATACCGGGCTCTTCACTCCTGTAAGGGATCTTTTTGCCGGCACTCAGGAAGCTCGATCTCGAGGCTACAAGGCTGGACGTTTTTCCTTCAACGTCAAAGGCGGACGCTGCGAAGCCTGCCAGGGCGATGGTTTGATCAAGGTGGAGATGCATTTTCTGCCGGATATTTACGTGCCCTGCGATGTATGCAAAAGCAAGCGTTACAACCGCGAGACACTGGAGATCAAGTACAAGGGCAAGAACATCCACGAGGTGTTGGAGATGACCATCGAGGAGGCCCGGCAATTCTTCGATGCCGTGCCGTCGCTGGCACGTAAGCTGCAGACGCTGATGGAAGTCGGCTTGTCTTACATCCGCCTGGGCCAGTCGGCGGTGACGCTGTCTGGTGGCGAAGCGCAACGGGTGAAGCTGGCTCGGGAACTGTCCAAACGGGATACTGGCAAGACGCTGTATATCCTCGATGAGCCGACCACCGGCCTGCACTTTGCTGATATCCAGCAACTGCTTGATGTGCTGCACCGGCTGCGCGATCACGGCAACACCATTGTGGTGATCGAACACAATCTGGACGTAATCAAGACCGCCGACTGGGTGGTCGACCTGGGGCCGGAAGGCGGTTCCAAGGGCGGCCTGATCATTGCGACGGGTACGCCGGAACAGATCGCCGAAGCCAAGCAATCACACACTGGGCAATTCCTCGGTCCGTTGCTGAAGCGCGACAGCTGATCCGGTAGCCTAGAGCTGAATCGAGCAATCGGCGGCGCCCCAACGGCGGCCGCCGAGACCAGATAGCCGGTCCGATGGCCACAACCCAACCTCTACAACGCAAAAAGCCTGCAGCACGCTGCAGGCTCGGTATAGCAGGCCTAACTCTTCTCTTACGCCAGCACTTCCGTCAACGGGATTTCAAGCGCACCCGCCATGCCCTCCCCGTAGGCGGGATCCGCCTGAATACAATGACCGATGTGACGGATCTTGATATGCCGCTCGGCACCGTCCATCGCCCGCGCGGTATTCTGGAACAGACGCTGCTGCTCTTCCGGCGACATCAGACGAAACAGGTCACCTGCTTGAGAAAAGTAATCGTCATCATCCGCACGGAAGTCGTAACGCGCGCCCGCACCTTCCAGTGCAAGAGGCGGCTCGCTGAAATCAGGCTGTTCCTGCCACTCCTCATAACTGTTCGGCTCATAGGAAACACGTCCGCCCTGGTTACCGTCGGTGCGCATCGCACCATCGCGGTGGAAACTGTGGAAAGGACAGCGCGGTGCATTGACCGGGATCTGATGGTGGTTGACCCCCAGCCGATACCGCTGCGCATCACCGTAGGAGAACAGCCGGCCTTGTAACATCCGGTCTGGCGAGAAGCTGATACCCGGCACTACGTTGGCAGGGGAAAAAGCTGCTTGCTCGACATCCTGGAAGTAGTTCTCCGGATTGCGGTTAAGCTCGAAATACCCAACTTCGATCAGCGGATAGTCACCCTTGGGCCAGACCTTGGTCAGGTCGAAGGGGTGGTACGGCACTTTAGCGGCGTCCATCTCGGGCATGATCTGTACATACATGGTCCAACGCGGGAAATCTTTACGCTCAATCGCGTCATACAGGTCACGCTGGGAGCTTTCCCGGTCACCCGCTACGATGGCTGCTGCCTCCTCATCCGTCAGGTTCTTAATGCCCTGCTGAGTCTTGAAGTGGAATTTGACCCAATAGCGCTGATTGTCGCCGCTGATCAGACTGTAGGTGTGCGATCCGAACCCGTGCATGTGACGGTACGAGGCCGGGATGCCGCGGTCGCCCATGACATAGGTGACCTGGTGCAGCGCTTCCGGCAGGCTGGTCCAGAAGTCCCAGTTATTGTTAGCACTGCGCATATTGGTGCGCGGATCACGTTTAATGGCATGGTTCAGATCAGGAAACTTCAGCGGGTCGCGGAAAAAGAATACCGGCGTATTGTTACCTACCAGGTCCCAGTTCCCCTGCTCGGTGTAGAACTTCATCGAGAAACCGCGGATATCCCGCTCGGCATCAGCAGCACCGCGCTCGCCGGCGACGGTCGAAAAACGCACGAACATCGGCGTCTTTTTGCCGACGGTAGAGAACACCTGGGCTTTGGAATACTGAGTAATATCATGAGTCACGACAAAGTCGCCGAAGGCACCAGAACCTTTAGCATGCATGCGGCGCTCAGGTATCACTTCACGATCAAAGTGCGCCAGTTTTTCCAGAAACCAGACGTCCTGCAGGAGCAACGGGCCCCGCTGCCCGGCTGTCATCGAATTCTGGTTATCGGCAACGGGTGCACCGGCTGCGGTCGTAAGTTTCGGCTTGTCTGTCATGTGGGACTCCTTGGTGTGTACTGCAATACGCGCGTCCGGTTCGCTGCTAAGCCCGTCGGCGATGAGATGATAGTACGCAGATCGGCCACGTAACCCCAATGACTTAAATCAACTCAGGTGATAGATAAAATCTGGGCAAAAAAAAGCCGGATCTAGGATCCGGCCTTTCTATTCGCGCTTTACACCTTACTCGTCAGCAGCTGCACTCAGCTCCGGACGATCAACCAACTCCACATAAGCCATGGGAGCCGCATCGCCAGTACGGAATCCGCACTTGAGAATGCGAATATAACCACCGGGACGCTCGGCATAACGCTTGCCCAGGTCGTTGAACAATTTACCAACCGCTTCCTTGCTACGGGTACGGTCAAACGCCAGACGACGGTTGGCTACGGTGTCTTCCTTAGCCAGGGTGATCAGCGGCTCAGCCACACGGCGCAATTCCTTGGCCTTGGGCAGAGTCGTTTTGATCAGTTCGTTTTCGAACAGCGACACCGCCATGTTTTGAAACATGGCCTTACGGTGTGAGCTGGTCCGATTCAGGTGACGACCACTTTTACGATGACGCATCTCTCAATTCCTCGGTGTCGAGACGATCAGGCCGAAACCTTGTCGTCCTTCTTCAAGCTTGCAGGCGGCCAGTTGTCCAGACGCATACCCAGTGACAGACCACGTGAAGCCAGGACATCCTTGATCTCGGTCAGGGATTTCTTGCCCAGGTTCGGGGTCTTCAGCAGTTCCACTTCGGTACGCTGGATCAGATCGCCGATATAGTAAATATTTTCTGCTTTCAGGCAGTTGGCCGAACGTACAGTCAACTCCAGATCATCAACCGGGCGCAGCAGGATCGGATCGATCTCGTCTTCCTGATGTTCGATCACAGGCTCGTGATCTCCCTTCAGGTCAACAAAAGCGGCCAGCTGCTGCTGAAGAATGGTAGCAGCGCGGCGAATAGCTTCTTCCGGATCCAGGGTACCGTTGGTTTCCAGGTCAATGACCAGCTTATCCAGGTTGGTACGCTGTTCTACACGAGCACTTTCCACTACATAGGCCACACGGCGAACCGGGGTATAAGTAGCATCAAGCTGCAAGCGGCCGATCGAGCGGCTTTCATCGTCTTCAGACTGGCGAGCATCGGAGGGCTCATAGCCCCGACCGCGTGCCACAGTCAACTTCATGTTCAGGACACCAGTGTCAGACATATTGGCAATGACGTGATCAGGGTTAACGATCTCGACGTCATGATCCAGTTGAATGTCTGCACCGGTGACCGGCCCCTGCCCTTTCTTGGAAAGAGACAAGGTAACGTGATCACGGCCGTGCATCTTGATCGCCAACCCTTTCAGGTTAAGCAGGATCTCGATGACATCTTCCTGTACGCCTTCGATGGCGCTGTATTCATGCAAAACGCCGTCGATTTCCGCCTCTACCACGGCACAACCGGGCATGGAGGAGAGCAAAATGCGACGCAGCGCATTGCCCAGGGTATGGCCGAAACCACGCTCAAGCGGCTCAAGAGTAATCTTGGCACGCGTAGGCGAGCTTTCCTGTACGTCAATATGACGTGGTGTTAGAAACTCGGTAACCGAACTCTGCATGGGGGCACCTTTTGCTTACTGACGCTTACTTGGAGTAAAGCTCGACGATCAGACTTTCGTTGATGTCGGCATACAGATCACTCCGTGAAGGCAGGGTCTTGAAGACACCTTCCTTTTTGGCTGTATCGACTTCCAGCCATTCGGATTGACCGCGCTGTGCAGCAAGCTCCAGCGAACCGCCAATACGCAGTTGGTTCTTGGCCTTTTCGCGAACAGCGACCACATCACCTGGGGAAACCAGGAACGAAGCGACATTCACAGTCTTGCCGTTGACGCTGATTGCTTTGTGCGAAACAAGCTGACGCGCTTCGGCACGCGTAGAGCCGAAGCCCATACGATAAACAACGTTGTCCAGACGACGCTCGAGCAACTGAAGCAGGTTTTCGCCGGTCGCACCCTTCAGACGGGCAGCTTCCTTGTAATAATTGGCGAATTGACGCTCCAGAATCCCGTACATGCGGCGGACTTTCTGCTTTTCACGCAGCTGGGTGCCGTACTCGGACAACCGGCCACGACGCTGGCCATGGACGCCCGGAGGGCTTTCCAGCTTACACTTAGAGTCAAGGGCGCGAACACCGCTCTTGAGAAAAAGATCGGTGCCTTCGCGACGAGACAGTTTACATTTGGGACCAATATATCTAGCCATTTCCGTCTCCTGGTTACACGCGGCGCTTTTTAGGCGGGCGACAGCCGTTATGTGGGATGGGGGTGACATCGGTGATGCCGCTGATCTTGTAGCCACAAGTATTCAGCGCACGTACTGCCGATTCACGACCCGGGCCTGGGCCCTTCACATTAACGTCGAGGTTTTTCAGACCGTATTCCAGAGCAGCCTGACCAGCACGCTCTGCTGCAACCTGGGCAGCAAAGGGGGTGCTTTTACGCGAACCACGGAAACCGGAACCACCAGAAGTCGCCCAGCTCAGAGCGTTGCCCTGACGGTCGGTAATGGTGATGATGGTGTTGTTGAAAGACGCGTGGATGTGGGCAATCCCATCGACCACCGTCTTTTTGACTTTCTTACGAACACGAGCAGCAGGCTTAGCCATATCTGTATATTCCTTAGCGATTACTTACGGATCGGCTTGCGTGGGCCCTTACGGGTACGCGCATTGGTCTTGGTGCGCTGGCCGCGGACCGGAAGGCCCCGACGGTGGCGCAGACCACGATAGCAGCCCAGATCCATGAGACGCTTGACGTTCATGTTGATCGAACGACGCAGGTCACCTTCAGTGTGGCTCTTGCCCACTTCGGTGCGCAGCAGATCAACCTGCTCCTCGCTGAGATCCTTGATTTTTGCATCCGGTGCAATACCGGTTGCGGCACAGATCTGTTGTGCCTTGGTTTGACCAATACCAAAGATATAGGTCAAAGAGATAACAGTATGCTTGTTATCCGGGATGTTGACGCCTGCAATACGGGCCATCCAAATTTACTCCGTCTGACAGCTACTCTGACTCAACCCAAAACGTACACGAGCTGTGTGTGAAAAAGGGTGCAGTAGGGTAGCGCTAACAAAAATAAAAATCAACCACCCGACCAGTTATCTGGCCGAGCGGCGGTTATCCTGAGACGTAGTCAACAATCAACGGGAAAGGGTATTAACCTTGACGCTGCTTGTGACGGGGCTCAGCACTGCAGATGACCCGGACGCTACCATTGCGACGGACCATCTTGCAGTTACGGCAAAGCTTCTTGACTGATGCTGCAACTTTCATAACAGACTCCTAGA
The DNA here is from genome assembly GCF_008638345.1 of Pseudomonas saliphila. Taxonomy (GTDB): domain Bacteria; phylum Pseudomonadota; class Gammaproteobacteria; order Pseudomonadales; family Pseudomonadaceae; genus Halopseudomonas; species Halopseudomonas saliphila. Next base: position 10,626 of record NZ_VTVA01000021.1, on the reverse strand, counting down.
ACCTTGAGATTCTCAGCGCAGCATTCCGCTGCCGTAGCCTTTCAAGTTCGATTTCTTCATAAGAGACTCGTACTGCTGAGAAACGAGGTGCGATTGTACTTGGGACATGAAGTCCATCACAACCACAACAACGATCAACAGTGACGTCCCACCCAGGTAGAAGGGAACATTAGCCGACACCACCAGGAACTGCGGCAAGAGACAGACCGCAGTCATGTACATGGCGCCAAACATGGTCAGCCGCGTCATCACCCCGTCAATATAACGGGCCGACTGCTCACCCGGACGAATCCCCGGAATGAACGCGCCTGACTTTTTCAGGTTTTCAGCCACATCCTTGGGATTGAACATCAACGCTGTGTAGAAGAAGCAGAAGAAAACGATCCCCGCACTAAACAGAATGATGTTCAAAGGCTGTCCTGGAGCAATTGCCTGCGACAAACCCTGCAGCCAACCCATGCCCTCACCCTGGCCGAACCAGGTACCCAAAGATGCCGGGAACAACAGGATACTGCTGGCAAAGATCGCTGGAATCACACCGGCCATGTTCACCTTAAGCGGCAAATGGCTGGTCTGGGCAGCGAACACCTTGCGTCCCTGCTGGCGCTTGGCATAGTTGACCGTAATCCGACGCTGTCCGCGTTCGACGAAAACCACAAAGGCAATCATCGCAACGGCCAGCAATGCGATCGCAATCAAGGCGAAGATATTGATATCGCCCTGACGTGCCGCTTCGAAAGATTGGCCAATGGCGCTTGGCAGCCCGGCTACGATACCGGCGAAGATCAGCATGGAAATACCGTTGCCGATACCCCGCTCGGTGATCTGCTCGCCTAGCCACATCATGAACATGGCGCCCGCTACAAAGGTAGTCACCGCTACGAAGTAGAAGCTGAACCCTGTATCAAACGTCACGCCCTGACTGGCCAGACCGACAGACATGCCGATGGCCTGAATAAATGCCAATACCAATGTCAGATAGCGGGTGTACTGGCTGATCTTGCGACGGCCGGATTCACCCTCTTTCTTCAACTGTTCCAGCGACGGGCTAACCGCCGTCATCAGCTGCATGATAATCGATGCAGAAATGTACGGCATGATGCCCAAAGCGAAGATACTCATCCGCTCCAGAGCACCACCCGAGAACATGTTGAACAGGCTAAGTATGGTTCCCTCGTTCTGCCTGAACAGGTCAGCCAGTCGATCAGGATTGATACCGGGCACGGGAATATGTGCCCCGATGCGGTATACGATGATCGCCAGGAACAGGAAGCGCAAGCGCCCCCAGAGTTCCGTCAGGCCGCCTTGCTTCATTCCAGAGAGAGCGCCTTGCTTAGCCATTTAGTCCTCGATCTTGCCGCCAGCTGCTTCGATCGCTGCACGCGCACCTTTGGTGGCTCTCAGCCCTTTGATGCTGACCGCTTTGGTCATATCGCCGGAAAGAACGACTTTGGCACGTACAAACTTGTTGCCAATGATGTTGGCATCCTTCAAGGCTTGCAGGTCAATCACGTCAACGTCCAGCTTGTTCAACTCACTGGTACGAATTTCAGCGGTGACCATCGCAATCTTGGACGTGAAACCGAACTTCGGCAGACGACGGTGCAGCGGCTGCTGACCACCCTCGAAACCCGGAGCTACGGTGCCGCCCGAACGCGAGCTCAAACCCTTGTGGCCGCGACCGGCAGTCTTGCCCAGGCCGCTGCCGATACCACGGCCGACGCGCAGCTTTTCACGGCGTGCACCCGGCGCGGAACGCAGATCATTCAATTTCATGTCTTAACCCTCAACCCGAACCATGTAGGCGATCTGATTGACCATCCCACGCACAGACGGGGTATCTTCGACTTCGACGGTGTGACCGATACGGCGCAAACCCAGACCTTTGACACAGGCCCTGTGGTTTGGCAGACGACCAATCGCACTCTTGTACAAAGTCACTTTGATTGTTGCATTAGCCATTTCAGGTTACCCCACGATGTCTTCAACGGTCTTGCCGCGCTTGGCCGCTACAGACTCGGGAGACTGCATCGACTTCAGACCCTTGTAAGTGGCCTGGACGACGTTAACCGGGTTGGTGGAACCGTAACACTTGGCCAGTACGTTATGCACACCAGCGGCTTCGAGGACGGCACGCATCGCGCCACCAGCAATAACGCCGGTACCCTCGGAAGCAGGCTGCATGTACACCTTGGAGGCGCCATGCGCGGCCTTGACCGGATACTGCAAGGTCGAACCGTTCAGATCCACCTGGATCATGTTACGACGTGCGGCTTCCATGGCCTTCTGAATCGCTGCAGGCACTTCACGTGCCTTGCCACGACCGAAACCCACTCGACCATTACCATCGCCAACGACCGTCAATGCGGTGAAGGCGAAGATACGGCCACCTTTTACTACTTTGGCAACGCGGTTAACCTGAACCAGTTTCTCGATATAACCTTCGTCGCGCTTCTGCTCGAAATTAGCCATAGCTCTACCCTTAGAATTCCAACCCGCCTTCACGAGCGGCGTCGGCCAGCGCTTTCACGCGGCCATGATACTTGAAGCCGGAACGGTCGAAGGAGACCTGACTAATCCCAGCGGCCTTGGCGCGCTCGGCTACCAGGAGCCCGACTTTCTTGGCGGCTTCGATGTTGCCAGTGCCACTGCTGCGCAGGCTGGCATCCAGAGTGGATGCGCTGGCCAGTACTTTTGCACCGTCGGCTGAGATCACTTGCGCGTACATGTGCTGCGAAGAACGGTACACGCACAGACGTACGGCTTCCAGCTCGCGCTGCTTCAGACGCGAACGGCGAGCGCGACGGAGACGGATAACTTTTTTATCGCTCATTTGCTATGCCCTACTTCTTCTTGGCTTCTTTACGACGCACGACCTCATCGGAGTAGCGTACACCCTTGCCTTTATAAGGCTCGGGACGACGGAAATTACGAATCTCCGCGGCTACCTGACCGACTAGTTGCTTGTCGATACCTTTAATGATGATGTCAGTCTGGCTCGGGGTTTCCGCAGAAACACCTTCAGGCAGCTGATAGTCAATCGGATGGGAAAAACCCAGCGCCAGGGACAGAGTCTGCCCTTTGGCCTGCGCCTTGTAACCCACACCGACCAACTGCAGCTTGCGCTCGAAGCCTTGGGTGACACCCGTAACCATGTTTTGCACCAGCGCACGAGTCGTGCCGGCCATGGCCATATTTGGGCTGCCAGGACGTGCGGCGAACTTCAAAACGCCGTCTTCCTGAACAACTTCTACTGTTGAGTGGAGATTCAGATCCAGAGAGCCCTTGGCGCCCTTGACCGAAAGCTCTTGACCGTCCAGCTTTATTTCTACGCCCTGCGGTAATTTGACAGGGTCTTTAGCGACGCGAGACATCGTAACCCCCTATCAGAATACAGTGCAAAGAACTTCGCCGCCGATACCGGCTGCGCGAGCGGCACGATCAGTCATAACACCTTTATTGGTGGAGACGATCGAGACACCCAGTCCACCCTTGACCTTCGGAATCTGGTCAACGGACTTGTACTGGCGCAGGCCTGGACGGCTGATGCGTTTGACATCTTCTATAACTGGCTTGCCTTCGAAGTACTTGAGCTCGATCGAAAGAACAGGCTTGGTGTCGCCCTGCACTTCATAACCGGCAACATAGCCTTCCTCTTTAAGTACTTTGGCGACAGCCACCTTCAGCTTTGCCGCAGGCATACTGACACTGGACTTTTCAGCCATCTGGGCATTACGGATGCGGGTCAGCATATCTGCTAACGGGTCCTGCATACTCATGGGCTTTCTGCTCCTGAAACTGAGTAATTGAGGTCTGGATTACCAGCTGGCTTTAACCAGACCGGGTACATCACCGCGCATTGCCGCTTCACGCAATTTGATGCGTGAAAGGCCGAACTTGCGGTATACGCCGTGCGGGCGGCCAGTGATCCGGCAGCGGTTACGCTGACGAACCGGGCTCGCATCACGCGGCAGTTTTTGCAGCCCCATCTGAGCATTCCAACGGTCTTCAACAGACGCGTTCATGTTACCGATGATGGCCTTGAGCTCAGCACGCTTTACAGCGTACTTGGCAACCGTACGAGTGCGCTTCAACTCGCGGTTTTTCATACTGACTTTTGCCATTACCTGACTCCTAGTTACGGAACGGGAAGTTGAACGCACGCAGCAGCGCACGACCTTCGTCGTCCGTTCGTGCAGTGGTTGTCAAAGTAATGTCCAAACCACGCAGGACATCGATCTTGTCGTAATCGATTTCCGGGAAGATGATCTGTTCCTTGACACCCATGCTGTAATTGCCACGACCGTCGAACGATTTAATGTTCAGGCCGCGGAAATCGCGCACGCGGGGCAGAGAAATAGCCAACAGACGGTCCAGGAATTCGTACATCTGCTCACGGCGCAAGGTTACCTTGACACCGATCGGCCAGCCGTCACGAATCTTGAAACCAGCGATAGACTTACGAGCGTAGGTCACGATGCCTTTACGGCCAGTGATCTTCTCGAGGTCAGCCATTGCGTGTTCGATGACTTTCTTGTCACCAACTGCTTCGCCAAGGCCCATGTTCAGGGTGATCTTGGTGAGCTTCGGTACTTCCATCACGTTCTGCAGGCCCAGTTCTTCTTTGAGCTTGGGAACGAGAGTAGTCCGGTAGTGTTCTTTCAATCTTGCCATGGTAAGCACCTAGATTCTCAAGCGTCGACGGCTTTTTGCGTCGACTTGAAAATACGAACCTTCTTACCGTCTTCGACCTTGAAGCCGACACGGTCGGCCTTGCTGGTCTCGCCGTTGAAGATTGCCACGTTGGAGACGTGGATTGGCGCCTCCTTCTCAACGATACCGCCTTGCGCACCAGCCATGGGATTTGGCTTGGTGTGCCGCTTGATAATGTTGACACCGGAAATTAACAGGCGTGAGTCAGCCAGGACCTTGAGGACCTTGCCGCGCTTACCTTTATCTTTACCGGCGATGACGATTACGTCGTCGTCACGTTTTATCTTTTGCATGACCGGGCTCCTTACAGCACTTCGGGCGCGAGGGAAACGATCTTCATGAACTGCTCATTACGCAATTCACGCGTCACTGGCCCAAAGATGCGGGTACCGATCGGCTCATTTTTATTGTTGAGCAGAACGGCTGCGTTGCCATCAAAACGGATCAGCGAACCGTCTGGACGGCGTACACCGTGACGAGTACGCACGATGACCGCATTGAGCACCTGGCCTTTCTTTACTTTGCCGCGGGGAATCGCTTCCTTCACGGTCACTTTGATGATATCGCCAATGCCGGCGTAGCGGCGGTGAGAACCGCCAAGAACCTTGATACACATGACGCGGCGTGCACCACTGTTATCTGCCACTTCCAGCATGGATTGAGTCTGAATCATAACTTTCTCCGACCCTTGAAAATTCCGCCAACAAGCGCGGGCTTAAACTTGCGCCGCGCGCTCGTCGATCTGTACCAGGGTCCAGTTCTTGGTTTTCGCCAAGGGACGGGTTTCCCGAATAGTTACCAGATCACCGATGCGGCATTCGTTGTTCTCGTCATGTGCGTGCAGCTTGGTAGAGCGGCGTACGTATTTACCGTACAGCGGGTGCTTTACCTGGCGCTCGATCAGCACAGTAACGGTCTTTTCCATCTTGTTGCTGACCACACGGCCAGTAACGCTACGATCTGTAATGGTCTCGGCCATGATCACTTACCACCTTTCTGGTTGAGCACGGTCTTGACTCGAGCGATGTCACGCTTGGCCTGCTTCAGCAGGTGGCTCTGACCGAGTTGACCGGTTGCCTTCTGCATCCGCAGATTGAACTGGTCACGCAGCAGGGTGAGCAGCTGCTCATTGAGCTGCTCGGCAGATTTTTCACGAAGTTCTGTCGCTTTCATCACATCACCGTCCGCTTAACAAAGGTGGTAGCGAGAGGCAGCTTGGCAGCGGCAAGGGTAAACGCCTCGCGCGCCAGCTCTTCGGAAACACCTTCGATCTCATACAGGATTTTGCCAGGCTTGATCTGGGCTACCCAGTACTCGACATTACCCTTACCTTTACCCATCCGGACTTCCAAAGGCTTCTTGGAAATCGGCTTATCCGGGAAGACACGGATCCAGATTTTACCGCCACGCTTAACGTGACGAGTCAGGGCACGACGAGCGGCTTCGATCTGACGGGCTGTCAGACGACCACGGCCGACGGCCTTGAGTCCATATTCGCCAAAGCTCACTTTACTACCGCGATGCGCCAGACCACGGTTGTGGCCGGTCATTTGCTTGCGGAACTTCGTACGCTTGGGTTGTAACATGTGCGTACCCCTTACTTAGCAGCTTTTTTCTTGGTCGCGACGGCTTTGGTTTCTTCGGGCTGACCACCAATGATCTCGCCTTTGAAAATCCAAACCTTCACACCGATCACACCGTATGTGGTGTGGGCTTCATACGTTGCGTAGTCGATGTCGGCACGCAGAGTGTGCAGCGGCACACGGCCTTCACGGTACCATTCGCTCCGGGCGATTTCGGCACCGCCGAGGCGGCCACCAACCTGGATCTTGATACCCTTGGCACCAATGCGCATTGCGTTCTGTACGGCGCGCTTCATGGCACGACGGAACATCACGCGGCGCTCCAACTGCTGAGCAACGTTTTGTGCTACCAGAGCAGCGTCGAGTTCCGGCTTGCGGATCTCTTCGATGTTGATATTCACAGGTACGCCCATCTGCTTTGTCAGCTCCTGGCGCAGCTTCTCGACATCCTCGCCCTTCTTGCCAATCACGATACCCGGACGGGCAGTGTGAATGGTGATCTTGGCGGTTTGTGCCGGGCGCTGAATCTCAACGCGACTGACCGAAGCGCTCTTCAGCTTCTTCTGAACGTACTCGCGTACCTTCAGATCAGTGTTCAGATAGTCCGCATACGTGCGGCCATCTGCGTACCACACCGAAGTGTGCTGTTTAACAATTCCGAGGCGAAAGCCCGTCGGATGTACTTTCTGACCCATGATCGACTCCTACTTGTCAGCAACCTTGACCGTGATGTGGCAAGACCGCTTCACGATACGATCAGCACGGCCTTTGGCACGTGGCATGATGCGCTTGAGAGAGCGACCTTCGTTTACAAACACGGTGGAGACCTTAAGGTCATCCACGTCCGCGCCATCGTTGTGCTCAGCGTTGGCAATTGCCGACTCGAGCACTTTCTTGATGACTTCAGCGGCCTTTTTGTTGCTGAAAGCCAGCAGATTCAGGGCTTCATCAACTTTCTTCCCGCGGATCTGGTCAGCGACCAAGCGCGCTTTCTGGGCAGAGAGTCGGGCGCCTTTATGACTAGCGGCTACTTCCATCTTCTAACCCCTTAGCGCTTGGCTTTCTTGTCCGCAACGTGACCACGATAGGTACGCGTTGCAGAGAATTCGCCTAACTTGTGACCGACCATGTCTTCCGAAATAATTACCGGTACATGTTGACGACCGTTATGTACTGCGATGGTCAAACCAACCATCTGCGGCAGAATCATCGAACGGCGCGACCAGGTTTTGACTGGCTTACGGTCATTCTTTTCAACTGCAACTTCGATCTTCTTTAACAGGTGAAGATCGATAAAAGGTCCTTTCTTCAGAGAACGCGGCATGTCGTTTCCCCTCTAATTACTTGCTGCGACGACGGACAATCATCTTGTCAGTCCGCTTGTTTGACCGAGTCTTGGCGCCCTTGGTCGGGAAGCCCCATGGCGACACAGGATGACGACCACCGGACGTACGGCCTTCACCACCACCGTGCGGGTGATCAACCGGGTTCATGGCTACACCACGAACTGTCGGACGAACACCGCGCCAGCGACTGGCACCGGCCTTACCCAGGGAGCGCAGGCTGTGCTCACCATTGGACACTTCGCCCATGGTGGCGCGGCACTCACCAAGCACCTTACGCATCTCGCCGGAGCGCAGACGCACAGTTACGTAAGCACCTTCACGCGCAACCAGCTGAACGGAGGCACCGGCACTGCGAGCTACCTGAGCGCCTTTACCAGGCTTCAGTTCGATCGCGTGAATGGTGCTACCCACTGGAATATTGCGCAGCGGCAACGTATTACCCGGCTTGATCGGCGCCTCGGCACCCGATACGACCTGATCACCAGCAGTCACGCCCTTGGGGGCAATGATGTAGCGGCGCTCGCCGTCGGCGTACTTGAGCAGAGCAATATGAGCGGTACGGTTCGGATCGTATTCGATACGCTCAACGACAGCAGGAATGCCATCCTTGTTGCGACGAAAATCGACCATACGATAATGCTGCTTATGACCGCCCCCACGATGACGCGTGGTGATACGGCCATTATTATTACGACCACCAGACTTGCTTTGCTTCTCGAGCAAAGGTGCATACGGCGCACCTTTGTGCAGGTCAGCGTTCACGACCTTGACAACGAAGCGGCGGCCAGCGGAAGTAGGTTTACATTTTACAAGTGCCATGATGTACCCCTTAACTTATTCAGCGCTGGCAAAATCGATGTCTTGACCGGATTCCAGGCTGACATATGCCTTCTTCCAATCATTACGTTTGCCTAGGCCGCGTACGGTTCGCTTGGTCTTGCCTTTAACATTCAAGGTCGAAACGGTCTTGACCTTGACGCTGAACAGCTGCTCAACGGCTTTCTTTATTTCCAGCTTGGTCGCGGTGTTTTCCACCTTGAACACGAACTGGTTTTTGCTGTCAGCCAGCACGGTAGCCTTCTCGGATACATGCGGGCCAAGCAGTACTTTGAAAATGCGTTCTTGGTTCATCCCAGCATCTCCTCGAACTTCTTAACGGCAGGTACGGTAATCAGTACCTTGTCGTAAGCGATCAGGCTGACCGGATCCGAACCTTGAACGTCACGTACATCAACGTGCGGCAGATTGCGCGCAGCGAGGTACAGATTGGAATCAAGATTGTCAGTAACGATCAACACGTTTTCCAGGTTCAGATCCTTGAGCTTGCCGATCAACGTTTTAGTCTTCGGAGCATCAACGGAAAAGTCTTCAACCACGACGAGGCGCTCAAGACGAACCAGCTCGGACAAAATCGAGCGCAGCGCACCGCGATACATCTTGCGGTTCAGCTTTTGCTCATGATTCTGTGGACGTGCAGCGAAAGTGGTACCGCCCCCGCGCCAGATTGGGCTGCGGATAGTACCAGCACGGGCACGACCAGTACCTTTCTGGCGGAACGGCTTCTTGCCACCACCGGAAACGTCGGAACGTGTCTTCTGCTGCTTGGTACCCTGACGGCCACCCGCCATGAAGGCGACGACGGCTTGGTGAACCAGGGTCTCGTTAAACTCTGTGGCAAAGGTCAGATCGGAAACTTCGATCGCGTTTGCGCCAGCTACATTCAAATTCATGGTAACTCCCCCTTAACCCTTGGCCTTGACAGCCGGGCGGACGATTACGTCGCTGCCGGGTGCACCAGGAACCGCGCCCTTGATGAGCAGCAGGTTACGTTCGGCGTCAACGCGGACGATTTCCAGGGTCTGCACGGTCACTTGTTCAGCGCCCATGTGCCCGGCCATCTTCTTGCCCTTGAATACACGGCCCGGAGTTTGGCACTGGCCAATGGAACCTGGTACACGGTGGGATACGGAGTTGCCGTGGGTAGCATCCTGGCCGCGGAAGTTCCAGCGCTTGATCGTACCGGCGAAGCCCTTACCTTTGGACTGACCGGTGACATCGACCTTCTGGCCCGCTTCAAAAATGCTGACGGTGATTTCAGCCCCAGCCTGGTACTCGGTATCGCCTTCCACACGGAATTCGCATACCTGACGACCTGCTGCGGTGTTGGCTTTAGCAAAGTGCCCTGCCATCGGCTTGCTGACACGCTTCGCGCGACGCTCGCCCAAGGTGATCTGAATAGCCTGATAGCCATCCGTATCGAGGGATTTTACCTGGGTGATGCGGTTCGGCTCTACTTCTACGACGGTAACCGGAATGGAAACGCCATCTTCAGTGAAAACGCGGGTCATACCGCATTTCCGGCCGACTAATCCAATAGTCATCTTGTAAACCTCATGAGTGCACGGGGCTATTACCCGCTATGGCCGCCCATTTCAGGGCGTTGCACGACTTATAGCCCCAGTCGTGTGGGGCTATCAGCCGAGGCTGATTTGAACCTCAACGCCAGCTGCCAGATCCAGCTTCATCAGCGCATCGACAGTCTTGTCGGTAGGCTGAACGATATCCAGAACCCGTTTATGGGTGCGGATCTCGTACTGATCACGGGCATCTTTATTGACGTGCGGGGAAACCAGCACTGTAAAACGCTCTTTGCGCGTCGGCAAAGGTATTGGACCACGGACCTGAGCCCCAGTACGTTTCGCGGTATCCACGATTTCCTGGGTTGATTGATCTATCAGGCGGTGGTCAAAAGCCTTCAACCGAATACGAATCTGTTGGTTCTGCATTTGACCAGAAACTCCAAGCTTCAATTCTTCAGAGCACACCCCAACACTGCGGGTAGGCCCATCCAAGGGAGGCGCAATTCTACTGACGCGCCTACCCAGTGTCAACCAAAATACAAAAGCCCCCGTTGAACGGAGGCTTTTGATTATGGCGTCAGATTATCAAGCGATAATCTTGGCAACCACACCGGCACCAACGGT
>NZ_VTVA01000020.1 GCF_008638345.1 Pseudomonas saliphila | reverse complement strand
CCTGCCGGGCGCACCATAAAAAAGGGGAGCACAAGGCTCCCCTTCAATCACCCAAGTGAAGCTACAGCTTAGCGAACACCCGAGGAGCGCAAGGCTGCCGGGGTGAACTCACGGTACGAGGGGGTGAAACCGAAGTTGGGAGCAGCGCTCTCTTCGTTATACATACCCAGTGCGATGTAACGGCCTGCAAGCAGGTCATACAACGTTTCAATACCGTAACCTGGCAACTGCTCGTTGTAGGAAGTGGACACATGGCCCTCACCTACGCGCCACAAGGTGCCACGGCTGTCGTAATGGTCTGCCAGTGTCAACAGCCAGGAGTCTTCATCAAAGAAGAAGTTACGCTTGGCATAGATATGGCGCTGACCCTGCTTGACGGTACCTTCGACTTCCCACACACGGTGCAGCTCGAAACGAGTGTGCTCCGGGTTGATGTGGCCAGTCTGAAGAATATCGTCGTACTTGATACGCGGATCCGAGATCTTGTAGGCGTTGTAAGGAACGTAGACTTCCTTTTTGCCAACCAGCTTCCAGTCATACCGGTCAGGCGCGCCACTGAACATCGAGAAGTTGTCAGTAGTACGCATGCCGTCGGAGGCGGTACCCGGACCGTCATAGGCAACCTGCGGTGCACGACGAACACGACGCTGTCCAGCGTTGTAAACCCACGCCATGCGCGGCTCTTTTACCTGATCCAGGGTGTCGTGAACCAGCAACACGTTACCGGCCAGACGCGACGGAGCGTTAACCCGCTGCTTGAAATACACCAACGTGTTGGCGGCTTTATCCAGATCCACATCAGGCATGTATTGCGGGTAAGCAACGTCTTCCTGGAACTTGATCAGGGTGTACGAACCGTTGGTTTGTGGCATCGCCTGAGCGTATTCACGCTGCAGGTTTTTGCGGTAGCGGGTCAGGTAGTTCCAGACCACGTCGGCACCGACCTTCGGAATCGGGAAGGCAAAGCTACCGTGGGTGAAGTTTTCGATTCCGTCACCATTGTTGACCAGGCGTGCCTTACCAGCGTTTTCCTTGACCTGATCGTATACTTCTTGCGGATAACCGACGCTACGATGAGTCTGATAGACCGGCATCCGGTACGTATCAGGATAACGTTCGAACATTGCGATCTGACCAGGGGTCAGTTTCTCGCGGTGCTCCTGATAGTTCTGCGCGGTAATAACGAACTCGGCCTGCTCGTTTTCGTAGGGGTTTTCCCAGAAGTTACGCTCAAGTTTCTTGCCGGCGTTGGTTGGCAGACCACCGGTCCACTCAGGGATAGTACCGGAGGCGTTACCAGCCTTCTCGGCGCCGACCGGAGTCAGCTGATTGCCCAGTTGATTGATTTCTGCCTGAGTTACGGCCAGAACACTGGTCGCCAACAGGCTGAGGGCCAGACCACCAGCACCTATAAGAGTTGTTGCTATACGCATATTATTATCTCTCCTGATCCGTTACTTAGAAGCTTACGCCGAAGCTGACAGCTGCGAAGTCGCGGTCGACCAAGGTATTGTATTTGCCATCAAAGAAGTTGGTGTAGCTCAGGCTGGCGTTGTACTTGTTCGCGTAGTCTGCGTTCAAGCCAATGCTGACCGACTTGGCGCCTTCATTGAAGTTAGGACCATAGCCTTCAACGTCGTGCGAGAAAGCCATGTTCGGGCTGAGGTTAATACCGGCGATTACGTTGCTGTAATCCAGGGAAGCGCGCATGCGGTAGCCCCAGGAGAAGTCGGTAAAGAAGCCGTCGTTTTCACACCAGCTGGCTGCGTGCGGAGATTCGCCAGCAGCGCCTGAGTTCGACGAGCACGTGCCATCCTCAAACGGACTCTGACCATAGAGCGAATCACGACCAAATTTAGTCTCGCCATTACCAGCACCGATGCCACTAATGTAGTTAGCCCCAACTTCACCAATCAAAGCTAGACGGCTTGCACCCATTACACGGTCAACGAAGTGAACCGCACTCATCGTGGCTTGCCAGAACTCTTTGCGCTCATAGCCTTGGATATAGTCGCCCGGGTTCAGGTTGGTCAAACCGCGATGCGTGTTGTCCTGCCCACCCACGCCAGTTACGCCCATAGGATGCGACACACCAGCGCCCATCAGCGCCGTACGGCTCATATCACTCGTGTTGATCTGAATCGGCATATTGGGACGATAGCTCAACTCACCGGCAACAGAGATACCGCCGATATCAGTACCGAAACTAACACCATACAAACGGATATCTTCAGGGTGCTCGAAGAAATACCCCGCGCCACCCAAGCCTCCGTCATAGCCCGCTACAGGCTGCAAAAGACCCGGCGTTGCAAAAGGATCAAATGGAGGCAACGTCACCCCTGGTGCAACTGGGAGACCAGTTGGAGCTATGGCTAGAGTACCGGCTACTCGTCCAGCTTCGTTGGAGTAGAATGGGTTTCGACTATGGTAGTTCATAGCATAGAAGCCGAACTCAGTATCGTTCAGCGCTGGCGCGAACCAACGGAATGCCACCCCAAACTGGCCGTCGTCCGACGCTTCCTTATCCTTTTGGCTACGTGCGATATAAGTTAAGGGGCCGACACTGCCCGGCGGCAAATCTGCACCGTTGTATATCAGACGATCAGTACAACCGCGCGCAGCCACATCTGTGGTAGAGAAGAACGTTCCGCAGTTGTCCGCAATAGTGCCGTGCCACTTCAGCTGATAAAACGCCTCCATGCTCAGGTTATCTGTTAAGCCCTGAGACAAATAAAGCATTTCAACCGGAAGCAAGCCTTCCTTCAGCTCAGCGCCTGGACGACGAAATGCGGAAGCATCCACTGGGTTGATAGAGTTGATGCCGTTCTGAATGAACAGGCCTTCACCCCAGCTTACGACCTGACGACCAAGGCGAACGTTGCCCGGGTTATTGCCAATGGAGTAGTTGTGGTAAACGAAGGCGTCCAGGAGCTGAACACCTGCACCTTTTTGCAGGGGGTGACGACCGGAGTCTTCGATATCATAGAAACGCTGGCTGCCGTCTTTGGTTTCAAAGTCGTACCAGTAGTTACCACGCACAAACGCGCCGGAATCACCGTAACGCAGTTCAAGGTCGTGGGAGCCTTTGAAGATTTTGGAGAAAACGTCGCCTTTCTTATAGTTCAGACGACCATCATCCGAAGTACGCGCAGCTGCTCCGCCTTGACCAAAATCCGTATTAGCCGGGTCGCCGAAGTAAAGGCGGTCATTTCGTCCGGCCGTCGATACGCTAGCACCGATCGACATCTGCGAGTCAAACTGCGCATCGACTGGACCGACATTAAAGCTGACTGCGTTGGCAGAACCTGAGAAACTGGCGAGACCGATGGCCAGCGGCAGGGCCGCTAGGGGCCATGCTTTGATTTTTTTTGTCATTGTGCTGCTCCGTTTGGGTGACATGAACCTGTGTATCCTTTGACACGTTCAGGACAGTGGCAGTCTGTCATGAGCCCGACGGAAAAGACTTGCCCTCAAAGGCCAATTTAGTTGACCGTGGCGGCCATTCACAGAATGAATTCGTCTCATCAGCGTAAGATTGAGACTTGCGCTCCAGGGAAGGACTGGATTAAGTACACAAGGACCAGCAGCAGAATCACCCATATGGGGTATATCGAAATATGGCCCGGGTCTGAATTGAAAAAGCTGCCTGGGACGGGCATTTCCTGACCGATGAGTTCTGCACTGTCGGGAAAGCGCCAGCTATAATAGCTTTTTGGCACCACAGGTGTTTCTTGCCAAAAAGCGGTGATTTGACCACCAAACGCGGCGGCGATAGGCTGAGCCGATGATACAGAAATGATTTCTGTTTTGATGACGACAAGGATGACAGATGCCGGAAGTGCTAATGACCTATAACGCTCGGGTGCGCGAACGCCCGTTGTGGGCGTCAGTGATAGCTCAAGCCTTGCAGCAATATGGCGTGTCACTGCAGCAGAGCAGCCCAGCTCACACGCTCCTGGAGGAAAACCTCAATGCATCCAGACTCATGGAGCAGGACGCCTGTTCACTTATATGGGACGAAGCGACTCGCCTGACAGAGGATGATCTATTCGGCATGCGCTTGTACCGCATGTTCTGCCCCACCTCCTTCAATGCCATCGCGTTGGTCGCGCAGGCGAGCCCGACTATTGGCACAGCGCTTCAGAATATTGCGCGTTTCTTACCCGTAGTCAGTACGCAGGTGGTCATCGAGTTATGCCACAGCGAAGAACACGTCGAAATCGTGCTGCACCCTTTGGGTACGCCCCATATGCAGCATATTGAAAGCCTGATGGGCTTTCTGGCTCGGCTGTTCAGAATGCTGGACCTTAATAATGAGGAGCTGGTGCGCTCAATCCAGCTCGGACGCATGCCAAGTGAATTGGCCGATTGCGCCAGGCTGCTCGATTGTTCCGAGATCACAGTGGGCGAGGGTTATCGGTTCAAACTGGCCAAGCATCTGTTTATCAGTCCTCTGGCAAGCGCGGATGCCTTCCTGCTGTCTCGCTTTACCGACGCGATGCAGGACCTGCTGGCAAACCTGCCGAGCGATGATCTGGTTGAACAGGTGAAGCGGCGAATTCAGCAATTATTAGGCTCCGGCGATGTGTCGGCCGAACGCATAGCCGCGCCGATGAATATCAGCTCTCGGCACCTGCGGCGCAAGCTGAGTCAGGAAGGTACATCCTATGAGCAGCTGGTGGATGAAGTGCGGCGGGACGCGGCGGTGCGGATGATTACCGGCGGGGAGTTGTCGCTGACCAGCATCGCCTATGAACTGGGCTTTTTAGATCCCAGCAGTTTCACCCGAGCGTTCAGACGCTGGACGGACATGAGCCCAACCGCCTTCCGACGTCAGGTCGTCGCACCGGAGTGAGGCTCTTGCCGCCGGGGGTTTAAACCTGGGGANAGGTCGTCGCACCGGAGTGAGGCTCTTGCCGCCGGGGGTTTAAACCTGGGGATGTAGCGCGCCTGCGCTACGCCAGAGTTGTGCGAGAACACTAGATCCGGAAAGCTAACCCCGTCGGCGAGCAGGCGCTCACCAACCCCAGGAAACCCGCGTTACGCGGTACCACCTGGGGGTGTAGCGCGCCTGCGCTACGCCAAAGCTTTGCAAGAACACTAAATCCGGAAAGCTAACCCCGTCGGCGAGCAGGCGCTCACCAACCCCAGGGAAAACCGCGTTACGCGATACCACCTGCACTACGCCAGGTCTCGTCGCCTCACTCGGCTCTTTTGACAAACAACAGCGTCATGCGATCGCTTTCGCCGATTGCCATGTAATGCGCTCGGTCTTCGTAGCCAAGCCGGAAGGTTGGCGGCAAGGTCCAGACGCCTTCGGGATAATCCTTGGTGTCCTGCGGATTCTGATTGACTGGACTGCGCGAAGCCAGCTCGAAGCCAGCCGCGGTGGCGAGCTCAATAACCAGCGCCTCGCTCACGTAGCCGGTCTTGATCATATCTTCAAGCGAAGTGTCCGGCCGCGCGCTGTGCTCCACCAATCCGAGGTAGCCGCCCGGCTTCAACACTTCATACATCTTGTTGAAGACGATCTGGGCTTCTTCCTTACCGGCCGCTAACCAGTTGTGCACATTGCGGAAGGTCAGCACCCGATCGGCTATGCCGGCTTCGGCAATGGGGTTCTCCGGGTCGTAGTCCAATACTGCGAGCTCGACCTTGTCGAACTTCCCGCGGCCTTGCTGCATTTTCTTTTCGAACTCTGCGCGGCTTTTCTGGAAGAATTCGACAGAACTGTCCGGATCGAAGTGTGCAGCAATGTACCGACCTTCATCGTGCAGCATGGGTGCGAGGATTTCGGTGTACCAGCCCTCCCCCGGCCAGATTTCCACAACGGTGTGATCAGGCATCACGGAGAAAAACCCCAGCGTTGCTTCGGGGTTGCGGTGGGCATCACGCATGACGTTTGAGATCTGCCGCGTCGGATTGCCTACTGCCTGGCGGAGAGCGTCACGCTGCTCAAAGGTCAATTCTGGCGGCGGCGGGGCCATTGCCTTTTCCTGGGCAAATGCCAGACCAGAGACGAGTATCGCCGCAGCAGCTATTATCATTTTCGACATTGGATGCATTCCAATTGGGTGCGTGTCAGGGAGGGTTATAGCCTAACAGGTAGGCGACGACGATTCCTATCCCGGCCCGGTTGTCGTGGGGTGCCGGGCGTTGGCGTGTGATTGAGCAGACAGGGAATCGGGGATTTGGTTCGGGGTTTGGGCGCAATCCAAATCAGCTGGCCTGGCGGCCAGCGGTTCGGCGTCCCGATCGACACTCCTACGAGCTGTGCAAATCGGCAGGGCACCGGGGGTTTGGAAGCTCTACTCTCTCGAATAAATGAATGCTCTCGTTATCAAAGCTGCTTATGCAGCTCCATTCCATCTATAGCACATAGTTCACGCCCGGTTTAACTGACTATAAGGTCACTCCACACGCCGTCTGGTACAGCGACCTCTTAGACTACTGCTAGCAAGGATCAATCATGTTCGAACTCAGCCCCCGCGTTAAGGATCTCAAGCAACAGCTCGAAGCCTTCATGGACGAGCACATCTATCCCAACGAAGACCTGTTCTACCAGCAGGTCCAGGAAAACCGCTGGGGCGCGCCGGCCATTCAGGAGGAGCTCAAAGCCAAAGCCAAGAGCCAGGGCCTGTGGAACCTGTTCTTGCCTGAGAGCGAGCGCGGCGCGGGCCTGACCAATGAAGAATACGGTCACCTGTGCGAAATCATGGGCCGCTCTTCGATTGCCCCTGAGGTCTTCAACTGCAACGCGCCCGATACCGGCAACATGGAAACCATCGAGCGTTACGGTAATGAAGAACAAAAGGAAAAGTGGCTGAAGCCGCTACTAGCCGGCGAGATCCGTTCGTGCTTCTCGATGACCGAGCCGGATGTCGCCTCCTCCGACGCGACCAACATTGAGTGTGAAATCCGCCGCGAAGGCGACGAGTATGTGATCAACGGCACCAAGTGGTGGTCGTCCGGAGCCATGGCCGAGAAGTGCAAGATCGCCATCGTCATGGGCAAGACCGATTTCAATGCGCCGAAGCATCTGCAGCAGAGCATGATCCTGGTACCGCTGGACACCCCCGGCGTGACCATCGTGCGCGATCTGCACGTATTCGGTTATGACCACGCTCCACACGGCCACGCCGAAATCCGTTACGAGAACGTTCGCGTGCCGGTTTCCAATATTCTGCTGGGTGAAGGTCGCGGTTTCGAAATTGCTCAGGGTCGCCTTGGGCCAGGCCGTATCCACCACTGCATGCGCAGCATCGGTGTCGCCGAGCGCGCGCTGGAAGCCATGTGCCGCCGCGCCAATGAGCGTGTTGCCTTCGGCAAGCCGCTGGCTCAGCACGGCAGCACCGCTGAAAACATCGCTCGCTCGCGTTGCGAAATCGACCAGGCTCGCCTGCTGACCCTGATGGCCGCGCGCACCATGGACCAGTTCGGCAACAAGGTGGCCCGTCAGCAGATCGCGATGATCAAAGCTATTGCGCCATCCATGGCCTGCAACGTGATTGACCGCGCCATTCAGATCTTTGGTGCCAAGGGCGTTTGCCAGGATACCTTCCTTGCTTCTGCCTATGCCAAGGCTCGCACACTGCGCCTGGCCGACGGCCCGGACGAAGTTCACCTGGGCACCATTGCCAAGCTGGAACTCAAGCGCTACCAGTAAGCGTTATTACTGAGCTGCACCGGTTGAGTATCCACCGGTGCAGCCACTCTTACTGATGCACAGAATTATCGAGGAACAATCATGAGCAAACTGTTCGACTTGACCGGTAAAGTCGCGGTCATCACCGGTTCAACCAAGGGCATCGGCCGCGCGATTGCCGAGGAATATGCCAAGGCCGGCGCCAAAGTCGTTATCTCCAGCCGCAAGGCGGATGCCTGCGACAAGGTTGCCAACGAACTGAAGGCGCAAGGCTTTGACGCGCTGCCGATCCCCTGTCACGTAGGTGACAAGGCCCAGCTGCAGAATCTGGTGGATACCACCATTGCGACCTGGGGCAAGATCGACATCCTGGTCTGCAATGCGGCGACCAACCCCGTCTATGGTCCTACCTCGCAAGTCAGCGACGAAGCCTTCGACAAGATCATGGGTACCAACGTCAAGGGTACGTTCTGGCTGTGCAACATGGTTATCCCACAGATGGTCGAGCTGGGTGGCGGTTCAATCGTGCTGCTGTCGAGCATCGCCGGCATCCGTGCCAGCGCCAATATCGGCGTCTACGGTATGTCCAAGGCGGCCGAAGCGGGGCTGGCGCGCAATCTGTCGCTGGAATGGGGTCCGAAGAACATTCGCGTCAACTCCATTGCGCCCGGCCTGATCCGCACCGATTTCGCCCAGGCATTGCTGGACGATCCGGACCGCCTCAAGCGTGTCGAAGAGAAACTCCCGCTGCGCCGCGTTGGCGAGCCCATCGATATCGCTGGTGTTGCGCTGTTCCTGGGATCGGCGGCTGGCGCCTATGTTACCGGCCAGACGATTGTGGCTGACGGTGGCGACACTATTACCTGATCCATCGCATATAGCACACTACATGCCAGGCCCGACCTGGCATGGTACGTTTAGGCCTGTTCACTTCTCACGCCAGCTTGGCGAATGAAGTGACCTTATAACTGAAAATATTACAGGACCGGCTAGATGAGTGAAGCAACCCTGATCGACGTGTTACCGGCGCATCGCCTGGACGAAGCAAAACTCGCTGCATATCTGCAAGGACGCCTGCCCGGCGTGGAGCATGGCATCAAGCTTCAGCAATTTCAGGGTGGCCAGTCCAACCCGACTTATTTGATGGAAATCGGCGAGAAACGCTACGTTTTGCGCAAGAAGCCGCCGGGTAAGCTGTTGCCCTCCGCTCACATGGTCGAGCGCGAGTTTCAGGTGATCAGTGCCCTGGGCCAGACCGATGTGCCGGTCCCTGCTGCCCGCCTGCTCTGCGAAGATCCCGAGGTTATTGGCACCGCGTTCTACGTCATGGACCATGTGGACGGCCGAGTTTACTCGCAGCCGCTGCTGCAGGATGTCGCCATCGAGCAGCGCATGCCGATCCACAGGTCGATGATCCAGACCATGGCTCAGCTGCACAACGTAGATTGGAAAGCGGTGGGGCTGGAAACATACGGCAAGGCTGAAGGTTATGTCCCGCGGCAGATCAAGCGCTGGAGTGGCCAGTTTGAAGCCAGCCGTACCGGTGATATGCCGTCCATGGATGCATTGATGGCCTGGCTGCCTGAGAACGCGCCCAAGGATGACCTCACCACCATCGCCCATGGCGACTTCCGCATGGGTAATCTGATTCTGCACCCGACCGAGCCGAAGGTCGTGGCGATTCTGGATTGGGAGCTGGCGACGCTGGGTCATCCGCTGTCCGATCTGGCCTACTGCTGTCTCCCCTATCACCAGCCCGCCAGCGCCGAAGGCATGCGTGGGATGCAGGGGCTGGACCTCAAGGCGCGCAACATTCCCGAAGAGCAGCAGGTGCTGGACTGGTACTGCGAGTTCACTGGCCGCACCGAAGTGCCGGACTGGAATTTTTTCCTGGCCTTCTCGCTGTTCCGTTTGGCTGCCATCGTCCAGGGCGTGTATCACCGCGCGCTGCAAGGTAACGCAAGCAACGCCGATGCGCTGGAGGTCGGCAAACGCGCCGGGCTACTGGCCGATATTGGCTGGGAAATCGCTCAGCGCAAGTAAACCGGCCTGCTTGGGGGCGTAGCGCGCCTGCGCTACGCCAGATGTCGATTAGAACAATGAGCGAACACAGCCATGAGCAAACCAATCAAGCGCGTCCTGCTGACCAACGATGACGGTTGGCGCGGACCCGGCATGTCCATCATGGAAGAAATCGCCAGAGAAATTGCCGAAGAAGTGTGGATCATCGCCCCGGATCTGGACCAGAGCGGCGTGTCCATGTCGATCACTCTGCATTCGCCGCTGCGCGTGCACCACATGGGCGAAAATCGCCTGAGCATCAGCGGCACCCCCAGTGACTGCGTGCTACTGGCGGTGGGCGAGCTGATGCCCGAGATGCCCGACCTGGTGTTATCCGGCGTGAATGCCGGCGCCAATATCAGTGATTCGGTGGCCTATTCCGGCACCATTGGCGGCGCGATGACTGCGACACTGATGGGCATCCCGTCTATTGCCCTGTCGCAGGCTTACCACAAGGGCAGTGACATTCACTGGGACACCGCACGCAAGTTCGGCCCCGGCATCGTGCGTGCGCTTCTGGAGAAGGGCTGGCCGACCGATTGCGCCATGAATATCAACTTCCCTGCCTGCACGCCCGAACAGGTCACCGGTGTCGCCACCTGCCGTGCGCGCGCGGGCAGCATCGGCGGAATCAATATCGAATGTCGGCGCGATACCCGCGATGTGCCCTATTTCTGGCTCGGCTTTCAGCGCCAGACCGAGCGCATCACCGGCCTGGATACTGATGTCGGTGCGCTGCGTGCCGGGCGTATCGCCATTTCGCCGCTGCGTTTCGAGCGGGATATCGCCAGCTGGCAGATTGATAACGATGCCGTCGCCCGAGGCCTCGGGATCGAGCCGCAGGCGGAACGCGACCTCGGCGTCGATCCGAGCATCGACCACTGAAGCGTTATCCCCCTTCTGAAAGCTTGCCCTGACTACAGGAGTCAACAATGCAACGTTACAACAACAAGATTGCCCTGATCACCGGCGCCGGTAGCGGTATCGGCCGCGCCACCGCCAAGCGTCTGGCCAGCGAGGGCGCACGCCTGATGCTTGTGGACCGCAATGCTGAAGGATTGCAGCAGACCCTCGCTGAGCTGCCCGAAGGCGCCGAAGCGCTGACCAAAGAAGTCGATGTAGCGGTCGAGGCAGAAGTGGAACAGTGCGTAGCCGATACCCTCGCCCACTTCGGCAGGATCGACGTGCTGTGCAATAACGCGGGGATCGCTGGTGGGGATTACAGCACTGCGCCCGATCAGAACCTGGAAACCTGGCAGAAAATTATCGGTGTGAACCTGTACGGCGTGATGTTGTTCACCAAGTACGTCAGCCGGCAGATGGTGGAACAGGGTGGCGGCGCCATCGTCAACACTGCCTCGGTGGCCGGCATTCGTTCTGGCGCGGGTGGGAATGCCTACAGCGCGTCCAAGGCCGGCGTAATCAACTTCACCATGACGACTGCCTGTGATCTGGGCGGCTCGAATATTCGCGTCAATGCGGTGTGTCCCGGCCTGGTGGAAACCGGCATGACCAAACCGGTGTTCGATTACGCCCGTGCCAATGACAAAGAAGCCAAACTCGGCGCCCGGTGCGAATTGCGCCGCTATGGGCGGCCTGAAGAGATTGCCTCGGTTATCGCATTCTTGGCGAGCGACGATGCCGGCTATATGACGGGTCAGGCCTTGGCGGTGGATGGTGGGAATACTGCGTCGCTGAATTTGCCGGGGATGAAGGTTTGATTGTTGCCGATTAGCTGGTAGTTATTCTCTTGGGTTGGAGTTACCGGAAATCTGGCGTAGCGCAGGCGCACTACGCCCCCAGGATGGCGTCGGCTGAGCGTGTTATTCCACCTGGGACCTCGGTAGCAGATCGGGGTGGGTTTTCCTGGGGTTGGCGTGCGGCTCGGGCCGCGATCGGACGCGCCGACGGGGTTGGTGGCCGCTATGGGTCGCGTTTGGACTGACTAGCTTGGCGTATCAGCCTGGCGTAGCGCAGGCGCGCTACACCCCCAGGGGGGCGCATAAGAGAATGTGCGTTGGCGCCTTCCCGACCAGACACCTTGAATTGCCCACTATTAGGGTCGAATATCAATTCAGCACTCCAATTCAGGATCTGGTCATGGTTACTCGCCCTTTATCCATTCAATACACCACCGGTCGCTGTCAGTTCGGCAGTTTGCTCTACGGCGTTTGCGAGAGCGGCATATGCGCGATTCTGTTAGGGGATGATGCGCAAACGCTCGTGGAAGATCTGCGGCGGCGTTTCCCCGCCAGCGATATCGAACAGCAGGATGCCGCTCTGGAATCAGAACTGGCCGTCCTTCTGGCTTACGTTGATAACCCAGGGCTGACACCCCCCGCTTTGCCGCGTCCTCTGGCGCCGTTCGGCACCCGTTTCCAGCAGCAGGTATGGGAAGTACTCAGCGAAGTCGGCGCGGGTCAGACCATTACCTACAGCGAACTGGCAATGCGTTGCGGGCGGCCAGCCGCAAAACGGGCCGTGGCCGGTGCCTGCGCCGCAAACCCGCTGGCGATCGTGGTGCCCTGTCACCGTGTGCTACGCAGTGACGGCGGTATCTCCGGCTATCGCTGGGGCGTCGAACGTAAGCGCAGCCTTATCGATCTTGAGAAACGCCTCGCCGCTGAGATCTGACATGGCTAGTACGCTTGATCTGTTCGAACCTGATCCCGAGCCGCCACAACCCCTGGCCGAGGGTGCCTGGCTCCTGCGCGGCTTCGCGACCGCCGATGCGCAACAGTTGCTGAGCGACCTGCAACAGATTGCCGCCAGAGCGCCCTTTCGCCATCAGGTGACGCCCGGCGGCTACAGCATGTCGGCAGCCATGACCAGCTGCGGCGAGCTGGGCTGGGTAACCGACCGATATGGCTACCGTTACAGCCCGACCGATCCCCTGGATGACCAACCCTGGCCCGCCCTGCCCGATTCCTTCAAGCAGCTAGCAATCAATGCCGCCAGCGTCGCTGGCTACCCGGCCTTTGCGCCGCAGAGCTGTCTCATCAACAGGTATGAAACCGGCGCGCGCATGGCGCTGCACCAGGACAAGGACGAACAGGATCTATCCGCGCCCATCGTCTCGGTGTCCCTTGGCGCGCCAATCAGCTTTTTGTTTGGCGGATCGACCCGTTCACACCAGCCGGTTCGCTGGAAGATTGAACATGGGGATGTGCTGGTCTGGGGCGGTCCCAGCCGTTTGTTCTTTCATGGCGTGGCGCCGCTCGGAAAACGTGCCGACCATCCGTTGACTGGCTCAGTGCGCTATAACCTGACGTTCAGGAAGGTGCGGTGACGCAAGGGAAGGCAAACTGGGCAGACGGACTGCGCGGACACGTCAGAAAATGCCGGCGCTGCGAAAACCTGTGCAGCGCCGGCAGGTCATTCAACCGTTAGAAACACTCTCCCGGCATATCCAGCGTGGTGCGGTCTGCGCTGCGTAATACCTCTGCCAGTGCCAACGTCTTGGGCAACTCATAACGCAGGAAGTATTCACAGGTGTTCAACTTGCCCTGATAGAACGCCTGTGGCCGCGCCCCGCCCTGCTTGAGGCCACGCAGTGCCGCCTGGGCCTGGCGCAACCACATCCAGCCCACCACCACATGACCGAAAGCCTCCAGGTACAAATAAGCATTGGCCAGCGCGCGCTCCGGATCATCCTTGCGCAGCGCCCGTAATACAGTGGTGATCTCTTCCAGAGTAGTCAGCGCGTCGCCGAGCAAGGCGCAGGAGGACTGCAATTCGGCTTCCGCCTGGCATTCACTGATGGTGGTGCGCATGCGCGAGACCAGTGCCTGATAGTACAGGCCGTCCTGCATGTTGACCTTGCGGCCAAGCAGATCCTGCCCCTGAATGCCGTGGGCGCCTTCATGAATCGGGTTCAGACGGTTGTCGCGGTAGAACTGCTCTACCGGATACTCGCGTGTGTAGCCGTAGCCACCGTGGACTTGAATCGCCAGGCTGTTGGCTTCCAGGCAGAACTGCGAAGGCCAGGATTTGACGATGGGCGTGAGCAGATCCAACAGGCCTTCGGCCTCTTCGCGCTTGGCTGGGTCCTCGGCATGCTTCTTCTCATCGACCAGCGTCGAGGCAAACAGACACAGCGACAGACCGCCTTCCACAAATGCCTTCTGTGCCAGCAACATGCGGCGCACATCGGCGTGCTCGATCAGCGGAATCATCGGACTTTCAGGATTACGCTCCTTGAGCGGGCGACCCTGACGGCGTTCGCGGGCGTATTCCAGTGCATGCAAATAGCCCGTGTAGCCCAGCATGACCGAGCCCAGGCCAACACCGATGCGCGCCTCGTTCATCATATGGAACATCTGCGCCAAACCCTGATGCGGCTCTCCGACCAGATAGCCGACTGCCCCGCCCTGCTCGCCGAAGTTGAGCATGGTCGAGGTCGTACCGCGATAGCCCATTTTGTGAATCAGGCCAGCCAGGTGCACATCGTTGCGCTCGCCGAGACTGCCGTCTTCATTGACCAGGATCTTGGGTACGATAAACAGCGAGATGCCCTTCACGCCGGGCGGCGCGTCCGGCAGCTTGGCCAGCACAAGGTGAACGATGTTCTCGCTCAGCTCATGGTCGCCGGCGGAGATGAAGATCTTGTTGCCGCTGATGCGATAACTGCCGTCGTCGGCGGGCACGGCGCGCGTCTTGATGTCCGCCAGTGACGAGCCGGCCTGCGGCTCGGTCAGGCACATGGTGCCGAAGAAGCGGCCTTCCATCATAGGCTCGGCAAAGCGCTTTTTATATTCCTCGCTGCCGTGGGCCATGATCAGGTTGCCGGCTGCAATCGTCAGACCTGCATAGGCCTGTGTGCTGACGTTAGCGCCCTTGATCAAGCCAATGCAGATCTGTGCGACCGCTGCCGGCAACTGCATACCGCCGCGCTCGTAATCCTGAGAGGCAGCCATCAACCCGGTCTCACGCAGTACTGCCAGGGCTTCAGCGACCTCGGGGCGAATGACCACCTTGCCATTCTCGAAGCGTGGCTCATCCGCATCGCATATATGGTTATGCGGGGCGAAGGTTTCAGCACCGACTTTCAATGCCAGCTCAATGGCGGCATCGAAGGTGTCACGGCTGTGGTCGGTATAACGGGGGAACTGGGTCAGACGTTCGATATCCAGCAGCTCGTAGAGCAAAAAGGACAGGTCGTCGGTATTGATAATCTTCTGGGACATGAATGAATCCTCGAGGTGTTCAACCGCACGCGGCTGGCTTCACAGCCCCACAAGACAAAACCCGAGCACAGGCCCGGGTTTCGCTTGTAGCGTGCCGCTGCCTTTAAATAACTTCGAACAGACCAGCTGCGCCCTGACCGCCACCGATACACATGGTGACTACGACGAACTTGGCGCCACGACGCTTGCCTTCAATCAGCGCATGACCGGTCAGACGCGAACCTGTCACGCCGTAGGGGTGACCGATGGCGATGGAGCCGCCGTTAACGTTGAGGTTTTCCATCGGGATGCCCAGCTTGTCGCGGCAGTAGACGACCTGCGAAGCAAAGGCTTCGTTCAGTTCCCACAGGCCGATGTCGTCCATGGTCAGACCATTGCGCTTGAGCAGCTGAGGAATGGCATAGACAGGGCCAATGCCCATTTCGTCAGGCTCGCAACCGGCAACGCTGAAGCCGCGGAAAATACCCATGGGCTCGATGTTCTGCTGCTCGGCGACCGTGCCGTTCATAACCACGCAGACTGAAGCGCCGTCAGACAGCTGGCTGGCGTTACCGGCGGTGACGAAGTGCTCAGGCCCACGTACGGGCTGCAGACCGGCAAGGCCTTCCAGCGTGGTGCCCGGACGGTTGCACTCGTCCTTGGTCAGGTTGACTTGCTGCTCGCTGACTTCACCGGTTTCCTTGTCCTTGACCAGCATAGTGGTCTGATAAGGAACGATCTCGTCATCGAACTTGCCGCTTTCCTGGCCGGCCGCAGTACGCTGCTGGCTGAGCAGAGCGTACTCGTCCTGGGATTCGCGGCTGACGTTGTAGCGTGCAGAAACGATGTCGGCGGTTTCGATCATAGACATGTACAGCTCAGGCTTATTCTGCTTGATCCACTCGTTAACGCCACGGTACATGTTGATCTTGTCGTTCTGGCACAGGCTGATCGACTCAACGCCACCGGCGACGATCGCAGGGATCTTCTCGCTGACGACACGCTGGGCAGCAATGGCGATCGACTGCAGACCGGAGCTGCAGAAACGGTTGATCGACATACCAGCAGTGGTAACCGGCAGGCCGCCACGGATAGCCGCCAGACGGGCCATGTTCTTGCCCTGCGCGCCTTCGTGGAAAGTCGCACCGAGGATAACGTCTTCAATAATGGAAGGATCGATACCGGCGCGCTTGACTGCGTGCTCGATGACGTAACCGGCCATGTCGACACTGTGCGTGTTGTTCAAGGCACCGCGGTAGGATTTGCCCAGTGCGGTACGGGCCGTAGATACGATAACTGCGTCAGTCATGGTGTAACTCCTGTTTAGATAATGTAAGCCGGGCGTACTGACCCCGGCAGGGAACAGACCCTAGTCGAATCAGACCGGCTGCCCCTGTCTCTCGCCCCAGCGGGCCAGTGTTTCCCGGGCTTCACGGTAGGGTTTCAACCCCATCCAGAGCAGCGCAACCGAGCCCAGGGTAATAACCGTTGCGACAATGAAGATCGAATAACGGACCGCCGCGTCATCGTTGAAAACAAAATCAGTAAACATGGCGACGGCGGTCGGGCCAATACCCAGGCCAATCAGGGTAATGGTGAACAGATAAATGGCGGAGGCCTGGCCACGCATCGCGTTGGGCATGACCTCTTGAATGGCTGCGGGCGCAACGCCAAACGGCATGGCCACGGTAAAGACGTTGAAGAACATCAGGAACCAGACCAGGTTCAGGTCACCGACCAGGTAAACCACGTTGAACGGAATCGTCAGGACCGCTGCCAGCAGGCCGACACGCATGTTCGAATCAGTGTAGCCGCGGCGCGCCAGGTAATCAGCCAGGCGACCGCCGAAGACGATACCCAGAGAACCCGCGACCATCACAATGGTGCCGTAATAGAGACCTACTTCGCCCGCTGTCAGACCATGGTTGCGGATGAAGAAGGTCGGAATCCAGGCGGAGGCGCCGTAGGAGGCGAAGGACAGGCAGGCAAAGCCGATGTTATGGCAGAGCACCGCTTTACGGATGCTCAGCAGATAGGCACCGACCTCTTTCAGCGGAACAGCCACGCCAGCGCCGATGCCCTTGCGGGTAGGTTCCTTGATTGCAAACAGCACAAAACAGAAGGCCACCCCCACCCCACCCAACATCAGGAAGATAAGCTGCCAGGGCCGCACCAGACCGATGATCGGCAGGATCACATCCCCCTGAGCGTTGGCGAAGGTGATCACCATGCCGCCAAGCAGGAACGCCATACCCGCGCCCAGATAAATGCCCATGGAGTAAACGCTGATGGCGGTCGCGCGCTTCTCAGGTGGGAAGCTGTCAGCCATCAGCGAATACGCCGCCGGCGATAGCGCCGCCTCACCGGCACCAACGCCAATACGGCACAGAATAAAGTGCCAGTACTGCTGCGCCAGCCCGCAGGCGGCAGTCATCAGACTCCACACCAGCACGCCAGCACCGATCAAGCCGCGACGGCTCTTGCTATCGGCAACGCGACCCAGCGGGATGCCGGCAATGGTATAGAAGATGGCAAATGACAAGCCCATCAACAGGCTCATCTGGGTGTCGCTGATTGCCAGATCGCGGCGAATGGGTTCAACCAGCAGGTTCAGGATCTGCCTGTCGACGAAGGACAGCACATATGCCAACAAGAGGATGGAGACGGTAAACCAGGCACGGCCACTTGAAGGATACAAACTATTATTATGAGGCACTTCGCGCTCCCGCACAGGGTGGAAAAAGACCAATCGAGAGACTATCAGGTTCGCAGTGCGGAAGTCGATTCCGAAATAATTGCATTAGCGGAGCCAATGCGTACCCATTAGCGGCGGCTATAGACGCTGCAGAAAGGGGTCCCGATTGGTGGGCCTGTTGGAATTATTTCCGCTTCGGTGGCTCCAAACAGAGAGATAACAACAACGCGGCGACGGTGCGAATGGCGCCCGTCGCTGGCTTCATTTCGAGAGCATACGGAGATAATCATGGTTGCATCCCACGATCTTTATCAGGATCTTCAGGTCAGCAGAGAAGAAATCCAGAAGCGGCGCGAGCAGGACAGCAAGCTCGACAAGCTGCTGGATGAATACAGCGATCTCGATAATCAGGTGCTTGCTGGCGAGTCCATCTCGGCGGGGGATGTCGAGGACGATGACATCAAAAAGCTGAAAGAAAAACGCCGCGCGGTCAAGGACCGTATTGCCCATCACCTGCAGGGCAAAGGGTAGCCGAAATTACATCCGCGCTGGTCTCGCGACGCACCTGATCGAACAGTACCCGGGCTTCGGGAAACTGGTGCGTCAGCATCGCCAGCCATTGCTTAAAGCGCCCCGGCGCATGCCGGGCCGCCACGCGTTCCTGGGTCTGGCGGAAGAAATCCGCGAACCATGGCTGTAAAGAGTGCCAGCTCATGCTGGCGATGTCCTTTCCAGCCAGTTGTTGGCGAATTTGAGCCGCCAGATCCGGGCACCTCACCAAGCCGCGGCCAATCATGACCGCGTCACAGCCACTGACCTCACGGATGCGTTGGTAGTCCTCGTGGCTCCAGACATCACCATTGGCAATCACCGGCACCTGCACGGCTTCACGTATACGCGCCAGCCACTCCCAGTGCGCCGGTGGCTTGTAACCATCGACCTTGGTGCGTGCATGCACGGCGATTTCCGCCGCGCCTGAATCGGCCAACGCCTGAGCGCAGTCAAGCGCCAGGCTGGTATCGCTGTAACCGAGGCGCATTTTTGCGGTAACCGGAATGGCAGCAGGCACGGCGGCGCGTACGGCTGTGACGATCCTGGCAAGCACCTCCGGGTCCCGTAACAAACCCGCCCCACCGCCGTGACGATTGACCGTCTTGGCCGGACAACCGAAATTCAGGTCCACTGCGGGCGCGCCCATCTGCGCCAACATCGCCGCATTGAACGCCAACCACTCGGGATCCGAGCCCAGCAATTGTGGATGCACCGGCACACCGGCGCGCGTGACCCAGCCGCTCAGGGCTTCCGGTACGATCCGCAGGATGGTGCCCTTGTTCAGCGGCCCCTCGGTTACCCGGATGAATTCACTGACGCAGCGATCGATGCCGCCAATGCGCGTCAGGATATCGCGCATGGGCGCATCCACCAGTCCTTCCATGGGCGCCAGAATGATCACATTGCTCAAACGGGGATGCCCCGCTCCGCCAGCTCATTCAGCAGGCCCTGCTCATCCAGCACTTTCACACCGAGCTGCTGGGCTTTGGCCAGCTTGCTACCCGCCCCTGGGCCAGCAACCACGCAGTGGGTCTTGGCCGACACGCTGCCAGCGACCTTGGCACCAAGGCTTTCCAGATGATCCTTGGCCACATCGCGGGAAAAGGTCTCCAGCGTGCCGGTCAGCACCCAGGTCTGGCCAGCGAGTGGCAGGTTGTCGATACTGGCCTTGGGACTTTCCCAGTGCATGCCAAAATCGCGCAGTTGCTGCTCGACCTCAAGCACCTTCCTACTGCTAGCATCGTCATTAAAATAACTTAACAAGCTATTGATTGCCTTATCATTTAGCCGATCAACTCGCTTGAGTTCGAGCCAGTCAGCCTCGATAATCTGCTGCAGATTGTTGAAGGTCGACGCCAGTCGTTCGGAGCCGGTGCGGGCAATATAAGGGATTTCCAATCGGGTAATAAAATCCGCGAGACTGACATAGGCCGCGTACTCGGGGGAGATATCACCTTCATCCTGTATGTCTACGCCGCGCTCACGCAGCTGCTCCAGAACCTTGAGATTGTGCTCGTCGACGAAGAACGAATGGATCTCGTGGGCGACCTCGTTGCCGATATCAGGGAGATACACCAACACCTCCGGTAGCGCCTGACGAATCCGCTCGAGACTACCCAGCGCCCGCGCCAGCAGTTTGGCGGTCTCCTCCCCTACGTCCGGGATGCCCAGTGCATACACGAACCGCGCAAGCCCCGGACGCTTGCTGTTGTTGATCGCCGTCAGCAGGTTGACGGTGGATGTGTCGGCAAAGCCCTCCAGCTCGATTACCTGCTCGTAGGTCAGCGCATAGAGATCCGCCGGGGACGTGACGTGGCCGGCATCGACCAGTTGCTCGATGATCTTCTCGCCCAGCCCATCGATATCCATCGCCCGACGGGACACAAAATGATTGATCGCTTGCTTCAACTGCGCCTGGCAGATCATCCGCCCCACGCAGCGGTATACCGAGCCCTCGGTATAGGTCTCGCGGCCGCGGCTACGCTTGACCAGACGGGTGCGCTCGACGGCCGAGCCGCACACCGGGCAGGTTTCAGGCACAGCAATCGGTTGGGCATCCGCGGGGCGGCGGTCGCTGACTACCTGCATGACCTGCGGAATCACATCGCCGGCGCGACGAATGATGACCGTATCGCCGATCATCACCCCCAGACGCGCGACTTCGTCCATGTTGTGCAGAGTAGCATTGGACACCGTGACACCAGCCACCTGCACCGGCTTAAGCCGCGCGACAGGTGTTATGGCACCGGTACGACCCACCTGAAACTCCACCGCCAGCACCTCGGTCAGCTCTTCACTGGCGGGAAACTTATGCGCAATGGCCCAACGCGGTTGCCGGGCGCGAAAGCCCAGCTCACGCTGATAGCCCAGATCATTGACCTTGAACACCACCCCGTCGATTTCGTAACTCAGGTCGTTTCGACGCTCGCCAATATCCCGGTAATAGTCGAGACAACCCTGAATGCCACTCACCCGCTTCAGCTCAGGACTGATCGCCAGCCCCCAGGTCTTCACAGCCTCAAGGATGGCGGTCTGGGTACGCGGCAGTTCACCCTCGAAACGGCCAATGCCATAGCAGCAGAACTCCAGCGGACGGCGGGCGGTGATGCTGGAATCGAGCTGGCGTAAGGAACCGGCGGCAGCATTGCGCGGGTTGGCAAAGGTTTTTGAGCCTTCGCTGCGTGCGCGTTCGTTCAGCGCGTCGAAACCCGCTTTGCTCATATAGACTTCGCCACGCACCTCCAGCACTTTCGGCCAGTCATCGCCACGCAGTTTCAACGGAATATTGCGGATGGTCCGCACGTTGGTGGTGATGTCCTCGCCCTTGCTGCCATCGCCGCGGGTAGCGCCGCGCACCAGGTAACCGTCCTCGTACAGCAGACTGACTGCGAGACCGTCGAGCTTGGGTTCGCAGCAGTATTCGATTTCTGCGCCGAATAGATCATCAGCCGGCATATCCAGACCGCGCCGTACGCTGCGGTCGAAGTCGAGCATATCGCTCTCTTCGAAGGCGTTGCCCAGGCTGAGCATGGGTACTTCGTGCTGGACGGTGCCGAATCCCGCGGCCGGTGCCCCACCGACACGCTGGGTTGGCGAATCAGGCAGAATCAGCTCCGGATTAGCCTCTTCCAGCGCACTGAGTTCGTTAAACAGGCGATCGTATTCCGCGTCGGGAACGGAAGGCTCATTGAGCACGTAGTAGCGATGGTTGTGCTCGTTGATCTGCTCACGCAGTTGTTGGGCACGCAGCGCCGGATCGGGAGTTAGGATCATGGTCGGTCAAATCGTCCGAGGCGAAACAAGGGGGTGATTGTACAAGGAAGCGGGTGGAGACGGCAGTGTTTGGGGAGCGTCGGCAATTCCGTGGGGGTGTCGCCTCGGAACGATGCTGGCTGATAGGCAAGCCAATGTGGTTGTATCAAACCCGGGGCGCCCTGCGGTCGCCATTCGCGGCGACTCGCCCCTCCCACGACGAACTTCTCACCCGTCGGCAACGCGGAGTTGAGCTATGCACCGAGCGTCACACACATAAAAACCCCGTGGGAGTGTCGCCCTCGGCACGACGCTGGCCGAAAGGCCAGCCAATGCAGAGTGCACCAAACCCGTGGAAGTGTCGCCTCGGGGCGCCGAACCGTCGGCACGACGCTGGCCGACAGGTCAGCCAATGTAGAGCGCAGCCTGCGCCGTACAAAGCCGTTGCCCCAAGGCGCCCCTACAAATCCCGGGGCAAGCTAAAGATCAGCGCGAGCGACGCTGACTAAAACGCTTGCGCTCATACTCAGCAATGCGTTGGCGATAATGTTCGATGGTTTGCGCGGTGAGTACGCTGCGCTGTTCATCCTTGAGATCCCCACCCAGCTCATGGGAGAGCTTGCGTGCGGCAGCGATCATAAGATCAAGCGCCTGCTTGGGATGGCGTGGGCCGGGTAAGCCCATGAAGAAGCTGACGGCACGCACATAGGTGCTGTCCATTTCGTCAAGATCGAACACACCGGGCTTCAAGGCATTGGCCATGGAGAACAGCACATCACCATTGCCACTCATGCTCTCGTGGCGGTGGAAGATATTCATCTCCCCATGGCGCAGGCCGCTTTCGAGAATATTCTGCAGCAACGCCGAACCGGGGAAACCCAGCTCGTCCCGCGCGACCACATTGATGACGAACACCTCTTCGACGGGCGGTAGCTCTTCCTTCGCCGCGGCTGGCTCGGAAGCCAGGCCTGGCTCCACGCGAACTGGTGGTTCGTTCTTGCCAATGACGCGTGCTTCACGGCGCGGCATATCCGGCACGCGCGGGCTGACCTTGCGCGGACGCGAGGTGCCGCGCGTATCCTGCGACGTAGGCGGCTCGGGAATGTCATCCAGATTCAGCCCCCCGAGATCTATATTGGCCTGCTCGGCCTGCTCCTGCACCGCCGCATCCTCGCCCAGATCGTCCAGCGCTGACAGGTCGCGTCCGAAGGACGGCTCTGATCGGTCCTTCTGGCCGATCACGCGCGGCGGCCCCAGCAAGTCATCTGCCGGGGGGGCCTCGGAGTCTTCGTTCAGATTGCGTTCGAGTTTGATACGTATACGCGAGCGGCCGCCCATGCGTCGCCATCCGTCAAACAAGATACCGGCGATCACCAACACGCCGATAATGATAAGCCACTCACGTAAACCGAAATCCATGAATTCCTGTTCCTGTTATGCCAATTCTTTCAGATGAGACGGCCTCTGAAGGCCGTCCGGAAATAATTACGAAGAGCTGTGGTCTATTCAAGCTTCTGCCCCAAACGGCACCTGCTTCAAGCCACAATGAAACGTGTGCAGACCCTAACACGAGCTCGCGAAACTTTACACTGCAGCCAGCGCTGCTGCCTCCTCGACATCCACTGTGACCAGTCTTGAGCAGCCAGGTTCATGCATGGTTACGCCCAGTAACTGATCAGCCATTTCCATGGCTATCTTGTTATGAGTGATATAGATGAACTGCACCCGGGCAGACATCTCTTTTACAATCCTGGCGTAGCGCCCCACGTTGGCATCATCAAGCGGCGCGTCCACCTCGTCGAGCATGCAGAACGGCGCCGGATTCAGCTGAAAGATGGAGAACACCAGCGCAATGGCGGTCAGTGCTTTTTCCCCACCAGACAGCAGATGGATGGTGCTGTTCTTCTTGCCGGGCGGCCTCGCCATGATTGCCACCCCGGTATCCAGCAGGTCATCACCGGTCAGTTCCAGGTAGGCATTGCCGCCGCCAAACACCTTGGGAAATAGTGCCTGCAGCCCCTCATTGATCTTGTCGAATGTTTCCTTGAAGCGACTGCGTGTTTCCCGGTCGATCTTGCGGATGACTTGCTCAAGCGTGTCGAGCGCTTCCGCAAGGTCGGCATTCTGTGCATCAAGATAGCGTTTGCGTTCAGACTGCTGCTCGTATTCGTCGATAGCTGCCAGGTTGATCGGCCCCAGTCGCTGAATGCGCGCATCCAGCTGGGCAAGCTCCTGCTCCCAGTCAGACTCAGTCGCATCGTCAGACAGTGTCGCGAGCACTCCGTTCAGATCATAGCCTGATTCAAGCAATTGCTCTTGCAGCCCCTGCCGACGCGTCTGCAGATCCCGGGCGTTCAGTCGTTGTTCGTCCAGTTGACCGCGCACTTGCTGGGCTTGTTGTTCGGCCTGGCTACGACGTCGATCCTGCTCGCGGATCTGCTGATCGACTGCTTCCAGTGACTGGCGAGCCGTGGCCAGATCCTGCTCTGCCTGAACACGCTGCTCAAGCAGTGACGCGAGCTCGATGCGCTGGTCATCCTCCGGCGCCTGATTGTCCTCGAAGGTCAGACGCAGCTCTTCCCTGCGCTCGGCCAGTCGTTCAACCTGAATCGTCAGACGCTCCAGGCCCTGCGACGTGGATTCGCGCTGGGCCCGCAGCGACTGCGCCTGCAGTTCCAGCTGGTGGGAGCGATCCTTGTGCTGACGCGTTTGCTGGCGCGCCTGGTCCAGTGCTGCGCGGGCCTGATCTCGGCGCTGCAGCAAGGTTTCGCGCTGCTCGGCGTCTAAGGCCATGTGCTCCAGCGCGGCCTCAAGGGTCATGCGCGCTTCACCGATCTGCTCCAGTTCGTCGGCGCGTTGCAGACGAATGTCTTCCAGGTCTTCATCAATACGCTGGCGGCGTGCATTGAGCTGCTCCAGGCGCACTTGCCGCGCGGAGCATTGCGCCTTGATCTCGCCCTGCTCACGCGATGTGCGCGCCAGCTCCTGCTGTAGCGTGTCGCGTTGCTGCTCCAGCCGGCGCACCTGCTCCTGAAGCGAAGCAATGTGTTCCTCGCCATGGGCTAGCAGCGCCTGCTGTTCTTCGATGTTTGCCTGCAGCTGCTCCATCTCCTGTTGCCGGGCCAGCACGCCGGTTTCGCTGGCGCCCCCGCGTTTGATCCGCAGCCAGTTCGGGCCGACCCACTGCCCGTCGGCGGTGATCAATGACTCATGGCTGGCCAGGGTCGAGCGCCGGCTCAATGCCTGCTCCAGCGAGTCGCAGGCTGTTACCGGCGCGAGCCAGGGTGCGAGATCCACGGACGATGTGACTTTCTCCAGCAGCGAACCGGATGGCGACGCGGCGGTCGCCCTCGAGCGCATACCGTCCAGCACGCGCAGACTGCCCTGCGCGAAGGTCGAACAGAGTCCGGCGATGGCGCCCAGATCGTCGAGACTGACCGCTTGGAGATCGTCGGCGAGCACCGTTTCGACCGCGCTTTCCCAACCGGGCTCAACCTGTAGCTGCGCCGCCAGTTGCGGCCGCTCCCCCAGCCCCTGCTGCCGCAACCAGTCGCGCACACCGGCTCCATGATCAAGCGCGGCTTGTTGCAGGGCTTCGAGCGATGCCATCCGACCGCTGTGACGCTGCAGCTCACCGCGCCGGATCTCGGCTTCCTGCGTCAGGGCTGCCAGCGCATCGCGCTCCTGGCGCAGCGTGTCGCCGAGCGCTTCCAGCTGCTGCTGATCGGCTTCGCCGCGTAGCTCCAGCTCCGCCAGCTGTTCGTTCAGCTCGGTCAGTTCATCGCCGAGCGGGCCTGCAGTTAACGTGGCGCGTTCTTCTTCGAGCCGCTGGATACGCTCAGCCAGGCGCTCCGTTGCCTGCTCCAGATGGCGGATACGGGCTTGCTCCACCTCTGCCTGCTGCCGTGGCGAGGCTGATTGCTGATTGAATTGGTCCCAGGCTGACTGCCATTCCTGCATGGCGTGCTCGGTGTCTTGCAGTTGCTGCGCCGTTTCCTCATCTGCCGCGGCGGACATCTCCAGTTCCGGCTCGATCTCGGCCAGCTCGCTATGCAGATCCGCCAATAGCGCCTGATCCTGGGTGAGATGGCTCTGCGTCTCCTGCCAGGCCTGCTCGGTACGGTCGATGTCCGCCTGCAGCTGGCTCTGGCGATCACGGTTGAACTGCAAGGTCTGCTCGATGCGGCTGATGTCCGCGCCCACGCTGTAATAACGCGCCTGCACACGGTTGAACGACTCGGTGAGATCCAGATGCTGGTCGCGTTGCTTCTCCATCTGGCTATCGGCGTTGCGCTGCTCGGCGATCAGCGCCTCCAGCGCAATCTCCAGCTCGCGCACGCGATGTTCACGTTCAACAACCAGCCCATCAAGTGTCTGCCAGCGCAGCGCCTGCAGCTGCGCCTTGAGCTGGCGCTCGCTGGCCTTGTATTCCTTGTATTTCACCGCGGACTGGGACTGACGCTGCAGGTGACCGAGCTGACGTTCCAGTTCGTCGCGCAGGTCGGTCAGGCGGGCGAGATTTTCATGCGTACGGCGGATGCGGTTTTCGGTCTCGCGGCGGCGTTCCTTGTATTTGGAAATGCCAGCAGCCTCTTCGATGAACAGGCGCAGCTCATCGGGCTTGGCCTCGATCAGCTTGGAGATCATCCCCTGCTCGATGATCGAATAACTGCGTGGCCCCAGTCCGGTACCCAGAAAGATGTCAGTGATATCGCGGCGGCGGCACTTGGTGCCGTTCAGGTAGTACTGATTCTGCGCCTCGCGGGTGACCTTGCGGCGTATGGATATCTCGTTATATGCGGCGTATTCGCCCTTGAGCGTCCCGGCGCTGTTGTCGAAGACCAGTTCGATCGACGCCTGACCCACCGGCTTGCGGCTATTAGAGCCGTTGAAGATGACATCAGTCATGGATTCGCCACGCAGGTTCTTGGCCGAACTTTCGCCCATGACCCAGCGCACCGCATCGATGATGTTCGACTTGCCGCAGCCATTCGGGCCCACGACAGCGCCCATATTGGTCGGGAAGTAGACGGTGGTGGGATCGACAAAGGATTTGAAGCCCGCCAGCCTGATGCATTTCAATCGCATTAAAGTTGCTTGTCCTTGCGTGCAGTTGCGATGCGTTGCTGCCTGCATCGCCTCCAACAAAGGTGCATTTTTACCCACTAAGCCGTTGAAAGAGAAGCCCTTGCACCCGGTGCCTGCAAAAAACCGGACGCTACGGCGCCAAACAGGCAGTATCCAGGCCCAATACATCAGCATCTTGCTGGTTCGGCATCGATGGCAAGGCAATAGTACCTTCGCGCGCTAGGGTCTGTTGCCGTTTCGTCGCGGCCGCGACGGAGGCCCGTTTGGTGCAGAACAAGGCGCGAGGAGCGTAGTTTGGTTGTTCCAAAAGAGCGACGAGTAACGCAGTGCTGCGCCAAACGGGCCCCGTCCCTTCGGGTTGCGTGTCAAATGACGCCATGCGGCGTTGCGGGACTTGGCAAGGGAACAACCATTACCTGCGTCCCGCGCCTTGCCTGGCGTCATTTGACACAGCAACGCGGCTCCCGCCGAAACGGCAACAGACCCTAGCGTTAAAATGCCCACTGCGGCACAATTTGCGCCCCGTGAATTATGTTAGGGACGCCATCATGGCCGCGCAGCCGGATCTGGACAGTATCTACAGCAAACTGATGAACGAGGACGACGTCCGGGTTTGCAAGGATATACCGGACAGCGCCTGTAATGGCGTGCCGCAGAATTTCTTCCTTCAGGTGGCAGCCAATACGCTGACCAGCCTGGGCGATACCCTCATCAATCCAAAGACAACACTCACCTGGCTGATGGGCGTGGTGGGCGCACCCGTGGCCATGGTTGCCTGGCTGGTGCCTATTCGCGAGTCCGGCTCGATGTTGCCGCAGCTACTGATCGCCGCGCGCATCCGCCGTCATGCCATGCGCCGCGGCGTCTGGATTCTGGGCAGTCTGTTGCAAGCGCTCATGCTATTAGCGCTCGGTGCAGTGGCCTGGTTGTTCGAGGGCGCGCTGGCCGGGGGCCTGATCATCGCCTGCCTGGTGTTGTTCAGTCTGGCCCGCGGGCTCTGCTCCGTCGCTGGCAAGGACGTGATCGGCAAGACTGTCCCCAAGACCCGACGCGGCCGGCTCAACGGCCTGGCAAGCAGTCTGTCCGGCTGGGCGGCTCTGGCGTTCGGTATATATTGCATGCTCTGGCCACCGACCGACGATGATGTGCTGTTCTATGCTGGCCTCCTGGCCGCCGCCGCCTTGTTATGGGTGATCGCCGCCTGGATCTATCGACACATAGACGAGCAGCCAGGGGCGACCGAAGGCGGCGAGAACGCGATTCGCGAAGCCTTCGCCCGCATGGGCCTGCTGCGCACCGACACGGCGTTTCGGCGCTTCGTAATCACCCGTGCGCTGCTGCTCTGCTCTGCCCTGTCAGCGCCCTACTACGTTCTGCTGGGGCAGGACATCCAGTCCGGTGTCGGCATGCTCGGTGCCTTTCTGGTCGCCAACGGACTGGCGAATAGCCTCAGCGCCATGGTTTGGGGCCGCATGGCCGACCGTTCGAGCAAACGCGTGTTAATCTCCGCTGCCTATATTGCAAGCCTGTTGGGCCCCGTGGTGCTGGCGCTGCATTTCTGGGACGGTTTGCCCGCTGCACTGCACGCCTGGCTGTTCCCGGTAGCATTCTTCGTGCTCGGCATAGCCCACAGCGGCGTGCGCGTCGGACGCAAGACCTATGTACTGGACATGGCTGAAGGCAATCGCCGTACGGATTACGTCGCTGTGGGCAATACCTTTATCGGCGGCATACTGCTGGCTACCGGCGTGTTTGGTCTGCTGAGCACGCTGATCGGCGCTGCCGGCATGTTGCTGCTACTTTCAATGGTAGGTTTGGCCGGCGCTGTGCTGGCTCGCTCGCTGCCTGAAGTCTGATTACTCACTTGATGGGATCATTACATGTCTGAAACACACCACGGAACCCCGAACCAGGGACTTCCGTTAACGCGCATCATCGGCCTGTTCCTCGGACCATTGCTGCTGATCATGACGCTGGTGCTGCCAGCACCCGCCGGGATGAGCATAGAGGCATGGCATGCGCTGGGACTCATGTTGCTGTTGGCCAGCTGGTGGTCCACTGAGGCAATCGCGATTCCCGCTACGTCCTTGCTGCCTATCTGCCTTATTCCGGCACTGGGCCTGGGCAGCGTCGCCCAGGCGACGGCGCCCTATGCCAACCCCATCATCTTTCTGTTCATGGGCGGCTTCGTGCTGGGGCTGGCCATGCAGCGCTGGAACCTGCACAAGCGCATCGCGCTGGTCACCCTGCTGGCCGTGGGCAGTCAGCCCAAGCGCCAGGTAGCGGGCTTCATGATTGCCACGGCATTTTTGAGCATGTGGGTGAGCAACACCGCCACTACCATCATGATGCTGCCGATCGGCCTGTCCGTGGTCAGCATGATGGGCAACGAAAGCTCCGAGCCAATCCGCCGTTACTCCTCGAACCTGCTGCTGGCGATTGCCTATGCAGCCAGTGTCGGCGGTATCGCCACCTTGATCGGTACACCGCCGAACGCGCTGCTTGCAGCCTATCTGGCCGAGACCCATGACATCCAGGTGGGCTTCGCGCAGTGGATGCTGATTGG
Source organism: Pseudomonas saliphila (assembly GCF_008638345.1). Lineage (GTDB taxonomy): Bacteria > Pseudomonadota > Gammaproteobacteria > Pseudomonadales > Pseudomonadaceae > Halopseudomonas > Halopseudomonas saliphila. Next base: position 37,530 of record NZ_VTVA01000020.1, on the reverse strand, counting down.
CGTGCCCGTTTCCTTCACCATGCTGTTGGTCGTGTGGTGGATGCTGACCCGCAAGGACTTCGGTTTGGACAGCGAATCAGCCAATAGCTCGACGCTGCTCAGGGAGCATCTGGCAGAGCTGGGCCCCATGAGCAAGGGTGAGAAACTGGTCGCGATTGTGTTCCTGGCCACAGCCCTGTCCTGGATCTTTCAGCCGGTTCTCTCGGAGACGCTGATTCCCTGGCTTAACGACACCGTGATCGCCATCGCCGCGGCGATCGTGATGTTCCTGATTCCCGTCGATACCAAGAGTCGCGTATTCCTGATGGACTGGGAAACCGCCCAGAAAATGCCCTGGGGCGTACTGCTGCTGTTCGGCGGCGGCCTGGCACTGGCGTCGGTCATTACCTCCTCCGGGCTGGCGGTGTGGATTGCCGAAAGCATGTCGATCATGAGTGTATTGCCGATCATCGCCATGGTTATTCTGATCACCACGGTGATCATCTTCCTCACCGAAGTGACCAGCAACACCGCCACCGCAGCAGCCTTCCTGCCGCTGCTCGGCGCCCTGGCAGTGGGTCAGGGTGTATCGCCCATCCTGTTCGCCGTGCCCGCCGCGATCGCCGCCAGCTGCGCCTTCATGATGCCGGTCGCAACACCGCCGAATGCCATTGTGTTCGGTAGCGGACACATCAAGATCAGCGACATGATCCGCGCTGGTTTTGCGCTCAATCTCGCGGGTGTGGCTATTGTTACGGTGATTGGTTATCTGCTGATGGGCTTTGTGTTTGGGGTTTGATCGTTAATCTCTAGCATGCCCCAACCGCCGTCCTTGTGACGGCGGTTTTGGTTTTGTAGGGATTGTCGTACACGGAACGCCTTGTCGCGTCAGCGTGTGCGACAACGTCGAGGTAGGTGCAAGCTGGATTAGCTGGTCTTGCGACCAGCATCGCCCCGGGGGCGGGCCTCGCACGGGTGAATGCTGCTATTTAATTTGTTCACTTGTTACGGGAAGCGCGTCGGACTGGGCTTGGTGGGAGGGGCGCCTCGGGGCGCCGAACCGTCGCCGCGATGCGTCCGCAGGACGCCCGGTTCACAACCACACCGCATCCCAATGCGGATAATCTGCAACAGAATCGACAATCCCAGCCCGTATCGGATTGGCAACAACGTATCTCGCCATGGCCTTTAAATCATGTTCCTGCCGCAGCGCTCGATCATGAAATCCATCCTGCCAGATCGCTCGGCCAAGCCGCCTCGCTGCAATCCCTTTAACTCTGCCTACTACGTGCGATAGAGCCTCGTCATTCAGTTGTACCATCCAATGGAAATGGTCGGGCATGACGACGAAGGCCCAGGTCCGAACCTGTTTCAGCTCGGACTCTGCGCGAAAAACGTTAATCAATGTTCGAGCGTTCGCAAGTTTTGCGAAGACGGGCTCTCTGTTCAAGGTGACAGCCGTGATCAGGTATAGGCGTCCGGGCTCGGAAGTCCGGCCTATGCGTAGATCGCGGGAATGCCCTTTTGAATTCTTCAATCGCTCGCCCTGGTTCTTGGTCAGGGCAATTGAACATCATGGAGAGCTATGGATCTGTGATCTGAGGCTAAATAAGCGAAACGGTCAGGTTCCAGGTGTTCTTCGAACACCATCGCCCCGAGGGCGGGCCTCCCACGGAGCGATGCGCAATTACAGGGAATCGGTAGGCGGGGCGCCTGGTGACGCCACGGCGGCGTCCGCAGGACGCCTTTGTTGCAGCCTTACTGTACCGCAGTATCCACCCGCAGCAACACTTGATCCTCAGCACCTACTTTAACGCCACCCAGGGTCTCCTGATGGGTGCCTTGCGTGGCGTCGCCTTCGGGTGACACGCGGGCGATGAGTTCCAGGGTCTGGCCGGTGTTCAGCCTGACGTCGGGCAGCATGGCGTCGGAGGAGCTCAATATCACGTCGGCCGGCAATTCGTTGAGCGCGAAGCGGCGCGCTACCAGAGGCATTGGCGGGCCGGCTGGGTCGCGGGCGAACAGGAAGACCACCGCGCCGTCATCCAGCTCGGCAGTGACCTCATCGCTGAGTTCAAGGCGTACCCGAATCACGGCGGATTCGTCGACCTCAGGTTGCTCCGCAGCTGCCTCAGTCGAATCCATTCCCAAACGTTCACGCGCGCGATCAATCCCACCTTGAATGGCTTGCGCGCCAGCACCGCCGGCTGGCATGCCGGCCAGAAGCCGTTCCCAGTAGCCGATGGCACCGGTGTATTCGCCTGCTTCGAAGGCAGCAATCCCCAGCAAGCCTAATGCGGTCGGCTCGTCCGGATCCAGCTCCAGTGCCTTATCCAGCGCCGCTGCGGCTTCGGTATCCAGCTGGTTACCTGCCGCAAAGAAACGTGCCTGCGCCAGTTGTGACAGTACTTCTGGCCGCTCGCCGATGTGCTTGAGACTGCTCTCGAAGGCACCTATGGCACGGCCTGGCTGCTGCGCCGACATGTAGCCACGGCCAAGCATAAACCAGGCTTCGCCATTATCAGGCTGGACCTCAGTGATGCGCTCCATGCGGTCAATCATATGCTCGAGACTGGCCGGCTCAGGACTTTCCTGCAGTTCGCGGTACAGCGCCAGACCCGCCGGATTGCCCCAGCTCATGTACAGGCCGAAGACGACCAACGGCAACAAACCGGCGGCAATAAACAGCAATAGCGGGCTGCCCCGGCGCGTTTCAGTTCGCCGGCCATCAGCTTGGGCGGTATCTTCCAGCAGCAGGCGACTGGCTTCCTCCGCGGTGGACTCGCGCTGTTCAGACGTAATTTCACCGGCTGCAACCTGAGCATTCAGTTCAGCCAGGCGCTCTTCATACAGGGTGACGTTCAAGGTGGTGCGGTCAACTGTTGCGCTGCGGTGGTGCCGCCAGACTGGCCAAAGTACCGCTGCAACACCCAGAATCAGCAACAGGGCGCCGTAAATCCATAAATCAGTCATCAGAATTCTTCTTCTCCAACAGGGCTCGCAGGCGGTGCTGTTCGTCAACGGTCAGGTGCCCGGCGTGTGTGTCACGCATGGCGCGTTGGCGCCGGCGCAGCATGACTGCCAGCGAGACCAGACCGATCAGCAAAAACAGGGCAGGACCGAACCAGAGCACAATGGTCTGAACGGTCAGAGCAGGTTTGTAGCGTACAAAATCGCCATAGCGCGCGACCATGAACTCGACGATCTCTTCGTCACTCTCCCCTTCATCGAGCAGTCGGAAGAGTTCGCGGCGCAGGTCAGTGGCCACCGGCGCGTCGGAATCGGCGATATTCTGGTTTTGGCACTTCGGGCAGCGCAGCTCACCGCTGAGCGAGTAGAAACGCTTGCGCTGGTCCTCGGTTTCGAACTCAAAGGTATCCACTGCCGCCTGGCTGACACCCACCATCAAGGCCAGCACCAGTGACATCCAGATATGCCTGATCATGGCTGGGCTCCGTCTACCAGAGCCTGATAACGCGGTTGTAATTCGCGCTCCCAGACCCGTTCATCGACAACGCCAATGAATTTGTAGCGGATCACGCCTTCGGCATCGATGAGGAAAGTTTCCGGCGCGCCGTATACACCCAGATCAAGGCCAAGACGCCCTTCCGCATCGCTGATATTCAGCTGATAGGGATCGTGGAACTCCTTCAGCCATTTCTGCGCAGAGGGATTTTCATCCTTGTAATTAACCCCGTGGATCACCACGCCCTGCGCAGCCAGCTTGTTAAGCACCGGATGCTCGACGCGGCACGCTACGCACCAGGTCGCCCATATGTTGACCAGGGCAGGCCTGCCGATAAGATCATCGTTTGTGAGCATCTGACTCTGGTCTTCGACAGTCGCCAGACTGAACGCCGGAAACGGCTTGCCAATCAAGGCCGAGGGCAATACAAGAGAAGTCGAAGGCTGCATGCCTAGGGCGGCGGCCTCCTCGTTCTCGCGCTTCTTGTCCATCAGCGCGTTCATGAAGAAGCCAACCAGCCCGAGAAACAGCACCAATGGAATGATCAGATAAAGTCTGCGCATCACGCTGTCTCCGGTGCCAGGGCTTGCGGCTCGGTTTCCCGGCGCTTGATGCGCAGGCGGTAACGTTTGTCGGTCGCAGCCAACAGGCCACCAAACGTCATCATCAACCCGCCCAGCCAGATCCAGCGCACAAAGGGTTTGATATGCACACGCATGGCCCAGGCGCCATCATCCAGCGGCTCCCCCATGGCGACAAACAGGTCACGGGTAAAGCCCGGATCAATCGCGGCCTCGGTCATCAGCTGATTTTGCACGGTATACAGCCGCTTCTCAGGGTGCAGAACGGTAATCTGGCGATCGCCCTTGTATATCTCGACGGTTGCCTGGTCAGACTCCCAGTTCGGCCCCTGCAGATGCGCCGCCCCCTGATAGACGAAGCGATAACCACCCAGCTCCAGCGAATCGCCCGGCGCCATGCGCAGATCGCGCTGGCTGTCGAACAGACTGGCTCCCACGATGCCCACCGCACAAACGGCCATGCCAATGTGCGCTGCGGTCATGCCCCAGAAGCTGCGTGGCAGTGCTCGCATGCCTTTGACCAGACCCTTGTTGCGCGTCTTGTGCAATATGTCGCGAATACTCACGCCGACTACCCAGAACACCAGGAACAGCATGCTGCCGACGGCCAAGTGATGGTCGCCAATCCAGACGGCCAGACCAATCGCGCCTACTGCCGAGAATACCAGCACCCATTTCAGCTGCCCGAACAGCCATTTTAAGGGTGTGTCCTTCCAGCGGCTGAGCATGCCGACGCCCATGGCGAGCATCAGCAGCGCCATCAACGGCAGGAACAAGGCGTTAAAATACGGAGGTCCCACCGATACCAGGGTGCCGGTCAAGCCATCCAGTACCAGCGGATACAGTGTGCCGAGCAAGATCATCAGCGCGGCGACCACCAGAATGACGTTATTAACCAGCAGGAAGGTTTCCCGCGACCAGAGCGCAAAACCGATCTGGCTTTTCACCGACGGGGCGCGCAAGGCATACAGTGCCAGCGAACCGCCGACCACGACCATCAGGAAACCAAGGATAAACACACCTCGCTCCGGATCGTTGGCAAAGGCGTGAACCGAGGTCAGCACCCCGGAACGGACCAGGAAGGTGCCCAGCAAACTTAACGAGAACGCTGCAATAGCCAGCAACACCGTCCAGCTCTTGAACACGCCGCGTTTTTCGGTAACCGCCAGCGAGTGGATCAGCGCCGTGCCGACCAGCCAGGGCATGAAGGAGGCGTTTTCAACCGGGTCCCAGAACCACCAGCCACCCCAGCCAAGCTCGTAATAGGCCCACCACGAGCCAAGAATGATGCCCAGCCCGAGAAAGGCCCAGGCAACAATGGTCCAGGGCCGCGACCAGCGCGCCCAGGCGGCATCAAGCCGACCGCCGAGCAGGGCGGCAATGGCGAAGGCGAAGGCGACGGAGAAGCCGACATAACCCATATACAACATGGGCGGATGCACAATCAGACCGAAATCCTGCAGCAGCGGGTTCAGGTCATTGCCATCGGCCGGATGAAACGGCAACTGTCGGTCGAAGGGATTAGAGGTCATCAGCATGAACAGCATGAAGCCGACGCTGATCATCCCCATCACGGCCAGGACCCGAGCGAGCATCTCCTCGGGCAGATCGCGTGAAAAGATCGCTACGGCAAAGGTCCAGGCAGACAGTATCAGCGCCCATAACAGCAACGAACCCTCGTGTCCGCCCCAGACCGCGCTTATCTGGTAATACCAGGGCAGTGCGGAGTTCGAGTTGAGCGCCACATAGGACACGCTGAAGTCATTGGCCAGGAAGGATTGCACCAGACAGAGGAAGGCAAACAGTACAAACAATCCCTGCGCCATGGCCGCTGGCTGCGCGAAGCTCATCGCCAGGCTGTCGCCGCGCCAGGCGCCATATAATGGGACCGTGGCCTGCAGCACTGACAGGAACAGCGCAATGATCAGCGCAATCTGACCCAGTTCGGGAATCATTTGGCCTCCGGACTAGCGGCTGAGCTGGCATCGAGTTTCATCTGGTTGACCTTATCCATCGCCTGCGCAACCTCCGGCGGCATGTATTCTTCATCATGCTTGGCCAGCACTTCATCGGCTACCAGCATGCGATTTTCGTCCAGTTTGCCCAGGGCGACTATGCCCTGCCCTTCACGGAACAGATCCGGAAGAATGCCGCTGAAGGCAACCAGCACTTCTTCAGCGCCATCGCCGACCTTAAAGCGCACGTCCAGACTGTCACGTGAACGTTCCAGACTGCCGTCTACCACCAATCCACCCGCCCGAATCCGCGTATCGATCGGCGCATGGCCGGTCGCGATTTCTGACGGTGTGTAGAACAGATTGATGTTCTGCTGCAGGGCGCTGAGAGCCAGGGCCACTGCAATCCCGATCCCGACCAGGGCCAGCAGGATAAGGCTCAGACGTTTCTTGCGTTGCGGGTGCATCAAGTCATCTCCCGGCGCCGACGACGCGCCTCTTCATTTACCAAACGCCGACGTGCCAGCCAGGGCTGCAACACGTTCAGCGACAAGACCACCAGGGTGATGGCATAGGAAGACCAGACAAAGGCTCCATGCCCGCCCATGGCGAGAAATTCAGACACAGCATTCACAACATCTTCTCCATTGCTTCGCGGGCCCAACGCGTGCGGTTCTCGCGGCGCAGGATCTCGACCCGCATGCGCATCAGCAAGCTGACAGTGAACAGGGCATAAAAGCCCAGCACCATCAGCAGCAGCGGCAACCACATTTCCACCGGCATTGCCGGCTTCTCCGTGATCTTGAAGGTGGCTGGCTGGTGCAACGTATTCCACCAATCGACTGAGTACTTGATGATTGGAATATTCACCACGCCAACGATAGCCAACACGGCAGTGGCCTTCGCCGAGGTCTCGCGATTACTGATCGCCTGCCCCAGCGCAATAATGCCGAAATACAGAAACAGCAGAATCAGCATGGACGTCAGGCGCGCATCCCAGACCCAGTAGGTGCCCCAGGTCGGCTTGCCCCAGATGGCCCCGGTAACCAGCGCAATGAAGGTCATCCAGGCGCCGATGGGCGCAGCACACTTGAGCGCCACATGCGCCAGCTTCATCCGCCAGACGAGTCCGACGATGCCCGCCACCGCGAGCATGATGTAACACGACTGCGCCACGAAAGCCGCCGGCACATGTATATAAATGATACGGAAGCTGTTGCCCTGCTGGTAATCCTGCGGAGCAAAGAACAGCCCCCACACGCTACCGACCAGCAACAGCAGTACGCCTGCCGCCGTGAACCAGGGCAACCAGCGTCCGCTGATCTCGAAGAACCACTTGGGCGAACCCAGTTTGTGGAAGAAACTCCAGTTCATGCTTGACCTATTCCATCAATCATTCGCTCACCCCGATGCGCAATCCGGCAGCAATCGCCACCGGCGCCAGACTCAGAGACAACACCGCCAGACAACCCAACCACAAGGCATAGCCTGCGACCGGCATTCCCTGTAACGAGGCCTCGATCGCTCCGGTACCCAGAATAAGCACCGGAATGTACAGGGGCAGAATCAAAAGCGCGAGTAATACCCCGCCGCCTTTGAGACCGACAGTCAATGCCGCACCCACCGCGCCCAGCAAACTCAGCACTGGCGTGCCCAGCAGCAGACTCAGGCACAGGACCGGCAATACCGATACAGGCAGCGCCAGCATCAGGCCGAACAAGGGCGCCAACAGCACCATTGCCAACCCGGACACCAGCCAGTGATGCAGTACTTTTACCAGAACCATCATCGCCAGGGGATGCGGCGAAAGCACCCACTGCTCAAGGGAGCCATCTTCGTGGTCGCTGCGAAACATTCCGTCCAGGGACAACAGGGTGGCCAGCAAGGCCGCCACCCAGATCACCCCGGGGGCCATGGTGCGCAGCATGCCCGGCTCAGGTCCAACGGCCAGCGGAAACAGACTGATAACGATGGCGAAGAACACCAGCGGGTTGAGCAGATCCCCCGGACGGCGCCAGGCCAGGCGCCATTCGCGGCAGAATAATAGCCAGACGATCTGGCGCATCAGGCAACCTGCCCGAGATCAAGCCGGCGCAGACTGTCGATATGGTCAAGGCTGTGATGGGTAGTGAGGATTACCAAGCCGCCTCGCTCCGCATGGGCCAGCACATGTTGCTCCAGTGCCGCGACGCCGGCCCTGTCGATAGCGGTGAAGGGTTCATCGAGTATCCATACCGGGTGCGCTTCGAGATACAGCCTGGCAAGTGCCACGCGCCGTTGTTGCCCGGCCGACAAGGTGTGGCAAGGGACATCCTCGAAGCCACGTAACCCGACCTGCGCCAGTGCATCGCTGATGCGCTGCCCCTCGACCGGCTCACTGAGTGCGCACAGCCAGCTGAGATTCTCCTCGGCGGTGAGATTGGCTTTGATCGCCGGGGCATGCCCAATAAACAGACGACTGTTGCGCCACTGCTCGCGTCCTCTGCCCGCAAAGGTAGAGGCGCCGCCATAACGCACATCGCCCGCGACGGCTGGCAGCAGCCCTGCGAGAATCCGTAACAGGCTGGTCTTGCCGGAGCCATTCGGACCGGCCACCTGCAACACGTCACCGGCCTGCAACGCAAAGGACAGGTCGGAAAACAGCTCCCGCTGGTCGCGCTCACAGGTCAACTCGTGTATTTCAATAGGCAGTGATTTCACTGTCTCTCCAGGTTGGCGCAGCCGGGATAATACAGCCAGATTCATGTTCGCAGGCGTTCAGCCGCTATACTCTTGGTGCGCCTGAACAGCGCATTCTGGCCAGTTCTTATCGGGAGGCCATTATACATACAGCCCTTCGGTGAAGGGCCCTGATTTATATCAAGTTGTGGCGCCATGACATCTGACTTCCGCCTGCCCTCCATCGCTAGCCCGCCTGCTTCCGGGCCTGCCAGCCGCCCAACGGCTGCTGCGAGTATTGCGCTGCAACTGCTGCGGCCTATTGACGCACAGATCCTGGATGCCGGCGGCACAGCCAAAGCCGAGGTCATCAGCAGCACCGCCCGCGCGGGCCAGTTCGAGTTATTACTGCGCATCGCCCGGTCCGATGGCTTGCCACCCGCCGAACTCAAGGTCAGCAGCCGCGAGCAGGTTCCCAGTGGCACCCAGCTGCTGGTGCAAGCGCTGAATCAGACCCGGATGATCGCATCGGTGCAGGCAGTCGCCGCAACCAGCGCGGCGCTCAATACCCCGCTCACGCGCCTCGATCCTGGCCAGTTTCCACCCAACACCAGCCTGCAGGCCCGGGTATTGACGCAACAGGTCATCGAAACCGGCGTTCAGCAGCGATTTGCGTTGCTTGCGCGCATCGTACAGGGCGCGGGCAGCGGGTCAACCCTCTCGCTGGTCAGCAGCAAACCGGTGGAACCCGGCACGCTGTTACAGGCCACCGTTGGCGCCTCCGGCGAGTTGCGGGTAGCGGCTCCCACCGAGCAGCTCCGGCAGTTGGCTGTCTCGCTGGGCCTGCGCGATAGCCTGCAGCGTCAGGCCTCGGCTGAACCGCTCATGGCCCAACTGGAGCGCATCGTCAGCGCAGCGCCGGAGCGTTTGCAGCCGTCCATGCGCCAGGTATTGATGCACGTGACCACCTTCGCCCAACTGAGTACCGAAGCGGGTGTGGCGCAGGCCGTCAAACAGAGTGGCCTGTTCCTGGAAAACAATCTGGCGATGCTGGCCAACGCCCTGAAAACCCGTCCGGGCGGCAGCGAGCTCCCGACTGGGCAATCGCCAGCCGTGCAACTGCCCCCCTTGAGCAAGGTGCTTGCACTGCTCGCCGGGCTGGCGACGCCGCCTGGCGTCGAACCGCTGCCTGGTGCGGATCTCAAGGCGTCACTGACCAATCTGCTACTGACGCTGCAGCAACAACTGCCACCTGAAAGCCGCGCTTTACTGGCGTTGCCGCCTGGGCCCTGGCAGAAAATACCGGGTATCAGGCCCGGCGCGTTCCCGCTGCCATCGCGCATTCTGCAGAACATGAGCGAAACGCCGGATCTCGGCAGTCTGTTGCGTCTGACCGCCGCCCTGCTCTCGCGGATACAGCACCACCAGTTGCAAAGCCTTGGCCAGAGCCAGAGTTTTGCCGATGGCAGCAGCCAGACGGTCTGGCAGCTTGAGATTCCGCTGCGTGACGGCCAGCAGTTCAACCATGTGCAGGTGCGTGTCCAGCGTGACGACGCGGCGCCGTCGAAAAAGACAGCCGAGCCGGTACCCCACTGGGAAGTACGATTGGCGTTTGATCTGGACCCACTGGGTCCGCTGCAGGCAATTGCCCGCCTGTATAAAGGCAGAGTGAGCAGTGAATTCTGGGCCGAACGGCCAGGCACGCTGAACCTGCTCGACAGCGAACTGAATCACCTGCGCGATCGCCTGCTGGCCAAGGGGCTGTCGGTAGGCGAGTTAAGCTCGCACCAGGGCACGCCGCCGCCACCGAGGCAGGCTGTACAGCAAAATTGGGTGGATGAGATAACCTGATGACCGATCCTAAACAGGCCATAGCGCTGGTATACGACGGCGAGCAGACCCCGACCCTGACAGCCAAGGGCGAAGGTGATCTGGCCGAGCAGATCGTACAGCTGGCGATGGAATACGAAGTGCCGATCTACGAGAACGCTGATCTGGCGAAGATGCTGGCGCGCATGGAACTCGGTGATGAAATTCCCGAGGAGCTCTACCGTACCATCGCCGAGATCATCGCCTTTGCCTGGTTCCTTAAAGGCAAGGCACCGGCAGGCTTTGCTCCGCCAGAGGATGATTTTTTCTGATGGGTAGAGGATTCAGACAGACAGGATCGACTCAGGATCTGTCCTGCCGCGCGGCATGCAACCGCGCCACCAGTTCGGCCTCAGCCTTTGACAGGCCACAGGACTGGGTGACGTCCTCGATGCTTGCGCCCAGACCCACCAGCCGCGCGGCCTGGTTGTAAGGCATGGACTGCGGGTCATGCTGCTCGAAGCGCTGCTGTTTATCGTCGATGCGCTGGAGTTGATCACGTAACGCAACCAGCTCCTCGCCCATGCCAATGGTGCCCTGCTGGTAGCCGCTGATGTCCTTGAGCAGCTGCTCGATCCGCAGACGCTGCGCGGCGTCCTGCTCATCAAGACGCGTTGCCAGGCGGCGATACCCCACAGCCAGGGCAGCCAGGGCGGCAATAACCAGCCCCAGACCCAACCCCAGCAGTAATACCAGCCCTGATTCAGCCATCTCGATCAAAAGCCCTGCAACTCGGCCCACTCATCCTCGGTCATCATCTTTTCCAGATCGACCAGGATCAGTAGCTCGTCATTCTTGTTGCACACGCCCTGAATGAACTTGGCAGACTCGTCGGTACCCACATTGGGCGCCGTCTCGATCTCTGATTGCTTCAGGTACACCACTTCGGCAACGCTATCGACGAGGATACCTAGCACCTGTTTGTCTGCCTCGATGATCACTACGCGGGTCGCGTCGGTGATCGGCGACGGGCTCAGCCCAAAGCGCTGACGCGTATCGATCACCGTGACGACGTTGCCGCGCAGGTTGATGATGCCCAGCACATAGGAAGGCGCGCCTGGCACCGGCGCGATCTCGGTGTAACGCAGTACTTCCTGAACCTGCATGACATTGATGCCATAGGTCTCGCTGTCCAGGTGGAAAGTCACCCACTGCAGGATCGGATCTTCGGCGCTTTGTGCGGTGTGGTTATTCATCTGTCATTTCCCGATCTATGTAAAAGACCCGGCGCGTGGTCCCTGCGCAGGGCGAATGATTTATCTTAGGCAAGCCGCTTCGCCGGCTCGCCTGGCGCATGACTGATCAGCAGCGAGGCCAGCGCCGAGACGTCCAGCAGTGCACACATATGTTCGATCACCGTTCCCACCAGCCAGGGTCGCTTGCCCTGCTGCGAGCGCCACTTGATCTGTTCGGGGTTCAGCTTGATGGATCGGCTGACGCCGTGTACGGCCATACCCCAGTCATGCCCCTGGACGGAGATGACGAACCGCAGATCATTCTGCAGCTCTGGCACATAGCGCTCCGGCATCACCCAGCGAGCGGTATCCAGCACCTTCAGGTTGCCCCCCGGCGTCGGCAAAATGCCGAGAAACCAGTCAGGCTGACCAAACAAGGGCGTGATTTCACTCTCCAGCGAATGAATGGTGCCCAACGAAACCAACGGCACAGCCAGAGTCAGACCGCCAACATCGAACAACAAGGCCTCGAAGGGACGCTCTCGCCACTCGGACTGGGCAACCGCAACCGGTTCCTGTGGCGGAGCCTCCTGTTCGACTGTCTGCCATTCAACTGACAGGCCGGTGTCTAGTGCGCTCTGAACAGGCTCCTGCTGAACAGCCGGCAACACCTCTGCCTCAACCGGCGCTATCTCAGGCGCGATCACGCTCGCTTGCACCGCGGCTTTTACAGGCGCTTGCAGTACGGGTTCGAGCTCGGGCTGATCGGCCAGCGCCAGCTCGACAGCCGCCTCCTGCAGCAAGGCATCCAGATAACACTGGATGGTTTGCTGGGGGATATATTCCTGTAGGGGCGTACTTCTATTCATCGACATGCCTGAGTTATCGGCGGTAGCGGGGTTAACATTAGGCCACCTGCTCCCGGCGCGTCATTGACTGCGCCAGCAGATACCGCAGCAAGGCGCGATAAGCCAGCACGCCGCGCGAATTGGCATCGTGCCGCGACGGCACCAGGCCTGCCACGCTCGCATCACGCAGCTTGGTGTCGATCGGAATGAATGCCTGCCACAGATGATCCTGATAATCGCGGCGCAGCAAGCGCAGGGTGCTCAGCGAGGCCTGGGTACGGCGATCAAACAAGGTGGGCACGATGGTATAGGGCAGCCCCTGCTTTCGCGATCGGTTGACCATGTCCAGTGTACTGACCATGCGCTCCAGGCCCTTGAGCGCCAGAAACTCGGTCTGCACCGGGATCACCAGCTGTTCGCAGGCCGCCAGCGCATTGATCATCGAAACGCCAAGCAGTGGCGGGCTGTCGATCAGCACAAACTGATAGTCATTCCACAGCTGCGCCAACGCCCGTGACAGCACCAGCCCAAAGCCACCCTGGGCGGCAGATTGCCGCTCCAGGGTGGCCAGCGCCGTGCTCGACGGCAGCAGGCGGATGTTTTCATGCGTGGTATCCAGCAACAAGGCTTCGGCCAGCCCATCGGGGACCTGCCCCTTGTGCTGGAACAGATTGAATACGCTGCTGGTCAGGCGATCGGGATCGTGCCCGAAGTAGCTTGTCATCGAACCATGGGGATCGAGATCGACGACCAGCACCCGCTGCCCCTGATCCGCCAGCAGGCCAGCCAAGGCTACCGCTGTGGTGGTTTTGCCCACCCCGCCCTTCTGATTGGCTACAGCCCAGACTCTCATTCAACCTCCAGAGCCGGAGCCAATGGCGGCCCGACTACGACGACAAATTGACGCCGATTTCAACGTCAATGCAGAATCCTTCAATTACCGGATTAGTTAGCAGAACCCGTGCCAGAACCACTCGCCGACGCGGAATCAGCCAGGCTGCGGCTGCGCGCAGTGCGCATATCCTCCACGCCGTGCCGATCCCGCTGCGACGCAGCGCTGGGCTGTTCGGTATATCGAGACACCAACAACACCACCCGGCGATTGGCACGTCGCCCCGCTACTGTAGTGTTATCGGCCACTGGACGGAATTCTCCATAGCCCACCGCAGCCAATCGTTCAGGAGCTATTCCACCGTGGGCGAGCATGCGCACAACACTCGCGGCCCTGGCGGCGGACAACTCCCAGTTGGTCGGGTACAGCCGCGAACTGATCGGCACATTGTCGGTGAAGCCTTCCACGTGAATCGGGTTGTCATAGGGCGCCAGAATCTCGGCGATCTTCTCAGTCAGGAAGAACGCGTTATCCAGCGGCAGAGCATCGCCGCTGGGGAACAGGAGCCCCGAGCTCAGCTCGATTTCGATCCAGAGCTCATTACCCCGTACTTCTATTTCACCCGCGCTGATCAGATCACCAAAGGCCGCCTGCATTGCCTGAGCAATGTCCGCGAGGCTGTCATTCTCCGCGTCACTGCCACCATCGTGCTCACCCTGGCCATCAATCGGGCTCAGGCTCAACGGCGTGGTCTCGCCAATCTGGATGGGATTGATCACCTGCTGCGGCTGATTGAAGGCACCGCCAAGCGTATCGGACAGCACCTTGTACTTCCCGTCATTGACTGACGAAATCGAGTACATGACAACGAAGAACGCAAACAGCAAGGTAATGAAATCCGCGTAGGACACTAGCCAGCGTTCGTGGTTTTCGCTTTCGTGTTTGTTGCGCCGGCGCATATCAGTCCAGGAAGCCTTCGAGTTTCAACTCAATGGAGCGCGGATTTTCCCCTTCGGATATCGAGGTCAGCCCCTCCAGCAACATTTCCCGGTAACTGGATTCCTGCAACACGACGGATTTGAGCTTGTTGGCCACTGGTAGCAGAAACAGGTTGGCCAGCGCCACGCCATAGATAGTGGCGACAAAGGCCACCGCTATGCCACCGCCAAGCAACGCGGGATCCGCCAGATTGCCCATGACGTGAATCAACCCCATTACCGCACCAATGATGCCGATGGTCGGCGAGTAGCCGCCCATGCTCTCGAACACCTTCGCCGCCGCCATATCGCGGTTTTCCCGGGTGAGCAGGTCGACCTCAAGTATGCTGCGCAGCGCCTCCGGCTCACAGCCATCGGCCAACAGCTGCAACCCTTTGCGCGCGAAGGCATCCGGCTCCAGCTCGGCGATCGCTTCGAGTCCGAGCAGGCCGTCCTTGCGGGCGGTGGTGCTCCAGTTGATGACCTGGCCAATGCCTTCGCGATGACGGTTACGCGGCGGAACGAATATCCAGCTCAGAATACTGAGGGACCGTTTGAATACCGGCAGCGGCGTCTGAATGAAGGCGGCGGCCAGGGTGCCACCAATGACGATCATCGCCGCCGGCCCGTTCAACAGCGCCGCGACGTGACCGCCCTCGAGATGGTTGCCACCCAGAATGGCCACGAAGGCCAGAATAACCCCGATGATGCTGAGAATATCCATCAGCCAATCTCAGCAAGGTAACGCCCGATTTCGTCCAGGCTATAAATGCCGTCGGCCAGTTCGGCCTTGGCGATGGCCATGGGCATGCCATAAATGACACTACTGGCTTCGTCCTGTGCCCAGACTGAACTGCCAGCCTGCTTGAGCATCCGTGCGCCCTCGCGGCCATCGGCGCCCATGCCGGTCAGTACGATGGCCAATACCTTGTCCTGGAAGACCTTGGCGGCCGAACCGAAGGTAATATCCACGCAGGGTTTGTAATTGAGGCGCTCGTCACCGGGCAGGATGCGCACCAAGCCTCGACTGTCCACCATCATTTGCTTGCCACCCGGTGCCAGCAGCGCCAGACCGGGGCGCAGCGCGTCACCGTCCTGTGCTTCTCTGACACTGATGCGACACAACTTGTCGAGCCGCTCTGCAAAGGCTTTGGTGAATGCCGCCGGCATATGCTGCACCAGCAGCAACGGCGCAGGAAAGTTGGCCGGCAGCTGGGTGAGCACTCTTTGCAGTGCAACCGGGCCGCCGGTCGAGGTGCCTATGGTCACCAGCCGATAGCTCTTGCGACGCGGTGCGGGGCTGGCCGCGGGAGCCGCATTGCTGCGAGCTGGCGTTAGCGGCTGCCGCGCCTCGGAGTGCGGCGCAACCGGTTGGCGAGCCGGCGTCGCTGCGGGCGGCGAGCTGCTCAAGCCCAGCGAGCGGCGATTGGTCCGTGCCAGAACGTGTACCCGCTCGCATAGCAGCTGGCGCACCTTGTCCGGGTTACGGGAGATATCTTCGAAGTTCTTCGGCAGGTAATCCGCTGCGCCAGCGTCCAGGGCATCCAGACTGACCCGGGCACCTTCGTAGGTCAGTGAGGAAAACATCAGCACCGCTGTCGGACAACGCTGCATGATCTGCTTGACTGCACTGATGCCGTCCATGACCGGCATTTCGTAGTCCATGGTGATGACGTCGGGGTGCAGCGCAAGCGTCTGATCGATTGCTTCCTGGCCGTTCGAGGCCGTGCCGACTACCTGAATCTGCGGGTCGCCGCTCAGGATTTCAGTTACCCGGCGTCGGAAGAAACCCGAATCATCGACCACCAGTACTTTCACCGCCATATAACTCTCCCTGAGTACCTGCCCCGAGCGGTTAACCGCGTCGGGCGTAACGCTTGAGCAGGCTGGGTATATCGAGAATGAGCGCGATGCGGCCATCACCGGTTATCGTTGCGCCGGACATGCCGGCGGTTCCCTGCAACATGCGACCAAGTGGTTTGATGACCACTTCTTCCTGTCCTACCAGTTGATCCACCACGAAACCGACACGCTGGGTACCGACCGACACAATCACGACACTGGCGGCCGCGCGCCCGGTGGTGTCCTCTGCGCCGGGCATCAGCCAACGCTTGAGATAAAACAGCGGCAATGCCTTGTCGCGGACGATGATCACTTCCTGCCCATCGACTACGTTGGTGCGCGACAGGTCCAGACTGTAGATTTCGTTGACACTGACCAGCGGCAGGGCGAATGACTGGTTGGCCAGCATGACCATCAATGTTGGCATGATTGCCAGCGTCAAGGGCACCTTGATCGCGATCCGCGTGCCCTGCCCCTTGGTCGACTGAATGGTGATGCTGCCGTTGAGCTGGGAAATCTTGGTCTTGACCACATCCATGCCGACACCGCGGCCGGATACATCGGAGATCTCGGTCTTGGTCGAAAAGCCCGGTGCCAGGATCAGGTCGAAGCATTCACTTTCGCTCAACCGGTCTGCCGCCTCGCGCTCCATCATGCCCTTCTCGACGGCCTTGAGCCGCAGCACCTCCGGATCCATGCCCCGACCATCATCGGTGATGGTCAACAGAATGTGATCGCCTTCCTGTTCAGCGGCGAGCACCACCTTGCCAACACGTGGTTTGCCGGCCGCTTCGCGCTCGTCGGGCATCTCCACACCGTGGTCGACCGAGTTGCGCACCAGGTGCACCAGCGGATCGGCCAGCGCCTCGACCAGGTTCTTGTCGAGATCGGTGTCCTCGCCGATCAACTCAAGGGTGATCTCTTTCTTGAGGGTCCGGGACATATCGCGCACCACCCGCGGGAATCGACCAAACACCTTCTTGATCGGCTGCATCCGGGTTTTCATCACCGAGGACTGCAGATCGGCGGTGACGACATCCAGATTGCCGACGGCCTTGTTCAGCTCTTCGCCGCCCGTGCTCGCGCCCAGACGCACCAGACGATTACGCACCAGCACCAGCTCACCGACAAGATTCATGATTTCGTCAAGCCGCGCGGTATCCACGCGTACTGTCGTTTCTGGCGGATGCGAATCGGCAGCAGGCGGCGCCTTAACGGCGGCGGCCTCGACCGGTTTCGTCGGCGCGGGCGCAGCAGATGCTGGGCGCGACGCGGGCTCGGAGGTGGCCACCGCTGGTGTGCTGGTTTGAGCTGCAGCTTCGGAGGTCCCCGGCGATTTACCCGAGCCATGCAGCTGATCCAGCAGCGCTTCTAATTCGTCGTCGCTAATATGCTCGGACCGCACCGAGTCGACGGCTGATTCGTCCTCGGACTTGGCCAGCACGGCACCCACGACGCCCGGACCTTTGCCGGTGCCATGCAGCTGATCAAGCAGTGCCTCGAACTCGTCATCGGTGATGACATCATCCGTTGCATCCGCGGCCGGGATCGGTGCGCTCGAAGCGCCAGTTACCGCCGCAACCGGTGGTTTGCCTGCGCCGTGCAACTGGTCGAGCAGAGCTTCAAATTCGTCGTCGGTGATCTCATCATTTTCAGCCCTGGCCGATGCGGCCGGTGATGCCGCTGCCGGCGGAGCAGCATTGAGAGTGTTTGCAGCGGCCTCGCCGTGCAAGGCATCGAGCAGTTTTTCGAACTCGTCGTCGGTAATGTCGCCTTGGCCGGCGGCAGCCACTTCAGCCGCCACTGGCGCTGCGTCCGGCTTGGCGGACGCGCTGACTGCGATGTCCGGGGTTGCCGCCGCCGGCCTGGCAAGCACGGCCAGCGCTTCAAGCAGCGCGGGGTCGGCTGGAGTGGGTGCCTGGCCTTCGCGAACGTCGGCAAACATACCGTTGACCGAATCGAGGGTCTGCAAGACGACATCCATCAGCTCGGCTGTGACCGAACGCTCGCCCTTGCGCAGGATATCGAATACGTTTTCCGCGATATGGCAACAAGAGACCAACGCGTCCAGCTGCAGAAAGCCGGCACCGCCTTTCACTGTGTGAAAGCCGCGAAAGATCGCGTTGAGCAAATCAGCGTCGTCCGGACGGTTTTCCAGTTCAACCAGCTGCTCGGACAACTGATCCAGGATCTCGCCGGCTTCTACCAGAAAGTCCTGAAGGATTTCCTCATCCGCGTCAAAACTCATGCATCCACTCCTTTAGGGTCTGTTCCCGTTTCATCGCGAGCCGCGTTGCTGTGTCAAATGGCGCCCGGCAAGGCGCTNGCGTTGCTGTGTCAAATGGCGCCAGGCAAGGCGCTGGACGCAGGTAATGGTTGTTCCCTTGCCAAGTCCTGCAACGCCGCATGGCGTCATTTGCCACGCAACCCGTAGGGACGGGGTCCGTTTAGCGCAGCACTGCGTTACTCGTCGCTCATTTGGAACAACCAAACTTCTCTCCTCGCGCCTTGTTCTGCACCAAACGGGCCTCCGTCGCGGCCGCGATGAAGCGGGAACAGACCCTACGACCTTAAAAACCCAGACTGGACAGAAGATCATCAACTTCGTCTTGTCCAGACACTACATCTTCCCTTGTATCGGCATGCATCTGCGGACCTTCACCTTTCTCAGGGGCTTTTTTTGCTTGCCCCTCTTCGCCGTGCTCGATTCCAGCGATTCGATCAACCGTTCCCGCCATGCGGACCAGACTGACCAGACTTTCCTCGACGTCATGGACCAGCGTGGTAACGCGCTTGATTACCTGACCCGTCAGGTCCTGGTAATCCTGGGCGATCATGATGTCATTCAGCTGCGTCGACACGGTGCTGGCGGACTGTTCGGTGCGGGTCAGAAACGCGCCAATTCGCCGGGACAGGTCACGGAACTCCTCTGCAGCCATTTCCCGGCGCTGCAGGCGTGCCCATTCGGCACTCAACGCAGCGGCTTCCTGGCCGATATCAGCAACCATGGGCGCACTGCTCTCGACCAGATCCATGGTGCGATTGGCGGCCCTGTCGGTGAGCTGCACGACATAATCGAGGCGGTCCGAGGCATCGGAAATTCTTGATGCCTCACCGCGGTCGCCGAGGGCGTGGGAGGTATCAATCTGAAAGTTCACGATCGCGTTGTGCAACGCGCGGGTGAGCTGTCCGACTTCATGATAGAGCCCGCGATCACGGGCCTGGTTGATGGCGTGCACCACCAGCACTGCTTCGCTGAAATTACCACTTTCAAGGTAATCGACCAGCTGCAACGCGTGTTCCTTAAGGGAGTGTTCAAATTGCTGAGCAGTCGCCTGGCCGGGATCCTTGCTTAATGCCATGAGTGATACCCCGGTTAGTTATTTCGGTTGGACGCGTTCAAAAATCTTTTCGATCTTTTCCTTTAGAGCCACCGCCGTAAAGGGCTTGACCACGTAACCGCTTACCCCTGCCTGCGCGGCTTCAATTATCTGGTCGCGCTTGGCTTCGGCAGTCACCATCAGCACGGGCATCTGCTTGAGGCGTTCGTCGGCCCGCACAGCGCGAAGCAGTTCGATGCCGTTCATTCCCGGCATATTCCAGTCGGTGACCAGAAAATCGAAATTGCCGCTCTGCAGCATCGGCAAGGCAGTATTGCCGTCATCGGCTTCTGCAGTATTGGTGAACCCAAGGTCGCGCAGCAGGTTCTTGATGATGCGCCGCATCGTCGAAAAATCATCGACGATAAGAATTTTCATGTTCTTGTCCAAGTAGACCTCCGTACAAACCAGTAAAAAGTGCAGGTTCGCACTCTGCAGATTCATGTTTCTGAGCCAGAACAATCCAGCAGGAAAGGCCCGCGCAGGGCGGTGGCACCCTGTCGCATGCAATTCGTGAAGGCCCGCCCCGTATTATTCGTTTAGCCAGTCAACCAGGCGGGAGCGCAGTCGGGCGGCGCACTGGGTGTGTAACTGACTTACCCTGGATTCGCTCACACCTAATACAGCGCCGATCTCCTTGAGATTCAGCTCCTCGTCGTAATACAACGACAGGACCAGGCGTTCGCGCTCCGGGAGACCTTCTATGGCCTCAGCCAGTGCGCCACGGAAGCGGTCATCGACCAGTTCGCCCTGGGGTTCACCCTCGGAATGCACATCGGCCGCCGCGCCCGATTCAAGCAGGTCCTCGAAGCTGAACAGCTTGCTGCCGGCGGTGTCGCCCAGGATGGCGTAGTAACCCTCCAGGCTCATCTCTAATTCGGCCGCAACCTCATGATCTTTAGCGTCACGGCCGAGTCTGGCTTCGACTGACCGGATGGCATCACTGACCATGCGCGTATTGCGGTGTACTGAACGGGGCGCCCAGTCGCCTTTACGCACCTCATCCAGCATCGCGCCGCGAATGCGGATGCCGGCGTAGGTTTCAAAACTGGCGCCCTTGGAATGATCAAATTTGCGCGAGGCTTCGAGCAGACCGATCATGCCGGCCTGCATCAGGTCATCCACCTGCACGCTGGACGGCAGGCGACCCAGCATGTGATAGGCGATGCGCTTGACCAATGGCGCGAACTCCTCCACCAGCCGGTCCTGCTGACCGGACGCAAATTGGGTACGGTTGTACATATGGGCTCCACTGGCGGACGCGATCAAGAACCTGTCCCCGACTGCTGGACCAGACGTTCTACAAAGAACTCCAGGTGGCCGCGCGGATTGACCGGCAACGGCCAGGAATCAACCTTCTGCGCGATGCCGCGGATCGCTATGGAGGCCTTGCTCCGCGGAAAGGCTTCGAAAACCGCACGCTGTTTCTGGACGGCTTTACGCACGGATTCGTCAAAGGGCACCGCGCCAACATATTGCAACGCGACGTCCAGAAAACGGTCGGTCACCTTGGTCAGCTTGGCGAATACGGTGCGGCCTTCCTGCGGCGTGTTGACCATGTTAGCCAGCACCCGGAAGCGGGTCATACCGTGGTCGCGATTAAGCAGTTTGATCAACGCGTAGGCGTCGGTGATAGAGGTTGGTTCGTCGCATACCACGACAAGCGCTTCCTGAGCGGCGCGCACGAAACTGACGACCGAGTCGCCGATGCCTGCGGCGGTATCAACGATCAACACATCTATGTTGTCGCCGATATCGCTGAACGCCTGGATAAGCCCCGCGTGCTGCTGCTGATTCAGGTTGACCATACGTGCCGCGCCCGAAGCAGCGGGGACAATGCGGATGCCGCCGGGGCCGTCGATCAGTACGTCACGCAGATCACATTTACCGTCGAGCACATCCGCGAGCGTGGCCTTGGGCTTGATGCCCAACAGCACGTCCACGTTGGCCAGGCCGAGGTCGGCATCGAGCAACACGACTCTGCGCCCCAGCGCCGCCAGCGCCATGCTGAGGTTGACGGATATGTTGGTCTTGCCGATCCCGCCCTTGCCGCCGGTGACCGCGATAACCTGAACCGGATGATTGCTGCCCATCTGTGTGGATTACCTTGTAATAGGAATGCGTATTAGCAACTCTGTAAAAACCGTACCCCGCGATTCGAGCTCGCTGGCGGGGCACTCATCCAGTTCGTATTCCTGGCTCCGCCTGTCTGGACGGGCTCATCAGGTCATAACCGGCTCTTCAACCTGCGTGCAGTATACCCGCAAACACATTGGCCATCGCCTCGTCTGCCGGCGCTTCGCCAGCACTGCTTGCCATGCTTACCGCGCGGCTGACCAGCTTGTGACCGACCGCCTGGCAGATATCATCCGGAATGCGCTGGCCATCGGCCATATAGGCTACCGGCAAAGCGTGTTGCATAGCCAGACCCAGTGACTCGCCCAATGTGGCAGCCTCGTCAATCTTGGTCAGGATGCAGCCGGACAGGCCGCAGGACTTGTAATGATGGTACGCGGACTTCATCACCTGGTACTGACTTGTCGCAGCCAGGACCAGCAGTGTGCGAACCCGTTGCCCCTGTGCCGCCAGCTCATTGAGCTGACCGCGTAGCTGTGGATCCTGGCCCTGCATGCCGGCGGTATCAACCAACACCATGCGTTTTCCAGAAAATTCCTTGAGTACATCGGTCAGGCTGTTCTGCTCGTCGACCACCCGCACCGGCACATTGAGGATGCGTCCCAGCGTGCGCAGCTGCTCATGGGCGCCAATCCGGAAAGTATCCATGGTGACCAGCGCCACATGCTGACTGCCATGCTTGAGCACGTAACGCGCAGCCAGTTTACCGAGGCTGGTAGTCTTGCCGGCGCCGGTCGGTCCGACCAGAGCGATCACGCCATTCTGCTCCATCAGATCGTCGCGGATCACCGGAATACTGTGCGCCAGATGCGCCAGCAGCATGCGCCAGGCCTGACGGATATCTGTCACGTCCGCTACCTTGGCCATCAGTTGCTTGCTCAATTCTGCCGGCAGGCCCAGCTGGGTCAGCCGGCGCCACAAACTGGCCTGATGCGGCTGCTGCTGATTGATCTGTCCCCAGGCCATATTGCCCAGCTGGGTCTCGAGCATTTCGCGCAGTCCGGCAAGCTCGGCGCGCATCGCGCCAATACCGCTCTCCCCTGATTCAGCGTGCGACGCCGCGCTCACCCGCTCTTGCGATGGCGCTTCAGCGGCGTGTTCGTTCTGCAGCCGTGCCAGCAACTGCTGGGCAACGGGCGAGCCCTGCTCGACGGCCTGGCGCATGGCTTCGCCGAACAATTGGCGGTTAACCTGCGGGCCATCTGCCGGCTGTGCGCCGTCACCCAGCTGGGCGCGCGCCTTGACGATACGCTCCTGGGTTTTTTTCAGTTCCTGATCAAGACCCGGTGTCGGTGGGGTCAGCCGGGGCGCTTCGTAATCCAGCGCCGCAGTCAGCTCCACGCCGCCAGCGACCCGACGGTTGGCGATAATTGAAGCGTCCGCACCCATCTCATCGCGGACCAACTTCATCGCCTGACGCATATCAGCGGCAAAGAAACGTTTCACTTTCATGGCTGACCTCACCTGTCCTGGTGCTGAGTATTCATTGTTGGCCCACCGTCGCAACGATGGTGACCTGCTTGCTGTCCGGTATTTCCTGATAGGACAGTACATTGGCCGCGGGTGCCGCATAACGTACAAACTTGGCCATCATCCCGCGGATGGGGCCTGCTACCAGCACGATGGCTGGCTTGCCCTGCACCTCTTGCCGCTGTACCGCCTCTGCCAGGGACCGTTGCAACTTCTCGGCCATGCCCGGTTCCAGCATGACGCCATCTTCTGCGCCTTGTCCGGCCTTCTGAACACTCTGTAGCAATATCTGTTCCAACCTGGGTTCCAATGTGATCACAGGCAGCTCTGAGTCAAGGCCCACGATGCTTTGCACGATGGAGCGGGACAATGCGACCCGTACCGCCCCAATCAAGGCGCCAGTATCTTGACTCCGGCCCGACTGGTTGGCGATGGCCTCGGCTATGGTGCGTATGTCCCGCACGGGCACCTGCTCTTCCAACAGGCCCTGCAGCACCTTGAGCAAGCCTGACAGCGAAATCATCCCAGGCACCAGCTCCTCAGCCAGCTTGGGTGAGGCTTTGGCCAGCACCTGCAACAGTTGCTGAACCTCCTCGTGGCCGATCATTTCGTGGGCATGCTTATGCAGGATCTGGTTAAGGTGCGTAGCGACCACCGTGCTGGCGTCAACCACCGTATACCCCAGCGACTGCGCCTGATCGCGCTGCATGATCTCAATCCAGACCGCCTCCAGACCGAAGGCCGGATCCTTGCCAGCGATCCCTTTGATCTCGCCGAACACCTGGCCGGGGTTGATAGCCAACTCCTTGTCCGGATACACCTCGGCTTCGGCCACACCGACGCCCATCAGCGTCACCCGGTAGGCGTTGGGCGCCAGATCCAGGTTGTCGCGGATATGCACCGACGGCATAAGGAACCCAAGATCCTGTGACAGTTTCTTGCGCACGCCCTTGATCCGCGCCAGCAGCTGGCCGCCCTGATTGCGATCGACCAGCGGAATGAGCCGATAGCCGACCTCAAGACCGACCATGTCCACCGGCATCACGTCTTCCCAGCCGAGTTCACGGGTTTCCGGGCGCTGAACCGCCGGCACCTGAGCATCCTTGCGTTCTGTTTCAGCCGCCTCCTCAACCTTGTCCTTCTGTTTCTTCGCGATCCAGTACGCGCCGGCGGCGGCCAGGGCACCCAGCCCGAGGAACGACACATGCGGCATACCGGGGATTGAACCCATCAGCACCAGAATGGCCGCAGCAATTCCCAGCGCCTTGGGCGAGGCGAACATTTGACGCTGCACTTGAGCGCCCATGTCTTCCGACGTCGACACCCGGGTAACCATGATCGCGGCCGCGGTCGACAACAGCAGCGATGGAATCTGCGCCACCAGACCGTCACCAATGGTCAGCAACACATAGATGCGGCCGGCATCGCCAAACGACAGCCCGTGTTGAGCCATGCCGATCGCCAGACCGCCGATGACGTTGATGAACAGAATCATCAGGCCAGCTACCGCGTCACCGCGTACGAACTTGCTGGCACCGTCCATCGAGCCGTAGAAATCCGCTTCCTGGGCCACCTCACTGCGTCGCAGCTTGGCCTGCTCCTGATCAATGATTCCGGCATTCATATCGGCATCGATTGCCATCTGCTTGCCCGGCATCGCATCCAGAGTAAAGCGGGCACTGACTTCGGAGATACGCCCGGCGCCCTTGGTCACCACCACGAAGTTGATGATCATCAGGATCGCGAACACCACCAGACCGACAACATAGTTGCCGCCGATGACCACTTCGCCGAAGGCCTGAATCACCTTCCCCGCCGCGTCGCCGCCCTCATGCCCATAAAGCAGCACCACCCGCGTGGACGCCACATTCAATGCGAGTCGCAACAGGGTGGAGACCAGGAGAATGGTCGGAAAAACGGCAAAATCCAGCGGCCGCAGCGCATAGGCACAGACCAGCAGCACTACCAGCGACAGCGCGATGTTGAAGGTAAAGAATACGTCCAGCAGAAATGGCGGCACTGGCAGCATCATCATGCCGAGCATGACCAGCAACAGAATCGGCACGCCGAGACTGCCATGGCGCAGGCCGGCCAGGCCAGTTCGCATGTTGCTCATCATTTGGGAACGATCCACTGCCATGCGCTAGCACCTGATCAAATATTTGACGCGAAAAAGGGTATACCAAGCGCTTACGCAAGAAGCGTTCCAGTCAGGCGGCCTTTCGACATTGCGGAATATGAACCAACCGACTAAATGGGCGTCCTAGCAGTGATAATGTTTGCACTCAATGCTAGGGTCTGTGGCCTCTACGTCCCGGCTGCGTGCTCCGTGCAACGCACGCTTACGACGAAACGAAAACGGACCCGATAGATCACATTCTCGGCAAGGTAGCGACCAAAACGGCATACGCCGACTGGATAGAGAAAGTAGATGCGCTTAATACCAAGAACAGTATTTGCCTGCATAACACTAAGCGTTGCAGGCTGTGCAACGACGCCTGGACAGCAGACACCGCTGTCCAAGCCGGCGGAGGTTATTGCCGAACAGAAACAGAATCTGACGGACTTTATTGATGGGATGAACGCCTCTGAGGAGGCTCGTACCCGGGAAGTAGACAGGCTACTCGCCCAACCAAGGATCGATCCGCTGACCGATTACCTGGCAGAACGTCCGATAGATCTGCGTTATATACCGCACCGCCAGCGCGTCGCCCGTGAAAGGGATGCGCGTTGTGATGCGGTTGGCGAGCGCTATGCTGACATGGCACCCTCAGCCGAGAACCTGGCCCAGCTGAAGGCGGATTACAGCCACTCCTGCTACGCCCAGGTCAACACGTTTGAACGGCGCGTCGACAAGGCTCTCGCCAAAAACAGCCCGGCTGAGTCCTATAGCCCCTTCCCACCGTTCATGGTTGGACTGGTGTCGGCTATCTCCAAGATGAGCGATCCCCAATCGGCGCCCGAACAGGAGCAAGCCAAAGCTGCGTCTGCCCCTGGCGCTGCGGCCAAACCACCGGTGCAAGAGGCGAGCATCCAGGCACCCAAGACCGCCCAACGAGGCGCTGGAGAGACCGACAGCTCCGTGGCAGAACCCGCGCCAATTATCGACACGCAACCTGCCCCAACCCCGGCTGAACCGGCAACACCCGCCGCGCGCCCGCAACCGGCCACACCGGAAACCGAGCCCCAGCCCGAACCGCGCAAGACCCCACCCGAGCCAACCGTCTCGCAGCCGCAAATTGCAGCGGTCACCACGCAGCCCGAGCCTGAGTCCAAGCCCGAGTCCGAACCTGAGCAGGCTACTCGACCGCGCGCGCCAGCATCGACACTCGACAAGGACAGCCGCAAGCACGCCAACAACTGCTACTTGTTATTTGCCATTCGCAACTACCAGGAAGCCCATGGCGCGTGCCTGTCGGCTGCACGGGCGGGTGATGCCAAGTCCCAGCATCATATTGCCTCGCTGGCGCGCATCAGCAATGAAGCCGATGCAGCGATCCACTGGTCAACACTCTCCGCCGAACAAGGCTATGGCCCTGGCCAGTTGCTACTTGCCGATCTCTACACTAAAGGCGAAGGCGCGGCGCGCGACGAGGCGCGCGCGCTGGAGCTGGTCGAGCAGGCGGCCCAGCAAGGCTTCGCTGAGGCGCGCTTCCGTGCTGGCCAGGCCTATCTGCAAGGCAAGGGCACTGAACCTGATATGGCCAAGGCGCTTCAGCACCTAGAGCAGGCCGCCGCGCAGGATCATCTGGCGGCCCAGCTGGCGCTAGCCGAACAGTACAGTGCCGGGGAGCAACCCAATACCAACAAATCACGGGAGTGGCTCAAGCGCGCCGCGGCCCAGCAATCGGCCGAGGCCCAGTACAATCTGGGTATGAGCTACGCCCAGGGCTCGCCAGATGACCAGGAGGCGCTCGAAGCCTATATCTGGCTCAGCAAAGCCATGCTCAATGGCGAAACCCGCGCCCGCTCGCACCTTGAGCGAATCGCCAATACCCTGACGCCTGAACAACTCCAGCTCGGGCAACAACGAGTCCAATCGGACATGCGAGGCAGACGTTCGTGAGAGTCGAAGGAATGACTCCGGTCAAGCGGTCGATCATGATAGTGCTTTCACTACTGGTCGGCCTTTTCATCATCGGCATGTGGCTCATGTCCAGTCTCAACCTGGATTTCGCTCAGAAAACCATGTCGGAACTGCGCCAGCACCAGATCGCCGACACCTTCCATGCCAATCTGGATCGCATCAATGCCCATCATCGGCTGATGGAACAGAACACCCGCGAACTGGCGCGCGTGGGCCAACTTTTCGAGAGGCAACAGTCGCTCACTGGCCGGCATAACAGGCAGGAGCTGGAGGACGCGCTGGCGCAGACGCTCAGCGATGTCGAAGGTGTCAGCGGCGGCGGCATCTGGTTTCAGCCTGACGCCTATCAGCCGGGCCCCTTTGCCGTGTATGGATTCAAGGTCGGCAACCAGCTGGAAATCGTGAGTGACGACACTGATTTCGCAGAGCGCGATTGGTATGCACAGATTCAGCCGCCCGACGATCGATTGTGGGCCATGGGTACGCGCTTCTACTGGAGCCCTGCCTACTACCATTCGAGTACCGAGAAGGTGGTGGTCAGTCTCAGCACACCCATCCGCGACGAACAGCAGCAGGTGATTGGTCTGGCCTCCACCGATTGGCGAGCCGATGAGATCATTCGTATGGTCAGTCGCGTCGAGGTAACCCCAGGCACCTTCTCATTTCTGATCGATTCGGATAATCGCAACCTGTCCAGCCTGTCGCGAGCCGATGATGTCAGGCGTGCGCAGCAATTGATGGACGCGATTTCCCGCAGCGAACTGCACAAGCAGACCATTCGCATCCAGCCGCCGGACATCCTTGCCAGCCCGCTGATCGCCTCGCCCATGCAGCGCATGTCGCTAACAGTGAACGACGAGCAATACGCATTGTTCTTCTCCGAAACCGTAGCGGGCATGGTGTTCGGTATCGGCGTGCCCAAGACAGAAATCGATGCAGCCCTGACGCCGATGCGCGACCGCAATATGCGCATCGCAGCGATCATCGGCATCATATTCTTGGTTTTGGCCGGCCTGGTGCTCTATATCATCGCCGGCACACTGCGTCAGTTGAGCAACCTCTATACCGACTCGCTGACCAGAATGCCGAACCGCGAGAAGCTGCTGGAGGATCTGCGCAAGACCGATTCGGCCGCCCTGCTGCTGCTCAATCTTGACGCCTTCAAACAGGTCAATGATTTCTACGGTCACGAATGCGGCGACCACGTCATTATCAAGCTGTCCGAAGCCTTGCAGCGCTTCATGGCCAGTCGGGCGGCGTGGCGCAATTGCAGCCTGTACAGCATGCCGGGCGACGAAATGGCAATAGTGATTCCAGGGCACCACGCCCCGGCGTCCCTGCCCCCACGCCTGGAAGAGGTGGCCAAGTTCATTACCCTGATGGACATCACCTGGCAAGGTCACGATATTCCGCTGAATGCCACCATCGGCGCCGCCAGTACGGTGCAGCCTGACAATTCGCGCCTGAACGGCGAGCAGTTGCTGCCATCGGCGAGCATGGCACTCAAGCTGGCGCGCCTGAACCGGCTCAGCTACTTCGTGTATGACCCGGCTAATCGGGTGCGCGAAGGCTACGAACAGAATCTGATCTGGGCCAATCGCCTGAAAAATGCGCTGGACGAGGGCCGCATCGTTCCGTTCTTCCAGCCTATCCTCGACGTGCGCACCGGGCGCATCGAAAAATTCGAATGCCTGGCACGCATGATCGACATTAACGGCGACCCACTCAGCCC
Source organism: Pseudomonas saliphila (assembly GCF_008638345.1). Classification (GTDB taxonomy): domain Bacteria; phylum Pseudomonadota; class Gammaproteobacteria; order Pseudomonadales; family Pseudomonadaceae; genus Halopseudomonas; species Halopseudomonas saliphila. The sequence continues at coordinate 8,543 of NZ_VTVA01000020.1, read as the reverse complement.
CGAACAGTTTCTGCCAATCGCCAAGAAGATTCGTCTGTACCGCTTCATTACACGGGCGATGGTTGAGCAGTGCTTCCAGCGCTTTGCCAACAGCCGGTACGACTTCTCGGTAAACCTGTGTTGCGAAGATCTGCTCGATACCGAGCTCACCACCTTCATCCTCCAGCAACTCGACGGCAATGAACTGGCCAACCGGGTCATTTTCGAAATCCTGGAATCCCAGGGCATTGAGAACTACAGCCAGGTACGCGAATTTATCGACAAGGTAAAAGCCATGGGCGCGCGTATCGCCATCGACGACTTCGGCACCGGCTACTCCAACTTCGAGCACCTGCTGCGGCTTAATATTGATCTGATCAAGATCGATGGCAGTCTGGTCAGTCGTCTGGGCGACAGCGAAGACGCCCTTACCCTCACCCGCGGCATCGTTCAGTCAGCCAAGGAGATGGGCGTTCACACCGTGGCGGAATATGTGCATAACCCGGAGATTCTGGAACAGGTGCGGGCACTGGGCATCGATTTCGCTCAGGGCGCCTATATCGGGATGCCCGCTGGAGCGTTGATCACTGAAGTGGAGTTGGTCTAGGGTCTGTCGCCGTTTCATCGCGGCCGCGACGGAGGCCCGTTTGGTGCAGAACAAGGCGCGAGGAGTGTAATTTGGTTGTTCCAATGAGCGACGAGTAACGCAGTACTGCGCTAAACGGGCCCCGTCCCTACGGGTTGCGTGGCAAATGACGCCATGCGGCGTTGCGGGACTTGGCAAGGGAACAACCATTACCCGCGTCCCGCGCCTTGCGGACCGCCGCCCGGCCTGGTGCCATTTGACACAGCAGCGCGGCTCGCGATGAAACGGCAACAGACCCTAGCAGGCTGGAACCTTCAGCGGCATAAGGATCCAAGCATTGATAGCAGCGCCCGGCAATCCTATGCTGAGCGCCACTGAAATGCAGGAGTAGTTTATGCCGTCCCCCGTCGTACCCTTGTCGATTCTGGATTTGTGTCCTGTCACTGAGGGATCCGGCCCCAGGCAAGCGTTACATAACAGCCTTGCGCTGGCCCGCCATGCGGAACAGCAAGGCTATAAACGCTTCTGGGTGGCAGAACATCACAACATGACGGGTATCGCCAGTGCCGCCACCTCGGTGGTCATGGGTTACCTGGCCGCCGGCACCGAACGCATACGCATCGGCTCCGGTGGCATCATGCTGCCCAATCACGCACCGCTGCAGATTGCCGAACAGTTCGGCACGCTTGAATCACTCTACCCCGGCAGGATCGATCTCGGCCTGGGACGCGCGCCGGGCAGCGACCAGGTAGCCGCCCAGGCGCTGCGACGCGGCCGTGGTGACGGCAGCGACTTTCCCGAGATGCTGGACCAACTGCGTCATCTGTTCGCAGAACCCGAGCCGGGCCAACGCCTGCGTGCAGTGCCCGGTGCCGGGCTCAAGGTTCCGCTCTGGCTGCTGGGTTCCAGCACCTTCAGCGCGCAGCTGGCCGCACAGCTGGGATTGCCCTTCGCCTTCGCGGGACAATTCTCTCCCGACTATATGTATGCGGCCTTCAACACCTACCGTGAGCACTTCGAGCCATCAGAAACGCTGGATAAGCCGCACCTGATGCTGGGCATCAACGCCTATGTTGCATCCAGCAGAGAGCAGGCGCAGATGCTTTCGACCTCCCATCAGCAGGCGTTTCTGAATCTGATTCGCGGGCATCCCGGCCCATTGCCGCCACCAGTCGACGACATGGAAGCGCTATGGCAGCCGCATGAGAAACACAGCGTACTGGCGACCCTGGCCGGCACATTGGTGGGCGATGAAGCAACCGTAGGCCAACAGCTTGAGGAACTGCTGGAGCGCACCCAGGCCGATGAACTCATCGTTGCCAGTTCAATCTATGACCAGCAGCTGAGACGCGACAGCTATCAGCGCCTGATGAAAGTCGCGTCGACTCTGTAGACAGCGGCTCAGCTGGCCCAGGGCGCCGCACTTTCCAGGCGGCGCCCTTTTTCGTCCACCGTCATAACCTTTCCAGCCAGGGCAAACAGGGCAGCTGCAAAGCGACAGATTGCGGCCAGCAAAAATAACTTCCGAAGGTGTTTGCCCACACTGGCACAACTGCTTAGAATGCGCAGCACGCGGGTGTAGCTCAATGGTAGAGCAGAAGCTTCCCAAGCTTACGACGAGGGTTCGATTCCCTTCACCCGCTCCAATTGCTTGTTTACCCCTCCCCCTTTCTTCCCTTTAACACCTCGCAAGCCCCTGATCTAAAAGGCTTTCTGGCCTCTGACTGCCCTTGCCTGCCTCCTCTACTGTTGCTGGCCGTGTATAGCCTCGTGTATAGCAACCCCAAAAAAACGGTTTCACCATACAAAGCTCCTGAAACGATCCGCGCTATAACGCGGGAACTGAGCAAGGCCTGGCGGTATCGAAAAATCAGCGGGGATGCATGGGCGCCATGGACTGGGGCATGCTTTTCTGCGGCTCACTTCGGCTCATTTCGATACCGCAGCGCCTGTTTCTCGTGATCAAGGTATCGAACGGATCCTGCCAGCAACCTGACTGATGGAGATCTGCATGATTCCCTCTGCTCATACCTCACGCGCCCAGCACGGCCGTTTCGCCAGCATGACCTTCGCACTCTCCCTGTTGATTTTTGCCAGTAGCCTGACCGCGGCACCTCGGCTGGATGTGCCTTATGTCCCCACGCCGCCTGACGTCGTTCACCGCATGCTGGAGATGGCCGATGTGCAACCCGATGATCATCTGATCGATCTGGGCTCAGGGGATGGCCGTATCGTCATCGCAGCTGTCCGTGATTTTGGTGTGCAAGACGCCCGTGGTATCGATCTGGACCCCGAGAGAGTGGCCAAAGCGCGCGCCAACGCCGAGCGAGAGGGCGTTACCGATCGCACCACCTTTGAGCAAGGCAACCTGTTCGAGAAGGATCTGTCAGACGCGACGGTGCTGAGTATGTATCTGCTCAGCACCGTGAATGCCCGGTTACGGCCGGTTATTCTCGAGACCATGGCGCCGGGTACGCGGATCGTTTCCCATTCGTTTGACATGGGCCCCTGGGAGCCCGATGAGTTCGACACGGTCAATGGAGCCAGGATTTACCTGTGGATTGTGCCGGCGCAGGTAGGTGGCCGCTGGCAGCTGACGATGGCTGACGGTGAGCAGGCAACGCTGATGCTGCAACAGAACTACCAGCAACTGCATGCCAGTGCAGATCGGGATGGGAGTGACATAGCCGTTACCGATGCGTCGCTCAAGGGTGATGAGATTCGCTTTGCCATAGGTCTCGATCAGTACGTGGGCAAGGTGGAGGACGACCGTATCGTGGCAGCAGATGGCTCCGACGCAGAGGGTTGGCATGCCGAGCGCCTCTGAGGACAGCTCCGACGCAGCGTTGGGCGCACCCCGCAGCAGCCTTTCCGTTCTGGATGGCGTGGCGGTTCTGGTCGGCGTGGTCATCGGCATCGGTATTTTTGGTTTTCCACCGCTGGTGGCGCAGCATGCAGCCAGCCCTGCGCTCTACATGGGCATGTGGGTGTGTGGTGGCCTGATCATGCTGGTGGGCGCGCTCTGTTATGCCGAACTGGGGTCGGCCTACCCGGATGCCGGGGGCGAATACCATTATCTGCAGCGCGCCTGGGGTTCGGGGGTCGGGCTGATGTTCGCCTGGGCGCGCGGCACCGTGATACAGACCGGTTCCATCGCTGCGGTGGCGTTCATATTCGGCGAATATGCCCAGCAGCTCCTACCGCTTGGCGATTGGGGGCCCGCGCTACATGCAGCCGTCGCGGTGGTAGCGCTCACCGCACTGAATATGCACGGCACTGGTGATTCCAAGCGTCTACAGATCCTTTTCACCAGTCTGACTGTGGCGGTGCTGGCAGGCGTGATCGGTGCCGGACTGCTAATGGTCGAGCCAGCGCTTAGCGATACGAGGTTGGCTGAACCCGCTGTCGAGACCGCGGCATCGGGACCCCTGGATGGGAATCCGGCCGGCGCTCTGGGTATGGGCATGGTATTCGTGCTGCTGACCTACGGTGGCTGGAACGAAGCGGCTTATCTCTCGGGCGAACTGCGCGACCCGCAGCGCAATGTGCGCCGCGTGTTGTTGATCGGGGTGGTGGTGGTGAGCCTGGTCTATGTGTTGGCGAACCTGGCCTATCTGAACATTTTCGGGTTGGAAGGACTGCGTGGCGTCGAGGCGGTAGGCGCAGAACTGATGCGTATCATTGCCGGTCCCCTGGCGGCTGCCATGCTCAGCGTAATGGTCTGCCTGGCGGCCTTGAGTACCATCAACGCCAGTATCATGACCGGCGCGCGCGTCTACTATGCCCTGGGGCGGGACGTACCTGGCCTGTCGGTACTCGGGGCCTGGAACGACAAGGGTTCCACGCCCGTCCGGGCGCTGTTGCTGCAAGGCTTGATCACCCTGGGGCTGATCGTCTTTGGTGCCCTGAGCAAGGATGGCATCAGCACCATGGTGGCCTACACCGCGCCGGTGTTCTGGCTGTTTATGCTGATGACGGCGCTGTCCGTGATTGTCCTGCGCCGACGTGATCTTGATCGGGCTCGCCCATTCAAGGTGCCGCTCTATCCCTTGCTGCCATTGCTGTTTGCGGCAACCTGCCTGGGGCTGCTGTGGTCCAGCACGCTGTATGCCGGTCCCGGTGCTCTGGTGGGGTTGCTGGTGTTGCTGGCGGGGCTGCCGCTATTGATGCTGCGCCGACGCTCATAGCTCGCCGGGAGCGGCCGGGCGCGAGTCTGGACCAGGAGCGTTGCTTGATCTTCACCGCCCGCCGGACTGCGGTTGCTTTTATTCTGCAATGGCTTATGGTTGCGTCCTGCGTCATCGGCACCACGGAGTTCCTATGCAAAACAGCCACCACCGCATGTTCAAAGCACCTTCCACCTTCCTGGCCTGAGCCGGGGCGGTTCAGCCGTACCCGGCGGTAATCCTCGTGTTTGAATGCGGCATATTCAGCCGCGGCATTGTTGCGTCCAGGAGTTCACATGACGTTGCATAATTACACCGTCGAAGCGCCCCAGGCGTCATTTCAGCAAGACCTTCGCTGGTCGACGATCGGCCCACGCGAGTTAGCCATGGTCATTGGCAAGCTCGATCAGCTCGATCATGACGGGCCGCGAGGTCTGGCACGCAAGGCGCGAATCGGCAGCAAATTGAAGTTGCTGGATATGGAGAACGAAGGCTTTCTGGAAGTAGAGCTGACCGGGCATGGCGAAAGTGATGCGCGGGAGAACCGCATATCGATATTTTCTCCAGTCGGCTCGGTTCTGCTGTGCGCCGAAGCAGGCGAAGTGCTGAATATCCCCAGTTATAGCGCGGGATATCGGTTACTGGTTGTGGAAGTGAAGCAGCCCACTGAATGAACCCACCCTATGCCTTGTCCGGTCATGAGTATATGACCGGACAAGGCATCAGCCGAGGTTGGTTTTCAATCACGGCTTTCAGACAGGCAAGTCTTCCAGCGGACCGAAGAACTCGTAGCGCTGGTTTTCTTCAGGCACGCCCAGCTCGCTCAACAGCTTGCGACAGTTCTGCATGAAGGGCTTGGGCCCGAGAAAATAGACGTCGACGTCCGGCCCGCTCGGCAGCATCTCACGAAGCATGTCGCGGTCGAAGAAGCCAGTGCCATGCGCCTCGTCCTCCGGCAACGGATCGCTGTAAACATAGCGGATGCTGAGGTTATCGTGCTGCTCCGCCAGTGCGTTCACATGCTCTCGGAAAGCGTGGGAGCGGCTATTCATCGCGCCATGCAGGAAGTGCACGTCCCGACCGCTTTCCAGCGCAGGCTGCAGCATGCTGATTGCCGGCGTGATGCCTACCCCGCCCGTCAGCAACACCAAAGGCCGTTGTTGTTGATTGAGCACAAAGTCGCCGCTCGGCGCAGTCAGCATTACCTCGTCGCCGACTTGCACTTGCTCATGCAAGTAGTTCGATACATGGCCTTCGGACTCGCGCTTGACGCTGATGCGGTAATGGCCCACGCCTGGACGGTCTGACAGGGAATAGTTCCGACGTCTGATGCGCCCGTCGATGGTCACCACCACGCAGGTGAACTGACCCGGGATAAAGTCCATCAGCGCGCCACCATCGGCAGGCACCAGATAGAACGAGGTAATAACGTCGCTCTCCTGTTCCTTGCGCTCGATCCTGAAACTGCGCTCGCCACGCCATCCACCAGCTATCTGTTCGTTCTGTTGGTAGCGCTGCTCTTCGGCACCGATGAAAATATCTGCCAGTTGGCCATAGGCTTCACCCCATGCGCCCAGCACCTCATCGGTAGCGGCGTCGCCCAGTACTTCCTTGATGGCCGCCAGCAGGCATTCGCCGACAATCGGGTAATGCTCGGGCTGGATATTCAGCGATACGTGCTTTTGTACGATCAACGATACCGCGTCGCCCAGGGCTTCCAGCCGATCAAGGTTGGCTGCATAGGCGATCACGGCATTGGCCAGTGCCTGGGCCTGAGTGCCCTGACGCTGGTGCGCTTCATTGAAGTAATCCTTCACCCACGGATAACGCTCGAACATCAGCGGGTAGAAAACCGAGGTGATGGTCGTCGCGTGCTCCTGCACCGCGGGCAAGGTTGCAGCGATAGTATCTTTGCTTTGTTGTGACAGCATGGTTTCTCTCTTGGCTCGAATATAGGTGGGGCCTGGACGCTACTGCGCGAGGAGATGTAACACTGATATCTCGCTCACAAATGGCGCAGAGCCGCTCCAGGCTCCTTTATGGATAAAGGAATGAAGCACTTACCATGCCAAAGATCGGGGCCGCGGCTCCGCACGCCTGCCGAGCCGTGCTGTCCAAACAACAACACATAATTCATGTTAAAACGACAACGGGGCGCGTTCTTATGACAACAGTCGCTTCTGGCCCTCTGCTCCGACTTATTGCCGAGCTTGCCCAGGATCAACCTCCGGCACAGCGATTCCGGCGCTTGCTTGAAGCCGTTCGGCAGACCCTGCCCTGCAATGCCGCAGCACTGTTGCAGTTGCGCGGCACCGAGCTCATCCCGCTGGCGGTCGACGGCCTGAGCACCGACACGCTTGGCCGGCATTTTGCTGTGGATTCTCATCCGCGGCTGGCAAGGATCTTACTCAGCCATGAACCTGTGAGGTTTCCTTCAGACTCGCCGCTCCCCGACCCCTATGACGGTCTGTTAAGCGAGGTGACGGGCGATCTTCACGTGCATGATTGCCTGGGCGTGTCGCTGTGCCTGAACCATTCACCCTGGGGCGTGCTGACGCTGGATGCGCGAAACCCCAACGCCTTTGATCAGGTCGAGCCCGAAAGCCTACGCTTCATCGCACGGCTGGCCGAAGCCGTAATTCATGTCGCCGAGCTCACCAGCCAGCTGGAGCGCCGCGCCGAACACCATCAACTGATGACCCAGGCACTGGTTTCCGAGCACGGCCCGCAGGAGCTGATTGGCCGCAGCAAAGCGATGCAGCAGCTGGAGCAGGAAATCGAGATGGTCGCCCAGTCAGATCTCGCCGTGCTGATTACCGGCGAAACTGGCGTCGGCAAGGAGCTGGTCGCCCGGCGCCTGCATGCACGCTCCACGCGTGCGCAAGCACCTCTGATTTACGTGAACTGCGCTGCACTGCCGGAGAATCTGGTCGAGAGCGAACTCTTCGGGCACACCAAGGGCGCGTTTTCCGGTGCAGTGCAGAGTCGGGTGGGCAAGTTCGAGCTCGCGCAGGGCGGAACGCTGTTCCTCGATGAGATCGGCGAGTTGCCGCTTACGGTACAACCAAAACTGTTGCGCGCCCTGCAGAGCGGAGAGATCCAGCGAGTCGGCAGCGACAGTCATCTGCAGGCGGATGTGCGGATCATCGCTGCCACCAATCGGGATCTACATAAAGAAGTCGCTGAGGGGCGCTTTCGCGCCGATCTCTATCATCGGCTCAGCGTCTATCCGATCGAGGTACCGAGTTTACGCAGCCGACAGAAAGATGCACTGCTGCTTGCCGGGCATTTTCTCGAACAGAACAGGCGACGGATTGGCCTGCGGGGCCTCAGGCTCGATCCATCAGCCCGGGATGCGTTACTCGCTTACCACTGGCCAGGCAACGTACGCGAACTTGAGCATCTGATAAGCCGGGCCGTACTCAAGGTTCAGGCGGGGCAGGATGGCAGCCGACGGGTGCTGAGTATCACAGCGGATGTGCTGGACCTGGGAGCCTCGCGCGCGCCTGCAGACGCTCAATCGTTGCCTGCAATGCCTGGTGCAACTGCAGTCGCAGAGCCGGGCATAACGCTACGCCAGGCCACCGACCAGTTTCAGACCGAGCTGATCCGAGACGCACTGGAACGTTACGATAATAATCAGGCTAAAGCGGCACGGGAATTGGGTATGGACCGAGGGAATTTTTCGCGGTTGAGAAAGAGGCTGGGGATATGAGGGGTACCAAGCGGACACTGATGCTGCTGTTTATTCTGCTTCGCGATACCACTGCGAGCTGCGTACCGCACGACCCCGTGGGAGATTCTATGGTTCA
>NZ_VTVA01000002.1 GCF_008638345.1 Pseudomonas saliphila | reverse complement strand
GCCATTCGGGTTAGGGGGGATTCGCTTTTCAGCATGTGATCTCAGCCCCGCCCCCCAAGCCTCTCCTCAAGCTCAACAAATATCGCATTCAGCACGTCCTCTAGCTCAGCCAGCACCTCCCGATTATCGAAGCGGATGACCTTCAAGCCCAACGCCTCAAGTTGAACAGTGCGAACCTGATCCTTCACCGCCTCAGCGGGCTCGAAATGCTGGCCACCGTCCAATTCGATGACCAGCTTCGCAGCGGCGCAGTAAAAGTCGACGATATATCCAGCCAGCGGCTTCTGGCGGTAAAACTGGACGCCCAGCATCTGCTTGCGACGCAGCCTGCTCCAGAGCAATTGCTCTGCAGCGCTCATGTCCTGGCGCAACGCGCGTGCTCGTGGTTTCAGGTCCCTTTTGTACGGCAACATGGCGCTTCCCTGTCGTTGACAGGAAAATCCTAGCGCTATCGCCTTTCGCGAATCCAGCACCAGATACCAGGGCTGTGAAATGCATGTTGAAACCCGCAGCGGTTGCGGCCATCCTTGCCATCTCCTGCATTCTTCATAGGACCAGCTCATGCAAGCCCCCAGCACCGCCCTGATTCGCGAAACCTTTCCCGTGGGCCCGTTACAGTGCAATTGCACCATTATCGGCGATCCGGTTACCGGCAAAGCGATTGTGGTTGATCCCGGTGGCAATCATCAGATGATTCTTGATCGGCTGGAGGCGTTGGGACTGAAGGTGGTCAGCATCATTCATACCCATGCGCATCTGGATCACTTTCTGGCGTCGGGTGAGATGAAGAAGGCGACCGGCGCGACATTGCATCTGCATAAGGAAGATCAGTTCCTCTGGGATAATCTGGAGATGCAATGCAATATGTTCGGTATACCCTACACACCGGTCCCGGCCCCCGATCAGTGGCTGCAGGATGACGAAGCGCTGGCGTGTGGCTGCGGCGTTGCGATGCACACGCCTGGGCATACCCCTGGCTCGATGAGTTTCTGGTTCCCGCAGGACAAGTTGCTGATTGCCGGCGATACGCTGTTTCGTGGCGGTATTGGTCGGACTGATCTATGGGGTGGCGATTCCAAAGCCATCGAGCAATCCATTCGCGGGCGCCTGTATCGTCTCGATGAAGAGGCTGTTGTGGTGACAGGGCATGGCCCGGATACGCGGATCGGGGATGAAATGCGTGGTAATCCCTTTGTTCGGGCATAATTGCGACTGCGGTTTTACTCGTTCTTTACGTTATGCATACACTGCCGCACGTTCGGACAATGTATCGTTTTGCATGACATGTGTTATTACTTTCAAGGAATAGCTATGAAAATTAAAGGCTTGATGGTTGCTGGTCTGTGTTCAGTAGTACTGGCGGGTTGTACCTCCAACCCTTATACGGGTGAGAGCCAGGCGGGTAAATCGTCTATCTATGGCCTGGGTGGCGCAGCTGCTGGTGCCGTGATCGGGGCGGCCACTTCCAGCAAGAAGGATCGGACCAAGGGCGCCCTGATCGGCGCTACTGTCGGCGGCGCAACGGGTGCAGGCTATGGTTATTATGTCGACCAGCAGGAGGCTCGCCTGCGTCAGGAGTTGCAAGGTTCCGGCGTTCAAGTGATTCGCAACGGCGACCATTTGCAACTGGTTATGCCGGGCAACATCACCTTTGCCAGCAACTCTTCCGACATTTCCAGCGGCTTCTATCCAACGCTGAATTCACTGGTCAAGGTATTCAAGGAATTCGATCGCAACGGTATCGACATCGTTGGCCACACTGACAGCACCGGGTCCATGGATCTCAATATGCGCCTGTCGCGTGACCGTGCTACCAGCGTTGCGTCCTATCTGACCGGCCAGGGTATCGCTGGACCGCGTATCAGCAGCAGTGGAGCTGGCCCGAACCAGCCGATCGCGAGCAATGACAGCCAGTCAGGCCGCGCCCAGAACCGTCGTGTGGAAATCAACTTGCGTCCGCTGTAATCCTCTTCTGACGGGCTGACCCATGCGGGTCAGCCTGACAGTCAGCAAGGCCCTCCTTAACGCTTGCTCCTGGTGCTGGGGTATTCCTGGTACAGCTTATCCAGCAATACATCCTTCTCCTGCCACAAGCCATTGATCCAGCCCTGGAAATGCTCCCGGAACAGCAGGTCGTTCTGATAATCCTGGCCGAGAAACTCGGAGGGGATCGGGCGAAGTTCGCAGCGCATCACCACCTTGCGTATCCGGCCACTCAATAAATCCCAGAAACTTGGACTGCCGTCGGGGTAGTGGATGGTGATGTCTACCAGTGAACGCAATTGTTGACCCATCGCATCCAGAACAAAGGCGACGCCGCCAGATTTGGGGCGAAGCAGATGGCGGTGGGGTGAGTTCTGTTCGGCGTGCTTGGCGGGTGTCAGCCGAGTGCCTTCGAGAAAATTGAACACGGCCACCGGTGTGGTCTTGAATTTCTCGCAGGCGCGGCGGGTGGTGGCCACGTCCTGTCCGGCTTTCTCCGGATACTTGTCGAGATAGGCCTTGGTGTAGCGCTTCATGAACGGGAAATCCAGCGCCCACCAGCATATGCCGATGATCGGCACCCAGATCAGCTCCTGTTTGAGGAAAAATTTGAGCATCGGCATGCGCCGGTTCAGGTTGTGCTGCGGTACCAGGATGTCTACCCAGCTCTGATGATTGCTGGTCACCAGATACCAGCCGTCGTAATCCAGCTGCTCAAGGCCAGTAACGTCCCATTCGATATTGCCAGTCAAGCGCATCCAGCCGCTGTTACAGAGGATCCAGAATTCGGCGATGCGAATCAGCACGCGGGTACACAGGGTCTGCAGCGGCGGGTAAGGCAATAGCTTGAGCATGGCGAGGGGGAACAATACGCTGAAGCACAGCAGTGTATTGATGATCAGCAGCAGGGTGGCGATGATGCCGCGAAGGGGCGCGGGCAAGAATTTCAGCATTCTGGTTGCTCGATAAATGACCCGGCGCAGGGCGCCGGGTCCAGGTCCGTTGTCAGTTATCGCTGCCGCTAGGTGCGACAGCAAGTTCCAGGGTTACTTGTTGTTGTCGGCCTGAATAGCAGTCAGGGCGATAGTGAAGACGATGTCGTCCACCAATGCCCCCCGGGACAGATCGTTGACCGGCTTGCGCAGGCCTTGCAGCATCGGGCCGACGCTGATGACGTTGGCGCTGCGCTGTACAGCCTTGTAGGTCGTATTCCCAGTATTCAGATCAGGGAATATGAATACAGTGGCTTTGCCGGCCACGGGGCTGTCTGGCGCTTTTTGCAGGCCGACGCTGGCGATGGCCGCGGCATCATATTGCAATGGGCCATCAATCAGCAAACCCGGTTCCCGCTCGCGGGCGATCCGCGTGGCCTCGCGTACTTTCTCCACATCCACACCGGTTCCGGATGCGCCGGTCGAGTAGCTGATCATCGCCACGCGCGCCGGGATGCCGAAGGATTCGGCGGAGCGGGCGCTCTGGATGGCGATTTCGGCGAGATCGGTGGCATCCGGATCAGGATTGACCGCGCAGTCTCCATAGACCAGCACCTGTTCCGGCAACAGCATGAAGAAGATCGACGACACCAGGTTGTAGCCGGGCGCTGTCTTGATCAGCTGAAACGCCGGGCGAATGGTGTTGGCGGTGGTGTGAATGGCGCCCGATACCAGGCCGTCGACTTCGTCCAGCGCCAGCATCATGGTGCCCAGCACCACGTTGTCTTCCAGTTGCTGCAGAGCCATAGGCGCGTTCAGGCCACGGCCCTGACGGAGCTCAACCATGGGCTCGACATACCGCTCGCGAATGAGATCCGGATCGAGGATCTGCAAGCCTTCGGGCAGTGTGATGTGTTGCGCGCGGGCTACCGCCTCAACGGCCTCTGGCTTGGCCAGCAGAACACACTGGGCGATTCCGCGACGCTGGCAGATGGCTGCAGCCTGTACGGTTCTGGGCTCGTCGCCCTCCGGTAGCACGATGCGCTTGCGCGCCTGCTGTGCCCGACGTACCAATTCATAACGGAAGGCAGGCGGCGACAGGCGCACTTCATTTGGAGTGCCGCAGCGTTGCTGTAGCCAGGCCTGATCGATGTGCGAGGCCGCGAAATCGGTGACCAGCTCGGCGCGCTCGATATCATCCACGGGTATTTCGCGGTTCATGCGGTCGAGCAGGGACGCGGTGGCAAAACTGCCGGTCGGCACCGTGATGATCGGCAGGCCATTGTCCAGTGCCGGCTGACAGAGCTGCATCACCCTCGGATCTGGCGTTATGTCGCCGGTCAGCAACAGCCCAGCAAGTGGCGTTCCGGACAGCGACGCCAGGCTGCTCGCAATAATGATGTCGTCCCGGTCACCCGGCACCACCAGCAGTGTGCCGGGCCGGAACAGGTCGATGGTATTGGGAACGGTCCGCGCGCACAGAATGATGTCCATCACCCGACGGCTCTGCATGTCGCCGGGGTGCAGGGTGCCCGCTCCGAGCAATGCCGCTACATCGGAGGTACGCGGTGCGTTGAGCTCTTTTTTCCATGGAATACAGCCGATCAGGCGGAAGTCGCCCGTATCCAGGGCGCCGGACTGCTGCTTCAGCGCCTGTGAGAACTCCTTCAGCGTGCGCTTCAATTCGCCGCGGTCGGCGGGAATATCATCGCCGCTATACAGGCCTTGCACCTTGTTGACGATTACGCCGATGACCTTGGGATCCTTGGGTCCGCCAAAGGTATGCGCGTGCAACTCGATACGGTTGGCCAGGTTGGCCAGATTATCGTCGTCGGGCGCGGACACCAGTATGACGTCGGCATCCAGGCTTTTTGCCAGATGGTTGTTGATGCGCGCGGCATAGCTGGCCTGGCGGGTAGGCACCATGCCTTCGACCACCACCACGTCCGCATCAATCGCGGCTTGCTGGTAGCGGCTGATGATGTCCTCCAGGACGCCGTTCAGATCGCCTATGGCCAGCCGATGTTCGACATCCTGCAATTCCAGGGAGGCCGGCGGCGTCAGGCCGAGCGTGCGGGAAATAAGCTCGCTGGAGCGTTCCGGGCCTTCGTCACCGGGGTGAGGCTGGGCGATCGGCTTGAGGAAATGCACGCGTAAACCGGTGCGCTCGAGGGCGCGAATCAGGCCAAGGCTGATGGATGTCAGACCTACGCCAAAACCCGTGGGCGCGATGAAAAATGTATGCATGGTGTTCCTGCTTCAGTGGGTGGGTGCGGAATCAAGCAGGGAGAGACTTTCCTCTCCTATCTGACGTTCTTCGTCAGTGGGTATTACCAGAATGGCGGGCGAGTGTGGCGTCTGGATAGTGCCGGCCTCGCCCCGGGGCAGCTCATTGTTGCGCTGCGTATCGATCTGCAGCCCAAAGATGCTCAGGTGGGCGACTGTCAGCTCACGAACCAGTGCGGAATTCTCGCCGATCCCGCCGGTGAAAATCAGGCCATCCAGGCGCGGCAAGGCAACGGCGAGTCCGGCCAGGGACCTGGCCAGTCGATAACAGAACACGTCGATCGCCAGTGCTGCGCCGGCATGGCCCGCGGCGCGTGCCTCGACCAGCTGACGCATGTCGTTGGACAGGCCCGACAGGCCCAGCAGGCCGCTTTCCCGGTTCAGCAGTTTTTCGATGCGCGTAAAATCCCAGCCGAGCGTGCGGACCAGATGAAAGTGCAGGTTGGGATCGACATCGCCACTGCGCGTGCCCATGACCAGACCTTCCAGTGGCGTCAGGCCCATGCTGGTATCCAGACTCCTGCCGTCCAGTACCGCACAGGAGGAGCAGCCGTTGCCCAGATGCGCCGTCAGCCAGGCACCTTCGCCGGGTTGACGTCCGGTCAGCAGACTGGCCTGGTTGGTCACATAATGATGACTGGTGCCGTGGAAGCCGTAGCGTCGCACGCTGTGCTTTGTATAGAGCTCTTCGGGCAGAGCATAGCGATAGGCGTGGGGCGGCATGCTCTGGTGAAAGGCGGTATCGAAGACAACGATGTGCGGCGTCTCGGTAAATACCTTCATCGCCGCCTCAATGCCCATCAGGTTCGCTGGATTATGTAGCGGGGCGAGGGGGGCACTGGCGCGAATCGCGCCGATCACCTTGTCATCGATAACCTGTGCACAGGTGAAATGCTCGCCGCCATGCACTACCCGGTGGCCCACTGCGCTGAGCGGTTGTTTAGCATATTCATCAATCAGCGGCAGCAGACTGGCCATCGCCGTACTGTGTTCGCCGTCGCTCAGCTTGATCTGCTGTTTATGATCGCCGGCCTGCCAGTCAAGAGTCGCCTGATCAGAATATAGCCGCTCCGCCAGACCACTCAGCAGGGGTTTGTTGACGCCTTCCCTGCGTAGTGCAAACTTGATCGAAGAACTACCGCAATTGATCACCAGAACCAGCCGACTAGACATGGATATTCCGTTTCGCTGAGAAGTGTAGGGCTGATATTAACGGGTTTTTCGAGCCTTTTGGGCATATGCGACACTAGGTTCCATGTGTCGGTCAAACCGTGCGTTTCGAGCCCAAGGTGCGTAGACTAGCTGGCTTATTGAAAACGACAGGGGCCGAACTATGCAGATTGCTGCCAAAAAAGCTGTATCGATTGACTACACTTTGACCAACGATGCAGGTGAAGTTCTCGATTCATCCGCTGGCGGTACTCCGCTGGTTTACCTGCACGGCGCGGGTAACATTATTCCTGGTCTTGAGCAGGCGCTTGAGGGCAAGCAGGAAGGCGACCAGGTAAATGTCACCGTCGAGCCGGAAAATGCGTACGGCGAATTCAGCCCGGAGCTGGTTGCGGTGCTCGGCCGTAACATGTTCGAAGGCGTGGATGAGCTGGAAGCAGGAATGCAGTTTCACGCGTCCGGACCGGACGGTGGGATGCAGATCGTGACCATCACTGGTGTGGAAGGCGACGAAGTCACCGTCGATGGCAACCACCCTCTGGCTGGCCAGCGTTTGACCTTCGACGTCAAGGTTGTCGGTATCCGTGATGCCAGCGATGAAGAAATGGAGCACGGTCACGTGCACGGCGAAGGCGGCGTAGAGCACTAAGCTCAAGCCGAGCCGTTCGCAAGGACGGCTAGCGCCCGAAAGCCCCCGTTATCGACGGGGGCTTTTTTGTGGGCGGCTGTTTTTATCGGTGCAGTGAAGTAAACAATAGCCGTATATCAATCTTGGTGATTTAGCGTCGTTTACCTATCAGAGTGAAATGACCGATCGTATAGTGGCGGCATGAACAGCATCCAGGACAAGCGCGCGAGGATCCTCGCGGCCGGCACCACCGCCATGTTGCGCAAGGGCTACAACGGCACCGGCGTGCAGGAAATTACCCGCAGCGCCGGCGTGCCCAAGGGCTCCTTTTATCATTATTTCGAGAGCAAGGAAGATTTCGCCGTACAGGCGCTGCACTTCTATTATGTGCCCCGCCTTGAGCGATTCGCCCGCGCGCTGAAGGATGATGACGTCTCCCCGCGTGAGCGCATCCTGCGATTCTACCGGGACCTTGTCGGGCATTTTGCCAACCAGGCCGAGCCCTCCAGCCAGTGTTTCATCGGCAGCCTATGCCATGAGATGGCCGATGAGAGCCAGCCTATCGGCTGCGCTGCCAGTGCTGTGTTCACACGCTCCAGTGAGCTGCTCGCCGGTTGCCTGGAACAGTCGCGAGCGGCGGGCGAGCTTGCTGCGGATCAGGACCCTGACGCCCTTGCCGCATTTATCGGGGCTGCCTGGGAAGGCGCACTGTTGCGCATGAAGCTGGACCGGCAAGTGGCGCCGCTGCGGGTTTTTATCGATCAACTGGAGCGGTTGCTGCGTCCCTGATCATTCCCTAATACAAAACGAGACGACTGGTCAGTTCGGCCGGCGTCGTGTCTTCTTTATATTCCACCAACCGCCAGGAGTAACCGATGGCTGCTGATATTCGCCCCCTGTTTCAACCCTTCACCATGGGGCCACTGTCCCTGAAGAACCGCATTGTCATGCCGCCGATGACTCGCCACTTTTCACCCGGCGGCATGCCAACCGACGCGGTTGCCGACTACTATCGCCGTCGCGCCGAAGCGGGCGTCGGGCTGATCATCACTGAAGGCACCACGGTTAACCATCCGGCTGCCTCCGGCGCGGGTGACATTCCCTGGTTCCATGGTGACGCGCTGGCGCAATGGAAGAAGGTCGTCGATGCCGTGCACGCCGCAGGCGGCAAGATCGCACCGCAGTTATGGCACCTTGGCAGTGCGCGTCGTCTGGGCAGCGAGCCCAATCCGACCGTACCTGCCTACGGTCCGATGGAGAAGATCAGTAAAGGCGTCACGGTTGTGCATTGCATGACCACTGCAGACATCCAGGACATCGTGAGCGCCTTCGCCCAGGCGGCTCGCGATGCCAAGGAGCTGGGGTTTGACGCCATCGAGCTGCACGGCGCGCACGGTTACCTGATCGATCAGTTCTTCTGGGAAGGCACTAACCAGCGTACCGACGAATACGGTGGCAGCATGGAAAACCGTGGACGCTTCGCGGTCGAGATCGTGCGCGCCGTGCGCGAGGCAGTCGGGCCTGACTACCCGATCATCTTCCGCTACTCGCAGTGGAAACAGCAGGACTACACCGCGCGCCTGGCGCCGACCCCAGAGTTGCTGGAAGCCTTCCTTGCGCCACTGGTCGAGGCTGGCGTGGATATCTTCCATTGTTCGCAGCGGCGCTTCTGGGAGCCCGAGTTCGAAGGTTCCGACCTGAACCTGGCAGGCTGGACTCGGAAACTCACCGGCAAGCCCTGTATCACCGTCGGCAGCGTTGGCCTGGACGGCGAGTTCATTCAGTTCATGGTGGATACGGACAAGGTGGCGCAAACGGCTAACATCGACAACTTGCTTGAGCGTCTGAGTAATGACGAATTCGATCTGGTCGCGGTGGGGCGGGCGTTGATCGTTGACCCGCAATGGGCCGCCAAGGTACAGAAAGGCCGGTTCGACGAGATCCTTCCGTTCAGCCGTGAGGCGCTGACCACGCTGGTGTAATCAGCTCATGCCCGATGCCCTGCATGAGAAGGGCATCGGGCACTGATTTACGGCGGCCCGTTCAAGGGCCGTTCCCGTACCCATAACAGGGTTGATCCGGCCACGGCGCTCGGCATCACCAGCAGATTGACCAGCGGAATCAGCATGCCGACGTACACCGGCAAGCCGAAGCCAAGTGACAATGCCCTACGGCCTTTCATCCAGCGCAGCATGTCGATGAAACTGACCTTGTCATTGTCCGCCTGATAATCCACGTACTGGACCGCCATCATCCACACGCCAAATACCAGCAGCAAGGGTGAGGCAATCAGATTGACTACCGGGATCAGCGTCAATAGCAGCAGTGCAATCAAGCGCGGCAGGTAATAGCCGATCTTGCGCAACTCGCGGCCAATGCTGCGCGGAACCGTCATCAGGATTTCGGTGTAGCTGGTGGGCGGGCTGACCAGTCCACGCTCCTGTTCGGCGACCTTCTCTGCCAGAAATCCATAAAAAGGCGAGGCGATCATATTAGCGATCAGACTGAAGCTGAAGAACAACACCAGTAGCACCACCAGCGCGAAAAGAGGCCAGAGCAGCCACTCGACGAAGCTGAGCCAGTCCGGCAGGGTGGGCACCAGCCGAGCCATCCAGATATTGAACTGACGAACGCCCCAGCTGATCAGTCCAATAAAAAGCGCCAGGTTCAGCAAAAGGGGGATCACGATAAAGCGTCGCAGGCCCGGCTGGCGTATGGTTCTCCAGCCTTCCTTGAAATAGTCGGTGCCACGCAGCGGCGCCGGAGAGTTTGCCATTCGTTGCGGTTCCCTGAATGAATGAGACGGTTTATAGGCGTAAACTATCCGTTTCATTGAAGCTATGAAATATCCAACTGTCTGTCGGTGGCCTAGGATCTGTCGATTCGTTTTCCACCGAGGCATACAAGGAGTTGAATCATGAGTGTACTGGTCAATCGTCCCGCCCCGGATTTTATCGCACCCGCCGTATTGGCTGATGGCGCGATAGTCGAGTTTTTCGATTCATCCTCGCTGCGCGGCAAATACGCGGTGGTGTTCTTCTGGCCTCTGGATTTCACCTTTGTATGTCCGTCGGAGATCATCGCGCACAACAACCGCATCGACAAATTCCGGGCGTTGGGCGTGGAGGTGATCGGCGTGTCGATTGATTCGCAGTTCACCCATTACGCCTGGCGCAATACGCCGGTCGAGAAGGGCGGCATTGGTCCCGTGGAGTTCACCATGGTTGCGGACGTGAAGCATGAAATTACCCGCGCCTACGGTATCGAGCATGATGACGGCGTTGCCCTGCGCGCTTCGTTTCTGATTGATCGCAACGGCATAGTGCAGCACCAGGTGGTGAACAACCTGGCGCTCGGGCGTGAAGTGGATGAAATGATCCGCGTTATCGAGGCGCTACAGTTTACTGAAGAACATGGTGAAGTCTGTCCGGCCGGTTGGCGCAAAGGCCAGAAAGGCATGAAGGCCGATGCAGAAGGCGTTGCCGCTTATCTTGCAGAAAACGCCAGCCAGCTTTGAATTGTGTGAACGGTCAGCAGAGGTTCACCCTTTCGCCAGGCTGCCGTTCCTTTTAAATTTCGCTCACCGCGCGTGCGGTGCTTAGGAGGCATTGATGTCTGAAGTTCGTCACTCCCGTCTGATTATTCTGGGCTCCGGCCCAGCCGGTTACAGTGCAGCGGTTTACGCCGCCCGCGCCAACCTCAAGCCCTTGCTGATCACCGGCATGCAGATGGGCGGCCAGCTGACCACCACCACCGAGGTCGATAACTGGCCCGGCGATGTGGAAGGATTGCAGGGGCCGGACCTGATGGAGCGGATGCGCAAGCACGCCGAGCGTTTCGAAACCGAGATCCAGTTCGACCACATCAACAAGGTCGACCTGGCCAACCGCCCATTCACCCTGTGGGGCGACAGCGGTGCCTACACCTGCGACGGGCTGATCATTGCCACTGGCGCGTCCGCGCGCTACCTGGGCCTGCCCTCCGAAGAAGCCTTCATGGGCAAGGGCGTCTCGGCCTGTGCCACCTGTGACGGCTTTTTCTATCGCAATCAGGAAGTGGCGGTCATCGGCGGCGGCAATACCGCAGTGGAAGAGGCGCTGTACCTGGCTAACATTGCCAAGAAGGTCACCGTCGTACACCGCCGGGAAATCTTCCGCGCCGAGAAAATCCTGGTCGACAAGCTGCTGGCCCGCGTAGCCGAAGGCAAGATCGTGCTGCGCCTGAACGCCACGCTGGATGAAGTGCTGGGCGATCAAAGCGGCGTCACCGGCATGCGCATCGCGCATAACGAAGGCGGCACTGAGGACATCTCCCTGAGTGGCGTATTCATCGCGATCGGCCACACCCCGAATACCGGTCTGTTCGAAGGGCAGCTGGACATGAAAGACGGCTACCTGAAGATCAAGAGCGGCACTGAAGGCAACGCAACCGCCACCAACATCCCCGGCGTGTTCGCCGCCGGCGACGTCGCCGATCACGTCTATCGCCAGGCCATTACCTCCGCTGGCGCCGGCTGTATGGCCGCGCTGGATGCCGAGAAGTTTCTGGACGAGCAGTAAGCGGGGCGGCAATTGCGCTGTTGCGGCTGCGGATCATCGGCGAGATGATTGATCCGCTTTGCTCTCGCCACCCAACGGAGCTGAAATGAACCTGCAAGCTGTTCTTGAGGAATTACATGCTGCGCTTCCAGGTCTGTCTGCGGTGTACCTGTTTGGCAGCCAGGCTACGGGAGATGCTCGGCCGGACAGCGATATGGATCTCGCGGTGCTCGCCGATACGATGCCTGGTCCAGTCGCTTTATGGGACCTTTCGAGTCGGCTAGCGGGTATTGTCGGATGCCCGGTTGATCTGGTGGATCTACGTGCAGCCTCCACCGTCATGCAATACCAGATCATAACCAGTGGCCGGCGTGTCTGGGCTCGTGACAGCGAGGCGGCGCTATATGAGAGCTTCATCCTCAGCGAGAAAACCGATCTGGACGAAGCACGTGCCGGGGTTCTGCAGGATGTGCGGGATACAGGGAGGATTTATGGTTGATGACGTGCTGATCAACAAGGCGGCTACTATTGAACGCTGCGTCGCACGCTCCAGGGAAGAGTATGAGAAGGGTGCGGAAAGCTTTCTCACCGACCTGACTCGTCAGGATGCAGCCATACTGAATATTCAGAGGGCATGCGAGGCGGCGCTCGATATGGGGCAACATCTGGTCAGGCGAGAGCGGCTGGGCGTTCCACAGAGTGCGCGCGACGTGTTCGCATTGCTTGCACAGGCCGGTTGGATCGACCCGCAACTTGCTGAGCGTTTGCAGAAAATGGTCGGTTTTCGCAACATTGCCGTACACGATTACCAAGCCCTTCAGTTGCCGATAGTAGTCGCTATAATCACCGGTCACTTGAGTGACTTCCTGGATTACAGCCGGGTTCTGTTGCTTCGCGAAAGTGAGGAAGGGCACTAAGAGGTTGTTTGGTGCTGGACGAAATTGTCTCCAACTCCCGGTCACCTCAAAACGCAGTCCACCTGCATCAGGCCAGGAATCATCGACGCCGGGTCTGTTTTCAACGACAAAGATGCGCAGCCAATCACGGCTAACGTCCATTCCTGGTTTTGCCAGAGTCGGGTTCGATCACCCGCTTGCAGAGCAGATTCAATCCGAGTTACGAAGACTGACGAAGCGGGCTGATCGGTCTGGCTCGCCAGCTTGAAGACTGCTTCGTGCAGTGTCCAGGCCTGGTAGAAAACGTGTTGTGGTGAAAGGGCCTGGCGGATGGCGTCTCGCACCTGCGGTTCGGGAAGTATGTCTATCAGGCCTTCAAGCCGATCACTGTGGCGCGGATTGAAGTGTTCGAGATCGATGCCGAAATGTCCGTCAGACAGCCCGACAATCACCAGACCCCGTTTATGCGTTATCCCGGCAAACCAGTTGGATGGCAGTGCGGTGTGTCGTGGCGGGCCGGCGCCCCTGGGGCTCCAGCCTGACTCGGGGCATTTGAAGCCCAGGTCGGCGGCCAACTGGCTGAGCAGTCGGCGCGCCTCGCGCGATAGCAGCGCTCCGCAGCTGGAGGCAGGTAATGCAGAGACGGCGAGCAGTACCTGCTGGCTGGGCATGTTTATTTGGCGAGGGTGACCACGTCACCGCGCAGTGCAACACCCGCCATGATGGCACCGGCGTGGCATTCGTATTCGGTACGCGAGGTCATGGGTTGCTGCTGGTAGTAGCTCTCGATGTTGATCACTGCGTTGCCGCCTTCGGCTTTGACCCGATCCTGCAGGCTGATCAAGGCCGATAGCATGACCCATTCGCACGCGCGCTGGTCGGACTTGCCGAAAGCGTTGGTTTTCTTGTTGGTAGTGTAATTGCCATGGCGTCTGAGCACTTTGGCGTGCGGTGCGTCGGCAAAGGAGAAGGTGATCGCTGGATCCAGTTTGGCCTTGGCATCGGGCGCCGCCATGGCATCCTGGATCGACAGCATATGGGTGGTATCCCGGGCTTCAGCGGCACCCGCGAACATCAGGCCGGACAGTACGAGAGCAAGTGGTAGAAATCCTTTACGCATTGGTTCGTTCCTTGTGGTGGTAATGATCAGTCCCAGCGGCCCAGTACCAGCGAGGTATTGATGCCGCCAAAGGCAAAGTTGTTGCTCATGACGTACTGGCAGTCGATGCTGCGCGATTCCCCGGTGATGTAGTCCAGCGCTGCACAGGCCGGGTCGACCTCGTCCAGGTTGGCGCAGGCGTGGAAGCGTCCGTCACGGGCCATTTCAATAGCGGCCCAGGCTTCCAGCGCGCCGCAGGCTCCCAGCGTATGGCCGGTGAAACTCTTCATCGCACTGATTGGCGTTTTGCCACCGAACACCGCATGCGTAGCCTGACTCTCGGCGATATCGCCCAGGTTGGTGGCGGTGCCATGGGCGCTGACATAACCGATCTGTTCCGGGGAAAGTTGCGCGTCAGTCAGAGCCATGCGGATTGCCTGTTCCATCATCTGGGCATCGGGTTGGGTGACATGGCGACCGTCGCTGTTAGTGCCGAAGCCGAGCAGTTCGGCATAAATAGGGGCACCGCGCGCCAGCGCATGTTCAAGATCTTCGAGTATAAGGGTGCCGGCGCCTTCGCCGACGACGAGTCCGTCACGTTTTGCATCGAACGGGCGCGGCGAGGTGTGGGGCGCATCGTTGCGGGTACTGGTTGCAAACAGCGTATCGAAAACGGCCGCCTCAGAGGCTGACAACTCCTCGCAGCCGCCCGCGACCATTGCCTTCTGCCGGCCGAAGCGGATTGCCTCGTAGGCATAACCAATGCCCTGGCTGCCGGACGTGCAGGCGCTGGAAGTGGTGTGGATGCGACCGCGGATACCGAAATACACCCCGATATTCACCGCAGCGGTGTGTGCCATCATGCGGATGTAGGAGTTGGCATTCAGTCCGTCGGTGGACTTGTTGAGCAGCATATTGCCGAAATCTGCCACCGCATCCGGCTCGCCGGCGGAGGAGCCGTAGGCAATGCCCAGATCGCCACTGGTGAGCAGCGGGTGGTCAAGCAGGCCTGCATCAGTGAGTGCCAGCTCGGTGGCTCTGGTCGCCATCTGCGCACCGCGGCCCATACTGCGCAGAACACGCCGGGTGTAGTGGCGGGGCAGGGCGAAATCCTGCACCGGCGCACCCAGGCGCGTATTGAGTCCTTCGTACTCATCCCAATTCGGCATGTGCTGCACGCCGGTCTGCATCCGTTCGAGCCGATCGCGGATAGCCGCCCAGTCATGCCCTATCGGCGAGAACCCGGCCATGCCGGTGATGACCACGCGACGGCCCAGGCCATCCTTACGCTGAGCTGATTCCATCAGCACATTCCTCCATTGACTGCAAAAACCTGCCGCGTGATATAGCCCGCATCCCTGGAGCAGAGAAAGGCTACGGTCGCGGCGACCTCTTCACTGGTGCCGATACGCTGCATGGGTATTGCCTTCAGCGCGGCCTCGAGTACGTGTTCGTCGACCATCTCGGTGTCGATCAGGCCGGGTGCGACGCTGTTGACGGTAATCTTGCGCTTGGCCAGTTCGACCGCCAGCGCCTTGGCGGCGCCGATCAACCCTGCCTTGGCCGCACTGTAATTGACCTGGCCGCGGTTGCCCATCAAGCCGGAAACCGAGGACATGATGACAATACGGCCGGGCTTACGGCGTCTGATCATCGGCATCGAGAGCGGCTTCAATACATTATAAAAGCCGTCCAGGTTGGTATGAATCACGCTGTCCCAGTTGTCGTCGGTCAGTGCCGGAAAGGCCGCGTCGGCAGTGATGCCGGCATTGCAGACCACCCCATAGTAGGCGCCATAGGTTTCGATATCTGCTTCCAAGGCTTGCCGGGTGGACTCGCGGTCGGCGACGTCAAATTGCAGGATGCGCACGCTCCGACCCAGATCTTCGATCTCTCTGGCGACCGCCTGCGCGGCGTCCAGTCGGTTGCGGCAATGCAGGACGATATCAAAACCGTCGCGGGCCAAGCGGAGTGCGATGGCGCGGCCGATGCCACGGCTCGAGCCGGTCACCAGTATGGTCTCGGTCATGGTGTTTCTCCGTTCTGCATGGCAGCCAGCGCTTCGTCGGAGTCTGGCTGAAAAACGTTGAGCATGGCGGTGGCGACGACCTGGTTATCGCCATCGAGTAACTGTCCGCGGAAAGCGCCCAGCCCATTGTCGGCGCGAAAATCCAGAAATATTTCCACGGTAATGCGCTCGCCAAAGGTGAAAGACGCCTGCTTGGATTGATAACGACGGGTGCCAAGCAGAAAGCCGACTGCAGGCTTTGCTCCGCAGGTTGCCCGCTGAACGCCGGCCCAGGCGGCGATTGCTTGCGCCAGCCACTCCAGACCGACCCATCCGGGAATGCCAGTTTCGGTGGCGAACAGATCCTGAGCTTTCGGCATCACGTCGGCGCGCAGGTGTTCTTCGCCCACATCCAGCAGGCGGTCCAGCAGACACATGCACCGCTGATGGGGCACGTAGGGGCTGATATCGCAGGGTAGTACGAGCTGGCTATAAGGGGTCTCAACCATCCTGGCGCTCCAATAGCAGGGAGACATTGTTACCGCCGAAGGCGAATGAATTGCTCATGGCGCGCCTGCCGTCAAAGCGTGCCGGGCTGGCGTACGCGAGCGAAGGGAGGTCCGCATCGGTCTGACCGTCGTTGATGTGCGGCGGTAGTCGCCCAGCATTCAATGCCAGCCAGCAGAACGCAGATTCCAGTGCGCCACAGGCGCCCAGAGTATGCCCGGTCAGCGCCTTGGTCGAGCTGCAGGGAAGATGCGACCCGAAAACCTGGTGCACGGCCAGTGCCTCCATACTGTCATTCTGCCGGGTCGCGGTGCCGTGCAGGTTCAGATAACCAATATCTTCAGGCGCGCACGAAGCCATGGTCAGCGCTGCCTGCATCGCGGCGATTGCGCCGGCCCCCTCAGGGTGCGGGGCAGAAATATGATGGGCGTCGCTGCTTTCGCCATAGCCGACCAGTTGCGTTCCGCCCGGCTCATTGGTGACCAGAAACAGGGCGGCGGCCTCGCCCAGATTGATGCCCCGACGGTTGCTGGAGAAGGGTTGGCAGAGCTCGCTGCTCAAGGCTTCAAGCGAGCCGAACCCGTTAACCGTCAGGCCGCACAGGCTGTCGGCCCCACCGGCAATTACCGCATCGCACAGGCCGGCGGCCAGCAGGCGGTAGGCACTGCTCAGCGCGAGGGCACTGGACGTGCAGGCGGTTGATATCGTGTGCGCTGGACCGTCGCTGTTAAGCCGCTCGGCAAGAAACTTCGAAGGCGCTCCGATTTCCTGGCGCTGATAGTGAAAATCCTCGGGCCACTGATCGTTTTCTCTGGCGGCCAACGCAAGTTCGGTCTCGCCGATGCCCGAGGTGCTGGTGCCCAGAACGACGCCTATGCGAGCACCCGGCTGGCGGAGTCGGAACGCGTCGATGTCCGGCTGCAGTTGCTCCAGGGCTGCCGCCAATAGCTGGTTATTGCGCGACCGGTGCTTGGCGGGCCATGCGCTTGGGTCAGGCAACTCGGCGCTAACGGTTCCCAGCGGTAGCGGGCGATCTGGAGTGAAACGGTCGCTGACAGCGAGTTTGCGCTGTCCCGCGAACAGCGCCTCAGAGATCGCGTCGAGGTTATCGCCCAGCGAGCAGATAAGGGCAGGCCGTGAAAGCCGGCACGCTGAAGTGACGTTCATGGGGCTGGGCATGGCGACTCGTTATGGATGGCGTTCGGCTCGACAGTGGTGCGATACAGGCGATAGCCGGCCTGCAGATCGTCAACGATATGGCAGCTTCCGCGGTCGGTCACGGTCGCCATTAACTGCTTCCTGTAATAAATGCTATGACCTCCTTCTTGCCGCTGTACAGCCCAGCGCGAATCCGCAAAGGCGCGCTCCAGTTCCTCGACGGGCCACAGGCTCCAGGCAAGTCGCTCCGCCAGCCATTGTGCCGAAATCGGCGGTTCAAAGGCCGCGCCGGGTAAAAAACGCGCGCCGTCACCGTCCTGCTCCAGCGTCAGCAGGCGCTGGCCCTGCGGGCTGAGCAACGCCATACGCAAAACCGACTGGTCGTGACGGAGTACGGCGAGCAGCTGTTGCCGTTCGCCGTCGTGCTCGATTGTCAGGTGCTGGGTGCGCGGAGCACTCGCTGGCAGCGTGGCCAGATCGGGAGCCGGAGCGCGCCCGGACAACGTGGCGCAGCCGCTCAGCCACAGACACGCCAGCAACAGGCTGAGACCCGCGCATGGATCAAGGCGCAACCCTCTGATCACAGGGGTACCAGCTCATCGGTGACCGTCTCGGCGGAGCAGGCTTCTGCCAGACTGTTCAGTCGTCTGCGGCTGGCCGATACGAAGGGGTTGCTCTGATCCCAGGCGTAGCCAGCGAGCACCGAGCTGATCATCGAGCGGATACGCGGCGACTGTTGTTCATTGAAGATGATCTTCGGCAAGCGGCCGTCATACCAGGCTTCAACGAACTCGCGGAACGTGGCGACGCCGCGGCGCAGCGGTTGCTCGAACTCCAGGTCCCAGTCGATCGTTTCGCCGGCTAGCTGGCGTTTGACCAGCGGCGCCGCGCGCATGGCCGAATCCAGTGCGACGGTGACACCGGAGGAGAACACCGGGTCGAGGAACTCGCCGGCATTGCCCAGCAGGGCGAAGCCCGGGCCATGCAAACGCTCGACGTCGGCGGAGTAGCCTTCCAGCCGGTTGGTCTCCCGAACCTGCGTCGCGTTCTGCAACAGCTCAGCCAGCGTTGGCTCCTCATTCAGGAAGTGCCAGAGGCGGCTGGTATCGTCGCCACCGGCGGCCTGTAGCGTATCTCTGTCTCCCACCACTCCAACCGAGCAGCGCCCGTCACTGAAGGGGATCAGCCAGTACCACACGCCTGGATGGACGGGATGCACGCCGATGAGGATTTTTTCGCGGTCATGACCGGGATGATCGATGCGGTCTTCGACGTGCATGAACAGTGCGCAGCGCGATTCCAGGGTGGAGGCTTTCGACAGGTTGGCGAGACGCGACAGCACGCGTCCGTAGCCACTGGCGTCGAGAATGAAGCGCGCTCGAAGAATGCGGCGCTGCCCGTCCTTGGTTCGCAGCGTAAGGCTGGGGCGCTCGGCATCGGCGGTAAAATCCTCGACCAGTGTTTCGAACTGCACCTGCGCGCCGGCTTCACGGGCGCCTTCGATCAGGCGTTGATCAAAATCATCGCGTGGCACCTGCCAGGTGGTGCCGGGCCCATCGCTGAACTTGTCGCGAAAGTCGATGGCGGTGGTTTTACCGCGCCAGGTAAAGGCCGCGCCATTCTTGACCTGAAAGCCACCGGCCAGGGCAGCATCCAGCAGGCCGCAGGTTTCAAGGTGCACCATGCACTGCGGGAGCAGGCTCTCGCCAATTGAAAAACGCGGAAACAGACTGCGCTCAATTACCTGCACACGCAGCCCATTGCGGGCGAGCCAGGCAGCCGCGGCGGCGCCGGATGGACCCGCACCGATAATGGCGACATCGGTTTCGTCAGTCTGTATTGCAGGACTACTGTGGTTGCGCTTTTCCATGCGGGTCTTTCCCTGAAACAGAAATTGAAGAGGTGAGCGGCACGCTGCCGGCTTTGGCGAAAGGCACCAGCAACCATGTGGTGCCCAGGCCGATCAGGCAGGTGATGCCAAGGTGCGCCAGCGCCGGCGTAGCACTGAATGAAAGTAACCCAAAGGCCAGCAGGCTGGATGCGCAGGATAGCGTGATGCCCAGCCACGAGGCGGGGTTGTCGGCATGCTCGACACTGAATATGCCCGCGTCCAGGCCTATGCCTAGCACCAGCAGCAAACCCAGCAGGTGGAACAGCGTCAGCCCGGTTCCACTGAATGCCAGTACAGCCAGGCTGACCAGAATGGCGCCCACCGGCGGCAAGAGCACACGCCATACCGCTGTGCCGTAGCGCCAGGTGAATACCAGGGCAAGCCCCGCGATGGCGACGCCCAGCCATAGCGCGATGCTGTCGCGGATAGCGCCGAGAACCTGTCCGAGCTGCGCGACGCGGTCGTGATAGTGCACGTCTTCAGCCAGCGACAAGGTCTGTAACACGTGGCGCCCGGCCGCATTGGCGTCGCCCAGCAGTACGAGTGAAGCCGGCCGCGCGTCCGATGCTTCCAGCCAGAGCAACTGGTCCGCGGCGCCGAAGGGCGTGGCAAACCAGTCGGCGCGGGTGAAGGGCTGTGGATTGGCTTGGATACGGGTAGACAGCGCATCGGCGGGCAGACCGGCGCGCGCGGCCAGTTGCGGTAAGGCGCTGGCATGCATGGCGCTGACACGCTGCAGATTCTGTCGCTGGCGTTCGGCCGAAGGCACGGCCTTGGCCAGATGCCGGTAAGTGTCGAGATGCCCCTTGTCGGCCAGATCGACCAGGGCGGCATCCAACTGCTCCAGCCGCGCCAACAGCGCATCATCCGTCTCCGCGCTGACGATCAGATAATGGCTGCCGCCAGGGCGCTGCAGCAGCTTCTGCACCTGTTGCTGTTCGGCGATCAATTCCGCGGGTGAGGGATTCAGCTGGCGCAGGTCATCACTGGGCTGCAGGCGGAACAGGATGAGCAGGATGGCCAGCAGTGCGACTGCCCCTAGAGCCAGCCATGGCAGGCGTGCACCGTCTGACAGCCGTAGTCGACCAAGCCAATCGGCGATGCGGCCGGTCGCGGGGTGCTGGCGAACCGGGATCAGGGGTAGCCACAGGCGCACCGTCAACCAGGCGCCGATCAGCCCCAGTGCGGCGAAGGTTGCCATCTGCCGCAGTCCGGGAAAAGGTGTTGCGAGCTGGATAAGGTAGGCCGCGAGGCTGGATATCAGACCCAGCAACAGCGCTGGCCATAACCGCGTCAGGGGTTGTTCGGGGGCGAGATGCCGCGCGCATTGCAGATGCAACGCATAATCGACGGCGATGCCAATCAGGCTGGCACCGAAGGCCAGCGTCAGCAAATTCAGTGAGCCGAAGATCAACCAGCTGATAGGCAGCGCGACCAGCAGGCCACAGGCGACCGGCAGCATCAGACTGACCAGGGTCAGTGGGTTGCGAAACACCCACCAGAGCATGAGCAGAATGCCGAGCAACGAGCCGATGCCGATGGTGGATATCTCCTGGCGCGCCTGTTGGGCACCCGCGGCGGCATGAAACACCAGCCCGGCGCGCAGGATCCGTGCCTGAGGCTGCTCGGCCTGAAAGCCCTCAAGCACTTCACCCAGTGCGGCTTGCAGCCTCATGTCATACGCGCTGGCGCCCAAACGGCCGCTGACCAGTAGCCAGCGCTCATCTGGCCCGCCAACTACCGGGAAGTCGCCATCCACACGCACCTGCGTGCCCAATTGTTGTTGAATCCAGGCGTCCTGCAAACCGAAGGGGTCATTGCGCAGATCATTGTCCAGGCCGGGACTGAACAGCCGGGACAGGGCGCGCGCTATCCAGACCTCTGCATCGGCCGTGGCCATTGAGTCGGCAAGCAATTGATAGCGAAAATCCGCGAGAGCCTGGTCGGGCCGTTCACCAGAGAAGCCCTCACTCGGCAGCAAAACACGCTGACCTAGCAGGCGTGAACGAAGGTCCTCGGCGAGGCGCCGCGGCTGCGGTCCGCTGACCAGCAGCGCGAAGTCATCCTCGGCGCCTTCAGCCAGACGCTTCTCGGCGCGCATCACCAGGTCAGACTGCGGCGTGTCAGGCAGCAGGCTGACGATACGCGTGTCCCAGCGCGCGCCGCCATTCAGCTGCCAACCAAGCAGGCCCGCGCAGACAAGCAGCACCAGGCCCCAGAGCCAGGCTCCAATCTGAATACGCTTGTCGGCGCTGGGCTGCTTCATTGTCAGTGCGCCTCGACCGGAGGGGGACAGGCGGTTTCGGTCAGGTGAATGTCCATGCGGTCGCCATCATTGAAGGATATGGTGATGCGTTCAAGCTGGGCCGCGCCCTCGATGCTCAGGCCGCTCAGTTGCGCGGCCTGAGCATTGCGGGGCGCCAGTTCGGCGCGCCATGCATCGGCAGTTCCGCTCAGAGTGGTTGCGAAGTACTGATCCAGACTCTGCCAGTTGCCGGCCAGCAAACCGTTGAAAATGGGCAGTACCGCCTGATAGCCGAGGGGCAGATCGGGATTGTTCTCAGACAGTACGACTTCACTGTGCACCGGCTGAAGCGTACGCCAGATCAGACCCTGGTCCTGACGCTGAAAGGTGCCACGGCTGTTGAGGTGCATGTCGAAATCGGCCAGCCAGCGGGACTGCTCGAACTCGCCGCATGCGGGCGCATTGGTGCGCAAATGCTCTCGCAACGCTGCGTCGGGGGTTTGGGCGTGGGCCGGCAGGCTGGCCCATACCAGCGCTAGCACGCCCAGGGTAAGTACGGGGCGCTGTATCACTGTAGCGCCTGCCAAGTGAGCAGTTTATCGACCAACAGCTGCGGCGAACCCAGGCACATTTCCCGGGTAGCCATGTCCACCGCCACCTGCACGCTCCAGGCACGGGTCAGGCGCTGGCGGCTTACCGCATCCCGGATGGTGTAATCGACTTTGAGGCGATGTTCCCACTCGGTCAGGCGTGCTTCGATGGCGATGCGCTGGGTGAAGCGCATTGGCTGGGCATAGCGCAAGCGCATGTCGATCACCGGCCAGGCGAAACCGGACTCGCGCATCTGCAGATAGTTGTAGTCGATCCGGTCCAGCAGCTCGCAGCGCGCGATTTCCAGGTAGCGAACATAGTGACCGTGCCAGACGATTTCCATCATGTCGACGTCGTGGAAGGGGATGGTCATCTCCACTTCGACCGACGGCAGCGGGCGATCATCCGGCGTCATACAACCTCCAGTGGCGGGTGCGGATCAGCTCACAGAGCAAGCGCAGGTCGGTTTCCAGTGCCCGGTCTTCACCAAGCGGCGCAAAATGTTCGCGGCACTCGGCGACAAAGGCATGCAGCTGCTTTGGCGGTGCTTCGGCGTCCGGTCTGGCGGCGCGCAGTTCCAGCGCCTGGCAGGACGCATGCAGCGCGGCGGCGGCCACCTGCTCGACCAGCGTCAATACGCGCAACGCGTCGCGCGCCGCAATGGTGCCCATGCTGACCTTGTCTTGGTTATGGCATTCGGTGGAGCGGGAAAACACGCTGGCTGGCATGGTCAGCTTGAGCGCTTCGGCCGTCCAGGCCGACGCGCCGATCTGCACCGCCTTGTAGCCATGATTGAGCGGTGCGCGCTGTGGCGTGGCGCCGCTGAGATTGCTGGGCAACCCGTGACTGAAACGGGTATCGACCAGCTGCGCCAGCTGCCGATCAAGCAGGTCGGCCAGGTTGGCGGCGGCCTGCTTCAGACTGTCCATGGCGAAGGCAACGTGGCCGCCATAAAAGTGCCCGCCGTGCATGATCTTGCCGTTCTCGACGTCGATCAGCGGATTGTCATTGGCACTGTTGAGCTCGGTCTCGAGGAACTGGCGCCAGAAGGGCAAAGCGTCTTCCACCACGCCGATGACGTGGGGCGCGCAGCGCGTGGAATAGCGGTCCTGCAGGCGCGGTGAATTGCGCGGCGTGCTCGGCGCATGCAGATCCTCACGGAGACGGTCGGCAACGCGATTCTGCCCGGGGTGCGGCTTGGCAGCAAAGAGGTCGGCATCGAAATGGTAAGGGTTGCCATCCAGTGCATAGACCGCCAGACCGGTGATGCGCGAAGCCAGTTGCGCGAGATAGGCGCAGCGGCTGAATGCAAACACGCTGAGCGCGGTCATCACGGCCGTGCCATTCATCAGGGCCAGGCCTTCCTTGGGCCGCAGCCGGTATGGCGTCAGGCCAAGCTCGGCAAATACCTCTGCGGTCGGCCGACGTTCGCCTTGGTAGAGCACGTCGCGTTCGCCGCACAGTACCGCCGCGAGGTAGGACAAGGGCGTCAGATCGCCGCTGGCGCCCACCGAGCCTTCCTCGGGAATGACGGGCATCACGTCATGTTCCAGCAGCCAGGTCAGGCGTTCGAGCAGCCCCAGGGTTACGCCCGAATAGCCACGACACAGGGACACGAGACGCACGAGCACCACGGCACGCGCGGCTTCGACCGAGAGCGCCTGGCCGAGCCCGCAGCCGTGGAAGGTAAACAGCTGGTGGGGCAGGGTTTCCAGATCCTCGGCAGCCACCGCACGGGTACAGGAATCACCGTAGCCGGTGGTCACGCCGTAGATCACGCCTTCTTCGGCAAGCAGGCGCTCGAGGAAGGCGTTGCCCTTGGCGATACGCTCCCGGAAGACGGCATCGCAGGACAGCAGCACCTTGCGCCGTCCTTCGGCCACCGCCAAGACGTCTTCCAGACTAACCGGTGACCCGTCGAGCAGCAGCGGGGTGTCAGTGGTGCAGTCCGTTGGCACCTCAAGCATTATCGTCATGCGTATTTCCCGTATCGCTTTGCCAGAAGGGATAGAAATTGAACCATTGCAACGGGTGTTGCCGTACCCGGACCGCCAACTGATCGGCGAAGCGCGGCATGGCCCGCCCGATCCAGGCGTCCCGCGCCTTGCGGGGCAGGTCGGTCAGATCATCGAATAGTTCGAAGTCGATCTGAAAACCCTGGTCGTCGCGGACGCAGGACAGGGTGTATAGCGGACACCGCAATAACATGGCCAGTAAAAAGGGGCCCTCGGGGAACGCAGCGTTGTCCCCAAGGAAGGACAGCTGGCGTAGCCGCGCGCCCGTGATCGGAATGCGGTCGGCAGCGATGACCACGAAACCGCCGCGCTGGATCCGCTCGGCCAGCTCCTGCGCAGTAGCGGGGCCGATTTCAGTGACTTCCAATACATTGGGTCGCGGCTGGCCGGTTACCCGTTCCAGTAGCGCGTTGAATTTGCCGGCATTGCGCGTGTGCATCATCACCGTCAGGTCCAGCTCGGGGTGATACCTGGCCAGCGCATTGGCGATATCTAGATTGCCATGGTGGGCGACCAATACGATACCGCCGCGTCCCGCGCGGATGGCCTCGCCAAAATGCCGGAATCCGTCACCGCGCAGGCGATCTTCCCCGATGGAATCGCTCCAGGCCGCGACCTTGTCCATCAGCGCATCGCCGAATTGCAGAAAGTGCCGGTAGCTTTGCCAGAACAGGGCGAAGGGGCGTCGCTCGAGCGAGGGATCCAGCCGGCATAGATAGTCAGCGGATGCCCTGCGCGCCGTGCGGTGCGAAAGGAAATACCAGAGGATCACCGGGCGCAGGACCAGCAGGAATGGCCAGCGACCCAGACGACGCTGGATGAAGACCATCGCCTGCATGCCCCTCAGGCTGCCGCGCTCGCCGATCCGTGCCCAGTGGCTCATCCCGCGGCCTCCATGCTTCGCCGCCGCAGCCGGGCCGCCAGCAAACGCGGTAGCCGCAGCAGCATGCCGAAGAACAATCGTGTATGCATGCCGGAGATTTGCAGGTTATCGCGCAACAGGCGGAAATGGCTGACGCCGTCGGTGGGGTAGTGCACCCGTACCGGTAGGTTACGCAACTGGCCGCCGGCCCAGTGCCAACGCACCAGAATCTCGGTATCAAAGGCCATGCGGTCGCCGCAGGCATGCCGGTTCAGCAGTGCGTTGACCTCGCGCAGGGGATACAGCCGCGCGCCGCACATGGAATCGCGAATATCCAACGATAACGTATTGATCCAGACCCAGATGTGCGTGGCGTAGCGCCCGTAAAAGCGAGAGCGGGAGACGCTGGCGTCATAACGCGGATAGCCGATGGTCAGCGCCTGTGGGGTGTGTTCGGCTGCCGCGAGAAAGCCAGGCAAGTCGGCGACCGCATGCTGCCCGTCCGCGTCGATCTGCAACGCATGGGTAAAGCCCAGCTGCTCGGCGTGTTGCAGGCCAGCGCGCACCGCTGCCCCTTTGCCCTGATTGTGGGATAAACGCAGTAGCAGGTGGCCCTGCGCGGCTAACCCGTCCAGCACGCCGGCGCAGCGGGCATCGGAGCCGTCATCGACCAGCAGTACGGGGAGCCTGAAAGGCGCCACCGAGGCGCACACGGCTGTGATGCTGTCGGGGTGGTTATACACCGGTATCAGGATGCAGATGCGCCCATCAGTCATCGGCCACCTCGGTAGTCGCTACTGTGGCTGCCCTGAAGCTGATCCGGCCGTTGGCGTGCTTGCCTTCATGTGAATGGAAGGCGAAGGCGATGCCGTTCTCGCGTTGCGTCAGATCCAGCCGCAGACGCATGCCGGGGCGTAGCGGTCGTTGGAATTTCAGCTGTTCGCAGCCGGCGAAGTCGCCGAGCTGGCCAAAGCTCCGTTCTGCCTGCTGGACCGCCCATTGCACTATGACCACGCCGGGCACGATGGGGAATTCG
The DNA here is from genome assembly GCF_008638345.1 of Pseudomonas saliphila. GTDB lineage: Bacteria > Pseudomonadota > Gammaproteobacteria > Pseudomonadales > Pseudomonadaceae > Halopseudomonas > Halopseudomonas saliphila. The sequence continues at coordinate 385,217 of NZ_VTVA01000002.1, read as the reverse complement.
TCAAAGTGGCCGTCGAGAAAAATCAGCCGTTCGGGCACTTCAAGTGCGAGCGAGCATGAGCGGCCATCCAACAAGTCGGTGCCGAGCCAGCGGGGTTTACGATCGTCCACCAGATCTTCGAACAGGCGCTCGATGAGGCTGCGATCCAGCTTGCCCTGCGCGTTGCAGGGCAATGCTTCTACGAAACGCCAGTAGCGTGGAATGGTGACCTGCTCGATATGCGCAGCCAGCCGTTCGCGCAGCTGCCGGGCCAGCTCATGGCGCTGCGGATGTTCGTGGGGAAGGCTGGATGTGTCCATCACAAGGATACAGCCGAGGCGGCCATCGTTACGCCCCAGATCAACGCAGCGCGCTGACATCACCCTCGGGTGCTCTGCCAGCAAACGTTCAATGCGGTCGAGCGATACCCGCTTGCCGCCGATCTTTACCAGCCGGTCGTCGCGGCCGAGCAAGTGAAAACGCTCAGGCGTGCCGCTCACGCGGTCAGGCTGCTGCCACCATTGCTCAGGTTCAGCGAGAAAGGGTGAGCGCAGCGCCAGACCCTCGCCCTCGAAGGTCAGCTCAACGTCCGGCAATGCCTGCCAGGCATCAGTCACAGTCTGTCGGCGCTGGGCAATGCCGCCAGTCTCGGTGCTGCCATAGATCTCGATGACGGGTGCGCCGAGTAGCGATTCCGCGCGTTCGGCATGGGCCTGGGCTAAAGGAGCTCCTGACGAAAACACCCGTTGCAGACGCGGCAATGCCGACCAGTCGATATGCTCGGGGGTGCGTGCCAGTTGCGGCGGCGAGCTGACCATGACTGGCGATAACCCCGCCAGCCCGGCTTCGGTCATGCGCTCGGCCAGCCGCTCCGGATAATGGCAATCCTCGCCACAGAAGGCCGCGCCCGAACACAGTGGATGCAGGACTGCGGCCAGCAGCCCGTAGATATGCTGATGACTGACCTGGGCGATGACGCCATTAGCTTCGGTCAACGGCCACAATTGGTGATGCACCGCGAGCTCGGCATCCAGTTGCGCAAAGCTCTTGGCGAACTCGACCGGCTGTCCGGTGGAGCCAGAGGTGTATAGCGCAAGGGCCGCGGTGGTCGGCGTGATCGCCGCCGGTGCGTGGGGCAGGGCGCGCGAGTGGTTCGGGACATCCAGCTGCGCGGGAATCTGTCCGTCAGTGCTGCCAATCAGGCCTGCCAGTGTCCCGGGCCGGTCATCCGCCGGCAGCACCGCAATCCGTCCGGTTTCCCAGAGCGCAAGCAGGGCGCCGGTGAATTCGAGTGGGTCGGGCTGACACAGAATCCAGCGTCCCGCTGGGCGACCTTCCAGCCAACCGCGCCAGGCATCGACCCGCTCGAGTAATCGCGCAGAGTCCGTCCAATGGGCGGGCAGGGCGGAGGCTATCGGTGCAGGTCGGCGCCAGGGTAACTGGCAAAGGGAGACGAAGCTCATGCGGCTGCTCCCCGTACATGTCGGCGGCACACCCATTCACCGGCGAACATCAGGCCCATCAGGCAGTAGCTGATGAAACCGTTATACAGCGTCCAGGTGGCGAGATCGGCATAGAGCGCGGTCCAGGCAGAAATTCCGCCGTTGACCACGAAGAACCCGCACCAGGCCCAGGTTACGCGCCGCGTGTAGATCACCCCTTCGCTTGGCAGATCCGGCTCGCGCACTCTGGCCAGCCGCTCAATAATCGGCATGCCGCGGATCAAGCTACCAGCGAACAGCGTTAGCATGATCAGGCTGATAGCAATCGGGTAGGCGCGCATGCCCAGTTCCGCGTGGCCGAGCAAGCCCATGCTGACCAGTACCAGCCCGGCGATGATAGCCAGCGCTCTGGCTTGCGGCAGGCGCCAGGCAAGCAGCGCGGCGCCCACGATCAACAGTGGCCAGCTACCCAGTTGCGCGTGCAGGGTCAGAACCAGAACCGGCCAGAGCAGCATAACCAGCGCGCCAAGCGCAGAGGTGAAACTCAGCTTCACGACTTAGCGCTGCATCAGGCGATCGACTGCGTCGACCACGTCCTGCACGGTGCGCACGGACTTGAAGTCTTCCGGATCAATACGCCGGCCGGTAAAGCGTTTCAGCTCGACCACCATATCGACGGCATCGATGCTGTCGATATCGAGATCCTCGTACAGACGCGCTTCGGGGGTGATTGCCTCCGGATCAACATCGAACAGATCGACCAGCGTCTTGCTCAGGTAATCGAATACCTCGGTGTTCGCAACAGGCGTATCAGTGGACACGGCGGGCCTCCACCAGAGCAGTCAGGGCATTGAGGCTGGCGAAGTGACTGCGCGTTTCCTCGGCTTCGGCATCCAGTTTGATGCCGTAGCGCTTCTGCAATGCCAGGCCGAGTTCCAGGGCGTCGATCGAATCCAGACCCAGTCCGTCACCGAACAATGCTGCCTGTGGCTCGATGTCGTCCGGAGTGATGTCCTCAAGCTCCAGCGTGTCGATAATCATCCGCTTGATTTCCAGGGACAGGTCTTGTGTCTCGGTCATGGGAGAACTGCTCCAGCTCTTGATTGAAATGATCGGTCAGCCAGGCGGTAAGCGCTCTGGCTCGGTGCCTGACGGCGCGGTTAGGTTCATCAGGTATCGGCACATCGGCCAGAACCTGAAGCTCCATACGTATCCTGCTTGGTGGGATTCGGTACCAGGGCTCGCCCTTGGTCAGGGTGGTTGGCGTGCAGCGAATTAACACTGGGGTAATAGGCGTGCCGGTATGCAACGCGATATTGGCGCCGCCACGGCGAAAGCGGATGGGCTGCGCAGGCGTGGTTCGGGTCCCTTCGGGGAACAGAATCAGCGAGTTGCCAGCGGCGAGACTGACCTTTGCGGCCGCGAGTACCGCCTCCGGATCGCTGTTGGTGATATAGCCTGCGGCATTGATCGGGCCCCGGGTAAAGGGGTTTCTGACCAGGTGCCCATTGACGATGCAGTTGGCATTGGGCGTGTTGGCAATCAGGTAGATCACATCAATCAGCGAGGGGTGGTTGGCAAGAATCAACAGGCCAGGGCGGTTCAGCTGTTGCGCGTTGCCAATGTGCGATTCGGCCACGCCGAGAATGCGCATCAGGCCAATGAATCCCCTGAAGGCCTGGCGTATCAGTTCCCGGGTCATCTGCTGGCGCCGCCTATCGTCACGTATGACTATCAGCAGCAGCGGAGCGATGAGTACCCCGATGACAAGACCACCGATTCCGAACGCACTGAACGAAATGGCGGTGCCGAGACCGCGTCGCCACTGATCCAGGGTCATAGGCGCTCCAGAAACCAGCGGTGGCGAGCAACCAGGGCGGTGTGATCCTGGCTGAGCCAGTCGATTACCTGCAGGGGCGTGGGTCGCGCGGCCGCTACGGTAGGCTCGGCCAGCAGACGCTGCCCCGTTTCGCTGGTCAGCCTCAGGGCTACCACGCAGGGGCAGAGGGGCGATTCGGTATGCGACTGCAAAGGCAGGGGGATTTCGCCCTCGGAGAATATCGCAATCACGGCGTGCTGACCGGTGGCGAGATAACCCGCTGCTTCGGTAATCAGTGCCTCGAATTCATTACCGCAGGCGGCAAGGGCCTGGGTCGGACCGCGATGCTGGCGAGCAATTGAATACACGCCCAGCACGGCGTTATGCACCGACATGGAAAAGCTGCTTGGGGAAACGGGATCGCCGGATTCGAGTCCCTGAAGCATTTCCAGAGAGCTACTGACATCACCGTGGCGGGACGCATGAATAAGGGGAGAGCCCGCACCGTCGTCCAGCACACTGGCTGCATCACAGACGGCCCGGCCGGTCGCATTGAGTCGACGGCGCAGCATGCGCGGCAGTATCGACTCGTTCAGGCGCTCAGTAAGGGCGTGGCCTGGCCGAATCGAAAGCCCCGAGTCAGCCGTCCAGGCTACCCAGTCTTCGATGTGAACGGGATACTTCATCCATGAATCGCTGTATTGGTGATAAGCGGCTCATCTTAATCGTTATGAAATGTTACGACCAGAAGCCCTTGAAACTAATCAGTAATAATCAGACGCATGGCGGCCGGAAATAGACAAATGTGAATTATGACAGGGACTTGCGGGATTATTTTCGGCCGGAGCAGCCATTGAGGGTAGTGCTGAGAAATTCAGATGTTGCTGAGCATCTGGCAGGTTGCGTCCCATACGGGCCGTTCTGCCTTATTACCATTCGCTGCTGCGAATGGTGCCTCGAGGGAGAATCGAACTCCCACTCTGTCACCAGAAACGGATTTTGAATCCGCCGCGTCTACCAATTCCGCCATCGAGGCTTTGCGCTTCAAGCAAGCCGGCGCGGAGTATACGAATCGGATACGGGCAAGGTCAATGGTCTGGCACGAGTATTTCCGCTAATATACGCGCCTTTTCATTCCCACCGGATCGACCTCAGCATGCGCGTCAGCGATTTTCAATTTGATCTCCCGGATGACCTCATTGCACGGCACCCGTTGGCCGAGCGACGGGGTAGCCGTCTGCTTTGCCTGGACGGGCCGTCCGGCGAGTTGCAACACAGGCAATTTGTTGATCTGCTGGAGTTTCTGCGCCCCGGCGATCTGATGGTGTTCAACAACACCCGGGTCATTCCTGCGCGTCTGTTTGGCCGCAAGGAAACCGGCGGTCAGCTGGAAATCCTCATCGAACGGGTCCTCGATTCGCATCGGGTGCTGGCCCATGTGCGCTCCAGCAAGTCGCCGAAGCCCGGCACCAAGATATTGCTCGACGGCGATGCGCAGGCCGAGATGCTTGGCCGGCATGACGCCTTGTTTGAACTGGCTTTCAATGAGCCGGTGCTACCGCTGCTTGAGCGGGTTGGGCATATGCCGCTGCCACCCTATATTGATCGGCCTGATGAAACGGCTGATCGGGAGCGCTACCAGACCGTGTATGCGCAGCGTGAGGGCGCAGTCGCGGCGCCTACTGCGGGCCTGCATTTCGATAACCAGCTGCTCGATGCCATTGCCGAAAAAGGCGTGGAGACGGCGCAGGTGACACTGCACGTGGGCGCGGGCACCTTCCAGCCAGTGCGGGTGGAGCGTATCGAAGAGCACCATATGCACACCGAGTGGCTGGAAGTCAGCCAGGCGGTGGTCGATGCGGTCAATGCCTGCAAGGCGCGTGGCGGGCGGGTCATCGCGGTGGGTACGACCAGCGTGCGCTCGCTGGAAACAGCGGCGCGCGATGGTGAGTTGAAGCCCTTCAGCGGGGATACCGACATCTTCATCTATCCCGGCAGACCCTTCCATGTGGTCGATGCGCTGGTGACCAATTTCCACCTGCCCGAGTCGACGCTGCTGATGCTGGTGTCGGCTTTTGCCGGTTTCGCGCAGACCATGGCCGCCTATCACGCTGCCATCGCCGAGCGTTATCGCTTCTTCAGTTATGGTGATGCGATGTTCATCACCCGCAACCCGGCCGCAACCGGACCCGAGGATATTCAATGAGTCATATGCAGTTCGAATTGTTGGCCACTGATGGCAAGGCGCGTCGTGGCCGGCTGACTTTTCCGCGGGGTGTAGTCGAGACGCCAGCGTTCATGCCGGTGGGTACTTACGGCACAGTGAAAGGCATGCTGCCGCGCGACATCGAGGCGACCGGTGCACAGATTATCCTGGGTAATACCTTCCACCTCTGGCTGCGGCCGGGCACCGAGGTAATCAAAAAACACGGCGATCTGCACGATTTCATGCAGTGGAAAGGCCCGATCCTCACCGACTCCGGCGGTTTTCAGGTGTTCAGCCTGGGCGCGATGCGCAAGATCAAGGAGGAGGGGGTGTACTTCTCGTCGCCGGTGGACGGTGCCAAGGTGTTCATGGGGCCCGAGGAGTCGATGCAGGTCCAGCGTGATCTGGGCTCCGATATCGTGATGATCTTTGACGAATGCACGCCCTATCCTGCCGAGGAAGATGTCGCGCGCCGCTCGATGGAGTTGTCGCTGCGCTGGGCAAAGCGTTCCAAGGCTGCCCATGAAGGCAACCCGTCGGCGCTGTTCGGTATCGTGCAGGGCGGCATGCATGAAGATCTGCGTATGCGTTCCCTGGAGGGATTGGAGCAGATCGGTTTCGATGGCCTGGCCATCGGCGGGCTGTCTGTTGGCGAACCCAAGCCGGAAATGATCAGGGTGCTGGATTTCCTGCCGCCGCAGATGCCGGCTGACAAACCGCGTTACCTGATGGGGGTGGGCAAGCCGGAGGATCTGGTAGAAGGTGTGCGCCGCGGCGTCGATATGTTTGACTGCGTGATGCCCACGCGCAACGCCCGTAACGGTCATTTGTTCACCGATAGCGGGGTGATCAAGATTCGCAATGCCGTGCATCGTCACGATGATTCGCCGCTTGATCCGGGGTGTGATTGTTACACCTGCCAGAACTTCACCCGGGCCTATCTGCATCACCTGGATAAGTGTGGCGAAATGCTTGGCAGCATGCTCAACACCATCCATAACCTGCGGCACTATCAACGTGTTATGGCCGGTTTGCGCGGTGCCATTCAACAGGGTACATTGTCCCGCTTTGTAGATGAATTCTACGCTCGGCTCGGCCTGCCGGTACCTCCTCTTGAGGCTTGAAAAGCGCCAGGGAGGCCCCATTAATCTTTTCTTGCGCGTACATAACAGGAGTTACACATGAGTTTTTTCATCCCCGCCGCCATGGCTCAGACCGCTGACGGAGCCGCCCCTATGGGAGGTGGTTTCGAGTGGGTTTTCCTGCTCGGTTTTCTGGTCATCTTCTATCTGATGATCTGGCGTCCCCAGGCCAAGCGCGCCAAGGAACACAAGAATCTGATCAGCGGCATCAGTGTTGGTGACGAAGTGGTCACCGGCGGTGGCATCCTCGGCAAGGTACGCAAGGTCACCGACGAGTTCATCGTTCTTGAAGTGGGCGATGGTCAGGAGCTCAAGTTCCAGAAGGGCGCTGTAGTCGCTGCACTGCCGAAGGGCACGCTGAAAGCCATCTGATTCGTCAATAATCCTCGTATCCGGGCGCCTCAATGGGCGCCCGGATCGTTAGCGGGCCTTCACATGCTCAATCGTTACCCTCTCTGGAAATACCTGCTGATCCTGGTGGTCATCGGGCTCGGGGCGATCTACGCCCTGCCGAATCTCTATCCGGACGATCCAGCCATACAGATCTCCGGCGCAAGCTCCACTCAGACAATCAACGACAACGACCTGTCGCGCATCGAATCGGCGCTGGAGCAGGCCGGTATCGCGACCAAGGGCGTCGAGGTTGCAGATAACGGCAGCTCCGGCCTGGTTCGTCTGGTTAACCGCGGACAACAGCTTCCGGCACAGGATGTGGTTAAGCGCAGCCTCGGCACTGACTATGTCGTGGCGCAGAATCTGGCGCCGACCACTCCCGACTGGCTGATTAATATCGGTGCAGGTCCCATGACGCTCGGTCTGGATTTGTCCGGCGGCGTGCACTTCCTGCTGGAAGTCGACATGGAAAAGGCGATCGAGAATCGCCTGAATGTCTACGAGAGCGAAGTGCGCAGCCTGTTGCGTGGCGAGCGCATCCGTTATCGCAGCTTGCCGACTCAGGGCAACATGCTGCAGTTCGGTTTCAATGATGCCGATGAGCTCGATGAGGCTCGCCGGTTCGTTTCGGGACAATTTACCCAGTTCCAGATCACCACCAGCACCCGTCAGGACTTGCAGGTGCTGCAAATGACGCTGACTGATGCGGAGCTGTCGGAAATTCGCGACTACGCGGTCAGCCAGAACCTGACTACTGTACGCAATCGGGTCAATGAGCTGGGTGTGGCCGAGCCGCTGGTTCAGCGCCAGGGCGCTAACCGCATCGTGGTCGAGTTGCCGGGCGTGCAGGACACGGCCGAGGCCAAGCGTATTCTCGGCAAGACGGCAAACCTCGAGTTTCGTCTGGCGGCCGAGCCGAATGCACCCCGCGCTACCGTGGAAAGTTTCGATTTTCGCCAAGAGGGTCGTCCGCCGGCTGACATCGAACGCAGCATCATTCTTACCGGCGATCAGGTGACTGACGCGCAGTCGAATTTTGACGAGAACGGCCGGCCGCAGGTCAACATCCGTCTGGATGGTCACGGTGGCGAGCTGATGACCCGCGCTACGCGCAATAACATCGGTCGTGGCATGGCGGTGCTCTTTATCGAGCAGCGTCAGATCAGCCGCCAGGTGCAGCAGGAAGTCGACGGGGAAATGCAGACCGTCGAGGTCCCGGCGTTCGTGGAAGAGAAATCCATCATCAGTCTGGCCACCATCCAAAGCACACTGGGTAATCAGTTCCGTATTACCGGTCTGGATTCGCCGGCTGAAGCCTCCGAGCTGGCGCTGCTGCTGCGCGCTGGTGGGCTGGCGGCACCGATGCATTTCGTTGAAGAACGGACCATCGGTCCGAGCCTGGGTGCGGAGAACATCGCCAAGGGTATTTCGGCCACACAGGTGGGTTTCTTCCTGGTGCTGATTTTCATGCTGGTGCTCTACAAGGCATTCGGTTTTGTGGCCGGCATCGCGCTGACCATCAATCTCGTGCTGTTGCTGGCACTGATGTCCATGTTAGGCGCTACGCTGACGCTGCCTGGTATTGCCGGTATCGTGCTGACGCTGGGTATGGCGGTCGATGCCAACGTGCTCATATTCTCCCGTATCAAGGAGGAGATCGCAGCGGGAATGTCTCCGCAGCGCGCCTTGCACGAAGGCTATGACAAGGCATTCTCGGCGATTGTCGACGGCAACCTGACTACCTTGCTGGTGGGTGTGATTCTGTTCGCCATGGGCACCGGCCCGATCAAGGGCTTCGCCGTAACGTTGTCGCTCGGGATCCTGACCTCGATGTTCAGCGCCATCATGGTGACTCGCGCCATGATCAACTTGTCCATCGGTGGACGTGACATCAAGAAGCTTTGGCTATGAGGGCTCATCATGCTGACTAAAAGCACCATCAATTTCATGAGCCTGCGCAAGTTCTTCTTTGCCGTGGCGGTTGTCCTGATGATCGGCTCCATCGCCAGTCTGGCGATCAAGCAGCTGAACCTGGGCCTGGACTTCACTGGCGGTGCGCTGATTGAGCTTAATTACGCCGAGCCGGCAGATCTTGAGTCCATCCGGGGGATGCTCGCAGAAGCCGGCTGGGACAATGCCGTGGTGCAGAACTTCGGCTCCTCCAGCGATGTGCTGATCCGACTGCCGAGCGAAAACCCTGATCTGGGTGCAGAGCTTGCGCGTCTGATTCAGGCTGAAGAGGGCGGCGAAGTCACGGTCAAGCGCGTTGAGTTCATCGGCCCGCAGGTAGGCGAAGAGTTGCGCGACAAGGGTGGGCTGGGCATGTTGCTGGCGATGGGCGGCATCCTGCTGTATGTGTCCCTGCGCTTTCAGATGAAGTTTGCGGTCGCCTCGATTGTGGCACTTGTGCACGACGTCATCTTCACGCTCGGTGTGTTTTCATTGCTCGGCTTGTCCTTTGACCTGACGGTTCTTGCGGCACTGCTTGCGGTGATCGGCTATTCGTTGAACGATACCATCGTAGTCTTTGACCGGGTTCGCGAGAACCTGCGTTTGATGCGCAAGACCGAACTGGAGGAGGTTATCAATATCTCCACCACCCAGACGCTGGCGCGTACCTTGGCTACCTCGGCATCGACCTTGCTGGTGCTGTTCGCGCTGTACTTCTTTGGTGGTGAGAATATTCAGGGCTTCGCCCTGGCGTTGATAATCGGGGTCGGCATAGGTACCTATTCGTCTATCTACGTCTCCAACGGCCTGCTGATGACGATGAATCTGACCCGAGAGGATCTGATTCCGCCGCAGCTCGAAGAGGCAGCGGTGGACGATCGTCCTTAAGCTGTTTTCAGTACGACAATAAAAAACCCGGCTCTGCGAAGAGCCGGGTTTTTTGTTCTGCGTTACCGCTGTCTGAACAGAATCAGCGTTTCATTGCAGGCGTCAGGTGCGGCTGAATGGCGGTGAGCACCGCTTTGAAGCACTTGGGGTTGCCGGCGACAATGTGTCCTTTCTCGAGGAACTGGTGATTGCCGGTGAAGTCGCTGACCAGTCCGCCGGCTTCCTGAATCAACAGGCTGCCCGCGGCCATGTCCCACTCGGCCAGGCCGAACTCCCAGAAAGCATCGTAGCGCCCAGCGGCCACATAGGCCAGATCCAGGCTGGCAGCGCCTGCGCGGCGGATGCCGGCGGTCTGACCGACCAGGCTGCGGAACATGCCCAGGTAATTATCCAGTGCGTCGAGCTGATTTTCCCTGAACGGGAAGCCGGTGCCAAGCAGGGCGCCTTCGAGGCTCTTACGTGGGCTGACGCGCAGGCGTTTGCCATTCAGTGCCGCACCGCGGCCACGGCTGGCGGTGAATTCTTCCTGACGCACCGGATCAAGCACCACAGCGTGTTCGATGCGGCCCTTGATTCGGCAGGCAATGCTCACTGCAAAATGCGGCACGCCGCGTACGAAGTTGGTGGTGCCGTCCAGCGGGTCGATAATCCAGACCACGTCGGCGCCGTCACCACTGCCAGGCTGAAAGCCGGACTCTTCGGCATGAATGCCGTGATCAGGGAAGGCTTTACGCAGGTGATAGATGATGGTCTGTTCCGCAGCTCGATCGACTTCAGTGACGTAGTCATGCGCCTCTTTTTCGTTGACGGTCAGAACATCAAGACGTTCTATGGAGCGGTAAATCTGTTCTCCAGCGCTGCGCGCGGCGCGCAGAGCGATGTTCAACATGGGCTGCATACGGGTATCTCTGTAGAAGGAGCTGGAAAAGCGGCGAATTGTAGCAGATTTGTTGGCGTTTAGTCGCCGTCGCGACAAACGCAATCGTCTTGGTGCGAATGAACGGCGTAGTCATGGCGTTCAGGCTTTTGTACCATGCACGCCTCATTTTTCATCAGTGCATTCCGGGAGTGTCCAGTGTTCGACAGAGTTCGCGTGGTCTTGGTCAATACCAGCCATCCCGGCAATATCGGTGGTGCGGCGCGGGCCATGAAGAACATGGGGCTGACTCGGCTGGTATTGGTCGACCCGCAGCGTTATCCGGATCCGAACGCACAGGCCAGAGCTTCCGGCGCTGATGACGTGCTCACCGGCGCGCGCATTGTCGCTACGTTGGAAGAGGCTATCGCCGACTGTACCCTGGTGCTGGGCACTAGCGCCCGTGACCGGCGCATTCCCTGGCCGGTGGTTGATCCCCGCGAGGCAGCGAGCAAGGTGCTTGATCAGTTGGATGAGCTGGACAGCGCCGAGATTGCGCTGGTGTTCGGTCGCGAGGACTCGGGGCTGACCAGTGAGGAGTTGCAGCGCTGCCAGTTTCATGTGCACATCCCGTCGAATCCTGAGTTCAGCTCGTTGAATCTGGGCGCGGCAGTGCAGGTGGTGGCCTATGAGCTGCGCATGGCTTACCTGCAGCGACAGGGCCAGCCGACTAAAATGCACAAACTGGAAACCACCAACCGCCAGAACGAGATTCCGGCTACCGCTGAAGAACTGGAGCGCTATTTCACGCACCTGGAGCAGGTATTGGTTGAAATCGGGTTTCTCGATCCGGAGAAGCCCCGTCAATTGATGCCGCGCCTGCGCCGCTTGTACGGCCGAGTGCAAATAAACCAGGTGGAAATGAATATATTGCGCGGTATCCTGACTGAAACCCAGAAAGCCATCGGCGTACAGGCGTCCGGTGAGCGGAGACGTTAAGCCAATGTTCAAGCGTATGAAGGAAGACATCGCCAGCGTGTTTCACCGGGACCCAGCCGCCCGTAATACGCTCGAGGTGCTGTTCTGCTATCCGGGGTTGCATGCAATCTGGCTGCACCGCCTGGCACACGCATTGTGGGTCAGAAACGCGCAACTATTGGCGCGCATGGTCTCCAACTTCGCACGCTGGGCGACGGGTATCGAAATACATCCGGGGGCGAAGCTCGGCAGACGGTTTTTCATCGATCACGGCATGGGTGTGGTTATCGGTGAGACGGCGGAAATCGGCGACGACGTCACCCTTTATCAGGGCGTCACGCTGGGCGGCACCAGCTGGAACAAGGGCAAGCGGCACCCGACCCTGGAAGACGGTGTTGTGGTGGGCGCAGGTGCCAAGGTCCTCGGCCCCTTCATTGTGGGGGCGGGCGCCAAGATCGGCTCCAATGCTGTCGTGACCAAAGCGGTACCCGCCGGAGCAACCGCTGTGGGTATCCCTGGGCGTATCATTCTCAAGGAGCCGCTCAGCGAGGCTGATGCGACCTGCGCCAAGCGTAAAGCCATGGCGGAAAAGCTCGGCTTTGATGCCTACGGCGTGACCAACGACATGCCGGATCCTGTGGCCAAGGCGATCGGTCAGATGCTGGATCATATGCATGCCGTCGATGGTCGGCTGGAAGGGGTGTGTGAAGCGCTCAAGGAATTGGGCAGTGATTACTGTGCCAAGGATTTGCCGACGCTCAATGACGAGGATTTCGAGGCGCTCAAGGAGGAAGCCTCCACCGAGGATGAAGCCGTTGCAGCCGAGCCGGCTCCGCAACAGGCGCAGCGCTGAGGTCTCCATGAAGCTACCTATTTATCTCGACTATGCAGCGACTACCCCGGTTGACCCGCGCGTGGCGGAAAAGATGATGGGGTGTCTGACCATGGATGGCAATTTTGCCAACCCGGCGTCGCGCTCGCATATCTATGGCTGGCAGGCCGAGGAAGCGGTCGAGCTCGGGCGTCGCCAGGTAGCCGATCTGGTCGGCGCCGACCCCCGCGAGATCGTCTGGACCTCCGGTGCGACTGAATCCAATAACCTGGCCATCAAGGGCCTCGCCCGCGCATTGCGCGACCGAGGCGGGCACATTGTCACCTCGCGCATCGAACACAAGGCAGTCCTCGACAGCTGCAAGCAGCTGGAGCGCGAAGGCTTCGACGTCAGTTATCTGGAGCCCGGCGCCGACGGGATCATCTCGGTCGAGACGCTGCAGGAAGCGATCCGCAGCGACACAGTGCTGGTCACGCTGATGCACGTGAATAATGAGATCGGCACCATCAATGATATTGCGACGCTGGGCGCCGTAGCGCGCGAGCGCGGCGTGCTGTTCCACGTTGATGCAGCGCAGTCCACTGGCAAGCTGCCGATCAATCTCAAGGCGCTGCCCGTCGATCTGATGTCCTTCAGTGCCCACAAGAGTTACGGCCCCAAAGGCGTGGGTGCATTGTATGTGCGCCGCACGCTGGATGTACGCCCCCAGGCGATCGTTCATGGTGGTGGTCATGAGCGCGGCATGCGTTCTGGCACCTTGCCGACCCACCAGATTGTGGGGATGGGAGAGGCCTTCGCGATCGCCGGTGCGGTGCTTGACGCCGAGCACCGGCATATCAGTACATTGCGTGATGTTCTAATGGGCGGGCTCAGCGGGCTGTCCGGTGTGCATCTGAATGGCAGCGCCGAGCAGCGCATTCCGCATAACCTGAACCTGGCCTTCGACGACGTCGACGGTGAGCTCCTGCTGCTGTCATTGCGGGATTTGGCATTGTCGACGGGCTCCGCCTGCACCTCAGCGACGGTGGAACCTTCCTATGTGCTGCGCGGCATCGGACTGTCGGATGCTTTGGCGCACAGCTCCATTCGATTGTCGCTGGGGCGTTTCACCACCGAACAGGAAGCCCGGCGCGCAGCCGAGGTGCTGTGTGACGTGGTCGGGCGTCTGCGTCAGGCGGGCTAGGTTCGGGGATTTGTTTCCCGATAAGTCTGCCGCCGCTGCTGTTACGTATTTCCGTGCAACCTGCGTATAATCCGCGGGTTAACAAATCTTTGTAATCCTCTATCCTTAAACCATCTATCTGGAGAGTTTCATGGCCGTTGAACGCACCCTGTCCATTATCAAGCCCGATGCCGTTGCCAAGAATGTTATTGGTCAGATCATTAGCCGCTTCGAGCAGGCGAACCTGAGCGTTATCGCTGCCAAAATGGTACAGCTGTCCCAGGCCGATGCCGAAGGCTTCTACGCTGAACATAAAGAGCGTCCTTTCTTCAAGGATCTGGTCGGCTTCATGACCTCCGGCCCTGTCGTTGTTCAGGTTCTGGAAGGCGAAGGCGCAGTACTCAAGAATCGTGAGCTGATGGGCGCCACCAATCCGAAGGAAGCTGATGCCGGCACTATCCGTGCTGACTTCGCTGAATCCATTGATGCCAACGCAGTACACGGGTCTGATTCCACTACCTCCGCGGCGCGTGAAATCGGCTATTTCTTTGCTGAAACCGAGTTGTGCTCGCGCACTCGCTGATCAGCAATTCTCCATACCAAAGTGATGTGAACGCCATGACTGATGCAAACGGCAAAATCAATCTGCTGGGTCTGACCCAGCCGAAAATGGAAGCCTTCTTCGAACAGCTCGGGGAAAAGCGTTTTCGTGCCGGTCAGATCATGAAGTGGATCCATCACTGCGGTGTGGACAGCTTTGATGAAATGACCAATGTCGGCAAGGCCCTGCGCGAAAAGCTCAAGGCCATTGCCGAGATTCGCGGCCCGGAAGTGGTCAGCGAAGATATTTCCAAGGACGGCACGCGCAAGTGGGTTGTGCGCGTGGCGTCCGGTAGTTGTGTTGAGACCGTCTACATCCCGCAGAACGGGCGCGGCACCCTGTGTGTGTCATCCCAGGCTGGCTGTGCACTGGACTGCAGCTTCTGCTCGACAGGCAAGCAGGGTTTCAACAGCGACCTGACCGTGGCCGAAATCATTGGCCAGGTGTGGGTCGCCAACAAGTCCTTCGGTAGCGTGCCGGCCACCGCGGACCGGGCGATCACCAACGTAGTGATGATGGGCATGGGTGAGCCTCTGCTCAACTTCGACAACGTGGTGGACGCGATGACCCTGATGATGGATGACATGGGTTACGGCATCTCCAAGCGCAAGGTGACGCTGTCTACCTCAGGCGTCGTGCCCATGATCGATAAGCTGGCGACGGTTACCGATGTCGCACTGGCGTTGTCGCTGCATGCGCCCAACGATGAATTGCGTAGTCAGCTGGTGCCGCTGAACAAGAAGTACCCGCTGAAGATGCTGCTGGAATCATGCAATAACTATATGAACCGGCTCGGCGAGAAGCGGGTGTTGACCATCGAATACACCCTGCTCAAGGATGTGAACGACCAGCCTGAGCACGCCGAACAGATGATCGAGCTGCTGCGCGATACCCCGTGCAAGATCAACCTGATCCCCTTTAATCCGTTCCCGCACTCGGGCTACGAGCGTCCCAGCAACAATGTGATTCGCCGGTTTCAGGACATACTGTACAAAGCGGGTTATAACGTGACAGTGCGTATCACTCGGGGCGAGGATATCGATGCAGCCTGCGGCCAGTTGGTCGGCCAGGTGGCTGACAAGACGCGACGCAGTGCCCGTTATATTGCGGTTCGCCAGCTTGCCGCTGACGAGCAGACGCAGCCAGAGCCGCAACAACCAGCCGTAGGACGTTAATACCGCTAATCGCGGCAAGGTAATATTATGTTTAAGCCTGTAGTCGCAATATGGATATTGAGTCTGGCATTGACGGGTTGTGTGACCACTGGGGATCAGGGTCGCAAGCCGGCCGATCCGCAAGCGGCGCGTGACGCCTATATTCAGCTCGGCCTGGGTTACATGCAGCAGGGCGAGACCGACAGGGCCAAGGCGCCCTTGAGTGAAGCCTTGAAGCTGGATCCGAGTTCGGCTTCGGCGCATACGGCGCTGGCACTGGTGTACCAGCAGGAGGGTGAATACCCTTCGGCGGAGAAGCATTTCCGCTCGGCGTTGCGTGTCGAGGGTGACGATCCGCGCATACTGAATAATTACGGGGCTTTTCTCCTGAGTCAGGAGCGTTTTGACGAGGCCCTTGAGCATTTCGAAAAAGCCTCCACTGATACCCTATACAGTGAGCGCTCTCGAGTGTTCGAGAATCTTGGGCTGACGCACCGAATGATGGGTAATACCGAGCAGGCGAAGGTCAGTTTCGAACGGGCATTGCGGCTTAACAGTCGTCATCCGCGATCGATGCTGGAGTTGGCCCGGTTGGAATTTCAGAAGCAGAATTACGTTCCGGCCTGGGACTATTACCGACGATTCGAGCAACTGTCTGGTCAGAATGCCGCTAGCCTTTGGCTAGGTGTGCAGCTGGCACGGCGGTTTGAAGATCATAATCGCGCAGCCAGCTATGCGCTGCAGTTGCGTCGCCTGTATCCCTCAAGCGCAGAGGCCAGAGCGCTCAAGGAGTCTGAATCCTGATGAATTCCCGCGAGCTTGACAC
Source organism: Pseudomonas saliphila (assembly GCF_008638345.1). Taxonomy (GTDB): domain Bacteria; phylum Pseudomonadota; class Gammaproteobacteria; order Pseudomonadales; family Pseudomonadaceae; genus Halopseudomonas; species Halopseudomonas saliphila. Next base: position 368,989 of record NZ_VTVA01000002.1, on the reverse strand, counting down.
CACTGGTAGCCAGTATTCGCAGGGAGCCCTGAATGCCGGGGCAGTATTGCGTGATGCGCGGTTGCGTCACGGATTGAGTGAAGTGGAGGTCGCTACCAGCCTGAGGCTGGCCCCAAAGATTCTGGAATACATCGAATCGGGACAGTTCGAACGCTTGCCTGGCGAAACCTTTGGGCGCGGCTACATACGTGCCTACGCTCGGCTAATGAATCTGGATGCCGATCCGCTGGTACTGGAGTACGACCGGCATATGGGGATTCAGGAACGCGAGCATGCCGTGCACGGCATCGACAAGACCGATCGCTACACCGCAGGACGCAGCAACCGGATGTGGCTGCGTCGTGGGGCGTTGATCATTTTGCTGCTGGTCGCCGGGGCGGTGTTTCTATGGTGGTACGAGAACCGCGAGGCGGCTGTCGAGGTATCGCAGCTGGACGAGCGCCAGTTTGAAGAAGTGCTGATTGACTCTCTGCCATCGCCCATCGCTTTGCCCGGTCTGCGGCACGCCGCAGGTCAGGATGTGTCGTCAAGCGAGCCTGCCATCCCGGCGTTGTTGCAGGTATCCGCGATCGAGGCTGAAACCAGTGAGGTTCAGCCGGTGGCTGAGGCAGCTGAGGCTGAGCCCGCGGCAGAGGCGACGGCCGAACCCGAATCGTCAGGCACGGTAGCCAACGGATTACATATGCGATTTAACAATTCGTGCTGGGTCCAGGTCAGTAGCGCAGAAGGCAAGGCTTTACATACCCAACTCATGCAGGCGGAGCAGTCGCTGAATATTGACCATGATGGTCCGATAGAGGTCGTCATCGGGGCCATCGAAGCCGTCTCCGCCATCGAATACCAAGGCAGCAAGCTGGATACCGCGGCCTACCGGCCAGCAGGTGTTGTCCGGCTCAAGCTGGGCCAGTAAGAGGTAACGCTCATGCACCAAGAATCACCTATCAAACGCAGAGTCTCGCGCCAGATTCGCGTGGGCTCGGTACTGGTTGGCGGTGATGCGCCGATTTCAGTGCAAAGCATGACCAACACCGAAACCTGTGATGTCGCAGCGACGGTCGACCAGATTCGTCGCCTTGAAGCCGTCGGCGCGGATATCGTCAGAGTCTCGGTGCCGAGCATGGAAGCGGCCGAGGCCTTTGGCGAGATTCGCAAGCAGGTCTCGATTGCGTTGGTCGCCGACATCCATTTTGACTACAAGATCGCGCTGCGGGTGGCAGACCTGGGTGTGGATTGTCTGCGTATCAATCCGGGCAATATCGGCCGGGAAGACCGGGTCCGCGCCGTCGTGGATGCAGCGCGGCATAACGGCATACCGATCCGTATCGGCGTGAATGCCGGCTCGCTGGAAAAGGACCTGCAGAAGAAATACGGCGAACCTACCCCTGCAGCGCTGGTTGAATCGGCGCTGCGTAATGTGGACTTCCTCGACAAGTTGGACTTTCAGGATTTCAAGGTCAGCGTCAAGGCCTCGGATGTGTTCATGGCGGTGGGTGCTTACCGCCTGCTCGCGCAGCAGATCGAGCAGCCACTGCATCTGGGTATCACCGAAGCCGGCGGCCTGCGCTCGGGTACGGTGAAGTCTGCGGTAGGCCTCGGCATGCTGCTCGCTGAAGGGATTGGCGACACCATTCGCATCTCCCTTGCGGCGGACCCGATTGAAGAAATCAAGGTCGGATTCGATATCCTCAAGTCGCTGCGCTTGCGTTCCCGGGGTATCAATTTCATTGCCTGCCCGAGTTGCTCGCGGCAGAACTTCGACGTGGTCAAGACCATGAACGAACTCGAAGCCCGGCTTGAGGACGTTGTGGTCCCGCTGGACGTCGCGGTGATCGGTTGCGTGGTCAATGGCCCGGGCGAGGCGCGCGAAGCCGATATCGGGCTGACCGGTGGCTCGCCGAACAATCTGGTCTATGTCGATGGTTCCCCCAGCACCAAACTGGTCAATGAAGGTCTGGTAGACCGTCTGGAATCGATGATTCGTGACAAAATTGCCGCCAAACAAGCACTGGATGCCAATACCATCATCCGCGGCTGATTAAGGAAATAAGCTTTGAAGACCCTGCAAGCCGTGCGCGGCATGAACGATATTCTGCCCGCCGACAGCGCCCTGTGGCAGTACTTTGAACGTACCGTGGCGGACCTGCTCTCGGGCTACGGTTACCAGCAGATCCGTCTGCCGATTGTAGAGCCGACGGAGTTGTTCAAACGCTCGATCGGCGAAGTCACTGACATCGTCGAGAAGGAAATGTATACCTTTGCCGACCGTAACGGTGACTCGCTCACGCTACGTCCGGAAGGCACTGCAGGTTGCGTTCGGGCGATGCTCGAACATGGGCTGCTGGGTGGCGGCGTCAGTCACAAGGTCTGGTACACAGGCCCGATGTTTCGCCATGAGCGCCCACAGAAAGGCCGCTATCGCCAGTTTCACCAGATTGGAGTGGAAACCTTCAACCTCAGCGGTCCGGACATCGACGCCGAGCTGATCATTCTCAGCTGGCGGCTCTGGCAGAAACTCGGTCTGGCGGAAGCGGTGACTCTGGAGCTCAACAGTCTGGGCAGTTCTGAAGACCGCGCGCGCTACCGTGAGGCGCTGGTCGAGTATCTGCAAGCCCGGTTCGAGCAGCTGGACGAGGATAGCCAACGTCGGCTCGAGACCAACCCGCTGCGGGTGCTCGATAGCAAGAACCCGCAGACGCAGGCGTTGCTTGTTGATGCGCCGAAGCTCGCCGATTATCTGAACGACGAAGCGCAGCAGCATTTTGCGGGCCTGCGGGCACTGCTGGATGCGGCAGGTGTGCCCTATGTCATCAACCCACGGCTGGTCCGCGGACTGGATTATTATGGCCTCACGGTATTCGAATGGGTGACTGACAAGCTCGGCGCGCAAGGTACGGTATGTGCCGGCGGTCGGTATGACGGCCTGGTTGAACAGCTCGGCGGCAAGCCGGCGCCTGCGGTCGGTTTTGCCATGGGGATCGAGCGCCTGTTGCTGCTGATCGAAACTTTGGGCAAGATCCCCGACGAGCTGGCACGCCAGGTCGACGTCTATATGGTCATGTTGGGCGAATCCGCAGCCACTGCAGGCTTCCGGCTGGCAGAACAGCTGCGTGATGCCTTGCCCGGGTTACGCCTTGTAGTGCATTGTGGCGGCGGCAGTTTCAAGAGCCAGTTCAAAAAGGCTGACAAGTCCGGCGCCCTGTATGCCTTGATTCTGGGTGAGGACGAAACCGTTGCGCAGCAAATCGGCCTCAAACCCTTGCGTGATCGCAGCGAGCAGGAAAATATCGCCTGGCAGGATCTGCCGGCGCGACTCAAACAATTGTTGTGAGCAGTACGGCAGCGCTGATTACTCGGGAAGGAGCGTAGGGTGACTAACCAGACAGAAGAAGAACAGGTAGAACGGATCAAGGAACTGTGGCGCCAGCATGGCATGCCGCTGTTGACTGGCGTAGTGCTCGCGCTAGCGGGCGTGTTTGGTTGGAACGCCTGGACCGATTATAAGGAAACTCAGTCTGCCAACGCCTCGGCGTTGTACCAGACCATGCTTGAATCAGTGCTGGGGCAGGATCCGGACAACGTGGAATCCCGCACCCGTGCCGCCGAGCTGGCGCAGCGGTTGCGTGACGAGTATCCCGATTCACGCTATTCGCGTTATGCGGCGTTGATGCAGGCACGGCTTGCAGTTGAGGCGCAAGACTTCGCCACCGCCGAGCGCTTGCTGAACGAAGTGGTCGACAATGCTGAGGATGAAGCGCTTAAGGAAGTCGCCAGACAGCGACTGGCGCGCGTACTTGGCCAGCAGGAGCGGGCCGAAGAAGCGCTTGCACTATTCGACTCAGAAGTGTCCGGGCAGTTGCTGGCCGGACGTGAAGAAATACGCGGCGATCTGCTGCTGGGCCTTGGCCGTACCGAAGAAGCCCGCGAAGCTTATCTGTCCGCGCTCCGTGCAATTCCCGATCGGCAGGCCCGCCCGCAGTTACAGCTGAAAATTGATGATCTGGCGGAGGAAGTTTAGTGAAGCTGATGTCCCGATACCTTGCCATAGGCGTGGCAGCCATTATGGTTGCCGGCTGTGGCAGTTCCGGCAAGAAAGAGCTTCCGCCTGCGGAGCTGGAAAAATTTACCGCCGAAGTTGAGCTGGAGCGTAGCTGGAAGCGCAACATCGGTGCTGGCCAGGGTGCGCTGTACAACAACCTAAAGCCAACGCTTGATGGCCTGACGCTGTATGCCGCCGATGCCAAGGGTCGTGTTATCGCAATGGACCGCGACGATGGCTCGGTTCGGTGGCAGACCAAGCTCGATGAGCGTACCTCAGGTGCGGTCGGTGCCGGTGGTGGGCGCGTATTTGTCGGCACCCTGGACGGTGAAGTAATCGTTCTGGATGAGTCCGATGGTGCTGAATTGTGGCGTGCCGAAGTCAGCAGCGAGGTGCTCGCGCCGCCGCAAACCAACGGCGATGTGGTCGTCGTGCAGACGCAGGATGACAACGTTGTTGCGCTGGATATTTCTGATGGCCAGCGCCGCTGGTTGTATGAATCCAGTCTGCCGGTGCTGACGGTGCGTGGGCATGCTACGCCCATCGTCACCCTGCAGCAGGTGTACGCCGGTTTTGCCAGTGGCAAGGTCGTTTCGCTGGCCGCCGAGAATGGCGTGCCGATCTGGGAGCAGCGCATAGCGCAGCCGCAGGGCCGTTCCGAGCTGGAACGCATGGTCGATATCGACGGTGATTTGCTATTGGATGACAGCACGCTGTACGTTGCAGCCTTTCAGGGCAACCTGGCCGCACTGAACGCTGAGTCGGGCGAGCCGCTATGGCAGACCCCCGCGTCCAGTTACGGCGGTCCGGGTACGGGTTTCGGCAGCGTCTATCTGAGCCATTCCGATGGTGCGGTCGAGGCATTCGACGCCAACCGTGCGCGCTCGTTGTGGCGTAACGAGGATCTGCTGCGGCGTAAGCTGACGGCGCCTGTCGCATTCAGCAGCTATGTGGCAGTCGCTGATTACGAAGGCTATGTGCACTTGTTGGCGCAGACTGATGGCCGTCTGGTTGGACGCATCCGCGTTGACCGTAAAGGCGTGCGGGTAGCGCCGATTGTCCAGGGCGATACGCTTTACGTGTATGGCAATAGCGGTGATCTGGTCGCGCTGAAACTGCGCTGATAGTAAAAAAGGTTATACTTTCCCGGCCGCTGCCCATTAGGGGGCAGCGGCCGTTTTGTTTTTGTCGGCACGCCAGGCGTGCGCGGAGTAATCATGGTTCCTGTAATCGCTCTGGTGGGGCGTCCCAACGTGGGAAAATCCACCCTGTTCAACCGTCTGACCAAAAGTCGTGACGCGATCGTCGCTGATATGGCCGGGCTTACCCGCGATCGTCAGTATGGTGAAGCGGTCTGGCAAGGCAAGAAGTTCATCGTAGTAGACACCGGTGGTATCAGCGGTGACGAGCAGGGCATCGATACCATCATGGCGGGCCAGTCATTGCTGGCCATTGAAGAGGCCGATGCGGTGTTGTTCCTGGTGGATGCCCAGGCCGGTCGAACTGCCGCTGACGAGATGATCGCCGAGCACCTGCGCAAGCGGGACAAGCATACCTTCCTGATTGCCAACAAGCTGGACGGCGCTCAACAGGACTCCATTGTCGGGGAATTTTCGTCCCTGGGCCTGGGCGCGCCTATTGCGATTGCTGCGGCGCATAACCGCAACATCAACCCGATGCTGGAAGCGGTGTTCGGTGATGAGGGCGTTATCGGTACCGAGCTCGATGAAAACGGCGAGCCGATCGTGCCACGCGTCGTCAAGCCGATAGGGACCAAGATTGCGATTATCGGCCGCCCCAACGTCGGCAAGTCGACACTGGTCAATCGCATGCTGGGTGAAGACCGGGTAGTGGTGTTCGACCAGGCAGGAACCACCCGCGACACCATCTATATTCCCTACCATCGACACGATAAGCCCTACACCCTGATTGATACAGCCGGGGTACGGCGTCGCGGCAAGGTGTTCGAGACCGTCGAGAAGTTCTCGGTGATCAAGGCTCTGCAGGCCATTGAAGACGCCAACGTGGTGATCTTCGTGGTGGATGCGCGCGAAGGGATTGTTGATCAGGACCTGCACCTGCTCGGCTTCGTGCTTGAGGCGGGACGTGCGTTGGTCGTCGCGGTCAACAAATGGGACGGGATGGACGAGAGCGAGAAGGACTTCGTCAAGATCGAGCTTCAGCGTCGGCTGCTCTTTACTCAATTCGCCGACCTGCATTTCATCTCGGCCTTGCATGGCAGCGGCGTAGGGCTGTTGTACAAGTCGGTCGACAAGGCGTACGAAAGCGCCATGACCAAGATTCCGACCAAGCGCATGACGGAAATTCTGGAAGCCGCTGTGGCTGAGCACCAGCCACCGCTGGTTCACGGTCGCCGGATCAAGCTGCGGTATGCGCACCTGGGTGGATCCAACCCACCGATCATCGTGATTCACGGTAACCAGATTGACTCCGTACCGCGTTCCTACACGCGATACCTGGAAAACACCTTCCGTAAAGTGTTGAAGTTGTCAGGCACGCCGATCCGGGTGGAATACAAAGGCGGTGAAAACCCCTTTGCTGATCGTAAGAACTCGCTGAGTGATCGCCAGGTCAACAAAAAACGCCGCCTGATGAGTCACCACAAGAAAGCCGAGAAGAAGCGCAAGGACAAGCGCTAACCCCCGGCGTAGCGCAGGCGCGCTACACCTCAAGGGGAAGTAGCGTGCGTCGTAATGGGTTTCCTGGGGTTGTTGAGCGCCTGCTCAACGACGGGCCCTGCCGCAGCGGAAAGCCAGGTGTAGCGCAGGCGCGCTACACCTTTAGGCTCGCATCAGGCGGCCAGTCTGGCTGCCTCGCCCAGTGCGCGGTTCAGCGCACTGAACAACGCGCGAAAGCTGGCTGTGGTCAGGTTCTCATCGATGCCGACACCATGCAGTGGCCGGCCGTTATCCAGACGTATTTCCACATAGGCAGCGGCCTTGGCATTCGTACCTGAGCCAATGGCGTGTTCGTGGTAATCCATGATCTCCAACTGGTCAGGCAGTCCGGCTACCAATGCCTCGAGGGGGCCTTTACCCAGGCCTCGCCAGTGTTGCGTGTCACCCTCGTTGAGCACTTCCACATCCACCGCGCTGGTGCCGTTCTCGTCCTGCAGACGATGTCTGATCAACGCGTACGGCGTGCTGGCCTGCAGATATTCCTGATCAAGCAACTGGTAGATCTGCCTGGCGGTCATTTCCAGCCCGAGGCGGTCTGTCTCGCGCTGCACCACCTGGCTGAACTCGATTTGCATGCGGCGCGGCAGGCTGATGCCATATTCCTGCTCAAGCAGATAGGCGATGCCACCCTTGCCGGACTGGCTGTTGACGCGGATCACGGCTTCATAGCTACGGCCAATATCCGCCGGATCGATAGGCAGATAAGGGACCTCCCAGATGCCGTTGGGATCCTGCTGGGCGAAGCCCTTGCGGATCGCGTCCTGATGCGAGCCAGAGAAGGCGGTATGCACCAGATCACCCACGTAGGGATGGCGTGGATGCACCGGTAACTGATTGCATTCCTCGACCACCTTGCGCACTGCGTCGATGTCGGAAAAGTCCAATCCGGGATGCACGCCCTGGCTATACATGTTCAGCGCCACCGTTACCAGATCCACGTTGCCGGTACGCTCGCCATTGCCGAACAGGCAGCCTTCGACGCGGTCTGCGCCGGCCATCAGGCCAAGTTCTGTAGCAGCGACTCCGGTTCCACGATCATTGTGGGTGTGCAGGCTGATCAGCACGCTGTCACGCCGATCGATATGCCTGCCGAACCACTCGATCTGGTCGGCGTAGATGTTCGGCGTGGCGGCCTCGATGGTGGCCGGTAAGTTGAGGATCAGCTTGTTGTCAGGTGTCGGCTGGAAGACTCCGATCACTGCGTTGCACACTTCTACCGCAAAATCGGTTTCGGTCGAGCTGAACACTTCCGGGGAGTACTCGAAGCGCCACTGGGTTTCCGGGCGTTCGGCGGCAATTCGGGTGATGATCTGCGCCGCGCTGACGGCAATATCCACCACGCCCGCTTTATCCTGATTAAAGACGATGCGCCGGAAGCTCGGCGCTGTGGCGTTGTAGTAGTGGATGATCGCGCGTTTGGCGCCCTTGACCGAGTCGAAGGTCCGGGTGATCAGGTCTTCGCGGGCCTGGGTCAGTACCTGGATGGTTACATCGTCAGGAATATGCCCGCCTTCGATCAGCTCGCGCACGAAGTCGAAATCGGTTTGCGAGGCAGACGGAAAGCCGACCTCGATTTCCTTGATACCGACCTGCACCAGCGTCTTGAAAAAACGCATCTTTTTCTCGGCGTCCATTGGCTCGATGAGTGACTGATTGCCGTCGCGCAAATCCGAGCTCAGCCAGATAGGCGCCTGGGTGATGGTTTGCGAAGGCCACTGACGATCCGGGATGTCCAGGGTCGGAAAGGCGCGGTAGCGGCTGGAGGGGTTATTGATCATCGGCATCTTGTGAATCCTGTTCTAGGTTGGCCTTGTGGGCCTGAAAAATAGTGTGCGCTGGGTAAGTCTGGTCGTCAGGCTCGAAGTCGCGAGCCGACCAGACGAAGGCAGGCGGTTATGCGTAATGGTTTAGAGCTAGTGTGAGCTTGCATGGCTGAAACACTACCGAGAGCAGCGATATATGGCAAGCATGTCTTGAATAAAGCAATTAATCATCGCGTCGATATGCTTTGTCGCAATAATATAGCAACTTATGCGGCGCAACGTTATGCGGATAGCGCGGACGGGCGATGGCCTGATCTTGGGTTGATCAGGCCCGATAGTTCAGGTGCCGATGGAGGTCACGCCGGGTTCGGATTCTTGTTGGGCGGTCTTGGACGTATAGGTCTCGCGCAAATCGCGCAAATCCATGCCGCTTGGGTGCTGGTACACGCGCAGCCCGAATTCCGGCAGTATCGCGAACAGATGGTCAAAGATATCGGACTGGATGCCTTCATAGGCGCCCCAGGAAACGGTATTGGTGAAGCAGTAAATCTCCAGCGGCAAGCCGTCGGCCGTCGGATTCATCTGGCGCACCATCAGTGTCATGTTCTGATGAATACCGGGATGGCTGCGCAGATAGCGATCGACATAGGCGCGGAAGGTGCCGATGTTGGTAATGCGCCGCGTATTGACCGGCTCCTTGCCTTGCTCCTCTAATGTCTGGTTCCAGGCTTCAATCTCCTCCTGCTTCTCGCTCATGTACTCCTTGAGCAGGCGGAAGCGACGTAGGTGGGCGCTTTCGTCACTGTCCAGAAAGTGCACGCTTTGCTGGTCCAGCATAACGCTGCGCTTGATGCGCCGGCCGCCACTCTCCTGCATGCCTCGCCAGTTCTTGAACGGCTCGGTGATCAACCGCTTGGTAGGAATGGTGGTGATGGTCTTGTCCCAGTTTTGTACCTTCACTGTGTGCAGCGCAATATCGATTACGTCACCGTCGGCGCTCAGTGCTGGCATCTCGATCCAGTCACCTACACGCAGAATATCGTTGGAGCTGATCTGCACGCTGGCCACCAGCGACAACAGGGTGTCCTGAAAGATCAACATGAGCACCGCGGCCATAGCGCCCAGGCCTGAGAGCAGGATCAGCGGCGAGCGGTCGATCAGCGTAGCGATCATCAGGATGGTGGCGAGCGCGTAAATCACGATGTTGACGATCTGCACGTAGCCCTTGATCGGCTTGAGATGCGCCTTGGGGCGTCGCTCGTACATGCGGTTGATCAGGGTCAGGGTGTTGGTGATGGCCAGCGCGATGGTGAGGATGATGAATGCGCTGCAGACGTTGCGTACCACTATCACCATGACTTCCGGAATACCCGGCACGACCCCGATACCCACCGACAGGATGATGGCCGGCACTACATTGGCGAGCCGGGAAATGACATGCGACTGGCGCACTTCGGAGGAACCGCTGCCCAGTGGGGTCGCTCTTATCAGGCGAATCAGTCCCCGGATCAACACCTTCTTGACTATCCAGTTGGCTACGAATGCAGCCAGGAGCAATAGCGCGAGGGCTATCATCGTGTGCAGGTGAGGGTAGTGCTCCAGCCATTCCTGAGCGCTGTTATACAGGTCGATCATGATGCTCTCGTCAGGTTCAAATACGATGGTGTCACGGCGCGAATGCGGGCAACACGAGAATAGCGTTCAGGGTGTAAAAGCGCCGATGAATATCGCCGGGTCAACACGGGCATTGTTCAGACTGACATTCCAGTGCAAATGCGGCCCCGTGGCCCGACCGGTGGCGCCGACCTTACCGACTTTTGCGCCGCGTTCCAATTCATCGCCGAGCTTCACATCAAACGCCGACAGATGGCAGAACATGCTTATCAGGCCCTGGCCGTGATCGACAAACACGGTTTTACCGTTGAAGAAATAGTCGCCTACCAGAATAACCTTGCCGGCCGCTGGCGCTTTGATCTGCGTGCCAGCAGCAGCGGCAAAATCCAGCCCCGAATGGGGGTTGCGCTCTTCGCCGTTGAAGAAGCGACGCAGACCGAAGGCGCTGGAAAGGCGTCCCTCGACCGGCCGGTCGAACAACAGGTTGCTCGGTTGCCTTGGGCTGAACGTCTGGTAGGCGCTGATCTGTTCCGCCAGTTCCCTCTGGATGCGCTTGACCCGTGTGGCGTCGGGCGTTACCTGCTGCTGGTTCTTGAGCGTGATGTGCTGCGATTCATATTCTCGGCCTGTGACCTCAAAGGGCACGCGGGTGCCGTTGGCCAGGACGATATGCTCGGTTCCAGCGGACGCGCTGAGCGGTATGCCCGCGATGGCGATCCAGCGTGCTCCATCCTCGCGAACGACGAGCAGCGGATTGCCCTGGTACTCGGCCCGGGGAGCGGTTGCTTGCTCGGGTAAAGCGATCACTGCCACACCGCCTGGTACCGGTTTATCCAGTAGCCGCGTGATGAAGCCTTCCGCCAGTGCCGGGAGGCTCAGGCAAGTCAATAAACACACTATGGTCAGTTTGCGGATCATGGTTAGTCTAATAAGGAGAGAGTGTGGGGTGTGGCAAGGTCTGCCTCCACCCGTACGGCCAGACGCCCGTCACTGAGGCGCGCTTCAAGACGCTGGCCCGGTTGCGCATCCATATGACTACGCACCGCGCGGCCATGCTCGTCGAGCAGGATACTGTAGCCGCGGCCCAGGGTCGCCAGTGGACTGACCAGGTGTAGAGTCTGGCTCTGTGTGCCCAGTTGCTGGCGTCGAAATTCCAGAGATTGGTGCATCGCCCGCGGCAGCCGTTGATCCAGATGATCCAGGCGCTGGCGTAACAGGGTGAGCATTTGCCCAGGGTGCTGAGACTGCAGTCGGCTCTGCAAGCGCTCGAACCGTTGGGTAAAGCGCAACTGCTGCTGCATCTGGGCGCGGCGTAAGCGTACCTCCAGATCATCCAGCTTCTGCGCCTGCTGCGCGAGTCGCTCGCCGGGATGCCGCAGGCGCTTGCGCAGATTATCCAGGGTGGCCTGTTCGCGACTGAGGTGAGCGCGCATGCTTTGGCGCAGTTGGCGTTGCACCCGTTCGAGCTGCAACAGCATCGCTTGCTGATCGGGGCTCAGCAGCTCGGCGGCAGCGGAAGGGGTAGGGGTCCGCACGTCGGCGACAAAGTCACTGATCGACACGTCCGTTTCATGGCCCACCGCGCATACGGTTGGCGTAACACAGGCATGCAGGGCGCGGGCGACGGTTTCCTCATTGAACGGCCAGAGATCTTCCAGCGAGCCGCCGCCACGGGCCATGATTAGCGCATCAAAGCCGCTGCGGTCTGCGAGCTGCAAGGCCTTGACGATCTGCGGTGCGGCGTCCCGGCCCTGCACCGGTGTCGGTATGATAACCAGCTCAACAAAGGGGGCGCGGCGGCCAAAGACGCTGATGATGTCACGTACGGCAGCCCCGCTGGGTGAGGTGATTACGCCAATGCGCCGTGGATGAGTCGGCAACGCACGTTTACTGCCTGCATCGAACAATCCCTCGTCCTGTAGCTTGGCCTTGAGCGCCTCGAATGCCTGGCGTAACGCGCCGTCTCCGGCCGGCTCGATACTGTCGAGTATTAACTGATAGTCGCCTCGGCCTTCGTACAGACTGACCCGGCCGCGGGCGCGGATCAGCAACCCGTCGCGCAGGTCCACGCGGACCCGGGCCGCATGCTGGCGGAACAGGGCGCAGCGCACCTGGGCTTTGCTGTCCTTGAGGGTGAAGTACATGTGACCGGATGAAGGCCGCGACAGGTTGGACAGTTCGCCCTCAACCCAGATGCGCGGGAATACCTCCTCGAGCAGGCTGCGCGCGCGCGCGTTGAGCTGGCTGACGGTCAGGACTTCGCGCTCGGTGTTCAGGCGCTGGAATATGGCATTGTCATTCATCGGTGCATCTTAACGCGGGAACACCGTGGGTGGTAACAGGATTAAATCGTCCCGCTGAGTGATTCCAATTGAGTGCGGTCCACCTGATAGGTATAATGACGCGCTTCCATTTTCCCGCTCGGGAGCCTCCGTAATGCTGCGAATAAGCCAAGAAGCCCTTACCTTCGATGATGTTTTGTTGGTGCCAGGTTATTCTGAAGTACTGCCCAATGATGTCAGCCTCAAGACCCGGCTTACCCGGCGTATCGAACTGAATATTCCGCTGCTGTCTGCTGCCATGGATACCGTAACCGAAGCCCGGTTGGCGATTGCCATGGCCCAGGAAGGAGGCATGGGGATCATCCACAAGAACATGACCATCGACCAGCAGGCTGCCGAAGTCCGCAAGGTCAAGAAGTACGAATCCGGTGTGGTCAAGGATCCGATTACCATTGATGCCAGCGCCACCGTTGGGGAGCTGCTCGAGCTGACGCGTCAGCACAGCTTCTCCGGCGTACCGGTGCTGTCCGATGGCGGCCTGGTGGGCATTGTCACCGCCCGTGACGTGCGCTTTGAAACCCGTATGGATGCGCTGATCAGCGATGTCATGACACCCAAGCACAAGCTGGTGACAGTCAAGGAAGGGGTCAGCGCCGCCGAGGTCCGCGAGCTGCTGCATCGCCATCGGATCGAGAAGGTTCTGATCGTTGATGACGCCTTTCATCTCAAGGGCATGATGACCGTCAAGGACATCGAAAAGGCCCGCGCCTATCCCAATGCCGCCAAGGATGATCAAGGCCGTTTGTTGGTCGGCGCCGCAGTCGGCACCGGTCAGGAAACCGCTGATCGGGTCACTGCACTGGTTGCCGCCGGCGTTGACGTGGTGGTGGTTGACACGGCCCACGGCCATTCCAAAGGCGTAATCGACCGCGTTCGTTGGGTAAAAGAAAACTTTCCCGAGATCCAGGTCATTGGCGGCAACATCGCTACGGGCGCAGCCGCGCTGGCGCTGGCCGAAGCCGGTGCTGATGCGGTCAAGGTGGGTATTGGCCCAGGCTCCATCTGCACTACGCGTATCGTCGCAGGCGTGGGTGTACCGCAGATGTCGGCGATTGCCGACGTCGCTGCGGCGCTGAAAGGCATGGACATACCCCTGATTGCCGACGGCGGCATCCGCTTCTCGGGTGATCTGTCCAAAGCCATCGCCGCCGGTGCTTCAATGGTGATGATGGGCTCGATGTTCGCCGGTACTGAAGAGGCGCCAGGGGAAATCGAACTTTTCCAAGGCCGCTCCTACAAGGCGTATCGCGGCATGGGCTCGATGGGTGCCATGGCTCAGAGCCAGGGTTCATCTGACCGTTACTTCCAGGACTCCAGCGCTGGCGCTGAAAAACTCGTGCCTGAGGGTATTGAAGGTCGCGTGCCATACAAAGGGTCGCTTGGCGCCATCATCCATCAGCTGATGGGCGGGCTGCGAGCATCCATGGGCTACACTGGCAGCGCCTCGATCGAGGAGATGCGCACCAAGCCTGAGTTCGTTCGGATCACCGGAGCGGGCATGAGCGAATCCCACGTCCATGACGTGCAGATCACCAAGGAAGCACCCAATTACCGGGTAGGGTGATCGGACCGATCCTGCTCGCGGTCAAGGCTGCGGCAGGGTCGCTGATATTCCAGCATTCAAGGTGCCGGGAGCGGGCAGCGGAGCACGAAAACCTTACTTCGGCTCTGCTACCGGCTTCCGGCTTTTAGCTACACGCTCTTTCCGAAGGAAAGCCCATGATTCACGATATTCACGCGCACCGGATCCTGATCCTCGATTTCGGCTCCCAGTACACCCAGTTGATCGCCCGCCGCGTCCGCGAGATCGGGGTCTACTGCGAAATTCGCGCCTGGGATATGGACGAAGCGGACATTCGTGCGTACGCACCCAAGGGCATCATCCTGGCTGGCGGACCGGAATCCGTGCCGAACGAAGGCTCGCCGCGCGCGCCACAGGTCGTGTACGAGTTGGGTGTGCCGGTGCTGGGTATCTGCTATGGCATGCAAACCATGGCCGCGCAGCTGGGCGGCAGCGTCAAGGGTTCCGACAAGCAGGAATTTGGCTACGCGCGGGTCGACATCGTGGGCAAGAGTGCCCTGCTGGACGGTATCGAAGATCACGTTGACGCCGATGGCGTCTTCGGCCTTGACGTCTGGATGAGCCACGGTGACAAGGTCATGGACCTGCCTGAAGGCTTTCATATCATTGCCAGCACGCCCAGTTGCCCCATTGCTGCAATGGGTGATGAGAACCGGCACTTCTACGGCGTGCAGTTTCACCCTGAAGTAACCCATACCAAGCAGGGCTTGCGTCTGATGTCGCGCTTTCTGCTTGAGCTGTGTGGCTGTGAAGCCCTGTGGACACCCTCCAACATTGTTGATGACGCCATCGCTACCGTCCGCGCTCAGGTCGGTGATGCCAAGGTGCTGCTCGGGCTATCCGGCGGGGTAGATTCATCCGTTGTCGCTGCGTTGCTGCATAAGGCGATCGGTGATCAGCTGACCTGCGTATTCGTCGACAATGGCTTGCTGCGATTGCACGAAGGCGATCAGGTCATGGCCATGTTCGCCGAGAACATGGGCGTGAAGGTGATTCGCGTCGACGCCGAGAACATGTTCCTGTCCAGGTTGCTGGGCGTTACCGACCCGGAAGAGAAGCGCAAGATCATTGGTCGCAGCTTCATCGAGGTCTTTGACCAGGAAGCAACCAAGCTGGAAGGCATCCGCTTCCTGGCCCAGGGCACCATCTATCCCGATGTGATCGAGTCCGCTGGCGCCAAGACCGGCAAGGCCCATGTGATCAAGTCTCACCATAATGTCGGTGGTCTGCCGGACGATATGGCGTTTGATCTGGTTGAGCCGCTGCGTGAACTGTTCAAGGACGAGGTGCGCAAGATCGGTCTGGAGCTCGGGTTACCCTTCGATATGGTTTACCGCCATCCGTTTCCAGGCCCGGGTCTGGGCGTGCGGATTCTGGCCGAGGTACGCAAGGAGTACGCGGAAATCCTGCGTCGCGCCGATCATATCTTTATCGAAGAGCTGCGCCGGGCTGATCTCTATCAGAAAACCAGCCAGGCCTTTGCGGTCTTCCTGCCCGTGCGTTCGGTCGGCGTGGTTGGCGATGCCCGTCGTTATGAATGGGTGATCGCACTGCGTGCAGTGGAAACCATCGACTTCATGACGGCGCGCTGGGCGCATCTGCCCTACGAGTTCCTGGAGCTGGTATCCAACCGCATCATCAATGAAATCAGCGGTGTATCGCGCGTTACCTACGATATCTCCAGCAAGCCACCGGCGACCATCGAGTGGGAATAGATACGCGCCCGGGCCTGACAGACAGCATCAGGTAGCAATGCGAAAACCCGGCAAATAGCCGGGTTTTTTGTTTCTGCAGGCATCTGGGTGTTTCAGTCTGGGTGTTCGCTGGTAATAGTGAGGCAATGCTTTCAAGGGCTGGCTGGAGGGTGTCGGCCGAGCTATCTGCTATTTGGACGAGACGATGAGCACCGCCACCAGAACGCCTGAGATCAGCGCCAGCAGGCTGAACCGGCCATGCTCTTTTTCTGCCTGTGGCAGGAGGTGCGTAGCACCCACGTATACCAGTGCGCCCGCTGAAAGGGACAGCATCACGCCCAGCAGCGGCTCATCGATGCGGCTGATAAAAGGCCAGGAGACAAGCATGCCCAACGGAGTGGATAGTGAGGCCGCCATGAGGGCGAGCAGTAAGGCGCTCCTTTCGCCGAAGCCGCCGCGCAACAGCAATAGATAAGTGATGATGCCTTCGGGGAATTCATGCAGCACCATACCGGTGGCGGTCAGCACGCCGGTGAAGACGCTGACGGAAAACGTGATGGAGTAGACGAAACCGTCGATGAAGGAATGAAAGCCGATACCGATCATGGGCACCAGGCCAAGGCCGTAAGCCGGGTGCGTGCCCCGCTCGCAGACAAAGGCGGTGATGAACCGGTTGAACATGTGCATCAACACGAACCCTGCGAGCAGGTAGCCGGGGGCAAAGGGACTCAGCTCGAACGACTTGGGAATGATGTGCAGGAAGGACACCGAGATCAGTACACCGGCAGCGAAGCAGACGAAGTAAATGCTGTATCTGCGGCCCCATTCCTCGAAGCGGCGAATGGTATAGATGCCGATGCCAGTCACCAGCGCCGCCAGAGCGCTAGCGCCAAAAGCCGTCCAGAAGCTGCTGTCCATTGTTACCTCCGGACCATGACTGGCATCAGTCCGGTCGCTGTGCCCCGACGACCACAAAGGCTCCGCTGCCGTAACCGGCTTGCAGCGCTTCGATCTCAGCTGTTTCTTCCGGCATGTTTGCCAGGGTCTGCACCCAGCGCGGCTCGATGAAGCCAGTATCCTCAAGCAACTGTTTTACTTCGGCGGCGGAGAAGAACCGCGCATCGCGATAGAACACATTTTCCGCTTGGTGAGCCAGATAATGCTGACCGAGTTGGCTGGTGCGATCGATAAAACCGATCACCAGGATGCCGCCCGGCTGTAACACGCGATACGCCTCGCGCAGGGCCGCGCTGGCGTCGTCGAAAAAGCAGAGGGTGGTGACGCATAGCACACGTTGGAAGTGGCTGTCTGCAAACGGCAGGGCCTTGGCTATTGCCTGTACGGTGCTAATGCCGCGTCGCGCCGCATAGCCAAGCACTTCGTGCGCGGGGTCGATGCCGATTTCGATACCCATTGGCGCGGCAAAACGGCCGGTTCCGACGCCGATGGAGAGGCCCAACCCCTGCCAGGGCAGAAGTGCACGCACCGCCAGCAGTTCCGAGTGGTAGGCAGCAGCGTGACGCACGAACCACTCGTCATAGTGCTGGTGATGGAGCTCGAAGGGTTCGGTTAATGCCATCTCTGGATTCACTCCCGCCTGGCTGCAATGACCCGTGAAGTGTGTCCGGCCTCTCTCTCGGAGAGCCTGGCCCGCTTCGATCGGATAAGCTGGCTACCCTGCGTATCAGTGCGACAGCCGATGACAGCTACATTGAGTGTGGCAGAACTCTACGCCCTTGCTATGTTCGGTGCGAATGATCTACCGGACTGTCGACTACGAAGCCACTGACTATCGCTGGCTGATTATTCGATCGCGGAGGGCTTGCAGCGTCCAAGGCAACAGTTCGGCAGTCAGCGCTTCGCTGGCTTGGCCGTAGGCGGTGACCACGCCGGGCAACTGCTCGTCTTCCAGTGGTTGTCGGCTAATGAATGTATGGTGCGCCAGTACCCGCAGACTGCCTGCTTCGACCAGGCGTGCGTCGAGCTCAATAACTACTTCAGCACCCTCGGCGTAGACCACCTGGAATCGGCGCAAATTGCTGCTCAAATGAACGTCGGCATGCAAGCCATGCTCGTCGGTACTGACGTTGGCGATGACGCCGTGCTGATTGAACGACTGGGCGATATATTCCCGTAGCAGGACGGGGGAGGGGTCAGTCCAGCGCGCCCCTTTGTAGGTTTTTAGTTCGTAGCCGTCAGGGTTGACAAGAATACGTGGGCCGGCCAGTGCAAAGCCGGTCAGCGGGGTATTGATCCGCAGCGATACGTCGATTCGTTCACTGGAGCCTGCTGCTTGCATTGTGGGAGCGGGAAACTCGAATACAGTCACCGGGTCGGATTCAGGCAGCACGGTGCAGGCGCTAAGCCACAGCAGGCTGCCGATTAACGTGCTGGTGCCAAGCAGGCGAGATAGCGTGTTCACGGTTCGAACTCCTCAAGCGAGTCGCGACCCAGAATGAACCGGGTAGGGTTGTCTTCGAGTCGGCGGGTGATGTTGCGCAGTGACGACAGGCTGCCACGCAACTCGCTGATTGCGGGTTCCAGTTGGCCAAGTCCGCGCATGCCGTTGGCAAACGCCTCGCTATTGTCGGTTAGCATGCTTTCCAGTACGGCGCTGGTGCGAGCAATCGAGCTTAGCGCCTGGTCGGCGCCATCCAGGGTTCTGCTGCCCTGTTCGGTGAGCAGCGTATTGGCGTTGTTCATCAGTCTGTCGGTCTGCTCGAGCGTGCGCGTGGCCTGAGTGCTGGCGTTTGTCAGCTCCGCCAGTAAGGATTCGAGATCACCGCCCTGATTGGCGATGGCACCTGTGGCGCGCTCGATTGAGGCCAGCGTATTACCGATACGTTCTACGTTTTCTTCGGAGAGAATATCGCGTGCGTTGGCAACCAGCTGGTTGATGTTGGTCATCAGATCTTCGCCGTTGGCCAGCAGGGTCGAGATGGGTGAAGGCGATGCGACAATTACAGGCGGCTCGCCATTGCGCGCACGTAATGGAGGGCTCTCGGGGGTGCCCTGGCTCAACTCAATCACGGAGGTGCCGGTGATGCCGGTAAGTTGCAAGCGCGCCTTGGTGTCCTGCTTGATGGGCACATCAGGTTCTATGCGGATATTTGCCAGAACTCTGCGCGGGTCTTCGGGATCCAGGCGCAACTGGGTAATGTCGCCGATGCGGATGCCACTGTATTGCACTGCGCTGCCCGTCGAGAGTCCGGTCACCGTCTCGTTGAACACTACGACGTACTGGTTGTAGTCGCGGCTAGAGCTGGCGTTGCTTAACCAGATGGCAAAGATAATGGCCGCAGCCGCAGCAAGCAGCGTAAAGAGGCCGATCAATACATGATGTGCGCGGGTTTCCATCAATCTTGCTCCGGTTGCTGGGACAGGCTGGCAGCGGTTGCCGCGGAGCGACCGCGGGGGCCATGAAAGTAATCCTGAATCCAGGGATTGTCAGTAGCGGCGACGCGGTCCAGCTGATCGGCCACCAGCACGCGCCGTTCCGATAGCACCGCCACCCGGTCACAGATCGCATAGAGCGTGTCCAGATCATGGGTGACCAGAAACACACTGAGGCCCATCGCGTCACGCAGGGTCTTGATCAATTGGTCAAAGGCCGCGGCGCCGATGGGGTCGAGTCCCGCTGTGGGCTCGTCCAGAAACAGGATGTCCGGGTCCAGCGCTAGGGCGCGTGCCAGCGCGGCGCGTTTTATCATACCGCCTGACAGCTCGGACGGGTATTTGCTGCCCGCGTTGGATGGCAGGCCAGCGAGCGCCAGTTTCATGCAGGCCAGGTGTTCGGCATCCTCGCGGCTCAGGCCGGCATGTTCGATCAGCGGCAGGGCAACGTTTTCGCTGACGGTCAGAGAGGAGAAGAGCGCGCCGCGTTGAAATAACACGCCAAAGCGCCGTTCCATGCGTGAGCGCTGGTCAACGTCGAGCTGAGTGAGATCCTGCCCGAATACCTTGACGCTCCCTGCGTCCGGGCGCTTGAGACCAATGATCGAGCGTAACAGCACCGACTTGCCGGTGCCCGAGCCGCCGATCACGCCGATGATTTCGCCGCGGCGAATATCCAGATCGAGGTTCTCATGTATGACCTGGCTACCGAAGCGGTTGAGCAGCCCCCGTACCTCTACCAGTGGTGTGTTCGGCTCGGTGCTCACCAGCCCATCTCCATGTAGAAAAGGGCGGCCATGGCGTCTACCAGTATCACCACGAAAATGCATTGCACGACCGCCGAGGTGGTGTGTTCGCCTACTGACTCGGCGCTGCCGCTGACCTTGAAGCCCTCGAGACAGCCGATGATGGCAATCAGGAAAGCGAACACCGGGGCCTTGGCCATGCCGAGCACAAAATGCTGCGCGTCGACATTCTGCTGCAAGATGCCAATGAACATGGTGGGTGAAATATCCAGCGCCAGAGCACAGACCACGCCACCGCCGAACAGGCCGGCGAGCGTGGCAATGAAAGTCAGCGCCGGCATGGCAACCAGCAACGCAAGCACCCGCGGGATAACCAGAAGCTCAAGAGGATTCAGGCCCAGCGCGCGGATGGCGTCGATCTCTTCGTTGGCCTTCATCGAGCCGATCTGAGCGGTAAAGGCGCTGGCTGTGCGACCGGCCATCAGAATGGCGGTCAGCAACACACCGAACTCGCGCAGGAAGGAGAAGGCCACCAGGTCGACAGTAAAGATACTGGCGCCGAATTCTGACAGCACAGTGGCGCCGAGGAAGGCGATGACCGCGCCCACCATAAAGCTGAGCAATGCGACTATCGGTACCGCGTTAAGCGCTGTCTGCTCAATCTGAGCCACGACGGCGGTGATGCGCCAGTTGCCCGGTCGCACGAGGTTGCGGGCGATGCCAGCAAGCGTCAGGCCGATGAAGCCAAGCAGTGAGATCAGATGCTCCCAGAACATCAGCATGCTCTGGCCGACCCGCGCAAGCATATCGCCGAGGGCGTAACCGGTTGGTGGGTGCGCGCTCTCCGGGGCCAGGCTTTCAGCAATGCGCCGCAACAGGATGCGACGTTCTTCGGGTATCTCAGGCTGTTGTTCAGCGGCGGTCTCGAGCAGCTCACTGCCGAGCAGTTCAGCCAGCAGCTGGCCACCAGCGGTATCCAGTTCGCCAAGACCACCGAGGTCGGCCTGCATGAGAGCGACTCTGGCGCCGCCCCGACCTTCAATCAACCGGCGCAGTTCTGCGTAGTGCTGTAGCGTCCAGTCACCTGAGATAACCAGATGCAGGGGGTCGCCGGAGCGATGAGTCAGAAAGGGATTATCGGGGAGCGCCGCCATGCCAGAATTCCCGAAGGGTGAGCCCTGCACTGAGCGTGCAGGGACAGACATTAGCGCTTGCGCTTGACGCCGTACTCTTCTGACAGCGTGCCTGGGCTGTCTTCAAGTTTGGGGGCATAGTCGCGTGGCGGTTCAAAGCTGTCGAACACCGAGTCAGGTCGTTCGCGACCGCTGTTATGGATCGGGTCGGAGTTGCTTTCCAGTGCGGCCAGCAGACGCTGACGAGTCATTTCATCCGGAGCAAGGTTTACCGCACCCTGAGTCAGGTGCTCCTGCATCTCCTGATGGCTTCGGTTGAGCTTTGACACCAGGCTCGCCGTGGTATTGAAATGGCTGGCGACCTCCTGCTGATATTCCTCGAACCGCAGTTGCAGGCCCTCAAGCTGGGCCTGTGTGCCGGTGCCGCCGGTCCCGCCGACACGCTTGGCGAGGCGAGCGATGACTACACCGATCACAATGCCCAGAGCCAGGGCGATTAGTACTGCAATCCAGAGGTTTTCGTTTGCTTCCACCTTGGTTCCTCATTGAGTCAATCACTGCATGTGGGTACGGTAACGGCATTTGCAGAACAAGGCTAGGCTCTGTTGATCTTTGTGTCACGCGCGGTTGCGTGCGAGCGACGGATCGACGGAGGCAGGTGGTTGTGTGCTCAGGCCGCTTTTGGCGTGTTTGCCAGCCGGTCCGACTGATAGTCTTCCCCACATGCGACGCCATTTAATCCAGAACAGTCACGGAGAGCGAGCCATGAGCCGTATAGCTGAAGAATCGCAGTTGATAGAAGGGCCTGCCGGCTCGCTTGAGATGTTGGTCACCCGAGTCGAGGGCGCAGAGTGCGTCGCAGTCATCTGTCATCCGCATCCCTTGCACGGTGGTGCAATGCAGAACAAGGTCGTGCATACACTGATGCGCGCCGCCAGGGATCAGGGCGCAAGCACGATACGTTTCAATTTTCGCGGAGTAGGGAAAAGTGCTGGCGAACATGCCGACGGTATCGGGGAAATAGAGGATTGCCTGGCGGTGATCGCCTGGGCGCACGCGAATCTCGGCGCGAACAGGCTGTGGCTGATGGGGTTCTCCTTTGGAGGCTACGTGGCTGCTGCAGCGGCCTGCCGCCTCGACACCTGGCCGGCGCGCCTGGTGCTGGTCGCCCCCTCGGTAGAGAAGCTGCCCTTCAGCGATCTGATGCCCTTGCCCGGCGCTGCTGCGGTCATGATGGGAGAGGCTGACGAAGTTGTGGCATCCGGGGCTGTATTCAGTCTGCTGGAGGGCCAGCCGGGTGTTTCAGTGCAACGCTTTGCCGATACTGGGCACTTCTTTCATGGTCGACTGGTTGAGCTGAAGGAAGCGGTGGAGCGCTACTTAGGTCAGATTGCCAATTCGGGGGTTGGCGGTTAGAGTATCGCCCCCCTGTATTTCGGTGGTATCCAGCATGACGCCTCTCGCACGCTATCAGGCGGACCTAAAGCGTCCGGACTTCATTCACGATCCTGCCCAGGCAAATGCCGTTCGCCATTTGCAGCGGTTGTTTGACGAGCTGGTGGCGCAGGACTCGGCCAGACCAGGTCTGCTCGGCAAGCTACTGGGCAAGAAGCCGGAGCCGGTAAAAGGCCTGTATTTCTGGGGTGGGGTAGGGCGCGGCAAGACCTATCTGGTCGATACCTTTTTCGATGCGCTGCCCTTTGAACGCAAGATGCGCACGCACTTCCACCGGTTCATGCAGCGTGTTCACCAGGAGCTGGATAAGCTCAAGGGTGAAAAGAATCCTCTCTCATTGATCGCCAAGCGTTTCGCAGATGAGGCGCGGGTTATCTGTTTTGATGAGTTTTTCGTGTCGGATATCACCGATGCGATGATCCTCGGCACGCTTATGGAAGAGCTGTTCCATAATGGCGTTACGCTGGTAGCGACCTCGAATATCGTTCCTGACGGACTGTACAAGAATGGTTTGCAGCGAGCGCGTTTCCTGCCCGCCATCGCCTTGTTGAACAGTCATACGGAAGTGGTCAATGTCGACAGTGGCGTCGATTACCGGCTGCGCGCCCTGGAGCAGGCCGAGCTGTACCATTGCCCGTTGGACGCTGAGGCGGAGGCCAGTTTGCGCCGGAGTTTTGAAAGCCTCGTGCCGGAAATGGACAATGTTGTCGAAGCCGAAACTCTTAGCATCAACAATCGATCCGTGCAGTCAGTCAGGGTAGGCGAAGATGTCGGTTGGTTTGAGTTTCGTGAACTCTGTGATGGGCCGCGAAGCCAGAACGATTACATAGAGCTGGCCAAGATCTTCCATGCTGTGTTGATTGCCAATGTAGAGCAGATGGGCACATCCAAGGACGATATGGCAAGACGCTTCGTTAACATGGTCGACGAGTTCTACGATCGTAACGTGAAGCTGATCATTTCTTCGGAAGTCGAGCTGAAAGACCTGTACACCGGAGGGCGGTTGGAGTTCGAGTTCCAGCGTACCCTGAGTCGATTACTGGAAATGCAGTCTCATGAGTTTCTTTCTCGCCCCCATAAGCCGTAACCGGTGAGGCCGCCTGAAAGGCGGCCTCTTCAGTAGTGCCGGTGGTCAGCTTCTATGGCGCAGGATTAGGCTGGCTGCGGTGGATGGCTGCGATGGCTTCGAGAATTGCATCGCTCAGGCCCATGTTGATGCTGCTGAGGTTGCGGTTGAGCTGGTCCATGTTCGTTGCGCCGATGATGTTACTGGTCACGAAGGGCTGACGCGTCACAAAAGCCAGTGCCATCTGCGCCGGATCCATTCCATGATCACGTGCGAGCTGCACATAGCGCGCACAGGCGATCTGGGCTTCAGAGTTGGTGTAGCGCGTAAACCGGCTGAATAGCGTTATGCGGGCCTTGTCCGGGCGCAATCCGTTCAGATACTTGCCGGTGAGGGTGCCGAAAGCCAGCGGTGAATAGGCGAGTAATCCTGTCTGCTCGCGCATCGACATTTCTGCCAGGCCCACCTCGTAGCTGCGATTGAGCAGGTTATAGGGGTTCTGTATTGATACGATGCGCGGCCAGCCACGCGTCTCCGCCAGATGCAGAAAGCGACTGACGCCCCAGGGGGTCTCGTTGGACAGGCCGATATGGCGAATCTTTCCCGCTTTCACCATCTCGTCGAGCACTTCCAGCGTGTCTTCGATTGGGGTTAATTGCTCGTCCAGATCATGTCGGTAACCCAGATTGCCAAACATATTGGTGCTGCGGTCTGGCCAGTGCAGCTGATACAGATCGACATAGTCGGTCTGCAGACGTTGCAGGCTGGCATCCAGCGCGGCGGTAATATGCTCCCGATTAAAGCGTGTTCCACCGTCGCGGATATGGCGCATTTCCCGGTTCGGCCCGGCAATCTTGCTGGCGACTATCCATTTATCCCGATTGCCCCGTTCGCGGAAATAGTTGCCGATAATGGACTCGGTGGTCGTGTAGGTTTCGTTGCGCGGCGGAACGGGGTACATCTCGGCAGTGTCGATGAAGTTCACGCCAGCATCGCGGGCGCGGTCGATTTGTGCGAAGGCTTCGGCTTGAGTGTTTTGCTCACCCCAAGTCATGGTTCCTAGACACAGTGCACTGACTTTGAGCTGGCTGCGGCCGAGAGGGCGGTATTGCATGGACAGGTCTCCTGCTGCTGGCGAAAGCCATTATTAGTACCATGGCTGGAAATAAAGGTTGAAATTTTTAGCTCCCTTGGCATAATGCCCGCCACTTTCGACAGGATGCCTAGCCTGTCGTGGTTTACAGCGCAGATGCCACCAGACCCACAGAGCCCCCACTGAGTGTCTGTCTAGGCTTTGTTGTCTTGTAAAAACACATTTCATTCTGTAAGATTCGCCCTCTTGTAAATTTAGAGCGGCCTCTGAGGCTAGGATTAATGAAAACCTTTAGCGCCAAACCGGAAACCGTCAAACGTGATTGGTACGTAGTAGATGCCAGTGGTCTTACCCTGGGTCGTCTGGCTACTGAAATCGCCACCCGTCTGCGCGGCAAGCACAAGCCCGAATACACCCCACACGTCGATACCGGTGATTACATCGTTGTCGTTAACGCCGAAAAGGTGCATGTGACCGGTAAGAAGGCTCAGGATAAGATCTACTACAGTCACTCCGGTTTCCCCGGTGGTATCAAGTCGATCAGTTTTGAAAAGCTCATCAATCGTGCTCCAGAGCGCGTGATCGAGTCTGCCGTAAAAGGCATGTTGCCGAAAAACCCCTTGGGTCGTGCAATGTACCGCAAGATGAAAGTGTACAAAGGTGCAGCTCATCCGCATGCGGCTCAGCAGCCTCAAGAACTCAAGATTTAAGGGATCTCATTATGTCGGCAACACAAAACTACGGTACCGGCCGTCGTAAGACTGCCACAGCTCGGGTCTTTCTGCGTCCGGGCAACGGAAATATCTCCATCAACAGCCGCACCATCGAAAACTTCTTCGGTCGCGAGACTGCACGGATGGTTGTTCGTCAGCCGCTTGAGCTGACTAACAGCACTGAGAAGTTCGATATCTATGTCACCGTCAAGGGCGGCGGCAGCTCCGGCCAGGCCGGCGCTATTCGCCACGGTATCACCCGTGCGCTGATGGAATATGACGAGACCCTGCGTGGTGAGTTGCGCAAGGCTGGTTATGTGACTCGCGATGCCCGTGAGGTCGAGCGTAAGAAGGTCGGTCTGCGTAAGGCACGTAAGCGTCCACAATACTCCAAGCGTTAATTTCCACGCTTGTGTCAACAGCGCCCGGTATCCCGAAAGGATGCCGGGCGTTGTCGTATCTGCGACATGGTGTCACGCACACCGGGCGCTGAATGCTGAAGCCCCGATTGGCGCGCCCTGGCAATGGATTGTGCACTAGAGTTGGGATGGATATCTCCTTGTCAAAAAAGGGCTTTTTCATTACCATCTGTTTCATTTTGTGCAAGTAGTACAAAAAACTTCAAAGCCTTGTCAAAAGGCCTGTTTAGCTGATGGGAGACGACTGGATGAGTAATGACGGCGTTAATAACGGCCGGCGTCGCTTCCTGGTGGCAGCCACGAGTGTTGTAGGTGCCGCCGGTGTAGTGGGGGTAGCAGTTCCCTTTGTTGGGTCCTGGTTCCCAAGCGCCCGAGCCAAGGCGGCTGGTGCGCCAGTGAGGGTGAATATCAGCAAGCTGGAGGCGGGTCAGCAGATCGTCGCCGAATGGCGGGGTCAGCCGGTCTTTGTGTCTCGTCGAACGCCTGAGGCGCTGACGATTCTGGAGGAGAACACTGGTGTTCTCGCTGATCCCCAGTCCGAGGCATCCGATCAGCCTGAATACGTTGATTCTGTGACCCGATCCATAAAACCAGAAATACTGATTGTGATGGGCATCTGTACGCATCTCGGCTGCTCGCCGCTGTTTATTCCTGAGGTCGCTTCGGCTGACATGGGGTCGGACTGGAAGGGCGGGTACTTCTGCCCCTGCCATAGCTCCCGTTACGATATGTCCGGTCGGGTACATAGGGGCCAGCCGGCACCGTTGAACCTCCCGGTCCCCCCGCATTCCTATGAGACCGACGATATCATCGTAATCGGTCTGGACGAGGAGACAGCCTGATGAGCAAGCTTTGGACGTGGGTGAATGAGCGGATGGGGGTCAACGAGGTGATCGAGAATCACCTTACCAAGTACTACGCTCCCAAAAACTTCAATTTCTTTTACTTTTTCGGCTCGCTGGCAATGCTGGTGTTGGTTAACCAGATACTGACCGGCATCTGGCTGACGATGAGTTATGAGCCTTCTGCCGCCGGTGCATTCGCCTCCATCGAATACATCATGCGTGATGTGGAATATGGCTGGCTGTTGCGCTACCTGCACTCTACCGGTGCTTCGGCCTTCTTCGCTGTGGTTTACCTGCATATGCTTCGCGGCATCATGTACGGCTCCTATCAGAAGCCACGCGAGCTCGTATGGTTGTTCGGTATGCTGATTTACCTGGCGCTGATGGCTGAAGCCTTCATGGGTTATCTGCTGCCCTGGGGTCAGATGTCCTATTGGGGTGCCCAGGTGATCATCTCCCTGTTCGGGGCGATTCCGTTCATCGGTCCGGATCTGGCGCAGTGGGTGCGTGGTGACTATCTGATTTCCGGTATCACGCTGAACCGCTTCTTCGCACTGCACGTTATTGCGTTGCCGATAGTGCTGCTGGGGTTGGTGGTGTTGCACCTTATCGCGCTGCACGAGGTGGGCTCCAACAACCCGCTGGGTGTCGATATCAAGAAGGTGAAGGATGAAACGGGCAAGCCGCTGGATGGCATCCCCTTCCACCCTTACTACACCGTCAAGGATATCGTTGGCGTGGTGGTCTTCCTGTTCGTGTTCTGCACCATCGTCTTCTTCTTTCCGGAGATGGGCGGCTTCTTCCTTGAGCATCCGAACTTCGAAGTCGCCAACCAGTTGAAGACGCCTGACCATATTGCGCCGGTCTGGTACTTCACGCCGTTCTACGCGATTCTCCGTGCCGTACCGGCAATTGGTGGCTCCGCGTTCCCGGGTGTCATGGCGATGGGTGCGTCGATCGCTATGTTGTTCGTACTACCCTGGCTCGATCGCAGTCCGGTCCGCTCTATCCGCTACAAAGGCTGGATGAGCAAGCTATGGCTGGCAATCTTCTGCGTCGTGTTTGTGATCCTGGGTGTTCTGGGTGCGATTCCCGGTAACGAGACCCGGACGCTGATCGCGCGGATTTGTACAGTCCTGTATTTCGCCTTCTTCATACTCATGCCGTTCTATACCAGCATGGAGAAGACTAAGGCCGTTCCGGAGAGGATCCCTGGCTAATGAAAAATCGACTAATTGCCCTGTTATTTGCACTGGTGCCCTGCGTTGCGCTGGGTGCCGCCAGCGGGTACGAGCTGGACGAGGCCAATATTGACTTGACCGACAAGGCTTCGCTGCAGGACGGCGCGCGTACTTTTGTTAACTACTGCATGGGTTGTCACTCTGCTCAGTATCAGCGCTATGAACGCGTTGCTACTGATCTGGGCATCCCGGAAGAGCTGATGCTTGAAAACATGGTCTTCACCGGCGCGCTGATCGGTGATCACATGGAAAACGGCATGCGCCCCGTAGACGCGAAAGTATGGTTCGGTACGGCTCCGCCGGATCTGACCATGGTTTCCCGCGTGCGCGGTGAGGATTGGCTGTACACCTACATGCGCACCTTCTACGAAGATCCGACGCGGCCGCTGGGCGCCAACAACAAGGTGTTCCCGAACGTGGGCATGCCTAACGTGCTTGCCGAGCTGCAGGGTGATCAGGTTATCGGTTGCAAGCCAATGCCGGTGTTGGAAGACGGTAAGCCCGTGCGCGATACGCTGACTGGCGACACCGTTCAGGAAGAGCAGTGTGACGTGCTGACCGTAGTGCCTGAGACGGGTACTCAGTCCGAGGAGGAGTTCGACGAAACAGTACGTAATCTGGTCGCCTTCCTTGCTTACTCGGCTGACCCGATCAAGCTGGAGCGCCACCGCATCGGCATCTATGTGCTGCTGTATCTGGCCTTCCTGTTCATCTTTGCTTACCTGCTGAAACGCGAGTACTGGAGAGACGTTCACTGATCCACGGCTTTAACCGGATCAATTGCGCGCGCCCTTTGGGGCGCGCGCTTGTTTCTGGGGTATAATGCACGCCTAATTGATAGCGGCCGGGGTAATTTCACCGGTCTGCGCGGCCGTGGCTACGCATGCAGGCTGCTACCGCAATGCGCAAAGGATGAGGGTTGATATATGGGTGTTACCGCCAGCAAACGTTCGTCGATGGCTTTTTTCTCAGATCCACGGGACCATTATTGTCACCGCGTACGCATTGTTCTGGCAGAGAAAGGGGTTACCGTCGATGTGATCAACGTCGAGTCAGGCGATCATCCTCAAGAGCTTATTGAAAACAATCCCTACAATACTGTTCCAACATTGCTCGATCGTGATCTGGTGCTCTATGAGCCAAACATCATGATGGAGTACCTGGACGAGCGATTTCCGCACCCGCCGTTGTTGCCGGTCTATCCGGTTGCGCGAGCCAATACGCGGTTGCTGATGTACCGGGTACAGCGCGACTGGTGCAATCTGGTCGATACCATTGCCGACCCAAGGACGCCCGCTGCGGCGGCGACCAAGGCGCGCAAGGAATTACGTGAAAGTCTGACCGGTGTTGCGCCGGTGTTCGCTGAAATGTCCTATTTCATGAGCGACGAATTCAGTCTGGTTGACTGCTGCATCGCGCCGATCCTCTGGCGTTTGCCCATGCTGGGAATCGAACTGCCTAAACAGGCAAAGCCCTTGCAGGATTATATGGACCGCATTTTTCAGCGCGATGGTTTCATTGGAAGTCTGTCGTCCGCCGAGAAGGACATGCAGTAGTCATTCACCTTATTCTCAGGAGGCATGCATGGCTGAAATGAGCTCAAGCCGGCCCTATCTGGTGCGTGCGCTGTACGAGTGGATTCTCGATAATCAGTGCACCCCCTACTTGCTGGTCAACGCGGAGTATCCGGACACTGTTGTGCCGGACAGCTTCGTCGAAGGCGGGCAGATCGTTCTCAATCTGTCTCCCAGTGCTATCCGGCATCTGGAAATGGACAACGACAAGATCAGTTTCGATGGCCGTTTCGGTGGCCGTCCGCAGCAGGTCTGGTTGCCCGCGCAGGCGATCATGGCGATCTACGCGCGTGAGAACGGGCAGGGCATGGTATTCGAGATAGAACCGGTTGCGCCGCCGCCGGAAGACGACAAGGGCGGTGCTGAAGGCACCAAGCCCGAGGCCAAACCGTCCGGACGTCCGTCGTTGAAGGTTGTGAAGTAGCAAGAGCTATCGAAGCAGCAAGTGCTGCTTCGGTTCAGAATGGTTCGGGCCAACTGCAGGACGGTCGGCCCGCACGGTTCAATCGATATACTCAAAGAGTTTCACGATCCGCTGTACGCCACCCACCTGCTGTATCGCCTGCACGGCCAGCTCGGCTTCGCTGCGCCTTACCAATCCCATCAGATAGACCACACCCGCTTCAGTGGTGACCTTGATCCTGCGCCCCGGAATGCTGCTGTCTGTCAGCAAGCGGCTTTTGGCACTGGTGGTGATGAGGGCGTCGTTGTTGCGCGCCAGCAGCGTCAGCTTAGGACCGACGGTCAATTCGTTATGCACCACCTTGACGCGTTGCACTTCGCTGGCGACCTTTGCAGCAGTCTGTCGCAGTTCTTCGCTAGGCACCTGGCCGGCAAGCAGTACTACACCGTTGAAGCTGGTGACCTCGATGCGAGAGTCGCGCTCCAGTGCTACGTCGGCCTTGGCGATGTTGACGCCAGTACGGGTTTCGATGAGCTGGTCATCAATGGTACTGCCGAGCGTGCGGGTGCCATGGTCGCCCTGCATGGGCGTGTCGCGGGTAGCGGTCAGCACGCCGCTACAGCCGGCTAATGTGACCACAACCATGAATACGCCGATTCCTTTAAGCATCATTCTTCACTCCCGAACAGCTGACGATCGATAAGGTCGCACAGACAATGAATGGCGAGCAGGTGTACTTCCTGAATGCGTGCGGTGGAGCGCGCCGGGACGCGGATCTCGACGTCTTCTGGAAGCAGCAGAGAGGCCATGGCGCCGCCGTCACGCCCGGTGAGCGCTACCACCAGCATGTCGCGGTCATGTGCGGCCTGGATGGCTTGCAGCACGTTGCCGGAGTTGCCGCTGGTGGAGATAGCCAGCAACACATCGCCCGGCTGACCGAGTGCGCGGATCTGCTTGGAGAATATTTCTTCGTAGCTATAGTCGTTGGCAATGGAGGTGACGGTCGAGCTGTCGGTCGTCAGGGCAATTGCCGGCAGGCTGGGGCGCTCGCGCTCGAAGCGGTTAAGCAGCTCCGAGGAAAAATGCTGAGCATCTCCGGCTGAGCCGCCGTTGCCACAGGAAAGCAGTTTGCCTTCATTTAACAGGCTGTTGACCATTACCTGGCTAGCCTGTTCTATGCTCGGTCCCAGGGCTTCCATCGCTCTGGTCTTGGTTTCGATACTGTCGGTGAACAGTTGCCTGATGCGGTGCTGCATATCCATAGGAAGGAACTCGTTAGCAAGTAAAAGCTTCGCGGATCCATCGATAGGACGCAGGATCCGCAGGACTGCCATCGGCGGCAATGACGTCGAAGCGACAGGGCTGATCGGCCAGATGAGGGTGGGTCAGCAGATAATGTTGGGCTGCGGCGATGACGCGCTTTTGCTTGCGTCGGTCGACTGTCTCTACCGCGCTGCCCCATTGGCCCGTGCGCCTGAAGCGTACTTCGACGAATACTACTGTATCTGCGTCACGCATGACCAGATCCAGCTCGCCCAGCTTGCATCGGTAGTTGCGCGCCAGCAGCCGCATCCCGGCTTCAAGAAGCAGCTGTTCTGCAAGCCGCTCGGCCTGATTGCCAAGGATCTGCTTGGCCGTCAGACGGATCATGGCGAGCTGATTGCCTCATCGACCGGCACAATGCGACCTTCAGTGATCACGCCCCAGCTGAGGCTGCGGCGAATGCGACCATCTGCACCCAGCGACAGTCGCCCGGTTGCGCCCTCGACGCTGGCTTCTTCGTAGCGTTGCAGCTGTGGCAGGCGACTGAACAGTCGTTGGGCGTCGGCACCCATTGCATATAAGCGCCCCATCGGACCAGACGCCTGAGGCCAGCTATTGCTGACGGATTCATAGAGGGCATCCGAGCGCGTGAGCAGCCAGGGAATTTCGGCTACCAGTATGCCGTCCAGATCAGTGTTCTCAGCGGAGTCCACGCCCAATTGATAGGCATGGGAGGTGGCGTACACCGGCAGATCGGCTGCGTACTGAAAGGCCAGGGTCGGTTTGATCTGCCGGGCCTGCTGCGGTGTGGCGGCAAGAAACAAGGCGTGTAGATCCTGACGGGGAGTGGGCTGGACGACGACCTTGTTGCCCAGTGCGCTCTGAATGCGTGCGCCGCGCTGCTCGCTCTCGCGGATATTAAGCAGGTCGGCGATCTGTCCGGAAATGGTCGCGGGCTCATCGATTATGTCGCGACCAACCAGGATGCCGCCCAGCGCTTCCCATTCCGCCCGGAAGGCCTCATAGGAGCGCTGTCCCCAGTCAGTCTGAGCCGCCAGCACCGCCATGTTTCGATGTCCGTCGTCCCAAGCGCGCTGTGCGGCGGAGCGGGCCTCGTCTTCGGGGGCGAGCCCGAACTGGAACAGCGTCTGATCGGAGCTGATCGGATTATCCGTATAGTTCAGTGCAAGGGTGGGCAATGGCACGTCGGTCATGTTCGCCAGGCGACTGACCTGATCGCGTTCCAGCGGTCCTATCACCCACTGCACGCCGTCGGCCTCGGCATCGCGGTAGAACGCCATCGGGTCGGCGTAGGCCGTGCTGTCGTACAGGCTTATCCGCGGCTGCTCAAGACCCTGGCTGTGTGCCTGATACTGCGAGGCCATGAAGCCGTCACGCAGGGCTTGCGCGGCCCCGGCGAGCGGGCCTTCGAAGGGTAGGAACAGAGCGATATGCGTCGGCCGGTTGGCATGTAACTCGAGCAGCTGGGCGATCGACTCGGGCATCAGTTTGGCGGCCGGGTGGTCCGGGAAGGTTTCTGTCCACTGGTTTACCGCCTGAACCTGAAGATCCAGATTGCTTTGTTCGCGACTGATCAACGCCAGTTGCAGCCAGCCGGCGAATTCACCGGTTGCCTCGCCAGCTGCTTGCCGGATGTCTTCCAGCGGCGCACGATTGAGGTCTTCCCAGATCGCCTGGTGGTTGGCTTCTCGTTCGCCCTGCGGCAGCATGCCGTCAATGAATGTGCGTTCGCGGGCAGAATTCAGCGGGTCGCCAGTGGCCTGAAAAGCCTCGGCGCGCAGTTGCTGAATGGCTAACTGCTCCTCAATGGGTTGGGCCTCGAGATGAATCATTGACGGGTGTCGCAGTGCGAGCAGCGCAGCCTCCGGTTGGCCCAGCGCCAATGCGCTACGCGCTTGCAGTTCCGCGAAGCGCAGCTGTTGGTCCGGTGGCAGTTCACTCTGGGGGATTCGGCTGAGAATGCTGCGCACCCGCTCTGGCTGGTTAGTGCTCCAGGCAGCCTGGGCTGCGTACAAGCGCAGCAGATAAGCTTCGGCCCCGGAATACCGCTCGGCATCCTCCAGGATTTCGTCCACCGATGCGTCCGGTGTGCGCGGAAGGTCCGACAGTTGAGAGGGTGGTGGGGTTGCGCAGCCCCCGAGCATTACGGCAATGGCCAGGGCTGTAAGCGACAGGCGATTCATGCGGGGCATCAGGCAATCCTTACACGGTGAGCCTTGCGGGGCAAAGCTCCGTAACTGTGAGGCAGTCATTGTAACCAAGGGGCGGTGCGACCGCCATGCGCTTCGCTGGAACCTGCTCACGTCCTGTACAATGCCGGCTCCAATCTCGTTCCCAGGTAATGATATGTCTGCCAGCGCCGGTACCCTGTTCGTTGTCGCCACGCCCATCGGCAATCTGCAGGATCTCACGCCAAGGGCGTTGGAGGTGCTGCGGTCTGTTCAACTGATCGCTGCCGAAGACACTCGCCACAGCGCCCGGCTGCTGCAGCACTACGGGGTAACCACACCTACAACTGCGTGCCACGATCATAACGAACGCGACAAGAGTCAGCGGTTGATCGAGCGGATGCTTGGCGGCGAAGACATGGCGCTGATCTCCGACGCCGGGACGCCATTGATTTCCGACCCGGGCTATCACCTGGTGCGTCAGGCGCGCGAAGCCGGCGTCAAGGTTTGCCCCATACCGGGACCTTGCGCGCTGATAGCCGCGTTGAGCGCTGCCGGCTTGCCGTCTGATCGATTCGCTTTTGAAGGCTTTTTGCCCGCAAAGGCGCATGGCCGGCGGCTGCGTCTCCAGGCGCTGGCGGTAGAGCCCAGAACCTGGATGGTCTACGAGGCGCCGCACCGCCTGCTGGAATGTCTGGAGGATATGTTTGAACTGCTTGGTGCTGACCGGCACGTGGTCCTCGCACGGGAACTGACCAAAACCTTCGAGACCATTAAAGGTGCGCCGCTATCTGAGCTGGTTGAATGGGTGCGTAACGACGCGGATCAGCAGCGGGGCGAATGCGTGCTTGTGGTGGAAGGCATGTCGGTACTGCCGGAGGGCGAAGGCCTGGATCCGGAGGCTGAACGGGTCCTCGACATCCTGCTTGCCGAGCTGCCGGTAAAGCAGGCGGCGGCGCTGGCTGCGCAGCTTACTGGCGTCAAGAAGAACCGTTTGTATCAGGTTGCGCTGGAGAAAGCCGGCAAGCTGTGAAGCCCGGTTATAGAGCGTTACAAGAGAGTGCTTGCTCATCGCGATGAAGCTCGCTAACCTTGCGCCCAAGAGTTGGCTGGACAGTCGCCGTACCGCTTGCGGTAGGGAGGAAAGTCCGGGCTCCATAGGGCAGAGTGCCAGGTAACACCTGGGGGGCGTGAGCCCACGGAAAGTGCAGCAGAAAATATACCGCCTAAGCGCGCAAGCGCCGGTAAGGTTGAAATGGTGCGGTAAGAGCGCACCGCGCAGCTGGTAACAGTCTGTGGCTAGGTAAACCCCGCTCGGAGCAAGACCAAATAGGAACCCAACGGTGTGGCCCGCACTGGGTTCGGGTAGGTTGCTAGAGGCAGTCAGTGATGGCTGTCGTAGAGGAATGACTGTCCCAGACAGAACCCGGCTTACAGGCCAACTCTTATTTTTTTCCCGCCTAGCGTGATGCCCTCCTGCAGCAAAAAATATTCTCTGGTAACAGTTCACATTAACTTCCAGATATATCTGCTTGAAACGTCAATATTTTGTCTGAGCGCTACGCCCCCGTATACCACAGTATTACGTCGCTTTTTTGCTAACCCTTCGTCATTAAAGGCTTTTTAGTGAAATGCTCACTTGACGGTCTATTGGCGCGTTCCTATAGTGTGCCGAAGTGGTGTTATGTGGACGAAAGTGGGATTTATTGGCAAGGATAGCCATTCAGTGGGGGTAGCAGGAGCGTGTTTAGAGGAGCAAGTGCCATCAATCTGGACGCCAAAGGGCGCCTCGCCATGCCGGCTCGGTATCGCGATCGGCTGCTCGAGTCCTGTGGTGGCCATCTGATTGCGACGATTGCTCTGGAAGAGCGCTGCCTGTGGATCTATCCGCTGCAGGAATGGGAACTAGTAGAACAGCAGTTAAAGAAGGCGCCCAATATGAACCCTGCAGTAAAGCGGCTGAACCGGCTCCTGATCGGTAATGCCAATGAGATCGAGCTGGACGGCAACGGCCGTTTCGTGGTGCCGCCGTTATTGCGCGAGCACGCTGGTCTCGATAAGAAGGTGATGCTGGTCGGTCAGCTGAACAAGTTTGAATTGTGGAGCGACGACGAGTGGACTGCGACGACTGAAGCCTACCTTGAGGTGCAGGATGCTGGCGATTTGCCGGTTGAACTGCAGTCGTTAAGCCTATGAGCCAATCTCCTGTGTTTCAACATATAAGTGTTCTGCTCGATGAAGCCTTGAATGGTCTGGCGGTTCAGCCTGACGGCCTTTACGTGGACGGTACATTCGGTCGCGGAGGCCATAGTAGAGCCATTCTATCCAGACTCTCGAAGGAGGGTCGGCTCATCGGGTTCGACAAGGACCCGGAGGCGATCCGGGTCGGAACCCAACTGGCGGCCGATGACGGCCGCTTTGTCGTTGTACGCCGCAGCTTCGCGGACATGGCGGAAGAGCTGCGTCAGCGCGGTTTGCACGGTCAGGTCAATGGCGTATTGCTGGACCTGGGTGTGTCCTCCCCTCAGCTTGACGACGCCGAACGCGGCTTCAGTTTTCTCAATGACGGTCCCCTCGACATGCGCATGGACCCCGCCCAGGGTCAGAGCGCGGCGGAGTGGATCAACACTGCCGACGAAGCGGACATTGCCACGGTATTGAAAGAATACGGCGAGGAGCGCTTCTCCCGGCGCATGGCGCGGGCCATCGTCATGCGTCGCGCCGAGCAGCCGTTTACCCGCACCGCTGATCTGGCCGAGGTAATCAAGGTTGCTAATCCAGCCTGGGAAAAACACAAGCATCCGGCCACCCGCGCCTTTCAGGGTATCCGCATCTTTATCAATCGTGAGCTGGAAGACCTGGCTGACGGCCTCAAGGCCGCGCTTGACGTGCTCGCGCCTGGCGGTCGGCTGGTCGTGATCAGCTTCCACTCGCTGGAAGATCGTCTGGTCAAGCACTTCATGCGCCGCGAAGCCAAGGGTGCGCCAATACCCCGTGGATTGCCCATCCGCGAGATTGATATCCCCATCAGCATCAATCTGGTCGGCAAGGCTATCAAGCCCTCGGCCGAGGAAGTCGCGGGTAACCCACGTGCCCGCAGCGCGATGCTGCGGATCGCGGAGAAGCGCTGATGACTGAGCAGCTGACCCTTCAGGAACGCACCGGTTTGCCACGTAGCAGTGGCTGGTTGCTGGCTGTCGGTCTGCTGATCCTGGTCAGTGCGCTCGCCGTACCGTACAGCGCTCACTGGAGCCGTACATTGCTCAACGAACTCGACAGTGAGATGAAGCAGCGTGAAAAAGCCCAGGCTGAATGGGGGCGGCTGGTTCTCGAACAGAGTACCTGGACTGCACATCACCGAGTTGAAAGCATCGCCCGCGGCAAGCTCGACATGCGCGTACCCTCGGCTGTCGAAGTGGTACTGGTGAAGCCATGATCAGAATCAAGTCCAACGGCAGTCTTCACCCGTGGCGATTTCGTATCGTCATTGGCGCCTTGGGCGTATGTTGCGCGGTTATCTCCTGGCAGATCGTGCAGTTGCATGTGCTGGATGGCGGATTCCTGCGTAACCAGGGTGACAAGCGCAGCCTGCGCCATGTACCCATCACCGCGCACCGCGGGCAGATCACCGATCGTAATGGCGAGCCGCTGGCGGTCAGTACGCCGGTGCTGACCCTGTGGGCCAATCCGACACAACTGATTCATCAGCAGCAGCATTGGCCGCAACTGGCCGAGGCACTGGGTACGGACCTGGCTACCTTTAGTGAGCGCCTGAAAGCCAACGCCGAACGCGAGTTTATCTATCTGCGTCGTCGCATGACCCCGCAGGATGGCGCAGCCGTTGTCGCGCTCAAGGTCCCCGGGGTCTACAGCCAGGAAGAGTATCGCCGATTCTACCCGGCGGGGGATGTCACCTCGCATTTGGTGGGCTTTACCAAT
The DNA here is from genome assembly GCF_008638345.1 of Pseudomonas saliphila. GTDB lineage: Bacteria > Pseudomonadota > Gammaproteobacteria > Pseudomonadales > Pseudomonadaceae > Halopseudomonas > Halopseudomonas saliphila. The sequence continues at coordinate 331,787 of NZ_VTVA01000002.1, read as the reverse complement.
GTCGATGAACACGGACAGGAAGGTCTGGAACTTGCCTACAACGAATGGTTGCAGGGCGTTCCCGGCAGCCGTCAGGTGCTGCAGGATCGCCGCGGTCGTTTGATCAAGGATGTACAGGTCGTCAAGAATGCGCGTCCCGGCAATGATCTGGCGCTGTCCATCGACCTGCGCCTGCAGTATCTGGCCCACCGCGAACTGCGCAAGGGGCTGGACGAATTCGACGCCAAGGGCGGCTCCCTGGTGATGATCGATGTGCGCACCGGTGAAATCCTCGCCATGGTCAATCACCCCAGCTACAACCCGAACAATCGCGCGGACCTCAAGCCCGAAATGATGCGCAACCGCGCCTTGATCGACGTGTTCGAGCCCGGTTCAACGATGAAGCCCTTCTCCATGAGCGCGGCACTGGCTACCGGACGCTGGAAAACCACGGATCAGGTAGACGTCTACCCAGGCACCTTGAGAATTGGCCGATACACCATTCGTGACGTGTCCCGCGCACCGGGCGGCAAGCTCGATCTGGCGGGCATTCTGCTCAAATCAAGCAACGTCGGTATGAGCAAGGTCGCCTTTGATGTAGGTGGGCCGGCTATTCGTGGCGTGATGCATGACGTTGGCTTGGGCGAGTATTCCGGGCTGGGTTTTCCGGGCGAGCAGGTCGGCAATCTACCGACCTATCGCGAGTGGGGTCAGGCAGAAACCGCAACGCTGTCCTACGGCTACGGTTTGTCATTGACCACCGTTCAGCTGGCGCAGGCGTATTCGGTTTTAGCGAATGATGGCAACAAGGTCCCGCTGTCGCTGCTGCGGGTCAACGAAACGCCAGCTGGTGAACAAGTCATTTCCAGAGACGTGGCCAAGGCCGTGCAGGGAATGTTGCAGCAGGTTATCGAAGCCGAGGGCGGCACACATCGCGCCCTGGTCCCCGGCTATCACGTCTCTGGCAAGAGCGGTACGGCGCGCAAGGTCAGCCATACCGCTAAGGGTTATAAGGAAGATTCCTATCGGTCCTTGTTCGCCGGCTTCGCCCCGAGCACGGATCCACGCATTGCCATCGCCATTGTGGTGGACGAGCCCACCAAGGGCGGCTATTACGGTGGCCTGGTCGCAGCGCCGATATTCAGTGATCTGATGGCCGGTGCATTGCGGCTGATGAACATCACGCCGGATAATATGCCGGAGCTGCAACAGGTGGAAATTCCCCCGACCAAGGGAGGATTCCGCGGATGACAACCTTGCGTCAGCTATTCCCCGATTGGCAGGGCCAGGACGTAACAGTCACTGGCCTCACGCTGGACAGCCGGCAGGTAAAGAGTGGCTATCTGTTCCTGGCGGTGCCTGGACTGAAGGTTGACGGTCGGGACTATATCGAGCAGGCGCTGCAGGCCGGCGCAGTCGCGGTCGCCTACCACGCCACCGGCGACCGTGATTACACGGGTGCGGTGCCCATGCTGGCAGTGCCTGACCTGGCTGACCGGGTGTCTGCGATTGCTGGACGCTTTTATGCCGACCCTTCCGCCACGCTAACGCTGATCGGGATAACCGGCACCAATGGCAAAACCTCGGTTTGCCAAATGCTGGCGCAGGCGCTGAACGAGCTGAACACACCTTGTGGCGTTATCGGGACGCTCGGTAGCGGCATGCCGGATGCACTGATCGATCATGGCATGACCACGCCCGATGCAGTAAGCGTTCAACGCCAACTGGCCCAGCTGCGCGACGCCGGCGCCCAGGCGGTATGCATGGAGGTGTCATCCCACGCGCTGGATCAGGGACGGGTCGCGGCGCTGGATTTCGATGTGGCGGTGTTTACCAATCTGAGCCGTGACCACCTCGACTATCACAGCGACATGGATAGCTATGAAGCGGCCAAGGCGCGGCTGTTTGATGTTGCCGGTTGTCATGCCGTTATCAATCTGGATGATCCCGTCGGGCGTCGGCTGGTCGAGCGATGCCCCGCGCGGCAGGGCGATGCTCAGCTGATCGGTTACAGCCTGCAGGATAAGACCGCTGAGCTGTACGGCAGCGACGTACGTTATGACGATGCCGGCATCCATGCCCAGCTGAATGTGGGCGATCAGCAATTTGCGCTCAATAGCCAGCTGCTCGGGGCTTTCAATCTAAGCAATTTGCTCGCAGTTGTGGGCAGCTTGCTGGTGCTGGGTTTCACTCTGCAACAAGCCGTTGAGCGCGCTGCAGGCCTGCGCGCGCCGGCTGGCAGAATGCAGCGTCTTGGCGGCGGTTCGCGTCCGCTGGTTGTTATTGATTACGCCCATACCCCGGACGCGCTGGAAAAGGCGCTGACCGCGCTGCGTGCCCACGTCGGCGGGCGGCTTACCTGCGTATTCGGCTGCGGTGGCAACCGGGATGCCGGCAAGCGTTCCCTGATGGGCCGGATCGCCGAAGAGTACGCCGATCGCGTCGTCGTCACCGATGACAATCCGCGTAATGAGCCGTCCTCGAGCATCATCGGGCAGATCTGCCAGGGTATCGGCAAGCCTCAGAAAATTACTGTCCTTGCTAATCGCGCCGAGGCGATCGCGCACACCATCAGCCGCGCCCATCGCGAAGACGTCATTCTTTTGGCCGGCAAGGGCCACGAAACCTATCAGGAGATAAACGGCGTGCGCCACGCTTTCAGTGACTACGAACAGGCCGAATGCGCCTTGCAGCAGTGGGAGGCGAGTCATGCTTGAAGCCATGCGCCTGTCCGATCTGGTCGGTCCTCTCGCTGCGACCCTGAAGGGGCTTGACGCTCAATTCGATAGCGTCGCCTTCGACAGCCGCGCTATCCAGCCCGGCGGCTTGTTCGTCGCTCTGGCGGGGACACGCACCAACGGACACGATCATTTGGCCGATGCCCGCGCGCGCGGCGCAACCTGCGCGCTGGTCGAATATCTGGTTGAAGATCGACTGCCGCAGCTGCTGGTTCACGACAGTCTGCGTGCCCTGGGCCAGTTAGCCGGCCTGGCCCGTGCAGCGTACACCGGTCCGTTGGTGGCAATTACCGGCTCCAGCGGCAAGACCACCGTCAAGGAAATGGTCGCTGCGATTCTCCGCCCGCTGGGCCCGGTATTGGCCACTCAGGGCAATCTGAACAACGAAATCGGCGTGCCTATGACGCTGCTCGGCCTGACCAACGAACACCGTTACGCGGTGATCGAGATGGGCGCCGCCGCCCGTGGCGACATTGCCTACAGCATGGACATCGCCAAGCCCACCGTCAGCGTGCTCACCAATGCGGGCAACGCACACATCGGGCGCTTCGGCAGCCTGGCCAACATCGCCAAAGCCAAGAGCGAAATCTTCAGCGCATTGAGTGGCAAGGGCAAGGCGGTGATCAATCTCGACAGTCCCTGGTTTGAAGACTGGTATCAGCTGCTGGGCAAGCGCAAGAGCTTCGTGTTCAGTCTGACCAACCCGACTGCCGAAGTGCGCGCCGAGGCCATCAAGCTGGACGGCCGCGGTTGCCCGGGATTTTTGCTGGTTACGCCTAAAGGTGAAGTCGATATTCAACTGAATCTGCTGGGCCAGCACAACGTTGCCAATGCGTTGGCAGCAACGGGTGCCGCTCTGGCGCTGGATGTGCCGCTTGAATACATCCGTAGCGGTCTCGAGAGTGTCCAGCCTATGTCGGGCCGCGCCGCCAGCCGACCGGGTCTGCAGGGCTCCATCATCATCGATGACAGCTATAACGCCAGCCCCGCATCGGTGAAGGCAGCGATTGATCTGCTCGCCTGTTTCCCGGGGCGTCGCCTGCTGGTACTTGGCGATATGGCCGAACTCGGCGAGTGGGAGAGCGACTGTCACCAGGAAATTGGTGAGCACGCGCGCCAGCAAGGTTTGGACGGACTCTATGCAGTGGGCCGCCTATCTGCGTTGGCAGCTAACAGCTTTGGCGAAGGCGCACAGCAGTTCGTCAACAAGTCCGAATTGGTTGAGGCGGTAAAAGCGCAGCTGGGCCCGGACGTATGGGTGCTGGTCAAGGGCTCGCGCAGTGCGGGAATGGAGGAGGTGGTCGCAGGACTGGTAGCCACTATGGATGACACCAACGACGGGAAGGTCGACTAGATGCTGCTCTTACTTGCCCAATATCTGCAGCAATTTCATACCGGGTTTTCGGTATTCCAATACTTGTCGCTGCGGGCAATTCTTGGTGTGCTTACTGCGCTTGCGCTGGCCTTGTTCCTCGGTCCCTGGATGATCCGCTCATTGAGCTTTCGTCAGATCGGTCAGTCGGTGCGCAATGATGGTCCTCAGTCCCACCTGTCCAAGGCCGGCACGCCAACCATGGGCGGCGCCCTGATTCTGGTCGCTATTGCGATTGCTACGCTGCTTTGGGCAGATCTACGCAATGTATATGTATGGGTGGTGCTGGGTGTCACGCTGGCGTTCGGCGCGATTGGCTGGGTAGATGATTACCGCAAGGTGGTGGAAAAGAATTCGCGCGGCCTGCCTTCGCGCTGGAAGTATCTCTGGCAGTCTGTGTTCGGACTGATTGCCGCGGTGGTGCTCTATATGACCGCCAAGACGCCGATCGAAACGACCTTGATCGTGCCGTTTTTCAAGCATGTCGAGTTTCAGCTGGGCATGGGCTTCATCGTGCTGACTTATTTCGTCATCGTTGGCTCGAGCAATGCGGTCAACCTGACTGACGGGCTCGACGGCCTGGCGATCATGCCTACGGTAATGGTCGGCGGTGCGCTCGGCATTTTTGCCTACCTTTCGGGTAACGTGCGTTTCGCCGAGTACCTGCTGATCCCGCATGTGCCGGGCGCGGGGGAGCTGATCATCTTCTGCGGTGCGCTGATTGGCGCCGGGCTGGGGTTTCTCTGGTTCAACACCTACCCCGCACAGGTATTCATGGGCGACGTGGGCGCGCTGGCACTCGGCGCTGCGCTGGGCGTGATCGCCGTGATCGTTCGCCAGGAAATCGTACTGTTCATCATGGGCGGCATCTTCGTCGTCGAAACACTCTCGGTCATCGTTCAGGTCGCTTCCTTCAAGCTGACCGGCAGACGGGTGTTTCGTATGGCGCCCATTCATCACCATTTTGAATTGAAGGGCTGGCCCGAACCCCGGGTCATCGTGCGGTTCTGGATCATCACCGTCGTACTGGTGTTGATCGGACTGGCCACTCTGAAGCTGCGTTGAGGAAGACACTGTGTCACTGATAACCACGGACAAGAAACGGATCATCGTCGGGCTCGGCAGCACCGGGCTCTCGGTCGCCCGTTTTCTGGCGGGCCGTGGTCTACCTTTTGGCGTGGCCGATACCCGCCAGCACCCGCCGGGTCTGGATCAGCTAAAGCGTTTTGCGCCCATGGCTGATCTGTATCTCGGCGAGCTGGATGCGGAGGTGCTCAGTTCTGCCGCGGAGCTGGTGGTCAGCCCGGGCATTGCCTTGTCGACGCCGGCGTTGCAGCAGGCACGCAAGGCTGGCGTGAAGCTGGTGGGTGACATAGAACTGTTCGCCCGCGAGGCCAAGGCGCCGATCGTCGCGATCACCGGCTCAAACGCCAAGAGTACCGTCACCACGCTGGTTGGTGAGATGGCGCGCGCGGCTAACGTCCGCGTTGCAGTGGGCGGCAATATCGGTACGCCGGCCTTGGACCTGCTGGATCACAACGCTGCCTTATACGTACTCGAGCTCTCCAGCTTTCAACTGGAAACCACCGAACGGCTCAACGCGGAAGTCGCGACGGTACTGAATGTCAGCGAAGACCACATGGATCGCTATGCCGATCTGGCGGCCTACCATCAGGCCAAGCACCGGATTTTCAATGGCGCACGTCAGGTAGTAATCAATCGGGACGATTTGCTCTCGCGGCCCCTGGTTGCCGATCAGCTGCCGCAGTGGACCTTCGGTCTGTCGCGCCCCGATTTCAAGGGCTTCGGTCTGATCGAAGAGGACGGCGAAACCTGCCTGGCGTTCGAATTCCAGGCACTGATGCCGGTTGCCGAGTTGAAGATTCGCGGCGCGCATAATCAGGCCAATGCACTGGCTGCGCTGGCGCTCGGGCACGCCGCTGGCCTGCCTTTCCCTGCGATGCTGCAGGCGCTGCGCGATTTCACCGGGCTGCCGCATCGTTGCCAGTGGGTCGGCAAACATGCTGACGTGGATTATTACGACGACTCCAAGGCCACCAACGTTGGCGCCGCACTGGCCGCGATCAACGGCTTCGGCGCGGATCTGTCTGGAAAGCAGGTGTTGATCGCCGGCGGCGATGGCAAAGGCGCCGATTTCGCGCCGTTGCGTGAGCCGGTCGGCCGCTATTGTCGCGCAGCGGTATTGCTCGGGCGCGATGCCTCCATGCTGGGCCAGGCGCTGGGCAATGCAGTACCGGTCATCCGCGTTGACTCTATCGAGCAAGCCGTCACCGCGGCGGCCGATGTGGCCCAGCCGGGTGACATAGTGCTGCTGTCGCCTGCCTGCGCCAGTCTGGACATGTTCAAGAATTTCGAGGAGCGCGGACGGCTGTTCGCCGAAGCGGTAGGGAGGCTGACACATGATCTTGACTGATGTGCTACAGCGCTCCGCCGCACCGCTCCTGGGTGAACGGCGTTTCGACATGGACATGCCACTTCTGGTGGCCGCGCTGTGCCTGCTGGGTCTGGGTGTGGTCATGGTTACGTCGTCCTCGATGGAAGTCGCCGCCGGTCAGCTGGGCAACCCGCTGTTCTATATGATCCGGCAGCTGATCTATCTGGCGATCGGCCTCGGCGCGCTGATTGTGGTGCTGTCGATACCGGTGAATCTCTGGCAGCAGTTCCGCTTCCCGTTGCTGTTTATCGGATTCGGGCTGCTCATCGCGGTATTGATCCCGGGTATCGGCCGTGAGGTTAACGGTAGCTGGCGCTGGATTGCGGTTGGCCCAATCAATATCCAGCCCTCCGAGCTGGCCAAGCTGTTCGCGGTAGTGTTCCTGGCCGGGTATCTGGTGCAGCGCCAGAAAGAGGTCAAGGAAAAGTGGTTCGGCTTTATCAAGCCCTTCATGGTGCTCGGGCCGATGGCTTGGCTGCTGGTTATCGAGCCGGATTTCGGCGCGACCGTGGTACTGATGGGCGCTGCGACCGGTATGTTGTTCCTCGGGGGCGTTGGCCTATTCCGCTTCCTGCTGTTGTTCGGATCGCTGGGCGGGCTGGGTGGTCTGCTGGTGGCTTTCGAACCCTACCGCCTGCAGCGTCTGACCAGCTTTCTGGATCCCTGGACCGATCCGTTCGGTACCGGTTACCAGTTGACCCAGGCGCTGATCGCCTTCGGCCGTGGCAGCTGGTGGGGCACGGGTCTGGGCAACAGTGTGCAGAAGCAGTTCTATCTGCCCGAGGCGCACACCGACTTCGTATTTGCCGTGCTCGCCGAAGAGCTCGGCCTGATCGGTGCGCTGGCTGCCTTTGGTCTGTTGGTATTCGTTGCGGTCCGCAGTCTTTATATAGGGCTGTGGGCCGAACGGGCCGGCCGGCTGTTCTCTGCCTATCTCGCCTACGGGCTGGCCATCATGTGGTGCGGCCAGATCCTGATTAACGTTGGCGTGAATGTCGGGCTGCTGCCGACCAAGGGCTTGACCCTGCCTTTCCTGAGTTACGGGGGCAGCTCGTTGGTGGTGTGCTGTATCAGTCTGGGTCTGTTGCTGCGGATCGACTGGGAGCGCCGTCAGGCGTTACGGGAGGCCGGCAATGAAAAATAGCGTGCTGGTCATGGCTGGCGGTACCGGAGGACACGTGTTCCCGGCTTTAGCGTGCGCCCGTTTGTTACGCGACCAGGGCTACGACGTGCATTGGCTGGGTACCCGCAGGGGCATCGAAAGTGAGCTGGTGCCAGCGGCGGACTTCCCGATTCACTACATCGATATCCAAGGCCTGCGCGGCAAGAGCAAGGCGGACCTGTTGAAAGCGCCGCTGAGTCTGACTCGCGCGCTGCGTCAGTCACTCCAGGTGATTCGTACGGTGCAGCCGGCTTTCGTGCTGGGCGCCGGTGGCTATGTGACCGGTCCCGGTGGATTGGCTGCCTGGATGAAGCGCATCCCGCTGATCATTCACGAGCAGAACGCAGTGGTGGGCACCGCCAATCGCTTGCTGGCGACCATTGCCGCACGCCGCTGCGAAGGTTTCCCCGGCAGTTTTGCTAATGACAGCAAGCGCCGCAGTACCGGTAACCCGGTACGTGACGAGATTTTCCAGGTACCGGCTATGAGCTGGGACGGCCAGCGCCGCCCGCGTTTGCTGGTCCTGGGCGGCAGTCTCGGCGCGCTGCCGCTGAATCGCATGTTGCCTGAGGCACTGGGCACGCTGGATGCAACCACACGCCCGGAAATCTGGCATCAGTGCGGCAAGTTGCACATTGAACTCACAAGCGAGACCTACAAGGACGCTGGCGTTGAGGCAAAGGTCGAACCCTTTATCGCTGATATGGCAGCGGCCTACGCCTGGGCTGATCTGGTGGTGTGCCGGTCCGGCGCGCTGACGGTCTGCGAACTTGCTGCGGCGGGCAGGCCCTCGCTGTTGGTGCCACTGCCGCACGCGATTGATGATCATCAGAGCGCGAATGCGCGCTTCCTGGCTGACCATGGCGCGGCCGAGCTGCTGCCCCAGGCAACGCTGACCAAGGAATTACTGGCTGAACGCCTGAAATACCTCTTTACCAATCCGGAGATTTTGCAACAGATGGCAGACAATGCCCGTAACCAGGCCGCACCCAACGCCACCGCCGACGTGATCAACGCCTGCCTGGAGGTCGCCCGTGGGTAATAAACCCCGTTCCGCAGCGACTTTCGCCTTGCCTGAGATGCGACGGATCCGCCGCATCCACTTCGTCGGTATTGGTGGCGCGGGCATGTGTGGCATTGCCGAGGTGTTGCTGAATCTGGGCTATCTGGTCTCCGGATCGGATCTGAAACGGTCGGCGGTTACCCAGCGCCTGGAGAGCTTCGGTGCACGGATCGATATCGGTCATCGTCCCGAGAACGTCCAGGAAGCGGACGTGTTAGTGGTATCCAGCGCTATCAATACGCAGAACCCTGAGGTCTCGGCGGCATTGGACCGTCGTATTCCCGTCGTGCCGCGTGCCGAAATGCTCGCAGAACTGATGCGTTATCGGCATGGCATCGCTGTGGCTGGCACGCACGGCAAGACCACGACTACCAGCCTGATTGCCTCGGTACTGGCAGCTGAAGGGTTAAGCCCAACCTTCGTCATCGGCGGTCGGCTGACCAGTGCAGGCACCAACGCCCAGTTGGGTAAGAGCCGCTATCTGGTCGCTGAAGCAGACGAAAGTGATGCGTCCTTCCTGCATTTGCAGCCGATGGTCTCTATCGTCACCAATATAGATGCCGACCATATGGCGACCTATGAGGGCGACTTCAATCGGCTCAAGCGAACCTTCGTCGAGTTTCTGCACAACCTGCCGTTCTACGGTCTTGCTGTGCTCTGTATCGACGATCCGGTCGTGCGCGAGATCCTGCCGCAGATCAACCGGCAGGTCATTACCTATGGCGAGTCGAGCGACGCTGACGTCCGCGCGGTAGATATCCATCAAGATGGCATGTCGACCCATTTCACCGTGCAGCGTGACGGCCTGGATGACCTGAAACTCTGGGTCAACATGCCAGGCGTGCACAACGTGTTGAATGCCCTTGCAACCATCGCTGTGGCAACCGAAGAAGGCGTCAGCAATGCCGCCATCATCAAGGGTTTGACTGAATTTGAGGGCGTCGGTCGGCGCTTCCAGGTGCACGGCAATTTCCCCCTGGATGGCGGCGAAGTGATGCTGGTCGATGATTACGGCCACCACCCCCGCGAGGTCAGTGCGGTGATCAAGGCCGTTCGCGCCGGCTGGCCTGAGCGGCGTCTGGTGATGATTTATCAACCGCACCGTTACAGCCGCACCCGCGACCTCTACGAAGACTTTGTTCAGGTGCTGGGCGAGACCAATGCGCTGCTGTTGATGGAGGTGTATCCCGCCGGAGAAGAGCCCGTGCCGGGCGCGGACAGCAAGCAGCTCTGCCGCAGCATCCGGCAGCGCGGCCAGATCGATCCGATCTATGTAGAGCGTGACGCCGACGTCATGCCGCTGCTCAAAGCCGTTCTGCAGCCGGGCGATATTCTCTTGACCCAGGGTGCTGGCGATATTGGCGGCTTGGCGAACCAGTTGGCCGAAGCGCTGACACGCCTGAGCACACAGGGAGGGGCAGCCTGATGATTGAACCGACCCAGTTTGGCAAGGTCGCAGTCCTCTACGGCGGCACATCCGCCGAGCGTAAGGTATCGCTCAAATCCGGCGCGGCTGTGCTCGACGCGCTGCGCGGTGCTGGCATCGATGCCTATGGTATCGACGCCGGTGATGACCTCGCTCAACGGCTGATCACTGACCGGCCCGACCGCGTGTTCATTGCGCTGCACGGACGTGGCGGTGAAGACGGTAGCCTGCAGGGGCTGCTTGAAAGTTTGAAGCTTCCTTATACCGGCAGCGGCGTGATGGCGTCTGCGCTGGGCATGGACAAACTGCGTACCAAGCTGGTGTGGCGCAGTCTTGAGCTACCCACGCCGAACCATGCCTTGTTGCGTGATCGTTCCGATTGCCCGTCGATCATCGAATCGCTGGGTACGCCATTGATCGTCAAGCCGGTACATGAAGGCTCGAGCATTGGCATGGCCAAGGTGAGCAACCTCGCCGAGCTGGAACAGGCTTGTGATGACGCCCGAGCGTACGACGACCAGACGCTGGTCGAGCAATGGATCAGCGGCGCCGAATTCACGGTGGCGATACTGGATGGTCGTGCACTGCCGGCAATCCGCCTGAGTACACCGCACACCTTCTACGACTACGACGCCAAGTATCTGGCCAACGACACTCTGTATCAGTGCCCCTGTGGCCTGCCTGCCGAGAAGGAAGCCGAGCTGGCTGAACTCTGTCTGCAGGCATTCCATGCAGTGGGCTGCCGCGGCTGGGGTCGCGTGGACGTGATGCAGGACGAGACCGGCCGCTTCTACCTGCTCGAGGTCAACACTGTGCCCGGCATGACCGATCACAGCCTGGTGCCCATGGCGGCTGCGGCTGCCGGGATGACATTTACCGATCTGGTGCTGGCGATTCTCGCCGGCGCCAGGTACTGAGGGCTCGATCATGTTGGGGTTGATGGTGCGTGATCACCGTGCAAGCAAGTCTCCGGGGCGGCGTCAGTCGCCAGCCCGAGGCGCTGTGCGCGTGGTGCCACCGGCGCCCCGTAACTGGTCGCTGCTGAGTTTGCGTCTGCCCAGGATCAAGGGCATGGGCGATCGCATCCAGCAATTGATGTGGCCGGTATTGCTGCTGTTGCTGGCGGGCGGTTTGTACGTGCTGGGCACGCAGCTGATGCCCCAGGCTGACCGACCGATCAGCGTCATCAGCGTTGAAGGCGACCTGCAATACATCGACCGTGATGCGGTGCAGGACGTTATTCAGCCTTATCTGGACGAGAGCTTTCTCGGCATTGATATCGACGGTCTGAGTGCCGAGCTGAACGCCATGTCGTGGGTCGCGGGGGCATCGGTCAAGCGGGTGTGGCCTGACCGATTGGTGGTCAACCTGGATGAGCAACTGCCGGTTGCCCGATGGGGCGATACCGCACTGTTGAACAATGCAGGGGAAGCGTTTTCGCCTGAGCACATCGACAGCTTCGAGGAGCTGCCGAGGCTCACCGGGCCGGAACGCGCCAAGCGCCGCGTTATGCAGAATTATCAGCAGTTCAACCGTCTGCTACGGCCCTACGGCCATGGTGTGGCGGAACTGGAACTACGCGAGCGCGGCAGCTGGTTCATGACCACCCGTGACGGCATCCAGATACTGCTCGGACGCGAAGACGTAGTCGAAAAAATGAAGCGATTTCTGACCATAGACCAGCTCGTGTTGTCAGAGCGGCGGGATCAGATAGCGCGGGTTGATCTGCGCTACAGCAACAGCATGGCAGTAGCCTGGCACGAGCCGGCTGCTCAAGATGAAACGGGAGAGTAACCGAAAGATTATGGCTAGCAAGCAGGGTACCAGGATGATAGTCGGGCTCGATATTGGCACCTCCAAGGTGGTTGCACTTGTCGGTGAGATTGGCGCGGACGGCGAACTAGAAATCGTCGGTATCGGCTCTCATCCCTCCCGAGGCCTGAAAAAGGGCGTGGTGGTCAATATCGAATCCACCGTGCAGTCGATCCAGCGCGCTATAGAAGAAGCGGAGCTGATGGCGGGCTGCCAGATTCATTCGGTGTTTGCGGGGTTGGCTGGCAATCACATTCGCAGCCTCAACTCGCATGGCATCGTCGCCATCCGCGACCGGGAAGTGGTCAAAGCCGACATCGAGCGCGTACTGGATGCAGGCCAGGCGGTCGCGATACCGGCGGATCAGAAGGTCTTGCACATTCTTCCGCAGGAATACGTGATCGACAACCAGGAAGGCGTGCGCGAGCCGCTGGGCATGTCCGGCGTGCGCCTGGAAGCCAAGGTGCATCTGGTGACCTGCGCGCTCAATGCAGTGCAGAACATCGAGAAGTGCATCCGCCGCTGCGGTCTGGAAGTAGAGGACGTGATCCTCGAGCAGCTCGCCTCCAGCTACGCCGTGCTCACCGAGGACGAGAAGGAGCTGGGCGTCTGCATGGTCGACATCGGCGGTGGCACCACGGATATCGCCATCTTCACCGAAGGTGCAATCCGGCATACGGCGGTTATCCCGATTGCCGGTGATCAGGTCACCAATGATATTGCGATGGCGCTGCGTACACCCACGCAGTACGCAGAAGAAATCAAAATCCGCTATGCGTGTGCGCTGGCCAAACTGGCCGGCCCGGAAGAGACCATCAAGGTACCGAGTGTCGGCGAGCGGCCGCCACGGGACCTGTCTCGCCAGGCCCTGGCCGAAGTGGTCGAGCCCCGCTACGACGAGCTGTTCACCCTGATTCAGGCTGAACTGCGACGCTCAGGATTCGAAGACATGGTCCCCGCGGGCATCGTTCTGACCGGCGGGACAGCAAAAATGGAAGGCGCCGTGGAATTGGCAGAAGAGATATTCCACATGCCGGTACGCCTTGGCGTACCACAGGAATTCAAGGGACTGACTGATGTGGTCCGTAACCCCATTTATTCAACCGGGGTCGGCTTGTTGCACTACGGCATCAAGCACCACGAGCAAGGTAGCAATAGCCCGGAGCAGGGCAAAACATCGCCGTTGGGACGCATGAAGAAGTGGTTCCAGGGCAATTTTTAAACAGACCCGCTTGAGCGGGCCGAAATAACGAAACGAGTTGAAAACTCAGGAGATGGAACCATGTTTGAATTAATTGATAACGTTCCTCAAAACGCAGTCATAAAAGTAGTGGGTGTCGGTGGCGGCGGTGGTAATGCGCTCCAGCACATGGTCATCAACAACGTCGAAGGCGTGGACTTTATCTGCGCCAACACCGATGCGCAGGCGTTGAAAAACATCAGCGCGCGTACCGTTCTGCAACTGGGCTCCGAAGTCACCAAGGGACTGGGCGCTGGCGCCAATCCTTTGATCGGTCGTGAAGCCGCCATCGAAGACCGTGAGCGCATTGCTGAGGTGCTGCAGGGCGCGGATATGGTCTTCATCACTGCTGGCATGGGCGGCGGCACAGGTACTGGTGCTGCGCCGATCGTTGCAGAAGTGGCCCGTGAAATGGGCATTCTGACGGTTGCGGTAGTAACCAAACCCTTCCCGTTCGAAGGCCGCAAACGCATGCAGATTGCCGAAGAGGGCATCCGCGAGCTGAGCCTGCATGTTGACTCGTTGATCACCATTCCCAACGAGAAGCTGCTCACCGTACTGGGTAAAGACGCCAGTCTGCTGGCTGCTTTCAGCAAGGCAAATGACGTGCTGCTCGGCGCCGTACAGGGCATCGCTGACCTCATCATGCGTCCAGGTATGATCAACGTCGACTTCGCTGACGTGAAGACCGTCATGAGCGAGATGGGCATGGCGATGATGGGCACCGGTCATGCAAGCGGGCCGAATCGTGCACGCGAAGCAGCTGAAGCGGCTATCCGCAGTCCGCTGCTGGAAGACGTCAACCTGATGGGCGCACGCGGCATTCTGGTCAACATCACTGCTGGCCCGGATCTGTCGCTCGGTGAGTTCTCTGAAGTTGGTAGCACTGTCGAAGAGTTCGCCTCAGAGACGGCTACAGTGGTCGTAGGTACCGTCATTGATCCTGAGCTGCGCGATGAACTGCGTGTGACTGTCGTGGCAACAGGTCTGGGTCCGCGCATCGAGAAGCCGGTCAAGGTCGTAGATAACACGCCTGCTCCGCGCCACCGTCATGCTGAAGGCTCCACGCCTAACTATAATGAACTTGATCGTCCTACCGTCATGCGCAACCCGACTGTAGGCGGCAACGCTGCGGCCGCGCGTCTGAGCCAGCCGGCGGAAGATCTGGATTATCTGGATATTCCTGCGTTCTTGCGCAGGCAGGCAGACTGAGGGATAGACTCTGTCAATCGCTCGTATAGGTCTGATCAGTATTCAACAATGGCGTGTTTTGCTATGATGCACGCCGACTTGTTGAAAACTATTCGCAACTAAGCGGAACCCGTACATGATTAAGCAACGCACACTGAAGAACATCATCCGGGCCACTGGTGTTGGTCTGCATTCGGGTGAGAAGGTGTATCTCACGCTGAAACCCGCGCCAGTGGATACCGGAATTTTGTTCTGCCGAGTGGATCTCGACCCTGTGGTCGAGATTCCCGCGCGTGCCGAGTTCGTAGGTGAGACCACCATGTCCACCACCCTGATAAAGGATGGTGCCAAGGTCGACACGGTCGAGCATCTGCTGTCCGCCATGGCGGGCCTGGGCATCGACAACGCTTACGTTGAACTCAGCGCACCGGAAGTGCCGATCATGGACGGTAGCGCCGGCCCATTCGTATTTCTGATTCAATCGGCAGGGATCGAGGAGCAGGACGCGGCGAAGCAGTTCATCCGCATCAAGCGTGAAGTGACGGTGGAAGAAGATGGCAAGACAGCCACCTTTGTTCCCTTCGAGGGATTCAAAGTGGCATTCGGCATCGACTTCGATCATCCGGTATTTCGCGGTCGCAGCCAATTCGCCAGCGTGGATTTCTCCAGTACTTCCTTTGTAAAGGAAGTCAGCCGTGCGCGGACCTTCGGGTTCATGCGCGACATTGAATATCTGCGTTCACAGAATCTGGCGCTCGGTGGCAGCGTGGATAACGCCATCGTGGTGGATGAATACCGAGTGTTGAATGAAGACGGCCTGCGCTATGAGGACGAGTTCGTAAAACACAAGATACTGGACGCCATTGGCGATCTGTATCTACTGGGCAAAAGCCTGATTGGTGAGTTCCGAGGATTCAAATCTGGACATGCCCTGAATAACAAGCTGCTTCGTTCTCTGCTTGCTACCAAGGATGCGTGGGAAATAGTGACTTTCGAAGACGCCGGTACAGCGCCCATCTCCTTTATGCGCCCGGCGGCTGCGGTCTAAACCGTTTCGTTTCGTTTCTGCGGTCACTTCGGTGGCCGTTTTTTTTGCCGTACTGATTGGTAACTGACTCACATAAGGTTGAACTAAACGCACCTCGCCTGCTCAGACAGCTGAGAGCAAATGCCCGGTCAGTTGCCTTCGTGGTGCTTCGCCAGCCGCTCAAGCGCCGCTTTGAGAGAGGGGTCTTCAATCTGGACCGCTGTTTCACGCAGGCTGGCGGCAGCGACTTGTGAATGCCTCATTTTGCGAACTGGTGGTGCTTTTTTGACCAATGGCGGTTGAACCTTACAATGTATTTTCGTTAAGGTTGCGAACTCTGTGTACGCCTGTAACTGGCGTACCAGGCGTTTTTGCTGGTAGCGCATGCGGGTCGCCCAATGGCTGTCCGTGACCACCAGCCGGAGAACACCATCACGCAAGGATGCGACACGGCAATGCTCACGCGCAGCCGGTTCCATGACCGTTTCCAGCAGTATCTGCAGGCGCTCAACTGCTCGAGCCTTTGCGAAAAGGCCCTTGAGGGTCGAATGGGTGCGTATCAAGTCACCAGGTTGGCGAGCATCCAGCGGAGTAAAGGCCATGAGAGAGTGCGAACCGGAGTTATTGAGCAACCGGCATCCTATCAGAATGGCGAAGCCAGTTGTTTGGGGATCATGACGTGAACATTATTATACTTACTGACCGCCACGGCTCCGCCAGGGCGCTCACTTTAAGCACTCCCTGGGTGATCCTTGCAGCGTTGATCATCCTGGCAATGCCCGCCGCTGCAGCCGTATTGACCTGGCAAGCGATCGACGCCAGAACTCCTCTTTCCGCCCAGGTGGCCGACTACGATCAGTTGTGGCGCGACACCCTGGAAGAATATCAGGCAGACACCTCATCCGAGGAATCTCAGGCACAGCTCGAACGGATGACCCAGCAGCTGGGCCGCTTGCAGACGCGGCTTACCCGTCTGGATGCCTTGGGTGAGCGGCTGACCGAGTTGGTCGACATGTCCGACGGTGAGTTCGATTTCAATACAGACCCTGGCATGGGTGGTCCGGAGTTGCGCAAGGACAGCATGCGATACGAAGGCCCCGATGTGCAGTCGGTCATTGATCAGCTGGCTGAACGCATCGACAATCGTACCCAGCAGCTGCGACTGCTCGAGGAGCTGGTACTGAACCGCGAGACCGATGCCAATGCGTTGCTCGATTTCATGCCAGTGCAGGAAGGCTATATCTCCTCCGGCTTCGGTCGGCGTACCGACCCTATCAGCGGTCACATGTCGCATCACTCCGGTCTCGATTTCGCCGCACCCCGCGGCACGCCCATCCATGCAGTCGGTGCTGGCGTCGTGACTTTCTCCGGGCGCAACGGCGCCTATGGCAATATGGTCGAGGTCACCCACGGCAGTGGTCTGAAGAGCCGATACGCCCATGCGCACAAACTTGAAGTGGTGAAGGGTGATCTGGTCAAGAAGGGCGAAGTCATTGCCCTGGTCGGCTCAACCGGGCGCTCTACCGGCCCGCATCTGCATCTTGAAATTTACAGCAACGGTCGAGCTGTTAATCCGGCGCGTCATATTGCGCTCAAGTAACGCTGAGCGCCTGTCGATCCCCGCAATACCTGCTTGCAGCGGGCCCACTAGACGGGCCCGCGTGTAGCGCGCAAAACCTGCGCTCCTTCCGCTACCTGTTTGTTGATCGTGGTAGGCTGCATAGCGATGTTGCAGCTGCCAATTCGCAGGATGCTGGAGCCGAAGTCCCCGCAGTTTATTGTCTCGTCGGATTCAGAGTAGAATGCCAGATCCCCGGCAACGGCCAAGTCGGATTGATTTGGACCCGCCAACCATCAAACGGATATCGAAGTCGACTATGTTTGCGCCTTTATTGAGAAAACTGTTTGGAAGCAAGAACGAGCGTGAGCTGAAGCGTATGAACAGGATCGTCAACGCTATCAATGCTCTCGAAGAAAACCTCAACTCGCTTAGCGATGAACAGTTGAAAGCCAAGACAGGCGAATTCAAGGAGCGGCTAGCGAAGGGCGAAACGCTCGAGCAGATACTGCCGGAAGCCTTTGCCCTGGTACGTGAAGCCAGCAAGCGCGTCATGGGTATGCGCCACTTCGACGTCCAGTTGATCGGTGGTGTGGTGCTGCACGACGGCAAGATCGCCGAAATGAAAACCGGCGAGGGCAAGACGCTGGTCTCCACTCTGCCGGCTTATCTGAACGCGTTGTCCGGCAAGGGCGTCAACGTGGTTACGGTGAACGACTATCTGGCGCGCCGCGACGCAAATCTGATGCGTCCGCTGCACGAGTTTCTCGGGCTGACCGTAGGCGTTGTGGTTCCTTTTCAGGATCCCCAGGAGAAACGCCAGGCATATCAGTGCGATATCACCTACGGCACCAACAACGAGTTCGGCTTCGATTACCTGCGCGACAATATGGCGTTTCGCCTGGAAGACAAATTCCAGCGCGAGCTTAACTTTGCGATCGTCGATGAGGTCGACTCGATTCTGATCGATGAGGCACGAACGCCTCTGATCATCTCCGGCCCAGCCGAAGACAGCTCGCAGATGTACACCGCGATCAACAAGCTGATCCCTCTGCTCAAGCGCGGCTATCAAGAGGAAGAGGGGCAGGAAGAGGTCGAGGGCCACTATTACATCGACGAGAAGACCCGCCAGGTCGAGCTCAATGAAGGCGGCCATCAATACGTCGAGGAGCTACTGGTCAAGGAAGGTCTGTTGCCCGAGGGCGATAGTCTGTATGCGGCGCCGAATCTGGGCCTGCTTCACCATGTGCACTCGGCGCTACGCGCGCACACCCTGTTCCATCGCAACGTCGAATATATCGTCCAGAATGAGCAGGTGTTGCTGGTTGATGAGCACACTGGCCGTACCATGCCGGGTCGTCGTCTGTCCGAAGGTCTGCATCAGTCCATCGAGGCCAAGGAAGGACTGAAGATCCAGGCCGAAAGCCAGACGCTGGCTTCGACCACTTTCCAGAACTACTTCCGTCTCTACAACAAGCTGTCTGGCATGACCGGGACAGCGGATACCGAGGCGTTCGAATTCCGCCAGATCTACAATCTGGATGTGGTGGTCATCCCCACCAACAAGCCAATGATCCGCAAGGATTACAACGACCTGGTTTATCTGACCATCGAGGAGAAGTTCGCTGCGATTGCCGCTGACATCAGAGGTTGCAGGGAAAGTGGTCGTCCGGTGCTGGTCGGTACTGCTTCAATCGATTCCTCGGAAGTCGTGTCCCAGTTGTTGAACAAGGAAGGCATCGAACACAAGGTACTGAACGCCAAGTACCACGAGAAAGAAGCCGAGATCATCGCCCAGGCCGGCCGCCCAGGTGCCGTCACCATCGCCACCAACATGGCTGGCCGTGGTACCGACATCATTCTCGGCGGTAGCTGGGAAGCGGAAATCGCCAGCCACGAAAACCCCTCTCCGGAAAAGATCGCGCAGATCAAGGCCGATTGGCAGGAACGCCACCAGCAGGTACTGGATGCGGGTGGTCTGCATATCATCGCCTGCGAGCGTCACGAATCACGCCGCATCGATAACCAGCTACGTGGTCGTTCTGGTCGTCAGGGTGACCCGGGTTCGAGCCGTTTCTACCTGTCGCTGGAAGACAATCTCATGCGCATCTTCGCCTCTGACCGGGTGAAGAACTTCATGAAAGCACTGGGCATGGAGAAGGGCGAAGCGATCGAGCATCGCATGGTCTCCAATGCGATCGAAAAGGCGCAGCGCAAGGTTGAAGGGCGCAACTTCGACATCCGCAAGCAGCTGCTCGAATACGATGACGTCGCCAACGAACAGCGCAAGGTGATCTACGGCCAGCGCAACTCGATCCTTGCTGCCGAGACTGTTCAGGAAACCATTACAGCGATTCGCGAAGATGTCGTCGCTGCAGCGGTCAGCCAGTACATCCCACCGCAGAGTCTGCCCGAACAGTGGGACGTTGCCGGTCTGGAACAACACCTGGAAAACGAGTTTGCGCTCAAGCTGCCCGTGCAACAGTGGCTGGACGATGACGACCGGCTGCACGAAGAAGGTTTGCGTCAGCGTATCCTTGAGGAGCTGGTCGCAGCGTACAAGCAAAAGGAAGAAATGACCGGCGCCGACGCGCTGCGCACCTTTGAGAAACAGATGCTGCTGCGCGTGCTGGACGACCTGTGGAAGGAACACCTGGCGGCCATGGATCATCTGCGTCAGGGTATTCATTTGCGCGGTTACGCGCAGAAGAACCCCAAGCAGGAATACAAGCGCGAAGCCTTCAACATGTTCGAGGAAATGCTGGAGTCAATGAAACACGACACCATCCGCATCCTCAGTCACGTTCAGGTACGTCGGGAAGATCCGGCTGAAGAGGAAGCGCGCCAGCGCCAACGCGCCGAAGAAATGGCCAAGCGCATGCAGTTCAAACATGAAGAAGTCGCACCTGTTGGGGAGCCGCTTGACGAGGAACAACCGAGCGCCGCAGCGCCCACAGGCGCTCCCGTTACCCGGGAAGGCCCAAAGGTAGGGCGCAACGATCCCTGTCCCTGTGGCTCCGGCAAGAAGTACAAGCACTGCCACGGCCAGATCTGAACCGATCCGTCTAAGTCGCTGCATGCCCTGGGAAGGTCGAGTTTAATCTCGACCAGCAGAGTTCCCAGCACGCACCCCCGGGCATAATGAAGCCAAACGATGGAAGGTCGAGTTCCATCTCGACCAGCAATGTCCCCGGCAGCCACTTTGGCCGGGATGGAACCCAGCCCTCCATCTGACGTGCAGTCTCAACGGTAATCTCCGCAAGCACGACTCCCCGCAGAATACCCACCAAGCAAGCCCTAACAAGCGACAATCCACCACCCGCTCTATGCGCCACAACCCGCTCAGCTGTATCATCCCTGCTTTGCATCCCACTTGGAGATACACCCCATGGCAGTCGGACTCGGCCCGCTCCCGACCCTTCATCCGGTCCCTGGTTTTCGTCTTGGTATCGCCTCGGCAGGCATTAAAAAGCCCGGCCGCAAAGACGTAGTGGTAATGGAAGCAGTCGAAGGCTCGACGATCGCCGGAGTGTTCACCACCAATGCCTTCTGCGCCGCCCCCGTTACGCTGGCCAAGCAGCGCCTGCAGTCCGCGCCACGCTATCTGCTGGTCAACACCGGCAATGCCAATGCCGGAACGGGCAAACCTGGCATGCAGGCCGCGCAGCAGACCTGTGAGGCTTTGGCCGAGTTGGTGAAGGTTGCTCCAGAGCAGGTGTTGCCCTTCAGCACCGGGGTGATTGGTGAACTGTTACCGGCAGACAAGGTAATTAGCGCGCTGCCGGCTGCCCTGGAGGATCTGAGCCCGGATAACTGGGCCGCGGCCGCCTCGGGCATCATGACCACCGACACCCTGCCCAAGGGCGCAAGCAGGCAACTGCAGCTTGCCGGGCAAACCGTCACCATCACCGGTATCTCCAAGGGTGCGGGGATGATCAAGCCCAACATGGCGACCATGCTTGCGTACGTAGCCACCGACGCCAAAATCACACGACCAGTACTGCAAAGCCTGCTGCGCGAAGCCGCTGATCTATCGTTCAACCGAATCACCATTGATGGCGATACCTCGACCAACGATTGCTGCATGTTGATCGCGACAGGGCAGGCCGCGATGTCGTCCATCAGCGATACCGCCGGTGCGGAGTATCAAGTGCTGGCCGAGGCGATCAAATCCATCATGCTGGAACTGGCCCAGGCGATTGTCCGGGACGGTGAGGGCGCGACCAAGTTCGTTACGGTTCAGGTCAACGGTGGCGGCAATCGCGATGAGTGTCTGGATGTCGGATACGCAGTAGCCCATTCACCGTTGATCAAGACCGCCTTGTTCGCGTCCGATCCGAACTGGGGGCGTATTCTTGCTGCGGTGGGGCGCGCTGGCGTGCCGGATCTGGATGTGGAAAGGATTGATGTCTATCTGGACGATATCTGCATCACCCGCAACGGCGGGCGCGCAGAAGAATATCGTGAAGAACAGGGCGCCAAGGTGATGGCTCAGGCTGAAATCACCATACGCATCGAACTGGGCCGGGGAGATGTCAGCGAAACCCTGTGGACCACCGACCTGTCGCATGAGTATGTACGCATCAACGCCGAATACCGTACCTGAACGCCAACCGGGGCTCTCAGACGAGGGCCTCGCTGCATGTTCGTTTGCTGTCAGCTGGTGCAATACCGCGCATCTATCACTGCACGCTCCAAGCGCACACGTCCGATCCGGTTGATGATCAGCTTTCGCCCCTCTGCCTCGACCTTGCGCGGACAGAAGCGGAAGGTTCCTGCTTGAAAGCCGCCATTGAGCAATACCGATTCGCCGTGCGGGTTGTAACGCACATAGCTGGCGACATGGGTGTTGGCGTGCACGTAGGCGACATCGGCGGGAATGTCTTCACGGAGCAACGTTTCGCCGTCGTCATAAACGCCGTTGGTATTATGGTCCAGAAAAATGCGCCAGCCTGCGTTCCAGTCGGCGTCTATCGGTGACACCGTTACCGGACGGTTGCGGCGTACCGCTTCGGTACGGGTGTAGTTCAAGCCGCGTACCAGTCCGTTGACGCCATCGTCCATCCGCTGGCTATCGATCACCGTGCCAAAGGCAGGCACACCGATCGCCAACATGATGCCGAGAATGGCGAGCGCCACCATCAACTCCAATAAAGTAAATCCATAGGACCGCATGGCCCGTCCTCCTTGACGTAAGCGGGCTACAGCCATGCGCCCGAAATGAACCTGAGCGGTTCGATACGGGAATTGTAGGTCAGCGGTTCGTTATAGACCTGACTGTAGTCTGAATTTGCGCGCAGGTTCACGTTGGGAGAGGGTCTGCCAGTAAACCTGACCCTTGCAACGCCATCTTGTATTGTGGAATATACAATGCATAATGGGCTCAACGGCCACGATTGCATTGGATATATGACATATGAGCGTCGAAGAGCTCGGCAAAACCATCCGCCGGTTGCGTAAGGAACGCGGCTTCACCCAGGCTGAGCTTGCGACGCAGGTGGGTATCAGTCGAGCAACCGTATCGGGTATCGAGAACAACACGGTATTGGAGCTCGGCATACGCAAATATGAGCGGCTGCTGAATGCGCTTGGGCATACCCTCTCAGTAAAAACACAAAGCGGCCGACCCACGCTGGATGAGCTGAAGGAGCGGGGCTTTGATGATTGAACTCACTGCTGCAAACAAAGGCGTCAGCTACGAGAGGCTGCCGGTGCGTGTTTCTGGCGTGGCGGTCGGGTATCTCGAGTCTGCGTCCGGCCGTGGAAAGCACCGAGAACACCTGTTCAGGTATGAGCCGGCAATCTCGGAGCGGCTAGCGGTCTCGTTGAACATGCCCGTTCGTGCGCAACCTTACACATATGAAGGTATTCACCCCATTTTTGACATGAACATGCCAGAGGGTCATCTACGTATGGCGCTCATGAACATGTTTCGCAAAGCCGTCGCCGGTTTTGACGCGCTGCAATTGTTGCGTGTGATCGGGCCCTATCAGCTGGGTCGTATTACCCTCGGCCAAAAGCGGGACAAGCCCATGCCTGGCACTTCGATTCAGGAGCTGCTGGTGCATGATGGCGCGCAGGATTTGTTCGATGATCTTTTAGAGACCTATGCTGCTTACTCCGGAGTGTCCGGTGTGCAACCCAAGGTCTTGGTACGTGCTGACTCAGGCGGCGACGTGACCCGCCTGTCCCATCGCGGCGCAACACACATCGTCAAGGCGTGGCAGGCCAACCAGTACCCTGAATTGGCGACCAATGAATTCTTTTGTCTGCGCGCAGCCACCTATGCAGGACTCGATGTGGCCAAGCATGAGCTCAGCTCAGGCGGCAAGTTTCTAATAGTCGAGCGTTTTGATGTGGCTGAAGGGGGCTACCTGGGCTTTGAGGACTTCTGCGTACTCAGTGGCAAGGTAAGCGACGAAAAATATGACTCAAGCTACGAAGCCTGCGCGCGAATCATCAACGCTTACCTGCCCGTAGAGCGCAGAGCCCGCGCGCTGCAAGAGTTGTTTGTGAGTGTTGCGCTTACCACGGCGATACAGAACGGCGACGCTCATCTGAAAAACTTTGGCCTGCTTTACGACCATACGGGTGTTGATGCTGACATCCGACTGGCACCGGCGTTTGACCTCATTACCACCACCGCGTATCTGCCCAAAGACCATATGGCATTGATGCTGGCCGGCTCCAAGAACTGGCCAAAGCACAAGCTCCTTTATAACTTCGGCAGAATATCCTGCGGCCTGGGCGAAGCACAGGTCGCGCAGCTGCTTGAATTGGTGGCGGACGGAATCAGTAAAGCCGCCGCCGAGCTGCGCCAGCACATGCGCGAAGCAGACTCTTTTGCCGATATTGGGACCAAAATGCTCAGTGCCTGGGATAAAGGAACCATGCGGAGCTTACTGGACGACAAGCGGAGGTGGGTGAGTCTGGCGAATGTCTGAGCTGCCTGTAGTCGCTTCTCTGCACTTGCTAGACGATAGGACACTGCGGATCAGCCAACGGCATTTCTCCCCCATTCCGATCAGGGTATTCTGTGACTGAGTTCGAATAAAAACATGTTCCGAGGCGCACCGATGCAAGCTCTGCAATCTCCCCATATATTCTTCCGCCGTGTGATCTTTGAGGTAACGGCCACCGAATGCCAGGTCGCGATGGAGGATGAGCACCATTACTTCCTGATCAATGTTGGGCACGATGGCGAGCGCATCACCTCGGTTGACAGCACATCCCGCCGCACCCCATGGACCATCTGCCCACAGGCCGCGGCCAAGCTGCAGGAGTTCGTTGGTCAACCACTGCGTCAACGCATCGCCGTCAACCTGGCGGATATTGATGGTAAACAGCAATGCACCCACCAGTACGACCTGCTGATGGTTGCGCTCTCCCAGGCGCGACGCCCTGGGCGACGCGAGTACATAGCGAAAGTGATTGGCGCCATGCACGAGCATCGGCGTGCGGAGCTGTGGCTCGACGGTGAGAAATTATTGGATTGGCGATTGCGCGGCACGCTCATCGATAGCACCGATCAGCTCGACCAAAAAGACCTGCGCAACATCCTGCCCTGGGCGGAAGATACACTCGATGATCAAACCCTCGAAGCGCTATACGTCCAACGACGTGCAGTTATGGTCGCAACAAGCAAGGGATTTGATCTGGACCAGATCCGGGATGCGGGCCAGGTATTGAAAGCACGTTCCGGAGCCTGTTTTGTGTTCCAGCCTGAGCGGGCTGCCAGCGCGGTGCGGGTGATCGGAAGTACGCGGGATGACGTGCATCAGGCTGGGGATTTGTTGGTTGGGTGGGGTGAGCCGGTGGCAGGGGCTGAGCGCTAATATAAGCGCCCTGGCGGTAGGTCGGGTTCAGTTCGTGCCAGTGAAAGCCTATCGCTCTGAAGCCGGTAATGCTTGCCTGTCTTCCTCACTAACCACTTCATCCCCAGGAATGTGCCACTCGTCTCCAGCGACAAGACGTTTGATGAGCGTTCGATCATAGTGTCATGACTATCAGGAGGATGATTGATGGAACATCGGTTGAAGGGATTCACACTAATTGAGTTAATGATCACTGTGGCAATCGCCGCCATCTTGATCAGCATAGCGGTACCCTCATTTCGAAATCTCATTATCAATTCCCGCCTTGATACCATTGCTGCTGAGCTGGCTGAGTCCATCAGCCTCGCACGGTCTGAAGCGCTCTCTCGAAATCGCCCCGTATTGCTTTGCCAGGTTGATGAAGCTGACCGCGAAAAGTGCGCTGCAGGTGGAGACTGGTTGCACTGGGCCGTTCTGGATAATTCGATGGATGCCGGAAAAAAGGTTCTTAGGATAGGAAGAATTAACACCTTTGGAGGCACGGTTAAGGTTAAATCCGATTTGGCGAGCCAGACCGCGGTTTTTGCGGGAGATGGGCTGGCCCGAACCAATAACACCCTAATTGACGAGGCTGTAATTACGGTTTGCGCCACGAGTGGATCTGGGGAAAAAAAGCGAACGGTTAGTTTTGGAGCGGCAGGCCGGGTGTCTGTAACCCGTGTGGCGGGGGTGTGTCCATGATTATTGGCCAACGGTTCACTGCGCGACGCCTGCAAGGTGGGATCAGTCTTATCGAGATATTGATTACCGTACTGGTGCTCGCTATCGGATTACTTGGTCTTGCCGGCTTGCAGCTGACGTCTTTGCGAAATAATCAGAACGCGATGGAGCGCTCGGTGGCAGTTGTACAAAGTTACTCCATTATTGAGGCGATTCGTGCAGATGCCGACTCTGCGAAAAGTGGTCGCTTCAACGTGGAACTGGGCAGCGCTCCCAGCGGAAGTACCTTTCCGGCGCAAGCACTCATCTCATGGCGGGAACAGTTGGCACTGAACCTCGGCGAGACTGCGGCGGGCTCAGTCGCCTGCAGCAGTACTGGCTGCACGGTAACGGTGCAATGGGAAGATCCTCGTGCGTTCGATGGAAGTGGAAAGCAGAAGATAGTGACCGAGGTAAGGTTATGAGAAAAGCTATAAGCCAAATAATCCTGGTGGGGCGTCTCCGAGAGCAAGGGCTCGCATTAATCGAACTGATGATTTCTTTAGTGCTAGGGCTAGTTATAATCGGCGCTGTAACCGGGATTATGCTGTCCAATATGCAGAGCTTTAGAACTACAAAAGGATTGTCTCAAATTCAAGATAGCTTGCGAGTCGGTTATGAACTGCTGGCAAGGGATATCCGGCAGGCTGGAAACGTACCTTGTGGAAAGGATATTGACCTGGTCAATATTCTTATGCCGGCAAACACGGAGGGTGAAACCCCCTGGCAGTATGATTTTGCTGACGGAATACACGGGGTGGCCGCCGATAAGGTGCTTAATGGTGTCGATAACCGGGTTGATGGCACAGAGGCTCTGATACTTGTCTCAGGTGTAGTCGGAAATATATATATGGCGACATATGATGACGATAATAGCTCTGCTAACTTCACGGTTGGTACCGCTGATGGGGATCCGCATGGGCTGCAAGATGGAGAGATATTGCTGGTTTGTAACGCAAAGCAAGGCACCATATTTCAAATGACAAACGGAAGTGGTCAAGGTTCTGGAACAATTGTTGCAAATACAGGTGATAAGCAGGAGCCTGGAAACTGCACTAAAGGGTTGGGTCCGATTATTCCGGGAAATAACGATAATCAGCCGTGCGATATAAATGGTAATAGAGGGCCGTATGGGCCGAATACGGTTGTCGCTAAGTTTGAATCAGTGGCCTGGTATATTGGAGACACAGGTCGTGCAGGTGAGGGCGGGCGTTCTTTGTTTATGGCAAGACTAGATTCGACCGGTAATAGTTTGACGCAAATAGAAATAGCTACCGGTGTGATTGACGTGAACTTGAGGTACAGGCTTGTCGATACATCCAGCTTCGTCAATGCAGGTGAAGTCACGAACTGGGCCGATGTGAATGCAGTAGAGGTCTCGTTGAAGCTGGCGACTCTGGATAGGAATATTTCTACCGATGCTAGCGAGAATGACGGGCGTCTCTCCCGAGAATTGACCAGTGTCATTGCAATCAGGAATCGCTCGCTATGAAAAGACATCAACAATCTGGCGCGGCGTTACTGATCGCCCTGATTATGCTATTAATTTCTACAACAATCGGGCTTGCAGCGATTCGGGGTGCCACTTTAAGCGAAAAAATGACAGGTAACCTCTACGATCGCTCGCTCGCTTACCAGGCTGCTGAATCGGCGTTGAGAGCGGGAGAAGCGGCGCTGGAGTCGGGAGCCGCGACGCCAATTGATTGTGTTATCGTAGATCCCTCCACTTTCAATCCTGCCACTCATGGTTGCCCACCCACACCGCGCAATACCTTTGAACCGAATAGTAATTCAGGGTGGAATAATGTTGGCAGCAGCTACCTAGTAAATACTGATTTGATGGCAGGTAGCCCTCAGTACTATGTAGAAAAAATGGGCGAGATCGGGGGAACCGACGAATTTGGCCTCGCGGACAGCGCAAATTGCGCAAACTACGCTGGTTGTGATGAAACGCCGCCTAGCGCTGAACTCTATCGTATTACTGGCCGTAGCACGGTAAGAGGCGATGATGGTCGCTCCGTCGTGGCTCTGCAAATAACTGTTAAGCAAAACCTGTGAACCGGAAAGGAAACTGGACTATGGACAGCCGCCGCCTTCGCTCGACCTTGTCGGGCTTTACCCCTTTTGCATTGAGCTTGGTTCTGTCCACTGGGACCGCCACGGCTGCCGTTGGCATCGATCAGCAACCACTCCTTGTGGCCAAGCCGGTGCCAGGGAACATGGCGATAATCGGTTCGTTCGAATTCCCAACAATGGTTTCGAAAGCCAACAACGGTGCACCTGGACAAAAAATAGATACGAGCTACAGCTCGAGTGACGAATACGTGGGCTACTTCGATAGCAAAAAATGCTATGAGTATGTCTATGATCAAAATGAAGAGAATAGACACTTTAAGCCTGTAAACTGGAGCGGCAGTGACTGTCAAGGTCTTTACTGGAGCGGTCATTTCCTTAACTGGTCTACAAGCCAAGCTATCGATGTGTTCCGAAGCGTCCTGACAG
The DNA here is from genome assembly GCF_008638345.1 of Pseudomonas saliphila. GTDB lineage: Bacteria > Pseudomonadota > Gammaproteobacteria > Pseudomonadales > Pseudomonadaceae > Halopseudomonas > Halopseudomonas saliphila. Next base: position 303,689 of record NZ_VTVA01000002.1, on the reverse strand, counting down.
GTGGTCATCGAGCTCGTGATACAGATGGAGAGACTTGGCTAGAAAAAGGCTGGGATACAGGGCAAGGAAGTGATGAAAACTTTCCGGATAGCCAGATAAACTCAAATAAGGATTTAATAAAAAAACTAACTCCACTCCCATTTGCAACGTTGACTGCTAGTGTCAAGCGCCTGGGAAATAAGCTGTATTTTATCAGCGGAAATGTATGGGGCGGTGATAAGGTTGATTATAATCCTAGTGAGCATAAAAACTATACCGTGCATAACGGTGACTCAAGCAAGGGAGGTTGGAGTGGCCACGCCGAAAAGGAATATATTGCAACTGTCCGTGTAAAAGTTTGTGTCAAGGGGCTAGAAGAGCTGAATTGCAACGAGTATGGAGGAAATAGTAAGCCTGAGGGACTTATTCAGGAATATTCGGACAGCATGCGTTTTAGCCATTTTTCTTATCTCGGAGATGGCGAGGGCGCTTTCAATGAGTTTGAAGGCGTAGGTATGCGCGCCCGTATGAAATATGTTGGCCCGAAGCGCCTGAATGAAGATAATATTTGGGAAGCGAACCCAAATAGAGAATGGAATGATGACGGTGTGTTTGACCAAAATCCAGACCCCGTTGATGCACAGAATTCTATAGGGACCGTAGTTTCTAGCGGAGTTATTAACACTATTAATAACGCAGGCATGATAGTGGATGATGCGCGCTACAAGAAATATGATACGGTCAGTGAACTTTACTACTTGGCGTACAGGTATCTTAAAAAACTTTCTTCCCCTACAAATTATGGCAGCATTGAAAGTAGCTCTAATGTGGGTGTCTTGGTTGACGGTCTTCCTGTGATAAGGGATTGGCATCCAGACAGGGATGGCTTCTCCGATCCTGTCCAGTTTTCATGCCAAAAGAACTTCGCACTTGGAATTGGAGATACCAATACCCATTATGATAGGACGCTGCCAGGCGGTAGTGGCAGTGGAAAAGGGACCCCGCCTTCCGATGATGATGTGAATGTTGAGACAGAATTGACCAGAATTGTTTCGCTCCAAAATAAAGAGAATGGTGGATTCGCTTTGCATGGTGATCTGGTTAATGGTCATAGATCGGCATATATTGCTGCGTTAGCCTATAACGCTAATACTCAGGATTTGCGGTCTGATATAGATGGTAAGCAAACAATGTCTACCTATTGGATCGATATTCAGGAGTATGGGAAGCTGAAAGGGAAGAGTGCGAACCAGTATTGGCTGGCGGCTAAGTACGGTGGCTTGAAGGTTCCAGAGGACTATGATCCCGCGACTCGAAGTGCTGTGTTGCCTTTGGAGTGGTGGTATACAAATGGGGGGACCCTATCCCCTAATGAATCTGATACTGTCAGCATGCAAAAACCTGACAATTTCTATACGGTAAACAAGGCTGCGGATCTGGTGGCCAGTCTCACTCAAGCCTTTTCGGATATTCAGAGTGAGCGACAAGGGAACCGCTCTTCTCTTGCGTTGAACTCGACGGTGCTGAAGGAGGGCGCAGCTACCTTCCAGGCTGAGTACACTAGCGGCTCTTGGACCGGAAATCTAAACGCGTACATCATTGATGCAGATACAGGTGAAGTGAATCTGACTCCTGCTTGGAGTGCTGCCAGTCAATTGCCTTCACACGACGCGCGTTCTATAAGGGTTGGGACTGGGACTGAAATGATGAATTTCATTTCCACCAACACAACGCTCCCCGCAACAATAAAAGATGCGCTGAGGAACGCCGCTGGAGTCGACGCGAATCGCACGGCGGATTTGATTAATTATCTTCGCGGTGACAGTAGCAATGAAAACAAGGGGAACGGTTTTCGCATTAGACAGGGAGTTCTCGGGGATATCGTAAATTCGCAACCCGTATATGTGGGCGCCCCTAGTACGACGTTATTCAGAAATCGCACTTTTAATGGTTCTGAAGAATATGCATCTTGGGCAGCGGGCAAATCTGACAGGGACGCGGTCGTATATGTAGGATCTAACGATGGCATGTTGCATGGTTTTGACGCCTCAGTTGGAGAGGATGCTAGCGGGAAGGAAGTTTTCGCCTATATCCCTCATACGGTCGTTCAGAATGGCTTAGGCGTGCTCGCGCGAAACGATTATGAACACCGTTATTTTGTCGACGGTGAGTTGACTGTCGCAGATGCCTACGATGGCACCAACTGGCGTACGGTCTTGATAGGGACCTTGGGAGCGGGTGGGGTTGATCAGGAAGGCGAGACTAATAACGCGGTTTTTGCGCTTGATATTACCGATCCGGCTAACGTCCAATTTATGTGGGAAAAGGACTCTACCGATATCCCGGCGCTCGGTGTTAATTCTGGGAGACCAGTGATAGCGCAGGTCGCTAATGGAAAATGGGCCGTTCTTCTTGGAAATGGTCCTAATAGTGAAAGCGGTATAGCGAATCTAATCTCTGTCGGTTTGTTTGATGGGGCACCTCAATCCTTTGCAGTTTCCGCAGCCACCGAAAACGGGTTATCGGGCGTGCGAGCATGGGACAGTGATGGAGATGGATTCACTGACACCGTTTATGCGGGTGACTGGCAGGGCAACCTGTGGAAGATCGGTGCAGTTGGCACCGATAGCCCCACGGCAACATCGTTATTCACCGCAGCGAGTATAAATCCTAGCGGAGCCATCCAGCCGATCACTGCTATGCCGCTCGTTGGCCGCTCGCCCTACAACCAGCAGTTGTGGTTATTTTTTGGAACCGGTAGTTACGTCAATACGGGTGATCTGAGTGACTTCACTGTGCAGTCCTGGTATGGCGTAAAGGACACTGGCATATCGGTTGATCGAGATGACCTTCTTGAGCGCAAGATCCTGGCGGACGTTCCTGTTGGTAACGGCCTTACAGCTCGGGTAATCGAAGAGGGCGCCCGGGAGGATCTCAATGATAAAGCTGGATGGTTTATAGACCTGATTGTCGGCTCTGATGCTTTAGGCGAAAGAATGGTAACGCCGAACCAGTTCCAAGGTAGCGCGTTGATTGGTAACACTCGAATCCCTGATGCTAGCGATCCTTGTGCTCCCTCAGGGCGAGGTGTCATCATGGCGATCGATCCTTTTACTGGCGCGAGGCTGGTCGATACCTATTTTGATCTGAATGGGGACTCTCTATTCACAGCGGGGGATCTCGTTACGGTCGGAGGGGAAGAGGTGCCTGCCTCTGGGGTGGGTCTTGATACTGGTTTCAGTAACCCTTCATTCCTTGATGAGGAAATGCTAATTCCAACTGACGATGGAAAGATCCGGCAGATTGATATCAATCCGTTTTCGACGGGTGCCGGCCGCACCTCTTGGCGTGAACTGATTAACACAGGACAGTGAGAAGAATTATGCGCAAGGGAAACGGTTCAAGCGTCAGGAAGCAGGTTGGCTTTACGCTGATCGAAGTAATGATTGTGGTAGTGATCATCGGTATATTGGCGGCTATCGCTTATCCGTCTTACGTTAACCATGTGACGAGAACATACCGTGAGGCAGCAAAAGCCTGTATGTCGGAATATGCGCAATTTATGGAGCGGTACTACAGCACGAACCTGACATACGATATAGATGCAGGTGCCGTGCCCGCCCTAAACTGCTCTAGCGCAAGTAATCTCGATACTCGGTATACCATTAGCTTGGATAATTTGGCGCAACGCAGCTATACGGTCGTTGCCGAACCTATCAACGTACAACTCGCAAATGACACCACTTGTGGCGAGCTCCGCTTGTCCCATACCGGTGATAAGTCTGCAACATCTGTTGATGCGTGCTGGTAGCCATTTGGATCAGATGAGTCTCGCCAGATTCTACTGAAAGCAGCCGATTCTAAAGTCGGCTGATTCGGAACCCCCGCGGATCCACGGTCGATTCATCGACCGGCCGCGGGTCTTACCGTTCTCGTCGCGATAGCTCGTGCCATAATCCATCGGCTCCCCGCCTGCTTTCGCCGCAACCCTGATCCCCGACCATTCAGCTAACCAATCCACCCCCTCCCTCATTGGCACTATCACCCCCGCTTGGATAGTCTCAAGCCATAACAAAACCGAGCCAGCGTGCTTACGCCGTGAACAAATGATCATTAATGGAGGTGACATTGGCTACTGTCCTGTTGTCTGCGCAAGGTGCTGCTGTGGAGCTGCCCGATCCCGAGTCGGTGCGTTTTGAGCCTTTGCAGTTGATGGAAGGTTTCCCGCCGCCTGCGGATAAACAAGTCACGATGGCCGGGTTTATGCGGCCGTATCCCAATCCCCGGTGGAGCTTTCACCATGCGCGGGAGCTGTTTCCGTCCCGGCGTGTGGCTCGTGGTAATGAAGGTGTATCTGCGTTGCTACGCGCTGATGGTCTGGAGCAGAAGATTGGCGAGCTGACCTTCGTCGGGCCGGATGGCGAGCCGATGAGCTTTGTCCAATATCTGGATTCAACCTATGTCGATGGCGTGCTGATCATGCAGCACGGCAAGGTCATCTTTGAGCAATATGAGGCGGGAGTGCCTGCGGATGAGCCGCATATTCTCTGGTCTGTGACCAAGTCGGTAGTGGGGCTGCTGGCCACGCAGTTGATCGAGGAGGGCGCGCTGGACCCCAACGCGCTGGTTACCCGCTATCTGCCGGAGTTGGAGGACAGCGGCTGGCGCGGGGCGACAGTGCAGCAGGTGCTGAACATGACGGCGGATATCGATTACAGCGAGGTCTACGCTGATCGTACCTCCGATGTCGCCAGATATTCCCGTGCCGCGGGCATGAGCCCGGTACACCCGGATTATGCCGGTGCGCGAGATCTGTATAGCTATCTGCCGACCATCGGCCCTGGGGTGGATGAGCACGGCAATGCGTTTCGTTATCGCACCACACATACGGAGACGCTGGGTTGGATTCTCCGGCGAGTGACCGGTTTGTCCACCGCGGCGCTGATTGAACAGCGTATCTGGAGCAAGCTGGGTGCCGAGCAGGACGGTTATATGCTGCTGGATCCGAAGGGTGCCGAATGGGCGGGCGCGGGTTTCAACGTGACGCTGCGTGATCTGGCGCGCTTTGCCGAGATGGTGCGTCTAAACGGAGAGTTCAACGGCCAGCAGATAGTGAGTCCCGCTGTGGTACAGACGCTCCGCGAAGGTGGCGACCGTGAGGCATTCAAGGCAGCCGGACGGGATTTTCAGCCGGGTTATTCCTATCGCAACCAGTGGTGGATCAGCCATAACAAGGATGGCGCCTATGAGGCGCTGGGTGTGCATGGGCAGATGATCCACATCAACCCGGCGGTCGGAATGGTGATGGTGCGGTTATCGTCGCACCCGGTGGCGACCAGTGCGCAGACAATGCCGGTGACTATCCCTGCGATGGAGGCGTTGGCGGATCTGTTACGCATAAACGCGGGCTGATACGTGTCGTGTTATCGCAATTCGGAGGGCCGAAGCCCTTCGAACAATCCCTTTACTGCGTCGTTTGACCACGGCTAACTCGCCAGGTCGCATGCGGCAAAATAACGTATAGTTGTCTCTCGTTTTCTGGCTCTATTTTGACGTGATCTTTTCCCCCAATATTGTCAGAATCCTTCTGGCAACGCTCTAGAACGGTACAGGTTGATCAAGGATGTGTGCGGATACTGGGTTCAGGTCCGACGCATTCTGATTGTTGGTCGTGTTCCCTACATCCAATCGGAGCTTATGTATGCGGTCGATGTTGCACTGCAAGCGGACACTACGAGTACGCCCCTACAAAACCCGTGGTTTTACCTTGATTGAGCTGATGGTTGTCATAGCGATCGTCGGGATTCTCGCGGCTATCGCTTTGCCGTCGTATCAGGGTTACATCAAGAAGAGTCGCGCCAAGACGGCGGCCGCGGATCTCGTATCGCTGGCCGCAGTGGTTGAGGGCCGCTTTCAGCGGTCGCTCGCCTATCCGGCAGCGGATATCACGGGTACCCCAGCGCTCAAGGCGGCATTCAGTCAGTGGCGTCCTGCCCAGTCTGAGCATTTCACCCATGCGTTCATTGCTAGCACTCCTTATCGGCTGACTGCGACCGGTAGCGGTGCAATGCAAGGCTGCATCCTGACCCTGGACGGGGAGAACCAGCGCTCTGCTACGTCAGAGTGTGGCTTTGCATCATGGTAATGAGGCGCTGCAGACTGCAGAGCGGTGTGACCTTGGTCGAGCTGGCCGTGGTGCTGTTGATCATCGCATTACTGGCCCTGGCGGCCACGCCGCTCACTTCCTCCTGGACGACCAATGCGGATTTGCATACCGCAGGCGGTCAGATCAACCAGGCGTTCAGTCATGCCAAGGCGGCGGCTCTGCGCAACGCGTTAGGTGCTATTGGCGATGCGCCGGCAGCCCGTATTGCCTATGACACTGCTGACCGACAGCTGAAGGTGTGCAAAACCGCTTCTGGGGTCTGCGATGAGACCCTATGGCGAGCCACGCTGCCGGCAGGGGTGGAGTTGAGCCTGACGGGGGCAAGCTTTCCTATTGAGCTGAACAATCGTGGGCAGCACGCCACGGGCTTCACTGCACGCCTGTCCAAGGGAGGTGAGACGGATGTACACCCATTCCATTAATGCGTCGGCGGTAAAACAGCGGCTGCGTCAGCAGGGAGTTTCGCTCATCGAGGCGCTAGTCAGCGTTCTGCTGGTGGGCATCACTGGCGCGGGTCTGGTGGCCGTCACCTCACAAGTACTCTCCACACAGCGCTATGCCACGACCGAGAATCAGGTACTGCTGGGCCTGCGCGAAGCGCTGCTTGAAGACCCTGGCGTGACGTCAATCAACGTGGCCGGAAGCACTATCGGTTTCAACCGTGAGCCGCAGACGCTGCAGCTCACGGTGCGTATGGGGAGCGTGGAAAAGACAGTGAACCTTGAGACGAATACGCTGGTAGTGACCGATGACCCTGATGGGCTGATTGGCGGTGATGGGGGATTTCAACTTGGGTATTAAGCCTGCAGGTGGGCAATGGCCGGTGCGGCAAGAGGGTGCTTCCCTTGTCAGCTTGATGGTCGGAATGCTCATTTCCCTCATCGCGGTAATGGGCATGGTGGCGCTGTATCGCACCGTGGTGCACGCAACGGCGGAGTCCGGGAGTTACGCCCGGATGACGGGTGACCGTTCGGCAGCTGTATTGACGGCACATATGCAGTTGCAGGAGGCGGGATTCGGGATCGAGAACGCCAGTCTGGCAACAGACTTGGCGTTCTGCACGGCTAACCTGACGCAAGGACAACTGGCAGTTGGCAATTGCTCCAGCGACCGCAGCGGTGATCTGCTGTTATGGCGCACTCAGTCAGTCGGCGAGCGCTGTGCAGGGCTGTATATCAATGCCGCTGGGGAATTGGAATATCTGCAACCTCGTCCCTGCGCAGGGGCAGTGCTTTCAGGCTCCTGGCCTTCCCAGGAGCGGGTCAGTTTGTATGCCAAGAGCCTGGAAGGTGCGGTTTTTGACTCGATGGAAATAATAGAAGAAAGCTGCCAGGCGCTAGGTGTCACCGGCGCTGGGGCTCTCAAGGTCAATCTGGTGGCCCATCATCCCGTGGCAGAAGAATACGATGCCACAGACGCCAGCACTTTCCTGCTGATCAACAGCAGCACCTGTCTGATCAATTTCCGGTGAAACCAATAACGTGAAACCAATTCCTTCGGCCAAAAAAGAACACGGCATCGCGACGATACTCACCGTGGTGTTGATTGGCTTGTCCCTTGCTGCCGCCACCCTGGTGGGTGTTTCGCATTTGCGCTCAAGCCAGGAGCTCAGCACCAGCCTGCACGCGCAGACCATGGCGCAGAAAAGAGCGTGGTTGGCGGCCGATGCGTTCGGCGACTTTCTAACTCAGGTCATTCAGGGGCAAGATGATTGGCAGGCTTTCGACGAGGCCGCCAAAACGCAGCCCGACTCCTTGCAGATCGAAGGTCTGGACGGGGTGGCGCTACGCCTCGCCAACTATGACGACAGCCTGCCCGCTGCTCATGCATTGACTCTTCATATCACCGCCACGGCAGCACCCGATTCACGTGCCACGGCGTCAACGACGCTGGAGGTGGTGTATCTGATAACGCCGCCAGGCATGAGTGAGGGGGAGGGGCCGCAATCGGACCGTCGGGCCATTCAGTTTCGAGACGGTCTGAATATCAGTGGTGATTTGAAGGTGTTAACCCTGCCCGGCGAAAGCTACCAGATCACCGTGGACGGCGATGTGAATCTGGGGGGCTTGTCCGCTGGCGGCATCGATGTGATCCGTTCGACCAAGTCGATCCGTTTTGTCGGCGGCTCCTCGACTGATTTCAGAGAGATGCATGCCAATTGCGATGTTGAGGTCCGCAACGGTGCTTTTACTGTGAACACGGTTAAGGCAACGCGAAACGTGTGTCTGGCCAATACCATCAACAGTCAGTCCATTACTGCAAACGGGTCGGTTGAGGTCACGGGCGGTACCCATGGGGATATTCGTGCCCTCGCCAACAAACCGGCGGGTGTTGCCGAGTGCAGTACCGGGGCAGCGCAGTTGTGCTCTATCAGTCCCTCATTCGGGGTGCGAACACATCCCTCACCTCGTATCGGCAATATCTACTCGAAGAATCACGTGGAGTTCAATAGCAGCGTGAACGTAGGGCGCGTTCAGGCGGAGGGCAATCTGCTTATCAACGGTTGTTCGCCTGAATGGTCCTCCGCTACGTACGGCGGCAGCTTTGGTAATAATCCCAGTTGCAGTCGCTCGGCCACGCGTTCGGCCCAACCGGTTCTGCTGGACCCGGTCCTGCCTGTGGAAGTGGAACCGGAAGTTTTCGATGCCAATGTGCTGCGTGACGTGGCGCATTACATTTACTCGCTCAGGAATGGTGTAGTGCGAGTTAAAGTGCAGGGCGTGGACGGGATACGGGATTCTGCGGATGAGCTGAATTCGCAGGAGGTCCGCCAAAACGGTTACTTCTACCGCACTGCCAATATCATCGATCCCGGCAATCCTGGCTGGACAAGCCGTGAAGTCGCCGGTTATGCCTGCATCAATAACAATGCTCCGTCGCGCCGGGACGAAACTGACGGACATTGTCTGGCTCAATTGGGTCGGGCGAACAACAATTCGACGCCGGTCCCTGAGTTTGGCCGTGACAACGCATGGCATTTCAATGGACTCAGCCATGCGCCGGGCATCGTCCTGGCCGAGGGTGATGTCGAGATCGGCAGCGGCACTTACACCAATACTTTCATTAGCACCGGCAACATACATGTGACGACTGCCGGTGGCGCAGTCTTCGCTCCAAACTACGCGGGACGCGACGGCGTTACCGTTGAGGGCCATACGGCCATGGGGGTGTGCAACAACGCCGTCTATTCATTTATGCCGGAAGGCTTCTGCAATGCGGGCGGCTACGACCATCGGGCATTTGGCGGCATCGGTAATTATGCGTTACTTGCTGGCAGTTGCCCGTCTGGCAGCGTGGATGGTTGTGCGAAGAATCTGTATGCGGGAGGCGATATCCGTGTTGAGAAGTCGGTATACGGAGCAACCAAGGCGGGCAACCTGTTCAGCAGTTCGGGTAACGCGAAGTTGTACGGCTACGTCTCCTCGCTGGCCCAGCGCAATAACGGTACGACCATCAATATTATGGGTGCCAGCACGACCATCAACCTTCAGGTCCCGGTTGAACTGCAGGAGCGTTATGATCCGGCCGGAGGTGCAATCATCGGCAGCGATGGCGGCAGTGGTGGAACGCCTGGCGAAGGGACGCCGGGCAGTGTTGAGTTGCGCTGGGGACGCTATTTGTAGGAGGCCGGACCAGGCAAATATTGCGGAGAGTTCAGGTCTTAATGCGGGTAACGCTGCTATGCCGAGCGCGCTCGCTCTGCATAGCAATGCTGACAAGACTGAGGATCAAGGAGCCTGTATTTCGGTCTTGGTACCGTCTTTGTCTTCGAATTTCAGACTGATACCGGTCGCTTCCTTCGGCGCTGCGGGGGCTTCGATCACGGTGGTGTTGCTAGTGCTGCTCTTGTTACCCAGGGCACCTGTGTAATAAAGCACGCCCGCGCCCGCAATCAATACACCGACGACAATAATCGCCACGATTGCCACATTGTTGTTACCTTCAGCCGTAGCCATGTACATCTCCATTTTTATCATGATCTCGCAGCGGGATTTCTATCCCGCTTGCGCTCAAGTGCGCGAGTATGCCCTGTTAAGGTGCTGGTCGTTATGTTTATTAAGTGGGTGCGTGAGAAAGGTTTTCTGGTTAGTCAGGGCCAGATGAACATTGCATGACCTTTAACGAAATCAGCCGACCCCTGGGTCGGCTGATATCCACGGACTCATGGACGCTTGATTACTCGGCCAGCACAACCCGCCAGACTGTATTCGACAGGTCATCCGCCACAATAAGCGCACCCCGCGGATCCACGGTCACGCCAACGGGTCGGCCGCGCGTTTTGCCGTCGTCATCGCGAAAGCCCGTGACGAAATCAATCGGTTCACCGGACGGGCGTCCATCACTGAAGGGCACAAAGATGACTTTGTAGCCGACGGGGTCCTTGCGGTTCCAGCTGCCATGTTCGCCAATGAACACGCCTTCGGCAAATTCCTGGCCCATCACCTCTGACGAGAAATCCAGACCGAGCGCAGCCACGTGCGATCCCAGGCTGTAGTCAGGCGTAATCGTCGCGGCGACCTTGTCCGGATCCTGCGGGCGCACCCGTGTGTCGACATTCTGGCCCCAGTAGCTGTAGGGCCAACCGTAAAATCCGTCTTCCTGCACAGACGTCAGGTAGTCCGGCACGAGGTCCGGTCCGAGTTCGTCCCGCTCATTCACTACTGCCCAGAGCTCATCGGTTCCCGGCTGGATGGCGAGCGCGGTCGGATTGCGCAGGCCGGTGGCATAGGGCTTGTAGAGGCCAGTTTCGGCATCGATCTGCCAGACCATCGCTCGATCGACCTCTGCTTCCATTCCACGTTCGGTGATATTGCTGTTGGAGCCTATGCCAACGTATAGGAAACGTCCGTCGGGACTGATGGTCATCGCCTTGGTCCAGTGATGATTGATCTCGGAGGGCAGATCCGTGATCTTTTCAGGTGGACCGCTGGCCGTGGTCTGACCTTCTTCATAATCGAAGCGCACCAGCGCGTCCTGGTTGGCGACATAGAGGTTGCCGTCGTAGAACGCCAGACCATAGGGCGCGTTAAGGTTGTCTGCGAATATGCCCTGTTCTTCATAAACACCATCCCCATTGCTGTCTCGCAGCAATGTCAGGCGATTGCCACTCTCCACCGACGTATTGCCCTTGGCCTTGATATAGCCGGCGATGACGTCTTTGGGTTTAAGTTTGGCTGCGTTACCTCCGCGGCCTTCGGCCACCAGAATATCGCCGTTGGGCAGAACCAGCGTCTGTCGCGGAATCTGCAGTTCTGTGGCAATAGCCGATACCGTGAATCCGTCCGGCACAGTCGGTTGCCTGTCACCCCATTGCTCTGGTTCGGCAATCTCCATGCTGGGCAGCAGACCGCGCTGCGGTTCCGGTAGCTGTGGGTCCGGGCCATACAGCTCGGCTGCCTCCTGCGGATCACCGCCACATGCGCTCAACAGTAATGTCATCAGACTCAGCGATAGCACTCTTGGATGATTCATTCTGCGACCTCCGAACGAGTGGTGGTGAGGCCAATCCAGGTGGCAACGCACGCGAGTACAGCGACGATAATTGAAAGAACCAGCCCGGCGGGCATGATCGCCCAGGCATCCTTGGCATGCACCAGGGCGTTGATGAAACCCAGAATCCAGGTCGCGACCAGCAGAAGAAGATAGATCAGGGATCTGCTCCCGCGTCCGCCGGCGCGAAACAGGCCAAGTAGTGCGCATAAAAGCGCCAGACCGTTGAACACCAGGCCACCAGCGATTAGCCAGGAAGCGAAGTTGCTCCACTGGATCTGAAAGGTATTGAAATAGGCGACGTCACTTAAAAGCGCGCCTAGATAAAGAGGAACGGTACCGGCGAGTAGGGTGGCGTGCAGCGGGTTCGGCGAGTGGTGATAGGTGCGGTGGGCAGTAACAGTCACGGCGGATTCCTCATTGCTGATTCTAGCGATGCGCTAAAGCGATATTCGGCTTCAGAACACCGCAAAGTTGTACCTGCAAGGACGTCGTACTGCCGGAGTATAGTTCACCGCGACTCGCTGGCCAGGCGGATGCGGTCGCTTTAAAAGGGGCGTTCGAGTGCCATTGGATGACGGCACCCAAACTCAGGTTCAGAGTTGTCTGATCGACTATTCACTCATCTCGTTGGATTTATCCTGGATTTCAGCACAGGCCTTTTTTTGCTCTTCCTGGGACAGACTTTCCCATCTCGCTTCTGCTTCACGCATACCGGTCATATACGCCTGATCGAAGCTGTACTCATCGACGCCGTTCTTCTCCAGCATTTCCTGCTGTTGCGACTTGAGCTCCTCAAGCTGTTGTTCGGAATATCCGCCGCAGGTCGAAGCAGTGAAATGCATTGCTCCACCAAATTTGGCCAGTTGTATGCCTGAGTCGTCGACGGGTGGCTCGTCCTGGGCGTGGCTGACACTCAAGGTGCAGGCCAGAACCAGGCCAGAAAGAAGGGCAAGTCCGGTGGATATGGTGGCTCTGAAGATCGACATGGGCGTTCCTATTGTTGCGGGAGTTGTTGCGGGAGTCAGTAAGCAAAGTTCTTGGACCATGCCGCCGGAGGAATTGCTCACAAGTTTGTGCGAATCAGCTAATGAACCGGGAAGTCTTGATGAGCGATGCTTCCGCCTGCTCTCTGATACCCCCGTAATCAGCTATGCTCCCCTACTGTTAAGCCGTTGCACTGATGGGTTGGGACGATTAGATTGACGCCGGCCATTCGGCCTCACCGGAGAAACAAAAGATGAGCATTGGAAAAGAGTTCAAGACGTTTGTAATGCGGGGCAATGTGATCGACATGGCGGTGGGCATCATTATTGGTGCGGCTTTCGGTAGGGTGGTGTCGTCCTTCGTCGACAACATCGTTATGCCGCCGCTGGGAATGTTGATCGGTGGGGTGGATTTTAGTGATCTGGCTATCGTATTGCGCGAAGCCCGGGGCGAACTGGAAGCGGTCACCATAGGTTACGGTGCTTTCGTCCAGAGTGTGGTTGATTTCCTGATCATTGCAGCGGCGATTTTCGTTGCGATCCGGGTGATGAATAGCCTCAAACGCAAGGAAGAGGAAGCACCTCCAGCGTCTATTGTGCCGAGCAAGGAAGAAGCGCTGTTGACCGATATTCGTGACCTGCTGCAGCAGCAGGCGAACAAACCCCAACTGTAAGGTGAAAGCCCGCTTCTAGCGGGCTACGCACCACCTGACGGGACGGCGAACGGCCCGTCTTTGTCATGGCACTTTGCACCACAGCGAAACCCTGGTGCACCACCCAAGCGCAGCGGCGGCCTAGGGAGGATTCACTTCTCTGCAGAAAAATTACGATAAGTGTTTGATAAATAACATAATTTATAAACTGGCAAGCTTAATGCTATGTACTCCATACCACCTTTCTTCGCACTTTGGATTAAAGCAAACATGGAGTACTACCGGATGATGAAAAAAATTGCCCTTGCCGTTGCTGCTGTCAGCTCGATCGGTTTTGCCAGCCTTTCTCAAGCCGAAGCCTTTGATACCGCCGTGGGTGAGCTGGATGTCAGCATGACCGCCACGCTTGCCACCGATTACATCTGGCGCGGTCAGTCACAGACTGATGGTGCTGGCGCCGTGCAGGGCAGTCTGGATATCGCCCACGAGAGTGGCCTGTATATCGGCGCCTGGGCATCCAACATCGATGGCTCCGAGGAAGGCTTCGACGGCGCGAGTATCGAGATTGATTACTACGTCGGCTTCGGCGGCGCTATCACCGATGACATCAGTTACGACCTGCAGTGGGCTACCTATACCTATCCCGGAAACAGCTCCTGGGATGTTGACGAAATCATCGGCAGCCTCGGGTTCTATGGTTTCAACGCAGGTGTTAAATATGCGTATGAAGTAGATCCCGAGCCGCTCTACTATTTCCTCGATTACGGTTTCAGCCTTCCCTATGACATGGGTCTCGGTCTGCACTACGGTTATGCGGACGCCAACGATAGCGACGTCGATAACTACAGCGACTGGGCAGTGAGTCTGGGTAAGAGCATGCTGGGGCTGGATCTGGCGTTGATGTATTCCAACACGGATATCGATGGCGGCTGCAATGGCAACTGCGACTCGAACGTAACGTTCTCGGTATCCAAGACGCTCTGATTGGAGGCAGCTAACGCGCTGCATTCTCGACTGCATTTACGCCGGCTTCGCTCTCGGGCCGGCGTCTTTTTGTGCGCCGTTCCCAGGTTCTGCTTGCAAGCTCCCCTCCGGCTGGGCAGCCATCCAGTGTCTACCGCGTCGCGGTTATCTGTCCCCGGATTGATCCTGATCAAGCTCTCGGCTTTTGCTTGGAACAGGTTAAGACGCTGGAATGGCTAGCTGCCATACTGCTGTTTCATTCTGCGAACGGTGATGGATGCGCATATGTCGGTCAAAAGGTGGCTTCCCTGGGTCGCAGTAGTAATTGTCGCGGCGTTGGCAATCTGGGCCTGGAACCAATATCGCCCCAGTGGCTTGCCGGCAAACATTGCCAGTGGCAACGGCCGGATCGAAGCGACGGAGATCGATATCGCGACAAAATCCGGTGGTCGCCTTCTGGAAGTGTTGGTGCGCGAAGGCGAGTTTGTCGACGCAGGGGAGATGCTGGCGCAGGTCGATACACAGTCGCTCCAGGCTTCGTTGCGTGAAGCCCAGGCTCAGGTCCAGCAGGCCGAACACGCAAAAAGTGCGGCCGAGGCAATGGTGCTGCAACGTGAGAGTGAAAAAGCGGCTGCCAGAGCCGTGGTGGCCCAGCGACAGACTGAGCTCTCATCTGCTCGGAACCGCTACAAGCGTTCCCAGACGTTGGCCAGTCGTGGCTCGATCTCGGTGCAGCAACTGGAGGATTACCAGGCCGCGGTGGAAGGCAGCGCGGCGGCGTTGAATGCGGCAAAAGCTCAAGAGTCTTCGATGGATGCGGCAATTGCCGCCGCCCGGGCGCAGGTTGTGCAGGCGCAATCGTTGATTGCAGCGGCCGAAGCAACAGTCGCCCGGTTGCAGGTGGAAATAGACGATGCTGATCTGCGCGCGCCCCGCGCCGGGCGCGTGCAGTATCGGGTGGCAGAGCCCGGCGAGGTGCTGGGCGCCGGTGGGCGTGTGCTGAACATGATCGACGTCAGCGACGTGTATATGACCTTTTACCTGCCGACCGCCGCCGCTGGGCGCGTGGCGCTCGGAACGGAAGTACGCCTGGTGCTTGATGCAGCGCCGGACGTCGTGATCCCGGCAAAAATATCCTTTGTTGCCAGCCAGGCCCAGTTCACGCCCAAGACCGTGGAGACCCAAAGCGAGCGGCTGAAGCTGATGTTCCGGGTCAAGGCCAGCATCGATCCCGAACTGCTGAGAAAATATGCCCAGCAAGTGAAGACCGGGTTGCCCGGAATGGCCTATGTACGCCTGGACGAGTCCGAAGAGTGGCCACCCATGCTGCAGATGCGGCAAGTGCAGTAAAGGTGCCCGTGATGAGTGATGACACTGAAGGGGATGCACCGGCCGTCATCCGGTCGGACGGTGTCAGCCTGCGCTACGGCAAAAAGCCGGCGCTGCAGGACATCAGTCTGGAGGTTCCGGCACGGCGCATGGTGGGGCTGATCGGGCCGGATGGGGTGGGTAAATCCAGTCTGTTATCGCTGATCAGCGGCGCCCGGGGAATACAGCAGGGCCAGATTGAGGTGCTGGGTGGCGATATGGACGATGCTCGGCATCGCCGTCTGACCGGACCGCGCATCGCCTATATGCCGCAGGGGCTGGGCAAGAACCTGTACCCCACCTTGTCGGTTTACGAGAATCTGGATTTCTTCGCGCGGCTGTTCGGCCATGACAAGCAGGAACGGGCGCTGCGCATGGAGGAGTTGCTGGCCGCGACGGATCTTCTGCGTTTTCGCGACCGACCGGCCGGCAAGCTCTCCGGGGGCATGAAACAAAAACTGGGGCTGTGCTGCGCGCTGATTCACGACCCGGATCTGCTGGTGCTGGATGAACCCACCACCGGCGTCGATCCGTTGTCGCGGGCACAATTCTGGACGTTGATCCAGAAAGTGCGCAGTCGCCGGCCCGGCATGAGTGTACTGATTGCCACCGCCTATATGGAGGAAGCCGAGGGTTTCGACTGGCTGGTGGCCATGGACGAAGGGCGCATCCTCGCAACCGGCACCGCCCAGGCGCTGCGCGAGCGTACCGGCACCGATTCCCTGGAAGCTGCATTCATTGGTCTGTTGCCCGAGCATAAGAGCAGCCGACACCAGACGGTGGTTATCCCGCCCCGACATCCAGCAGCGGACGGCCAGCCTGAGATCGCCATCGAGGCGGAAGGCTTGACCATGCGCTTTGGCGATTTTGTGGCAGTCAAGAACGTCAACCTGCGGGTCGAGCGGGGCGAGATCTTCGGCTTTCTCGGCTCCAACGGCTGCGGCAAGACCACCGTGATGAAAATGCTCACCGGGCTGTTGCCGGCGTCGGAAGGCCAGGCCCGGCTGTTCGGACAGTTGGTGGACGCCAACGATCTGGCCACCCGCCGCCGGGTTGGCTACATGTCCCAATCCTTTTCGCTGTATATGGAGCTCACGGTTCGCCAGAATCTGGAGCTGCACGCGCGGCTGTTTCACATGCCGGAAACGGCCATTGCGCCGCGCGTACAGGACATGCTTGAGCGTTTCGGGCTGACCGACGTATTCGACGAGCAGCCATCCGCGCTGCCGCTGGGTGTCCGCCAGCGGTTGTCGCTAGCCGTCGCGGTGATCCACAAACCAGAGCTGCTGATTCTTGACGAGCCCACCTCCGGGGTTGACCCGATCGCCCGCGATCAGTTCTGGCAATTGCTGATCGACCTGTCGCGTCAGGACAGGGTCACCATTTTTATCTCGACCCATTTCATGAACGAGGCTGAACGTTGCGACAGGGTTTCGCTGATGCACGCCGGGCAGATTCTGGCCAGCGATACCCCCATGGCGCTGAGGGACGCCCGGGGCGCGGCGTCGCTGGATGCGGCCTTCGTCGCCTACCTGGAAGAAGCGGCCGGCAAGGCCAACGATACCGCCGCGCCGCCGGTGGCCAAGGCGGGGGCGGTAAGCCAGGTGCCGAAACGCTTCAGTCTGCTGCGTTTGTTCAGTTATGCCCGTCGGGAACGGCTGGAATTACAGCGGGACCCGATCCGCGCGACGCTGGCGCTGTTGGGCTCGGTAATACTGCTGGTCATCATGGGTTACGGCATCAGCATGGACGTGGAAGATATCAGTTTCGCCGTCCTCGACCGGGACCAGACCAGCACCAGTCGGCAATATATATTGAATCTGAGTGGCTCCCAATACTTTGTCGAGCGCCTGCCGGTTAGCGATTATGCGGATCTGGATCGGCGCATGCGTAGCGGTGAGCTGACCATGGCGTTGGAGATTCCCCCCGGATTTGCCCGGAATCTGCAACATGGGCGTCAGGTGGAGATTGGCGCCTGGGTTGATGGGGCAATGCCCAGTCGCGCAGAAACCGTTGCTGGCTATCTGCAACTGCTGCATAGCAGCTGGCTGCAGGAGCAAGTGCGTTTTCAATCAATGCCGACGAGTCGCTCGTCGATGATCAATGTCGAGACCCGCTTTCGCTACAATCCTGAAATCGCCAGTCTGGTGGCCATCGTCCCGATGGTTGTCCCCCTTTTGCTGATGATGATCCCCGCCATGCTGACCGCCCTGAGTGTGGTGCGAGAGAAGGAGCTGGGCTCGATCATCAATTTCTACGTTACGCCGGTCACGCGCCTGGAGTTTTTGCTGGGAAAGCAGCTGCCCTATGTGGCGCTGGCGATGGCAAATTTCCTGCTGCTGACTGCGTTGGCGGTGTTCGCCTTCGGTGTACCCTTCAAGGGCAGCTATCTGGCCTATCTCATCGCGGCGCTGCTCTATGTGCTGGCGGCCACGGGCCTGGGTTTGCTCGTTTCCAGTTTCATGCGCAGCCAGACGGCTGCCATCTTCGGTACCGCCATCGTTACGCTGATTCCCGCCGTCACCTTTTCAGGCATGTTGACGCCGGTCTCCGCGCTTGAGGGGATCCCGCGGTTGATTGGCGAGATCTATCCCACCGCGCACTTTCTGACAATCAGTAACGGGGCCTTCTCCAAGGCACTCGGCTTTGCTGAACTGTCCAGCTCAATCTGGTCGCTCGCCTGGTCAGTGCCGGTGATTCTCGGGCTGAGCCTGCTGTCACTGAAGAAGCAGGAGCATTGAGAATGGATCGCCTACGCAATGTCTTCCATCTCGGGATAAAAGAATGGCGCAGCCTGTGGCGCGACAAGATCATGTTGGGCCTGATCCTGTTCTCCTTCAGTATCAGCGTCTATGTGAGCGGCTCCAGTATTCCGGAAACCCTGCACATGGCGCCTATCGCGATAGTGGATGAAGACCGTTCGCCACTGTCCACGCGCATGGTCGCTGCGTTTTACCCGCCGTATTTCATCAGCCCGGCTATGGTCGAGCAGCGCCAGATCGACCCGCTGATGGATGCGGGCGACTACACCTTCGTGCTGGATTTCCCTCCGGGCTTTCAACGCGATCTGCTGGCGGGCAGAGAGCCAACCATTCAACTCAATGTGGATGCCACCCGACTGATGCAGGCCTTTCTCGGGGCCAGTTATATTCAGGCGATCCTCACAATGGAGGCTCGGGCCTTTTCCCAGGGAGGACAGAGCGTCGAACTGCCGGTGGCGCTGCAGGTACGTAACCGCTTCAACCCCTCGCTGACTCAAAGCTGGTTCGGGACGGTGGTCAAGGTCATTGATAACATCACCATGCTCTCGATCATCCTCACCGGCGCAGCGCTGATCCGCGAGCGCGAGCACGGCACCATCGAACACCTGCTGGTGATGCCGCTGACCCCATTGGAAATCATGCTGGCGAAGGTCTGGTCCATGGGCCTGGTTGTCCTTCTGGTGTCCAGTGCGTCCCTGGTCCTGCTGGTGCAGGGGTTGATGCGGGTACCCATTGAAGGCTCGGTACCGCTGTTTCTGGTGGGGGCGGCCTTGCACCTCTTTGCTACCACGTCCATGGGCATTTTCATGGCGACCATTGCCCGCTCCATGCCTCAGCTGGGCATGCTGATCATCCTGGTACTGATGCCCCTGCAGATGCTGTCTGGCGGCTCGACCCCCTTCGAGAATATGCCGGAACTGGTGCAGGCGGTCATGCAGGCAGCGCCAACCACGCACTTCATCTCGCTGGCACAGGCAATCCTGTTTCGGGGAGCAGGGCTCGACATAGTCTGGCCCCGTTTCCTGGCGCTTGCCGCCATCGGCGGGCTGTTCTTTGCACTAGCGCTGCGGCGCTTTCGCAAGAGCATCGCCGGAATGGCGTAAGGATGATTCGCGTGCGCTGCTATCATTCCCACTGGTAATCAAACGAGCGCGAAATAATGAAAAACTGGATATTCCTGTCCGTAGCGATCGTCGCCGAGGTCATTGCAACCTCGGCACTGAAGGCCAGTGCAGGGTTTAGCAAGCCCTGGCCTTCGGTGCTGGTCGCGGTGGGTTACGGCATCGCTTTTTATCTGCTGTCGCTCACGCTGCGCACCATCCCGGTGGGTATCGCCTACGCTGTCTGGTCCGGTGCCGGCATCGTCCTGATTACAGCGGTGGCCTGGCTGCTGTACGGGCAGAAACTGGATCTGCCGGCATTCATTGGCATGGGCTTGATCATTTCCGGGGTGGTTGTGCTGAATGTGTTTTCCAAAGCGGTTGTGCACTGAAGGAAAACGGCGGCCCCAGTCCCTTCGCAATGCTTGATTCACCTTTCTGCACAGTGACAATTCGCCGCAGTCGGCATAATATCCTTACTTTCCCCAATGTTATCGAGCGCCGGCTGATCGCCGGTGGTCACCCCATTTGTATTGAGGTTCTATGAAAACAATAAGCGTTGCGGCGGGACTGCTGACCTGTCTGTTAACCACGTCTATTCAGGCTGACGCTGGAGCGGATATCTATAGCAAAGGCGGTGCGAATGCCGCAGCGCTCGCCTGTGTGACCTGTCATGGAGCCGATGGCTTGGGTATGGCGGCTTCAGGTTTTCCTCGGCTGGCCGGTCTATCGGCAACTTATATGGAGAAGCAGCTGCACGACCTGAAGGCCGGTTCGCGGGTCGCCCCGGTGATGTCTCCGATCGTAAATGCGTTGACCGATGAGGAAATTCAAAGCGTCTCGCAATACATCGAGAATATGCCCACACCCTCCTATCCGCGCGTCGAGCGTAGCAGTGAAGTGGATTCGCTGGGTGCGCAGTTGGCTCTGCGCGGTGCCTGGGATCGCAATATTCCCGAGTGTGTGTCGTGCCACGGGCCGGGCGGTGTGGGGGTAGGTGACGCTTTTCCTCCGTTGGTGGGTCAGTCTTCAAACTATCTGGCGTCTCAGTTGGTTGCATGGCGTGAGGGCACCCGCCAGAACGATCCCAATGATCTGATGGGACATATTGCCAGGAGTATGACTGACGAAGAGGTCACGGCAGTATCCGACTATTTTTCTGGCCTGGGTAAGTGAGGACGTTGAACATGAGAATGTATCTTGCCGTGGCCGCGACCTTTTTATCGCTGCCAGTCGCTGCGCAAACAGCTGTGCCTATGGATGATCAATCGCAACTGGCGCCCTCCGCTCAGCCGGCTGCCGGCGCGGAATAT
This sequence comes from Pseudomonas saliphila, assembly GCF_008638345.1. Classification (GTDB taxonomy): domain Bacteria; phylum Pseudomonadota; class Gammaproteobacteria; order Pseudomonadales; family Pseudomonadaceae; genus Halopseudomonas; species Halopseudomonas saliphila. The sequence continues at coordinate 282,909 of NZ_VTVA01000002.1, read as the reverse complement.
TTCCAACCACCCAGTGAAAGTGACTTGCCGGATAATGCATTCGGTGAGCTGGTACGCGAAGGGCGCGCGATTTTTGTCGACACCCGTAAGCGTGCTCCGGAATATGTGGGTAATGGCATGACCTGCGCCAATTGTCATATGGATCAGGGCCGCAAGCCCAATTCGGCGCCCTTGTGGGGTGCGTACCCGATGTACCCGGCTTATCGTTCGAAGAACGACAAGGTTAATACCTACGCGGAACGTATGCAGGGGTGTTTCCAGTTCAGCATGAACGGCACACCGCCGCCGGCTGATAGTCACGTACTGAATGCGCTCACTGCCTATTCCTATTGGCTGTCCACCGGCGCACCGGTTGCAGAAGTGCTTCCCGGTCGAGCGTATCCGGAAGTGCCTGAGCCTGCTGGCGGCTACGACCTGGCTCAGGGCCGCCAAGTCTATGATGCCCAGTGCGCGGTCTGCCACGGACCTGAAGGTCAGGGGCAGAAATCAGGCGAGGATTTCGTGTTCCCGCCGCTATGGGGCAAGGAATCATTCAACTGGGGCGCTGGCATGCACCGCATCAACACCGCGGCGGCCTTCATCAAGGAAAGCATGCCCTTGGGTAAAGGCGGATCACTCACCGATGAACAGGCCTGGAACGTTGCCGCGTTCATGAACAGTCACGAACGTCCTCAGGATCCACGCCTGATCGATGGCTCGATCGAGGAAACCCGCAAGAAGTATCACGCCAATGATGGCGTCAATCTCTATGGTGTCGAGGTTGACGGCGTAGTGCTGGGGCAGGGGACGAACTAGTATTATTGCAGTTGCGCCAGGGTCTTCTTCGACCCTGGCGTGGCAGCGCAGGCTGCTTAGCGCTGTACCAACTTCCCAACAAGGCTGACGAAACGGTCCATGTAGTTCTTCACGAACTGATGGCTGTCTTCGCCGATCTCACCGTTCTCAGTGATCAGACCGGGACGGAACTGCAGATAGGCTTCGCCGCCCAATACCACCGAGCCGAGAATACCCATGACCTGACGAAGGTGCTGTTGCGCCAGCGCCGTGCCAATGGCGCCAGGCGACGTGCCCGTGATGGCGACGGGCTTGTCGAACCAGACGTTCTTGTCCATAGGCTTGGAACCCCAGTCGATGGCGTTCTTCAGCACTGCTGGCAGTGACCTGTTGTGCTCGGGGGTAACCATCAACACCGCATCGGCTGCGCGCACTGCATCAGTAAACCGGTTCACGCTGGCTGGGCGCTCGCCTTCCAGATCCAGGTTATACAGTGGCAGGTCATCAATCTGCGGATAGCTGACCTCGATGTTGTCAGGCAGTAGCTTGGCAATGGCTTCGGCGAGTTGGCGATTGGTGGATTCGCGGCGGTTGCTGCCCACAATAATGGCCAGGTGATAAGTGTTCATAGGTGTCTGTCTCCGTTTAGGTCGGGCAGGGTGCTGACCGACTCGGTTGTTCGCATTGATGAGTCATTATCAGACAGGGAATCCGATATAAAAAGCGCGATATTTGCGGGTTTAAGATCGGTAAAGTAGATATGTTTTTTCCGAAATCCCATGGGAGTTTAGCGGCTGGGGGGCAAAGGGGATGGCTAAGAGCTAGAGTCGTTCAGGAGGTGTTGAGCAGCGACCGCCCACCCGACGCTGGGCTCGGCAATGCAAAACCATCAGTTTGGTCCGATGATTGCAAAGGAGGGCAATGTTCTTCACACAACACGAATACGGGAGTCAGAAGATATGAAGATTCAAGCTGCAGTAACCCATGCCCAGGGTGATGATTTCGCCATAGAGGAAGTATCGCTTTCCGCGCCCAAATCAAATGAAGTACTGGTCAAGGTGGTGGCGACCGGCGTGTGTCATACCGACGCCGTGGCGCGTGATCTGGGTATTTCCCCGTACCCCATCGTGTTGGGCCATGAGGGCTCCGGGGTCGTCGAGCAGATTGGCGAGAACGTCACCAGTCTGGCTGTAGGCGATCACGTGGTGATGTCTTTTGCGCATTGCGGTCAGTGTGAGAACTGCCTCACCGGGCACCCTACAGTGTGCTCGCGCTTCAACGAGCTGAACTTCGGCGGGCACATGGAAGACTGCACCTGCCGCCTGCATCAGGGCGAGACCGAGCTTGCCACCTTCTTCGGGCAATCCTCCTTCGGTAGCCACGTGGTGGCGCATGAGCGCAACGTAGTGAAAGTCGACAAGGATGTGGATCTGGCGCTGCTGGGGCCGCTCGGCTGCGGTATTCAGACCGGTGCCGGTACGGTACTCAATCGCCTGAAACCGGAGTTCGGTACATCCATTGCGATTTATGGCTGCGGCGCGGTAGGCCTGAGCGCAATCATGGCGGCCAAGATTGCCGGGTGTCAGCAGATCTTCGCTGTCGATGTGCACGATAGCCGTCTGGAACTGGCCAAGGAGCTGGGCGCCACCCACGCGCTGAATGGTAAACAGGTGGATGTGGTCAAGGAGATCAAGGCGGCCAGCGGTGGCGGGACGCATTACGCAGTGGAGAGCACGGGCGTACCGCCTGTTGTGCTCCAATGCCTGCATGCGCTGCGCCCACTGGGTACTGCCGCCATAGTGGGCGTGACCCCCGAGATGAAGATCGACGTGCACAACGACCTGATGGCCGAAGGCAAAAGCATGATCGGTGTGATCGAGGGCGACTCGGTCCCGCGGGTATTCATTCCCAAGCTGGTGGAGTTCTACAAGGCTGGCAAATTCCCCTTCGACAAGCTGGTGAAATTCTACAACTTTGACCAGATCAATCAGGCCTTTGAGGATTCTGCTAACGGTGTTGCGGTCAAGCCGATACTTAAGTTGGCTTGAGGCGTCCTACAAGAACGGTGCAAACGCCGGATTTCCAAATGGGAGGCACGATCGGAACGCCGAACCGCCGCGGCGATCTGGCCGACAGGCCAGCTTGAACCAAACCCCGGGCGTCCTGCGGCCGCCGATCGCGGCGACGGTTCGGCGCCCCGATCGCCCCTCCTACAGTTGGTGCAGGGTCGTGGCCAATACCGAGTCGAGCTATACGCCGAGTGCTGCCACTGCACACAACCCGTGGGAGTGTCGCCCTTGGCACGACGCTGGCCGACAGGCCAGCTTGTCGCACAGCTCAAACCAAACCACGAGGCGTCCAGCCGCCAGCCCGCTATTTCCCCTTCAAGCGATAATTCACCTGTGCCCGGCTCATGCCTATCAGTTGCGCGGCGGCGGTGACATTGCCTGCGGTGCGGTTCAGTGCCTGGGATACCAATAACTGCTCGATCTCCTCAAGCGAGGTTTGCAGTTGCTCGTCGGAGCCGCTGAGAAAGGCGTTCAGACGCTCAACGGCCGGGTGCAGTGGGCGCGGCTTGGGTCGCGCCGTGTCGTTCGATTTGGCCTCGGCCGGGAACGGGGTTGTCAGTTTGCCTTCAGCGGTCAGACCAAGTGGAACAGGCTGGTCGGCGAGATCACCGTTGAGCGCGATATGCCGCAGGTCCATCGCCTCGCCATCGTCACAGCTGATCACGCCGCGCTCGATCAGATTCTGCAGTTCGCGAATATTGCCGGCAAAGGGGTGGGTCAGCAGCGTATTGACCAATCGACTGGTGAATCCCACGACGTTTCGCGTATGACGCTGGCAATAGCGGCGTAGAAAATGCTCCATCAATTCGGGTATGTCATCACGCCGGTCACGCAGGCTGGGTATGTGGATCGGGTACACGTTCAGCCGGTAGAACAGGTCCTCACGGAAGCGTCCGGCCTGTACCTCATCACGCAGCTGCACGTTGGCGGCGGCTACCAGGCGCACATTGACGCGGATGGGTTTGTCGCCGCCGACTCGCTCGATCTCACCCTCCTGCAACGCACGCAGAATCTTGCTTTGCGCATCCAGGCTCAGCGAGGCGATTTCATCCAGAAACAGGGTGCCGCCATTGGCCCGTTCGAAACGTCCGGGCCGTGTGCGATCTGCGCCGGTATAGGCGCCGCGCTCGGCGCCGAACAGCTCGGCCTCGACCAGATGTTCCGGTAACGAAGCGCAATTCAGGGTTACCAGGGGACCCTGTTTTCGAGAGCTGTGACGATGCAGATATTGCGCGAACAGTTCTTTGCCCACGCCGGATTCACCGGTCAGCAGCACCGTAGCCTGAGTGGGCGCGACCCGCTGGAGCATCTTCTGCGCGGCCACAAAGGCAGCCGAGGAGCCGACCATGATCTGGGTGCTGGTCTGCTCTGATGACTCGTCGTATCCGTCCGGCTCGGGCACGCCGTGCAGAATATGACTGAAGAAAATATCCGCTTCAGGGTCAGAGGTATCACTTTCCAGATCATTCCATTGCTCGGCAGGCTTGCCAACAATGCGACAGGCTGGGTAGCCATTCGCCCGGCATTCTGTTTCGCGGAATACCACCATGCGGCCCAGCAGGGCGGACGCGTAACCGCTGGCGAAACCGGTCTGCATCCAGCACACGCAATCACTGCCGGAGCCGTGGTGGGCAATATGCTCCTGAGCCTCGAGGGAGTTGTGCCAGAACATCTCGGCGTAAAACAGGCCTGCATTGCTGTCGATCTCGAAGCGGATCGGTTCGACGTTGACCATACCTTCGAGCATGTTAAGACGTGGTCCCGCCGCAAACAGGCTGTCGTGGTCGCCTTCGGGCCACTGTTTGGCGACCTGTTCAGCCAGACGGGCGCCGGCATGCCAACCGGTACGGGTATAGATGCCACGGGCTTTCTCCAGGCCCAGCCCGTTCACAAGTTCCCTGCGAATCTGGCCGAAGGCAGCCCCTTGCATAAGCAGGTAGCGTCTACCGAATAGCCAGATGTTGCCTTGCATGGGAGCAAAGGCAACGGTTTCGGCCAATTCCCGGGCGCTGGGGAAGCCCGTACCAAACTGGCTGGATGAGTCCACTAGCAAGTCTCTGCGGTTGGCTAGCAGACGCTGAATCACGTCATCAGGAACATCAGGCTGCTCAGGAGGGACCGTTGTCATAGGCAGGGGGGACCACGTCTTTGTGAAATTCTCTGTAGATAATTATGCATCTTTGATGAATTTTAGTCACTTGCCGGTGGAGTAAGGTCTCAGCGTGTGAACCTCATCAAGTGGCCCTGCGGCGTATCGTCGCCTATTCTCAAGATGGCATAAAACTTGAAATAGCTTGCCCATCCCCTCCGACTTAGCCCAGATCACTGCGGTCTGGCTTATCGTATTTTCAGGGGCCCCGAACAGAGAGAGATCTTCCATGACTAGCAAGCCTGCCTATCAGAACCTCGAATTACAGCCTATCGCCGGTAAGTGGCGTGAAGGGCGCGCCGGGCGAAATCTCGACGTTACTGATCCCTTCACCGGTGAGAGTTTACTGAAGCTACCGATGGCCAGCCGTGAAGACCTGGATGAAGCCTTTCGTTCCGCCCAGCAGGCGCAGACTGAATGGGCTGCCATGGGTCCCAGCGCACGCGGCCAGGTCATGCGTCGGGCGGTTGAAATCTTCGACGAGCGCAAGGACGAAATTGTCAGCTGGCTGATTCGCGAAGCCGGGAGTACCCGCATCAAGGCTGAAATTGAATGGGGTTCGGCGCGCGCCATTACCCTGGAATCGGCCAGCCTGCCTGGTCGCGTCCACGGTCGCATCCTGCCCTCCGATGTGCCCAACAAGGAGAGCCGTGTTTACCGCGCGCCGCTTGGCGTAGTCGGTGTCATCAGCCCGTGGAATTTTCCGCTGCATCTGAGTGCCCGTTCCGTCTCGCCAGCTTTGGCGCTGGGCAACGCCGTGGTGATCAAGCCCGCCAGCGATACGCCTGTGACCGGTGGTTTGCTGCTGGCGCATATCTTTGAAGAAGCCGGTCTGCCCGCGGGTGTGCTGAGTGTGTTGGTCGGCGCCGGCTCCGAGATTGGCGATGCATTTGTCGAGCATCCGGTGCCGTCATTCATCTCCTTCACCGGCTCCACGCCTGTTGGCCGTAATATTGGCCGCATCGCTAGCGGCGGTGAACATCTGAAGCACGTTGCGCTGGAACTGGGCGGCAACAGCCCGTTTGTAGTGCTGGCCGATGCGGATGTAGATGCCGCGGTGAACGCCGCCGTGGTCGGCAAGTTCCTGCATCAGGGCCAGATCTGCATGGCGATCAACCGCATCATCGTTGAGGCGCCGTTGCTGGAAGAATTTACCCAGCGCTTCGTCGAGCGGGTCAAGACACTGGCCTATGGCGATCCCAGCAAGCCGGGCACCGTAGTGGGCCCGGTGATCAATGCTAAGCAGCTGGATGGCCTGAAAACCAAGGTAGCCACGGCGCTGGAAGAAGGCGCATCCCAACTGGTTGGCGGCGAAGCCCAGGGCAACGTCATGCCGCCGCATGTGTTCGGTAATGTCACGCCGGATATGGAGATCGCCCGCGAAGAAATCTTCGGACCGCTGGTTGGCATTCAGAGTGCCCGCGATGCAGATCACGCGCTGGAACTGGCCAATAGCAGCGAATACGGCCTGTCCAGCGCGGTGTTCACGCAGGATATTTCCCGCGGCGTGCAGTTCGCCCAGCGCATTCGGGCGGGCATGACGCATATCAACGATATGCCGGTGAACGACGAACCGAACGCGCCTTTTGGCGGTGAGAAGAACTCCGGACTCGGCCGTTTCAATGGTGATTGGGCTATCGAAGAATTCACCACAGATCACTGGATTACGGTTCAGCATGCACCGCGACCCTATCCGTTTTAAACCGGCCGCGGCCCATCGATTTTGACCCTGTCGGGTTCAGACTGAAGGTTCGCAGTAGTACGGACACGACTATTGAATTGGAGTATGAAATGTCATTTCCATTGAGCAGCGCCGCTGCGAAACGGATTCTTGTTGCTGGAGCTGTGCTTCCCTTCGCTCTGCTGGCCTCTGCGGCTCAGGCGCAGGAGGATAGCCAGTGGAAAAGCGGCGAGCATCTGTACGACAGCGTCTGTGGCCATTGTCATAAACCCGAAGTCGGGGTGGGCCCGGTGCTGGAAGGTCGCGGCCTGCCAGAGGTGTATATCAAGGCCATCGTACGCAATGGGTTCAACGCCATGCCCGCTTTTCCGGCATCTTTTGTCGATGACGAATCCATCGCCAAGGTTGCGGAATACCTGTCGACGCTGCCAGCGCCGGCAGCTCAGCCTTGAGGAGCCTGTCATGAGCGTAAATCGTCGTTTCGTCTTGAAAGGCCTGGCGCTGGGCAGTGCCGCCGGCCTGGCGCTGGGTGGCTCGGCTCAGGCATTGGCGGGCTTCGCCACTGCGCCGGCGAGCAACACTGTCGCGCTACCGGCATGGGTGCTGGTGAACGGCGGCGCAGCCGAAGCAGACTTTCTGCATGGCGCCAGAGCAGCGCTCGGCGCGCAAGTTCAGGTCCAGCGCGTGGGCAGTGATCTTGCCTTCATGCTGGATTTTGAACGCCAACTGCGCAGTGGTCAGCCCCTGCGGGTGATAGGCCTGCTGGATGACGCCTCGGCTGCATTGGTTGTGGATATGGCGCGCAGTGCCGGCGCCCGCGTGCAATGGCTTGGGCAACACACCGCCGAAGCCGGACTCACCCGCCATCGCCTGCTTAATACCGATATTGCCGAAGGGTGCTCGCGCCAGCTCAGCAGGCAACTGCATGCGTGCGGTGCCGGCTTTAGTCTGAGCGAGGAACGCCAGAACAGCGCTGCGCTGCCGCGCCAGCTAGCCGCGACATCACGCAAGGGCAAGCAGTCCGGACAGTGGGCGAGCAGTGTGGGGTATCTGCTGGCTTCACTGGGCACGCGCCAGCTGTTGTCTTCCCCACGTGCGCCCGCTACGAGCATGCCCTTTACTGGCAGCTACGTTTCTTTTTCGATCGAGGCCTGAAGGAGTCTGATCAATGTCTGAACAAAACAATGCTGTATTGCCCAAAGGGGTGGTGCAGGAAGAATTCAACAAGGCCGTCGAGAAGTTTCGTGAGTTGCTGGGTGACGAAAACGTGCTGGTCAAGGCTGACCAGCTGGTGCCATACAACAAGATCATGATGCCAGTTGAGAACGCAGCGCATGCGCCTTCGGCAGCGCTGACCGCGACCACCGTCGAGCAGGTTCAGGGCGTGGTGAAGATCTGCAACGAGCACAGCATTCCGATCTGGACCATTTCTACCGGGCGTAACTTCGGTTATGGCTCGGCCGCACCAGTGGCACGCGGTCAGGTCATCCTCGATCTGAAAAAGATGAACAAGATCATCAATATCGATCCGGTGATGTGCACCGCGCTGGTCGAGCCGGGCGTGACCTTTGGTCAGCTCTACGATTACATCGAAGAGAACGACCTGCCGCTGATGCTGTCCTTCTCGGCGCCGTCGGCTATTGCTGGCCCGGTGGGTAATACCATGGACCGCGGCGTGGGCTACACGCCCTATGGCGAGCACTTCATGATGCAGTGCGGCATGGAAGTGGTCATGGCCAATGGCGACGTCTATCGCACCGGCATGGGCGGCGTCGAAGGCAGTAATACCTGGCAGATCTTCAAGTGGGGCTATGGCCCGACCCTGGATGGCATGTTCACCCAGGCCAACTACGGTATTACCACCAAGATGGGCTTCTGGCTGATGCCCAAGCCGCCGGTGTTCAAGCCCTTCGAAGTGATCTTCGAGGACGAAGAAGACATCATCGAGATCGTGGACCTGCTGCGTCCGTTGCGCATGTCCGGCACCATTCCCAACTCGGTGGTCATCGCCAACGTGCTCTGGGAAGCAGGTAGCGCGCATCTGACCCGCAAGCAGTACATCACCGAACCTGGGCATACGCCTGACGAAATCCTGAAGAAAATGCAGGACGATACTGGCATGGGCGCTTGGAACCTCTACGCCGCGCTGTACGGCACCCAGGAGCAGGTTGATGTGAACTGGAAGATCGTCTCCGACGTGTTCAAGCAGCACGGCAAGGGGCGCATCGTCACCCAGGAAGAGGCCGGTGATAAACAGCCGTTCAAATACCGCGCCGAACTGATGTCCGGAGTACCGAACCTGCAGGAATTCGGTCTGTACAACTGGCGTGGGGGCGGTGGCTCCATGTGGTTCGCACCGGTGAGCGAAGCCCGCGGCAGTGAGTGCAAGAAGCAGGCGGCGCTAGCCAAGGGCATCCTGCACAAGCACGGTCTGGATTACGTGGCCGAGTTCATCGTCGCGCCACGTGATATGCACCACGTCATCGACGTGCTGTACGACCGTACCAACGAAGAAGAAACCAAGCGTGCAGACGCCTGCTTCAACGAGCTGCTGGATGAGTTCGAGAAGGAAGGTTATGCGGTGTACCGTGTGAATACGCGCTTTCAGGAACGCGTTGCGCAGAGTTACGGTCCGGTCAAACGGGACGTGGAGCACGCCATCAAACGCGCTCTGGATCCGAACAATATCCTGGCGCCAGGCCGCTCGGGTATCGATCTGGATACCTACAAAAAGGCCTGAACATTCAGTGCGTGCGGTAATGAAAAAGGCAGCCTCTGGGGCTGCCTTTTTTCGTCAGCGTTAATACCGACTCAACGCCGTTCCAGCAGAACCCCGGACTCCATATGGTGCGTATAGGGAAACTGGTCGAACAGTGCGCTGCGGGTGATGCGGTGGGTGGCGTTCAGCTCTTCCAGATTGGCAGCCAGCGTTTCGGGATTGCACGAGATATACAGAATGCGCTGATAACCCTTCACCAGATCCAGCGTAGCGGGATCAAGCCCTGCGCGGGGCGGGTCGACGAAGACGGTGCCGAAGTTGAAGTCGTTTAGCTCGATGCCGCGCAGACGGCGGAACTCACGTACCCCGGTCAGCGCCTCGGTGACTTCTTCGCTGGCCAAACGCACCAGCGTGACGTTTTCTACGCCGTTGGCTTCGAGGTTCTCAACGGCCGAGTACACCGAACGCTTGGCCAGCTCCGTGGCCATCACGCGGCGGAAACAGGTGGACAGCGGCAGGGTGAAGTTGCCATTGCCGCAGTACAGCTCAAGCAGATCGTCATCGTTGTGTCCCGCAGCCTCAACGGCCCAGCTCAGCATGTGCTGATTCACATGGCCATTGGGCTGGGTGAAGCCGCCCTCGACCTGCTGGTAGCGCCAGGTGCGGCCGGCAACGCTGAGTTCTTCATACAGGTGGTCGCGTTCCAGCACACGCTTGCGCCCGCGGCTGCGACCGATCAGCAGAATATCCAGCTGCTCGGCCAGACGCTTGGCCGGCTCGTCCCATTTCTCGTCAATGGGCCGGTGATAGCACAGCGTGACCAGGGCTTCGTTGGTCAGGGTGGTGAGGAACTCGACCTGGAACAGCTTCTTGCCGAGCAGCGGGTCAGCCTTGCAGGCTTCCAGTAACGGCCCCATCAGTTCGTTGATGCGCTTGCTGGCGATCGGCAACTGCTCAATCAGGATTGGATTGCGGTTATCGCCCTGTTCGAACATGGCGTAATGCGGCACGCCGCCTTCATACCACAGGCGAAACTCGGCGCGCAGCCGGAAGTGTTCCAGTGGTGAGGTAAATACCTGGGGCTCGGGCGCATCGAAGGGCGCGAGCAAATCCACCAGGCGCTGGCGCTTGGCGGCGAGTTGAGCGTCGTAGTTGGCTGGGTCGAATTGAAGGCCCATTAGCTGAACACCGCGAGCTTGATCACAAACAGGCCGGCCAGTGCATAGAGACTCCAGTTAAGGTCACGATGCCGTCCGGCCAGCAGCTTGATCACCACCCAGGCGATAAAGCCCAGGGCGATGCCGTTGGCAATGGAGAAGGTCAGCGGCATAGCCAGCGCGGTAATCACCACTGGAGCGGCTTCAGTTAGATCTTCCCAGTCGACTTGTACCAGTCCGCCGGTCATCAGCACAGCGACGAAGAGCAGCGCTGGCGCCGTTGCAAATGCCGGTACGGCGCTGGCCAGCGGCGAGAAGAACAGGCAAAGCAGGAACAGCAAGGCGACAACGCAGGCGGTCATGCCGGTACGGCCACCCACCGCGGTGCCTGCTGCGGATTCCACATAACTGGTGGTGGTTGAGGTGCCGAGCATGGCGCCAGCCATGGTCGCCGTGCTGTCTGCCATCAACGCGCGGCCGAGACGCGGCAGGTTACCGTTCTCGTCGACCAGCTTGGCACGTTGCGCCACGCCGATCAGTGTTCCGGATGTGTCGAACAGATCAACAAACAGGAAGGCAAAAATCACACTGACCAGGCCGATATCCAGCGCGCCGCGCAGATCCAGTTCCATGAAAGTCGGCGCCAGGCTGGGCGGAGCCGACATCAGCCCGTTAGTCTGGGACAGTCCGGTCAGCAGGCTGATCCCGGTCACCAGCAGAATGCCGATCATCACCGCGCCGGTTACCTTGCGGTAGGCCAACGCGACGATCACGGCGAAGCCCAGCGCAGCCAATAGCGGCGCTGGCTGACCGAGATCACCCAGGGTCAGCAGCGTGGCCGGATGGTCGACTACAAAACCGGCGTTTTTCAGGGCGATCAATGCCAGGAACAGCCCGATGCCCGCAGCGATGGCCGAGCGCAGCGGCATCGGGATGCTGTTGATGATCCATTCGCGGACCTTGAAGATGCTCAGCAGAAAGAATAGAAAGCCGGAGATGAATACCGCGCCAAGTGCAACCTGCCAGCTGTAGCCCATGGAGCCGACAACGGTATAGCTGAAGAAGGCGTTCAGACCCATGCCCGGTGCCAGAGCAATCGGATAATTGGCCCACAGACCCATGATCAGCGAACCGATTGCTGCGGCCAGGCAGGTCGCGACGAAGGCTGCGCCCGGGTCAATGCCCGCATCGGCCATCATCATTGGGTTGACGAAGACGATATACGCCATGGTCAGGAAGGTGGTTACGCCGGCAAGAATTTCGGTGCGAACCGTGGTGCCGTGTGCTTTGAGTTGGAACAGCTTTTCCAGCATGGGAAGTCTCGGTTAGGTGGGGCCGAAAAACGCGGCATTTTAGCCTAGTTGGGTGCGCTACAGGAAACAAAACGGCATTCGAGCCAGGCGACCTGCAGACGCGTCCGGCGTAGTTGATGGGTTCAGGCACCTTGTGCGGGTGAATTTGGCTCCGGATTATGTCAGGCTTTATGGCTAATCAATCGGCGGAGACAGCCATGAGCAACGAAATCAATACAGACGAACAGCGTGTCAGCTATGGCATAGGCCGACAGATGGGTGATCAGCTGGTATCCAGTGGTATTCCTGATCTGGATATTAATCTGGTACTCGCCGGCTTGCGCGACGCCTTCAATCAGCAGCCCAGCCCGGTGGACGAGGAAACCATGCAGACGGCATTCCAGGGTCTGCAGCAGAAGATGGCTGTGGTTGCTGAAGAGTCCGCCCGTGCTGCTGGTCAGGCGGGTACTGACTATCTGAACCAGAACGCACAGCGTGAAGGCGTGGTCACGCTGCCGTCAGGCCTGCAGTACGAAGTCATTACTGAAGGTACTGGCGCGACGCCGGACGCCAGCTCCACGGTACAGACCCATTACGAAGGCACCTTGATCAGCGGCGAAGTCTTCGACAGCTCCTACAAGCGTGGCCAGCCTGCTGAATTCCCCGTCGGCGGCGTGATTGCCGGCTGGACCGAGGCGTTGCAGCTGATGAAGGAAGGGGCCAAGTGGCGCCTGTATATCCCTTCCAATCTGGCGTATGGCGAACGTGCCGCAGGCAGCATTCCGCCGCATAGCACGCTGGTGTTTGATATCGAGTTGTTGAAGGTGCTCTGAGGTTATAGCGGGGGATAATGTGGTGGTTGAGCTGCGCTGAATCCCCCTAGCCCCCCCCCTTTTTCAAAGAGGGGGATATCCGTACGGCGGCGTTTCCTGATGAGTGTCTGACGGATCAGTTTGCTGTGCGGGGACGGGCAGGGGCGCCGTTGTGGTTCGCTAGCAACCAGCTAGTAGCTGACTAGCTTCGGCGATTAGTACTTACGGTCTACGGCGAAGCGTGCGAGTTCCTCGAGGGAATCCCGGAATGTTGATGCAGGGAGAACCTGCAGCAGGTTGACGGCTTCTTCGCTCATCTCGCGGGCCAGATTCTCTGTGTATTCAAGCGCGCCGCTGTCGCGTACTGCTGCCTGAATCGCTGCGATATTATCCATGCCGCCTTTCTGGATGGCCTGGCGGACCAGTTTCGCCTGCTCTTCGGTGCCTTCACGCATGGTGAAGATAAGGGGTAGGGTGGGTTTGCCTTCGGCCAGGTCATCGCCCACGTTCTTGCCCATCGCCTCGGCGTCGCCGTTGTAGTCGAGCACGTCATCAACCAACTGAAAGGCGGTGCCCAGGGCGTCGCCGTAACGGCGCAGCGCTTCAACCTGCTGGTCCGTTGCGCCGGCGAGCATGGCCCCGGTGTGCGCGGAAGCTTCAAACAGCATTGCCGTCTTGCTGCGGATGACCTGCATGTAGGTCGCTTCGTCAGTATTGGCGTCACGCACCTTGGTCAGCTGCAGTACTTCGCCTTCGGCAACCACGTTGGTGGCGTTGGCCAGCACGCGCATGATCTCTATGTTGCCCATTTCGACCATCAGTTCGAAGGCGCGGGTAAACAGGAAATCGCCAACCAGCACGCTCGGCGCATTGCCCCACAAGGCGTTGGCAGTAGAGCGGCCGCGGCGCAGGTCCGAGGTGTCCACGACGTCGTCATGCAGGAGTGTGGCGGTATGCAGGAATTCGATGATGGTCGCCAGGCTGTGCTGGCGCGGGTCATTCATGCCGCAGGCGCGGGCTGCCAACAACACGACCAGTGGTCGCAGGCGCTTGCCGCCGGCACTGATAATATAGCTGCCTATTTTCTCTACCAGCGGAACGCGTGAATGCAACTGACGCATGATCAGTTGATTGACGGCTTCGAAATCATCCGTGACAGCAGTGTAAAAAGGCAGGGTTGTCATTGACCGCACGCTTTGTGGTGTGTTGCGCGGCATGCTAGGCGGCGGGCATTGCGCTGTCAAGAAAAGCGGCTGGGAATGGGGTTTCTGGCGCAGCCCGTTGCGTTTGTAGATTCACGCTGGACGAGTTGAAAATGGCTGATTGGGTGCCGTCACCACGCAGGTGCCGGCAGTATGTTCTTTGCTCAAGGTAACGCTTGCTCGCAACGGGACATTTGCGTAGAATCTTCGCCCCTGAAAACCAGATTTACAGCATCCCTGTTTTGACAATGGCAAGGTAGGGCCCGATAGGCGGGTTCACTTGCAGCCATGCCGGCCACTAACGATTATACCTAAGCGCCGGGTGAGCAGGATTACGGAGAAAGCATCATGTACGCAGTGATTGTTACCGGTGGTAAGCAGTACAAGGTCACCGAAGGTGAATACCTGAGAGTAGAGAAGCTGGACGTGGAAACCGGTGCCAGCATCGATTTCGATCGCGTACTGCTGATCGGCAATGGCGACGACATCAACATCGGCGCGCCGGTTGTTGAAGGTGCCAAGGTGACTGCTGAAGTCAGCGCCCATGGCCGTGGCGATAAGATCCGGATCATCAAGTTCCGTCGTCGTAAGCACCACATGAAGCGTCAGGGCCACCGTCAGTGGTACACCGAAATCAAGATCACCGGCATCTCTGCCTAAGCCCATTGAGGAGATAAACACCCATGGCACACAAAAAAGCAGGCGGTTCCACGCGCAATGGTCGCGATTCAGAATCCAAACGATTGGGCGTCAAGCTGTTTGGCGGCCAGGTAGCAACAGCTGGTAATATCATCGTTCGCCAGCGTGGTACTCAGTTCCACCCCGGCAAGAACGTCGGTATTGGCAAGGACCACACTCTGTTTGCCAAGGCAGACGGCGTAATCAAATTCGAAGTGAAGGGTGAGTTCGGTCGCCGCTACGTGAATGTCGTAGCCGCTAGCTGATCCCCTGATGGATTTGAGAAAGCCCCGTCTTGCGACGGGGCTTTTTTGTTTGTAGCTTGATTCCTTAATTCCACCCATCCCGTCAGGGAGGGAGCAAGATGAAATTTGTTGATGAGGTATCCATCACGGTCAAGGCCGGAGATGGTGGTAACGGTTGCATGAGCTTCCGTCGGGAAAAGTTTATTCCCAAAGGCGGTCCTGACGGTGGTGATGGTGGTGATGGCGGTTCCATCTATCTCGAAGTCGCGGATAACTGCAACACCCTGGTGGATTATCGCTACACACGGCGCTTCAACGCCAAGCGCGGCGAGAATGGCCGTGGCGGTGATTGTACAGGTGCCAAGGGTGATGACATGGTGCTGGCTGTGCCGATTGGTACAACGGTAATCGATGCTGGCACCCAGGAAATCATTGGTGATCTGACCGAGCCTGGTCAGCGCCTGCTGGTTGCGCAGGGCGGCTTCCATGGCCTGGGCAACACGCGTTACAAGTCCAGCGTTAACCGTGCACCCCGGCAGACCAGCCAGGGCAGTCTCGGTGAGCAGCGCGATCTCAAGCTTGAGCTCAAGGTGCTGGCGGACGTGGGTCTGCTCGGCCTGCCCAATGCGGGCAAAAGTACGTTGATCCGTGCGATCTCCGCGGCCAAGCCAAAGGTTGCTGATTATCCCTTCACCACCATGGTTCCAAACCTGGGCGTGGTTGACGTGGGTAGGCTGCGCAGTTTCGTGATCGCCGACATTCCGGGCGTGATCGCCGGTGCTGCCGAAGGCGCTGGTCTGGGTACGCGCTTTCTCAAGCACCTGTCGCGCACCCGGTTGTTGTTGCACCTGGTGGACATGGCGCCAATGGATCAGGCCGACCCGGTGGAATCCATAGAAACCATTATTCACGAGCTGGGCAAGTTCAGTCAGTCGCTGACCATGCGCGAGCGCTGGCTGGTATTGAACAAGGCTGATCAGTTGCTGGAAGACGAGCAGCAGGCGATTCTTGACGACGTTGTCGAGCGTCTGGAGTGGGAAGGTCCGGTATTCGTGATATCGGCTGCGGAGCGCCAGGGCACTGAAGAGCTGGCCAAGGCCGCGATGAACTGGCTTGATGAGCGGGCGCGTCGCATGGAAGATGACGAAGAGTACGCCGCAGAGATGGCCGAGCTGGATAAGGCGATCGAAGAGGAGGCGCGCGCTCACATTCAGACTCTGGATGACCGTCGTGCTCTGCGCAAGCAGGGGCTGAAGGCGCGCGAGGATGAAGATGACGACGATGATGAAGACGACGAGGACGGTGCGGAAATCATCTACGTGCGTTGATTTGGAAGCTGCTTCGGCAGCTTCTTCTCTGTTCACAACGGAAAAAGCAGCATGCGAGAGAAGGTAGCCGACGCGCGGCGTTGGGTGGTCAAGATTGGTAGTGCTCTGTTGACCGATGATGGGCGAGGGCTCAATCACAATGCCATGGCGACATGGGTCGATCAGTTGGTTGCGCTGCGCAAGAACGGCGCGGAATTAGTGCTGGTGTCATCCGGCGCCGTGGCAGCGGGGATGAGTCGTCTGGGCTGGACCGAGCGCCCCAAGACCATCCATCAGATGCAGGCGGCTGCCGCTATTGGTCAGATGGGACTGGTACAGGCCTGGGAGTCGAGCTTCCAGGCGCATGGGTTGTCGACGGCTCAGGTGCTACTGACCCACGATGATCTGTCGGATCGCAAGCGCTATCTCAATGCCCGCAGCACCCTGCGGGCATTGCTGGATCTGGGTGTGATCCCGGTGATCAATGAAAACGATACCGTGGTGACGGATGAAATCCGCTTCGGTGATAACGATACCCTCGGTGCCTTGGTGACCAATCTGGTCGAGGCGGATCTGCTGGTGATCCTTACCGACCGCGACGGGCTTTTTACTGCCGATCCGAGCACGGATCCCGGTGCCGAGCTGATAACCGAAGCCATGGCTGACGATCCCAAGCTTGACGCCATGGCCGGCGGCAGCGCGGGCACGCTCGGACGCGGTGGCATGCAGACCAAGTTGCGTGCGGCGCGTCTGGCGGCACGCTCGGGTGCCGGGACGGTCATCGTCGGCGGGCGTATCGAGCGCGTCATCGAGCGACTGCAGGCGGGGGAGGAGCTGGGTACCTTGCTGCGTCCGGAAAAGGGCATGCTCGCCGCACGCAAGCAGTGGCTAGCCGGGCACCTGCAAACTCGCGGTCGATTGCTGATCGACAAAGGCGCAGTGGCAGCGCTGGCGTCTGGTCGTCGCAGTCTGTTGCCGGTGGGGGTGACGTCGGTTGAGGGCAACTTCCGCCGCGGCGAGATGGTCGTCTGCGTCGGGCCGGATGGGCGGGAAGTGGCGCGCGGTCTGGTCAATTATAGCTCCCAGGATGCCATGCGGATCATCGGGCAGTGCACGGACTCGGTACAGCAGATCCTCGGCTACATCGACGAGCCTGAGCTGGTGCACCGGGATAACATGGTGCTGGTCTAAATTGGTTTGCTGATCGGTCGCAGCCGGCTCGCGAGCTGGTTGCGGCGCAGCAGGCGGCCTGCTAATTTATTCAAGTCACCAAATTGCGCCCATAAAAAAACCGACTCAATGAGTCGGTTTTTTCATCAACACTAAACGCTATATCAAGCGGCGGTAGCCATTGCCTTGATGTGTGCGTTCAGGCGGCTCTTGTGGCGAGCGGCCTTGTTCTTGTTGATGATGCCTTTGTCAGCCATGCGGTCGATGACCGGTACAGCTGCAGTGTAGGCGCTTTGTGCTTTCTCAAGATCTTTAGCATCAATTGCCTTGATGACGTTCTTGATATAGGTACGGACCATGGAGCGCAGGCTTGCATTGTGAGTGCGGCGCTTCTCGGCCTGCTTGGCGCGTTTCTTGGCTTGAGGTGAGTTGGCCACCGTCGTGCTCCTCAGAAAATCTGGATGAATAAGGTATAAATAAGGCCGCGTACTATGCCGCTGCCCTACTGTATTGTCAAGACCCGTCAGGCGCTCTGAGACGTCAGACCGGGAAGGCGCGCATTGTACATCCAGTACGCAATGGATGTCAGGTTTTGTTCGCTCGCATGACGGCCGTTCGAACGCTATGATCGCGCTTTTATTCGGCGTCGCGTTCCATGACTGATACCACTCCACCGGTTGCTCCCGTCCCCAAGGCCCCCAGTTTGCTGCGCTCAGGCATGGTCGTCAGCATCATGACCATGCTGTCGCGGGTGCTGGGGATGGTGCGCGACGTGGTGGTGGCGGCGTATTTTGGCTCGCAATCAGAAGCCGACGCCTTCTTCATTGCCTTCAAAATTCCCAATTTCATGCGTCGTTTGTTCGCTGAAGGCGCGTTCAATCAGGCATTTGTGCCGGTTCTGTCGGAGTATCGATCCAGGCGTAGCCTCGCCGAAGTGAAGCAGCTGGTGGATCGGGTGGCCGGAACGCTGGGCATAACGCTGGTGGCGATTACCGCGATCGGGGTAGCGGGCGCGCCCGTGCTGATCACGCTATTCGCTCCCGGCTTTCATGGTGATATTGAAAAGCTGGGGCTGGCAGCGGATATGCTGCGCATCACTTTTCCCTATTTGTTGCTGATCTCGCTTACAGCGCTGTGCGGCTCGATTCTGAACAGCTACGGACGCTTTGCGGTGCCGGCCTTCACGCCGGTTCTGCTGAATCTGAGCATGATCGGCGCGACGCTGTTCCTCACGCCCTATTTCGACCAGCCAATCATGGCGCTAGCCTGGGGTGTATTCATTGCCGGCGTGGCGCAGCTGTTGTTTCAGGTGCCGTTCCTCATGCAGATTCGCTTGCTGCCCGTGCCCAGGCCGAATCGCAGGGATGAAGGGGTCAAGCGCATCATGACCCTGATGCTTCCTGCACTGTTCGGTGTGTCGGTCAGCCAGATCAATCTTCTGCTCGATACCGTACTGGCGTCCTTTCTGGAGACCGGCAGTATTTCCTGGTTGTATTACGCCGACCGTCTGTCGGAGTTGCCGCTCGGCGCATTCGGTATCGCTATCGGTACGGTGATTCTGCCGGCCCTGTCTCGGCAGCATGCCAGCGATGATCCCAAGGCCTTTGCCCGGACGCTGGACTGGGCGGTACGTATGGTGCTGCTGGTCGGTGTGCCGGCTGCCCTGGCGCTGTTGCTATTGGCCGAGCCGTTGATCGCGACGCTGTTTCACTACGGCGCCATGACCGAGCGCGACGTGGTCCAGGCCGCAGGCGCGTTGCGTGCCTATGCGCTGGGGGTGATGACTTTCATGTTGATCAAGGTATTGGCGCCCGGCTTCTTCGCTCGCCAGGACATGAAAACACCGGTCAAGATTGCCGTGACCTGCATGATCTTCAACATGGGCTTCAACCTGATCCTGATCTGGCCGCTGGCGCACGTGGGGCTGGCGCTGGCGACTTCGCTGTCCGCAGTATTGAACGCAGGGCTGCTCTGGTGGGGGCTGCGCCAGGCCGGCATCTTCCAGGCGCAGCCGGGCTGGACGGGCTTTGGTATTCGTCTGGTGCTGGCGTGCATTGCCATGTCTGGCGTTGTGCTGTGGCTGGTCCCGGATGTCGAGCAATGGTTCGCCTGGGAATGGCAGCAGAAGACCCTAGAGATGGCGATTCTGGTAACGGCCGGTATTGCTGCCTTTATAGTCGCGCTACTACTGACCGGCATGCGCCCCCGGCATCTGCGGCAGTAAACAGCTCGCGGACTGGTAATTGTAGGGAGGTCGCCCCCGGCCTGACGGCGGCCGCAGGGCGCCTTGGGTCTTGACTGCAGCTGGTCGAGCATCTTAACCGCTGGCCTTACGGCCAGATCGCCGCGAGGTCGCGCCTCCCACTCAAGAGTCGAAGTTTGCATCGTCTATCGTAGGAAGGTCGCCCCCGGCCCGACGGCGTCCGCAGGGCGCCTTGGTTTGGGTTGTCGAACTTCGATACCGCCCAGTTGGCCCCCTAAAGCGCTGGCCTTACGGCCAGATCGCCGCGAGGTCGCGCCTCCCACTCAAGAGTCGAAGTTTGCATCGTCTATCGTAGGAAGGTCGCCCCCGGCCCGACGGCGTCCGCAGGGCGCCTTGGTTTGGGTTGTCGAACTTCGATACCGCCCAGTTGGCCCCCTAAAGCGCTGGCCTTACGGCCAGATCGCCGCGAGGTCGCGCCTCCCACTCAAGAATCCGAAGTTTGCATCGTCTATTGTAGGAAGGTCGCCCTCGGCCTGACGGCGTCCGCAGGACGCCCTGGGGTGTGGGTCGATTTGTGAGCGCTGCGCCCGAAGGCTCTCGTAACTGCAGAAATATGGCGGGCTATGGAGGGTCGAGCTCCGTCTCGACCACAAGAGTTGGCCGATACCTCGCTGGCCGGGATGGAACCCGGCCCTCCATACGCCGTTGATTCCCCTGTCGTCGCCAATGACGCAAGGCCTTGTTAGCCTGTATACTTTCCGGCTTTGATCTCTCTACCAATCAACGAGCATTATGGAACTGGTCCGCGGCCTACATAACCTGCGGCCCCGACATCGGGGCTGCGTGGTAACAATCGGTAACTTCGATGGTGTGCACGCCGGGCATCAGGCCATTCTCGAGCGCTTGCGCTCGCATTCGGAGCGGCTTGGTCTGCCCGGATGTGTGGTGATATTCGAGCCTCAGCCCCGGGAGTTTTTTGCTCCCCAGGCAGCGCCGCCCCGTCTCACCCGCTTACGTGACAAGCTCGCTCTGTTGGAAGAGCGGGGCATCGATCGCGTGCTTTGTCTCGCCTTCAATCGACGCCTGCGTGAACTCAGTGCTGAAGAGTTTGTGCAACAGGTGCTGGTCGACGGGCTGGGCGTAAAGCATCTTGAGGTGGGCGACGATTTCCGCTTTGGCTGCGACCGTTCCGGTGATTTCACTTTCCTGCAGGAAAGCGGCAAACGGCACGGCTTTACCGTCGAGTCCACCCATACTGTGGCGGAGAGCGGCGAGCGTATCAGTAGCTCCCGGTTGCGCCAGGTGCTGGAAGAGGGTGATTTTGAATTGGCCGAGCGTTTGCTGGGCCGCCCATTCAGCATTACCGGTCGTGTTCTGCATGGCCAGAAGCTGGGTCGCCAGCTCGGTTCGCCCACCGCCAATGTCCAGCTCAAGCGCCTGCGCGCGCCACTGAACGGTGTCTACCGCGTCAGCATGGAGCTCGACGGCACGATTCAGAAAGGGGTCGCCAATATCGGTACCCGTCCCACGGTAGAAGGCGATGGCCAGCCGCATCTTGAGGTTCACCTGTTTGATTTTGATGGTGATCTCTATGGCCGCCGCGTCACCGTGGTGTTTCATGAAAAACTGCGTGATGAACAGCGATTCGAATCGCTGGAAGCCTTGAAATTGGCAATCCAGGCTGATCTTGCCGCCGCCCGGGCCCAATGGGGCCTTTGACGAACCAAGTGTGGATTAAATGACTGATTATAAAGCGACGCTGAACCTGCCCCAGACGGCATTTCCAATGAAGGCTGGCTTGCCCGTGCGCGAGCCGGAAACCCTCGAGCGCCTGAACAGCATTGACCTCTACCAGAAAATTCGCGAGATCAGCCAGGGTCGTCCGCAGTTCGTGCTGCACGATGGCCCGCCCTATGCCAACGGCAGCATTCACATCGGCCACGCGGTCAACAAAATCATCAAGGACATGATCGTCCGGTCCAAGACGCTGTCCGGCTTCGATGCGCCCTACGTGCCTGGCTGGGACTGTCATGGTCTACCGATCGAGCACAAGGTGGAAATCACCTTCGGCAAGAATCAACCCGCAGACAAGACGCGCGAGCGTAGCCGTGAATACGCGGCCAAGCAGATCGAAGGTCAGAAGGCCGATTTTATCCGTCTGGGTGTGCTCGGCGAATGGAACAACCCCTACAAGACCATGGAATTCCCCAACGAAGCCGGTCAGATCCGCGCGCTGGCGAAAATGGTTGAAGGCGGTTTTGTATTTAAGGGCCTGAAACCGGTTAACTGGTGCTTCGATTGCGGCTCGGCCCTGGCTGAAGCTGAGGTCGAATACCAGGACAAGCAGTCCGACGCCATCGACGTCGCCTTCGAAGTAGAAGACGCCGACAAGCTGGCCGCTGCTTTCGGTCAGGCCGCGCCGAGCAAGTCTGCGAGCATGGTTATCTGGACCACAACCCCCTGGACCATTCCGGCCAACCAGGCCCTGAACGTCCACCCCGAATTCATCTACGCACTGGTTGATACCGGCGACCGGTTGCTGGTGCTGGCAGAAGAGCTGGTCGAGTCCTGCCTGCAGCGCTACGAATTGCAGGGCGAAATCATCGCCCGTTGCGAAGGTACAGCGCTGGAGAATATCCGCTTCCGGCATCCGTTTTATGAGCGTTTCTCGCCGGTCTATCTGGCGGAGTACGTCGAAACCGGCTCCGGTACCGGTATCGTGCATTCGGCGCCGGCCTACGGCGAAGACGACTTCCGGACCTGCAAGCACTACGGCATGGAAAACGATGACATCCTTAGCCCCGTGCAGAGCCACGGCGTTTACGTAGCGGATCTGCCGTATTTCGGCGGCCAGTTCATCTGGAAGGCCAATCCGGCCATCGTCGAAAAGCTGCGCGAAGTCGGTGCGTTACTCAAGCACGAGTCGATCCAGCACAGCTACATGCATTGCTGGCGTCACAAGACGCCGCTGATCTACCGAGCAACGGCGCAGTGGTTTGTCGGAATGGACAAGGTGGTCAGTGACGGCAGCTCGCTGCGCCGCCGCGCGCTGGATGCCATCGAACAGACACACTTCGTCCCAGCCTGGGGCCAGGCGCGCCTGCACGGCATGATCGCCGGCCGCCCGGACTGGTGTATCTCACGCCAGCGCAACTGGGGCGTGCCGATTCCGTTCTTCCTGCATAAGGAAAGCGGCGAACTGCACCCACGTACCATCGGTTTGATGGAAGAAGTGGCCAAGCGTGTCGAGCAGGCAGGCATCGAAGCCTGGTTCAAACTCGACGCCGCAGAATTGCTGGGCGCCGAGGCCGACCAGTACGACAAGATCAACGATACGATGGACGTCTGGTTTGATTCCGGCACCACCCATTGGCACGTGATGCGCGGCTCGCACCCTATGGGTCACGAGCAGGGCCCGCGCGCAGATCTGTATCTCGAAGGCTCGGATCAGCATCGTGGCTGGTTCCACTCTTCACTGCTGACCGGCTGCGCCATTGACGGTCAGGCTCCCTATCGCGGTTTGTTGACCCATGGTTTTGTGGTCGACGAGAACGGCCGCAAGATGTCCAAGTCGCTGGGCAACGTGGTTGCGCCGCAGGAAGTCAACGACAGCCTGGGCGCCGACATCCTGCGTCTGTGGGTGTCGTCAACTGACTACTCAGGTGAGATGGCGGTTTCCAAGCAGATCCTGCAGCGCAGCGCCGATGCCTATCGCCGCATCCGCAACACTGCACGCTTCCTGCTCTCCAACCTGAACGGTTTTGATCCGAAGGAGCATCTGCTTGCACCCGAGCAGATGCTGGATCTGGACCGCTGGGCAGTAGACCGCGCGCTCCTGTTGCAGCAGGAAATCATTGAAGCCTACGACACCTACAAGTTCTGGAACGTCTACCAGAAAGTGCACAACTTCTGTGTGCAGGAACTGGGCGGCTTCTACCTGGATATCATCAAGGACCGGCAGTACACCACCGGCGCCGACAGCACTGCGCGTCGTTCGTGCCAGACCGCGATGTATCACATCGCCGAAGCGCTGGTACGCTGGATCGCGCCCATTCTGTCCTTCACTGCTGAAGAACTCTGGCAGTATCTGCCTGGTGAGCATGGCGAATCGGTCATGCTCAATACCTGGTATGAAGGTCTGAGCGCGCTGCCCGCCGATGCCACCCTGGACCGCTCCTTCTGGGAGCAGGTCATGGAGGTCAAGATCGCGGTCAACAAGGAAATGGAGACCCAGCGTAACGCCAAGGTGATTGGCGGCAACCTGCAGGCCGAAGTGACCCTGTTCGCTGATAACGCGCTGCACACCAGCCTGGCGAAACTCGGCGATGAGCTGCGCTTTGTACTCATCACCTCGCGTGCCGATCTGGCGCCGCTGACCGAAGCTGGCGAGAGCGCTGTCCCGACCGAGCTGCCGGGCCTGAAGCTGAGCCTGGTCAAATCCGGACACAGCAAGTGCGCGCGTTGCTGGC
The DNA here is from genome assembly GCF_008638345.1 of Pseudomonas saliphila. Classification (GTDB taxonomy): domain Bacteria; phylum Pseudomonadota; class Gammaproteobacteria; order Pseudomonadales; family Pseudomonadaceae; genus Halopseudomonas; species Halopseudomonas saliphila. The sequence continues at coordinate 258,982 of NZ_VTVA01000002.1, read as the reverse complement.
ACTTCCTGGCCGACGTCGGCACGCATTCCGAACACCCGGAAATCTGTGGCCGCTGCGTAAGCAATATCGAAGGTCCGGGCGAGGTGCGTCAGCATGCCTGATTGGCGGCGCAGTGGGTTGGTCTGGCTTTGGCTTGCCGTAGTGGTCATAGCGCTCGATCTACTGACCAAGTGGATCGTCGCCGGCCAGCTGATCCCGTACCAGAAAGTCCATCTGATCGATGATTTTTTCGCGATTACATTGGCCTTCAACACCGGCGCTGCGTTCAGCTTCCTGGCTGACGGCGGCGGTTGGCAGCGCTGGTTCTTTATCGCCATAGCCGTGGGCGTGAGCGTCATGCTACTGGTCTGGCTGGCAAGGCTCCCCAGGGAGAAAACCATCGAGTCGGTTGCCCTGGTTCTGGTGTTAGGCGGAGCGCTCGGCAACCTCTACGATCGAATCGTGCATGGCCACGTCGTCGACTTCATACTGGTCCACTGGCACAACAGCTGGTATTTTCCGGCTTTCAATGTCGCCGACAGTGCGATTACAGTAGGAGCCGCGTTGTTGATATTTGATATGTTCAGGTCCGAGAAGAAAGCTGCCTGAACTTCAGCCTAGGCCTGGCCGCTCGCGCATAATCAGGCACTATGTGGTATCAGATTGACGCCGTACAACCAGCGAGCACGAACAATACTCCCCCCTTTGAAAAAGGGGGGCAGGGGGGGATTCCAGCGGACCCCAAGGCCCAAACCGAACCCCGCCAAACCACCAAGAGACACAACCATGACCGACATCCGCATCAGCCAAGACACTGAAGTCACTTTGCACTTCACCCTCAAGCTACCGAGCGGCGAAGTGGTTGATTCAACCGTCGACAAATCCCCAGCCACCTTCAAAGTCGGCGATGGCAGTCTGCTTCCGGGTTTCGAACAGAGCCTGTTCGGCCTCAAGGCCGGCGACAAACGCTCCTTCGATATCGACCCCGAGCGCGGCTTCGGACCGGGCAATCCCCTCAACATCCAGACCGTGCCCCGCGGCCAGTTTGATGAGATGGAGCTTGAACCCGGCCTGCTGGTGATTTTTCAGGACGCTGCCGGCGGTGAACTGCCTGGTGTTGTCAAAACGGTCAACGACACCACCGTCGATGTGGACTTCAACCATCCGCTCGCCGGCAAAACCATCACTTTCGATGTCGAAATCATTGCAGTAAAACCCGCGTAATCTGTACGCACCAACCACTTCCGAGGCTCCCATGCAGATCAAACTGGCTAATCCCCGCGGCTTTTGCGCCGGCGTCGACCGCGCCATCGAGATTGTCAACCGCGCCCTTGAAGTCTTCGGGCCGCCGATCTATGTGCGGCATGAAGTGGTGCATAACAAGTTCGTGGTGGAAGATCTACGTAATCGCGGTGCCATCTTCGTCGAAGAGCTGGATCAGGTGCCCGACGACGTCATCGTTATTTTCAGCGCCCACGGCGTATCCCAGGCCGTCCGTCAGGAGGCCGAAGACCGCGGCCTGAAGGTGTTTGACGCTACATGCCCGCTGGTCACCAAGGTGCATCTCGAGGTCAGCAAGTACAGCCGCGACGGCCGTGAATGCATTCTCATCGGCCACGCCGGGCACCCTGAGGTCGAAGGCACCATGGGCCAATACGACACCAGCAAAGGCGGCTCTATTTATCTGGTCGAAGATGAAACAGACGTCGCCGAACTGGACATACGTGATCCTTCGAGTCTGGCTTTCGTCACGCAAACCACCTTGTCCATGGATGACACTGCGAAGGTCATCGATGCACTGCGCGCGCGTTTCCCCGCCATTGATGGCCCGCGCAAGGACGACATCTGCTACGCCACCCAGAACCGCCAGGACGCCGTCAAGCAACTTGCCGCGGAGTCTGATCTGGTGCTGGTAGTAGGCAGCCCGAACAGCTCAAACTCGAACCGTCTGCGCGAGCTGTCAGAGCGCATGGGCACGCCTGCTTACCTGATTGATGGCGCCGAAGAGATTCGCTCGGAGTGGCTGGATGGGGTCGACAGGATAGGTATTACTGCTGGCGCGTCGGCGCCGGGCATTCTGGTGCGGCAGGTAATTGATCATCTGCATGCGCTGGGCGCTACCGATGCCCAGGAACTCGAAGGGCGACCGGAGAACGTAGTGTTCAGCATGCCCAAGGAACTGCGGGTTGTGGAGGTCGAGTAGGGCTGATTGCTGGATTCTCTGGCTTGGCAGATCACGGCGACACCCCGAATCCCCCTAGCCCCCTTTGTCAAAGGGGGAATGGTTCGTGCCGCGGTGCTTGGTCCGTGTATTTGGTCACCTGAGCTGTGGCGCGCGGTTTTCTACAGCTGACTTGCAAGCACATCAGAACTCGCTGAGAGCACAAAGTCTCAGAGACACACGGATTGATCCCCCCTTTGACAAAGGGGGCTAGGGGGATTTTCCGTTAGCCCGACCAATCCCAAATCCCACGGATACCCGCAACACCCTGACCACCCACTTCAAACGCCCGCTTTAGATCCCCCGGCCCCAACCCTCCAAGCAAGTACACCGGCATATTCACCCGGGCAATCAACTCAGCAGCACGCTCCCACCCAAGCGGTTCCGCATCAGGGTGCGTCTGAGTAGGCAGTACCGGCGACAAGCTAACAAAATCAACCCCCACCCGCGCAGCCAATTCAAGCTCCTCGGCGTTATGACAGGACGCCGCCAGCCAGCCCTTGAACGTTGCTCGATCCCAGCCTGCCACCGCCATATCACGCAACTGAGCCGCGGTAAGATGCCATCCAGCGCCGGTACAGGATGACGGCGCATCACCCTTGAGCATGATTGTAAAATCCGCTCCAAAGCGCTCCACAACGGCGTCCGCCCAAGCGTGATACTCATCCGCCGCCAACTGCGTCTGCCGCAACTGAACCAGCCGAACACCTCGCCGTCGCGCACGCTCCAACCCATCCATCAACACTTCCAGGCTGGAGACATCGGGCGTGATCAAATACAGCTCCGGTAGCTGCGCGGCGGTAACGATGGGTACATTCGCTTCAGGAAAGGAATAGTCGCGGAGCTCGACCGGCGCCACCCAGCGCACCGGTTGACCCTCTGCGCCATGCGCCTCGCCAGTGAATGCGCTCACCCGCCACACATCAAGCCTTACCGACTTATCCGGATAATCATGGTGAATATCCAGCAGCGGGCGCGCCTCGGTTATCTCGATCCCAAGCTCTTCACGCAGCTCACGCCGCAGCCCGTCGAAGCGTGACTCACCCTCGTCCAGCTTTCCGCCGGGAAACTCCCACAGTCCGCCCTGATGCGCATGATCGGGGCGTTTGGCTATGAGAATGTCACCGGAAGGGTTGTAGATGACCGCAGCCATCACGTGAAGTCGCTGCATCAGAAGGTGATCCCTAGATTAATCGCGCTCCGGGAAATCCTCGGAGAACAGGTCCTGTTCCAGTTCATTGCCCGGAATCGCATGCTCCTCCGAAGCCCATGCGCCCAAATCAATCAGGCGACAGCGATGAGAGCAGAAGGGGCGATCCGGGAAGCTGTCGTCCCAGGTTACGGGTGCTTTGCAGGTGGGGCATTCTACGGTCAGGGTCATGAGCGGGCTCCTTCGGCGATTGCCAGGTAGCGTTGATGAAGCGCGTCCACTTGCGCGTGCAGTGCGACCAGATCCTTGTCGTTGGTGATGACGTCATCGGCGTGGCGCAAGCGGTCGTCTCGCTTGGCCTGTGCCTGCATGATGGCTTTGATCTGTTCTTCTGACACCTGGTCCCGCTGTGTCGTGCGGGCAATCTGTGCGGCCTCTGGCACATCCACGACCAGCACGCGCTGGGTCATCTGGTATTGGCCGGATTCTATCAGCAGTGGCGATACCAGCAAGGCGTAGGGGGAGGTAGCCGACGCCAGGTCGCGGAGAATTTCGTCGCGAATCAGCGGATGCAGCAGCTGTTCCAGCCAAAGACGTTGATCTGGATCCTTGAATACCTCTTCACGTAGTGCAGCGCGATCCAGAAAGCCGCCTTCCAGCAGCATGCGTTCACCGAAGCGATCAACAATCTGGCCCAGCGCGGGACGGCCCGGCTCGACGACGACGCGCGCTTTAACATCCGCGTCCACCACATGAATACCATGAGCCTGCGCAAAGCGGTCGGCGGCGGCGCTTTTACCGCTGCCGATACCGCCGGTCAATCCAATGACGGGTTTGTTCGAGGAAGTCATCGCAATATCAAAGCCTTGAAGCTGATCGTCAGGGGACGCCAAGTATACGGACATTAAGGCAGTCGGCGTAGAGACTGGTTCAGTATTCGGTTGCCTGCCCATACAATATTTTGTATATTTAGGTCATGAACAAAAACCATAAACCGATATGCTTCTGTGGGACAGCTCTGGAAGATTTGAGATTGTTTCCAGAGGTGGCTAAACGCGAGGCAGGTCATCAGCTTGACCAGGTTCAGCAAGGATATGAACCGGACGACTGGAAGCCAATGTCCAGTGTCGGTGCCGGCGTTAAGGAGATTCGCATTCGTGAGGCCTCCGGCGCCTTTCGAGTGATCTATATCACTAAGCTTAAAGACGCTATTTATGTACTTCACTGCTTCCAGAAAAAGACGCAGAAAACCCGGCGGGAAGACATTTCGCTGGCAACCCAACGACTGAAATACTTGATAAAGGAGTCGGGCTCATGAGCCAACATTTTGAGAGTGTGTGGGATGCTATTGAGGACACTCCCGCCCAAGCGGAAAACATGAAAGTGCGTTCGGCGCTGATGATTGAGCTGAAGAAACACGTCGAAACCGAAGGCCTGTCCCAAACACAGGCGGCCAAGCTGTTTGGTGTCACTCAGCCGCGTATTTCCGATTTACTCCGTGGAAAGATCAATCTCTTCAGCATCGATATGCTGATTAATATGTTGGCGACTGCGGGAATGCATGTGGAGCTGCGAATCGCTGAGGCTGCTTGATCCTCTGGACCAGAGGATCGAGCAGCATGCCATGGAAGATTGAAATTACACGCGGCCGTTGGAATACGGTGGGATTACTGCTTAGCCAGAGACCCCAAGCTGGCCTGTCGGCCAGCATCGCCGCGACGGTGCGGCGATCCGATCGCACTTCCCACAAATATGGCGCTGTGGCTCGGTTGTTGAAAGAGGTGATCCGGTCAGACCTCTTACATAATTCGCCGTAACCCAATCACAACCCCGCAAACCGCAGATAACTCCCGGTAATCTGCTCACCCCAGATCAAGGCAATCCACCCGGCAATGGCCAGGTAGGGGCCGAAGGGCAGGGGCGTGGCGTTGGAATCGCCGCGGGACTTGAGGATGATGATGCCGAGAATGGCGCCGACCAGTGAGGACAGCAGAATGGTCAGCGGCAATACCTGCCAGCCACCCCAGGCGCCAATCACGGCCAGCAGTTTGAAGTCGCCATACCCCATGCCTTCCTTGCCAGTGACCAGCTTGAACAACCAATACACTGACCACAGACTGAGGTAGCCGAAAACGGCGCCCCACAAGGCGGTATTGAGGTCGGTATAGACGTCGAAGCTGTTAACAATCAGCCCAAGCCATAGCAGCGGCAAAACGATTACATCGGGCAATAGCTGGGTGTCGGCATCGATCAGGCTCAGCGCGATCAGTCCCCAGGTCAGCAGCAACAACCCGCCCGCGGCCCAGCCGAAGCCGAGCTGCCAGGCGACGACCATGGATAATGCAGCCGTCAGCAATTCAACCAGTGGATAACGCGGGCTGATCCGGCTTTTGCATTCGGCGCAGCGACCCCGCAGGAATACATAACTCACCACCGGCACGTTCTGCCAGGCCTTGATCTCGACCTCACAATGCGGGCAATGGGAATGGGGTAGAACCAGATTATAGGTCGACTCGGCGGTGTGCTCAGTGTCGGGCTCGAGGATTTCCCTTGCCTGGATGCGCCAGTCCCGCTCCATCATGCGCGGCAGGCGGTGGATCACCACGTTGAGGAAGCTGCCGATAATCAGGCCAAGCAGACCAGCGAGCAAAACAAAGGCCAGCACGTGGCTGGCCAGGTAATCGATAAGAGTCATATTCTAGACAACGGAGCCCAGCTGGAAGATTGGCAGGTACATGGCGATGATCAAGCCGCCGACCAGTACCCCGAGAACGCTCATGATTAGAGGCTCCAACAGCGTGGTCAGGTTGTCGACCTTGTTATCCACTTCGGCCTCGTAATAGTCGGCGACCTTTTCCAGCATGCCATCCAAGTTGCCGGACTCCTCGCCAATTCCGGCCATTTGCACGGCGAGCGAAGGGAATACGTTGGTGGTGCGCATGGAGAAGTTCAGCTGCGAACCGGACGACACGTCTTCCTTGACCTTCAGTACTGCATTGCGGAAGACCACGTTACCTACGGCGCCCGCAACTGAATCGAGTGCATCAACCAGTGGTACACCGGCAGCAAACGTCGTGGAGAGTGTGCGAGCGTAACGGGCCACGGCGGCTTCGTAGAGGATCTTGCCGACGATCGGCGCCTTGAGCAGCGCGCGGTCCTGGGCGTCGCGGAATTTGAGTGATCTTCGATTGACTTGCGAATAAGCGTAGCCCAGCGCGATCAAGCCTATCAGCACAATAAACCACCATGCCTGCAGCCATTCAGACAGGCCGATCACGAACAGGGTAAAAGCCGGCAGCTCGGCACCGAAACTGGAAAACACTTCCTTGAACTGCGGAACAACCTTCAACAACAGGATGGCCGTTACGACGATCGCTACCACCACCACCGCGATTGGGTAGGTCATGGCCTTCTTGATCTTGGCCTTGAGCGCTTCGGTCTTTTCCTTATAGGTCGCGATCCGGTCCAGCAACGATTCCAGCCGACCCGATTGCTCGCCGGATTCCACCAGGTTGCAGAACAGGTCATCGAAATATTTCGGATGCTGACGCAGCGAATCCGCCAGCGTATTACCCGCGGCCACGTCCGTTTTGATGGTATTGACCAGCTTCGCCAGGCTGGGGTTCTCGGTACCCTCGGCAATGATTTCGAAGGCCTGCACGATCGGCACGCCTGATGCCATCATAGTCGCCAGCTGACGGGTAAAGAAGGCGATATCAAGCGGCTTGATCGCCTTGCTGCGTTTGCCGAACAGGGTAGAGGACTTGTTGATCTTGGTGACGAGAATGCCCTGCTTGCGCAGCTGAGCCTTGATCAAGGCCGGGTTGGTTCCCTGCATCTCGCCGGAGATCTTGGTTCCCTTGCGATCCTTGCCTTCCCATTTGAAGGGGTAGATCTTGGGTTCCTTGGCCTTCTTCTTCGCCGGGGCCGTCTTCCTTTTTAGCGCTGCTGCTTGCTGAGCCATGACTTAATCCTTTGTCACTCGGTTAACTTCCGCCAGACTGGTAACACCCTGTTCTGCCTTCATCAGGGCCGACTGGCGCAAGTTTCGGAAACCTTCCTGTTGGGCTACGTCTGAAATCTGAATAGAGTTGCCGTCTTCCATGATGATACGTTGCATGGCTGGCGTAATTCTTACCACTTCATAAATACCAACACGCCCTTTATAACCATCTTTGCAGTTTTCGCAACCCACTGGCCCGTAAATCGTCAACCCTGCATCAATTTTCTCAGCGCTGAAGCCTTCTTCCAGCAGGGTCTCACGCGGCACCTCGAAGGGCGCCTTGCAGGTCTTGCAGAGCCGGCGCGCCAGACGCTGCGCAATGATGAGGTTAACCGAGGTGGCAACGTTGAACGAGGGCACCCCCATGTTGCGCAAGCGCGTGAGTGTCTCCGCTGCGCTGTTGGTGTGCAACGTGGAAAGCACCATGTGACCGGTTTGCGCGGCCTTGATGGCGATTTCGGCGGTTTCCAGATCGCGAATCTCACCGACCATGATGATGTCCGGATCCTGTCGCAGAAACGCACGTAGCGCCTTGGCAAAATCCAGGCCCTGCTTGGGGTTCACGTTGACCTGATTGATACCCTCCAGGTTGATCTCGACCGGGTCTTCCGCCGTGGAGATATTGCGCTCCATGGTGTTAAGAATGTTCAGGCCGGTATACAGCGACACGGTCTTGCCCGAGCCGGTCGGGCCCGTCACCAGAATCATGCCCTGGGGTCGAGCCAGCGCAGAGAGATACATTTCCTTCTGATCTTCTTCATAACCCAGCGCATCGATACCCATCTTGGCGCTGTCGGCATCGAGGATACGCAGCACGACCTTCTCGCCCCACAGAGTCGGCAGCGTACTGACCCGGAAGTCGATGGATTTGTTACGCGAGATCTTCATCTTGATACGGCCATCCTGCGGCTTGCGCCGCTCGGCCATATCCATGGATGACATGACCTTCAAGCGCGCCGCAATGCGCACGCCGAGCTGTGCCGGCGGTTTGGCCATTTCATGAAGAATGCCGTCGGTACGAAAGCGCACGCGGTACATCTTCTCGTAGGGCTCGAAGTGCAAGTCCGACGAGCCCATGCGCACGGCGTCCAGCAGCATCTTGTTGACGAAGCGCACGATAGGCGCATCATCGGAGTCACCGGTGCCGGTTGTCTTGTCATCCTCATTGACTGACTCAACTTCCAGGTCATCCAGGCCCGAGTCGCTCATGTCACCGAGCCCGCCGGTGGGGCTTTCAAGATACTTCTCGATAGCGGCCTGAAGCTTGTCGTCCTCAACCATGACCGCATCGGTCATCAGGCCGGTATTGAACTGGATATCGCTCAGTGCCTGCTGGTTGGTCGGATCGGATATCGCCAGAAACAGCCTGGAGCCGCGTTTATACAGTGGCAGGACATTATGCTGACGGATCAGCTTCTCACTGACCAGATCCTGCGGCTGGTGATCCTTGTCCAGCGCTCCAAGGTCAAAGAACGGGTAACCGAATTCATCAGCACAGACCATTGCCAGGTCGCGGGCACTGGCCAGCTTTTTCTGTACCAGATAGGTAATGAGGGGAATCTTGTCTAGCGTGGCCTGTTTGGTGGCCTTGCTGGCAACGGTTGCGTCCAGCAACTGATCCTGAACGATCCTTCGTGCCAGACCAGAGAGCGCGGGGGTATCCATAGGCGACTATTGGTCTCGGAGCTGTGTTGGCTGTATAGCGTGTTATCGGCTGACTATATTACAGGTTTAGGGCTGTGCACACCGTTGGGGATGAAAAGCCGGGGGGCTGACGTGCTCAGGTGACGTTTATTGTCAGGTTTGGCCGGAATTTGGGTTCCGTGTCGTAGCGGGGCGGGGACAGATGCCTGCTATGGAGCGAGCGTTAGCGCTTTTGAGTCTCCTGGCCGAATAGCTGAGCCCCGTGAATGCGCGCTGTTAGAGCGAATACAGTTACTTCGTGATGGTCGTTTTAGCGAGTTGGCACGCTCGGTGCTACGTCACTACCAGCCCAACGGCTAAATCACATAATGGAGTACATGATGAAAGCTCAAATGCAGAAAGGTTTTACATTGATCGAACTGATGATCGTGGTTGCGATCATTGGTATTTTGGCGGCTATTGCTTTGCCGGCTTATCAGGATTATACGGCTAAAGCTCAAGTTTCTGCCGGTTTGGCTGAGGTGGCGCCCGCTAAAACAGCATACGAACTTGCGATAAATGATGGTAGAGCATTAGCTGCCAATGCTCTCGATGAGTTAGGTTTGAAGAGCTCGGATCGCTGCACGATGACTTCTGCTGCATACGTTCCTGCCACAGGAATCGCTGCTAAGACAGACTTGCTCACTTGTGAGCTGAAAGGAGGAAGTAACGTAACAGGTGCGAAGATTCATATGGCTAGAGACGAAAAAGGTGCTTGGTCTTGTAATATTGTGAAGTCGACTTCAGGCTGGAAGGAGTCCTATACCCCGTCGGGCTGTACGGCTTCATAATGCGCTGAGGTAGGGTCGATAAATCGGGATCAGATGAGCGTATAAATGTCTTGGTCTGGTTCCAGGTTATTGTTGTAAGAAAGCCCCGGCCCGCCGGGGCTTTTTATTGGGTGCAGAGTCGAGGAATACAGATGTTCGATAGGGATATTAAGTGTCGGGCGAATACATCGGCGAAGTCACTTTCTGTCGGAGTTTCGCAATGTATTATGGTATTGCCTTTATTGGTGTTTAGCCTGTCCGCTATCTATCTATGGCACTCATATTTTAGCTGGCACGATCAGCACAGGGTGTATCAGATTTTATTATTAGGTGTCGCTGCATTAGTTCTGATTTTTCATTCTCAAGTTTGTCTTCCGCGATTGAGTTTTTTTCTTGTTGTCGCAGTGTTTCTAATTGGCTTGGTTTCCGCTTTGTCCGCCGAGTGGCCGTTATGGGCTTTGAAGGAATGGGGGCGCTATGCCGGGCTGGCAATCCTGGTTTTGTTGCTGGGGTTGATTGCTCATAAGTCATCTGTCGTTTTCTTTTTACTTGGCCTTATGGTCATCATTGGTCTTCTGCATGCGTTTCAGTTTGTAGTGTATTACTCGGCCGCATTTCTCACTGGCATATACATGCTTGATGCCGATCTGCTTTTCAATGGTTTCTCAAATCCTCGCTTTTTTGGTCAATTTCAAATTCTTCTTATGCCGGTTATGGCCTCTCTGATTTTGTGCCTAAGGCCGAAGAGGCCTGTAATCAGCGTGGTGATTTTTACCTCTTTGTCAGTGCAGTGGTGCATCGCGCTGACACTTGGCGGTCGCGGCCTGTGGCTGGGTCTTGCCGTATCTACCGCCGTTCTGCTTATGATCGCTCATCGGCAATGGAAGCTAGTGGCGGTTCAAGCCTGCGCAGGTTTGATCGGCGTTGTGCTGTTCATTCTGCTTTTTCACGTGATACCCGCATGGCTGGATATATCCCCTGACCTACGGGACAGTTTGCGCACCAGTCTGTCTGGGCGGGAGAGTATCTGGTTCTGGGCTTGGGAGATGGCGAGGGAAAATCCATGGCTGGGCGCGGGCCCGATGCATTATGCGGCCACCTACAATCCCATCGCCGCTCATCCGCATCAAGTGATTCTGCAATGGGCTGCTGAATGGGGTATTCCTGCAACGCTCATGGCGTTGAGTCTTGGCGTCTGGGGTATGTGGTTTGGCCTCGCTCGGCTGCGCCAAGGGGAACCTGATAACATAAGTGCTGCACTCTGGCTATCTATTACTGGGGCACTGGTGCTTGCTCAGGTCGATGGCGTTTTTGTCATGCCTTACACAGAGACCTGGCTGGCGATTCTGATCGGATTAGCCATAGCTAAATGGTCAGACCCGCAGCCGGCATCCCCAGCACAACGTATCTTCTTCAAGGTTTTGGCATTCCCAGTCGTACTGATTCTGGGTAATGTGCTTATAAATGAAGCGCCCACAGTACCCGAAGACAGCGAAGCTCACATGTCCAAGCATCATACAGGTTGGACACCACGCTTTTGGGCGCAGGGCTGGATACCTATGGATGGGGTAGATGGAATTGAATGAGCGAAAAGTGATCGGGGTTAGATTGGGTGTTATTAAAATTCAGGTGAATTGGCTGAACTCTTGAAGCGGCTGACGAATGAAAGTGCACGACCTGGGAGTATAGTGCGCCTGCACTACGCCAGTTTTTTATGCTTTTAAGAACTAATTGGGTTCAGATGAACATTAATTCCCGATTACGGTTGTTTAACAGGCCGCCCGACTTTCCCCGTCCGGCCAATTTGCCCGTCAACTTCTCGATCTGGTCCCGGAATCGATCATTGCCCAAAGCCAGCCCGCTACATGTTGACTGGTTGATATTTTCGAAAAGTTCGACAGGTAGTTGCTCGGTGAACAGGGCGCGGTAGGCTGCTTGTCGGCTTTCAGCTGTCGGGCCCAGCTTGTGGTAAATCTCATGTGGAACCACCAATGTTGACGGCTTGCCGTGGGCATTGCTGCGGTAGCTACTCCAGCGGTATTCGGCGGGAGCGGTAACCATGCCCGCCCTGACTGGATTCATCTCGATATAACGCTGACAGGTCAACAGGTAGGCTTCAGAGTCGATCAGGCAGGAGCGATAGCGACCTTCCCTTAGGGTGCCGGTGCGGCGATAACGACGGTTGAAATAGCGCACGTAGCGGCGACCGAGGGCCTGCATCAACAGGGAAACGCTGTTGAAATCGACTGGCGTTGCGAGGACATGGATATGGTTGGTCATGAATACCCAGGCATGAACGGCAACACCATATTCAGCAGCGTAATCGGTCAACCATTGAGCAAAAATATACATGTCTTCGTCGTCACCGAAACACACCTGACGGTTGTTGCCGCGTTGAATAATGTGCTGGGTGATGCCTGGGTAGGAAAGGCGTTGGCGTCGTGCCATAAGAACGTCCGTGTAGCCGCAATCAGGCCTCGATTATGCTCGATGATGGCCAATAACGGCGGGAGCCGTGTCGCATCTGGTCGAATCGGAGTTGCGATGCTAGCCGTTGGGTGCGGCTGAAAAGCTGGGCTTGGCGTCGTGGTCGGAGCGGAAACCGATTCGGTCAGGACGCCCGGTGTTTGATTTGGGCAAGCTTGAGCGACTGGTGTCGCTCAGTCTTCATCAAGAGACTGAGCAATAACCGCTGCGAAAGCTCTGAAATCAGCCAGATGACGTGAGGCGATGGCATGGACAATCGCCCAATCAAGCTCATCATAGTTATGCACGGCAATATTTCTGAACCCTACGGATTTCTTCATCCGGTCTGCGAGCTGACGGTCCAGCACTTTCGCATCTGCCATCCTATCAAAGGTTTCTCCCATGGTATTGGGAGGCGGTTGGTCCAGACTGGATAGCATGTGAGCGCCCAGATCGACGCACATCTGAACGGCTCTGCTCAGATTCAATACGATTACGTCCTGCAGGTCCAGGTCGGATAGAAGATCCGCTACGTTCGCCGGACACTTTTCACTGACTCGGTTCAGGCATCGGTATAACGAATCGAGTTTTCGCTCGATAACTAGCTTGTCCATGACTGCCTGCGCTCCGCGAGCATTCTGCGCACGTAAGGCAGAAAGTCTTCACTATCGAATATGTGGCGCCGCATCAGCTCGGCGTGCAATGTATCGTTGCCTTTCAAGCGGGTCCCGTACCGTAGAATCTGCCCCAGAAGGGGTTCTCCAGTTTTACGCAGATCGATCAAGTCTACTGGCCGACCGGTCGCTTTGGCGATTTCTTCAACCAGGGATATTTTGGCCTCGACACCCAGTGGCGCACAGGTTTGCACCGCTATATCCGCGTCGCTGGTCGCTGTTGCGCTACCTGCGGCCATCGATCCAAAAAGATAGGCAAGTTGTATCTCTGGATGCTCGGCTAATACGCTTTGGATCTTCTCCAGCGACATATCTGGCTATCCTCAGTCGGTTAAGTTCTGAGTGTATACGACCTGGGGCTTTAGTGCGCCTGCGCTACGCTGGCGGTTCGCGCTCGTATGAACCCTGTCGGCGAGTCCGAACGCGGCCCGAGGCGCTCACCAACCCCAGGAATTGACTCATTCGCCGCCGGGCTTCGCGGTCGCTTCAATCAGGTCAAGGGGCGCGGAGTCGCTCGCGCCCACCAGACATACCTCAAGGCTTAATCGCCACCTTCAACACCCCATCGCGCTGATTCCCAAACAACTCGTAGGCATCCACGATCTTATCCAGTTTGTACTCATGGGTAACCAGCGGCCCGAGATCCAACCGGCTGGATTCCAGTACGTTCATCAAGCGTCGCATGCGCTCCTTGCCGCCGGGGCAGAGGGCGGTGTTGATCTTGTGGTCGCCTAATCCGGCGGCGAATGCGCCGAGGGGGATGACCAGATCTTGGGAGTACACGCCGAGGCTGGACAGTGTGCCGCCGGGTTTGAGTACTTGCAGTGATTGGGCAAAGGTCTGCTGGGTGCCGAGGGCTTCGATGGAGGCATCTGAGCCGCGGCCGCCGGTGAGTTTCATGACCTCTTCTACGACATCGCAATTGCGATAGTCGAGGGTGATGTCGGCGCCCATCTTGCGGGCGATACCCAAGCGGTGGTCGTTACCGTCGACGGCGATGATGGTCGTGGCGCCGAGCAGTCGGGCGCCAGCGGTGGCGCAGAGGCCGATCGGCCCCTGGGCGAAGACGACGACGGTGTCGCCGATGCGGATATTGGCGTTTTCCGCGCCTTTGAATCCGGTGGACATGATGTCAGGGCACATCAGCACCTGCTCATCGGTCAGGCCATCGGGAATGGGTGCCAGATTGGCTTGAGCGTCGGGTACCAACACGTACTCGGCCTGGGTGCCATCGATCATGTTGCCGAAGCGCCAGCCGGCGGTGGCCTTGTAGCCGTGGCAGCCGCATTTGCCGTCGGCGGTCAGGTAACTGCCGTCCTGTGAGGGGACGCCGTCCTGCGCTGCGTAGGAATTGAAGTTGGGGCAGATGGCGCCGGCGATAACGCGCTGGCCTTCTTTATATCCCTGAACCGCGCTGCCCAGCTTTTCGATGACGCCGACGGGCTCGTGGCCGATGGTCAGGCCTTTGGCTACCGGATACTCGCCCTTGAGGATGTGAATGTCGGTACCGCAGATGGTGGTGGTCGTGATGCGCACCAGCGCTTCGTTAGGGCCTACATCGGGAATGGGTTTGTCAGCCAGTTCGATCCGTCCGGGCTCGATAAAAATCGCTGCCCTCATCATCTCAGCCATGGGAGTGTCTCCAGGAAGTGGATTGGGAATCACAGGCTGTGATTCGCAGAATCCCCTACAGCCTAGTTCACTCTCGCGCTGTTCGGCCTGACCTGGATCATGAATCGGACAGCGTGCGCTGCGCCGAGGGCATCGGCGCGGCGGATGTGAGTTAGCGGGCTTTCCAATGGCTTTGGCGCTACGGGTACTTAGCCAGGCTCAACGCCGGGCGAAGCGCTCCACCAAGGCTGCCTGCGCCTTGGCCGTGTCGGCCAGCTCATCACTCAGATCGGCGCTGCGATTCGATTGGGTTGAGGTCATGTCCGACAGCTCGGCGATGCTGGTGATGTTCTGGCTGATCTCTTCGGCGACAGCGCTTTGCTCTTCGGCGGCGCTGGCGATCTGTCCGGCCATCTCGTTGACACGATCAATCGCGACGCGGATGCCTTCCAGTGCTTCGTCGACTTCCACTACCCGAGCGCTGCCAATCTCGGCCTGCTCATGTCCGGTCTGCATGGTCTCCACGGCGCGCTTGGCGGCTGATTGCAGGTTGCCGATCAAGGCGTGGATCTGACCGGTGGAAGCGGCGGTGCGGCTGGCGAGGGCGCGCACTTCGTCTGCTACGACGGCGAAGCCCCGGCCTTGCTCACCAGCTCGGGCGGCTTCAATGGCGGCGTTTAGCGCGAGCAGATTGGTCTGTTCGGCGATGCTCTGGATGACATCGACGACGCCGCCGATCTCTCGCGCATCTTCGGATAACCGGTTGGCAACGCTGGTGGCTGAACGAACTGATTCGGAGAGCAGTTCGATTGCCTCACGCGCCTCGCTGGCCACTTGCTTGCCACGCGTCGCCGCAGAGCTGGCATCGGCTGTGGCGTCGGCGGCGCGGTGGACGTTACTGGTCACCTCCTGGGTGGCGGCGGCCATCTCGTTGACCGCGGCAGCGACCATGTCGGTCTCCTGGCGTTGGCGAGCCATGCCCTGATTGCCGCTATGGGCCAGATGACTTGCTTCGCCGGCCTGGGACTGCAGGTTGTTTGCGCTGTCGAGTATTCGCGCCAGGCAGGTGCGCAGCCGTGCCTGCTGACTGTGGATGGCCATCTCCAGCTGACTCAGCACGCCATGGTTGGGCGTATACATTTGTGCCAGCAGCGGATCGGTAATCGCCTGGTCGGCCGTGTCGATCACCCGTTGCAGACGGCTATCGCTTTGAAGCTTGTAGCCGTACCCGGCAGCGACGCCCAATACGCAGCCAGCCGCGATGCCGACACCACCGAGCGCTAACGTAAGCCCGCCTGTCATGCCAGCGATCAACACGGCGAAGGCGGCCGGTTGGAGCAGTCCGGACCAGTCGAAGGCGATGCCGCTGCGACCGCTGTTAAGTCGACCGTATATAATTTCGGCCCGATGTATCTGTTCTGGGCTGGCCTGCATGCGGACCGACTCGTAGCCGGCGATCTGACCGTTTTCCAGGAAGGGTGTAACGAATGCATCGACCCAATAGTGATCGCCATTGCTTCGGCGGTTCTTGACGATCCCCATCCAGCTGCGCCCGGCTTTGAGATCGCACCACATTTGTTCGAACACCGCGGCAGGCGTATCCGGATGGCGTACCAGATTATGAGGGCTGCCGATCAGTTCATTTCTCGGGAAGCCGCTGATCTCAACGAAGGCGTCGTTGCAGTAGGTGATCTTGCCGCTGAGGTCGGTCGTGGTAATAAGCCGTTGCTCGGGACTGAAGCTGTGTTGTCGCTGGGTGACGGGTTGGTTATTGCGCATGTCGATCCTGAGAAGGGGGCGGGCATTATCAGCTGTATCGACCGGCGCGTGGTTTTCTTGAATGTTTTCCACTAGTTAGCAATTTTCGCAGCTTTCAGATAATCGAAACCAGATCATCACCGCTCCGTCATCTGCGACTGTTTCACTCATGGTCCCGACAAGAATCCCGAGAGGACCTGATG
This sequence comes from Pseudomonas saliphila, assembly GCF_008638345.1. Taxonomy (GTDB): domain Bacteria; phylum Pseudomonadota; class Gammaproteobacteria; order Pseudomonadales; family Pseudomonadaceae; genus Halopseudomonas; species Halopseudomonas saliphila. The sequence continues at coordinate 242,464 of NZ_VTVA01000002.1, read as the reverse complement.
ATGACTACTGATACTACCGATACCAGCCGCCGCAACTTGTTGAAGGGCGGTATGGCGCTCGCTGCTGCTGTTCCGTTCGCAGCCACACTGCAAGCCTTTGCCACCCGCCAGGCGCACGCGGCCAATCCGTTGCCGCGCATCGCCGGGCCCTATGGCAGTCTTAGCCCGGTCAAAGACATGACCACGGGGCTGGAGCTTTTGCAGTTACCTGATGGCTTCAACTACAAGACGTTTTCCTGGACCGGTGATCTGATGATCGATGGTCAGCCGGTGCCTGGCTCATTCGACGGTATGGGCGTTGTCGGCGTGAACAAGGGCCGTGGCGGGCGCGAAATTGTCCTCATCCGCAACCATGAGGTGGGCAGTAGCTCGCGGGGGATTGTGGCTCCGGCGATCTACGACAGCGTTGCCCTGGATAATGGCCAGCTGCCGGGCGGGGGCAATACCACTATTCGTTTTCCGGTCGGCATAGGCAAGGACGCGATTACCGAGCCCAGTCTGGGCGGCACGCTGGTCAACTGCGCGGGCGGCGTTACGCCATGGGGTACCTGGCTGAGCTGTGAAGAAACGACCAGCGACCTGACCGCCTCGGGCGGTCGCAAGCATGGCTACGTGTTCGAAGTGCGGCAGAAGGCTGATGAAACCACCGGCCAGCCGATTGTTCAAATGGGCCGGTTCAAGCACGAAGCTGTCTGCGTCGATCCGCGTACCAGTATTGTTTATCAAACGGAGGATCAGCGTAACGTCGCCGGCTATTACCGCTTTATTCCAGACAACACGAGCATGCGTGCGGGTGCATTGGAAGAGGGTGGTCGACTGCAGGCTGCCAAGGTCAAGGACGTCGACGGTGCCATGCTGCTCGCCCCGAAGCTGGGTGATGAATACCAGTTGGAATGGGTGGAGATTGCCGATCCGGACGCGGCGCCGCAGGGGCGTGCCAGTGGCCCCTATACCCAGGCAAAGGCAGCGGGTGGACTGACCATGAGCCGGGGTGAGGGCATCTGGTATCACCAGGGCAAGGCCTATATCGTCGATACCAGCGCCGGGCGAGACGGACAGGGGCGCGAAGGGCAGGGCGAGGGGTGTGTATGGATGCACGATCTGAAAACCGATCGAATCACCTGCATTTTCGCCTCCACCGACTCGGTGATCGCGAATAATCCGGACAATATCACCGTCAGCCCGCGCGGCGGCGTATTGCTGTGTGAAGACGGCGGCGGCGTGTTGGATGATTATGGTTTCGGCGAGCGTCTGATCGGCCTGACACGGCGCGGCGAATCCTACATCTTCGCCAAGAACAACGTCGTGTTCAGCGATGTTGAGGCGGCGTCCGCGGGGAAGAACGTAGCGGGCGGTGATTACCGGAATCGAGAATTTGCTGGCGCCTGCTTTGATCCGAGCGGGCATTTTCTGTTCGTAAACGTGCAGACACCGGGTATTACCTTCGCCATATGGGGACCCTGGAAACGTGGTTCGCTGTAAGCACAGGCGACAGTAAGAACGCCCGCCGAATGGCGGGCGTTTTTGCAGTGGCACACGGCCTCTGTTCCAGCTTCATAGTGAAATCAAAGGCTTGCGATAGCGTGACGTCCGTCACACTTGGGTCTACCCCATACGGGTGAAATTGCCGTTGGGCCGTTGACCCTCATTATTAGAGTTCTAGACTCCCTCTGGCTCTCGTCGTTATTGCTAGGCGCGAGCGGTAACAATTCCAATAAAAACAGACGCAGTAATCGGAGTTCACAATGCATAACAAGAACATCTCGAAGTCGTTTCTCTCCATGCTTGCAGCCGGAGTGCTGCTGTTCTCAGCGACTGCCATGGCCGGCAATCCAACTGTTCCTCCCGAAGACGCAACCGATGAATATCAGCGCGGCCCAGACCCCAGCGTGAGCATGCTCGAGGCGAGCAATGGTCCGTTCTCGGTGCGTACGTCCCGTGTGTCCGGGCTGGTCAGTGGTTTCGGTGGCGGTACTATTCACTATCCCACTGGCACGACCGGCACCATGGCCGCCATCGTGGTGATTCCAGGCTTCGTTTCGGCTGAGTCATCCATCGAATGGTGGGGGCCGAAGCTGGCGTCCCATGGTTTTGTGGTCATGACCATCGATACTAATACTGGCTTTGATCAGCCGCCGAGCCGGGCGCGGCAGATCAACAATGCGCTGGATTATCTCGTCGATGAGAACAACACCTCACGCAGCCCGGTTAACGGCATGATCGACATCAACCGTCTGGGCGTGGTGGGGTGGTCCATGGGCGGCGGCGGCACCCTGCGTGTGGCGGAAGAAGGGCGTATCAAGGCGGCCATTCCGCTGGCTCCCTGGGACACCACCAACTTCCGTGATGTTCAGGCACCGACACTGATCGTTGCCTGTGATTCGGACATAATTGCGCCGGTGCGCCAGCATGCCGATCCATTTTATGGAGAGCTGCCAAGCGGTCTGCCGAAGGCTTATATGGAGTTGAATAATGGCTCGCACTACTGCGGCAACGGTGACAATAGTTATAACGACCAGCTTAGCCGTCTGGGTGTGTCCTGGATGAAGCTGCATCTGGACAAGGATCAGCGTTTTGAGCAGTTCATCTGTGGCCCGGATCACGAGAGCGATCGCAATATCAAGGAATTCCGCAGCACCTGTCCGTAAGCGCCTCTGGTGTATCTGAGATTCTGGCTCGCACAACGAGCCAGATTTTCTGTGCTCTCACTCTCTTCTGGCCGAATCAACCCCGCGCCCATCAACTATCTGAAGCTCTGCACTGCGCCCTGGACAACATCCTTTCCCCTCTGCGCGATCTGATAATTGCCGTTCGGCGCCAAAACTCGCACGAGGTACTGGCGCCTACTACGCTGAGTCTGGATAAACCCCCATCTGAACAGGAGTTAACGCCATGCGTCGTACGCTGATTTTTGTTGCTGCTGCTTTCTTTTCTCTGCCAGTGCTGGCCATGCATTGCCCCATGGATATGGCCAAGATTGATTCGATGCTCGAGAGCAATCCGCCAACTGATACCGAGGTGCTTGAGCGTGTGACCGAGCTGCGGGCCGAAGGTGAGGAGCTCCATAACGCCGGTGATCACGAACAGGCTGTTGAAGTCCTGGGTGAAGCGATTGAGCTGTTGGAGAACCCGGCTTGAGGTAAAAGCTCAGCCCGGCAGTTTACGTCGGGCCGGGTTTTTTCGGGCCGGTTGGCTCCGTGGGGGATGCACTGTCCAGGCTTAGGCGGTTGGCTATCAGTGTCGCGTGTGCTCTACGACCCTGAACGCCAAGGGCTGTGCGACAGATGATGGCGCCCTGAAATTATCGAGGTTTTCGGCGTGTCGGCGCTCGCCGTCCCGTCAGTTTTTCGTTTCGTGGTAAAAAAATGTCGAGATCTTGTTTCGCGATATTTTTCAAGCGAAAAGCGCCAATTTATCAACGAACTAACCCGTTTGTGACTGGCCATTCAGAACAATCAAAACGGCGAAATGTCTCCCTTCCGGATGGCTATAATGCGGCAATTCAGCGCAACGCTATTGCAATTGCGGGCTTATATGCTTGATTTAATACACAGCGCAGACACCTCTTTGATACCAATTCAGGATGTGTATCGGCACATCCCTCTATCCGGACGAGGAAACGTTCCATGAAGCAACTCACCCCCATGGATTCGCATTTTTACTACTTTGAAACACCAAATCAGCCAATGATGATAGGAAGTCTCTGGCTGTGTGACCAGCGCAGCGCACCAGGTGGTTTGGTGAGGCATAAGGACATTCTTCAATACGTATCGGATCGTCTGAATACCACCTCTTACTTCCGTCGGAGGTTGGAGCAGGCGCCTTTCCAGCTGGACGATCCTTATTGGCTGGCAGACGAAAATTTCGACCTGGAATATCACGTGAGACATGTCGGGCTGCCCCAGCCGGGGGACTGGCGGCAGCTGTGCATCTTCACGGCGAGGACCATGTCGCGCAGCGTGGATATGGAACGGGCACCCTGGGAGATCTACATTATTGAAGGGGTCAATAATGTCGAAGGCATGCCTGAGGGCAGTTTCGCGGTATTGATCCGCTTTCATCATGCGTATGTCGACGGCAAGTCCAGCTTTGAGCTCAGTACAGCCATGATGGAGAGCACCGCAGCCCACGAATACGGTCGACGCGACCGGGTTGAAGTGGTTGAGCGGCCACCGACCCGCCTGGAAATGTGGGCGCGGACCACGCCGCGTATGTTGTCGCAGTCCTACCGCAGCTTCAACGCCAGCTTGCTGTTCGGGCGCAAGAGCGCAGAACTCCTATGGCGTCTGCGTGACGAAGAAAATCTGGAGCAACTGCGCGCACCCAAGACCATCTTCAACGCCGCCATAACGCCGCACCGCAGCTATGGTGGCTACACCTGGAGCATCCCCGAGCTCAAGCGCATGCGGCAATTGACGGCGGGCGCCAGCCTCAACGATGTGATCATCGCCATCATCGCCGGCGGCATGCGACGTTACATGCTGATGCATGACTGCATGCCAGAGAAGGGCTCGCTGGTGTCCATGTGCCCGGTGTCGATTCGTCCTGAGCAGGCGCGCCATGATGGCGGCAACCTGGTTTCTGCCATGTATATCCCCATCGGAACCGATATTGAGGATCCGGTGGCGCGACTGGCTCACATACGCGAGCGAACCCTCAAAGGCATACCGTTGGCCAAGGAAGTGCTCTGCGATCTGAGCAATGCCGCAGGTGAAATGATTCCGCCCTATCTGCGCGCGCTGGCAGGTTGGATAGAAAACAAGACCCGCATCGCGAGCAAAATCCCGCTGTTCAATACGGTTATCACCAACGTACCCGGTTTACCGGGCATGGAGCCCAAATATTTCGCTGGTGCGACTATCTCCTCAGTATTTCCGCTGGTTCCGGTGTCAGATGGTATGGCGATCAGCCATGGCATCACCGGCATATACAGCTCGTTGAGTGTCGGCGTCTTGGCAGACCGCAAGGTGGTCCCGGATATGGATAACTATATTGCGTGTATTGAGGCCTCCACCCTTGAGTACAAGCATCTGGTGGATGAATTGGAGCGAGTGGCTTTCGAGTCGTCAGCGGACATCGAGTCGGCCGAACTGGCAGAACCGATTGCAGCCGAGGTACTTGCAGAAGTTGTTGCAACCGTTACTGAAGAGATCGCTCTGATTGATGCCGAGGCGGAAGCCGAGGCACGCGAGAAGGTTACTGGAATGGAACAGAACTCTGACGCTCCAGCCGATGCCGACAAAGTGTCTGCGGACGACGAGTCAGAAAAATCGACGCGGGAAAAGATCGCCGCCTCTTCCGCAAGGCAGCGGCCCAAGCGTGATGCTATCGAGCCGGCTGCGAAAAGGAAGAGCGCCGGCGCTTCATAACATCCCCTGGGTTAGGGGTGATCTAGTGCGAGGTGCCAATGAAAATATTGCAGAGAACGCGGTCCAGGCAGTTGTTAAAGGAAATGGAAACGGCGACCAGCTATCGGCAGTGGGTCGAGCTGGCTACCCAGTACGATGCCGACAACGGTCTGGACGACTGGAAGCGTGACGATGTCTGTGAAAGCTATGATTATCAGGCGATACGTTATCGGCTGGAGACCATCAAGGACCTTCGCGCACGCAAGGAGTACCACAAGCTGCTGTTTACCCTGAACGAAGGCATTCATGGTAACTACGGCGGCATAGGCAAACCCTCGTTGTACAACAAGGCAAAATTTGGCACCAAGGACCTGATCACCAACTACATTCGCGAGCTGTGTGGCGCGCTACATGATGTGAACGAGGTTGATGATGAGGAAATCTCCCTGGAAGACAAACAAGACTTCTTCATCAGAGCAAGTCACTGCTATGGGCGCTCAGCCTTGATGTTGAGCGGTGGTGCGGTGCTTGGCTACTTTCACGCCGGCGTGCTCAAGGCGCTTTTTGACGAAGGGCTACTGCCTGAGATCATCTCGGGCAGTAGTGCCGGCTCGATTCTTGCCGCAGCGGCCTGCACGCATACCGATGACGAGCTCAATCACCGCCTCAGTCTGGATAATCTGCATGAGGATGCAGACCAGACCGAGGCGATACGGCCAAATGTTTTCGGTGCCGTTCGCAAGCCAAACATCGATGCAGATAACCTGCGGGAGTATCTCGCCAGGATTCTGCCAGACCTCACCTTTCAGGAGGCATTCGAACTGACCGGCCGCAAGCTCAATATCACTGTGACCGGACTGTCAACGCGGCAGGCGCCGCGCCTATTGAATGCCATTACCTCGCCCAACGTGTTGATTCGCACCGCCGTTCAGGCGTCCTGTGCGATCTATGGGATTTATCCTCCGGTCACGCTGATGTGCCGAAACGCTGCCGGCAAGACCGTGCCCTACTTGCCGGGCGACAAGTGGATTGACGGCTCCTTCGCCGATGATCTGCCCGCCAAACGCCTGGCACGGCTGTATGGCGTGAACCACTTCATCTCCAGCATGACCAACCCGGCTGCGCTGGCGATTACACCGGATCCTGATGCGGCCCCGAGCCTCTTGCGCAACGTGATGAATTATCAGGCGAGCTTTATCAAGCACTCGACGGCCGAGGCGCTGCGCTTTACGCGGGACAATATTCGCATCAAATCGCCGTTGATCAACCTTATGCAGCATTTGACCTATGGGGTGCTGGCGCAGGAATACACGGCGGATATCAACATCTTCCTGCGCAACCGTTGGGATCACCCTCTGCGGCTATTGGCAGCGCCATCCAGGGAAGCCATGCACCGTCTGATTTATGAGGGTGAGAGGTCGACCTGGGAGAAGGTGGAAATGGTGCGCAATTGCACGGCGGTCAGCCGCACCCTGGACGCCATCCTGCACTCACGCGGCTGGGAGAAATAGGCATTTTGCTCTGTGTGCGGCTGGCCAAGGTTTCTTAATCCTGGCCACCGCCGCACAATGTCCCTTGTCTTGTCTGCCGGATACAACCATGACCGAACAATCTCTTCCTCTGCAGGGGCGGCGCATTGCCCTGCCTGAAAGCCGCGAGCTCAATCTGTTCGCCGATATGCTGATCAAGCGTGGCGCAGACGTGCTGCGTTGCCCCCTGGTATCCATTCACGATGCGCCGGACCAGGCGCCGGTGCTGGATTGGATCCGCACCTTTGTCGCCCAGCCACCGGATGATCTGATCCTGCTGACCGGTGAAGGGTTGCGGCGGCTGGTCTCCGCAGCCGAGCGCGCGGGTGGTTCACTGCGCGATGATTTTGTCGCTGCGCTGGCAAACGTCCGCACCCTTACCCGCGGGCCAAAACCGGGTGCGGCGTTACGCAAAATAGGGTTGAAAGCGGACGTAGTTGCCGTTGAGCCGACGACGGACGGTGTCATCAGCACGCTGAAATCCGAAGCGCTTCAGGGGCGTCGTGTTGCTGTGCAGCTCTACGGCACGGAACCCAACCTGCCGCTAATGAACTTCTTGCGCGAATCAGGCGCGGTCGTCAGCAGCGTTTCGCCTTACGTGTATGCCGATGATGTCGAAAACGTGCAGGTCGAGCAGTTGGTGGATGCCTTGATCGCGCGGGAAGTCGATGCCATTGCCTTCACCAGCGCCACCCAGGTGCGCCGGTTGTTCCAGGTGGCGCGGCGGCACGTCGGCGAGGCGGCTTTACTGGAGGCTTTCGCCAATATTGTGGTGGCGTCGGTAGGACCAGTGGTTACCGAAGAACTGGAACAGTGCGGCGTGCGGGTCGACCTGATGCCTGAGAGCAGTTTCTTCATGAAGCCGCTGGTGCGCGAGCTGGTAAAGCTAATGGGCGTAGGGCCGGACGTTTCGCTGGTCTGACGGGCAAACCAACCTTGGCGCTGATGGCAGGTGCGCGTAGCGCAGCGCGGACCTGCGATCAGCCGTGGATCCGATGATTGCTCTTGTCAGGCTCCGGCTGCGCGGCAACAATGCCCGGAACAACATGCTCCGCTCAAGGACGTTCAATGACCGATACCCCAGTACCCCTGCGCCTCACTCCTGAACAGCTCACCGTCCCCATCGATCTGGATAGCCTTGGCTTCGTCACCACCGACGATCTCGAGCCCTTTCGTGGCATCCTCGGGCAGGAGCGCGCGGTCGAAGCCATGCAATTCGGCGTGGCGATGCACCGCCCTGGCTACAACGTATTTGTCATGGGTGAGCCGGGTACTGGACGCTTTTCCTATGTCATGCGCTATGTACAGGCTGAAGCCAAACGGCAGATAACCCCCAATGACTGTGTATTCGTCAACAACTTCGAGGAGCCGCGCGAGCCCTGGGTGGTCAGTCTGCCGCCGGGTACCGCTGGCGAGTTGATCACCGATATTGAAACGCTCATCGATAATCTGTTGGCGACCTTTCCGGCAGTGTTCGAGCATCCGGCATTCCAGCAGAAGAAGAGCGCCATTGACCGCGCTTTCAATCAGCGTTACGACCGGGCGATCGATTCGGTCGAGCGTCAGGCGCTGGACAAGAACGTCGCCATCTACCGTGATGCGCAGAACATCGCCTTTACGCCCATGAGCGAGGGCAAGGCGCTGGATGAGGCCGAGTTCGCCCAGTTGCCCGATGAGGTGCGCGAACGCTTCCATACCGATATTTCTGCGCTGGAGGAGATTCTTAACGAAGCGTTATCGAGCCTGCCGCAGTGGAAGCGTGAGTCGAGCAATCAGCTGCGCGAACTTAACGACCAGACCATTACCGACGCCATTCAGCCGCTGTTCGAGCCCCTGGTAGAGCGCTACGCCGGCAATCAGGCAGTTTGCGACTATCTGCAGGCCATGCGGCAGAATCTGCTCAGAACGGTGGTCGATCAATTGGTCGAAGAACGGGGCCTGGAAGTGCGCCCTGACGCCTATAAAAGGCTGCTGTTGATCGAGCAGTATTCTCCGAGCCTGATCGTCGGCCATTGCGATACCGGTGGTGCACCGGTGGTGCATGAGCCGCATCCGTCCTACGACAACCTCTTTGGCCGCATTGAATACAGCTCCGAGCAGGGCGCGCTGGTGACCAGCTACCGGCACATTCGTCCGGGTGCGTTGCACCGGGCCAATGGCGGTTATCTGGTGCTTGAAGCAGAAAAACTGCTGAGTGAGCCCTTCGTCTGGGAAGCGCTCAAGCGCGCCTCGCATGCGCGCCAGCTGAAAACCGAATCGCCCTGGGCGGATATGGGGCGTCTGACCACCGTCACGCTGAATCCCCAGGTGATTCCGCTGGCAGTCAAGCTGGTGCTGATCGGCTCGCGACAGGTGTACTACGCATTGCAGGAGCTGGATCCGGACTTTCAGGAGATGTTCCGTGTGCTGGTGGACTTCGACGAAGACCTGCCGCGTACTCCGGAAAGCATTGAAGGCATGGCGCAGCTGCTCAAGACGCGTACCTCGGAGGAAGGGCTGGCGCCATTGACTGCGGCCGCCGTGGCCAGGGTACTGACCTATAGCGCACGCCTGGCGGAACACCAGCGGCGGCTGTCGGCACGCATCAGCGATATTTTTCAGCTGGTGGCCGAGGCTGACTTCATTCGCCAGCTGGCCGACGATACCCTGATCGACACGGCGCATATCGAACGAGCGCTGCGGGCGAAGGAGGGCCGTACCGGGCGCGTCAGTGCGCGTATTCGTGAAGATATGGTGTCCGGTGTGATTCTCATCGATACCGATGGTGCCGCGGTCGGCAAGTGCAATGGTCTGACCGTGCTGGAGGTCGGCGACTCGGTCTTCGGTGTGCCCGCGCGAATCAGTGCGACGGTCTATCCGGGCAGTAACGGTATTGTGGATATCGAGCGTGAGGTGAGTCTGGGGCAGCCGATTCACTCCAAGGGGGTGATGATCCTCACCGGGTACCTCGGCAGCCGGTTCGCACAGAACTTCCCGCTGGAGATTTCCGCCAGCATCGCATTGGAGCAATCCTATGGTTACGTGGACGGCGACAGCGCGTCGCTGGGTGAGGTCTGTGCGCTGATTTCCGGACTGTCGCGCACACCCTTAAAACAGTGCTATGCAATTACCGGGTCAATCAACCAGTTTGGCGAAGTGCAGGCAGTCGGCGGCGTCAACGAGAAGATCGAAGGCTTCTTCCGGCTCTGCCATGCCCGCGGCCTCACGGGTGAGCAGGGGGCGATTATCCCGCGTTCCAACGTGCCCAATCTAATGCTCGATGAGACCGTGCTCGAAGCGGTCAGGGCAGGGCAGTTCTCGGTCTATGCCGTGAGCCATGTGGATGAAGCCGTGGCACTGTTGGCCGGAAGGGACGTTGGCGTCAGTGATGACAAGGGAGACTTCCCCGAAGGCACAGTCAATGCGCTGGTCGTGGCCCGCCTGCAGGAGATTTCCGAGCGCGAGCATGAGAGCACCGAGCGCGCCATGGAAGCGCTGGTCGCTGAGGCGGCCGAAAAGAACTGATCAGTCCCTGATCAATACAAGCCAGGCCTTGTACGGTCTGGCTTGTGACCGCCTTTCCCAATCTTGCTAACAGACTTATCCACAGTTTTTGTGCATGGTCTGTTCGTCTATCAGTTCTCAAAAATGCTGTCAATCACCCACGATGGATTGTGTGTACCACTCCAGCGAAAAAAAGTTCCCGCTGGTTTCGTGAGCGCCTTCTCAATTCTATATCGGGTGGAGTTCAGCGCTTATTCCAGCGCTTCGCTGAATGCCCAGTAAATCTGCAAGCCATTGATAAATAACTATATTATTCAAAGTCCATATATTCATATGGCTTACAACAAAATGCGCTTATGTCTCACATTTTTTTCGGATTTCGAGCCGTTCAGGTCCAAAACGGTGCAATTTTCTCCATGCCTGGCAGTGTGCCAAGCGCAATGATCGCTTTTTAACCGATTTTGGTGGAGCCTGCAGAAATGGGGCTCAGGGGGAGTTGGTACAGCTCTGCCCACAGAGTTATCCACAGTATTTGTGGACATGATTTGGGGCTCGCTTAATACACCAGACTTATCGAGATACTGAGTCGAATTCCATCGCGACCGCCGCGCTGTGGTGCGCGTTGAGCGGGATGGAACTCAGCGTTTCATATGGCGAGTGGTGGTGCTGCTTTAGTTTGACGCGCGCAGGACCACGAACTTTGAAGTTGAGGTGATCTGCTCAACTCTGGCGAACCAGCGCTTGAGCTTGACGTGGTAACCCAGATGCCGGTTTCCCACTACCAGCAGGGCGCCATCCGCACTGATCGTGTTACTGGCCTGCTCAAACAAGCGCAGCGCAACCTCATCGCCGACTGCCTGCTGCTGATGAAAGGGCGGGTTGCAAAGAATCAGCTCGGCGCTTTTCGCCGCTTGGCTGACCAGTCCGTTCGTCACCAGGAATTCCGCTGTGCGGTCGGGGGCGGCAGTCTCGAAATTGATGCGGGCAGAGGCGATAGCGGCATGCGATTCGTCAACGAAGACCAGCGACGCCTCGGGATTGCGCAGCGCGGCCGTTATACCGAGCGCGCCATTGCCGCAGCCAAGATCGATAATACGTACTGCTCCAAGGTTTGACGGAATACATGCCAACAGCGCGCGGGTGCCGATATCCAGCCGCTCGCGGGCGAATACCCCCGGCAGGTTGGTCAACTGGATGTCCGTCTCCGGCAGCTCGTAGGTCGTGGCAAGGTTGGGCGATTCGGGCGGCAGCGTTGCATCAAAGCGGGCGGTCAGCAGTCGGGCTTTCTTCCAGGCCAACGATGCTTGGTAGGGTCCGACATACTTCTCCAGCAAATCACCGGCGCTGTGCGGCAGATGCTTGATCATTGCGCCGGCAATGACTTCGGCGCCTTCGGCCAGATGAGGTCGCAGCCGTATCAGCTGGTCTTCGAGTAACGCCAGACTTTTGGGAACACGCAACAACACGCGATTATAAGGGCCGTCGAGCTCGCTCTGGCTGTCGATGATTTTTACCGACCCCGGCTCGAGCTGGTTGTTGGCAAGGTTCTTCTGCACCGCCAGGCTGGTGAGATGCGAATCGGTGAAGCAGTGGGGGTGTTGGGCCGCCAGTGCGCAGCTCAGTGCGCCGAAAATGTCGTTGATGACCAGCGGCGCTGCCGCGCTGCCCGGATTCTCCGACAGCGCTTGCAGCAGATACTGATCAGCCGCATCGAAAGCTTGCAACGTCGGATTATTGGTCGATGGGTAGCGTTCGAGCTGGAGAGTGCCGAATGGCGTTTCACAGGATTGCATGGAATAACCGGATTATCGCGGAAGGGCACGCATTATAGCTTAGCGCGACGCAGAACAGTGTTCTGCGTGCGGCGCTTGTTGACGGTGTTTCTGTTGCTTCGGTGATTGCTCCATGGACTCCGGAGCTCAGCCGAGCTCCTGTTCCAGGGTGTCGCATAGGGTTTTGAGCACCGCGATGCGCGCGTAACGCTTGTCCTCCGCCGGAATCAGATGCCAGGGCGCGTTATCCGTGCTGGTCTGGTCCACCATGTCGTCAATGGCTTGCTCGTAGGCAGACCATTGCTTGCGGTTGCGCCAGTCCTCATCGGTCAGCTTGTAGCGCTTTAGCGGCGATTTCTCACGGGCTTCGAACCGCTTGAGTTGCTCCTCAGCAGTGATCGCCAACCAGAACTTGACCACTATGATGTTCGCCTTCTGCAACTGATGCTCGAACTCGTTGATTTCAGCGTAGGCGCGTTGCCAGGCATCGGGCTTGGCGAATCCTTCAACCCGTTCAACCAGCACCCGACCGAAATAGCTGCGATCGAAAATAGTAATCGAGCCCGGCGCTGGAAGCCGGCGCCAGAATCGCCACAGATAGGGATGGCTGCGTTCTTCGTCGGTGGGCGCGCGGGTGCCAATCACGCGGAACCGTCGCGGATCCAGGCACTGTGTAATGCGTCGGATGGTGCCGCCCTTGCCAGCGGCGTCGATGCCTTCGAACACCAGCAGCAGGGAGCGATGGGCGAATTCGGGATGTTGCACCAGGGCTCTGAGCCTGGTCTGCTGCTGATCAAGTTCGTCCTTGTAGGTGGACTTGTCGAGTTCAGCGGAATAATCCAGCTGGCGCAGATGGCTGGTGGTGGAGGGCTGATAATCGGTCTTCCGTTCGCTGTTGGGGCCGTGTTGCAGCGCTTTCAGCACCACCTGACCAATGAAAATATCCCGATAGCGCGTGTCATGGCTGCGCACGCGGATCCAGGGCGCCTCGGCCGTGGAGGTCAGTTCGCTCATGAGGTCCGCGCCGGCGCGTACCCGCTCATAGTCCGCTGCGCTGAAGTCACCCCATTCGCGCATGGCGACGTTCTCTTCAAATAACTCGGGGGCGGGCTGCGCCCGGTTTGGGTCGTCTGGCGAGAGATGTAACCACAGCTTGACGATCGCAACGCCCTCGTTGATCAGCAGTTGCTCGAAACGCACTATTTCCTGCATGTGCTCGGCGAATTCGGTCTTGGACAGTTTGCCGCTGCTGAGCAGCATCAGCGGCTGGTGATACCAGGAGCCAAGATAGAAGCCAGTCTGCCCGGAGGACGGCAGGCTGCGCCAATAACGCCACAGGCGTGGCATACGTCGCTCGAACCCCTCCGGAAGACTGAATGCACGGGTATCAAGAAAACGGTTATCGAGGCGCTCGTAGAAGGCATAGATGGCCTCGGCCTTGCCGGCAAAATCGTTGCCGCTGATCAGTACCAGCACCGGCCCACGGTCTGACTCGCGCAAGTCGAACTGGGCTTCCAGCAGTGCTTCAGTCAGTTCCGCGTCCTGCTGTTTGAAGCTGTCCTTGTCGATAACGTATTCAGTCATTGGCGTCCCCATATGGGTGTGGCGTTGAACATGGCGGCTAAAGCAATGCGGCATTATGTAGTGGGTCTGGCTGCGATTGACAGCGATCGGGCATTTCGGCCTGACTGGTCATACAATGTGCCCTTTGTCCGTTGCCGACCAGTGTTCGACCGGTGTGTGCGGGGCAGGGTTCATGAGAGGGTGAGATGGCGAAGAACAAGCGGATCTACGGCTGCACGGAATGCGGCGCGACATTCAGCAAGTGGGCCGGGCAATGCGCTGAATGCCAGGCCTGGAACACCCTGGTGGAAACCGTGGTGGATACCACGCCCACCGGTGGCAGTCCCGGGCGCACGTCGAACTGGGCGGGGGAGCAGGCCCAGGTCAGAACTCTGGCGGAGGTGTCCACCGAGGAAATGCCCCGGCAACCGAGTGGCTCCTCCGAACTGGATCGCGTGCTGGGTGGCGGGCTGGTCGCCGGATCGGTGGTGCTGATCGGCGGTGATCCGGGGATCGGCAAATCCACCATCCTGCTGCAGACCCTGTGTCGTCTGGCCCAGACCATGCCGGCCCTGTACGTAACCGGTGAAGAATCACAACAGCAGGTGGCCATGCGCGCCCGTCGTCTGGCGTTGCCGGAAGACAAGCTGATGGTGATGACCGAGACCTGTATCGAAAGCATCATCGCCACCGCCCGCCGCGAGAAGCCCAAGGTAATGGTGGTCGACTCGATCCAGACCATCTTCACCGAACAACTGCAGTCTGCTCCAGGTGGCGTGGCCCAGGTGCGCGAGAGTGCGGCACTGCTGGTGCGTTATGCCAAGCAGAGCGGCACGGCGATCTTTCTGGTGGGGCATGTGACCAAGGAGGGTTCATTGGCCGGCCCACGGGTACTAGAGCATATGGTCGACACGGTGCTGTACTTCGAGGGCGAGTCGGACGGGCGGCTGCGTATGCTGCGGGCGGTCAAGAACCGCTTCGGTGCAATCAATGAACTGGGCGTCTTCGCTATGACCGACAAGGGCTTGAAGGAAGTGTCCAACCCGTCGGCGATATTCCTGTCGCGCTATGACGCGCCGATTCCCGGTAGCGTGGTGATGTCGACGTGGGAAGGCTCGCGGCCCATGCTGGTTGAAGTGCAGGCCCTGGTGGACACCAGTCATCTGGGCAATCCGCGGCGGGTGACGCTGGGGCTGGATCAGAATCGGCTGGCCATGTTGCTGGCGGTACTGCACCGGCACGGCGGGGTACCCACCTATGACCAGGACGTGTTCGTCAACGTGGTGGGCGGGGTCAAGGTGCTGGAAACTGCGTCGGATCTGGCGTTGCTGGCTGCAGTGATGTCGAGCCTGCGTAACCGGCCGTTGCCGATGGATCTGATGGTGTTCGGTGAGCTTGGACTGTCCGGGGAAGTCAGGCCGGTGCCCAGTGGGCAGGAAAGATTGAAGGAGGCGGCCAAGCATGGTTTTACCAAGGCAATCGTGCCCAAGGCCAATGCACCCAAGGAATCGCCTGCAGGCATGGAAGTGATCGCGGTGACGCGACTGGATGAGGCGCTGGATGCGATATTTGACTGAGGCTAAAGCAGTGCCGCCAGCTCCCGATCCAGCAGGTTGGCATCGCCCAGGTTCAGCGCAAGCAAGCGTCTCAGATGGCTGACTGAATCCAGGTCCGTATGCTCGCAGCGAAAGCCGAGCACGCCGTTTGCGGCGTGCATCAGTCGAATTTCCATACTGATCTCACTCCCTTCATCAAGGTCGATGACCGCGACGAAGGGTTCAGTATTTCGGCGGCTGTCCCAATCGGCGGGCTGAGCAACCAGCAGCCCACGTAGGGAAATATCAACAAGCTGAACGGGAACGCTCCAATCGTCCTGCTGCAGCCGGGTGGCTGCATCGAACGGGACCCGTGTGAAACGACGCCTTTCATCGCTCATGGCATGCCTCCTGAGGCCTGCCATCCAGCAGGTCCGTGACAGATTTCATTACCACTATAGCAGCGTCGCTTATACGGGTTCTCAGACCACGCCCTGGGCCAGCATGGCATCAGCTACCTTGACGAAGCCGGCGATGTTTGCGCCCTTGACGTAGTCGATGTAGCCATCAGCCTCAGCGCCGTATTCTTCGCAGGCGTTGTGAATGCTCTTCATGATGGTCTTCAGCTTGTCGTCTACTTCTTCGCAGCTCCAGTTGGTGCGGATTGCGTTCTGCGACATTTCCAGACCGCTCACCGCAACGCCGCCAGCATTGGCCGCTTTGCCGGGTGCAAACAGAATGCGCGCCTGCTGGAATACATCGATGGCCTCCAGCGTGCTGGGCATGTTCGCGCCTTCGCTGATGCAGAAGCAGCCGTTTTCCACCAGCTGGGTGGCGGCGGCGCCATCGAGCTCGTTCTGAGTGGCGCAGGGCAGGGCGATTTCACAGGCAAGCTGCCAGGGCTTTTGCTTGGCGAGGAACTCGCCGCCGATTGCGGCTGCGAAATCCACCAGACGGCCACGACGCTCGTTCTTCAGCGTCATCAGTGCAGTCCACTGAGCGTCTGTCATGCCGTCGGCGAAATACAGGGTGCCGCCGGAATCCGAGACGGAAATCACCTTGCCGCCCAGCTCCATGACCTTCTGCGCAGCGTATTGCGCTACGTTGCCTGAGCCGGAAATGGCGACGCGCTTGCCTTCGAAGGAATCACCTTTGCGCTTGAGCATCTCGTCGGCGAAGTAGACGCAGCCAAAGCCGGTGGCTTCGGGGCGGATCAGACTGCCGCCGTAGCTCATGCCTTTACCGGTCAAGACCGACGTGAACTCGTTGCGCAGGCGTTTGTACTGACCGTACAGATAGCCGATCTCACGCGCGCCGACGCCAATATCGCCAGCCGGGATATCCAGGTTCTCGCCAATATGACGGGACAGTTCAGTCATGAAGGATTGGCAGAAGCGCATGACTTCGCCATCTGTCTTGCCCTTGGGATCAAAGTCAGAACCGCCTTTACCGCCGCCCATGGGCAGGGTGGTCAGCGCGTTCTTGAACACCTGCTCGAAGGCGAGAAACTTCAGGACGCCGAGGTTGACCGACGGGTGGAAACGCAGGCCACCTTTGTACGGGCCGATAGCGCTGCTCATCTGTACACGGTAACCACGATTCACATGGACCTGACCACGATCGTCAACCCACGGCACGCGGAAGATGATGACGCGCTCGGGCTCAATGAGCCGCTCGATGATGCCGCTATTGAGGTACTTGGGGTTGGCTTCCAGAAACGGCCAAAGCGTGGACAGTACTTCTTCGGCAGCCTGATGAAATTCAGGCTGACCCGGATCACGCAGCTTGAGATGGGCCAAGCATGAGGCAAGAGTATCGGTCATGGGGAGAGTCACTTTTAAGCAAGTTTTTGACGAATTGGCGCAACTCTACCAGAACCACTAAGGTGCGGAAAACCAGACTTACAAAAAATAATGCGTTTATTTGGGGCGCCCGGGGAACCTTGCAGCGCAAGGCGTTCACGTAAACAGGTGGGATCGCAGGATTTTTCATGCTCCTTGATGGTGCATGAAGCGAGCAGGAAGCTGGTGTCAGCTTCCTGCATTTCAGACGAACTGTATTTCAGACGGAGCCGGGCCGGCTCAGGCGAGCTTTTTGTAACGCACCCGGTGCGGCTGGGTAGCGGAATCGCCCAGGCGCTTCCGGCGATCAGCTTCGTATTCGGTGTAATTGCCTTCAAAGAAGACGACCTGCGAGTCATCCTCGTAAGCGAGAATATGGGTAGCGATTCGGTCCAGGAACCAGCGATCGTGGGAAATCACGATCGCCGAGCCAGGGAAGTCCAGCAGCGCCTCTTCCAGAGCCCGCAGGGTTTCCACGTCGAGGTCATTGGACGGCTCGTCGAGCAGCAGGACGTTGGCGCCCTGTTTCAGCGTCATCGCCATATGCAGGCGGCCGCGCTCACCGCCGGACAGATCCTTGACGAATTTCTGCTGGTCTGCGCCCTTGAAGTTGAAACGGCCGACGTATCCGCGGGAGGGCATCTCGTGGCTGCCGACCTTGATGATGTCGAACCCATCGGAAACCTGCTGCCAGACCGACAAGTTGCCGTCGAGGCTCTCGCGGCTCTGGTCCACGCTGGCGATCTGTACGGTTTCGCCAATGTCGATGCTGCCGGAGTCAGGCTGCTCCTTGCCGGTGATCATGCGAAAGAGCGTGGATTTGCCCGCGCCGTTTCCGCCGATAACGCCGACGATGGCACCCTTGGGTACACTGAATGAGAGGTTGTCGATGAGCACCCGGTCGCCATAGCTCTTGCTGACATTGTTCAGCTCGATGACCTTGTCGCCCAGACGCGGGCCAACCGGGATAAAGATTTCGTTGGTCTCGCTGCGCTTCTGGAATTCCTGCGACTGCATTTCCTCGAAGCGTTGCAGGCGGGCCTTGGATTTCGACTGGCGGCCTTTAGGCCCCTGACGTACCCACTCAAGCTCCGCTTTCATCGCCTTGGCGTGGGAGGATTCCTGCTTGGATTCCTGAGCCAGTCGCGCCGCTTTGGATTCAAGCCACTGGGAGTAATTGCCTTCGAACGGGATGCCCTGGCCGCGGTCGAGTTCCAGAATCCAGCCGGCAACGTTGTCGAGGAAATAGCGGTCGTGGGTAATCGCTACTACTGTGCCGGAGAAATCGTGCAGGAACTGTTCGAGCCAGGCGACGGAATCGGCATCCAGATGGTTGGTCGGCTCGTCGAGCAAGAGCATGTCGGGGGCGGATAACAACAGCCGGCATAGGGCCACGCGGCGTTTTTCACCACCTGACAGGTGCTCGATCTGGGCGTCCCACGGCGGCAAACGCAGTGCGTCAGCGGCCACTTCCAGCTGGCGCTCGAGGTTATGGCCGTCGGAGGCCTGAATAATGGCTTCGAGCTTGGCCTGTTCGGCAGCCAGAGCGTCGAAGTCTGCGTCGGGCTCGGCATAGGCCGCGTACACTGCGTCGAGACGCGTCTGTGCTTCCTTTATCTCGCCGACGGCTTCCTCAACGATGTCGCGAACTGTCTTGCTCGGGTCAAGTTCTGGTTCCTGCGGCAGATAACCTATCTTGATGCCGGGCATTGGCCGTGCTTCACCATCGATTTCGGTGTCCACTCCGGCCATAATCCGTAGCAGCGTGGACTTGCCCGAGCCATTCAGACCAAGCACGCCGATTTTTGCGCCGGGAAAAAACGACAGGGAAATGTCCTTTAGAATCTGACGCTTGGGGGGGACAACCTTGCCCACCCGATGCATGCTATACACATATTGAGCCATGGATACGTAACCTGTTGACTAAAAAACTAGCTGGATTGTCCGTGGGCGGACAAATTGCAGGCAAGGCTAGCCCAACTGGTCGAGGAGGGCAAACCCCCTTCCCGCGCTGGACAGGGCCACGCAGTGGCTTGCCGGCACAGCAGTGGGGCGCTCTTGATCAACCCAACTGAGCGTTCACACCCTGACCGCAAGCCGGAAAACCTTCCCCTCGGACGCCGTTCGGCCACCGGCCTGATACTGGTTGCGCTGGCGGCCGTTCTGCTTGCGGCATTGATGGTCTGGCAGGCCTGGCACGATTTCACGCTGGTCCGCAGTCAGCATCAGACGCAAATAGAAGAAAGCGTGTGGCTGACAGCTGAACAGGTCGGCCGTAATCTTGAGCTGAGATCGGTCGCGATCGAGCAGTTGCTCGAGGCGCAGCGCGACCCTGATACCGCCGCCCCGATGCAGTTGATTGGCGGGCTTGAGGATGTCATTCGCGTGAACCTTGCCCAGGTGAATACGGCTCACGCGGATCAGCCCTGGATGCGCGTGGTGCATAGCCTGGACCTGAGTGGACAAACCTATACGCTGGCGGCCGATCCGGTCAGCGGACTCCTGTACTGGGTGGTCGCCAGTCGAAACCCTCGTGAGTACTGGGTGCTGCTGGTTAGCGAGCAAGCCATTGCCGAGCTGGTATCAGCCTATCCGGGGCGGGGTTATACCTGGCTGCTGGAGGACGCGGCCAGCGTGCGGGTCCTGGCACGCCAGCGGGCTGATCGTCTGATATTCCTGGAAAATGCGCAGATGACTCCCGAAGAACGTGAGCGCGTGCAGGTCAGCGCGCCGGTTGAAGGAACGTTGTGGCAAGTCCGTGGCCTGGTGGATGACGGCTACTATCGCCAGCAGCTGGGCGAGCTGATCAGCGCCAAGGCACTGGTGGTGGCAGCCTTTACCTCCGTGTTGTTGCTGATCCTCTGGATGCTGTCGCAGATGCAGCGAACCAATCGCAGCCTTGAGGCATTCAATGCCGAGTCCTACCGGACGCTGCAGGAGGCCGAACGGCGTTACCGGGACATCGTGCAAAGCGTGGACATGGCGCTGGTTCAGGTCGATCTGACCGGTGTGCTGCGCTTTGTCGAACAGGAACAGTTAACCAGTCCTCGGGCCCTTGATACCTGGCTGAAGAACAACCCGCAGCGACATAACGAATTGCTGGAGCAGGTGCGGATAGTCGATACCAACCAGAACATGCTGGATCTGCTGGAGCTGGAGTCGGTAGAGGATCTGCAGCGCGCCGTGCACCATGGCCGTCAGCAACAGATCAATGCAGGTGGATTCCGGTACGGGTTTATTGCGGCGCTGGTCGGTGGGCAGCAGCGTTTCGAGATGGAAACGCCCTTGCGCTCATCCGGTGGCATTCTGCGCTATGTCTGGATCGTCATGCGCCTACCTGACCAGTTGGAAGATTACCGTGCCGTCACGGTCAGTATCGCCGATGTGACGGAGCGTCGGCGCATCGAACGAACCATGACCGAGCGCGAGGACTTCTGGGCCGGCGTCGTCAAGGCCGTACCAGATATGGTTTACATTCGGGACGTTCAGCATAACCAGATGGTGTTTGCCAACCACTCTCTCGCGCATTGGCTGGGTTACAGCGAAGCGGAAGAGGCCACGCTGCCGAGCGATTATATGCAGCGTCTGCTGCATCCTGATGATGTCGAGTACATGCACGTCAATCGCAATATTCAGCAGGTGCTGAGTGACGACAAGATTCTTGCCTGGCGCATCCGCTGGCGACGTCAGGACGGCACCTGGAGCTGGTTCGCGATACGCGTCAAGGTCATGTCGCGGCTGCCCGACGGCCGCGTGCACCAGGTCATAGGAACGGTGAAGGACGTGACCAATCAGACGCGCATCACTGAAATTCTCAAAACCGGCGAGCAGCGCTACCGGCTGCTGGCGGAGAACATCAGCGATGTGATCTGGGCCACCGATACGGACTTCCGACTCGACTATGTGAGCCCCTCGGTGATCGGCGCGCTGGGCTTTACGCCCGAGTTCATTATCAGAAACGGCTTTGAAGAAGTCGTCGCGGGTACCCGATTCACTCAGTTCATCACTGCCCTCGTGCGTGAGATAAAGCCGCTGCTGGCGGACCCCGTGACTTCCGAGCGCTTGCGCCAGGACGGCTTTAATCGGCAGACAAGTTTCGATTGCATCAAGGCCGATGGGCACACCTGCCCGGTGGAACTGCGGGTCTCCCTGATGTGGAGTCCCCATGGCCGGTTTCTTGGATTGCTGGGCATCGCCCGGGACATCACTGAGCAGCGGCGCACCGAAAATAGTCTGCGGATGGCCGCCACGGTCTTCGAAAACACTACGGGTGCGATTGTGGTTACCGATCCGGCGGGTTACATCGTGCAGATCAACGAGAATTTCACCCGGATCACCGGCTACGCCGCAACCGACGTGCTGGATCAACTGCCCTCTCTGTTGGCCTCTGACGAACATAACCCCCATTTTTACAAGGAGATCACGACGACCCTGCGTGGTAACGGGCGGTGGGAAGGAGAGGTCTGGCAGAAGCGCAAGAATGGCGAAAACTATCCGACGTGGGCAGGCATTAACGCGGTCCTCGATAGCGACGGAGATCTGGTCAGCTATATCGGATTCTTTGTCGATATCAGCGAGCGCAAGGCAAGTGAAGCACGCATCGAAAGCCTGGCGTATTTCGATGCGCTGACCGGGCTGCCCAATCGCACGCTGTTCCAGGATCGACTCGCTGGCGCCTTGCAGGTTGCCGAACGGCGCAAGGAGTGGGTCGCGGTACTGTTTCTCGATCTTGATCGTTTCAAGCCGATCAACGACACGCTGGGGCACGCAGCTGGCGATACGATGTTGAGAGAAGTCGGCCGCCGGCTGCGCTCCTGCATTCGTGAAAGCGATACCGTGGCCCGGATGGGCGGTGATGAATTCACCATGCTGCTGATCGGTCTGCAGACGCGGGATGCGGCGCTCAAAGCCGGTATTCACGTTGCCGAGAAGATACTTCAGGCCTTGGCGCCGGGTTTCCTGCTGCATCATAAAGAATTCTTCATCAGCGCCAGTATCGGCATCGCCCTGTACCCGCAGGACGGGGTCGAAACCACGGTGCTGCTGAAAAATGCCGATACCGCCATGTACCACGCCAAGGAAATGGGCAGGGACACCTTCCGCTTCTATCAAGCCGAGATGAATGCGCGGGCGGCAGAGCGTCTGAGCCTGGAAAACGATCTGCGCCGCGCTTTGCACAATGATGAATTCACCCTGGATTATCAGCCCCAGTTCAGCTGCTCGGATCGGCACCTGACCGGTGCCGAGGCCTTGCTGCGCTGGCATCATCCCGAGCTGGGCAGTGTGTCGCCAGCGGTGTTCATTCCCATCGCCGAAGAAATTGGCCTGGTCAGCGCCCTGGGCGACTGGGTCATGGACCGCGCCTGCCGACAGATGGCCGAGTGGCATGACGCCGGTCATCTGTTACCACGCCTGGCGATCAACCTGTCCGCGAGGCAGTTCAGTTCCGGGCGACTGGCTGAGCAGGTGACCGAGGTCATCAGCCGCTATCGGCTAGAACCGGGCTGCATCGAGTTGGAACTGACCGAAAGCATTCTGCTGCAGGATGTCGAGGGCACCATGCGTACGTTGGCCAGCCTCAAGGATCTGGGCGTGCAGATTGCGATTGATGATTTTGGCACCGGCTACTCGTCGCTCAAGTATCTGAAGGACTTTCCCATCGACACGCTGAAGATCGATCGCAGCTTTGTCCACGCGATGTACGAAGGCAGCCGTGATGCGTCGCTGGTACAGGCCATCGTCGCCATGGGACGGAGCCTGCAGCTGAAGGTGATTGCCGAGGGTGTTGAAGGCCCGGAACAGATGTCATTGCTGCGCAACTTCGATTGTGACGAGGCGCAGGGCTTCCATCTGGGGCGTCCGGTACCTGCCCAGGTGCTGCTGGAAACCTGGCTACAGGGCAATTGAGCGAGTTTCGCGAGGCGGCTGAGTGCTTTTCATGTGCCAGTTCGCGCCCGTTGAGGTAAAATGCCGCCTCTTTTCGAACGACCTAGCGGGGGCCGTCACATGTTTAGCCGTTCCAACGATATTGCCAACTTCGATGCCGATCTCTGGGCAGCCATGCAGCAGGAGGCTCAGCGTCAGGAAGAGCATATTGAGCTGATCGCATCCGAGAACTACACCAGCCCGGCTGTCATGCAGGCGCAAGGCTCTGTGCTCACCAACAAGTATGCCGAAGGGTATCCGGGCAAGCGTTACTACGGTGGATGCGAGTTCGTGGATATTGCGGAACAGCTGGCCATTGACCGGGCCAAGCAACTGTTTGGCGCTGATTATGCCAACGTTCAGCCGCATGCCGGCTCACAGGCGAACAGTGCTGTGTTCCAGGCGCTGCTGACCCCCGGTGACACGGTACTGGGCATGAGCCTGGCCCATGGCGGTCACTTGACCCACGGTGCCAGCGTGAATTTTTCCGGCAAGCATTACAACGCTGTGCAATATGGCATCAACACCGATACCGGTCTGATCGACTACGATGAGGTGGAAGCACTGGCCGTTGAGCACAAGCCGAAGATGATCATCGCCGGTTTCTCTGCCTACTCACAGATTCTTGATTTCCCCCGTTTTCGCGAAATCGCTGACAAGGTAGGTGCCTACCTGTTTGTCGACATGGCGCACGTGGCAGGTCTGGTTGCTGCCGGCGAATATCCAAACCCGGTTCCCTATGCCGACGTGGTAACGACCACCACGCATAAAACCCTGCGCGGCCCGCGTGGCGGCCTGATTCTGGCCCGTTCCAACGAAGCGCTGGAGAAAAAGCTGAACTCCGCGGTATTCCCGGGTGGCCAGGGCGGCCCGCTGATGCACGTGATTGCAGCCAAGGCGATCTGTTTCAAGGAGGCGATGAGCGACGAGTTCAAGACCTACCAGAAACAGGTGGTGAAGAACGCCCAGGCGATGGCCGAAGTATTTATCGAGCGCGGCTTTGACGTCGTGTCCGGTGGCACCAAGAACCACCTGTTCCTGCTGTCGCTGATCAAGCAGGATGTTACCGGTAAGGATGCGGACGCTGCACTGGGCCGTGCCTTCATTACCGTGAACAAGAATGCGGTGCCTAACGATCCGCGCTCGCCTTTTGTTACCTCGGGTCTGCGCATCGGTACTCCCGCTGTCACCACGCGTGGTTTCAAGGAAGAAGATTGCCGTCAGCTGGCTGGCTGGATCAGCGATATCCTGGATGCCATGGGCGATGAGTCGGTGATTGATCGGGTTCGTGAACAGGTCAAGACCATCTGCAAGCGTCTGCCGGTCTATACCGACTGAGCTGCAACGCAGCAGTACACAAACCCCTGCCAGGCATTGCCTGGTGGGGGTTTTTTTATGCGTGACGGCTGAGGCATTCATTGTCATCATGGCCGTTGGCTATGAGTGACACACAGAGAGAATGCTGATGAAAGGGATGATCGGCGGCGTGGCAATGCTGATGGCGTGCTGGCTGAACAGCGCGGGCGCGGATGAAGCGGATTCAGGCCCAGCGATAACGGATTCCAGGCCTGTGGTGGAAGTCGCTCTGATGGATTTCCCGGGCTATTCCGAGTTCGACGCCAGCGGGCAAATTGCCGGCAAAACGGTGCAGTTGATAACGCGGTTGCTGGAGCAGGCTGGTTACCCATTCCGCATGCGCATTATGCCAGCGGCGCGCATCTGGCGCGGTCTGGAAGACGGTAGCGTCGACCTGTGGCCCGGTACGGTAACCCGCCCGGGCTGGGAGTTCTTCACGCTGCAAACGGATCGCCAGCTCGGGCTGGTATCCATCCACCTCTATCACCGTCCCGGTGAGCCTGCTCCAGTCTGGCCGGAAGGGCTGCGTGGCAAAAAGCTCATCCTGATGATGAATCACATCTATACCCAGGACGTGCTGGGTACCGTCGAGGATCCTGCGCTGGGCGTGGAGCTACATCGCGGCAGTTCGCATGCCGGGGCGGTGAACATGTTGCTGCGGGGCCGCGGTGATTATCTATTGCATTATCGGACTCAAGTCGAGCCGGTGGTGGTCGAGATGGGCATGGAGCCCTTGCCGTCGCAGCGTATTATTCAGGTCCCGATGCGCTTCGTGGTGTCGCAACGCTCGGGCTTTGCCGAGCAGCTCAAGGCGGACCTCGATCGGGCCTATGATGAACTGGCGATGCAGGGCGTGGAGCTCAACGTCACCCGGCAATAAACATCGTTACTCCGCAGGACCGCCCTTGGCTTGAGGGTGCTCTGGTAGCGGATTGCCGAACAGATCGATATAGCGTTTGCCGATCTCGGTCGACCCGACATGGTTCAGGTGGTTCTCGTCCCGGTACAGCGGGATGCCACCCAGTACGGTCTGGCAACGCTCCTCATCGCAGATTACCTTTCTCGGATCGATCCAGGTGATCTCGGGAAAGCGCTGCTGCACGGACTGCTTGAAACGCTGGAAATTGGCCTGCTTCTGGCGCGCTTGTGCGGCGTCGATCGAGCAATCATCCATGTTCTTCAACAGGCATTCGGCATAGGACGCAGACGGCAGCTCCGGGACGTCTTCAATCATGATTACCTCGTGGCCCTGAGCGTGTAGCCAGGCCACGGTATCCAGGAAATAGGTCTGGAATGACTCGTTCATAAGATACGAATTCCACCAGGCATTCACAAATACGGTCATGGGCCGCTGCTGCAGGTAGTCGGCCAGTGCCTGGTTGCGTTCGACCTTCTCGGGGTCCGGAAACGCTTTGACCGAATGCTCTGGGATCACAAAGGGTGTCGATGCCCGGGTAACGACCAACAGCGCGTGGCGGTCGCCAATCAGTTGCTCGACGAAGCCCAGCAAGGCAATGGCATGGGAATCACCGATAAGCATGGCATCCGGTTCGCCGTCGCCGAGGTCGCGGCCGACCACACAGGCTGCATCCTTGTTGAAATCGGTGGGATCACCCTTGAAACAAGGCTTGTACAGGTCTGCAGCGTTGTTCTGGGCAATAATGTTATACAGCTCTCGACGCTCTTCAGGAATGCGAAAGCTCAGGTCGTCGGCGAGGCGAATCGTGACCTGAATGGCCCAGACCACCAGCAAGGGAATCAGTAGCAACACGATGAAGGTTTTTCTAAAACTCCAGGGGCGGTGGCGGTAGCGGTTCTCCACGTAGCGGAAGCTCAACCAGGACAACACCAGCACCGCGGCCATCAGCAGCAAGCGGTTACTCCAGGTCAGCTCGATCAGTTGGTAGTGCATCAGCGCCACGGGCGGCCAGTGCCACAGGTACAGCGAGTAAGATATGCCGCCGAGGAACACCATGACCGGCAGACTAAGCAGGCGAGCGGTCAGGGTGCTGGGCTGATGCAGGCCCGCATAAATCACCAACGCCGTCCCCAGGGTTGGCCACAGGGCGTTATACCCCGGAAAGTGATGGTGCTGGGTGAGCAATACAGCGGTGCCGCAAATCATGCTGACCCCGAGGGCGGCGACCGGCTCGGCGCTAGCCCGCCGCAGGCTCGGCAGTTGCTGGCTGAACAGCGCCACTGCGGTGCCGAGCATGAATTCGAACAGGCGGGCGGGCAGCAAATAGAAAGCAGCAGTAGGGTAGGCATTGGCCAGATATATCGATAGTCCAAAGGCCGCGAACAGCGTTATGCAGAACGGCCAGAGGCTGTTGCGGCCTTTGCCGAAACGGTAGGCCAGATACAACACTGGCGGCCAGATCAGATAGAACTGTTCCTCGACCGCCAACGACCAGGTATGCAGCAATGACAGGGAATGGGTTTGTGGCGCGAAATACTGGGCGAGCTCTGAAAAGAAGTAAAAGTTACTGAGCCCGCCCAGCGAAGCGAGCCAGCTCTTTGCGAAGATGTAGTACGCATCGCCGATATAGAAGGGCGAGATCATCACAAAGGTGACGGTCGATACCAGCAGAAAGAGCGGCAGGAGCCGGCGGATGCGGCGTGCGTAAAACTCGCGGAAACGAAACGTCTCTTTTTTTATTGCCCGTTGCAGCAGCTGGGTGATCACAAAACCAGAGATGACGAAGAACACATCCACGCCGATAAAGCCGCCAGAAAACCCGGGCACCTGATAGTGGTAGAGAATAACCAGGACAACGGCCAGCGCGCGCAGCCCTTCAATATCGGCGCGGTAAGTGGGGGTAGTCTTCAAGAATAACTTCCTGAGATAATCGCAAGGCAGGAAAGTATAGGGACTGCCACGGCGATTACCAAGGAGTGGCGCTGCTTCCGCCAGGCCTCGGTTTACCGGTATAGCAGGATGTAAACGGATTTTATCAAGCCAATGGATGGTTATATGTCTAGCGAACTTTTCAAAGTGTGTTTCAACGGTCGTCTGGTAGAGGGTCAGGCGGAGGATCAGCTGCGATGGAATCTGCAAAAGAGCGGTTTTCGGCCCGAGCAGATCGAAACGTTGCTCGCCGGCAAGTCCGCGACCATCAAGCGCGGCCTAGACAGCGAGCAGGCGCAGGCCTATCAACGTCGGCTGCACGCAGCGGGGCTGGTGGTCGATATCGTTCCCGAAGCGGTGCGACCCGATAGCAACCAGCCGCGTGTTGAGTCGCCAGCCAGTGGCAACTCCGGGTTGTCTCTGGTATCGCTCGAAGCATCAGCCAGCGAGCGTTCCGGCAGCGATGCACCTGTGAATCCCCAGCCGCCGATTTCCGAGCTCAAACCGGCCACACCACGGCGCAGTGAGCCCGTTGTTTTTACGGGTCGAGGCGGCGAATTCTTCGGTATCTGGATCGTCAATCTGTTGCTGATGGTGGTAACGCTGGGCTTCTACGCGCCCTGGGCCAAGGTGCGCACGCTGCAGTATTTCTATGGCCACACGCAGATCGATGGCAGCAGTTTTCAGTATCTGGCTGACCCCTGGGTGATTTTCCGCGGACGCCTGATTGCCTTGGTGGCTGTTATCGTCTGGATCGTTGTGTCCAAGTTGCTGCCGATCGGCTCATTGGTATTGCTGCTGCTATTTATCCCGGCGCTGCCATGGGTGGTGATGCGCTCCTTGCAGTTCCATGCCGTGAACAGTGCATACCGGAATATCCGGTTTGACTTCAAGGGCAGCTACGGCGGTGCCTGCATGGCGATATTGCTATGGCCATTGGTTGCGGTGCTGACCCTGTTGCTCGCCGCCCCTTATAGCCTGTTCAAATCCCACAGCTACGTCGTGAACAATAGCCTGTTCGGCACCATGCCGTTTCGCTTGAAGCTGCAAGCGGCTGACTATTATGTGTTCTTCCTACGCGTCATTGCGGTCGGGATAGGCTGCGTGATCCTGGCCGTGGTACTTGGCAAACTGGTCCACCCGGCCCTGGTTTTCCCGGTGGGTGTTATCGGCTATCTGGCATTGTTTGGCTATTTCATGGCCGGCCTGACCAATCTGGTGATGAATGCCACCCTACTCGGCATGCATGGATTCGAGTCGCAGCTGGGCAAGCGTCGAATGGTCTGGATATTTCTCAGCAACAGTCTGCTGATCATGCTGACGCTGGGTTTCTTCACGCCCTGGGCCAAGGTGCGCATGGCAGCCTACCGCGCCAGCTGTACCTCGGTAGAAATACAGGGTGATCTGGATGGCTTCATCGCCGGTGAAGCGCGGCGCTCCAGTGCGATCGGTCAGGAAATAGGGGAGGCGTTTGATGTCGGCATCTCCATCATCTGATCGGGAGCTCGCCGGCATCTATTTCGATGGGCGTAGCAGCAAGGGCCGCCCGGCGACCGTCAGGCTGGAGAACAGTCAGCTACACCTGAGGTTCGCTGAGGGTGACTATCTGTTCGATAGCAAGGATTTGCGGTTGGGCATGCGGGTCGGGAGCGCGGGGTGTTACCTGCATTTGCCGCGCGGCGCGGTGTTCGAATCCGCTGATCATGACGCCCTGGCGAGGCTGGCAAATGCGGCGGGCACCAAGGGTTCCAGGGGATGGCTGCAGCGCCTGGAAGCCAGTTACCGGTTGATCGCTATCAGCGCCGTGGTGGTCATTCTCTGCGTCGTGGGCGGTCTGGTGTACGGCGTGCCCTGGTTATCCCGGCAGATCGCCGAGCGGGTTCCGGTTGCGCTGGAAAGTCGTCTGGGTACTGAATCACTGGCGGCGCTGGATGGCCTCTGGCTGGCGCCCAGCGCGCTGCCACCAGAGAAGCAGCGCCTGGTGCATGAGGCCTTTGCGCCCTATCTGGCGCGGCTGGCGGAAGACCATCCGGCGCACAGATTGCAGGTGTTGCTGCGCGCCAGCGAGGATCTGGGCGCGAACGCTCTGGCGCTGCCCGGCGGCACCATGGTGTTCACTGACGAGCTGATACAGCTGGCAGAGAACGACTGCGAGCTGGTGTCAATCATGGCCCACGAGGCGGGTCATATCGTGCACCGCGATACCCTGCGTGGCATCGTGCAAAGCTCGTTGGCGCTGTGGTTGGTGATGTCGATGACGGGCGATCTGTCCGCCGCCTCAGACCTGACCACCAGTGTGCCGGCGGTGCTGGCAAACCTGGGCTATTCGCGAAACATGGAAAGCGAAGCGGATGATTTTGCACTGGAATTCATGCTGGCCAATCAGGTGTCGCCGGTCTGTTTCGCGAATATCATGCAACGACTCGACGGCAATGCAGAGCAGGGAGGCGGCGAGCCAGACGGGTTGTCAGGATTCCTTTCAACCCATCCGCCTACGCCACAACGTATTCAGCGATTTCTGAATCAGACCGCCGCAGCGGAGGGCTGACGCAGTTGCAATACGTTGAGGGTCCGGTTACGTACGCGCTTGAGCAGTTCGGCGTCTTCAACCAGTGATTGCCCGTATGAGGGAATCAATTCTTTTATACGGGCTTGCCATTCCGGGCTTTCCAGACGGTCGCTGAAACAGCGATGCAACACGTCGATCATGGCCTGAACCGCGGTCGAAGCACCCGGTGACGCGCCAAGCAGTGCGGCCAGGCTGCCATCCTTGGCGGCGACAATCTCGGTACCAAATTCCAGTTTGCCGTGGCCTTTGGCGTCCTTCTTGATGATCTGTACGCGCATCCCCGCATCCTGTAAGCGCCAGTCTTCCTCGCGGGCTAGCGGGAAAAAATTGCGCAGTGAGGCCACCCGGTCTTTGTGAGACTGGAAGGATTCGGCAATCAGGTAACGGGTCAGATCCATGTTGTCCCGGCCCACAGCCATCATAGGCGCGACGTTATACGTCTTGACCGATGAGAACAGGTCGAACACTGAGCCCTTCTTCAGAAACTTGGTGGTGAAGCCGGCGAAGGGACCGAACAGCAATGCAGGCTGGCCATTGATGATGCGGGTATCCAGGTGTGGAACGGACATCGGCGGTGCGCCGACCGGTGCCTTGCCATAGACCTTGGAATGATGACGCTGGACGATATCGGGTTTGGTGCAGACCAGCCATTGGCCACTTACCGGGAAGCCGCCATAGCCCTGGCTCTCGTCAATGTTCGACTTTTGCAGCAACGGCAGTGAGCCGCCGCCCGCGCCGAGGAAAACGAACTTGGCATTGATGCTCAATTCTTCGTTGGTCTTTTCGTCTTCGACATCCACGCGCCAGTGCCCACGTTTACTCTTGCGCAGTGCACTGACCGAGTGGTTCAGGCGCAGCTCGAACCCTGGCTGTTCGCGCAGGTGAGCGATCATGCTGCGGGTCAACGAGCCGAAATCCACATCGGCGCCGTATTCAACGCGGGTGCCGGCAACCTTATCGTCGGACTTGCGCTGTTCCATCACCAGCGGCATCCAGCTCGCCAGTTGCTCGGGGGACTCGCTGAACTGCATGTCCGCGAACAGGTGGTGGGCGCTAAGCAACTGCTGACGCTTGCGCAGGAAGGCTACGTCCTTTTCGCCCCAGACGAAGCTCTGATGTGCGGTCGGATTGATGAACTTGCGCGGCGCGGGGAGGATGCCCTGTTCGACCAGATGCGACCAGAACTGCAAGGTCACTTCGAAAGACGCATTGATACCCAGTGCACGGTCTATGGTGATGTTGCCGTCCGGTCCTTCGGGGGTGTAATTCAGCTCACAATAACCGGCGTGGCCGGTTCCAGCGTTATTCCAGCCATCCGTGCTTTCGTGAGCAACGTGGTCCAGGCGTTCGACCAGGGTAATGGTCATATCCGGGTCCAGCTGTTTGAGCAACATTCCTAGCGTAGCGCTCATGACACCACCACCGACCAGCAATACATCTACGTTTTTTGCTGTCATTAACATGTCGCCTCTTACCTTGAAAATCCGCGCCAATGATACCGGTTTATCACTGTCGGTGACATACAGGATGCCTTGACACGCGACCAAGGTAGGGGCCGGCGTCGCTTGATCCTGATCATGGTCTGCCCGCCGCGGCTGGTTTATGCTGCGCTCCTTTGCGCCGGGGGTTAGTCGCCGGCTTCACAACGGGGGATTTGCAATGCAGGACGTGGTTATCATCGGTGGTGGAGTCATGGGCTGTCTGTCGGCGCTTAATCTACTTGATGCCGGGATGTCGGTAACGCTGATCGAGCGTGGCAGCACCGGCCGCGAAGCGTCGTGGGCCGGTGGTGGGATCGTCTCACCGCTCTATCCCTGGCGTTACAGCGAAGCCATCAGCGCGCTGGCGCATTGGTCGCAGGATTACTATCCCGGACTGGGAGCGAAACTGGCGGCTGAGACCGGGATTGACCCTGAGGTGACGCCCTGCGGCCTGATGTGGCTGGATCACGAAGAACGGGAGCAGGCGCTGGCCTGGGCGGCTCGGCATCACACCGGGCTGCAGAACATGGACGCTGCGTTCGTCTATGACCGCGTGCCGCACCTGGCATCAGGCTTTCAAGGCGCCCTATGGCATGAAGGCTTGGCGAATGTGCGCAATCCGCGGCTGATGGCTGCGTTGAAGGTCTGGCTGACGCAACAGCCTGCCTTCACCTTGCTGGAAAATACTGAAGTGACTGGCCTGCTTGAGGATAGCGGGCGGGTCACGGGTGTCCGCTATGCGGGTGGCGAGGTCAGCGCCGGTGCCGTGGTACTGGCGGCGGGTGCCTGGAGCGGCGACTGGTTGAAACCCATTGGCGTGGATCTGCCGGTGGCACCCGTCAAGGGCGAGATGCTGCTCTACAAGCGTGAAGCTGGCTGGCTGTCGACCATGGTGCTCTTCCAGGGCCGCTATGCGCTGCCGCGACGTGACGGCCATATTCTGGTGGGCAGTACGCTCGAGCACGTCGGCTATGACAAGCAGACCACCCATCAGGCGCTGGAGTCGCTGAGTGAGTCAGCCATCCGCATGCTGCCTGAGCTGGCCGAGACGCCCCCCGTTGGCCAGTGGGCGGGCCTGCGTCCTGGCTCACCGGAAGGCGTGCCTTATATTGGTGAAGTGCCCAATCGTCCGGGGCTTTGGCTAAACGCGGGCCACTACCGCAACGGACTGGTGCTGGCCCCTGCGTCGTGCCGATTACTGGCAGACCTGATGACGGGTAATCGTCCGGCAATCGATCCCGCAGCGTACTGTCTGGATGGTCGGATCAGCTACGCCGGTTGAGCATTAGGGTCTGTTGCCATTTCATCGAGGCTCGCGATGAAATGGCAACAGACACTAGTCCTCGAGGCCGAGCTTTTTCAGCCGATAGCGCAGCGAACGGAAGGTCAGTCCTAGGCGCTTTGCCGCGGCGGTCTTGTTCCAGCGCGTTTCCTCGAGCGCCTGCATGATGGCCTGGCGCTCGATGTCATCGAGGAAGTCTTCCAGCGAATCGATGCGGTTCAGCGCCGGCTGCTGATCCGATTGTGTATTGGGGATGCCAGACAGATGGATGTCACCCACGTCAATCACGTCATCGTCACACAGGGTGAAGGCGCGCTCGAGAATGTTCTCCAGCTCCCGTACGTTTCCTGGGAAGCGGTAGTTGCAGAGCATTTCCTTGCAGGCGGCAGTCAGCTCTGGGATGGGCATGTCCGAGCGTTTCGCCAGCCCCACGAGCACGTGTTCGGCCAGCAGGGGAATGTCATCACGCCGTTCACGTAGCGGCGGCACGCTGAGTTCGATGACGTTGATCCGATAGAACAGATCCTGTCGGAAACGGCCTTCGGCGACTTCTGCTGCCAGGTCCTTGTGCGTGGCGCAGAGCAGACGCACGTCTACCGGCTCTTCCTGCTGGGTGCCCACCGGGCGCACGGCTTTTTCCTGTATCGCCCGTAACAGCTTCACCTGCATGGCGATCGGCAGGTCGGCTACTTCGTCGAGAAACAGCGTGCCGCCTTTCGCCGCCTGGAACAGGCCGGGTTTGTCGGCCACGGCGCCACTAAAGCTGCCCTTGCGATGGCCGAAGAATTCACTCTCCATCAGCTCGGAGGGGATGGCGCCGCAGTTTACCGGTATGAAGGCTTGTGCCGCGCGTGGCCCCAGGGCGTGGATGCGCCGTGCGACCAGCTCCTTGCCGCTGCCTGACTCGCCGCTGATATACAGCGGGGCCTGACTGCGTGCCAGTTTGGCGATCTGCTTGCGCAGTTTCTGAATGGGAGCCGATGAGCCGAGAATCGGATCGGCGGGGGCATTGCTTGAGGTGGTGCTGGCAGGGTCACGCAAGCGCAGGGCGCTGGTGACCAGGTCCCGTAGGCGCTTGAGGTCGACCGGCTTGGTCAGAAAATCGAAGGCGCCAGCCTTCAGCGCAGTGATCGCTGTGTCCAGGCTGCCATAGGCGGTAATCATGGCCACCGGTGTATCAGGCGCATGCTGCTGGATATAACGCACTACAGACATGCCATCGCCGTCAGGCAGGCGCATGTCAGTCAGGCAAAGGTCAAAGCTGTGCTCGGCGAGCAGATCAAGGGCCTGAGTCAGCGTGGTCGCGCTTCGGGTTCGCACGTCCATGCGCTTGAGCGTCATATCCAGCAGCTCGAGAATATCGGGCTCATCGTCAATGATCAGTACCAACGGATTACTCATGCGGACCATGCACTCCCTGCATTGAAGATCAAAGTCATCTGGCGTCCGGTCATCATATCAGGCGTTTGGGATGGGCGAAGGTAATGCGCATGCAGCTTCCTCTTGGCTCGAGTCGCTCGTATTCGAGCCGGGCCTGATTGCTCTCGCAGAGCTCGCGGGAAATATACAGCCCCAGCCCGGTGCCCGAGGCCTCGGTCGTGTAGAAGGGCTCGAATACGTGTTGCACATGTTCGTCGTCAATGCCGGGTCCGTGGTCAATGACCTCGAGAACAGGAAGCTCGGTGTCCCGGTTCTGATACAGGTTAAGCCAGATGGTGCGTGGGCTACCGGCCATGCCGCTGTAGCGCAGGGCATTCTGGCAAAGATTGTTCAGCACCTGGTTAAGCTGGTTGGGATCGATACGAGTGAGCAGCTCGTCATCCGCCGTTTCGCATTCCACTGTATCGGCAGGCAGGGTAACGTGCTGAAAATCTTCAATAAATTGTTCGGTCCAAAGCCGCAAGTCCACGAGTTGCGGCTCGCTGGGGCGACGCCGGGACAACTCCAGCACCGTTTCGATGACCTTGTTCATGCGCTTGGAATGCTGCTGGATGATGTCGCTCAGGCGCTGGTCCTGTTCATTGATTTGAGTTGATTCGCGCAACAGCTGCGCGGCATGGCTGATCGCGCCCAGCGGATTGCGGATTTCGTGGGCAATGCTGGCGGTCAGGCGCCCTAGCGACGCCAGTTTGAGCTGCTGAGCCTGCTGGGCGACCTGGGTGTTGTCATCCAGAAAAACCAGAACGTTCTCGTCGTTCTCCTGGGCGAGGGGTTTGAAATTGGCCATGATTTCCACTCCGCCGCGATGATTGCGAAACGGCAGGGTGCGGATCGAGGGGTAATTGCGCCATTGCTGTAGGCGCTGGGCTAGGTCGGGTGCCAGCTGCTCCAGTTCCATATCGCGGATGATGGGTTTGCCCAGCATCTGCGCGGAGGCTTCGTTGGCCTGCAGCACCTTCTGTTGCGGGCCGACGACAATGATGCCGGTGCGCATACGCTGAATGATCAGTTGATTGAGTTTTTCCAGCGAAGCGAGACTGACCGCCTGTTGCTGGGCCAGCGATTCGGATTGCCGCAGTTGGCGGCTGAGTCGTTGGACAAACAGCGCCACCGCAAAAAAGATGCACCCCAGCACACCGACCTGCAGGTAACTCTGACTGGCCCCTGGATGCGACAGACTGAGGAAAAAGGTGAGGTAGATCACCACCAGACTGGCGAGGGAGGCGAGCAGCAGGCCGATGCGGCCGTGCAGTAGAATATTGCCAGTTGCGACCGGAATGATCAGCAGATTGCCGAAACCGCTGCCTACCCCTCCGGCTGCGTAAAACAGGACGCCGAGCATGAAAATGTCGAGCACCGCCAGCCCGAACAGGTAGCCCTCGCGACGCCCTTCATGAAGTATCAGGGCAATCAGTACGTTGACGAACAGGTAGATCCAGCTGGCAGTTTCGTAGAGGCTGGGATTGTCGAGATCAAGCAGACCGTCGCGCAGCGCGGCATTCGTCAGAATCGCCAAACAGAAGCCCAGAATCACGCGATAGATGTTGTAGATCCGCAGGATCCAGGGGCGTTGCGACTCGGGCATCATAGTGTCGGTGTCCGTTCCTTCAGATTGAAATGGCGACACTCTCGGCGAAACGGGAATTACGCTTAACCATTATGGTCGGCTTCAAGATGGTTCTTGCAGCAATACCAGCGGTCGCCCTGGTGCAATGCCTGCGTCTCGGGCAGATACACCTTGCAGCGCGAGCAGCGCACCATCAGGGTGGGGGTGTCAGGGGAGGCGGCAGAACGCGCCTTGTTTGCCTGCTGTGCTTTCAGGCGCCGCCAGAACGTCAGCGCAACGTACGCGAGCACCAGCAGAATTACTAATTTGATCAGCCCCATTCCCGGTCCTGTCAGTGAGATAACAAGTCGCCAGTGTATCGCAAGCAGCCTTTGGACCATAGGCAACTGAGGTGCTGCAGCTGACTATCGAACAGGTTCGGTCTGCCGCCGGCAACTTCGCAGCAGGCTGTGGCCGCAAATGACGAGTGAGGGGAGCGAGAAGGGGAGGACAAAACAGAGAAGAGAAACGGAAACGGCGCGTCTGCTGGAGACGCGCCGTGTTAGTCAGCTATCAGTCAAACAGACCGAAGGTGATGCGGCTCCAGAATGAGCGTTTTTCTCGCTGCTCGGTCACCGGGACGCGGATGTCACGGGGTAGGGAGGCAACGGCTTCCTGGTATTGCTGCTGCATCTGGCGCTCGGCCTGGGTGGTACCGCTCTGTGACGGCGGCGTCAGCAGAGTGTCAAGTACACCGACAGTGGCTGATTCGATCCAGCCGGAATCAGGCTCCGCAGGTTGAACGTGATGCACGAACTCGCCGTCCTTCAGGCTCGGATGCTCCGGATAGTTGCTCTGCAGAGTGAGCAGCGCCTTGTCTGCCAGCTCGGTCAGTGCCAGACGCTGATAGGCTTCGACCATGATGGCCAGGCCATCTGCGACCGCAGGCGTCTGCTGGAAATTCTCTACGACATAACGGCCACGGTTGGCCGCTGCAACAAAGGCCTCACGCTTGAGGTAGTAGTGGCCCACATGCACGTCATAGGCGGCCAGCAGGTTACGCAGATAAACCATGCGTCGACGGGAGTCTTCTGCATAGCGGCTGTTCGGATAGCGGCTGACCAGCTGGGCAAACTCGTTGAACGAGTCGCGCGCCGCGCCAGGGTCCCGACGGGTCATGTCCAGCGGCAGAAAGCGCTCAAACATGCCCCGGTCGCGGTTGAAAGACGCCATGCCGCGCATGTAATAGGCATAGTCGACATCGGGGTGCTGCGGATGCAGACGGATGAATCGATCAGCGGCGGTTTTAGCGGCGTCCGGCTCCAGGTTCTGGAAATGCGCATAGATCAGCTCAAGCTGCGCTTGCTGGGCGTACCGGCCAAAGGGATAGCGTGACTCCAGCGCCTGGAGTTTCTCGATTGCCGGTTGATAGTTATTTGCGTCCAGATCCTGTTGGACCATGGCATACAGTTCTGACTCGCTGAGAGCCTCGTCAAGCGTTTTATTCGACGAACAGGCGGCTATTAATGAGAGCAAGCCGACCAGCACGAGGTGTTTCATTGACATATTTGATATCCGGATGGACAAGCGCAAGCTGTTGCCTGAACGGGCGTCCTGTTATAGTTGGGCATTGTTTGCCAGCACCCCGGACAGCCGGTGCGTGCTAGGAAAAGAAGCCGTATTTAACCACAGCGCAGAGCCGAAAACCAAAAGGGATTGCATCTCTACCTTTCGGTGTTCCAGCGCGTTCCAGTGAGTCCTTAATGTCCGATCGTATCCGCTTGTCCGCCCAGGTTGCTATTGAAAATGGCGGGCAACGCCTTGACCAGGTGGCCGCACAGTTGTTTTCAGATTATTCCCGGTCCCGTCTGCAAAGCTGGATCAAGGATGGCAGCCTGACTGTCGATGGCCGTACCCTGCGCCCCCGCGATACGCTGTATGGCGGGGAGAAGCTGGAGCTTGAGGCCGAGCTTGAGGATCAGGGGGATTGGAAGGCCGAAGCCATCGACCTTGAAATCGTCTACGAAGACGATTCCATTCTGGTGATCAACAAGCCTGCCGGGCTGGTTGTTCATCCGGCGGCGGGTCACCAGGATGGCACGTTACTCAACGCCTTGCTGCACCATGCGCCCGAGCTGTCCAAGGTACCGCGTGCGGGCATCGTGCATCGGCTTGACAAGGATACGACTGGCTTGATGGTCGTGGCCAAGACCATCGAAGCCCAGACGGATCTGGTTCTGCAGCTTCAGGCGCGCAGCGTCACCCGCGAGTACGAATGCGTGGTAGTGGGTGTGATGACATCCGGCGGCAAGGTCGACGAGCCGATCGCCCGTCACGGCACCAACCGTCAGAAGATGGCGGTGATGGCCGGTGGCAAGCAGGCCGTCAGCCACTACCGGGTGATCAGTCGCTTCCGTGCGCACACGCACGTGAAGGTCAAGCTTGAAACGGGTAGGACCCATCAGATCCGCGTGCATATGAGTTATGTGCGGTTTCCGTTGATTGGCGATCAGACCTACGGCGGACGCTTGCGCATCCCACCGGGCGCGACGCCTGAATTGATCAATATGCTGCGTGAATTCCCGCGTCAGGCGTTGCATGCGCGGCGCCTTGAGCTGGTGCACCCGGATGACGGTCGGACCATGCGCTGGGAAGCACCCTTGCCACAGGACATGGTCGACTTGCTGGCGCTGCTGCGTGAAGACGGCGAGATGGAAGACTGAATGCATCCCTGGCTGCAGGCTGAATGGCCCGCACCGCAGAGGGTGCGTACCTGTATCACGACGCGGCAGGGCGGCATCAGCCAACCGCCTTGGGACAGTTTCAATCTGGGCGATCACGTAGCTGATGCACCCGAGCACGTCGCAGCCAATCGCGCGCGACTGGCCCACGAGCTGGGCTGCGAGCCGGTCTGGCTGGAGCAGACGCACAGTCGGCTGGCGGTTAAAGCACAGCCCGGCAGTATTCTGAATGCAGATGCCAGCTGGACCGATGAACCGGGCATTGCCTGCACCATCATGACCGCGGATTGTCTGCCAGTGCTGTTCTGTGACCGTGCCGGCTCGCGTGTAGCCGCCGCCCATGCCGGTTGGCGCGGGCTGGCCGGCGGAGTGCTGGAAGCAACAATCGAGGCCTTGCAAACGCCGCCGGATCACCTTCTGGTCTGGCTTGGTCCTGCCATCGGGCCCGCTTCGTTTGAAGTGGGCGCGGAGGTGCGCGATGTGTTCGTTACGCAGAACCCTGCCGCGGCCGCCGCTTTCGTTGCTTCCCGCAATGCTGGGCGGTTTATGGCAGATATCTATCAGCTGGCCCGGTTACGTCTGCAGGCAGCTGGCGTGACGGAAGTCTATGGAGGAGGTCTGTGTACAGTGACTGACCCGCTGCGCTTCTATTCGTATCGTCGGGACGGGCAAACGGGTCGGTTTGCATCGCTCATCTGGTTGGACGATGCGACAAATTTTTGACCCGGGTCAACACCTGCCATCTTGAAAAGCCGACAATCGTCCTTATCTATACTCCATATCATTGGTAACTGGCAGACGTCAGTTCAATAGACAGGACATACAAGATGCGTATTGATCGCTTTACCAGCAAACTTCAGATGGCCCTGGCTGACGCGCAATCGTTGGCTGTAGGTCGTGACCACAATCAGATCGATCCTCTGCACCTGATGCTCGCCATGCTTGAACAGCAGCAGGGCTCAATTGCGCCAATGTTGCGGCAGGTCGGCTTCGACGTAAACAAGTTACGCAGTGACTTGAGCGAGGCGCTGGACAAGCTGCCGACTATCAGCAACCCCACTGGCGATATCAACCTTTCCCAGGAGCTGGCACGTCTGTTCAACCAGGCCGACCGCCTGGCTCAGAAGAAGGGTGATCAGTTTATTTCCAGTGAGCTGGTGCTGCTCGCTGCGATGGAGCCTAACGCCGCGCTGGGCAAGATCCTCACCGGCCAGGGTGTATCCAAACAAGCGCTGGAAAATGCCATCGAGCATCTGCGCGGCGGCGAGTCAGTGAATAATCCGAACGCCGAAGAATCTCGCCAGGCCCTCGACAAATATACCGTGGACATGACCAAGCTCGCCGAGGAAGGCAAGCTGGATCCGGTGATCGGCCGCGATGATGAGATCCGTCGCACCATCCAGGTCCTGCAACGCCGCACCAAGAATAACCCGGTACTGATCGGTGAGCCCGGAGTGGGCAAGACCGCGATTGTCGAAGGCCTGGCGCAGCGCATTATTAACGGTGAAGTGCCTGATGGCCTGAAGGACAAGCGTCTGCTGTCGCTGGATATGGGCTCGCTGATCGCCGGCGCCAAATTCCGCGGTGAGTTCGAAGAGCGCCTCAAGGCGGTACTTAGCGAGCTGGGCAAGCAGGAAGGGCGGGTCATCCTGTTTATCGACGAGCTGCATACCATGGTCGGCGCGGGCAAGGCCGAGGGTTCAATGGACGCCGGCAATATGCTCAAGCCCGCACTGGCGCGCGGTGAGCTGCACTGCGTCGGCGCGACCACCCTGGACGAATACCGCAAGTACGTCGAGAAGGATGCCGCGCTTGAACGTCGGTTCCAGAAGGTGCTGGTGGATGAGCCGAGCGAGGAAGACACCATCGCCATCCTGCGCGGCCTCAAGGAACGCTATGAAGTGCACCACAAGGTAGCGATTACCGATGGCGCGATCATCGCCGCTGCCAAGCTGAGCCACCGTTACATTACTGACCGTCAGCTGCCGGACAAGGCCATCGATCTGATCGACGAGGCTGCCAGCCGTATTCGCATGGAAATTGACTCCAAGCCGGAGGCGCTTGATCGTCTCGAACGCCGCCTGATTCAGCTCAAGGTCGAGCGCGAAGCGCTGAAGAAAGAGGATGACGAGGCCGCACTGAAACGGCTGCAGAAGCTGAAAGAAGACATTGCCAAGGTCGAGCGCGAATACTCCGACCTTGAGGAAATCTGGAAGTCGGAGAAGTCCGAAGTGCAGGGCGCTGCACAGATCCAGGAGAAGATTGAGCAGGCCAAGCAGGAGCTGGAGAACGCCCGGCGCCGAAGCGATCTGAACAAGATGGCCGAGCTGCAGTACGGCATTATCCCGGATCTTGAGCGCAGCCAGCAGATGGCCGAGCAGCATGGCAAGACCGAGAACCAGCTGCTGCGCAACAAGGTCACCGATGAAGAGATCGCTGAAGTCGTGTCCAAGTGGACCGGTATTCCGGTGAGCAAGATGCTCGAAGGTGAGCGCGACAAACTGCTGCGCATGGAAGACGCGCTGCACAACCGGGTGATCGGCCAGCATGAAGCGGTGGTCGCGGTCTCGAATGCCGTACGCCGGTCACGCGCCGGTCTGGCAGACCCGAATCGGCCGAGCGGTTCCTTCATGTTCCTTGGGCCCACCGGTGTCGGTAAGACTGAGCTGTGCAAGGCGTTGGCGGAATTTCTGTTCGACACCGAAGAGGCCATGGTGCGTATCGACATGTCCGAGTTCATGGAGAAGCATTCCGTGTCGCGTCTGATCGGCGCGCCTCCGGGCTACGTCGGCTATGAAGAGGGCGGCTATCTGACCGAAGCCGTGCGCCGCAAGCCATACTCGGTCATCCTGCTGGATGAGGTCGAGAAGGCACACGCGGACGTATTCAACGTGCTGTTGCAGGTACTGGAAGACGGTCGTCTGACCGACAGCCAGGGCCGTACCGTGGACTTCCGCAACACCGTCATCGTGATGACCTCGAACCTGGGTTCAGCGCAGATCCAGGAGCTGGTGGGCGACCACGAAGCTCAGCAGGCGGCGGTAATGGATGCT
The DNA here is from genome assembly GCF_008638345.1 of Pseudomonas saliphila. Lineage (GTDB taxonomy): Bacteria > Pseudomonadota > Gammaproteobacteria > Pseudomonadales > Pseudomonadaceae > Halopseudomonas > Halopseudomonas saliphila. The sequence continues at coordinate 201,152 of NZ_VTVA01000002.1, read as the reverse complement.
GTGGGTCGCCACTTCCGGCCAGAATTCATCAACCGGATCGACGAAGTGGTGGTGTTTGAACCGCTTGGCAAGGACCAGATCGCCGGTATCGCCAATATCCAGATGAGCCGTCTGGGTGAACGCCTGGCAGAGCGCGAGCTGCAGCTGGAACTGACTGATGAAGCGCTGGAGAAACTCATCGCAGTCGGTTACGACCCAGTCTACGGCGCCCGCCCGCTCAAGCGCGCCATCCAGCGCTGGATCGAAAACCCGCTGGCGCAACGTATTCTGGCGGGGGATTTCGAGCCGGGTACAGTGATCAAGGCCAAGGTCGAGAACGAGGCGTTTGTGTTTACGGGGTGAAATCCGAGTACAGGCTCATGTTGGAGGACCAAGCGCATCGGTTCAGCGGGGGGTTGCAATGTAGCCCTCCGTGTCGCCGGCTAGCTTGGTACGAGCTGGTGCTCGAACCTCCCAGGCTTCACGCTCAGACACCGTATTCCTTCCGCAACAAACACGCTCGTCCCGGGAACCGCTGCCCCTGGGAATGTCGAGCACTACGGGCAGCGATAGGACTCGATGACATAGTCTGTCACCGACTCAGACCACTCCAGTAGATGCGCTGGACCACTGCCAAGATTCGGGAGCATCACATAGCCCGGCCTTGACTGGGTTGTGATGGATGTAATAAACCGCAGCATGTAGATGGTCTTCATCTCGGATAAAGCGGTCCCAGTATCCCTTCATCCACAACTGACCTGCCGGTAACCCAAGAGCTAGCCGCTCGTTATGAGCGACTGCCCAGCGGCCACTGAACGCCTTCCAGCTCTGCACGATGCGAGACAACGAGTACTGGCACTCGATGAGAATATGTACGTGATTGGGCATGATGCACCAGGCGAGCAAGTGGTAACGCTGCCGGTCGTGCAATAAAAGCCCGTCACGAAACACCGCCGCAACCTCGGAATTTGCAAGCGCACAACACCCGATACCGCGGTCGAGCCAGTATTCTATTTGTTTGCGGCGTTCAGCTTCCTGCCCCGAAGCAGGCGTATTGCAAAGATCATTCTCGATTTGTCTGAGTTTTACTGCAGGTAGGGAATCGGCCAACCGGAAAGTAATGAGCTGCAAGGCGCCCAAGGCGTCGAAGTGCGGTAGTTTTCTGGTGTGGTACCAGCCCCGATGATCTGCTGGTTGCGAATAGGTAGGCATGAGCGACGTCCGTGTCCGGTTTCGCGACATACGCTAACAGCGGCCAACTTAAGAAACCGAGATCTGGTTGGTGTGGTTGCGACAATTTGCGAGAGTTGCCCACCGAGTGCGATCGCGGCCCGTGGTGCTCGTCTTTCCCGGGGTCGGTGCGCGGTGTCTGGGTGCTGGGTTCCTGGGAGGTTCGAGCACCAGCTCGTACCAAGCTCGGCCAGGTATGCCGATGCTGGGAAGGGAAAAACGAAAGGGCCGGCAACTTGGGTTGCCGGCCTTCTTTTTATTACAACAACATCGACCGTATATCGCCCAGCAACTCACTGAGCCGCTTGGTGAACTGCGCGGCGGCGGCACCGTTGATGGCGCGGTGGTCGTAGGAGAGTGACAGGGGCAGCATCAGCCGGGGCTGGAATGTGCTGCCGTCCCACACCGGTTGCATGGAGGCGCGACTGACGCCAAGGATGGCGACTTCCGGGGCGTTGACGATCGGCGTGAAATAGGTGCCGCCGATGTGGCCAAGGCTGGAAATGGTGAAGCACGCGCCTTGCATGCCGTCTGCACCGAGCTTCTTGGTGCGCGCCTTCTCGGCTAGCTCCGCTGCTTCGGCTGCCAATTGCAGCAGGCTCTTCTTGTCCACGTCGCGGATGACCGGAACCATCAGGCCGTCCGGCGTATCCACGGCGAAGCCAATGTGCACGTATTGCTTGTGCACCAGCTGTTTGCCGCCCGGCACCAGCGCCACGTTGAAGTTCGGCTGTTCACGCAGCAGATGCGCGCAGGCCTTGAGCAGGAAGGGCAGGACCGTCAGTTTGACGCCGGCCTTTTCTGCCGCCGCCTTCTGGTCCTTGCGGAAGGTTTCAAGCTCGCTGATATCCGCCAGGTCGAACTGGGTGACATGCGGCACATTGAGCCAGCTGCGATGGATATTGACCGCGCCAATTTGCTGCAGGCGGGTCATGTCCTTGATTTCGACTTCGCCGAAACGGCTGAAATCGATCTCTGGCACCGGTGGAATACCAGCGCCGCCGACGGCACCAGCGCCTTGCTTGCCCTGCTTCATGATCCCCTGCACGTGGGTCTGGACATCTTCCTTGAGGATGCGGTCGTGCGGGCCGCTGCCACTGACATCTGTCAGCTCGACGCCAAACTCACGCGCCAGTTTGCGTACGGCAGGGCCGGCGTGAACCTTGGTGCCTTCGCGACTCGGACGCCCGACCGGTGCCGGAACCGCTTTCTTCTTCTCCGCTGCGGGTTCCTGCTCTTTCGGTGCGGCCTGATCCGGCTTGTCTTTCTTTTCGGCTTTGGCTGCTGTCGCTTGCTTGCCTTCGGACGACGCAGCCTTTTTGCTCTGCGTGCCTTCAGTTTCGCCTTTGACCCGCATGTGCAGGATCAGGTCGCCGGTCTGCACGTCCTGATCCATTTTGGCTTCGATGGATTCAATGACGCCGGCGAAGGGCGCGGGGATTTCCATGCTGGCTTTGTCTGATTCCAGAACCAGCAAGGATTGCTCGGCCTCTACGGTATCGCCGGGGCTGACCATGATCTCGATGATTTTGGCCTTGCCGTCGCCGATGTCGGGCACCTGTACTTCCTTCACCGATTCGCTCGGCGGTGCTGCCGATTCATCCACGGCTTCCTCGCCTGTTTCCTTCTCCGGAGCTGCCGCTTCTTCCGCTTCGTCGACTGGCTGGTCGTCGCGGCTATCCTTCGAATCGTCTGGCGCTTCTTCCGGTTGGTCGGCTTCAGCTTCAGCGGATTCGAGCTCAATCAGCTCGTCGCCTTCCTTCAGATGGTCGCCCAGTTTGACCTTGATGGACTTGACTACGCCGCCCTTGGGTGAGGGCACCTCCATGCTGGCCTTGTCGGATTCCAGGGTGACCAGGCTCTGCTCGGGTTCAACTGTATCGCCGACACTGACCAGAATCTCGATGACTTCGCCTTCGGCATCGCCGATGCCCGGTACTTTGATTACTTCACTCATGGCATCGCTCCTCAGCAGTCCAGGGGGTTGGTCTTGTCGGAATCGAAACCGAAGGACTTGAGTGCTTCGCCGAGCACCTTGCGTTCCAGTGCGCCAGACTCAACCAGTGCCGTAAGTGCGCTATAGGCCACCCAGTTGCGATCCACCTCGAAGAAGTGTCGCAGTTTGCGTCGGGTGTCGCTGCGGCCGAAGCCGTCGGTGCCGAGTACCTTGAAGGTGCCGGGGACCCATTGGCGAATCTGCTCAGCGTAGAGCTTCATGTAGTCGGTCGCGGCGATAACCGGACCTTTGCGCCCAGCCAGGTTCTGTTCGACAAAACTGACGCGCGGCTCCTGTTCAGGATGCAGGCGGTTCCAGCGCTCTACGTCCAGGCCGTCGCGGCGTAGCTCGTTGAAGCTGGTGGCACTCCAGATATCGGCGCTGACGCCGTATTGCTCCTGCAGAATCTTCGCGGCCTCCCGCACCTCCCGCAGGATGGTGCCGCTGCCCATCAGCTGGACATGCAGCTCGCCCGACTGCTTGGCTTCCTCCAGCAGATACATGCCGCGCATGATCCCTTCCTGGATATGTTCGCCCTCGGGCAGAGCGGGCTGTACATAAGCTTCGTTCATGACGGTGAGGTAGTAATAGACGTTTTCCTGCTCTTCCATCATCCGCCGTGCGCCTTCGCGGATGATGACTGCCAGCTCGTAGCCATAACTCGGATCGTAGCTGCGGCAGTTGGGAACGGTCGACGCCAGAATGTGGCTGTGGCCATCCTCGTGCTGCAGGCCTTCACCGTTGAGCGTGGTACGCCCGGCGGTGCCGCCGATGAGAAAACCCTTGGTACGGCTGTCGCCTGCGGCCCAGGCCAGATCGCCAATGCGCTGGAAGCCGAACATCGAATAGAAGATGTAGAACGGCAGCATCGGCTGGTTGTACGTGCTGTAGGCAGTACCCGCCGCAATCCAGCTCGACATGGCGCCGGCTTCGGTGATGCCTTCCTCAAGGATCTGACCTTTCTTGTCCTCGCGGTAGAACATCACCTGATTCTTGTCGACAGGTTCGTACAGCTGGCCAACGGAGGAGTAAATGCCCAGTTGGCGGAACATGCCTTCCATGCCGAAGGTCCGTGCTTCATCCGGCACAATGGGAACGATGCGCTGCCCCAGCTCCTTGTCCTTCACCAGTTGCGACAGTACGCGGACGAAGGCCATGGTAGTGGAGATCTCGCGATCACCGCTACCATCGAGTACGGATTTGAGTGTCTCCAGCGGCGGCACTGGTACCTTGAAGCTCTTCGCCCGACGCTTGGGCATGTAACCGCCCAATGCTTCGCGGCGCGAATGCAGGTACTTGTATTCGGCGCTACCTTCTTCGGGTCTGTAGAAGGGCAGTTTCTCGAGATCCTCATCGTTGACCGGAATGTCGAAGCGGTCGCGGAAAGTCTTCAGGCTCTCGATATCGACTTTCTTGGTGTTGTGCGCGGTGTTCTGGCCCTGGCCTGCGCCGGTACCGTAACCCTTGATGGTCTTGGCGAGGATGACGCTCGGCTGGCCGGTATGGTTGACCGCTGCGTGATAGGCCGCATACACCTTGTAGGGATCGTGTCCACCCCGGTTGAGCTTCCAGACCTGGTCATCGGAGAGATCCTTGACCATCTCCTCCAGCTCCGGACGGCCGCCGAAGAAATGTTCGCGGACATAGGCGCCATCGTTGGCCTTGTAGTTCTGGTAGTCGCCGTCGACGGCTTCGTCCATGCGCTGCTGCAACAGGCCGTCTTCGTCCTTGGCAAACAGCGGATCCCAGAGACGTCCCCAGATGACCTTGATCACGTTCCAGTCGGCGCCGCGGAAGTTGCCTTCCAGCTCCTGGATAATCTTGCCGTTGCCGCGTACCGGCCCGTCCAGTCGCTGCAGGTTGCAGTTGACCACGAAGATCAGGTTGTCGAGCTTCTCGCGGCCGGCCAGCGAAATGGCGCCCAGGGATTCCGGCTCGTCAGTCTCGCCGTCACCCAGGAAACACCAAACCTTCTGTTTGCCCGGCTCGATGAATCCGCGGTGCTCCAGATACTTCATGAAGCGCGCCTGATAGATAGCCTGAATCGGCCCCAGACCCATTGATACTGTCGGGAACTGCCAGAAATCGGGCATTAACCAGGGGTGCGGGTAAGAGGACAGCCCGTCGCCGTCTACTTCCTGGCGGAAATTGTTCAACTGCTCTTCGCTGATACGGCCTTCGAGGAAGGCGCGTGCATAAACGCCGGGCGATGCGTGGCCCTGGAAGTAGACCAGATCACCGCCGTGTTCGTCGGTGGGCGCCTGGAAGAAGTAGTTGAAGCCGATGTCGTAAAGCGTGGCGCTGGAGGCGAAGGTGGAGATATGGCCGCCTAGGTCCGGATCTTGCTGATTGGTCCGCATCACCATCGCCAGGGCATTCCAGCGCACCATGGAACGGATGCGCCGCTCCATGAACAGGTCGCCGGGCATGCGTGCTTCGTGGGTAACCGGAATGGTGTTGCGATAGGGTGTGGTGATTGAGTAGGGCAGCAGGGTGCCGCTGCGGGTCGCCAATTCTTCCATGCGCGTAATGAGATAATGCGCGCGGTCCTCGCCTTCGGCATCGAGAACAGATTCCAGTGAGTCAAGCCATTCCTGGGTTTCGAGCGGATCAATATCTTGCGGCTTCATCATTCTCTCCAGACCTTGTGGGCCCGATCAGCCATATAAGCGGTTAGCCTATTATCGGCTGCTGCGGTGTTGGTATTGTTGTTTGTAGTTTTACTACAAAAACGAGGGGAATTCCAGCTGGTTCAGAATGTTTTTGTAGTGAAACTACAGGCGGTACGGCTAGATTCCACTTCGGACTATTCCGCCTGCGCTGCACGTGTCAAGCTGACCGAATTGTCTTCGTACAGGATAGACCATGCCTTCTTTCTTACCGCGTCCGCTACCTGCGCCATTGCAATCATTGGTCGAACATCATCTGGCTCAATGGCGCGCCGCGGTGCGGTCCGAAGCGCTGGAAGATCGTCTCGCCGAGCTGGGGGATGACTTCGCGTCCATCCTGCCTCAGGTACTAGCCGGCAGCGACTTCGTGGCCGAACAGCTGCGACGTGACCCGCAAATGGCCTGGCGCCTGGCCGAGGCTGGCTTGCTGGCGCGTGATCTGCGCCCTGGTGAAATCGCCGATCTGCTGGCCAGGGAGCTGGAATCGGTAGAAAGCGAAGACGCGTTGGGGCAAGTGTTGCGTAAATTCCGCCAGCAGCATCAGGTGCGCATCATCTGGCGCGATCTGACGCGGCAGGCGGCGACCATGCAAACCACCCGGGAGCTGTCCGATATGGCGGATGCCTGTATTGAACAGGCCTATCAGTGGCTTTACGGGGATGCCAGCGCCACCTTGGGCACGCCTTCGGCTCCGACCGGTGAGCCGCAACACATGGTTGTACTGGGTATGGGCAAGTTGGGCGCGCAGGAACTCAACCTGTCATCGGATATTGATCTCATCTTTGCCTACCCGGAAGCCGGAGAGACCCGCGGCGGGCGGCGCAGCCTGTCCAACCAGGAGTTTTTCATCCGCGTCGGGCAGCGCCTGATTCGTGCGCTGGACAATATTACCGTCGACGGCTTCGTGTTCCGCGTGGACATGCGTTTGCGTCCCTACGGCGACAGCGGCGCACTGGTATTCAGTTTCGACGCGCTGGAACAGTACTACCAGAGCCAGGGCCGCGACTGGGAGCGCTACGCGATGATCAAGGCGCGGGTGGTGGCCGGTGATCAGGCGGCGGGTGCCGAGCTGCAGTCCATGCTCAAGCCTTTCGTGTTCCGGCGTTATCTGGATTTTGCGGCGATAGAAGCGCTGCGCAACCTCAAACTGATGATTCAGCGGGAGGTCAAGCGCAAAGGGCTGCAGGACAACGTCAAGCTGGGTTCGGGTGGTATCCGCGAGATCGAGTTTATCGGACAGGCCTACCAACTGATTCATGGTGGGCGTGACCGCGCCTTGCAGCAAAAGCCGATCCTGCCGGTGCTCGACGTGCTCGCGGCCAACGACTATATGCCCGAATCCGCTATTGATGAGCTGAAGCACGCCTACCTCTTCTTGCGGGACACCGAGCACGCCTTGCAGGCACTGGATGACCGTCAGACGCAGATGCTGCCGACTGATCGCGAGTCGCGCGAGCGCGTGGCCTTCGTGATGGGCTTTGAAGACTGGGACAGTTTTCGCGCGGCGCTGAATGCGCATCGGCGTCGGGTCGAAACGCATTTCGCTTATGTGATCGCTGACCCGGATGACGAAACCGATGACGAAGTTCCACTACATGCCGAGTGGATGCCGCTTTGGGAAGGGGCGCTTGAGCCAGAGCAGGCACTCGAACAGCTGCGCGAAGGTGGTTTCGAACAGCCCGAGCAAGCCTGGCGGTTATTGCAGGGATTATTGACCTCCGGCCGGGTGAGGGCCATGCAGCGGGTCGGCCGTGAACGTCTGGACGTATTCATGCCGCGTTTGTTGGGTATGGCGGCCGAGCAGGAGAATCCGGACCTGGCGCTGGAGCGGGTGATGCCGATGGTGGAGGCGGTGGCCCGGCGGTCTGCTTACCTGCTGTTGTTGACCGAGAACCCGGGTGCCTTGCACGAATTGCTGGTGCTGTGCAGCGCCAGCCCTTGGATAGCCGAGCAGATAACGCGCTATCCGGTGGTGCTCGACGAGTTGATGAATGCCGGTCGGCTGTACCGTCCGCCGGAGACTGAGGAGCTGGTGGATGAACTGCGCCAGCAGCTTACCCGCATTCCCGAGGACGACCTCGAGCAGCAGATGGAGGTGTTGCGGTATTTCAAGCGCGCCCATGTGCTGAGAGTGGCGGCATCCGAGCTGGCGGGTACCTTACCCTTGATGAAGGTCAGTGATTATCTGACCTGGATTGCCGAGGCCATCCTGCAGCAGGTGTTACGCCTTGCCTGGCGCGAACTGACGCAGCGTCATGGGGCGCCGAAGCGTCGCGACGGTTCCACGTGCGAGCTGGATTTCGTGATTGTGGGTTATGGCAAGGTTGGCGGTATCGAGCTGGGGCACGGTTCGGATCTGGATCTGGTATTCATTCACGATGGCGATACCGAGGCGGAGACCGACGGCGCCAAGCCGATCGAAGGCAGCCGTTTCTTTACCCGCCTGGGTCAGCGCATTATTCATATCCTCAACGCGCAAACCACCTCCGGCGCGCTGTACGATGTGGATATGCGTTTGCGTCCGTCCGGCGAGTCCGGGCTGCTGGTCAGCTCTCTCGAGTCCTTTTCCCGCTACCAGCGCGAGGGCGCCTGGACCTGGGAGCATCAGGCCTTGGTCCGCGCCAGGGTGCTGGCGGGCTGCAAGCGGTTGAACCATCGCTTTCAGAATCTGCGCGCCGAGGTGCTGGGTCGTCAGCGGGATGAAGCCGGCCTGCGAAAAGAAGTACTGGCGATGCGCGCCCGCATGCGCGACAACCTGGCGACCCGTGCCACCGAGGCCGGCTTTGCCCCAGCAGCATTTACCGCCCAGGCGCAGTTTGACCTCAAGCAGGACGCCGGAGGTATCGTCGATATCGAATTTATGGTGCAATATGCCGTTCTGGCCTGGTCGTGCCGATACCCCGAGTTACTGCGCTATACCGATAACATCAGAATTCTAGACGGGCTGCGCGACGCCGGGTTGATAGCCGGTGACGACGTTCTACGTTTGCAGGAGGCTTACAAAGCCTACCGCGCAGCAGCCCATCGCCTGGCGTTGCAGAAACAGCCCGGCAAAGTGAGTGGCGACCAGTTTCATGATTTCCGACGCGGAGTCATCAAGCTCTGGCAGCAATGGCTGCCGGACGACCCAGACAAATGACGGCTGATCGCCGTTTTTTGCGGGCACGCCTGGCCAGACCAAGAACCTAATGAATATTAGACAAAGATCAATGAATGGAGCTGGCTGCTATGTCGATGGCCGATCGTGATGGTGTTATCTGGTTTGACGGTGAAATGGTGCCCTGGCGCGAAGCGAACGTCCATGTACTGACGCATTCGCTGCATTATGGCATGGCCGTATTTGAGGGCGTGCGTGCGTACAACACCCCGGACGGAACTGCGATCTTCCGTCTGCATGCGCACACGGACCGTTTGTTCGATTCCGCGCATATCATGGGCATGAAGATTCCCTACACCAAAGAGCAGATCAACGACGCCATCTGCGCCACAGTGCGCGACAACAAGCTGGAAACGGCCTATATCCGCCCGCTGGTGTTCTACGGATCCGAAGGAATGGGTATCCGCGCAGATAACCTGAAAGTGCACGTGACCATTGCCGCCTGGCATTGGGGCGCATACATGGGTGACGCAGCGCTAGAGCAGGGCATCAAGATCCGCACCAGCTCCTTTACCCGTCACCACGTCAACATCACCATGACCCGCGCCAAGTCCAGCGGTGCCTACATGAACTCCATGCTGGCGCTGCAGGAAGCGGTTTCGGGCGGCGCGGAAGAAGCCCTGTTGCTGGATCCGGAAGGGTATGTCGCCGAGGGCTCTGGTGAGAACGTTTTCATCGTCAAGGGCGGCGTTATCTACACCCCGGAAGTCACCGCGTGCCTGAACGGCATCACGCGCAGCACGGTGCTGACCCTGGCTGGTGAGATGGGTATCCCGGTGGTTGAAAAGCGCATCACCCGTGATGAAGTCTATATCGCTGACGAAGCCTTCTTCACCGGTACAGCGGCTGAGGTCACCCCGATTCGCGAACTGGATAACCGCCAGATCGGCGAAGGTCGCCGCGGCCCCATCACCGGCAAGCTGCAGAAGGCCTACTTCGACCTGGTCAACGGTCAGAGCGGCGCCCACGCAGAATGGCGTACGTTGGTACATAAGCTTTGAGCCAGAAGCTGGAAGCAGAAAAGCTCCGTATTGATCGGATGGTTCAGGCTTCCAGCTTTAAGCTTCGAGTTTAAAGCGTATGAAAGTACTAGTTATCGGTCCCAGCTGGGTGGGCGACATGGTGATGGCGCAAACTCTGTTTGCCTGTCTCAAGCTCCGCCATGGCCCCGATTGCGACATAGATGTGCTGGCGCCCGAGTGGAGCCGGCCGATTCTTGAGCGCATGCCCGAGGTTCGCAACGCGCTGAGCTTTCCGCTGGGGCATGGCGTGCTTGATATCAAGACCCGCCGCACCATTGGCAAGGGCCTGGCCGGTCAGTATGACCAGGCTATCCTGCTACCCAATTCTCTCAAGTCCGCCCTGGTACCCTTCTTCGCTGGCATCCCCAAGCGTACCGGTTGGCGCGGCGAGATGCGCTACGGACTGCTCAACGATGTCCGCAAGCTGGACAAGGCGCGTTATCCGCTGATGATCGAGCGGTTCATGGCGCTGGCCTTCGAGCCGGAACACGTTCTGAAGAAACCCTATCCGCGCCCGACATTGCAGATTGATCCTGTCACGCGCGAAGCCGCACTGGCGCGTTTCGGGCTGGAACTGGATCGTCCGGTGCTGGCGTTGTGTCCGGGTGCCGAGTTCGGCGAGTCCAAGCGTTGGCCGGTGGACCATTACGCCAGTGTGGCTGACCAGAAGATCCGCCAGGGCTGGCAGGTGTGGTTGTTTGGCTCCAAAAGCGACCATCCAGTGGCCGAGGATATCCGCTCACGGTTGATACCGGGACTGCGTGAGGAGGCGACCAATCTGGCCGGAGAAACGAGTCTGGCAGATGCCATCGATCTGATGTCCTGCGCGTCGGCGGTGGTCAGCAATGATTCGGGATTGATGCACGTTGCAGCGGCGCTGGATCGGCCATTGGTGGCTGTGTACGGCTCCACGTCACCGGACTTCACGCCGCCGCTTGCTTCGCATGTCGAGTCGGTGCGCCTGGGGCTGGACTGCAGCCCGTGCTTCGAGCGCACGTGTCGATTCGGGCATTACAACTGTTTGCGCGATCTGCAGCCAGCGCTGGTTGTCGAGGCGCTGGACCGTCTGGTTGGTGATCCGCTGGCCGACCCGCTGGATGTGTAAGTAATGCGCGTATTGCTGATCAAAACCTCGTCCATGGGCGACGTTATTCATACGCTGCCGGCATTGACCGACGCGCAACGCGCAATTCCCGGCATTACCTTTGATTGGGTGGTAGAAGAGGGCTTTGCCGAAATTCCTGCCTGGCATCCGGCGGTAGCGGAAATAATCCCCGTAGCCATCCGACGCTGGCGCAAGAGCCCGTTACAGACGCTGCGCAGCGGTGAGTGGGCGCGCTTCAAGGCACGCCTGCGTACGACTCGATATGATCTGGTAATCGACGCGCAGGGCTTGCTCAAGAGCGCCTTGCTCACCCGTTATGTCAAAGCACCCGTAGTTGGCCTGGACAAGGTCTCCGCCCGGGAAGCGCTGGCCAGTCGTTTCTATGATCAGGCCATCGATGTCCCCTGGGGCCAGCATGCCGTGGAGCGGGTGCGGCAGCTGTTTGCTGCGGCATTGGGCTACAGTGTGCCGGAGCGCACCGGCGAATATGGCCTGGATCGTCGCAGTCTGGGCGGGATCAGGTCCGATATACGCTATGTCATGTTTCTGCATGGCACGACCTGGGACAGCAAGCACTGGCCCGAGATCTACTGGCGCCAATTGGCTGAATGGGCGGTGTCTGTCGGAATGCAGGTCCGCTTGCCCTGGGGCAACGATGTCGAGAAAGCCCGCGCAGAATACATAGCTGCTGAGTTGCCAGGCGTGGATGTACTGCCGCGCATGTCGCTTGCCGGGATGGCAAGCATGCTGGCCGGCGCGTCGGCATGCGTAGCAGTCGACACCGGGTTGGGGCATCTGGCAGCGGCGCTCGATGTGCCGACGCTGTCACTGTTCGGTCCGACCAACCCGGGATTTACCGGGGCCTATGGCGCGACCCAGGTACATCTGGCCGCAGATTACCCCCCGTGTGTTCCCTGCATGCAGAAAACCTGCAGCTACAAGTCGACCGCTGAAGAGGCCCGACAGTTTGATCTGCAGCGCGAACAGCCTTTTTGCTTTACCCGGTTGAATCCGCGGCGTGTACAGGCTGAACTGCAATCCCTGCTGGCAAGGGGCGCGCGCTGATGCAGCTGGCCTTTGTGCTGTATAAATACTTCCCTTACGGCGGATTGCAGCGCGACTTCAAGCGTATCGCGCAGGTGTGTCAGGCGCGTGGACACGCAGTGCGAGTCTATGTGCTGTCCTGGGATGGTGAGGTGCCGAAGGGTTTCGATGTGCAACTGGTGCCAGTAAAAGCCTGGACCAATCATCGTCGTAACCAGCGTTTTGCAGCCTGGGTACAGGCCGATCTGGCGCGGCGGCCAGTTGATCGGGTGGTGGGATTTAACAAGATGCCGGGGCTGGATGTGTATTACGCCGCCGACCCCTGCTATGAGCATAGGGCCAGAACGCAGCGCGGTCCGCTGTACCGTCTGGGCGGGCGTTATAAACATTATTCAAGGTTCGAGGAGGCGGTGTTTTCCCCTGCTACCCGGACTCAGATACTGATGATCTCTGAAGTGCAGCAGCCATTGTTCATGCAGCGCTACCGTACGCCGGCGGAGCGGTTCCATCTGTTGCCGCCGGGTATTGCGCCGGATCGTCGGGCTCCTGCTAATGCAGCGGAGATCCGCAGCGCGTTTCGCAGTGAGTTCGGACTCGGCGATGATGAACTGCTGATAGTGCAGATCGGCTCGGGCTTCAAGACCAAGGGCCTGGACCGCTCGATCCTCGCATTGTCCGCACTCCCCGAGGGCATACGCGTCCGGACGCGGCTAATGGTTGTCGGGCAGGATAACGCCCGCCGCTTTCGTGCTCTGGCGCAAGCCGAAGGGGTAGCCGATCGCGTCGAGTTTCTTCAGGGCCGGGATGACATACCGCGCTTTCTGCTGGGTGCTGATTTGCTGATTCATCCGGCCTATAACGAGAACACCGGGACAGTGCTGCTTGAAGCGTTGGTTGCCGGGCTGCCGGTGCTGACGACCGATGTATGCGGCTATGCGCATTACATTGAAGAAGCCGATTGCGGTCTCGTGGTGCCGAGCCCGTTCAGTCAGGACCAATTGAACGTTATGCTGGCACGCGTGCTGGAAGATGACGAGGCACGTAGCCGCTGGCATGCCCAGGCCCTTGAGTTTGCTGATCACGCAGATTTGTATAGCCTGCCAGAAAAAGCCGCCGATGTGATTGTGGGAGAAATTGATTGAAGCTGGTACTGGCCGAACCCTTCAAGACCCTGTGGGACGGGCGCGACGCCTTCGCTGAAGTTGAAAAGCTTCAAGGTGAGGTATTTCGCGAGCTCGAGGCCCGACGCACATTGCGTACCGAGGTTGATGGTCGAGGCTATTTCGTCAAGATTCACCGGGGCGTCGGCTGGCCGGAAATCTTCAAGAACTGGCTGACCCTCAAGGCACCGGTACTGGGCGCGGCTCAGGAATGGGAAGCGATCCAGGCGCTGACGGCGGCGGGCGTTCCGACCATGACCGCCGTGGCTTTTGGTGAGCGGGGCGTTAATCCCGCCGACCAGCACTCCTTCATCATTACCGAGGAGCTGGCGCCGACCATCAGTCTGGAAGATTTTGCGCACAACTGGCGCAGCTATCCGCCCGACACGACGCTCAAGCGGGCCCTGATAACCGAAGTGGCAAGCATGACGCGGCGGATGCACCAGGCCGGTGTGAATCATCGTGACTGTTATATCTGCCACTTCCTGCTGCACACCGACAACGAGCCGACTGCATCCAATCTGCGACTGTCATTGATAGACCTGCATCGCGCGCAGATTCGCTCAAGTGTGCCCCGTCGGTGGCGGGACAAGGATCTGGCCGGGTTGTATTTTTCGGCGCTGAATATCGGACTGACCGAGCGCGACAAGTTGCGCTTTCTGCGGGTGTATTTCGATCGGCCGCTACGCCAGATCCTCACCGAGGAAGCCGTGCTGTTGAGCATGCTGGAGCGCAAGGCGGCGCGGCTGCAGACGCGCTTCGAGCGCAAGTATGCACCGGGCAGTGATGCATGACCGGCTGGACGCTTAATCCAGAGTACGCCACCGGCGTCAGCGGCCACTTATTCGCTGATCTGGATTCGGTTTTTGCGCTGGAAGGCGAGTTGATTACCGCCGATCCCATCAGTACGGTGCATCGGATTTGGGTGGGAAATCGGTACTATTACGTAAAACGTTACACGGGCGCAGGCAAGAATCTTCGACGCTACATCGGCCGGCCACGGGTTCAAGCTGAATGGGAAAACCTGCTGCACTTTCATGCCTGGGGCATTCCGTCTGCCGCAGTCGTGGGGTTCGGCCTGGAGCGGCGCGACAGTGCCTTTCATCGCGGCGCGCTCATTACCCAGGAGTTGAGCGGTACGTCCGACATGGCGCATATTGCCAAGGACGGTGACCCACGCTTTGCGTGCAGGCGATGGGTCAATTACGTGTCACGGCAGATTGCCCATGCAACACGCATGATGCATGACCAGAACTTTGCCCATAACGATCTGAAGTGGCGCAATATTCTGGTGGATGAGAAGCCCTTTCCCGACGTGTACATGATTGATTGTCCCGGCGGGAATTTCTGGCTGGGGCCGATGTTGAAGTATCGGATCATCAAGGACCTTGCCTGCCTGGATAAACTCGGCAAGCGCGTGCTGAGCAGAACGCAACGGTTGCGCTTCTATCTCGACTATCTGGACAAGCCGACGCTCTCCCAGGCAGATAAGAAGCAGCTTCGAGCCGTGCTCAACTTCTTCAAGGGGCGAGAATGAGCCAGCCGCTGTTCATAGCAGTCAATGCCCGCGAAGTGCTGGCGCGCCATGGTCTTGATACCTTCGAGGGTCTGTGGGGATCCAGGTGCAACGCCAGCAGCAAGCGGGTGTTACGCCGTGGTGGCTGGAACACCGTGGTGCGACTCGAGCTGGAGGACATCAACGGCCACCTGCAGACCTTCTATCTCAAACGGCAGGAAGATCAACTGGTCCGCAGCCGCTCTCATCCGTTCGGCGAGCCGGTTTACGCGCGTGAATTCCGCTTTATCCAGCGCTTTGCTCATATGGGTATTCCTTCGCTGGAAACCGCTTTCTTTGCCCAGCGTCGCGTGGGCGGGCGACATCAGGCTATCCTGCTGACACGTGCGCTGGATGAGTACCGCTCACTGGATGTGTGGTTCGAACGCTGGCCTGACCTGGATTGGCAGGGCAGACAGGACCTGATCATGGCAGCGGCGGCGCTGGTGCGTGCGCTGCACAACGCCGGCAAAATGCATAACAGCCTGTATCCCAAACAGATCTTCCTGAAACTGGATGGCGATGGCGCCGGCGCGCGCCTGATCGATCTGGAAGAGACGCGCAAAGCCTGGTTCGGTGAACGCGATCGCATGCGGGATCTGAGCAGCTTGCACCGTCGCAGTCAGGTCGCGAGCAACACGCAGCAGCTGCGTTTCTTCCTGGCCTATCTGGGCCGGTCACGCTTGGATGACGAGGCGCGTCAACTATTGGTACGCATTCTTAATCGTCGGTTGACGGATTAACCAGGTCATGAACATCACAGAACAACTACGTCGTGCCCAACGCCTTCCGCCGAGTCCTTTGAAGCTTACTATCGCCAATGGATCAGAGCTGATCATCCGCCAATGGCTTCGTATCTTGCCGGCCAAACGGCTGGTGGGGCAGGGCGAGCTGGAAGGCAAACAGGTACTGGCGAAACTCTTCATCGCCCCGGCTGCCGAGCGGCATTGTATACGCGAGTTGGACGGCGTCCAGGCTGTGCTCGACGCAGGGATTGCGACCCCGGGTATCGTCGGTCACGGTGAAATCCCGGACGGCGGCCGATATTTGCTTACCGAATTTCTCGAGGATGCCCAAAGCCTCGAAACCGAGTGGGAGACGCTGAGCGACCATCCAGCGGGAAGTGAGCCCGCCATGCAGTTGTTGCGCCTAGCTTTGTCTGGTATCGCTGCGATGCACGCCAAGGGCCTGGTTCAGCGCGACTTGCACCTGGGTAACTTTCTTCTGCACCAGCGCGTGCTGCAGGTTATCGACGGAGATGCGGTCGAAGTCCTGAGCCAAGACCAACCGGTAACGGCGCAGCAGGCCGAGGAAAATCTGGCGGTATTCTTCGCCCAGCTGAACCCTGAATGGGACGAGTGGGTGGAACAGCTACTGCTGGCATATCTGGACACTAACCCTCACCGTCCTATTCACACCGAAAACCTTGCAGCGCTGATACGAACAAAGCGCCGGCTACGTCTGGAAAACTACCTCGATAAGTCCCTGCGCGACTGCACCGAGTTTGCTGTGAAGCGCAGCTGGCGGCGGTTTGAGGTCTGCAGGCGCAGCGAGCTGGCAGCGCTGGAACCCATCCTGGCGCAGCCAGACGCTGTATTTGGCGATCAGTTGCTCAAGGACGGCGGAAGCAGCACAGTGACGAAAGCCGAGATCGGCAGCCGTCCCGTGGTGGTGAAACGGTACAACATCAAAGGAAAGCGTCACTGGTTGAAGCGATTCTGGCGGCCGAGCAGGGCCTGGCACTCCTGGCTGGCTTCGCATCGCCTGGAGTTTCTGGGTATTCCTACGCCTCGATCGCTGGGCATGGTGGAAGAGCGTCTCGGACCGTTTCGTAGCCGGGCCTGGCTCATCAACGAATATTGCCCGGGCAGGGATTTGCTCGCTGAGCTAGGGACGGAGGGAGACTGTCTCCCCAGCCCTGAGTTACAAGCTGCTCTCATCTCGACGTTCTCCGGCCTGGTGAACGCCCAGATTAGCCACGGAGACTGCAAGGCCACCAATCTGCTCTGGCACCAGGGCGCTGTGGTCTTGATCGACCTTGACGCAATGACTGTCTATTCAAATGAAGCCCAGTGGAAACGTGCGTGGGCCAAGGACAGGGCGCGGTTCATCCGGAACTGGCCAGTCAACAGTCCGCTGGCACTGTGGTTGGAACAGGCTTTGCCCAGACCGATGTGACGGGCTGCTCGCATCCGGTCTCAAACTGAGACATCGGTAACGGTCTCGAGCCCACCATTAAACTGTACTGAATTTTTCCAGACGTTAGGCATCCAAATGGTTCGTGCTGTGGTGATCACAGCTACACCACCACTCGGTCTGGAAAAATGGACATTGCAAGTAGAGCCTGGGTCGATTCCCCGCCTGATGAGATAGTATTGAGCGTTGTTGTGACCACGTTCAACTATGCGCACGTGGTCGGGAGAGCTATTGAATCGGTTCTATCCCAGCTCGGTGCTAGTTCCGAGCTGCTAGTGATAGATGATGGTTCTCAAGACGAAACCGAGGCAGTGCTCAGAGATATCGCTGTTCCCCACGACATACGTGCAGCTTTTTATCGTCAGCGCAATGCGGGCCCTGCCGCGGCGCGGAATGTCGCGTTGCAGTATTGCGCTGGTAGCTGGGTGCTCTTTCTGGATGGGGACGATATGCTCCAGCCCGGAAGTCTGGACACGATCTTGGACGTCTTAGACAAGCATCCTGATGTCGATCTACTGCTAGGCGGGCACGTAGTACATTTTCCGGATGGAAGGGAGAAGTATCGAAAGCCATCTAAGTTGCCTGCTACTGCGCGGCAGCGTCTAATCGACTACCTGATTCACAAGCGCGTCAGCGTCAGCCATGGTTGCGCCGTGTTTCGCCGATCCCGCCTTGGCGCACGCCCCTACCCGGAAAAGCTGCGTCAGGGGGAAGATATAGCTGTTTTTGCTTATATGCTTTCGTGCCCAACTTGCATTACGGTTGATGCTCCCTTGGCGACTATTTTCAAACATCCAGACAGCTTGCGTAACGATGTGGGACTGGCGATATCGACCGTTGGAGTGATTACTGATGCCGTATTCTCCCGTCTCCCTCCGGAGATGCGTGAATATCGAAAAACCTATGAGGCGCAGCGGGCGCTGTCAGCCTTTCGTACGTGCTATAAAGCAGGCCGGTTCGAAGAAGCAAGGATGTTTTACTCCATGGCATTCAACCTGTCGCCGTATCAGACGGCAAAGCGGCTTTACCTCTGGAAGCGGCTGCGCATGAGTTTGGTTTTCAGGCAGGTCTTTCGTCGTGCCCGGCTATAAGATTCGCGTCAGAGCGGTTCGGCGGGCGCCTTTTTCTCTTCTTGAAAGTCCTTCGGGCCGATTATCGTAATATGCCGTCTTGCGCCGTTATCAAAGACAGCGAGCACCGCTGTGGCGCTACTGTTCAGAATATCCTGCACCACCTGACTGGTGCTGGGCTGCTCTATTACCAAGTAATCATACGATCTGGCTGCATCCGGGGAGATTTCATCGGTCGGCGCAGCGATCTCCTGGTAACCGTATCCGGCATAAAAACCTATCCGCCGATCATCGAAATAGATGCTCACATCATCTGGAAGGTGCGTCTGTATCCATGTTGCGGCGTCCAAGTAGTGGGTTCGCTTTTCCGATAGCGATACCACGTTATCTACTCCCGCTAAAACTGCTAGGCCAGCAAGGATTACGCCTGCAGCCTTGCGGTATCTAGCCAACTCGTAGGCCAGCACACCTACGAGCGGAGCTGCTAATACATGTAGATAAGATGTGTAACGGGATGTCATGAATCCTTGCTGTACAAAAAATATCATCAGAACGGCAAAGTACAGCCCCGCGCTAGCGATCATGAAAGTCGCTTCTACGCCCAGAAGAGGATGTAGTGGCCTCCAAAACCTGACGAGGAAAATCAATACGAACGGACCGAGCATCAGGACGGATTCGATCAGAAGGGCCATGAAAAATCCCCAAAAGAGGATCCTGCCCGCATGCTCATGGGAGTAATCACGGAGGGCAGCCGAAGCGAATGCGGCTGACGTCGCGTTGAACTTGTCAAAGATGGACTGGGGGTCTAGTAAGCTCAAGTAGTAGGCCGGCCGGTGACCTAACTGCTCGGGAAAGTGAACTAACCAGAATAAAAGCGCCAAAGTGGACACGCTGGCGACTGTTACAGCCAGAATGGACAGCTTCCAGTGCGCGCGCAGCCATCCCCGCTGAATCCATAACACCGTGACTAGCATGCCTGCGATGAGCAAAATCGCTTCCAGGCGAAATACGGCTGCAAACATGATGGCAACGAGGGCGGCCACCAGTGCGAGGTGCTGCCTGTCCAGGGCCCACCGCACCATCCAGAATGTGGCTAACGTGGTAAAAAACCAGAAGCCGGGCTCTCTCAGTATCACATCCCGGTAACCATTGAATGCCGGAAGAGTGAGCGCGACCAGTGCGCCCCAATAGGCAGCCTTGGGCTCAAGCAGCGCCGTTGTTTTTGTCATGACGGCGCAGCTGCCTGCCAGAAACAGCGCCATCAGCAGATTGCCACTGTTAATCATCGACAGCTTGGTAATCGAGTGCACCCAGCTAATGATTATCGAGACCCATGGCCAATCGAATTGGCCCTCGATCCCGGCATACCCAAGCAGGTTGAAAAGATTGGCCATGTGGACATAGAGGGCGGAATCGCGAGCGAGCACAGGCTGGAACTGGACCGCTACAAGCGACAAGAGCAGGCTTGCGACGAATGCGATCTTAGGTGCAGTGATTGAAATAGGTCCGCAACAAAGCTGCAAAGAATGGGGAGAGTTTTGTACGTTAGGCAAAATAAATGTCCGATACCATTGCCGCTGAGGGCTACATCTAGCCAGATTTGGGTTCCTTCTCACAACAATCAGACGTGCGGGAAGCCTTTTACAAGTGTACCGCTTTTACAGCACGTTGTGGTTGAAGGGCTCCTTTGGTGGCTGAGAGTCGGATCTGACTGGCCCATTCGCTATATTTTGGGGCGCTGTTATCAGAAGTCTAATGAACGAAACCGCTGAACTGTGTACTAACAATTCTGGAAATGAAGGCGCGATCAGCTCATGGTTTCTTCCATGTTTCGTGATTTGTAAGCCGAATAAGATCATGGAGAAAGTATGGCCAACCAATCAGCCTCTCGTCGCGTTCTGCAGATCTGCCATGGGTATGGCGGACCCTTTCTCGACTACGCGAGGCAATATGCCAGCCTGTTTGAGGGCACTCCTTACAAAGTCACAACCGTATTTTTGTCCGGTGCACCTAACGACGATGTGATAGCAGCTTGCCAGTCGGACAAGGTGATATTTCTCGAATATAGGTCCAAAGCCTTGAAGGGGCTCAAGTTTCGGGCGATTCGTGAAATCCGGCGCATAGCGCATCAAGATGACTACATGCTCTGTATAGCGCACCGGTCCAAACCCGCCTATATCGCGTGCCTTGCGACCAATCTGCCTGTCGTCTGGGTTCATCATGCTTATGGCGCATATGACAGGCTTGATCGCAGGCTTTTTGCTCAGGCCTATCGCAAGCGTATAAACATCCTTGCTGTCTCGGATGCGGTGCGGGACGATATCCGTAAGCGTTTGCCAGGATGGCCGAGCGAGCGTATTCAGACGCTTTATAATCGTATCGACATAGCCCAGGTTCAGGGGCAGCAGTTTGAACGAATCGAGGCCAGGCAACAGCTGAAGCTGCCGCAGAATGGATGGATAGTGGGTAATGTGGGGCGTCTGCATCCTGATAAGGATCAGACGACCTTGATCAAAGGTTTTGCAGCGGCATTGCCGGACCTACCCAAGAACAGCTGCCTGGTGATCCTTGGACGAGGTCGTTTGGAGAAAGAGCTAAAGGCGCTGGCGATACAGCTGAACGTATCCAAACGGGTGTTCTTCGTTGGAGAGGTACCTGACGCGCGACGCTACTTCAAAGCATTCGATGTATTCGTCCTCAGCTCTGATCATGAGCCCTTCGGGATGGTGCTTTTGGAAGCAATGGCGGCGGGCGTCCCGGTGATCTCCAGTGACTGCGGAGGGGCGCGTGAAGTGGTCGACGGGGCGGGGCAGCTGTTCCGCCTTGGTGACGGGCTCGCGTTGGCGTCCAGCCTGATTCGGGCTTCGGAAATGGGAGAGTCTGACTTCCAGGAGCAGCGTCAGGCGATGCAGAAGAAGCTGACAAACGAATTTTCCGACGCGGCGGGGAGGAAACGATTCTGGAGCTTGTCAATCGTCGGGAACGCCGGGTCTTGATTCGCTAAACGGTCACGCAACGCCTGTAGTAATCTCTCCCCGGATTAGACTTCGACAGGTCGTTGAGCCTTACGCCGATGAGTGCCAGACAATGCTGCCTTTGTTTCTGAAAAAAACGATATACCGCGACTACCGTAAGGTCGGTTTCAGGATGTACGACCGGCTAGGTAGTCGCTGGCTGCTGCATTACAGAAACTATGTGGATCGCAAGTTTATTCTCAAGCGTCCCTATGAAGATGAGCAAATGGCGTTTCTCGCAGCCCAGGTGAAGGATCGGGGCTGCACCGTTTTCCTGGATGTGGGCGCTAATTTCGGCTTGTACACAGTCCAGCTGCTCAAGCGCTGTGATTCACTGACGAGCGCTTACGCAATCGAACCGCAGCCCAGAAACTTTCAGCAGCTCTGTGCAAACATCCTCATCAACGATTTGTCCGAGCGCGTCATTAGCTTGGCCCTTGGGGCAAGCTCGGAACGGAAGCAAGTAAGCTTTCTGGAGAACAAAGGAAATAGCACCGGAACCTCCCGCATTGCTGAGACCGCGCCTGAATCCACCAAGGGCGAGAAATTCCGCACCACTACCATCGATGTTGACGCGCTCGACAACATGTTTCCCGGCATGACCGGCGAGAAGCTTGCTATCAAGATCGATGTGGAAGGCCATGAAATCCCAGTGCTAGAGGGCGCGCGCAGGCTGCTAAAAGAAAACACTTGCCTGATTCAGGTCGAGGTTCTGGATGAGGAGCCTCAGCGGCTTGAGGAGCTATTAGCACGGTTTGGGCTTAATCAGATCGCAAGGATTGGTTGTGACGTTTACCTGTGCAACGGGCTTTGAAAATAGCATTTAATCAGCACATGGGCCGAAATCCACCTGCGCCGATTATGAAGCCTTAAATTGCTATCCCCTACATATGGCGATATTCTGCCCCTTGGCTCAATAATGGCCGTGAGCCATGTTACGGTATTTGCTACTGTCTGGTAGCTTACGGTGACCCGTCTTGGTGGGGCGCGCACACCATCAAAGCCCGATTTCGTCAAAAGGGCACGTAAAAGCGCTTTCGGCGCCAAGCCTCCGCGTCTTTCAGAATGGTATTTGCAACGGATATAATCAGGCGTCTCTATCAAACCCTCCCTCGAAGGCCATATCATACATGGCAAGTGTTCCGATCGAGAGGGTATTTGGGGTTGATCACTACACTTTTCTGGCACAATGCGAAAACACCGCTAGGTAATGAGAGCAGTTAATCATGAATGATAGCGGTATCGTCTATTTCTCTAAAATGTCTCAGGCTGTACCCCATCTCGCTCAGGTTGCGTCAGAGCTCCCCGGGACATTTATAAGCAATCGGCGCTCAACCTTGAACGTTGCGAAAAGCTTGTATCCATACCTCAATACAGAGCGATACTCCAGATTCTTAGGCTCGCTTAGCAAGGGTAATCGTTCTCTAGCCAAGGCTGAAATTATTGTCACGGGCTCTCCCTATCGCAGCTTCCTGGCTCCGTACGATGCAAAAAAAGCTACGGTGTTTCACGGTACCTACATGATGCTGTCCCGCGATGCCTTGATACAGAATGCGCATTTTGATCTTCTCTGTGTGATAGGTCCGCGAATGAAGACCATGATTGGGCGGTTTTCGAATGACGTGTTGGTTAATGCGGTGGAGACCGGCTTTTTGCCATTTTGCGAGTATCCTGAGCAGTCCGGAACCCAACGAGCAGCGGTTCTGCAGAGTTTGGGCCTAGATCCCGAGAGGAAGACAATCGTTTATACCCCGAGCCGCAGAGGGCTCGGCTCTTGGAATCTGGTGGCAGAGCGGTTGGTTTCAACCGCCCCGAAGCATCTAAACTTGGTTCTGCGTCCGCATCCCAGTCAGTCAATCACGTCTCGCCGGAAAGACCGAGAGAGCTTTGGCAAGGTGCAAAAACTCATCGCTGAGCGATCGGGGGCATTTCTTGATCTCGGAAGCCGTTCGCTGGCGGAGATCGTATCCGTTGCTGATTTAGTAGTGTCGGATGCTAATTCTCCAAGTGAAGAATCTATGTTTTACGATGTTCCACAGCTATTTATTGAGACGGAAAATCTATCTCGAGACGTTGTGGTTCGTGTGGGAGTTAAGGAAGCAATGCACCCAGACGATCTGGATCGATTGTTAACTCTATACGATTGTGGGCCTAATATTTTTATTAACACGAAGGTGGATTTCTCAGAAAACCTCGACCGCGCCATATCCGATGCTTCCGCTTTTTCTGCGCGGCGTGAAACCTATTTTTCATGGGTATTTGGCAGTCGTGATCGGTTAGCTAACAAGCGCGTAGCCGAAGCTATAAGATCTCATATAATTTAAGGAACCAACATGCTTAGCAATAAAACCATTCTCGTGACGGGCGGCACAGGATCCTTTGGTAATACCTTCGTGCCCATGACGCTAGCCAAATATAATCCGAAGAAGATCATCATCTTTTCCCGCGACGAGATGAAGCAATGGGATATGGCCAAGAAATTTGCCAATGATTCGCGTCTTCGTTTCTTTATTGGTGACGTGCGGGACAAGGAACGATTATATCGGGCACTGGATGGGGTTGATTATGTTGTACACGCTGCCGCGACCAAGATTGTCCCCACTGCCGAGTACAACCCTTTCGAATGCGTCAAGACCAATATCAACGGTGCCATGAACCTTATTGATGCCTGTATCGATAAGGGTGTGAAGGGCGTCGTCGCATTGTCTACTGACAAAGCCAGTTCACCGATCAATTTATATGGCGCAACCAAACTGGCTTCGGATAAATTATTTGTGTCCGGTAATGCATATGCAGGCGAGCATGTGACCCGTTTTTCGGTCGTGCGCTATGGCAATGTTATGGGGTCGCGCGGCTCCGTTATTCCGTTCTTTATGTCTGTCAAAGACCAAGGTGTTCTACCTGTTACCGATGAGCGCATGACCCGCTTCATGATCTCCTTGGAAGAGGGCGTGGATTTGGTCTGGCATGCCTTTGAAGACATGATCGGTGGCGAAATCTACGTGAAGAAAATCCCGTCCATGAAGGTCACCGATCTGGCTCGAGTAGTGGCTCCAGAAGCCCGCCAGGAAATTATAGGCATTCGCCCCGGTGAGAAGCTGCACGAGCAGATGATCAGTGCCGAAGATTCCTACTACACCTACGAGTACCCCGAACACTTCAAGATCTTGCCTGTTATCAATGGCTGGGGAGAAACGCCGGAGCGCATCAAGGACGGAAAAAAGGTTGAAGAGGGGTTTGTGTACTCTAGCGATAACAATACAGAGTGGATGGGCGACGCGGAACTCCAGGCCTGGATTGACGCGAACCGGGAAAAGATCGGGAGTATCTGAAAATGATTCCCTACGGCAGACAGGATATTACCGAAGCGGATATCGAGGCGGTGGTGGCGGTGTTGCGCTCTGACTTTTTGACGCAAGGGCCAATGTCCCCGCGCTTCGAGCAGGCGGTTGCCAACCATGTGGGCGCCCGCCATGCGTTGGCGGTGAATAGCGCCACGTCCGCGTTGCATATCGCTTGTCTGGCGTTGGGGCTGGGGCAGGGTGACTGGCTGTGGACCACGCCGATTACCTTTGTCGCCTCTGCCAACTGCGGCTTGTACTGCGGCGCCCAGATCGATTTCGTGGATATTGACGCGGTCACCTACAATCTTTGTCCTAAAGCACTGCAGGCCAAACTGGAAGTGGCCGAGCGGGAAGGGCGGCTGCCGAAGGTCGTCGTGGCCGTTCACCTGTGCGGCCAAGCCTGCGACATGGCGGCCATTCACGCACTCGGCCAACGTTATGGCTTCAAGATCATTGAAGACGCCTCCCACGCTATTGGCGGTAAGTACCAGGGCGAGTTCATCGGCAACGGCCGCTATAGCGATATCACTGTGTTCAGCTTTCACCCGGTGAAAATCATCACCACTGCCGAAGGCGGCATGGCGTTGACTAATGACGATACGTTGGCCAGTCGCATGGCCTTGCTGCGCAGCCACGGTATTACCCGGGACCAAGAGCTGATGACCCATGAGCCGGATGGCGCCTGGTACTACCAGCAGGTGGATCTGGGTTTCAATTACCGCATGACCGAGCTTCAGGCCGCGCTGGGCGTGAGCCAGATGGAGCGTCTGGATCAATTTGTTGCGCGGCGCCATGAGTTGGCCCGTCGCTACAATGGTCTACTGAGCAATCTGCCGGTTCTGACGCCTTGGCAGCATCCTGATAGTTACTCCGGGCTGCACTTGTACGTGATCCGTCTGAAGCTGGATCAGATCCAGGCAACCCACCGCGAGGTGTTCGAGTCGCTGCGCGAACAGGGGATTGGGGTCAACTTGCATTACATTCCGGTGCATACCCAGCCGTATTATCGGCGGATGGGCTTCAAGGCAGGAGACTTTCCCCAGGCGGAGCAGTATTACGCCGAGGCCATCAGCCTGCCGATGTTCCAGACCATGACTGATGTGCAGCAGGATGAAGTCGTGGCAGCCGTGCGTGAGGCCGTTGGCGCATGAGGCTGGCGGTTATTCCGGCGCGGGGCGGCAGCAAGCGTATCCCGCGCAAGAACATCAAGGCGTTTGGCGGCAAGCCAATGATTGCCTGGTCGATTGAGGCCGCTTTAGATAGCGGCTGTTTCGATCAAGTGATTGTTTCTACCGATGATGCCGAGATTGCCCAGGTGGCGCAGCAATATGGCGCAACGGTACCCTTTATGCGTCCCGCTGATCTGTCAGATGATCACACCGGCACCATCCCAGTGATCCGCCACGCTATCGAGTGGGTCGATGCGCATTGCGTCGATGCAGCACAGCAGGTGTGCTGCTTGTATGCTACAGCGCCCTTCGTCCGCGCCGAGGATATTCGCCAGGGCTTGGCAGTGCTGACTGATACCGGCAGCGATTACGCCTTTTCGGTCACCAGTTACGCGTTCCCTATTCAGCGGGCCCTGCGTCTGACGCAGGAGGGACGAGTGAATATGTTCAGCCCAGAGTATTCCAACACCCGCTCCCAGGACCTGGAAGAGGCCTACCATGATGCTGGGCAATTCTATTGGGGGCAGGCTGAAGCCTGGCTGCAAGGTAAAATGATTTTTGCAGAAGGCTCTGCGCCAGTGCTGTTGCCACGTCATCGCGTGCAGGACATCGACACGCCAGAGGACTGGGAACGAGCCGAATGGATGTTTCGCGCTCTACAGGCACAGCCTAAATAATGGATAGCCATGTGGTGGTGTTTCGCGCGGATGCCTCCCTGGAAATGGGCACAGGCCATGTAATGCGTTGCCTGACCCTGGCCAATGCATTGAAGGCTCTGGGGCGTGAGTGCCACTTTATCTGCCGCGAGCATCCCGGACACTTGATCGAATACGTCCTTCAGCAGGGCCACAGGGTTCACCCGTTGGCCTATGTGTCTGGCGCTGATACCGATGATGATCTGGCACACGCATCCTGGTTGGGTACCACTCAGGCGCAGGACGCTACGCTGTGCGCGCCTCTCCTGGCGTCACTTCAGCCTCACTGGCTGGTGGTGGATCATTACGCACTGGACACGCGCTGGGAGCAGAAGCTCAAATCTTACTATCACAAGCTACTGGTCATTGACGACCTGGCTGACCGCCCGCACCAGTGTGATGTTTTGTTAGATCAGACGCTGGGCCGTGATTCACTGGACTATCGGCCCTGGGTGCCAGCCAATTGCACGCTACTCTGTGGTGCCCATTACGCGCTGCTTCGTCCTGAGTTTGCGGCGTTGCGCCCTTACAGCCTGGAACGCCGACGCTCAGCAGGGCTACGCCATATTTTGATCAGCATGGGTGGAGTAGATAAGAATAACGCCACCGGTCAAATACTGGCTGCATTGGCCACCGCAGAGTTGCCGGCGGACTACGTGATCACTGTGGTCATGGGCGCTACCGCACCCTGGCTTGAAGCCGTTCAGCAGCAAGCGACCAATATGCCGGTGACCACGTTAGTACGTTCGGGTGTCAGCGATATGGCGCAATTGATGGCCGACAGTGATCTGGCTATTGGGGCGGCCGGGGCAACCTCGTGGGAGCGGTGTTGCCTGGGACTACCCGCCCTTATGGCTGTGCTAGCGGATAATCAGATGACAGCTGCGGCGGAGCTAGAGAAACAAGAAGCCGTGATTACCTTTGGCATAGACCCCGGGTCCATATCAGGGTTGGGAGCCATTATTTCCCGGCTTGCTGCCGAGCCATCACGGCAGACCCGCATGAGCGAGCATGCACGACTCATCGCTGATGGTCAGGGCACCTATCGTGTAGTGAATTTACTATTGCACAACCAACGACGGGATTGCACATGACGGCGTTCGGCGTGATAAGAAACATCGACGACAGCGAGCTCGAGCTTATGCTTGCGTGGCGCAATGCGCCCGCAGCGCGACAGAATATGTACACCCGTCATGAGATAAGTCTGGCCGAGCATCTCTCTTGGTGGGCCAGAACGCAAAGCGACGCTCGTCATCGGTACTTTATGTATGAGCTTGATTCCGTACCGCTAGGAATTGTTGGATTCAATCACATTGATGAAGTGAACAGGAATTCATCCTGGGCCTTCTATGCTGCCCCCGATGCGCCTCGCGGTACCGGGAGCAAGATGGAATATCTTGCGCTCAACTACGCGTTCGACCAGCTTGGCCTTCGCAAACTGCAATGTGAGGTGCTGGCTTTCAACGAAGCGGTGATCAAACTCCACCAGAAGTTTGGCTTCACCGTTGAAGGGGTGTTAAGAGAGCAGCATCGTATCGACGGGCGATTCGTAGATGTCTATAGATTAGGACTGTTGGCCCCCGAATGGGCAGGACATCGCGAAGCGATGCACTCCAAACTAGCGAAAATTGTAAAGGCAAAAGTATGAAACCAGACTTTTCAATAGCAGGCCGCAGGATCGGTCTGGCGCATGCTCCTTATATCATCGCCGAGCTGTCTGCCAATCATAACGGCCGCTTGGACACCGCGCTGAAAATCATCGAAGAAGCCAAGAAGGCCGGTGCGGACGCAGTTAAGCTGCAGACCTACACCGCCGACACCATTACGCTGGATTGCGACGCGGAAGAGTTCCAGATCCACGGCGGGCTATGGGACGGCAAGACGTTGTATCAGCTATATCAAGAAGCCCATATGCCCTGGGGGTGGCACAAACCGCTGTTCGAGCGCGCCCGTGAACTGGATATCACCCTCTTCAGCTCTCCATTCGACAATACGGCCGTGGACTTGCTCGAAGATTTGAATGCTCCCGCATATAAAATCGCTTCCTTCGAAGCCGTCGATCTGCCGCTGATAAAGTACGTAGCAAGCACCGGAAAACCGATGATTATCTCCACCGGGATGGCCGACGCCGAAGAAATCAGCGAAGCTATCGGAGCCGCCCGAGAAGGAGGCTGCAAGGAACTGGCTATCCTGCACTGCGTCAGCGGTTATCCAGCCCCGGCGGCGGACTACAACTTGCGTACCATCCCGGACATGATGGAGCGCTTTGGGCTGGTTACCGGGTTATCCGACCATACTCTGGATAACACCACAGCGATTGCCAGCGTAGTACTGGGTGCCTCCATCATTGAGAAACACTTCACACTGGACCGCAGCGGTGGTGGTCCGGATGACAGCTTCTCATTGGAGCCTGCCGAGCTGGCGGCTTTATGTCGGGATAGCAAGACAGCCTGGTCCGCGCTGGGCGAGGTGAACTATGGACGCAAATCCAGCGAGCAGAGCAATGCACAGTTTCGACGGTCGTTGTATTTTGTGAAAGACCTGAAGGCCGGCGATATCATAACCGTTGATGCGGTTCGGAGCGTGAGGCCTGGGTTTGGATTGCCTCCTAAGGATCTCGAGCAGATTATAGGTAAGCCGGTTTTACGGGATGTTGAGAAATTCAGACCTGTGTCAGCAACTGATCTCGATCGGAGGACGAACGACTAGGATAAAAAAAGTATCCACATAGGCTGGTCTAAGCTTTAGAGTTTTCAATGACTTCGACTTTTCTATCTTGTTTTTTTGCCTGCGAGTATTGGTCAGTTATGAAAAGCACGCAGTATTATGGTGCTAGCATATAGCAGTCGTTGGTGGAGTTCATCAGAGTTTCTCCCGATAGAACTTATGGGCGGCAGGGTAAAAATACAGAAGTCGTAATTTTGTATTTTGCTTTTTCGTATGGCGCAGCATATGTATGCCGAGCGCAGTAGATTCCTGATTTCGGTCGCAAAAATATTAGCCGAAGACTAATGAAAAGTCATGCAGTTGAAATCATGCTTGGAGTGCAAGTTGGAGAAGTATTGTGGATTGGCCACGGATGTAATGAGTTTTGTCAATAAAGAAGTATCCAGGAATTGCAAATATATTTCCACTAAAGAATATTGTGTTTTTATTATGTAAATTTCTCTCATGAGGATGTGTTGGTTGCTGTTATGAGATGAAGCGCACCTTGGTCAATTAAATCCAAGTCTTCCTTGTAGCGCATTAGATGCCTGTAGTTTCTTTTTCGCAGTTTATTAGATAGTGGTTTGTCCAGGCAGCGCATGTCAGAAATATCAATGAGACCTAGCTCGCCTTCGGGAGTAAGGACGATATTTCCAAGATGTAGTGACCGGAAATACACGCCCCTATCATGAAGGCGTGTAATGAATTCGGCCAGTCGAGAGGATGTATCCGCTTGGTCTAGGTCGTTATTCTCTTTGAACAATTGTCGCAGAGTTATCCCAGCCAATGGCTCGTAATGGACTACCGAACGGTATGGTGCGCTCATCGTATAGACTTGGATAATCGTTGGGCAGGCAATCGCTAAGCGTTTTAGTTGGGTAGCATTATCAGCAAAGCGTTTGGCCGGTGGGTACAGCATGTTTTTCGAAAACCAGCTTTTGCGCCTGAATAGTTTCAAAAAGGTGCCGTCAGCCAGGCGCAGAACCTTCTCACCGTACCTGTCTTTCTCCAGCACGTCGGCGCCGATGCGCCATTTCTCGTAGAGGTCTCGGCTTAGTTTCTGCATTGATGTATTCCCGAACAAAACCGAAGTCTACCGGAACCTGATGCATTGCTCATCTATCGCGCATCTTCCGATTCGATAGCGCTGGCAACGGCAGCGTCGCTTCGGGTGCTAGCAGCGGCGTTGTGTTTGCTAACGATCGAGCCCTGATCTCCTGCAGCCCTGTGATAAACTCCGGCCTGGTTCAACTGTGCGAAGAGCGTATGTCGGATACTCAGAACGAAAGCTTTGCCCGCTCCAGTGTGAGGATTTACCTCCGCTTGCTGAGCTATGTCAAACCTTACTGGATACCTTTTGCTGTGAGTATCCTGGGGTTCATGATCTTCGCTTCAAGCCAGCCGGCGATGGCGTGGATGCTGAAATACTTTGTCGACGGACTCAACGCTGGCTCGAGCGGTGAGTTTCTGGGCTTCCCGCTTATCTGGGGTTTTCCGTTGTTTATCGTGTTGGTAGCGGTCTATCAGGGCATCGGTTCCTTTCTGGGGAATTACTTCCTTGCCAAGGTTTCTCTGGGCATTGTTCATGATCTGCGCACGGCGCTGTTCAATAATTTCCTGACCCTGCCCAACCGCTACTTCGACAACCACAATTCGGGGCATCTGGTGTCCCGGGTGACCTTCAATGTGACTATGGTCACTGGCGCAGCGACGGACGCGATCAAGGTGGTGTTCCGCGAAGGGATGACGGTTATCTTCCTGTTTGGTTACCTGCTGTGGATGAACTGGCAGCTGACCCTGGTGCTGATGGGGATCTTGCCAATTATCGGCGTGATGGTGTCCAGTACCAGCAAGAAGTTTCGCAAGCAGAGCAAGAAGATCCAGACGGCGATGGGCGACGTTACGCATGTGACCTCGGAAACCATCACGGGGTATCGGGTGGTGCGCAGCTTCGGTGGTGAGCAGTACGAAACCGAGCGTTTCAACGCAGCCAGTGAAGAAAATCGGCAGCGAGGTCTGAAAATGACGCGCACTGGGGCGGTGTTCACACCTAGTTTGCAGTTGGTGACTTACGGCGCCATGGCGTTTGTGATGTTCCTGGTGCTGTTTCTGCGCGGTGATTCAACCGCTGGTGATCTGGTGTCCTACATTACGGCGGCGGGGCTGTTGCCGAAACCGGTGCGGCAGTTGTCGGAAGTCAGCGCCAATATCCAGAAAGGTATAGCAGCGGCGGAAAGCATCTTCGAGCAGCTTGACGAAGACCCTGAGTCCGATATGGGTACCTACGAGTCAGAGCGAGTCAGTGGTCGGGTTGAGGTGCGGGGTCTGCATTTCAGCTATCCCGAGACTGATAAAGCCGTGCTGGAGGATATCAATTTCTCCGTCGAGCCCGGCCAGATGGTGGCTTTGGTTGGCCGCTCGGGGAGTGGCAAGTCGACGCTGATTAGTCTGATTCCCCGCTTTTATCAGCATAACCAAGGCCAGATCCTTGTTGATGGGGTCGAGGTGTCCGATTATCGGTTGCGTAACTTACGCAAGCACATCGCCCTGGTCACTCAGCACGTGACGCTGTTCAATGACACCATTGCCAACAATATCGCCTACGGCGATCTGGCCGGCGCGCCGCGCGAAGATATAGAGCGGGCTGCTGAGGCAGCATATGCCAAGGAATTCATCGACAAGCTGCCAAACGGCTTGGATACCATGGTCGGGGAGAACGGTGTGCTGCTGTCGGGCGGTCAACGCCAACGCCTCGCGATTGCCCGCGCATTGTTGAAAAACGCACCCTTACTGATCCTGGACGAAGCGACTTCGGCGCTGGATACCGAGTCGGAGCGACACATTCAGAGCGCCCTGGATCATGTGATGCAAGGGCGTACCACGCTGGTCATCGCGCATCGGCTGTCGACGATCGAGAAGGCCGATATCATCCTGGTGATGGATCAGGGCAA
The DNA here is from genome assembly GCF_008638345.1 of Pseudomonas saliphila. Classification (GTDB taxonomy): domain Bacteria; phylum Pseudomonadota; class Gammaproteobacteria; order Pseudomonadales; family Pseudomonadaceae; genus Halopseudomonas; species Halopseudomonas saliphila. The sequence continues at coordinate 169,090 of NZ_VTVA01000002.1, read as the reverse complement.
GATCGTCGAACGGGGCAGCCATGCTGAACTACTGGCTCAGAACGGCTACTATGCGCGCCTGCACAGCATGCAATTTCAAGATGATGACTCTTCTCAAGCATGAGTCTCAATCCAGCCGACTGGCTGACTGAACGGGAATATTTATGAAGCTGACCATGCCACGTTTTGATTCCGCGCCTGTACTGGTCGTAGGCGATGTGATGCTGGACCGGTACTGGCATGGACCCACGCATCGGATCTCACCAGAGGCGCCGGTGCCCGTGGTCAAGGTTAACCAGATCGAAGACCGCCCAGGCGGCGCGGGCAACGTGGCGCTGAACATTGCAGCGCTGGGGGCACCTGCATGGCTGATCGGGGTAACCGGCGAGGATGAAGCGGCTGTCAGTCTGCGGCAGACTCTGAACGCGGCGGGTGTGTACTGTGATTTCCAGTCCCACGCGTCCAGCCCGACCATAACCAAGCTGCGTGTACTGAGCCGTCATCAGCAATTGATTCGCCTGGATTTTGAGGAGTCTTTTCCAACAGACGGAGCGGCGATACTTGAATCCGTCCGTGGCTTGCTCGATAAAGCCAAGGTCATGGTGCTGTCGGACTACGGCAAGGGTGCACTGGTCAATCATCAGGAACTCATCGCCCTAGCGCGTGCGAAAAATATTCCGGTATTAGCTGACCCCAAAGGCACGGATTTCTCCATTTATCGAGGGGCGACCCTGATCACGCCAAATCTGTCTGAATTCGAGGCAGTGGTGGGGCATTGTGCAAGTGAGCAGGAGCTGGTGGACAAGGGCATGGCGTTGATTGATCAACTCGAGCTGGATGCCATGCTGGTGACGCGTAGCGAGCAGGGCATGACCTTGCTGAGCAGGGGGCAGCCACCCCTGCATTTGCCTGCCAGAGCGCGTGAGGTGTTTGACGTGACGGGCGCAGGCGATACGGTGATTTCCACGTTGGCCACGGCATTAGCTGCCGGTGAATCATTGCCCCATGCGGTTGGGCTTTCCAATCTGGCCGCAGGGATCGTTATCGGTAAGCTGGGTACCGCGGCTATCAGCGCGCCGGAATTGCGCCGTGCGGTGCAGCGCGAGCAGGGCAGTGAACGCGGCGTTCTGGGTATAGAGCAATTGCTGTTGGCGATAGAAGATGCCCGCGCACATGGTGAGCGGATCGTATTCACCAATGGCTGTTTCGATATCATCCATGCCGGCCACGTGGGCTATCTCGAAGAAGCGCGTAGCCTGGGTGATCGGCTGATCGTAGCGATCAATGATGATGCCTCGGTCGCGCGTCTCAAAGGCCCTGGCCGACCCATCAATGCGGTTGATCGGCGCATGGCGGTGCTGGCAGGGTTGGGTGCGGTCGACTGGGTCACTTCCTTCGCTGATGATACGCCTGAAGAATTGTTGAAGCAGATCAAGCCTGACGTGTTGGTCAAGGGCGGAGATTACAGCGTGGATCAGGTCGTCGGGGCGTCTATCGTTCAGGCCTACGGTGGCGACGTTCGCGTGCTGAATTTTGTTGAAAGTTGCTCCACCACTGCCATCGTCGAGCGCATACGCGAAAAATCCGATAGCTGAGGATTGCTCGGCTTCATCCTATAGCCTGGCCAGACCCTCTGGCCAGGCGCAACGCTCCGCTTCGATTACCCAGCCAGTCTGCTCGGCCATTGCTTCACTCAGCCAGAGCTGGGTCGGCTTTTCGATCACCAGCACCCCTTTCTTCAATGTATAGATATGCCCGGGCTGTTGGCGGTCGTTCATTTCGCATAGATACAGGTCAGGATGCTGTTCATCCAGGCTGGCTCTTAACTCGCCACTCTTACTATCCAGGATTTCGTCCGCATGTAGAGCCGTAAGGGTGCCGCATCGCTCCGGTAGCGTCACGCGTAGGGAATAGACCAGTTGCAGCGAATTGCTCGGCAGATGGACGTAGGCGCGGGGCCGTTCGATCAACGGTTGGGTGCCGCAGCACACCGGCCGAGTGTGGCCGCGGTCAGGCATAAGCTCGAAGTTCTGATTAGGGTCCACTGGCAGGTCCGCTGCATAGGGGGTTGGCAGCCAGGTCTGCTGATAGCGCCCCTGAAGCCAGCCGTGCGAGCATTCGAGCAACAGCTCTTCGGCAATTTCGGTCATGGCCGTGAGGAGCGGCACCCGTAACTCATGCGCGGGCACGTAACCGGAAATAAGCTTGAGCACCTCGTCACCCTGGTCCAGCCGCTCCTGACGCACCAGCAGTTTGAAGTGTCGTCCTTGCCACTCGAGGGTCAGGTCAACCGATACACCCATATTGGCGACGGTAATGTCGAACTGGTGTGGATCCGCAATCGAAATGGGCCGACGCAGGGCCTGCATTTGCACAAAGCTGAGCGGACTGCCAACGGGCGTATACCGCAGCGCCTCGGGGCTTGCTTGCACGCGAATCGCCTGGGTTTTGAAGACCACAGGATTTTTTCGGGCAATGATCCGAGGCATAGTGTTTTCCGTGGCTAGGAGTTTCCGGCGATTGATTCCAGAACGGTAGCCGCAGTGGTCACGTTCTGTTTTAGATGACCCGGGTTGATGGTGCCGATGATCGCGCTGGCAACCGCGGGATGATTAAAAATAAGCCGGAGCCCGGCCGTGATCGGGTCATTGCCTGCGAGACACAAATGACCGCTGGCCAAGGCTTTTTTGATCAGAATGCCTTTGCCGTGAGCCTGAGCATAGTCGAGAACCGGCCGTTCGCTCTGCTCGGTGGCGTTATAGGTGACCATGGCGCAGTCGCCGCGCTCCAGCGCTCTGATGCCTCCGGCAACTGTCTTGCCAGAGAACCCGAATGCTCTGATCAAGCCCTCACGTTGGCAAGCCTCGAGCTCGGCGTAGGCTCCCTGGGCTAGAACGTCGAGATCTTTGCCGTCCGAATGCACCAGCACCAGATCAAGATAATCGGTTTTAAGCCGCTTCAGTGAGCGCTGGATGGACTGGCGGGTATGGTTGGCGCTGAAATCAAATGAGGAGACGCCGTCGGTAAATTCTTCGCCCACTTTTGTGCAGATCACCCAGTCCTGACGCTGGCCTTCCAGCAGTGTGCCCAGACGGATTTCGCTGGTGCCGTATGCCGGCGCCGTATCGATCAGGTTGAGTCCCAGTTCACGCGCCAGAGCTAGTAAATCGAGCGCCTGGGCGTCGGTGGGCAGATCGAAGGTGCTGGGGTATTTGACCCCCTGATTGCGACCGAATTTCACCGTTCCCAATCCCAACGGGGAGACGGCAATGCCTGTGCTGCCCAGCTGTCTGTGGTGGTTGTGCAAGGTCTTCATGGGAAGCAGATATCCCAGACGGGGGTGGCTACATGCGGTTGTGGCAATACCACCTCAGGCTGCTGAACGCTGGGTCGGATCGCCTGCCGTTCAAGTTCGGCCAGCATCTGGTCGCTCAGATTCGGTGTTAGCGCAAGCTTGGTGGGCCAGCACACCAGCACGTTGTGTACAGCCTGCATGTACGCAGTATCCGGACGCACCAGCCCACTTTGTGCCGGTTCTGCGCGGTTCACTGGCAAGGTGGTCCAGCGGGTCTGGCTCAGGTCGACCCACGGCAACAGCTCTGCCAGTTCATTTCTGGCTCGGGCGATGAGTTCGTCGGGTGCCAGTCCGACGCCTTGCTCCGCCAACTCCCCGCCCAGATACCAGCACCATTGGCCATCGGCGCAGGGGTGTGTGGTTATGGTGACACGCGGCTTGGGGCTGCTGCCCAGGCAGTGGGCATAGAGAGCCGGAAGATCTGGTCCTTTGACCAGTACCATTTGCAGAGGCCGACGCTGCATGCTGGGCTGATCGACGCCCCAGCTGTTCAGTAGACCCTCGTTGCCTTCTCCTGCCGTCAGCACATAGCGTTGAGCCTTGATCAGATAATCATGAATGGCGATTCCCGCTATGCTGCCGTCCGGTCTGCGTTCGACATGTGGCGAGGCATCCACCACGAGACTGTTACCCGACAATTCCGCAAGACGGCGAATTGCATCGGGTACGTCGAGCACCAGTTCGGCCAGTCGATAGACCTTGCCCTTGAACGCAGGATTGTCGAAGACCGACGGACGCTCAGACCCTTTAACGATGTCGACCCGGCCACGCAGCGCTTTGCTGGCAAAGAATCCCGCCACATTGCTGATCAGGCTGCCGGGTGACCACAGATAGTGGTGCTCGGAAAGCAGTCTGACCCCAGTCAGATCAAGCTCGCCGGTGCCATCCAGACTGGCGCGCCAGCGCTCGGGCATTCCGCCAATGGCTTCGGCCGCCAGACTCAGTTTGCCATGCAGCGCGTATTTGGTGCCGCCATGGATAATGCCCTGAGATTTGCTGCTTTGACCGCCTCCCAGCGCGCCCCGCTCAATCAGCAGAGTGCTGTATCCAAGCTGTTGCAGCCGAGCATTCAACCATAAACCGGCGATGCCGCCGCCAAGGATGCAGATGTCGGTTTCGAGGGTTGTGCTCATAAATTCCGTGGTTGTCCTAAAAAGGTTCCTAGTATAGACACTGCCAGCGCTTCGGGTCACATCTGCTACTCTATGCCGCATTTCGTATAGGGACATCCACATGGTTCGCCTGATCTACAGTCTGGTTTTTACGCTGCTTTTGCCAGTGATACTCGGCCGGCTGCTGTACCGCGCCTGGCGTGCGCCGGCCTATGCCCGGCGCTGGCAGGAGCGGTTTGCGCTCGGCGGGGATGTCCGCCCAGGCGGCATCTGGGTGCATGCTGTTTCAGTGGGCGAATCCATTGCCTCAGCGCCGATGATCAAGGAATTGATGCAGCGCTACCCTGATCTGCCGGTCACTATTACCTGCATGACCCCGACCGGCTCGGCGCAGATTCGCAAGATGTTCGGTGATACTGTCGGGCACGCCTATTTACCCTATGACCTGTCATGGCTGCAGCGTCGCTTTATCAGGCGGCTCGAGCCGCGCATTTGCATCATCATGGAGACCGAGCTGTGGCCGAACCTGGTCGCTTGCTGCAAAGCCGCCGGGGTGCCGGTGATACTCGCCAACGCGCGGTTGTCCGAACGTTCGGCGCGCGGTTATCAACGCATCATTGCGCTGGTCCGGCCGATGTTCGCTTCGCTGGACTGGGTGGCGGTGCAAAGCCAGCCTGAAGCTGAGCGTTTCGCGGCATTGGGCGTGCCCGGCCAGGCGATGACTGTGACGGGCAGTATCAAATTCGATCTGAAACCTGACCCGGACAAACAGGCGCAGGCCGCCCAATGGCGCGCTGGGTGGGGTGGTCGGCCGGTGTGGATCGCGGCCAGCACCCATGCTGGCGAGGATGAGCAGATCCTTGAAGCGCATCAGGCCATTCTGCGTCAGCATACCGACGCGTTGTTGATTCTGGTGCCGCGCCATCCCGAGCGCTTCGACAGTGTCGCCCGACTGATCAGCGAAGCGGGGTTGAAGACAGCACGGCGCAGCGCCGGACGCATGCCTTCGTCCACTGATCAGGTATTTCTGGGCGATACCATGGGCGAACTGATGCAGTTTTTCGGTTGCGCCGACGTTGCTTTTGTAGGCGGCTCGCTGGTGCCGAACGGGGGGCACAACTATCTGGAACCTGCGGCATTGGGCTTGCCGGTATTATCCGGCCCGCACTGGTTCAACTTTGCGGAAGTCAGCGACTTGCTGGAGGAGGCCGGGGCGCTGAAGATCGTGCAGGATGCGGCAGCGCTGGCTGAGTGTGTGTCTCAGTATCTGGCAGACCCTGCCGGACGGACTAAGACTGGTCGCGCCGGACAGGCTGTGGTGTTGGACAATCAGGGCGCCCTGGCCCGCTTGTTGACGGGCATATCCGGATTTATTGAAAAACGGTAGAACAACTAGACCCGAATCCCCTAGTTCTCCTTTTGCAGTGGGGGAGCGGGCCGGGTTCGGACTCGATGGAGAGCTCGCCGCGGCGTCGGTGCCGCCGGCCAGCCGTGGTATGAGCTGGTGCTCAAACCTCCCGGGTACTGCTTCCAGCCTTAAACCCCTAGCTCTCGACGCACCATGTTTGATGCACGAGAGCGCGCATCGCTGACTACCGACTAGAAGCTGCGGCGCATCCGCGTCTGGTCGGAGGATTCCGGCCGCTGGCCCCCCATCGACATACGCTCGACTTCCTCATCACTGAAAGGCGGGATGAAATCCCGGTCCGGATCATAGTCGGGGTTGAGCCAGCGAGACAGCTCTCTCAGATCCTGGGGGCTGAGAGTGCCGGCCGCCTGTTTCAGATTCAGGTTGTTGATGATGTAGTTGTAGCGCACATCGTTGTAATCACGCACTGAGCGGTACAGGTTGCGCTGGGCCTCCAGCACATCGACCACATTGCGGGTGCCGACTTCGTAGCCAGTCTGGGTTGCGTCCAAAGCAGCGTTGGCGGAGATGATCGCCTGACGACGTGCCTCCACCTCTTCGACGCTGGACGTGACGGTGCGGAACAGGTTGCGGGTGCTTTCAACGACACGTCGCAGTTGCGCTTCACTCAGTCGCTCGGCCTGGGTCAAGCGAAAGTTGGATTCGCGCACGCGGGAAGTGGTGGCTCCGCCGGTAAACAATGGCAGATTGAGCTCGACGCCGATTGACGTGGTATCCCGATCACCGGTGCCAGTAGCTGCGGCAGGTCCCCCAAATGAGGCGGCGTCGCTTGAGTTGCTGCCATGACGCACAAAGGCATCAACAGTGGGTGCATGACCGGAGCGGCTGCTGCGCAGGGTTTCTGCGGCACTGTCAATGGCCAGGCGTGAAGCCTGTAATTGCAGATTCTGCACCGCTGCAGTATCAACCCATTGCTGCAGCACGCCTGGCGTGGGTGGCAGGATAGGCAGGTCATGGCTGATGCCAATCAGTTCTTCGTATTGCTGACCAGTCAGACGCGTCAACGCCTGATAACTGATGTCCAGGTTGGTTTGCGCGCTCAGCCGGGCGGCTCGCGCGGTATCGAACCCGGCCAGTGCTTCAAGTACATCGGTGCGTGCCGACAGGCCAACTTCGAACCTTTCGCGCGCCTGTTCCAGCTGGCGCTCAAAGGCGGCTTCCTCCGATCGGGCTGATGCGAGATTGTCCGAGGCGCGCAGCACGTTGAAGTAGGCTTCGGCCACTTCCAGAATTAGCGCCTGCTGCGTGGCGGAAAACTCGACCTGCGCCTGCTCACTCAGCGATTTCGCTGCCTGATAGTTGAACCAGCTTTCAGCGCGGAATAAGGGCTGCGTCAGACTCGCCTGGTAATAGTGAGTGGAATACCGGTCACTGCCCATGCCATCGATATCGAGACGTTCACGGGCGGCACCGGCTGTTGCGCCGATGTTTGGCAATAACTGTGCTCGGGCCTGGGGCAGGGCTTCCTGGCGGGCCTGTGTATCTGCTTCGGCTGCCGCCAGATCGGCGCTGTTGTCTACCGCTTCCTGGTAGATAGTCAATAGATCGGTCTTGGCCAATGCCTGGCCGGACGACAGACCCACCAGTAAAACAGCAAGATAAAGGGGGCGCAGCATGCAGACTTCCTTCGCATGGATTGAATAATCCGCCAAGGCTAATGAGCGCGTGGGCCCTGGTCAAGGACGAAGCGCAGCTGGAGCGCGCCGCAACGGCGTGTTCCAGTCAGATACCGTCTGTTAATGAGCGATTGTTGCCATCGCGCCAAGCTGTGCTTGCAGCATTTCACCGCGGACCCTAAGCTGTCAGCTCATCTTGACGGGGTGCCTTCTGTTCGCAGTTGGCTGAGATAACACCCGTTGAACCTGAACCGATTAGTACCGGCGTAGGAATCGAGATGCGGCGTTCTGTTGCGTTGCTCTGGGCTGCAATTGCCTGGGCGGGCAGGTACCGCTTCGGTTCCCTGCGCGTTTTCTCAACGCAGTGGAGCGATCATGAATAATAAATTGCCTGACAATGCCATCACTACCTCGGGCGCCGACGGCGCAGCAACCCGACCCTTCCCCAACTCCCGCAAAATCTACGTGACTGGCTCGCGCCCGGATATCCGGGTGCCCATGCGGGAAATCAGCTTGGCGGACACGCCGACCGAGCTGGGTGGCGAGAAAAATGCCCCCGTGCTGGTGTACGACACCTCGGGCCCCTATAGCGACCCCGCTGTGGCAATCGACCTGCGCTCCGGTCTGGCCGATGTGCGAGGTGCCTGGATCGACGAGCGTGGCGATACCGAGGTATTGCCAGGCTTGACCTCCGAATTTGGGCAGGCACGACTGGCCGATTCGTCACTGGACAGCATGCGCTTCGCCCACGTGCGCACGCCGCGCCGCGCCAAGGCCGGTTGTAACGTCTCGCAAATGCACTATGCCCGTCGAGGCATCATCACGCCTGAAATGGAATACATCGCGATTCGCGAGAACATGAAGCTGCAGGAAGCGCGTGAGGCTGGGTTGCTCGACCAGCAACATCCTGGTCACAGCTTTGGTGCGGCGATACCGCAGCAGATCACCGCGGAATTCGTCCGCGAAGAAGTCGCCCGTGGCCGCGCGGTGATTCCGGCCAACATCAATCACCCGGAACTGGAACCGATGATCATCGGCCGTAACTTCCTGGTGAAGATTAACGGCAATATCGGTAACTCGGCGTTGGGTTCCTCCATTGATGAAGAGGTGGAGAAAATGACCTGGGGTATCCGCTGGGGTTCGGACACGGTGATGGACCTGTCCACAGGCAAGAATATCCACGAGACCCGGGAATGGATTATCCGCAATTCGCCAGTGCCGATTGGCACGGTGCCGATCTATCAGGCCCTGGAGAAAGTGAACGGTGTGGCTGAAGACCTTACCTGGGAGATCTTCCGCGACACCCTGATCGAGCAGGCAGAGCAGGGTGTGGATTATTTCACCATCCATGCCGGCGTGCTGCTGCGCTATGTTCCCATGACGGCCAAGCGGGTTACCGGCATCGTCAGTCGCGGTGGCTCGATCATGGCCAAGTGGTGCCTGGCACACCATAAAGAGAGCTTCCTCTATACCCATTTCGAAGATATCTGCGAAATCATGAAGGCTTACGATGTGTCCTTCTCGCTGGGTGACGGGTTGAGGCCGGGTTCGATTGCCGATGCCAACGATGAGGCGCAGTTCGGCGAACTCGAGACGCTTGGGGAGCTGACCAAGCTGGCCTGGAAACATGATGTGCAGGTCATGATCGAAGGACCTGGCCACGTGCCCATGCACCTGATCAAGGACAACATGGACAAGCAGCTGGAGTGCTGTGATGAAGCGCCTTTTTATACGCTTGGCCCGCTGACCACGGATATTGCACCAGGGTACGATCACATTACCTCGGGGATAGGCGCGGCGATGATCGGATGGTTCGGCTGCGCGATGCTGTGTTACGTCACGCCCAAGGAGCACCTCGGTCTGCCCAACCGGGATGACGTAAAAACCGGCATCATTACCTACAAGATCGCGGCTCACGCAGCGGATCTGGCCAAGGGGCATCCCGGTGCTCAAATTCGCGACAATGCATTGAGCAAGGCCCGTTTCGAATTCCGTTGGGAGGATCAGTTCAATCTCGGCCTCGATCCGGATACCGCCCGTCTGTATCACGATGAAACACTGCCCAAGGACTCGGCCAAGGTCGCGCATTTCTGCTCCATGTGCGGTCCGAAATTCTGCTCCATGAAGATCACTCAGGAAGTCAGGGATTACGCGGCGGCGCAGCGTATCGAGGTGATCGACTCGGCGGTGGAGGAGGGCATGAAGGCCAAGTCGCAGGAGTTTCGCTCAACCGGGTCGCAGCTCTATCAAAAGGTCTGAAGTGTTGCCGTCCGGCCTGCAGGTATGCGAGTTTAGTAGGGTCTGTTGACGCTAAATAAACCGCAATCCTTTGGGGATGATATTGAAGACCTTTACCCGTGACGATGTCGAGATAGTCAGCCGTGAATCCGGCTTTAAAGGGTTCTATCGGCTGGATATTCTGACTTTACGGCATCGTCTGTTCCGTGGCGGCTGGGGACCAGAACTGCGTCGTGAACTGTTTGTGCGGCATGACGCCGTATGTGTGCTGCCCTACGATCCCTGGCTCGACACGGTGGTGCTGATCGAGCAGGTCCGTATCGGTGCCCTGGAGAAAACCAGGCACCCCTGGCTGCTGGAGCTGGTGGCAGGCCTCATTGACAAGGATGAGGCTCCCGAGGAAGTTGCCCACCGGGAAGCGAAGGAAGAAGCCGGGCTGGATCTGCTCGATCTCGTGCCAATCACCCGTTATTTTCCCTCACCCGGAGGCAGCGACGAGCGGGTACATCTGTTCTGTGCAACGGTGGACAGCCGGGGCGCAGGCGGTATTCATGGCCTGGAGGAGGAGGGCGAGGACATCCGCGTCAGCGTTTGGCCGCGCGCTCAGGCGCTGGCCGCCGTCGAGGATGGGCGGATTGATAACGCTGCGAGCATCATCGGTCTACAATGGCTCGAACTACATGCAGAACGCCTTCGACAAACAGCGGGGACGCAGCCCTGATGGTCGCTCTAAGACCGCGCTACCACATCGATCTTTCCCAGTTGCAGGCCATCTGCGAAGAGAACTATCTGCGGTTGAAAAAACTGATGCCGACGATGGCCGTGCAGGACGAACAGCGCATCATCATCGATGCCGGCGCTGGCCCTGACCAGGCGTTGGTCATGCGCGTACTGGAGCGCTGCCGCTATACCACCATGCTCCAATTGATTCACGAGCGCAGCCACGACTGGCTAGCTCCGCCCAGCATGGAAATACGTCTGTACCATGATGCCCGCATGGCGGAGGTGGTGGCGGCCTATAACCGTCGGCGTTTCATGGGCGTGTATCCTTATCCCAATGAACAGATGCTTCAGCCAGATGAAAAGTCCCAGCTCAACCGCTTTCTTGGGGAATGGCTTGGACATTGTCAGCGCTTCGGCCAAAGTGCGCAGCCGGTGCTTGTGGGCCGTTGAGAACCGTTCGGCTGTGAACCAGTCACTGGAATACTCGTCGCGGAATTGTCATCATTCCCGTTGGGATAGGGATCAGGAGTAGGCCGTCGATGCCGCCAGTCACAACAGCCGAAGCTGGATACGTCAGTATCGTTCAGCTTACGGACAGTCATTTGTTTGCCGACCACAGCGCCAGGCTGCTTGGTCTCGATACGTTTGCCAGCCTCAATGCGGTTATTGATCAGGTACTTGGTGAAATCGACCAGATCGATCTGGTCCTTGCGACCGGTGATATCACGCAGGACGGCTCCGCAGGGGGATATCAGCGCTTTATCGATGCCGTGGCGCGGCTGCCGGCCGAGTGCCGCTGGCTGCCTGGCAATCATGATGATGCACAGCTGATGGCCTCACTCGGGGATGCGTCAGGGTTCAATGCCGAATGGGTTGACCTGTCCAGGTGGCGGATCGTGTTGCTTGATTCGAGTGTGCCTGGGGCGGTACCCGGGCATCTGGGTACGCGTCAACTAGATCGTCTCGACCGTGCCCTGGACTCGGCGGATGGGCGCCATCTGCTGGTCAGCCTCCATCACCACCCGGTGGATATCCAGAGTGACTGGATGAATCCTCTGGGATTACAGAATGCCGAGAAGCTGCTGCAGCGCATTGATGACAGCAGCAGCGTTCGCGCGGTGCTATGGGGACATATTCACCAACACCTGGACTCCATGCGCGGCAACGTACGCCTGCTTGCCACGCCTTCAACCTGCATCCAGTTCGACGCGCACAGCGCAGGGTTCGCCACTGACACGCAGTCCCCCGGCTACCGCTGGTTGCGGCTATATGATGACGGATCGATCGAGACGGCTGTGTCGCGCTTGCCGGCCGGTCAGTTCGTAGCTGATCCGGGGGCCAGTGGGTATTAGATTCTCAGCTGGCACCGCCGCCCGGCACATGCTTGAGCCTCCGCTGTCCCGCTAGGGCATCAGGCATTGGCACGTCGTCCTCCGGGCGGATACTATGCATGCAGTTTCCAATCGATGCCGCCCGGTCATTGCCGCCTGTGCCTGTTCGATACAGGCGGTCGCCGGGTATGCATACCTTGTCAAGGATAGCCAGACCGTCTATGTCGCAATCGACCTATAACGCCGACGCACTCGAAGTACTCAGCGGCCTTGATCCGGTACGACGTCGACCGGGCATGTATACCGACACCACTCGCCCAAACCATCTCGCCCAGGAAGTCATCGATAACAGTGTCGACGAGGCACTTGCCGGTCACGCCCGGACGATTAGCGTCATCCTCTACGAAGACAATGCGCTGGAAGTCACCGACGACGGGCGGGGCATGCCGGTGGATATGCACGCTGAAGAGGGCGTTTCCGGCGTTGAGCTGATCCTCACGCGCCTGCATGCGGGGGGTAAATTCTCCAATAAGAACTATCAGTTCTCCGGCGGCTTGCACGGGGTCGGAATTTCCGTGGTTAATGCGCTCTCGCTGCGAGTCGAGGCGCGAGTGAAACGCGATGGCCAGGAGTATGCGATCGCCTTCGAAAATGGCGAGAAGGTCAGCGAGCTCGAAGTGGTCGGTACTGTTGGCAAGCGCAATACCGGTACCTCGGTCAAGTTTTGGGCTAATCCTGGCTATTTCGATACGCCAAAGTACAGCATCAGTCGACTCAAACATCTGCTCAAGGCCAAGGCGGTTCTCTGCCCCGGCCTGAAGGTGGATTTTGATGACCGGCAATCCAAAGAGCAGACTTCCTGGTACTACGAGGATGGGCTGCGCGATTACCTGACCGACTCCTGTATCCAGTGGCCGCGATTACCGGAAGAGCCCTTCACCGGCAATTTGTCCTCTCGCCAGGAGGCTGTCGAGTGGGCCATGTTCTGGCTACCCGAAGGTGGCGAGCTGGTGCAGGAAAGCTACGTCAATCTGATCCCCACGGCGCAGGGCGGAACCCACGTTAATGGCTTGCGCACCGGAGTGCTCGAAGCGGTTCGGGAATTTTGCGAGTTCCGTAATCTGCTGCCGCGGGGCGTCAAGCTGGCGCCCGAGGATGTGTGGGAGCGCGTCAGTTACGTGCTTTCGCTGAAAATGGGTGATCCGCAATTCTCCGGGCAAACCAAGGAGCGGCTGTCGTCCCGTGAATCGGCCGCTTTTGTCTCGGGTGTGATCAAAGATGCCTTCAGCCTGTGGCTGAATCAGCACGCTGACATCGGCCAGCAGTTGGCGGAAATGGCGATCAATCACGCCAGCCGACGCCTTAAGGCCGGCAAGAAGATCGAGCGCAAGCGGATTACCCAGGGTCCGGCACTACCCGGCAAGCTGGCCGACTGCGCCGGCCAGGACCCCCGACGTGCAGAGCTGTTCCTGGTCGAGGGGGACTCCGCCGGCGGCAGCGCCAAGCAGGCGCGTGACAAGGAGTTTCAGGCGGTGATGCCGCTGCGCGGCAAGATTCTGAATACCTGGGAGGTTGATCCGAGTCAGGTGCTCGGCTCGCAGGAGGTACACGACATCGCGGTCGCAATTGGTGTCGATCCCGGCTCCCCTGATCTGGCCCAACTGCGCTATGGCAAAGTCTGCATTCTGGCTGATGCGGACTCGGATGGTCTGCATATCGCTACCTTGCTGTGCGCCCTGTTCGTCAAGCATTTCCAACCGCTGGTGGAAGCCGGACATGTGTTCGTGGCAATGCCGCCGCTGTACCGAGTGGACGTCGGCAAGGAGCTGTTTTACGCCCTGGACGATGCAGAAAAACAGGGCATCCTCGATCGGATAGAAGCCGAGGGCAAACGCGGCAAGATTCAGGTCACGCGTTTCAAAGGCCTCGGCGAAATGAACCCCCTGCAGCTGCGCGAAACCACCATGGCGCCGGATACCCGCCGTCTGGTCCAGTTGACTGTCGACGATATGCCGCAGACCGAAGCCCTGATGGATATGCTGCTGGCCAAGAAGCGCTCGCCGGATCGCAAGAGCTGGCTCGAGAGTAAGGGCAATCTGGCCGAGGTCCTGCTTTGATCCCCGGTCTACCAATGCGATGCGGATTCTTTGGTGTCTGAAAGGCCGGCTTCGCGTCGCTTCGGGACGGTCATGCTGGTATTGGCATGGATCGCCGGGCTGGCGCTGGCTGCCAACTGGTTTGCTGGCCTCGAGGAGCGGCAACGCAACCCCAACCAGCAGCCGGACTCGGTGCGTACCGACTCGGTGATCGAGGTGCGGCTCGATAGCAATCGGCAAGGCCACTATCTGGTTGGCGGACAGATAAACGGCACGGATGTCACCTTCCTGCTGGATACCGGCGCAACCTTTGTGGCTATTCCCGCCGAGGTGGCCGACGGGCTGGGTCTCAGGCGCGGCCGACCGGTTATGGTCAGTACTGCAAATGGTTTGGCCGAGAGCTACAGCACACAAATAGACAGCCTGGCGCTGGGCGATATCCGTTTGCAGGATGTCGCTGCCGGCATCGTTCCCGGGATGACGGGCGACGAGATATTACTGGGCATGAGCGCTCTGCGGCAGCTGGATTTCAGCCAGCAGGGCGGACAACTGATTTTGCGGCAGAACCGCCAATAGAGGGTGAGTATGAGTGACAGCCTGGATCTGAGCATGGAAGGCGTGGAGCGCCGCGCACTGTCGTCGTTTACCGAGGAAGCGTACCTCAACTATTCGATGTACGTGATCATGGACCGGGCGTTGCCGAACATCGGCGATGGCCTCAAACCCGTGCAGCGTCGCATTATCTATGCGATGAGCGAGTTGGGGCTGTCTGCCACCTCCAAGCACAAGAAGTCCGCGCGGACGGTCGGCGACGTACTCGGCAAGTATCATCCCCACGGTGATTCCGCCTGCTACGAGGCGATGGTGCTGATGGCGCAACCCTTTTCCTACCGCTACCCACTGGTTGATGGACAGGGTAACTGGGGCGCGCCGGACGATCCCAAATCCTTCGCAGCGATGCGCTACACCGAGGCGCGTCTGGCGCGTTACAGCGAAGTCCTGCTGACTGAGCTTGGACAGGGCACCGTGGACTGGCAGCCAAATTTCGATGGCACCATGGACGAACCCATGGTATTGCCCGCGCGCTTGCCCAATTTGCTGCTAAATGGCACCACGGGCATTGCCGTAGGGATGGCGACGGACATCCCGCCGCACAATCTGCGCGAGGTGGCCGCGGCCTGCGTACGCTTGCTGGATGAGCCGGGTGCTGGCATCGATGAGCTGATGGAACATGTACAGGGACCGGATTATCCGACCGAGGCGGAAATCATCACGCCGCGCAGTGACCTGGTCAGGCTCTACTCCACGGGACGTGGCTCGGTACGTGCACGCGCCGTTTGGGAGCGTGAAGACAGCGATATTGTAGTGACCTCCCTGCCGCATCAGGTTTCGGGGTCCAAGATTCTGGAGCAGATTGCGGCGCAGATGCAGGCCAAAAAACTGCCGATGGTGGCGGACCTGCGCGACGAGTCAGATCATGAAAATCCGACCCGCATCGTCATCGTGCCACGGTCCAATCGCGTCGATGCCGAAGACCTGATGCAACACCTGTTCGCCACCACTGACCTGGAGCACAGCTATCGGGTCAACATGAATGTCATCGGAACGGATGGCCGACCTGCGGTGAAGGACCTGCGCAGCCTGATCAGCGAATGGCTGGGGTTCCGGATCAGCACGGTACGTCGTCGCCTGCAGTATCGCCTCGACAGGGTGCTGAACCGACTGCATCTGTTGGACGGCTTGCTGGTTGCGTTCCTCAATCTGGATGAAGTCATCCATATCATCCGTACCGAGGATCAGCCGCGCGCTGAACTGATGTCCCGTTTCGCGCTCAGCGAGCCTCAGGCCGACTACATTCTGGATACCCGGCTGCGGCAGTTGGCGCGGCTTGAGGAAATGAAAATCCGCGGCGAGCAGGATGCGCTGGCGGCCGAGCGTGATCAGCTTCAGAAGGTGCTGGGTAGTGAGAAGCGCCTGCGCAACAAGGTCCGCGATGAGCTGATCGCTGACGCCGAAACCTATGGTGATGATCGCCGTTCGCCGCTGGTCGAGCGCCGGGAAGCCCGGGCACTGTCTGAGACCGAGCTGGTGACCGCCGAGCCGGTAACGGTGGTGTTGTCTGAAAAAGGCTGGGTGCGCTGCGCCAAGGGCCACGAAGTGGATGGACCTTCCTTGTCTTATCGTTCCGGGGACAGCTTCCTGGGGCAGGCAGCTGGACGGTCGAATCAGCCGGCGGTATTTATCGACTCGACCGGGCGAAGCTATTCGGTCGCAGCGCACACGCTGCCGTCGGCTCGGGGACAGGGTGAGCCTCTGACCGGGCGGCTGAGTCCACCGCCAGGCGCGGCCTTCGAAGCGGTATTGATGCCGGATGATCAGGCGCTGTATCTGATAGCGTCGGATGCCGGTTATGGCTTTGTCGCTCAGGGTGCGGATCTGCATGCCAAGAACAAGAACGGCAAGGCGTTGCTCAGCGTGCCGGCTGGTGGGAAAATTATCGCGCCAGTGGTAGTGACAGATCAGGCCAGCGATTCGGTGGTGGCGGTCTCCAATGAAGGGCGTCTGCTGGTGTTCCCGATTGCCGAGTTGCCACAGCTGGCGAAGGGTAAAGGCAACAGGATACTGTCGATTCCTTCGGCCAGGGTGAAGTCCCGGGACGAATTCCTCGCTGGGTTAACGGTGCTGCCTGCCAACGCCAACCTGGTACTGGTAGCGGGCAAGCGCACCTTGACCCTCAAACCCTCGGATCTGGAACACTATCGGGGTGAACGTGGACGGCGCGGCAACAAGCTGCCGCGCGGATTTCAGAAGATTGATTCAATTACGGTGGACTAGGCTGAGGGGCGGCGCTGGGTGTACAAGGCATTCAGCTGCCGTTCCAATAACGTCTGGTGTGGATCTTTCAGTCGCTCGACGCAATACACTCCGGACTGGCTAGCCAGTCGCCTGACCACCGCGCGCTGGGTGAGCGGCTCGCTGGTTGCCAGCGGCGCATCCAGCAGCAACAGGTTGCGGCTGAATTGCAGCCGCTCCAGCATCTGCTTGCAGTCCGGCTGTTCGGCATACTGGCTTTCGTCCAGCTGATCGATATTTTCGGTACGGCAGGCAGCCAGCTGCAAATGCAACGCGATCCCGGTGTCGGCAATTTCGATTTGCAGATCGTGACCCAGAACACGCAGCAGCTCGCCACAGCTCAATACCGTGCTGAGCTCTTCGGCATCGTTGTTACCGTCTTTATTAACGAATGCAATGACGCTGGTGCCGTCGTGCAGGGTGTGCAAGGTTCCCTGATAAATCTCCGCTGCCTGGCTTACGTACTCCTGATAACGCCGCAACAGTGACAACAAGCGTGGGCGGGCCAGACGACGAAGCGCATCCTGATTGCCAAGCCGTACTGCCAGTACCGCGCTCGGCACTGCTGGCGCAGGCGGCGTCACGACCGGCTCAATGGGCGTTTCTGGCTCGTCGACGGATTCTGCAGGCGTCGCCTCCGCACTGTCGGTGTCGGCCAGCAATTCGTCCGATCCTTCGGCTAAAGGTTTGTCGTCGTCAGCAATGGGTTCTTCATGCTGGGCTGTTGTGGCCTCTGCGGCAAAATCCTCATCCAATGACGCGTACGGAGAGGTTCCGAATACGGTGTCCGGGTCAGGCACCGGATCGAGCGAAGCAGCGTCGAGTGGACTGTCTAGCTCGTCTATCTCGTCCGATGCGGTGATTGTCGGTTCCCGCAGCCCGAAACCGTATTCGTCTTCCAGTTCTTCCAGCTCCCCTGGCTCTTCCTGCTCTTCCGGTTCGACAGGAGCAGGCATGTCGATTATGCGGCGTTCGGTTAATCGTCGGGCAAGCGCGCCCAGTTCATCCGCACGATCTACACCTGCTGGGGGGGGATCAATGTCCCCGCGCCAATCGGCCAGGTCGTCCAGCACTTTGCGCATTCCCCCAGCCATCCGCCAGGCCAATAGCGTGGCTAGCAGCGCGAGCCCGAGCAGGCTCCACAGCAGATGACGCAGCAGGGCTTGTCCCGGGGCGCTAAAAGGCTCGGCTGCCAGACTCAGGCGCAGCTGTCCTGCCAGCACGTCTTGTACATGTACCGCCGTGACGAAGCGGCCTTGCCCAGGTGCCAGCTGCTCGTCAGAGACCTTGCTGCCTGCCTCGGCAACGATGCGATTGTCCGGCGTGTTCAGGCTGGTGTGCGCGATAAGCGGATTCTGATTCCACTGCGCCAACAGTATATTCAGGCTCAGATGGTCACCGGCGGCGAGCGGGTCGGCGACCGAAGCAGCGACCTGGCGCGCGAGCTCGGCGCCGACAGCATCAGCCTGGGCTGCAGTGTCGCGCTGAAGTTGATACTGGCCAAACCAGATCAGTGCTAGCAGGACGCCAAATAAGGGGGTCAGGACGAGCAGCATCAAGCTGCCCCGCAACTTTATGCTCTGGTCACGCCAGGCGGCATAGCAGCGAAGGAATACATTGTCGGAGTGCGATGAGCGATTCAAGATAAAACTCGATATTGAAGGTGAAAGATCCGGCGAGCGAAGGAGCTATCCCGGTTGAATTGAACCTCGCGCCTTCGAAGGGCCTGAGTATAGCCATTCCACCAGAGGGTAAAAAGCGCGCATCTATTAAGTGGACACTTAAATCCGGGTAGAATGGCGGCCCAGTCTTGTCAGCGGAGCGGCCACCTTGAACGAAATTGTCCTGATCAACATTACGGGGCCTGACCGGCCGGGCCTGACCGCCGCGATCACCAGCATCCTGGCCCGGCAGAACGTGCGGATTCTCGATATTGGTCAAGCAGTGATCCACGATACATTGTCGTTCGGTATTCTGGTCGAGATGGCGGGCGATACCGGAATGTCTGATGTATTAAAAGACGTTTTGTTCCGCGGATATGAGCTCGATCAGCAGGTGCGCTTCACACCGGTCAGCGCTGAAGAATACAGCCGCTGGGTGACCGGTCAGGGCAAGCCGCGGCACATCGTAACCTTGCTGGCGCGGCGCATTACCGCCGAGCATATTGCGCGGGTCAGTGATATCACCGCGCGCTTCAATCTGAACATAGACCACATCGACCGATTGTCCGGGCGTATTCCGGAGGGTTTGCCAGCTGATCAGGGTAAGGGCTGTATCGAGTTTTCTGTGCGTGGCGAGCCGGGCGATCCCGCCGCTCTGCGCGCTGAATTCCTGGCGATCGCGCAGGAGCTTAACGTTGACATCGCCTTCCAGCAGGACAGCATCTTTCGCCGGAATCGTCGCCTGGTAGTATTCGATATGGACTCGACGCTGATCGATGCCGAGGTGATAGACGAGTTGGCCAAGGCCGCCGGGGTAGGGGATCTGGTTGCGGAAATTACCGAGCGGGCGATGCGTGGAGAGCTCGATTTCAAGGCCAGTTTCCGTGAGCGTATGGCGCTGCTCAGAGGGCTCCCGGTGTCAGTGCTGGAAGAGATCGGTGCCGGCTTGCGGTTGACCGAAGGTGCGGAAACCTTGATCGCTCAATTACGACGCCTGGGTTACAAGACCGCAATACTGTCTGGCGGCTTTAGCTATTTTGCCGAGCAATTGCAGCAGCGCCTGGGCATCGATTATGTCTACGCCAACGCCTTGCCCGTGGAGAATGGGCTGGTCACCGGGGAGGTACAGGAGCCGATCGTCGATGGCCAGCGTAAGGCGGATCTTCTTCGCGAGCTGGCTGAGCGTGAGGGGATCAGCCTCGAGCAGACGATTGCGGTGGGCGACGGGGCTAATGATCTGCCAATGCTGGCCATAGCAGGTCTGGGCGTAGCATTTCGGGCTAAGCCGCTGGTCAAGCAATCAGCCAAGCAGGCGATCTCCACGCTGGGCCTGGACGGCATTCTGTATTTATTGGGCTTTCGCGACCGGGACGAATACTAACCGTCATTGCGGGGAGTAGAGCTGGGATGCAGCCACTGTGTGGTTGGAATTAGGCGCCCGTTTCGGGCGCCGAGAATATCAGTCCGCCGAGAAGTCGTAGTTCATCGTTTCGCTGGGCGCTTGCAGATAGAAGCCCTGGATATAATTTACCCCCGCCTGCCACAGTGTCGGCATCATGGCGGCACTGTCGACAAAGGACACTATGGTCAGCTTACCCTTGCTGTGCAGGGTGGTGACGATGTCCTTGAGCGCTTCCACTGATTCGGGCGTGGACAGATCCCGACTGAATGAGCCGTCGAGTTTCACGTAGTCAACGTGGACGTGTTTCAGCGCCGCATAGGGATTCAGGGCGCAGCCGAAATGGTTTAAAGAAACCTTGCAATGAATGCCTCGCAGCGCCTCGGTAAAGGCCCGCGCCTGCTTGAGGTAGGTATTCACATCCGCGTCGTTGAACTGGAACACCAGCGCATCCATCGGCAAGCGTGATTCCTTGAGCAGCTTCGAAATCCAGGGCACCAGATCAAGATCCTGCAGGCTGGCGCTGTTCAGATTGAGAATCAGCCGGGTGTCGGCACCCTTGCTGCGGTGCGCCACCAGCATCCTGACCGCCTTGCTGATCATCCAGCGATCCAGTTCGCTAGCCAGCCCGGAATCGATGGCTGCCTCGAGGTACTCGCCGGCAGGCACTTCCTCGCCCTGACTATTGAGCAGGCGGAGATAGGTTTCATACAGCTCCGAACTATCCCCGCGCAGGCTTATCACCGGCTGGAACTCAAGTTTCACCGCGTCCGTTTCGATGCTGTGGCGAATCAGTGCTATGAGGTTGCCACGGTTGGCCTGGTGGGCCAGTTCATCCAGCGGATTGAACACCTTCACGGCATTGCCGCCGTCCTGGCTGATCTGGTCGGACAGGCGATGAGCGCGGTCCACGGCCTGAATCGGGTCGGGACTGGTCTCGCTGATCGTTGAGACGCCCATGCTGACGGTAATTTGCACGGTGCGCCCGTTCGCCTCGAACAGATTGCCCTCGATTTGCCGGCGCAGGGCGTCCAGCGAGTCGAGAATGCTTTCCGGCTCTTGAGCATCCAGCAGAATGCTGCAGGCGTCATCGCTGAAGCGCGCCATCAGCGTCTCTTGCGCAAAGGTCTGCCGGAGGATCTGCGCGATATCGGCCAATACCAGGTCCGCACCGCCAATGCCGACGTCGGCCTGCAAGGCGTGGAAATTATCGATGCTGAGATACACCAGCGTGCTGAGCTGTCCCTGGCGCACAGCCTGTTCGCTGATGCTTTCAAGCTGCTCCTGAAAATAGGCGCGGTTGAACAAGCCGGTTACCAGATCCTGACGGGCCATGCTCTTGAGCTTTTCTTCGAACTCGGCGCTTGCGGTCTCGGCGCGGATCACCACCTGGGTGCAGGGCTCGTTGTCATAGCTGGCCGGGGAAAAGGTCAGCATGATCGGGAATTCCTTGCCATCGACGTCTACGCCGCTGCAGCGCATTTGGTTCTGGTCGCCCCGGTCGATGTAGTGCCGCAGGAAGTCCTTGAAAACCGCCTGATCCTTCGCCGCAATCAGGCCTACCATTGGCTCTGCAGCAAGGTCATCGACGTCATCGTAACCAAACAGACGCGCATAGGAGCGGTTGGCATAGATATGCATGCCGTCATGCACATAGGCGATAGCGTCGACCGAGCTGTCGAGCAGCAATTGGCAGCGTTTTTCCGCTTCGCGCAGCGATTGTTCGGCGATGCGCTGGTGCCGTCGCGCTGCCAGACTGGTCAGTTCGCGCTGGGCAACAAGCGTCAGCAGGGCATCGGAATCGACCGGAATGGCGTCTTTCATGCCGCTGCGCAGCGCTTCAACCAGCGTCTCGGTGTCTGGCTCGGCCAGGCGGAGGATGAACGGAACGTCGCGGTCGGGCCCGATCAGGCCGAAAGCCTGCCGAGCGGACATGAAGCTGGTATCCGGGGTGGCAACGCAAAGATCCCAGGTTTGCTGTAAACATTCCTGCAAATCTTCCGCGGAGGTGATGCGATGAGCGCGGGTGGCGTGGCCTGCATTGCGCAAGACGCTGACAATGCGCTCAGCATTGTTTTGCGAATCATCAAGAATCAACAGCCGTATCGCCTGCGTTTCGGTGCCCATAGTCTTCCATGTTTAGGGGCCGGAGAAAGGCAGCCCTGACGTGACTGGAATCTACAACGTCTTCCACAGAGAGTCAAAATCATCCTCACCACCAGTCGGCGTGTTCAGGCCTTCTCCGGCGGGGCGGGTGGCACTTCCAATCGGGTCGAGGAGCCTGTGCTCGAACTGACTGAAGCTGGCAGTCGCTGTGATGCGATCGACCAACTGGGCGCGTGCTTCCTTGTGGCCTTGATAGATCACAACCTTGCTCCCGACCTGAAAGGGAAGGCGCGGCGTAATGATGGTCGGTGGGCGCTCGATGGCCGTCACTGCCGGTACCGTCAGCGCGCGCAGATACTGGCTGGGCTCTTCTGACTTGCGGATCAGTTTGATCGCGCAGGGGGTGCAGTGTGGCGCAACAAGCTCGATACCCATCTGTGTGCCGCCGCCGCGCACTTGGCGGATCCAGCGAACAACGGCGAGACTCCAGTCCTGACCATTGACCTCCTGAACACCCAGTAACTCGCCTGCCTGAAGCTGTTTAGGAACATCCCTCGGCCAGGTCAGACAGAAGCCTCCCGGGCTGTGATTGACAATATTGAGGGTATGCGTCGGATACTGCTCGTCCTCGCTCTGCCGGGTGGCCGGCTTGGAGGTGGGAGCGGTGTAGTCGATCGTCTCCATGTTCGACGGCGCCCAGTCGATGCTCTGGTCGGTATCGAAAGCGCTGTCCCAGCCTTCCTTGCGGGCCCGTCTGGCGGCATCTGAGAAGGGGTTTTGCTCTGCCTCATCGGCGGCAGTGAAATGTGAAAAGCTCATCCCGGCAATCCGGTAGTGGGTTGCGCTCATGCCGATACTCAGTCGGATTGCGCCGTTGCCGGGCACGCGATTGAAAGTCCGTTCCGCCAGGTCGCCCCAGGATTGACTGACGTGCTGCAGGAGCTCGACACCAAAGTCATCAGGTACTTGCAATGAGCTGCCGGCGTTGGCCCCATTGAGCATGTAGTCCTTGATGTCTTCGACCAGGCCGCGGGTGGCCAGCCCGACGCTGGCGCTCATGTCTTCGTCACGAATCAGCGAGCGGTATCGCGGTGCGCAGTCCATGTCGGGATTGATAATAAACAGCGCGTCCGGATCTTCGGCATCCACCAGGTGGGCCCGTCTGCTCCAGTCTTCCAGCGTGGCGAAGAGTTTGCCCATGGCACTCTGGCGCATCTGGTTGGGCCGGGCAGCCCCCATCAGCAAGGCCATGATGTAGCAGTGCCTGATGGTTAATGCGTGCCCGCCAGCGTTTTCAGCGTCAGTAATGGGCTGTTTATGCAGGCGCCGCCTGCGCGCCAGTTGATACAGTTGATGCATTTCCAGCCAGACTCCATCAGCCACCGGGCAATACAGCTGATAGGCGCGCAGCAGAGGGCCGCAGAGGCTGCGTATGGAGCGCTCAAGGGCTAATGCCATGGTCGCGGCATGATCCTTCGGGCGAATGCTTTTTTCCTGCACGACGATGATCTTGTAGCCGTTGGCCAGGTGATTTTGCAAAGACTGCGAGAGATTGGCGACCTTGCGCGGCTTGTCTTCGAGGACAATAGACTGGCCGAGATAATAGCGGGACAGTGCGAGGCAAACGTAACGTACTTCCGGACGGATAAGCTCAAGCAATGTCAGACGCTTTTCAGGCGCGATGATCAGCTGATTCAGCTCGATCAGGCCTTTGTAAAGCTGCCGGGCAGTTTCTCCGATGTTGGCCTTGGGCAAGTTGCCCAGCCATTGGGAGATTCCTTTCTCCGACGCCTCTGCAAAGCTGAGTGTTTCAAGCGTCTGCAGCGGTACGCGCAAATTGAGCTTATGCGTTGTGCTATTCATGTAATTCCCAGTATCAAGGCCCGGTTGCCGCGTTCCCGGGGAAGGCAACGCGTCAGCAGCACCGTACGGTCCAGGACACTCCCTTCGATCAGTATCAAGGCGGTCAGCTGGGCCGTAATCAGAACCTATTCGCTCACTCTAGCAGTTTATGGCCCTGCAGTTGTGCTCTTGACGATGGGAGGCCTGCCGAGTCCAGCCTTCAGCAACCCTGGTCAGTCAACAGGCTGCACAAGTAGTGGCACCTTGCTGCGTTCTCCGGCCACCTCTCGAACCAGGCGTGGAACCAGGAAGCCCGGGAGCCGTGTGAGCATCTGGCCGACCAGTTTGATGGCCTCGTGATCCTCGACAAGAAAATGACGCGCTCCTTTGACATGGTCAAGAATATGGAGATAGTAGGGCATAATGCCATTATCGGCTAGTCTTTCACTCAAGGCTATCTGATCTTCCAGCCGGTCGTTTACACCACGGAGCAGGACCGCCTGATTGAGCACCATCATCCCGGCGCTGCGCAGGGTTCGAACGGCCTGGCTCAGGCTGGCGTCCAGTTCATTGGCATGATTGCAATGCAGCACCATGGTGACCGGCAAGCGGGTGCCACATAACGCCTCAATCAGCTCAGACGTAACCCGTTGCGGGATGACTACGGGGAGGCGGGTATGCACGCGTAGACGCGCCACATGTGAAATGCTTGCGAGTTCCCGGGTCAACCAGGCCAAGCGTCGATCGTTCGCCGCTAGCGGGTCGCCACCGCTGTAAATGACCTCGTGAATGCTGATGTCAGCGCGAATGTAGTCCAGAGCATCCTTCCACTCGGCGGTGCTCAGATTATTATCGTCGTAGGGAAAATGCCGGCGGAAACAATAGCGGCAATTCACTGCGCATCCCGCGCTGACCACCAGCAGTAATCGGCCCTTATATTTGTGAATGATCCCCGGTCGGGCATTAGCATGCTGTTCACCCAGTGGATCAGTCACGTAGCCAGGTTGATCCAGGAGCTCTTCGCCGATAGGCAGTACCTGTCTGAGCAGGGGGTCATGGGGATCGCCGCGGCGCATTCGGTCGATATAAGGTCGGGGGACGCGCAAAGGGAAATCGTGGGCCGCCGCCGTGGCTGGATCGAGCAATGCATGGTCCAGTTGCAACAGATCAAGTAGCGCTGCCGGGGCGGTAATGCTGTGCGCGAGCAGAGTTTGCCAAGTGTCAGACTCAACAGGCGCTGAAGATACATGTATCATTGCGTTTTTCCGCGCATGGGTGGCAGGGCATCCGTCTGGCGTTATTGTCTACGCCGGGCTGTAACCATCGGTCAGCGCGCTTTCGGATGATTCCGTTCAAACTGTAAGTGGGAAATGTATGGCCAATTATTCTACCAATGAATTCAAGCCGGGTCTTAAGGTGATGCTGGATGGTGATCCTTGCGCGATCCTGGAAAACGAGTTCGTCAAGCCAGGCAAGGGGCAGGCGTTCAACCGGGTCAAGGTACGCAACCTGAAAAACGGCCGGGTAAACGAACGAACCTTCAAATCAGGCGAAAGTCTTGAAGGTGCCGATGTGATGGACCGTGAAATGGAATATCTTTACAGCGATGGCGAGTTCTGGCATTTCATGGCCACCGATGGCTCCTTTGAACAGGTCGGCGCGGATGAAAAAGCGGTTTCTGACGCCAAGAACTGGCTCAAGGAGCAGGTGATTTATCAGGTCACTCTGTACAACGGAGCGCCGATTATCGTGACGCCGCCCAACTTCGTTGAACTGGAAGTGGTTGAGACTGATCCAGGCGTGCGGGGCGATACCTCCGGTGGTGGCACCAAGCCCGCCAAACTGATGACCGGTGCCGTAGTCAAGGTTCCACTGTTCATCAACATTGGGGATGTTCTCAAGGTGGATACGCGCACCAGCGATTACGTCGGCCGCGCATAATTTCTGCCAGCACAAAAGCCGGGGCCTGAGCCCCGGTTTTTTGTGTGCGTCATTCGGTGCAACGATTTTGCCGAGCGAGTCCGGATCGACTCGCCGCCCTCCAAGTGAGCCTGAGAATGCACGACTGGCAACCCACCGCTTCAATCGAAAGCCTCCGACGCCGCGCCGGCATCATCAATCAGATCCGGCACTTCTTTGCCGAACGCGATGTGCTGGAGGTCGAGACACCCGCATTGTCTGCGGCGGCGGTGAGTGACCCGCATCTGTTTCCTTTCACAACGGATTTCATCCCGGAAGGTGGCGGCGCATCGCACCCTCTATATTTGCATACGTCTCCTGAATACCCGATGAAGCGTTTGCTGGCGGCCGGCAGCGGGCCGATCTGGCAACTATGCAAGGTGTATCGCAACGGTGAGAGCGGGTCGCGGCACAATCCGGAATTCACCATGCTCGAGTGGTACCGCACAGGGTTCGACCACCACAGTCTGATGGAAGAAGTCGATCAACTGGTGCGCTCTGTACTGGGTTGCGCGCCCGCGCGGCGAGTGACCTACGCAGATTTATTCAGCGATCTGCTGGTAACGGATATTCATAGCTGCGATACCCCAGAGCTGGCGCGGCTTGGACGGGAGCGCTGCGGATTTGTTGGCGAGCTGGATCGCGACGGCTGGCTCAATCTGTTGTTTTCCCATTTGATCGAACCTCAGTTGATCGAGCCGACTATGGTCTATGCCTTTCCTGCATCCCAGGCGGCTTTGGCGAAAATTGTCGATTCCGATGACAGGCTGCCGAGCGCGGCACGCTTCGAGTTATTTATCAATGGCATGGAGTTGGCCAATGGTTACTTCGAGCTGACCGATGCGCTGGAGCAGGCGCGACGCTTCGAAGCTGATCAGAAGCTGCGCAAGGCATTGGATCGGCCTGTGCTGCCGGTGGATGAACGTCTGGTACAGGCGCTGCAGAGCGGTTTGCCCGAGTGTGCCGGTGTGGCGTTAGGTGTGGATCGCCTGGTCATGTTGGCAGTGGGGGTAAATAGTATTGATGAGGTAATAGCCTTTCCTGCGAGTCGCGCCTAGCCAGGCGCCAAGAGCCAGGCGATTTGCACACCCAGGTAAGAACGCAGGCTGGGTTTGGTAATAATCCGAAGTCGGCTGCCGCGAGCCGTCAGGGCTGCGCCGACACGCTGCAAGTACATCCCTGTAAGCTCGTCGATGACATCCCTGTCATCGGACGGTCGGCTCAGTCCTGTCGCCCCGCTTCGCGTGATCATTGGCGTTTTCTGACAGGAAAATCAAAAGCGAGAGCAGTTTTTAAATCTCCGCCTCACGTCATCCTGACGACCGGCAGGCGATCAGCCCCGGCCTCATGCTGATTCAAACCCAGTTTTTTGCAGTTGTTTGCCGAGCTTCTGACCCATTTGCACGAAATCACCAGCGCTCAGGCCGTGGTCCCAGTCAACTTTTCCCGGACCAAAGAGTACGATGGCAGTGGAGCCGAGTTTGAAACGGCCCATCTCGGCGCCGCGATCCAGGCTCGGCGCTGCTTCGTTGTAGTCACGAGCATGTATCTGCCGACGGTGCGGTGCAACCAGCCCGGCCCAGACGGTTTCCACCGAGGCAACGATCAACGCACCAACCAGCACCAGACCCATGGGGCCGGCCGGGGTGTCGAAGATGCAGACTACGCGTTCGTTGCGGGAAAAGAGCCTTGGCACGTTTTCGGCCGTGATCCGGTTGACCGAGAACAGGTCTCCCGGAACATAAATCATGTCGCGCAAGGTGCCGCCCAGGGGCATGTGCACCCGGTGATAATCCCGCGGAGACAGATAGACCGTCGCGAACTGGCCGCCCTGAAACAGCTCGGCGTGTGCCATGTTCCCACCAACCAGCTCTTGCACACTGTAGTTCTGACCCTTGGCCTGGAATATCCGTCCATGCTCGATTGCCCCCAGCTGGCTGATCACGCCATCGGCAGGGCTCAGCACCGAGTCAGATTCCGGGTCAAGCGGGCGTGCGTCGGGCGTGAGCGCGCGAGTGAAGAAGTCGTTGAAGCAGGCGTAGGCTGTGGGGTCGGGCTCGACTGCCTGACGCATATCGACCTGATAGCGCTTGACGAACCAGGTGATAAACGGATTTTTTACCCATGGCCAGGTGCAGTTGGCCAGGCCGCCGGCGGCGCGGGAGAGCAAATGTTGTGGCAACAGATACTGCAGAAAAATGAAAAGACGACCTTGCATTGACGAGTCCTTAGCTTTCAATAGGGGTATCAGGGTGATTGCCCCATTCGGACCACGAGCCGGCGTAGGCTTTGACTCGCGGGTAACCGAGAATCTTTGCCGCCAGGTAAGTGAATCCGGAGCGGTGATGGGTTTGGCAGTGCGTGACAACTTCCTTGTCCGGGGTGATACCCAGCTTGGCAAGTTTGTCAGCGAGATCGGCGCGCAGCCGCAGCCCGTGTTGCGGGTCCATGCCGGCAGTCCATTCGAAGTTTATCGCGCCGGGAATATGGCCAGCGCGAGCGGCAAGCACCTTTTCGCCTCGATATTCCTCGGGCGAACGAGCGTCCCAGATTACCCGATCCGAACTCCCCTGTTCCTGGACCAGTGTGGAAAGCTCAACAGTATGGTCATGATTGAGCCGGATCTGCGGCTGAGTCGGTTCAACTGCCTCCTGTCCAGTCGCCAGAGGTCGGTTCTCCGCGTTCCACGCCTTCAGGCCGCCATTGAGGTAGGAATAGTGGATATGGCCGATGGAATCTAGCAGCCAGATGAAACGGCCGGCCCAGCCACCGCCTTCATCGTCGTAAACGATATAGTGCAGGTCCGCGTGATGTCCCAGGCGGCCGAATAACTGCTCCAGTCGCTCCTGCGCAGGAAGTATTCCGGGTACCGGCGCTGGAGCGGTAATCTCCAACGGCTCTACCGCCACGGCACCGGCTATATGGCCGGTCTGGTATTCCTCAGCCTTGCGCAGGTCGACAAGGCGGTACACTGCGGGATCCAGTTGTGCCGGCAGCTGGTCTGGTTCGATTAATAAAGGCAGGCGGGGTTGGGACATGTCTGGTTCCTGATCGATATTTTTCCAGGGTGTCTGTTGCGCCGCTCCGGCATTTATCGCTCGCTGAAAGCGTGTCGCTGGGAGCGTTAAAAAATTTGAGCATCATTGTACTCAGGGTTTTACCCGCATTGCCGATAAAGTCTCTGTAGCAGGAATCGCTTCGTTTGCTACGCACTCATCATAAGCTGGCGGTTCGGCTGATCGTCACTATAACCTGATCGCCAAGGTGTCGTCGCCTGAAGTGCGGCTGTTAAGTATCCCCATTTTTCTGATTTGGATCTCACGCGTACATGCTAAAAATTGTCGGATTTCTCGTCGTCATCGTCAGTGTCCTGGGCGGGTTCATATTGTCCGACGGTCAAGTGGCTGCGCTGTGGCACCCCTTTGAAATCCTGATCATTGGCGGCGCGGCGCTTGGCGCTTTTCTCGTCGCCAATAGCATGTCGACGGTCCGCGATACCTTCGCCAAGATCCCGCAGATCTTGTTCGGCCACCGCTTCGGTAAGCCGTACTTCCTTGATGTGCTGGGGTTGCTGTATGAAATCCTGAATAAATCCCGCCGTGAGGGGATGATGGCAATCGAGGCGGATATCGAGGAGCCGCAGGAAAGTCCCATATTCAGCAAATATCCGGCAATTATCAAAGATGAGCGCATGACCGCTTTCATCTGTGATTATCTGCGCATCATGTCCACCGGCAACATGGCTCCGCATGAGCTGGAAGCGCTGTTCGACGTGGAGATCTCCAGCCTCACCGAGGAGCTGCAGACGCCTTCCCATGCGGTCAATCGTGTCGCAGACGCGCTGCCAGGCTTTGGTATCGTGGCCGCAGTGCTGGGCATCGTGATCACCATGGGGATCCTCGGAGACGCGGATAATGCTCAGATAGGCGAGAAGGTGGCGACCGCGCTGGTCGGGACTTTCCTCGGTATTCTTGCCGCCTATGGTTTTGTCGGCCCCTTCGCTGCGGCGATGGAGCACGAGGCTACCGAGGAGGCGAATACCTATGAGGCGGTGAAGATGTGTCTGGTCGCCAGCGCCCAGGGCTTGCCGCCTGCACTGGCGGTTGAGTTTGGACGCAAGGCTCTGCTGTCTGCCCACCGTCCAAGCTTTGTCGAGCTGGAAGAATCGGTGAAGGGCCGCTGAGATGAGCAGTGATCAGCCGATAATCGTCAAGCGTATCAGCCGCAAGGCGGCCGCTCATCATGGCGGATCCTGGAAGATTGCCTTCGCCGATTTCGCGGTGGCGATGATGGCCTTCTTTCTGGTCATGTGGTTGGTCACTGTCGCCACGCCGGGGCAACTATCGCTGGTCTCAGGCTATTTCAATGACCCGATTGGATTCTCCGAGGGTGGCAGTCCCCACGCGATTGATCTGGGCGGCTCGCCGACAGTGGCTCCGCAGAAGACGCTGAATGATATTCCCGAGGATGTTGCGCCGCCG
Source organism: Pseudomonas saliphila (assembly GCF_008638345.1). Classification (GTDB taxonomy): domain Bacteria; phylum Pseudomonadota; class Gammaproteobacteria; order Pseudomonadales; family Pseudomonadaceae; genus Halopseudomonas; species Halopseudomonas saliphila. The sequence goes on along the minus strand of NZ_VTVA01000002.1, from coordinate 138,910 downwards.
TCACTGGACAGCGAAACCATCGCTGATCTGGCCGAGATGGCCGAACAGAAAGAGCTCGATCTGTTGCTGCAGGAGCTGCAGAACAAGATTGATGCCGAGCCTGTATTGCAGCGGTTCAAGGATCAGATATTGCTGGAAATCACTCAGGATGGCCTGCGCATCCAGATCGTGGACGCGGAGAACCGGCCCATGTTTGCCAGTGGAAGTCCGCGGTTGCAGCCCTACTTCGAGGATATTCTGCTGGCCTTGGCCGATACCATTTCCAGCGTGCCGAAGAAAATCAGTATCGGTGGGCATACAGATGCGAAACCCTTCACCGGCCGCCTGAGCTACGGCAACTGGGAGCTGTCAGCTGAACGCGCCAACGCCGCACGTCGCACCCTGGTCGTGGCGGGATATCCTGAAAGCCAGATTGCGCGCGTGGTGGGGTACGCCGATTCGGCGCTGTTTGACCGAAAGAACCCGACCAACCCGATCAACCGGCGGATCGATATTGTCGTGCTCAACAAGCGTGCTGAAGCGCAGATACTGGACGGCTTGGCCGATCAGACTGGAACGGACACCAGGGGGGATGACATGCTCCGGCCTGACCCGGAACAAGACAGTTCAGCGCCGACCGACGCGCCGACTGGACAGGGGCAACCCAGCGCGATGCCGACGCCGATCGAGCGGGAAGCTGCACCGGAGACTCGGCCAGCCAATCTGTTCGATGATCCCGGTTCACTCAGACGGTTGGGTGAACCCTGACAGCCACTGGCGCTCGCGATAGGGAACGCCAGTGGCCGTCTAGGGCTTGGTGATGCCCGAGAGGATATATCGGTAACTGCGCATGCGGGTTGCCGAGATATCGCCGCGCTCGACCGCTGCGAGCAAGGCGCAGCCGGGTTCGTGCAGGTGCTGGCAGTCGCGGAATTTGCAATGACCGAGGAACGGGCGGAACTCGATAAAGCCTTCCAGCAGTTCGTCGTGGGTAATATGCGTAAGGCCAAATTCGCGTATACCGGGCGAATCCACCAGATCACCGCCTTCGGGGAAATGAAAGAGCTTGGCGGTGGTTGTGGTGTGCATGCCTTTGTTGGTCGCGTCTGACAGCGGCCCTACGCGCAAATCCTCGCCGGGCAGTAATACGTTGATCAGCGACGACTTACCCACACCAGACTGTCCAACAAACACATTGATATGGTCCTGCAATTCCTGGCGCAGTGCATTCAGACCATCACCGGAGTCGGCGGACAGGCAAAGCGTGCGATAGCCAAGCTTGGCGTAGTCGTCGAGCCAGCCGCGCAGGGAGGCAAAGTCGGCCTGATCCAGCAAATCGGCCTTGTTCAGTACCAGTAAGGGCTCCAGCCCTGCCTGCTCGGCGGCCACCAGATAGCGATCAATGAGGTTGCTATGGGGGGTGGGCAGTGGGGCGAAGACGATAATCAGGCGGTCGATATTGGCCGCGACCGGTTTCAACTGGCCACGATGGTCAGGGCGAAACAGCTCGGTGCGGCGGGGCAGCTGGGCAACGATCACGCCGCCGTTCTGGTTGTCAGCGCGCCATACGACCTTGTCGCCAGTCACCAGGGCAGGCAGGTTGGCTCGCCTGTTACAACGTCTGACCAGTCCTGCCTGCGGGCCGCTGGTGGCCTCGACATCAACCTGAACGCCAAAATGCGCTATAACCAGGCCTTCCTGTTCGGAGCCGAGATCGCCGCCGAGCAAGCTTTCTTCGGCCATATCAGCACGCCGGGCGGCGCGTACACTGCGCTCGTCCTGGATTTTCTCAATGCGCCAGTTCTGGCGTCGGGTAAGGTGTCGCTTGGCCATGGATTACACATCTTGGGAACCAGCCGCAGTGTAACATGCAGGCGTATACTCCCTTCACTACATACTTTGAATACAGGACCTTGCATGCAGAACCCCGATAATCTGATCTGGATTGACCTGGAAATGACGGGTCTGGATTCCGACAACGACGTCATTATCGAAATTGCCACCGTGGTGACCGATGCCCAGCTCAACACCTTGGCCGAGGGTCCGGTGCTGGCGATCAAGCAGCCAGATGCGGTGCTCGAAGGCATGGATGAATGGAATACGCGCCAGCATGGAAAATCCGGGCTTACCCAGCGCGTCAAGGACAGCGTGATTGATCTGGCCGAAGCCGAGCGCCAGACGCTGGCTTTTCTGCGTGAGTGGGTGCCGGAGGGGCGATCGCCCATATGCGGGAACAGCATCTGTCAGGACCGGCGCTTTCTGTATCGCGGCATGCCCGAACTTGAACGGTATTTCCACTACCGCAACCTGGACGTGTCAACACTCAAGGAGCTGGCCGCGCGCTGGGCGCCGGAGGTGAAGAACAGTTTCACCAAGCAGAGCAGTCATCTGGCATTGGACGATGTATATGACTCAATCGCCGAGCTCAAGCACTATCGCGAGCACTTCATCAAGTATTGATTGTGGTCAGGCCGGCGCGGTCCTGATGACGCGCCAGGGCCCATTGCACGTGTTCGGCGACCAGTGGCGAAGGGTGCTTCTGGCGCGCCTGCAACGCCTGAATGACCGGCAGACTCGATGTGGCATTACCCAATCCCACGGCCAGGTTGCGCAACCAGCGCTCGTAGCCGATCCGACGTATCGGTGAGCCTTCGGTGTTCTTCAGAAAGGTTTGTTCATCCCAGCGAAACAGCTCGATCAGGTCCGCCTGGTCGAGGCTGTGGCGCGGGGTGAAGTCGGCTTCCAGAGTGTCCTTGGCAAAGCGATTCCAGGGGCACACCAGCTGGCAATCGTCACAACCGAACACGCGGTTGCCCATCAGCGGTCGCAGCTCCTGCGGAATGGCTCCCTTCAGTTCGATGGTCAGGTAGGAGATGCAGCGCCGCGCATCCAGCACATGCTCGCCAACGAAGGCATCGGTTGGGCATTTGTCCAGGCAGGCACTACAGCTTCCGCAATGATCCTCGGTATAGGGCTGATCGACCGGAAGGGGCAGATCGGTATACAGCTCGCCGATAAAGAAGAAGCTGCCTGCCTTGCGGTTCAGCAGCATGGTGTTCTTGCCGATCCAGCCAAGACCGGACCGGGTGGCCAGTGCCCGCTCCATGACCGGCGCACTGTCGACGAATGCCCGATAGCCGAAGGGGCCGGCCAACTCCTGCACCCGATCCGCCAATTGCTGCAGCCTGCGCCGGATCAGTTTGTGATAATCACGTCCCAATGCGTAGCGCGAGATATAGGCCGCGTCGGGGTTCGCCAGACGCTTGGCCATGCTGGTATCGGTGGGCAGATAATTCATGCGCACGGAAATCACTCGCTGGGTCCCCGGAACCAGTTCGGCGGGCTGGGTTCGCTTGGTTCCATGGCTGGCCATCCATTCCATTTCCCCGTGGTAACCCGCGCGCAGCCAGCTATCCAGCCAGGCTTCATGCTGGCCAATGTCCGGTTCGCTGATACCGGTTTGCTGGAATCCCAGCTCGCTGGCGATCAGGCGGATCTGTTCAACCAGTTTGGTGTAATCGATAGTGGAATCAGACATGAGGGGAGGGGAGACCCTAGGGACTGTGGCGGTCAGGACGTATAATTCTGCCAGACATTCGAGCCGGTAGCATGCCATGACTTCAGAAATGCCATTCGAGATATGTTCGGCAGCCCAGACGCGCGAACTCGACGCCCGCATTATCGCGGCAGGAACCCCGGGTTTTGAGCTGATGCAGCGTGCGGCAGATGCCGTTTGGCGAGCCGTCAGTAAACGCTGGGCTGACACCGGTCAGCTGACTGTGCTTGCCGGTAGCGGCAACAATGCCGGGGACGGGTATCTGGTGGCGAGGTTGGCGCATAGCGCTGGATGGCGGGTGCGGGTGCTGGCAGTGAAAGCGCCGGAGCGCTTGCAGGGCGATGCGGCCAGGGCTTGGCAGGCGGCGCTGGAAGCGGGCGTGGAGGTGGTCAACTGGCAGGCTTCCACAGGCCTGGAAGGCGTGATTGTCGACGCCATGCTCGGCACGGGTGTGACGGGCGATGTCGGCGAGCCCTATGCGGGTGCTATCGAGGCAGTCAATCGGTCCGGGTTGCCAGTGGTGGCGGTGGATCTGCCGAGTGGTCTGGACCCTGATCGGGGCATCGTCCTGGGGCGAGCCATTCAGGCAGATCTCACGGTTACCTTCATTGCTCTCAAACTAGGCTTGTTCACTGCGCAGGGGCCGGACCAGGCCGGTGAGGTCGAATTCGCTCAGCTTGAAAACATTCCCGGTGTGCCGGTAGAGCCTGTGGCGGAACGGCTTGCACTAAACAGGCTGGCCTGCACGCTTCCGAAGCGTATAAAAGCGGCGCACAAAGGCCTGTTCGGGCACGTGCTGATTATCGGTGGCGATCTGGGCATGGGCGGGGCGATCATGCTGGCTGCGCAAACGGCTCTGCGCAGTGGTGCTGGGCGGGTCAGCGTCGCTACACGCGCGGCGCATGTGGCACCACTACTGGCCCGGTGTCCCGAGGTGATGGTCCACGCTGTCGAAGCCCCAGAGGCCTTGGCGCCGCTGCTGAAGCAGGCGACTACCCTGGTCATTGGGCCGGGCCTCGGCCGTGCCGAGTGGGGCAGGCAGATGCTCGATCAGGCTCTGACAAGCAGTCTGCCCAAGGTGCTTGATGCCGATGCGCTGAATCAAATTGCCCAGCAATATCCTGATGGGCTCGCACTCGGCGAGCATTCAGTGATCACGCCACATCCGGCGGAAGCCGGGCGCCTGCTGGGCAGCTCGACGGCCCAGGTGCAGGCTGACCGTTTACTCGCGGCCTCCGGCCTGGCAGACCGGTTCGGTTGTGCGGTGATACTGAAAGGGGTTGGTAGTCTGGTTGCAGGTCCGGCATGCTTCGCCGCGCCGGTGGGTCTGTGCACCGACGGCAACCCAGGAATGGCTGTGGCGGGGATGGGGGATGTACTGTCCGGGCTGGTGGGTGGGCTTCTCGCGCAGCAAGTGCCGGCCGGCGCGGCCGCGCGTTACGCCACGCTGGTGCATGCACAGGCGGGTGACCGTGCTGCAGTTTCCGGTGAATACGGTATTCTTGCGAGCGACCTGATCAGGCATATTCGAACCATTCTCAACAGCAAGGACTCATATGAGTGACAGTCTGTTTGCAGCGGATGAGCAGGCCATGGAGTCGCTCGGTGCCGCTATCGGCAAGGCGATGGGCTTTCGCGGCGTTGTGTACCTGGACGGTGATCTGGGCGCCGGCAAGACGACCCTCAGCCGAGGTTTGATTCGCGCGCTGGGTCATCGCGGTGCGGTAAAAAGCCCAACCTTTACCCTGGTTGAGCCATATGAGCTGGACGCGGGAACGGTATATCACTTTGATCTGTACCGCTTGCTGGATCCTGAAGAACTCGAGTTCCTCGGCATCCGCGATTACTTTACGCCGGACAGCCTGTGTCTGATCGAATGGCCGGATAAAGGTGCAGGTGTTTTGCCAAGTTCGGACCTGACGATTACCATTGCAACAGAAGGCGACGGGCGACGGCTGCATATGGCAGGGCATAGCGCGCTCGGTCAGACGGCCTGCCGACAACTGCGCGACAAACAGGAGTAAAGCAATACTGTGATCGGATTCACCCTGGGACAAGGTAAGGCTCTGGCCATCTGGGCGCTGGTAGCGTTGTGTGCGCTGGTTACCGGCACGGCGAGCGCTGCCGAAATCGAGAACGTGCGTGTCTGGCGAGCGCCTGACAACACTCGCGTGGTGTTCGATCTGAGCGGTCCGGCCGACCATAAGCTGTTTACTCTGAGCAGCCCGGAACGCATCGTGGTCGACATCGCGAATGCAAATTTCAGCGCCGCGACGGATGCTTTGCCGCTGAGTGATACGCCGCTCAGCGGTTTGCGATCCGCTCAGCGCAATGGAACGGACCTGCGCATCGTCATCGATCTGAAGCAGGGGGTCACTGCCAAGAGCTTCACCTTGCCGCCCAACCAGCAGCATGGGCACCGTCTGGTGCTGGATCTGTTCGACCAGGGCCAGCCGCAGAACCAGTTGCAGTCACAGACCGCGCCCCGGCCCTCGGCATCTCCCTTGCCGCAACGGCCCACGCGTTCGGCCAGTGAAATCGGCAGTCGTGACATTATCGTCGCGGTGGACGCCGGCCACGGTGGCGAGGATCCTGGCGCAGTGGGCCACAAGAACGCCTACGAAAAGCATGTGGTGCTGGCGATCGCGCGCGATCTCAAGGCGCTGATAGACGCCGAACCGGGATTTCGCGCTGAGCTGGTCCGAACCGGTGATTATTTCATCCCGCTGCGCAAACGGACTGACATTGCACGCAAACATAATGCGGACCTGTTCGTATCGATTCATGCCGATGCCTTTGTGCGAACCAGTGCTTTTGGCGCCTCGGTGTATGCCCTCTCGGATAATGGCGCCACGTCCGAAACCGCCCGGCTCTTGGCCGATAAGGAAAACCGTTCCGATCTGATCGGTGGAGTCGGGGGTGTGAGTCTGGGCAACAAGGATCAGGTGCTCGCCAGCGTATTGCTTGATCTGTCGATGACGGCATCCCTCTCCGCCAGCCTTGATGTCGGTAGCCAGGTCTTGACCTCTATCGGCAAGATCACCCCGCTGCATAAGCGCCGAGTCGAACAGGCGGGTTTCATGGTGCTCAAGTCGCCGGATATCCCGTCCATCCTGATTGAGACCGGTTTTATCTCCAATCCGGGTGAGGCGCAAAAGCTGGTCACCCGCAAGCACCAGCAGTCCCTGGCGCGGGCCATCCATCAAGGTATCCACGGCTACTTCCTGCGTAACCCGCCCCCCGGGACGCGTGTCGCGTCGCTCAAGGCCAATGGCAAGATTGCTCAAGGCCCGCGCGAACACACCGTCACCCGTGGCGACACGCTGACGATGATCGCGGCGCGTTACAACATCAGTCTCCAGAGCCTGAAACAGGCGAACCGGATTGGTAACGACGAAATCCGGATAGGCCAGGTGCTCAAGGTGCCTACCGGTAGCGTGCTGGTACAGAATGACTTCTGAGATGTCGCGCATTCAGTTGCTGAGCCCACGCCTGGCGAACCAGATTGCAGCGGGAGAGGTGGTTGAGCGCCCGGCATCGGTAATCAAGGAACTGCTGGAAAACAGTCTCGATGCCGGGGCGTTACGAATCGATATCGACGTCGAACAGGGCGGTGTCAAGCTGCTGCGCGTGCGCGACGACGGTGTAGGCATCGTTGAAGGCGACCTCCCGCTGGCGTTGTCGCGTCATGCGACCAGTAAGATTCGCGATCTGGACGATCTGGAACGGGTGGCTACGCTGGGCTTTCGCGGAGAAGCGCTGGCCTCGGTCAGCTCGGTGTCCCGCCTGACGCTGACGTCCTGCGCAGAAGGCGCTGACCAGGCCTGGCAGGTCGAGACCGAAGGACGCGATATGGCGCCGCGCCTGCAGCCTGCAGCGCACCCGCGCGGGACCACGGTGGAAGTCCGCGATCTGTTCTTCAATACACCCGCCCGGCGTAAATTCCTGCGAACCGAGAAGACCGAGTTCTCCCATCTTGAAGAAGTGGTCAAGCGACTGGCGCTGTCACGCTTCGATGTGACCTTCAATCTGCGACACAACGGGCGCACCGTGCTCGGACTGCGCCCGGCGCATACCGAACAGGAGGCCCGGCGGCGCGTCGGGAGTATATGCGGGCCGGCGTTTGTCGAGCAGTCACTGAGTATCGACAGTGAGCGCGAAGGGCTGCGCTTGTGGGGCTGGGTGGGCATGCCGACCTTTTCCCGCAGCCAGGCCGACCTGCAGTACTTCTTTGTCAACGGCCGCACGATCAAGGATAAGCTGGTCGCCCATGCCGTGCGTCAGGCATACCGTGATGTCCTTTTCAATGGGCGGCACCCGACCTTTGTGCTGTTCCTGGAAGTCGATCCGGCCGTAGTGGACGTCAATGTGCACCCGACCAAGCACGAAGTGCGCTTTCGTGACGGGCGCATGGTGCATGATTTCCTGTTCAGTACGCTCTACCGCGCATTGGCCGATCAACGCCCCGGCGAGCAGGCGCAGGCTGTGCCTGAACCGTCGCCTCAAGTCTTGCCGGTCGCCAATGGCTTGGCTGTCGGCGTGTTTTCCGGTCAGACGCATATGCCGCTGGCAGAGCCTGCTGCGGCCTGGAACGCGAGCTCCTCCCAGCTTATGCCGGAACGTCCTACGGCAGCCGCCCTGGCTGGTGCAGCCCAGGCGTATGGCGGCCTGTATGGCTCGGCACCTGAAGCGGCTGGGCACTTGGCCAATGCGCAGGAGATTCCGCCGCTGGGGTACGCCGTTGCTCAGCTGCATGGTGTTTATATTCTCGCCGAAAATACCCTCGGGCTGGTGGTCGTGGATATGCATGCGGCGCACGAACGCATTACCTATGAACGGCTCAAGCTGGCCATGGACCAGGAAGGGTTGCGCAGTCAGCCGTTGCTGGTGCCCGAGTCGATTGCGGTCAGTCAGCGCGAAGCCGATTGCGCTGAGGAGTACGCCAGCTGGTTCGTCCGCCTCGGATTTGCCCTGCAACGCATGGGGCCTGAGAGTCTCGCTATCCGTGAAATCCCTTCGCTACTACGTCAGGCGGATGCACCTCAGCTGGTTCGGGATGTGCTGGCAGACCTGATGGAGTATGGCACCAGCGATCGTGTTCAGGCACACCTGAATGAATTGTTGGGAACGATGGCGTGCCATGGGGCCATCCGGGCTAACCGGCGCCTGACACTCACCGAGATGAACGGTCTGCTGCGCGACATGGAGCAGACTGAACGTAGCGGTCAATGCAATCACGGCCGTCCCACCTGGACCCAGATGAGTATGACCGAGTTGGATAAGCTGTTTCTGCGTGGTCGTTGATGGCCAACCTTGATGCGGTACAGGATTCGGCTTTGCCGCCGGTAATCTGTCTGATGGGCCCCACGGCTTCAGGCAAGACGGAGTTGGCCCTGCACCTGGCCGATCATTTGCCGTGCGAGCTGGTCAGTGTCGATTCGGCTCTGATATACCGTGGCATGGATATAGGCACGGCCAAGCCGGATGCCGCTACGCTCGCCGCCTATCCGCATCATCTGGTGGATATTCTTGATCCGGCCGAAGCCTATTCGGCAGCCCGATTTCGCGATGACGCGATCGAGTTGCTGGCTGCGATTGTCAGGCGCGGGCGCATTCCGTTATTGGTTGGCGGCACCATGCTCTATTTCAAAGCGCTCTCGGGCGGCCTGGCGCACATGCCGTCCGCAGATCCGGCGGTGCGGCAGCGCATCACCGATTCAGCCAATCAACAAGGCTGGCCAGCAGTGCACGCAGCGTTGGCCAAGATCGATCCAGCGTCTGCTGCACGCATCCACCCCAATGACCCCCAGCGCATCCAGCGGGCCTATGAAGTGTACCTGCTGTCGGGCGTGCCCTTGAGCGCCTGGCACGCTCGCCAGGCCCAAGAAAAAGCTGAGGCCGGCGCGCCTGCGCAACAGAATTTACCCTATACTATGCACCACCTGGCGATAGCTCCCGCAGAGCGCCGTGTGCTTCATGATCGCATTGCGCAGCGTTTTACCTCGATGCTTGAACAGGGCTTCATAGAGGAAGTCGAGACGCTGCGCGCCAGGGGAGATCTGGATACCACTATGCCGTCCGTGCGAGCCGTAGGTTACCGGCAGGCCTGGGACTATCTAGAGGGAAATCTGAGCTATCAGGAAATGGCCGAGCGGGGGATTATTGCAACGCGCCAACTGGCTAAGCGGCAGTTCACCTGGTTGCGCGGATGGGATGCTGAGATCGAATGGCTCGACAGCCTCGATCCAAAAAGATTCGAGGGGGCCTTGAAACGTCTGCAGCGGATCACAATATAGTTTACAAATGTTCTGCTAACCTTGTTTTTGCAGTCATAAGGACACTGCCTGCTCGTCTTAAGGATAATAGACAGGCCGGCAAAAAACGCATTTTAATGCATGAGGAATCTCTGGAGCTTCAGCTAGCGAAGGTCAGGCAGAGCGAAATCGAACTACGGGGTCCACTCTTCTACTCCGAGCGGGCGTTTAACGCGATATCGAAGCAGCATGACTCAGTGCCGGAAGGTTCAAGGGTTTCATATAAACGGTTCCCATTTAAGGAGTGAGGTAATGTCAAAAGGGCATTCGCTACAAGACCCTTACCTGAACGTTCTGCGCAAAGAACGTGTTCCGGTATCAATTTATCTTGTAAACGGCATCAAGCTGCAGGGTCAGATCGAGTCTTTTGATCAATTCGTTATCCTGTTAAAGAACACTGTCAGCCAGATGGTTTACAAGCATGCAATTTCGACAGTAGTACCGGGTCGTCCGGTGCGCCTACCAGTGCAGCCTACAGGCGACGAGGCTGAAACTGACAATCCTTGAGAATTGCGGAGGCCTGATTGTTCTTTGAACGCCATGAAGGGGGTGAGCGAGCTGTGCTTGTTCATCTCGAGGGCATGGATGAGTCCAGCCGAGAAGATCCCCAGGAGTTTCTTGAGCTGGTCGCGTCTGCAGGAGCCGACATAGTTGCTTTCCTCACCGTTAACCGGTTTCAGCCGAGCCCACGATTTCTGGTGGGCGCTGGCAAGGTAGACGAACTACGTGAACTGGTCGCCAGCCATGAGGGCGATCTGATCATCTTCAATCACACCCTCTCCCCTAGTCAGGAACGTAATCTCGAGCGTGAGCTGCAGTGTCGCGTTGTCGACCGTACCGGACTGATCCTCGATATCTTTGCTCAGCGCGCACGGACTCATGAAGGCAAGTTGCAGGTCGAACTCGCCCAGCTGGACCATCTGAGCACCCGCCTGGTGCGGGGCTGGACGCACCTTGAACGGCAGAAAGGTGGCATCGGCTTGCGCGGCCCGGGCGAAACCCAGCTTGAGACCGACAGACGTTTGTTGCGCGCTCGCATCAAGCAGATATCCCAGCGTCTGGAGAAGGTTCGCAGCCAGCGAGAGCAGGCGCGCCGGTCCCGTCAGCGTGCGGAAATTCCCGTCGTGTCATTCGTTGGTTATACCAATGCGGGCAAATCCACGCTGTTTAACGTGCTCACCGAATCCAGCGTGTTCGCTGCTGACCAGTTGTTCGCCACGCTCGATCCGACCCTGCGCCGAATTGAGCTGGCCGAGATTGGGCCGGTGATTCTGGCCGACACAGTGGGTTTCATCAGGCACTTGCCGCACAAGCTGGTAGAAGCTTTTCGCGCCACCCTGGAAGAGTCCAGTCAGGCTGATCTGCTGTTGCACGTCATTGATGCGGCGGACGAAGAACGCGCCTCGCACATCGAGCAGGTGCATCTGGTGCTGAGCGAGATTGGTGCGCTGGAATTGCCCATTCTGGAGGTCTACAACAAGATCGATTTGTTGGAGGACTTCGAGCCGCAGATTCAGCGTGACGAGCAGGGTAAGCCGGTACGCGTATGGATCTCCGCTCAGAACGGGCAGGGTCTGGAGCTGGTTGCCCAGGCCCTTGCCGAGCGGTTGGGCGAAGACATGATGCAGGAATGGCTGCTCATCGAGCATGCGGAAGCGCGCCTGCGCGCGCAGTTGTACGATGCAGGCGCGGTGCTCGGCGAGCGTGTCGCAGAAGATGGCCGTCAGGAGCTCGAGGTGCGGCTCCCGCGCAGCGATTTCAACCGATTGTTGAAGCGCGAGGGGTGGCAAATGGATGACTTTCTCAAACAACACACTCTGCAATAATGCCAAGGGCAGCGGTTCGCGCTGCCGTAGGCTTTTGCGGTAAGATTGCCCGGATCCGCGTCGGGCATGCATGACTTCGCGACGTAACGTTTCAAACAACGGAGAACGCTATGGCCTGGAATGAGCCTGGTGGTGGTAACAATTCGAATAACCAGGATCCCTGGGGAAGTGGCGGAAACCGAGGCGGCAATCGCGGCGGTAAGCAAGGTCCGCCCGATCTCGATGAAGCTTTGAAGAAGCTTCAAGATAGCCTCAACAAGATGTTTGGGGGCAAGAAAGGCAGCGGTGATCGCGGCAAAGGAACTGGCGGCGGTGCCGGTATTCCGAAGGCCATGTGGTTTGTTGCCGGTCTGATCATTCTGGCAGTGTGGCTGTTCAACGCGGTTTATATGGTTGACGAGCAAGAGCAGGCGATTGTGCTGCGTTTCGGCGAGTATAACCGTACCGTAGAATCAGGCTTGCACCTGTACTTCCCGCCCGTTGAGCGCAAGTTTCAGCGCAACGTGACTCAGGTTCGTTCGTATCGCCAGCAAGGGCAGATGCTGACCGAAGATGAGAATATCGTGGAAGTGCCATTGGCTGTGCAGTACCGCATCTCCAATCTCGAAAACTTCGTGTTGATGAACGAGGATCCTGAAACCAGTCTGCGTCATGCGACCGAAAGCGCCTTGCGTCACGTGGTCGGTTCGACATCGATGCACCAGGTGCTCACCGAAGGTCGTGAGCAGATGGGTGTCGAGACGACCGAGCGGCTTCAGCGCTATCTTGACTTGTACAATACCGGTATCACGGTGGTGCAGGTGAACATCGAAAGCGCTCAGGCGCCGAATGAAGTGCAGGACGCGTTTGATGACGTTATCCGGGCCCGTGAAGATGAGGTCCGCGAGCGTAACCAGGCTGAGTCCTATGCCAATGGCGTTATTCCTGAAGCACGCGGTCAGGCTCAGCGGCTTATGGAAGAAGCCAATGGTTACCGCGATGAAGTCGTCGCCCGTGCCATGGGTGAGGCCGAACGCTTTAATCTGCTGGTTGCACAGTATCAGCAATCGCCTCAGGTCATGCGTGAGCGTCTGTACCTCGAAACCATGCAGGACGTGCTGAGCAGTACCAGCAAGGTTCTGGTGTCAGGCGGCGAAGGCAGCAACAATCTGTTGTACCTGCCGTTGGATAAGTTGATGCAGCAGGGTGGTTCTGGCAGTTCGTCATCGAGCTCAACCAGTTATTCGTCTGGCGCCGATGCTTCTGCACGCACGCCAGTGCAGTTGCCGCCACGCGATCCGCGCGCTAGGGAGACTCGTTAATGAGTAACAAGTCGATGTTTGGACTGATTACCGCACTGGTTGTATTGGTGGTTGGCTGGAACAGTTTCTTCGTAGTCAGTCAGATTGAACGGGGTCTGGTGCTGCAGTTCGGTAAGGTGGTCAAGGCTGACCTTGAGCCTGGGCTGCACTTCAAAGTGCCTTTTGTTCAGGACGTGAAGAAATTTGATTCACGCTTGCTCACCCTGGACACAGCGACTCAACGCTTTCTGACGTTAGAGAAGAAAGCGCTGATGGTGGATTCCTACGCTAAATGGCGGGTTGCGGACGTACAGCGTTACTACACCTCCACTTCCGGGCTAAGAACCCTGGCGGAGGAGCGTCTGTCTCGTCAGCTCGAATCAGGGCTGCGTAATGAAGTCGCCCGTCGCACCCTGCATGAAGTTGTCTCCGGCGAGCGCGATCAGCTGATGGCCGATATTACCGATTCGCTGAACACAAGCGCGCAGCGGGAATTGGGTATCGAGGTATTGGACGTTCGCGTGAAGGCTATGGATCTGCCGAGCGAGGTCAACCGTAGCGTGTTCGAGCGGATGAGCTCCGAACGTGAGCGGGAAGCCCGTGAGCACCGCGCCAAGGGTCGCGAGCTGGGTGAGGGGATTCGTGCAGATGCTGATCGTCAGCAGCGCGTTATCCTTGCCGAGGCGTTCCGTGAAGCCGAGGAAATCCGCGGTGACGGTGATGCGCAGGCCGCCTCAATCTATGCCGATGCCTACACCAAGGATCCTGAATTCTATTCCTTCTACCGTAGCCTGCAGGCTTATCGCGAGAGCTTTTCGGATAAGTCGGACATTCTCGTCCTGGATCCGGGAAGCGAGTTCTTCCAGTACTTGCAGCGCGGTCAGAGCCGCTGAACCCAGCCTCAGCCGCACCTGCTACGTAGCGGGTGTGGCTGGCTGAAAACATGCTACAATCGCGCAGCCGGGCCCGCCCGGCTTTTTTGTGACCGGCACTCCGCTGGTTGTTGCCTGAGACGGCTGATCGTCAAGGATGCAGGGTGTGTTGCTAGGCTTTGCGACAGCAGTGTGCTTGATGCTTATCATCGAAGGCATGATGCCCTTTCTGGCTCCGGCGCGCTGGAAACAGCTGCTAGCCAGTCTCGGCCAGCTTACCGATCGCCAGGTCAGACTCTCAGGCTTGGCGAGCATGTTGATCGGAACCGCATGTCTGTATCTGCTTCGTTAGCGGGTGCCGGCGTCCATTGCGAAAGTAATAAGGTTGTGAAAATGCCTACTGTTGATCGTTGGCTGTTGCCCGACGGGATAGAAGAGGTGCTGCCTGAAGAGGCCGCACGCATCGAGACCGCCCGTCGCCAATTGCTGGATCTGTTTGCCAGCTGGGGTTATGACCTGGTCATTACTCCGCATATCGAATACCTCGAATCCCTGCTCACCGGCGCCGGGCATGATCTGGATCTGCAGACCTTCAAGATGACTGATCAGCTATCCGGGCGCATGCTCGGTCTGCGTGCTGACATCACTCCGCAGGTCGCCCGGATCGATGCCCACACTCTCGGTGCCGAAGGCGTCAGTCGCTTATGCTACTGCGGCAGTGTGTTGCACACCCGGCCACGTCCACTGTCTACCTCCCGAAGTCTGATTCAGCTCGGCGCGGAGTTGTATGGTAATGCGTCCTGCGCGAGCGATATTGAGGTTATCTCACTGATGCTCGAAACTCTGGATGCCTGTCAGGTCGAAGGCGTTCATCTGGATATCGGACATGTCGGCATCTATCGCGGGCTGGTTCAGGCGGCGGGTCTCGATGCGTCGGTGGAGCATTCGCTATTCGATGCCTTGCAGCGCAAGGCGGTGGATGAGGTGAGGGCGATAACCGCGGGATTTGAGCAGTCATCTGTCGCCGCTATGTTGTCCAGTCTGGTCGAGTTGTCGGGGGGCACAGAAGTGCTTGAGCGCGCCCACGTGTTGCTCGACGGCGCGCCCGAATCGGTGATGGCCGCGCTGGATGATCTCGCAGAGCTGGCCCAGACCTTGAAGCAGCGATATCCGTCGATCCCCTTGTATTTTGACCTGGGTGAGCTTCGCGGTTATCACTATCACACGGGTGTCGCGTTTGCCGCCTTCCTGCCCGGCGTCGGCCAGAGCATCGCTCAAGGCGGACGGTATGACGATATCGGCAAGGATTTTGGCAGAGCCAGACCGGCTACCGGGTTTTCTACTGATCTCAAGCTCCTGGTTGAGCGCGGCAATATCAGTAGTCGCCGAGCCGCCGGGATTTGGGCGCCCTTTACCGACAAGGCAGACCTCCAGAGTCAAGTCGTCGCGCTGCGGCGTCAGGGCGAGCGCGTAATAGTCGCGTTGCCGGGTCAGCTGGAAGGTGATGCTGCAGAGTATGGCTGTGACCGGATCCTGCGTTACGCGGGTAACGGTTGGCAGGTCAGCGCACTTTAATTCGATTTACGGCCTGCCAGGCCGCCACTTAACAAACGAGGCTAGAGCTGAACATGGGTAAGAATGTTGTCATCCTGGGCACCCAATGGGGTGATGAGGGTAAAGGCAAGATAGTCGATCTGCTGACCGACCAGGTAGCGGCCGTTGTGCGCTATCAGGGCGGACACAATGCAGGTCACACCCTGGTCATCGATGGCGAGAAAACCGTATTGCACCTGATTCCGTCAGGCATCCTGCGGGAAAACGTCACCTGTTTCATCGGCAATGGCGTGGTGTTGTCACCTGAAGCGTTGCTTAAGGAGTTGGGTGAGCTGGAGGCCAAAGGTGTGCCGGTGCGCGATCGTCTTCGTATCAGTCCGGCGTGCCCGCTGATTCTGCCTTATCACGTGGCGCTGGATCAGGCCCGTGAAAAAGCGCGCGGCGAAGCCAAGATCGGCACCACCGGTCGCGGCATTGGTCCGGCCTATGAAGACAAGGTTTCCCGCCGCGGGCTGCGTGTAGCCGATCTGTTCAACCCTGAACGGTTTGCGGTCAAGCTGGCCGAAGTACTCGAATATCACAACTTTGCCCTTGAGCATTACTACAAGGTCGAGCCGGTTGATTTCCAGAAGACGCTCGACGAAGCCATGGGTTACGCCGAATGGCTGAAGCCGCTCATGACTGACGTGACCGCGCGCTTGCATGAGCTGCGTCGTGAAGGCGCGAACATCATGTTCGAAGGGGCGCAGGGCTCGCTGCTGGACATCGATCACGGTACCTATCCCTACGTCACCAGTTCCAATACCACGGCGGGTGGCACGGCTACCGGCTCGGGTTTCGGGCCTCTGTATCTCGACTATGTGCTGGGTATCACCAAAGCCTATACAACGCGTGTTGGCTCGGGTCCTTTCCCGACTGAACTGTTCGATGCAACGGGCGCCCGTCTTGCTGAGCGCGGTCACGAGTTCGGCTCTACCACTGGGCGTGCTCGCCGCTGTGGCTGGTTTGACGCGGTGATCCTGCGTCGCGCCATCGAGGTCAACAGTATCAGCGGGCTGTGCCTGACCAAGCTGGATGTGCTCGATGGTCTCGAGACTATCCAGATCTGCGTAGGGTATCGTAACGCCGATGGAGCAGTGCTCGAGATGCCCAGCGATGCTGACAGCTACCTGGGTCTTGAACCGGTGTATGAAGAGATATCCGGTTGGAGCGAGTCGACGCTGGGCGTCAAAACTCTGGATGATCTGCCTGCCAATGCGCGCGCCTATATTGCCCGGATCGAAGAGTTGGTCGGCGCGCCGATCGATCTGGTGTCAACCGGCCCGGATCGTCACGAGACCATTATTCAGCGGCAGATTTTCTGAGCTGATGATGCGTTAGCGTCTGCAGTCAGGCTGCAAGGCTGCAAGGCTGAATGCGTTTCAAAAAAACCCGCAGAAATGCGGGTTTTTTGTTCTCTGGGGGCGGATAACTGCCAAGGTGAGACGGTTGCAGCGCGGTCGGGCTCGCCGATGGAGCGCTGTCCAGAGGCTGACTCGATTAGGGAAGGCGATAATCATGAAGCGTGGGGGGTATTTATCGAACCGTAAAAACCAAAAAACCGGACATTGTCCGGTTTTTGTAATTGGTGCCCAGGAGAAGACTCGAACTTCCACGGCCTTGCGGCCACTAGCACCTGAAGCTAGCGTGTCTACCAATTTCACCACCTGGGCGCGTCATCGACAACGAGTGCTAAGATGAACGCTGGGTTCGTTCTTGCCAACCGTTGTCGTGTTGACGGCGCGAATAATACGAACCCTGCGAAGGTCTGTAAACCCCTGTTTGCAAAAATAATTGTATATCGACGGAAACAGGTGCAAGTGGAGCGGATTCGCGGTTCAATAGGCGCCTATGACTAAAAAGACCAAACCCCAAGACCCGACATCCTTGTCGGGCAACGCTTCACGTTCGGGCTCCGGACCCACCGATTGGATCAATCAGGATCCCGCAGCACAGCGCGAAGCAGAGAAGTACGACAATCCCATCCCAAGCCGTGAACTGATTCTGCAGTTGCTGGAAGAGCGCGGCGCACCTGCCACCCGCGCGCAGCTGCAGCAGGAATTCGGGCTCGACGATGAAGATGCAATCGAAGCCCTGCGCCGTCGCTTACGCGCCATGGAGCGCGACGGCCAGCTTATCTATACCCGCCGCGGCGCCTACGCCCCTGTCGACAAGCTCGATCTGATCCGAGGCCGCGTACAGGGTCATCGCGACGGCTTCGGCTTCCTGGTGCCCGAGGACGGTGGCGACGACCTGTTCCTCGGGCCGGCGCAGATGCGTCTGGTGTTCGACGGTGACAGGGCGCTGGCGCGGATAACCGGCGTGGACCGACGTGGCCGCAGCGAAGGCGCGATCGTGGAGGTGATCGAGCGTGCGCACGAAGTGCTGGTCGGGCGATATTACGTCGAGAACGGTATCGGCTACGTGGTCGCAGACAATGCCAAGATCAATCAGGAAGTATTGATTCCGCCCGGCCTGGACGGCGGCGCGGAGCACGGTCAGTACGCTGAAGTGCGCATCACCCAGTGGCCGGCAATCCACCGGCAGGCGCAGGGCGAGATCATCGAGGTCGTCGGCGACTACATGGCGCCAGGGGTTGAGGTCGAAGTTGCGCTACGTAGCTATGACATTCCCAGCGTCTGGCCGTCAGCTGTTCTGGAGGAGGCGGGTCGTCTCAGTGATACGGTGGAAGAGAAAGACAAGCTCAAGCGCGTTGATCTCAGGCACCTGCCATTGGTCACCATTGACGGCGAGGATGCGCGCGACTTCGACGATGCCATCTACGCCGAACCGCACAAGGCCAGTGGCTGGAGATTGTTCTCTGGCGGCTGGAAGCTGTACGTCGCCATCGCTGACGTCTCTCACTACGTTCCGCTTGGCTCGGCGCTGGATCAGGAAGCCGAGCTGCGTGGCACCTCGGTCTATTTCCCGAGCGAAGTGATCCCCATGCTGCCAGAGGCCATTTCCAATGGCCTGTGTTCGCTGATGCCGAATGTGGACCGTCTTGCGATGGTGTGCGAGATGACCGTATCCAAGAGCGGTGAGCTAACCGATTTCCAGTTCTACGAAGCGGTTATTCATTCCCACGCGCGTCTGACCTACAACAAGGTCTCGTCGATGCTTGAGCATCCGCGTAGCAAGGAAGGCAAAGCGCTCAGCGATGAATACGCTGAAGTACTCCCGCATCTGAAAAACCTGTATGAGCTCTACAAGGCGCTGGCCAAGGCCAGGCAGGGGCGTGGGGCGATTGATTTCGAGACGACCGAGACCCGCGTCATCTTTGGCGAGAATCGCAAGATCGCTGAGATCCGTCCGACTACTCGCAACGATGCGCACAAGATCGTCGAAGAAAGCATGCTGTGTGCCAACGTGGCGACCGCGCGGTTCATGCAGGAGCTCGAAGTGCCCTCGTTGTATCGCGTCCACGATTCGCCGAAGCCCGAGAAGATCGAGCGTCTGCGCGAGTTTCTGGCGTCCATGGGTATGACCCTGAGTCGCAAGGGCACCGATCCAACGCCGGAAGATTACAGTGCGGTGTTGCAGAAAGTGCAGGGTCGGCCAGATGCTCAGCTGATCCAGACAGTCATGCTGCGCTCGCTCAGTCAGGCCGTCTACAGCCCGAATAACGCTGGGCACTTTGGCTTGAATTACGAAGCTTATACCCACTTTACCTCGCCGATTCGTCGCTATCCTGATCTACTGGTGCATCGGGCTATCCGCAGCGTTATTCGCTCAAGGAAAACAACCGATCGGGTCAAGCGCAGCGGTGGAGCCGCCGTTCCCAAGGCTGCAATATATCCATACGATCTTCCGACACTCGAGCGTCTTGGCGAGCAGTGCTCGCAGAATGAGCGGCGAGCGGACGAGGCGACTCGGGATGTGCTTAGCTGGCTGAAGTGCGAATTCATGCAGGACCGGGTAGGCGACAACTTCGACGGCCTGGTAACGGCTGTGACCGGGTTCGGCCTGTTCGTCGAACTGACCGATTTCTACGTCGAGGGTCTGGTGCACATCACGGCTTTGCCGGCCGATTACTATAACTTCGACGCTGTGCATCACCGTCTCACGGGCGAGCGCTCCGGCAGGACCTTCCGCCTGGGTGATTCGGTTCGCGTACAGGTTGCACGGGTTGATCTGGATGACCGCAAGATCGACTTCGAGATGGCCAAGGATCAGCCGGCCACTGTCGGTGGGGCCAAGGTAGATGCCAGCCGGGCTGCACGCAGCAAATTGATGAAAGACGCTAAGGGTGCGGCCTCCACCGACGCCAAGGGTCGCGGCAAAGGGAGTAAGACGAAGTCGCCACGCGCGCCGGAGAAGCGCACGGCCCGTGCGGCTGAGCGCAAGTCCGGACGTGGTACTGCCGAAAGCAAGCCTGCGGCTGCTCCTCAGAATGTTCGTCCGCCGCGCAAGCGTAAGGCTCGGCCCGAGAAAGGTTAGATCGATCGAATGAGCGATAAGGAATATGTATACGGCCTGCATGCCGTACAAGCGATGCTGCAGCACGCCTCCAAGCGCGTAAAGCAGCTACACCTGGTGCGTGGGCGGATCGACGCCAGGATGCAGGAGTTGGTGGATCTTGCGCAGCAGCACAAGGTGGCTATTCAGCACCTCTCGCCGGAGGAGCTGGACAAGCTGGCTGACGGTGGTGTTCATCAGGGTGTAATTGCGGTGGTTGCACCCAGTCAGTTATGGTCCGAAGACATGCTCGGCCATATGCTCGATGAACTGGAAGGTGTTCCGCTGTTGCTGGTGCTCGACGGTGTCACTGATCCGCATAACCTCGGTGCCTGCCTGCGAAGTGCTGATGCTGCGGGCGCGCATGCGGTGATTATTCCCCGCGACCGCTCCGCCAGTTTGTCGCCCACCGTACGCAAGGTTGCCTGTGGTGCCGCTGAGACCGTACCCCTGGTCGCCGTAACCAACCTGGCTCGCACGCTCAAGCAATTGCAGCAGCGCGGCTTATGGGTGGTGGGCGCTGCGGGGGAAGCTGAGCAGTTGCTGTATACGGTCGATCTCAAGGTGCCTAGTGTCATTGTGATGGGTGCCGAAGGCAGCGGCATGCGCCGTCTGACCCGCGAGCATTGTGATTACCTGGCCAAGCTGCCCATGGGAGGGACTGTCAGCAGTCTCAATGTCTCGGTCGCCGCCGGCGTGTGTCTGTTCGAAGCAGTCCGCCAAAGAACCCAGGCTCGCTAGAGTCTCAATCGAGCACCCGACTGGACTCCCTGGGTTTGGTCGGGTTTCGCGGTCGCTTGAGCGCTATCCCGTGGCGCGCCGTCGACAAGAGGCTTCCCTTCCGATTTACAGCTGCGCGCTTATCGCAGTGCTGCCCTTGCTAGTTGTCTCCGCCTTCCCTAGAATAGCCGCCCCAAACTGGAGTTCTACTCCTTGCCAGACCATTTGGGTGGCTGGCTACAACCCGTAAGGAGCACCAATGCGTCATTACGAAATCGTATTTCTGGTTCATCCGGACCAGAGCGAGCAGGTTAACGCGATGGTCGAGCGTTACACCAAGCTGATTGAAGAAGACGATGGCAAGATCCACCGTCTTGAAGACTGGGGCCGCCGTCAGTTGGCATACCCGATCGACAAGATCCACAAAGCCCATTACATCCTGATGAACGTTGAGTGCAGCGCCAAGGCACTGGATGAGCTGACCGAGAACTTCCGTTACAACGATGCCGTGATTCGTAACATGGTTATCCGTCGTGACGAAGCCGTTACCGAACAGTCCGACATGATGAAGCCCGAAGATACTCGTGGTGGTGATCGTGGCGAGCGCGGTGAACGCGGTGAGCGCAGCGATCGTGGTGAGCGTAGCGAGCGTCGTGACGACAACGAGTCGGATGATCGTAACGCTGACAACGAAAGCCGCGACACCAATGACGGTGACGACGAGTAATTTCTTTTCGGTCCCCATTTCAGATTCCAAGGAGACGCTGCCATGGCACGTTTTTTCCGTCGTAGAAAGTTCTGCCGTTTCACTGCAGAAAATGTAAAAGAGATCGATTACAAAGATCTCAACACTTTGAAGGCCTATGTCACTGAAACCGGCAAGATCGTACCTAGCCGCATAACCGGTACCAAGGCCAGATACCAGCGTCAGTTGGCAGTTGCCATCAAGCGCGCCCGTTATCTCGCCCTGCTGCCGTTTACCGACAGTCACGGTCGTTGATCTGAGCTGAAAACATGTAATCAGGGGTACTGAATCAGCATGCGCGGTCTGGCCGAATACATCATGGGTGGTAGCAAGCAGGCCACCCTGGTGGTGGCTGTTACGGCTGCGATACCGTTGCTATTCTGGTTCAGTGCCGCGGCCCTGGCGCTGGTTATCCTGCGCCGCGGTCTGAACGAAGCGCTCTCTATCCTGATATGGGGTATTTTGCCGGCCCTGGCCTGGGCAGCAATGGGTGATTTGACGCCCTTGCTGGTCATTCTGGGAAGTGCGTCGCTCGCCGTGCTGCTACGCCATCGTAACGACTGGGCTGTTGTAGTACTCGCTGCTGTGCCCTTAGGGGTGCTGTATGCGGTAGTGCTGCAGACGGTCCTCAATGAACCGCTGGTGGCACTGGCCGCGCAGATCCAGGAGATGCTCCCGGAAATGCTTGCCGGCATGAACGGTGCACTCGATGAGGCCGGTATGGCTCAGCTCGAGGCGCTGCTCGTACCAGTACTGGCGGGGTTGATGGGTGCGGTGCATGCGGTGATGGTGTTGGTCAGTCTGATGATAGGCAGATCCTGGCAGGCCCGGCTGTATAATCCGGGCGGATTTCGCGAGGAGTTTCACCAGTTGCGGTTGTCGCCCTGGGTGGCGATCGGACTGTTGGTGCTGACCGTTCTCGGACCGCAGTGGCCGGCATTGGCAATTGTGGCGCCTGTAGCCAGTATTCCGTTGTTGCTGGCAGGCCTGGCCCTTATGCACGGCATTGTCGGCATCAAGAAAATGGGCACTGTGTGGCTGGTAGGGCTGTATGCGATGTTTGTTTTCGTCGCCCAGTTCGTCTATCCCCTGATTATGTTTTTAGCGTTTGTTGATAGCTTGTTCGATATTCGTTCCCGCCTGCGGTCGCCAGACGGCCCGGCAGATTGAATCGAACAGCCAAGGTTGAATTTCAAGAGGTCATCGTTATGGAAGTTATCCTGCTCGAAAAGATCGCGAATCTAGGTAATCTGGGCGACAAAGTCGCTGTTAAAGCAGGTTACGCTCGCAATTTCCTGTTGCCGTTCGGTAAGGCAACTCCGGCCAACGCCGCAAACGTCGAAGCCTTTGAAGCGCGTCGCGCTGAACTGGAAAAGATCGCTGCAGAGCGCAAGGCCGAAGCAGAAGTACGTGCCGAGAAGCTGGCTGAGCTGACCGTGACCATCACGGCCAACGCTGGTGAAGAAGGCAAGCTGTTCGGTTCCATCGGTACGCGTGACATCGCCGATGCCGTGACTGCCGCTGGCGTCGAACTGGAAAAAAGCGAAGTCCGCTTGCCAGAAGGCCCGCTGCGTAACGTCGGCACCTTCGACGTTGCTGTGCACCTGCACACCGACGTGGAAGCGACTGTCAAGCTGGAAGTCGTTGCTGGCTAACGGGAGCTTCCCGGACTGCCTGGCAGCGTTTGGATCGTCACGGTGCGGCTGATTGCGTCGCTGGTGATCTAACGCAGCTTTGCAGTTAGACTTACCAACACGGTGCATGTCCCAGACATGCGCCGTGTTGTCTTTTCTGTCTCCGCCGTTTCGAGCCCTTGCCCATGAATGATTCTGTCTATAGCGCTACTGCTGAGCTTGACCTGCAAACCACTGCATTAAAGATTCCACCCCATTCCATCGAGGCGGAACAAGCGGTGCTGGGCGGTGTGATGTTGGAGAACAGCGCATGGGAGCGGATTTCGGAGCTGGTCAGCGAGACTGACTTCTATCGGCATGATCATCGCCTGATCTTTCGCGCGATGGTCCGGCTGGCGGCGCGCAACCAGCCATTTGATGTTGTGACTCTGGCTGAGGACCTTGACCGCGAAGGCCTTGCGGATCAGGTTGGTGGCCTGTCTTACCTCGGCCAGCTGGCGAAGAATACCCCCTCCGCTGCGAATATCAGCGCCTATGCGGCCATCATCCGCGAGCGTGCCACCCTGCGTCAGCTGATCAGTATCAGTTCGGAGATCGCAGACACCGCGTTCAATCCGAAGGGTATGCAGGCCGCTGACGTGCTGGATGATGCCGAGCGCAAGATTTTTGCCATCGCCGAAAGCCGTCCTAAGACCGGCGGGCCGGAGTCGGTGAATACGCTGCTGACCAAGGCCATCGATCGTATCGATACGTTGTTCAACAGCGATGGAGCAATTACCGGTCTGTCGACTGGCTTCACTGATCTGGACGAAATGACCTCGGGTCTGCAGCCTGCCGACCTGATCATTGTGGCCGGACGTCCCTCGATGGGTAAGACGACCTTCGCCATGAACCTGGTCGAGAACGCGGTAATGAACAGTGAGAAGGCGGTGTTGGTCTTCTCGTTGGAGATGCCAGGCGATTCATTGATCATGCGTATGCTGTCTTCGCTGGGCCGGATAGATCAGACCAAGGTGCGTTCAGGCCGTCTTGAGGACGAGGATTGGCCACGACTGACTTCTGCGGTCAACCTGCTGAACGACCGCAAGCTGTTCATCGACGATACGGCCGGCCTGTCGCCTAACGAGATGCGTGCACGGGCACGCCGGGTGGTGCGTGAACATGGGGATCTGGGTCTGATCATGATCGACTATCTGCAATTAATGCGGGTCGGCGGCACCAGTTCGGAGAACCGTACCAATGAGATTTCCGAAATTTCGCGCTCGCTGAAGGCCCTGGCCAAGGAATTCAATGCGCCGGTTGTGGCATTGTCGCAACTCAACCGCTCGCTTGAGCAGCGTCCCAACAAGCGGCCAATCAACTCGGATCTGCGTGAATCCGGCGCGATCGAGCAGGACGCTGATGTGATCATGTTCGTCTACCGTGACGAGGTGTACCACCAGGATTCGCAGGACAAGGGCATCGCCGAAATCATCATCGGCAAACAGCGTAATGGCCCAATCGGTACCTCACGCCTGGCGTTTTTGGGCAAGTTCACCCGTTTTGAAAACCTGGCGCCCGGTTCTTATTCCGGCTACGGGGATATGGAGTAGATATGGCTCTCAGTATGCCGGCTGCCAAGCCGCTGTTTGATTATCCGAAGTATTGGGCCGAGTGTTTTGGCCCAGCACCCTTTCTGCCAATGAGCCGAGAGGAGATGGACCTGCTTGGCTGGGACGGCTGCGATGTCATCATTGTGACCGGTGACGCCTATGTGGATCATCCGTCGTTCGGCATGGCTATCATCGGGCGTTTATTGGAAGCGCAGGGCTTTCGCGTCGGCATCATCAGTCAGCCGGACTGGCACAGCAAGCATGATTTCATGAAGCTGGGCAAGCCGAATCTGTTTTTCGGCGTTGCGGCGGGCAACATGGATTCGATGATTAACCGCTACACCGCCGATCGCAAGATTCGCTCCGACGATGCTTACACCGCAGGTGGCAAGGCGGGCAAACGTCCCGACCGTGCCAGTGCCGTGTATAGCCAGCGCTGCCGGGAAGCGTTCAAGGATGTGCCGATCGTGCTGGGCGGCATCGAGGGGTCGCTGCGACGTATCGCCCACTATGATTACTGGCAGGACAAGGTTCGTCATTCCCTGTTGCTCGATTCGAAGGCTGACATTTTGCTGTACGGCAACGCCGAGCGCGCCATCGTCGAGGTCGCGCAGCGGATCAGCCGTGGAGAAAATGTTCAGTCGATCACCGATGTTCGCGGCACCGCGTTCGTGCGCAAGGACACCCCCGCAGGCTGGTTTGAACTCGACTCCACTCGGGTTGACCGCCCTGGCAAGGTCGACAAGATCGTCAATCCCTACGTCAACACCCAGGATACCAGCGCCTGCGCCGTGGAGCAGTCCAAGGGCCCGGAAGCCGAGGCGAATGATACCCAGGTCATCCATCTACTGCCGAACCCACGGTTGGAGCGGGACCGGACGGTAATTCGCCTGCCGTCCTACGAGAAGGTCAAGAACGACGCGGTGTTGTATGCGCACGCCAACCGCGTGTTGCACCTTGAAACCAATCCCGGTAACGCGCGTGCCCTGGTTCAGCGAGACGGCGAGAAGGACGTGTGGTTCAACCCGCCGCCGATTCCGCTTGATACCGAAGAGATGGATTACGTCTTCGGCTTGCCTTACGCCCGGGTGCCTCATCCGACCTATGGGGATGCGAAGATTCCTGCCTATGACATGATCCGGTTCTCGGTGAATATCATGCGCGGGTGTTTTGGTGGCTGTACCTTCTGCTCCATAACCGAGCACGAGGGACGGATCATCCAGAACCGCTCGCATGATTCTATCATTCGTGAGATCGAGGAAATCCGGGACAAGGTGCCGGGTTTCACGGGGGTTATATCTGACCTCGGCGGGCCGACTGCAAACATGTACCGGCTCGCCTGTAAAACCCCCGAGATCGAGGCGTCCTGTCGCAAGCCGTCCTGTGTATTTCCGGGCGTGTGCAGTAATTTACAGACTGACCATTCCTCTCTGATCGGGCTTTATCGCAAGGCACGTGAGCTGCCAGGCGTCAAGAAGGTGCTTATCGCCTCCGGATTGAGATATGACCTGGCGGTCCTGTCTCCCGAATATGTCAAAGAGCTGGTCACCCATCATGTAGGCGGTTATCTGAAAATCGCGCCGGAACATACGGAAGCTGGCCCGCTGAATCAGATGATGAAACCCGGGATCGGCTCCTATGATCGATTCAAGCAGATGTTCGAGAAGTACACCAAGGAGGCGGGTAAGGAGCAGTACCTGATTCCCTATTTCATCGCTGCCCACCCGGGTACGACCGATGAAGACATGATGAATCTGGCACTCTGGCTCAAGCGTAACGGCTTTCGTGCCGATCAGGTCCAGGCTTTTTACCCTTCGCCGATGGCGACCGCGACGGCCATGTATCACTCCGGCAAGAATCCGCTGCGCAAGATCGGTTACAAGAGCGAGGCGGTGACGGTCGTCAAGGGCGAGCGGCAACGTCGGTTGCACAAGGCGTTCCTGCGCTATCACGACCCCAAGAACTGGCCTCTGCTGCGCGATACGCTAACGGAAATGGGTCGCGCTGATCTGATAGGCAACAGTAAGCAACATCTGGTGCCAACCCATCAGCCTGCCTTGGAAGGCTATCACAGCGCGCGGCGGAAGAATTCCACCCCCCAGGGCAGTAAAAAAGTAGGTCGCATTCTGACGCAACATACCGGACTGCCACCGCGCGACACGGGCGGAGGACGCAAGAGTACCAGCACAAAAGGCAAAGGCAGGGGCGCTGGCAGGACTGCGGGCTGACGACTATGGTGGCGATCGGAACTGGCTATTAGCGCAGGCTGCCGATCCCGTTTAACCTTTGGCAAGGTAAATGGGGAGGCGGCCGTCATGTCATTGCTTGTCTTGTTGCACCGATTTCTCGCGTCATATGCGGCGGCCTCGGCTGGCGTCACGGACGATGGGTTAACGTGGCCTAGTTCTTGACTGCCGCGTCCATGCCACTTGAGCGGCGGTGAGTCCAGAAATCCAGTTGTTCCTTGAGTTCGGCAAGATTGACCGGTTTGGCCATATGACCGCTCATCCCGACACGACGTGCCTTGTCCTGATGTTCCGGCAGAATGTGCGCAGTCAACGCGATGATGGGCACGGCGGGACGGTTGTTTGATCGCTCCCACGCCCGAATCTGCTTGGTCGCTGAGTAGCCGTCCAGTTCTGGCATCTCGCAGTCCATCAGCACCAGGTCGTAATTACCTGCTTTGACCGCAGCAACCGCCTCCTGGCCGTTCGGCACAGTGTTGACCGTTACCTTGAGCTTGGTCAGCATGCCACAAATGACCTTGGTGGAGATGAGGTTGTCTTCCGCCACCAGCACCTTTATTTCGCTGTTTTGAGGTGGCTCGGCCGGCTCAACGGGCTCGGTGTCAGTGCTACGTGCGCGCAGCCATTCATCCACCAGGGTCGCCTTGAGGGTGTAGCTCGCAACCGGCTTGGTCAGTGTGCGCCGTATGCCAGCGTTGCGTGCAGCGATTCGGCTGGGCGTCTGGTTGGCTCCGGTCAGCATGACTACGATCAGATCGGCACTGCTGGTGGAGTCCTTGTGAACGCGCTGGGCCAGTTCCAGCCCGGTCATGCCCGGCATTGACTGATCGACAAGCATGAAATCAAAAGGCATGCCCAGATTCTCCTGGGCGCGCAGCATGGCCAGTGCTTCCTTGCCATTCGCCGCAGTGTGGGTTTGCATACCCCAGGCGGCGGTTTGTTGCTGGATGACCTTGCGGCAGGTGGCGTTGTCGTCAACGATCAATACCGAGCGATCAGCCAGGCACAGACCTTCGGGATCACGCTCATTCGCCTGCGGGATAATCTCGGCAGGTAGCGTCAGCCAGACGGTCGTGCCCTGCGCGGTGGAATGATGCACGCCAAGGCGACCATTCATCATCGCGACCAGTTGTCTGGTGACCGCCAGTCCCAGGTAGCTGTTATCCGTCTGTTCCAGCAAGCGCGAGGTATTGATGTCATGGTCCAAGAGACTGTCGAGCGCTTCCTGGGGCATGCCGTTGCCGGTATCCAGCACGGCTATTCGCAGTATCTCCTGCTCGTTGTCGTCTGCTTCGCGACCTACCACCAACAGGATCTCACCATGTGTAGTGTGGCGCAGTGAGTTGGCCAACAGGTTCATGAGGATCTGGCGCAGGCGTGTGGGATCGCCCTCCATAGTACGCGGCACGTCTGGGTGCACGAAGCTGACCAGCTCAATGCCCTGAGCTTCAGCGCGACTACGAAGGATATCCAGACAATCATTGATGAGCGCATGCAGATCGAACTGCACTTTCTCCAGCGTCATCTGGCCGGACTCCAATCGCGAAATATCCAGAATCTCATTGATCAGGTTGAGCAAGTCCGTGCCAGAGCCGTGAATCGTCTGGGCATAGTCCCGCTGCTTGGCCGACAAGGCGGTATCCAGCAGTAGCTCTGTCATGCCCAGCACCCCATTCATGGGTGTACGGATTTCATGACTGATGCGCGCGAGCAGCTCGGCTTTTGTCCGCCGTTCAGCTTGCTTGGTGGCGTCCACGTTGCGACGATTCAGAAGGGTGGCCACAATCCTTTGATAGCGCAGATGCAAGCCCCACGCGTAACACACCAGGCTTGCCCATATCAGTAGATCCGGAATGCTCTCGCTGAACAGGTCCCAGGATATGAATTGCCCCGCCACCCAGCCGGCAAGCAGCAATATATGGCCAGCAAGCATTGGTCGGCCAATTTTCGAGCCGGAAAAACGTAAATATACACTGATGCCCAGGGCGACTACTGGCACGCCGAGCTGGATCAATCCATCAAGCAGCCCGAACATGATGGGCTGGAAGACGGCAGCCAGCACCGTCAAGCCGAAGCCCGCCAACAATAGCCATAGTAGCGGCTGGTAGCGTATGCGGGTGATGCTGAACAGCATCATGGCAATGGCTGGGTAAGCCGCCAGGGCGAGCAGGTCACCGGCTCGCTCATGCATGGTCGGCAAGCGAATGATCAGCCAGCTGATATTGGTCAGGCTGCTTAAACCGAGCATGAGGCTGGCCAGCGCCAGCCACCTATGTGGGTGATCACGCCCGAACCATCCCTGCAAAAAGCCATGCAGCACCAGAGCCAGGAACAGGCCGGCAAGTAATCCCTGAAATGCCTGGTATTGGCCGTGAGCGAGCACGGCCGTGCGCGGCGCTGACAGCTCAAGGTCCGTTCTGAGTGGATGCTGATGCTGCAGCCGCACATACAGGACAGGTTCAACAAGGCCCGCAGTTTGTAACGGAAGGACGACGCCGGGATAGGGCATGGGCACCAGAGCGGGGGAGGACGGTCGGGCGGCCGGGTAGCTTAGCCTTATGGTTTCGCCTTCCAGAACGAACACCTGAAGCTGCTTTATGGCCGGGTTGTCCAATTCCAGGAACAGCAGGGCATTGCTCGGGATCGGGACTTGCACCCATAGCGCTGCCTCGCCACCAGGCAGCGTCAAGGCGCCCTCATACCCGGGGACAAAGCGGTTGGCGTAACGGTTGGAGAGAATATCTTCAAGTGCCAGGCGCCCACTGGTATCGACAAACAATCGATACTGGGAGTCCGGCACTTCCCCGGCTGCGCCAGGGGAAAGCACCAACAAGAGGCTTAACAGACTGCCAAACAGAAGCCAACTGACTTGCTTCACAACGTTCGTCCTGTCCTTGGCTTATAGAAAGCGGTGATATCTGCGGTCGAACAGTATAGCCCACCACAGGCTCAGGTCGGCTGCCGTCCTTCAGCTAATCGTCCGCCTCGCTACCATCGACCTTCCCTCTGGCGCTGTGCTGCGGAACTGACGATTAGCTTTTCCGTGCAATGGCGCGATAGCCGATATCGCTGCGGTAAAAGCAACCGTCCCAGTCGATACGACAGGCCAGATCATAGGCTCGGCGTTGGGCCTGTTCGATATCCTCACCGAGCGCGGTGGCGCACAGCACCCGTCCGCCCTGGGTGACGACCTGTTCACCCGCCAGTATTGTCCCTGCATGAAACACCTTGGCGTCGGCGTCTACAGCGTCGTTCAGGCCTTTAATAGCCACACCCTTGGCGTAAGGGCCCGGATAGCCGCCTGCGGCCAGGACAACGCCAAGACTTGGTCGAGGATCCCACTGCGCTTCGATCTTATCCAGCTCACCAGCCAGTGCCGCCTCGATCAGCGCTACCAGACTGGATTGCAGACGCAACATGATCGGCTGGGTTTCCGGATCGCCGAAACGGCAGTTGAATTCGATGACCTTGGGATTGCCCGCCTGGTCGATCATGAGGCCAGCATACAGAAAGCCCGTATAGGTATTGCCTTCCGCGGCCATGCCTTTGACCGTCGGCCAAATGACTTCATCCATTACCCGCTGGTGAATCGCCTGGGTGACGACAGGCGCAGGGGAGTAAGCGCCCATACCGCCGGTATTCGGACCGGTATCGCCATCCCCGACGCGCTTGTGGTCCTGGCTGGTTGCCATGGGCAACACGTGCTCACCATCGACCATAACGATGAAGCTGGCTTCCTCACCATCAAGAAATTCTTCGATAACTACGCGTGAACCTGCCTCGCCGAACGCATTGCCGGCCAGCATGTCGCGTACTGCCGCTTCGGCTTCTTCGAGTGTCATGGCGACGATGACGCCCTTGCCGGCAGCGAGACCGTCCGCCTTGATGACGATGGGCGCGCCTTGCTGCTGCAAGTAGGCCAGCGCTGGCTCGATATCCGTAAAGTTCTGATAGCTGCCGGTGGGTATCTGATGCCGCGCCAGAAAGTCCTTGGTGAAGGCTTTGGAGCCTTCGAGCTGGGCGGCGCTGGCGGTTGGACCGAAGCACGGCAAGCCGCGCTCTCGGAACAGGTCCACAACCCCGGCAACCAGCGGCGCTTCGGGCCCGACGATAGTCAGCGCCACGTTGGCGGCCGCAAAGTCGGCCAGCCGATCGAGCTCCAGCACGTCAATCGCTACGTTCTCGCATTTCGCCTCGATGGCGGTTCCGGCGTTACCGGGTGCAACGAAAACCTTTTCGACCCGCTCATCCTGGGCTGCTTTCCATGCCAGTGCGTGCTCGCGACCGCCACTGCCAATGATCAAAATATTCATCCAATACTCCTCAAAGAGTAATTCATTCAGGGTCTTAGCCCTGACGACCTCTCGGAAAGAGGTCGCGATCAAGCTGGTATATGCAAGGCGTCTGGGGCTTCGACACGCGCAGTTGCCTGGTGGCAATGAGCATTGGCGAAGCCGCGGACGACGCAGCAGATTCCGGCTTCAGCGCGGCCGTTATCTATTTTCAGTGTCTGAAGTGGCGCATGCCGGTAAACACCATGGCGATATCTGCCTCGTCTGCGGCGGCGATGACCTCCGCATCGCGCATGGAACCACCTGGCTGGATCACGGCGCGGATGCCCACCTTCGCAGCGTTATCGATACCGTCGCGGAACGGAAAAAACGCATCCGAAGCCATCACCGCCCCTTCGACCGACAGTCCGGCATGTTCAGCCTTGATGGCAGCGATGCGGGCCGAGTTCACGCGGCTCATCTGACCGGCGCCGACGCCGATGGTCTGCCGCTTGCTGGCGTACACAATCGCATTGGATTTGACGAACTTGGCGACCTTCCAGGCGAAGACCAGGTCGTGGATCTCCTGTTCGGTCGGGGCACGCTTGGTCACGATCTTCAGGTCCGCTTCGGTGATCATGCCGGTGTCGCGGCTCTGCACCAGCAGTCCGCCGTTGACGCGTTTGTAATCCCAATCGGCTTGCCGCTCCGCCGTCCACTCGCCACATTCGAGCAGGCGTACATTGGCTTTGGCGCTGACCACTTCACGGGCGGCGGCGCTGATGCGCGGGGCAATGATCACTTCAACGAACTGGCGCTCGACAATAGCCTTGGCGGTCTCGCCGTCAAGTTCACGGTTGAAGGCAATGATGCCACCGAATGCGGATTCGCTGTCAGTCGCGTAGGCCAGCTCATAGGCCTGGCGGATGCCACCTTCGTTGTCCGGCACGACGGCGACGCCACAGGGGTTGGCATGCTTGACGATGACGCAGGCCGGTTTGGTAAAGCTCTTCACGCACTCCAGCGCCGCGTCGGTGTCGGCAACGTTGTTGTAGGACAGCTCCTTGCCCTGAAGCTGCACTGCGGTGGCAATGCTGGCATTGGCCGGGTGCGCTTCACGGTAAAAGGCTGCTGCCTGATGCGGGTTCTCGCCATAGCGCATGTCCTGCACTTTCAGAAACTGACTGTTGAAGGTGCGTGGAAACGCGCTACGTTCTTCGGTGCTCAACGTCTCGCGGGTCTGGTCAATGGTGCCCAGATAATTGGCGATCATCCCGTCATAGGCCGCGGTATGCTCGAAGGCCTTGAGCGCGAGATCGAAGCGCTCGGCATAACTCAAGCCGCCGGATTTGAGCGACTCGATGATGCCAGCGTAATCGCCGGCATTGACCACGATGGCGACATCCTTGTGATTCTTCGCCGCGGAGCGAACCATGGTTGGGCCACCGATATCGATATTTTCGATGGCATCCGGCAGGCTGCAGCCGGGCTTGGCCACGGTGGCAGCAAAGGGGTACAGATTGACCGCGACCAGATCGATGGGCTGAATGCCATGCTGCTGCATGACCTCGCCATCGATAGCGCGTCGACCCAGGATGCCGCCATGAATCTTCGGATGCAGGGTCTTGACGCGCCCATCCATCATTTCCGGAAAGCCGGTGTAATCGGCGACTTCCACGGCCTCGATACCTTGCTCGCGCAGCAGCTTGAAGGTCCCGCCGGTGGACAGGATTTCCACCCCAAGGGCGCTGAGCTCACGGGCAAATTCTACGATTCCGTTCTTGTCCGACACGCTGATAAGCGCGCGACGTACCGGTAAGCGGGTAGTTTGGTCGGTCATCTTGGATCCAGAGTCAATGGGTTGGTCATTTCGGTTTCGGGCTGATGAAGGTATAAAACAGGAAACTGGAAGATCAGGCTTTTTGACGGTCGCTGGAGCCAGAGGCGTCACTGCAATCAATCTTCCTTCCGGGCTCCTCGCTTCCAGCTGCTTTTACAGCAGCCCGTATTGTTTGAGCTTCTTGCGCAGGGTGCCGCGGTTCAATCCAAGGACTTCAGACGCGCGGGTCTGGTTGCCTTTGACGTATTCCATCACGCTTTCCAGCAGCGGGGCTTCGATCTCGGCGAGCACCATGTTGTAGACGTTGGTCACGTCCTGGCCGTCCAGATGCTTGAAATAATTCTGCAGAGCTTGCTCGACACTGTCACGCAGGGTCTGGTCTCGCTGCATTGCGTCGTTCGAGACATAATCCATGGAGGGGTCGGTGGTCTCGTTCACAGGAAGGGTTCCGTCGATCGGGGATGTATTGATCAGGCTCATGCCGCCAGGTCTCCTTCCTGCAAGCGGTTGAAAAACGTTTGTATGCCCCGCCGTTGTTGCATGGCGCAATCAATCCGATTGAATGTGCGACGGAAATCTTCCGCGCCTGGCATGGTCTGCAAATACCAGCCCACATGTTTGCGGGCAATACGCACCCCGTGCTCGCTGCCGTAAAAGGCGTGCAAGCCGTCGAGGTGTTCGAGCATGATGTCTTGCTGCCAGCTTAACTCCGGGGTCGGAAGAAAAGCGCCATGGCGCAGATAATAGTCAATCTCCCGGAAAATCCAAGGCCGACCCTGTGCCGCTCGGCCGATCATCACCGCGTCGGCACCAGTATAGTCGAGCACCTGGCGAGCCTTGGCAGGGGAGTCGATGTCGCCGTTAGCGAATACCGGAATATCAATAGCCTGTTTGATTGCGGCAATGGTGTCGTATTCTGCGTCGCCCCGGTACAGGTCCGAACGGGTGCGACCGTGCACGGCCAACGCCTGGATGCCGCTTTGCTCTGCGATACGGGCCACCTGAACCCCGTTGCGGTGGTCGGGATGCCAGCCGGTGCGAATTTTCAGCGTCACTGGAATACTGACCGCCGCGACGACCGCTTCGAGAATATCGGCTACCAGCCGTTCGTCGCGTAGCAGTGCGGAACCGGCGGCCTTGTTACAGACCTTCTTCGCTGGGCAGCCCATATTGATATCAACGATCTGTGCACCCATCTGCTCATTCTGACGAGCAGCTTCGGCCATCATCTCAGGGTCGCCACCAGCGATCTGAACCGAGCGGGGCTCGGCTTCGCCTGTATGATCCAGGCGTTGACGAGACTTTCGGCTATTCCACAGACGGGTATCACTGGTCACCATCTCCGAGACTACCAGTCCCGCACCCAGACGCCGACAGAGCTGGCGGAACGGACGATCCGTTACACCTGCCATCGGGGCAAGAATCACGCGGTTGGTCAACTGGTAAGGTCCGATACTGATCACTGCTTATCCATCCCTGTATTGTCCAGTGTTTCGAGGCACGCCCTGAAGTCACCGCTACGTCTCAGGACCGCCGGGCAGGGTTAGAAGCATGAAAGGGCGCTAATCATACCCGCTCTGAATGACCTTATAAAGACTGTGCTGGTTGAAATTCGAACAGTAATGTCACGGCGTGCCGGTTAAGCGTGCCTTCCGGGTTGCAGTTCAAGGGGTTACGAATCCGAGGGTATAGCTGACCGCCTGTTCGCCCGGATCAAGCATGCTCAGCGCCACGTGGATCGGTGTTTGCGGCGGCATCAGCCTGGCCCCAGCCAGTTCCCCGGAAAGATACTCCTCTGGGCGGAAGCGGCGGACGGCCACCTCGTGACCGTGGGTATCGGTGAATTGCATCCGCAGCACCGGGAAGGGCTGGGCGAATTCGGCCCGGTTGTAGATGATCACGTCGATAGCCAGCGCCCTGGGGAACTCCGGATGCGGACGCACCACCAGGTTGCTGCTGCGCAGCATGCTCACATCGACCCGCGCCGGCAGTTCACAGCCGGCCAGCAGGCACACGGTTTCCATCATCGGTCGGGTGCGTTCGTCGTGGGCCAGCTCGTCGAGGTTATAGAAAATGAACTGGCCAATCAGCGCGAGCGCGGCGAGGACGCTCAGGGTTGTCCAGAGCGCGGTATGTTTGCGCCGCCTGCGGGGAGGCCTGCGCTCATCGAGTAACAACGGCTCGTCATGGATATCAGGGATATCGAACTCGCCCAGTTCGGGCTCGGGTTCGGCCGCTGCGGCTTTGCGATCAAGCGGCTTGATCCTTGCCGGCGGCGCTTCGATTGGCGGGTCGTCGGGCTCATCGTCAAGCTCATGCCAGTCGAGCTTTGGCGTAATGTATTCGGGACGATCGCGCATGAAGATGCTGGGTTCATCATCTTCGTCCGTTACCGGTTCGTTCGTCACCGGGGGCAGCGCGGTCTCCTGTCGGCTTTTTTCCAGCGAGGGTGCGACCCAGCTGTCGAGGTCGTCATGTTCCTCAGCAGGTGGCGTAACGGGGGCCGCCGGTGGAACCTGGGTAGGCTCTTCATGCAGATCGAAATAGGGATCGGCTGGAGGTGACGTGCCTGCTTCATCTTCCTCTGGCTCATCTTGCGCAGCGGCCTCATCCCAGCGCTCGTCCGGCTCAGGTGCGCCGGGCATCACTGACACGGGTCTGACATCCTCAAGGGGGATGTCCACGATGTCCGGCGGGTTGACTTCATCGATCAGCGATTCATCAAGACCGAGCGCTTCGAAATCCAGTTCGTCGAGGTCCAGGTCATCATGGATGAGAAAATCATCCGGGTCGCTACGGGGAGAAATCGGCTCGGCCGGCGCTTCAGTGACTGCGTCTGGCTTGTCGTCAGCTGCTTGCTGCCGCTGCTGTTCGGCGGCTACCGCCAAGGCGTTGTAGACCTTCAGGCATGCACCGCAACGGACATTGCCTGCCGCCGCACGCAACTGTTCTTCAGACAGGCGGAAGCGGGTCTGACAATTCGGGCATTGTGTGACCAGCGTTGCGCTCATTTACCTGTGATCCTTAGGGTCTGTTGCCATTTCATCGCGAGCCGCGTTGCTGTGTCAAATGGCACCAGGCAAGGCGCGGGACGCAGGTAATGGTTGTTCCCTTGCCAAGTCCTGCAACGCCGCATGGCGTCATTTGACGCGCAACCCGAAGGGACGGGGCCCGTTTGCCGCAGCACTGCGTTACTCGTCGCTCATTTGGAACAACCAAACTTCACTCCTCGCGCCTTGCTCTGCATCAAGCGGGCCTCCGTCGCGGCCGCGATGAAACGGCAACAGACCCTAACTCCGCCGTTACCCGTTCTTCTTGCCGGCTGTGCGCCGGCAGACATCAACAGCCTATTGTGCCTCCATGCTGGCGACTGTGTCACGGTCGACGCATGCCACTGACCCTGATCCACCCGTCGCGATCGGCAATGGGAGCGAGTACGAAGGTGTCCCGATAGGCGGCAACGATTTCCTCGGTCTGCTCGGCGAGTATGCCGGACAGCGCGATCAGCCCCCCGGGCTTGACCAAGCTGGACAGTTGCGGAGCCAGTTTGACCAGCGGGCCGGCAAGTATATTTGCTACGACGATATCAGCCGGCTCGGGCGAAAGGTCTTCCGGAAGATACAAATCCAGCGATTGTTCAGGCAGGCCGTTACGCTGGGCATTGTCGCGCGATGCCTCAAGGGCCTGCGTATCGATATCAGTGCCGACGGCATGTTCCGCGCCGAGCAGCAAGGCGGCGATGGCCAGGATGCCGGAGCCGCAACCGAAGTCGATGACGCGTTTGCCCGCTATCGCAGTACCGTCCAGCCATTCGAGGCATAGCGCGGTGGTCGGGTGGGTGCCGGTACCAAATGCCAGACCCGGATCGAGCAGCAGATTGACGGCGTCCGGTTCAGGGGCGTCGTGCCAGCTCGGTACGATCCATAGCCGTTTACCAAAACGGATCGGCTGGAAGTTGTCCATCCAGCTCCGCTCCCAGTCCTGATCCGCAATGTCCTCGAACTCATATTCGGGCAGCGGGTGCTGCCAGCGCGACTGCAAGGTCTCGATCAGTGTCTGAGGGTTGGTACCCGCTTCGAACAGCGCCAGCAGATGGGTATTGGACCACAGCGGCGTGGTGCCCAGATCAGGTTCGAAGATGGGCTGGTCTTCGGCGTCCATGAAGGTCACAGAAACGGCATCCAGGCCGAGCAGGGCGTCTTCCAGCGATTCGGCTTGTTCAGGTTTGATGGCGAGGCGCAGTTGTAACCAGGGCATAACGGGTTCCTTCAGAAAAGAGGGTGGTGCTGAATGAAAAAACCGGAATGCAGTGGTCCGCATCCCGGCTTAGTCGATAAGCTCATTCTGGTTTCTAGCGAATCAGCTTATACCCAATTTATGCTCGAGGTAGTGGATGTTCACGCCCCCCTTGCAGAACTCGGGATCACGCACCAGCTCGCGATGGAGCGGGGTATTGGTCTTGATGCCGTCCACTACCAGTTCATCCAGCGCATTGCGCATGCGGGCCAGCGCTTCATCACGGGTCGCGCCGTAGGTGATCAGCTTGCCGACCAACGAATCGTAATTCGGCGGAACCTTGTAGCCGCTGTACAGGTGCGAATCGACCCGCACACCGTTACCGCCGGGCGCGTGGAAGAACGTGACCGTTCCCGGAGAGGGCATGAAGGTCTTGGGATCTTCGGCGTTGATCCGGCATTCGATCGAGTGGCCTCGAATGACCACATCCTCCTGGGTGATGCTCAGGGGGTTGCCCGCGGCGACCAGAATCTGTTCCTTGACGATGTCGATGCCGGTCACCATCTCGGAGATGGGATGTTCGACCTGGATCCGCGTGTTCATCTCGATGAAGAAGAACTTGCCATCCTCGTACAGGAACTCGAAGGTACCGGCGCCGCGGTAGCCCAGATCGATACAGGCCTGGACGCAGCGAGCCTGCACTTCAGCCCGAGCCTTTTCATCAATGCCCGGTGCTGGCGCTTCCTCGATGATCTTCTGGTGCCGGCGCTGTAGCGAGCAATCCCGGTCACCCAGGTGTACTGCGTGGCCCTGGCCGTCAGATAGAACCTGAACCTCGACGTGGCGCGGATT
The DNA here is from genome assembly GCF_008638345.1 of Pseudomonas saliphila. GTDB lineage: Bacteria > Pseudomonadota > Gammaproteobacteria > Pseudomonadales > Pseudomonadaceae > Halopseudomonas > Halopseudomonas saliphila. The sequence goes on along the minus strand of NZ_VTVA01000002.1, from coordinate 100,896 downwards.
GGTCAGAAACTTTTCCATGTAGACCATGGAGTTGCCGAACGCCGCGCCCGCTTCACTGCGGGTCATGCTGATCGACTTCATCAGCTCGGACTCTTCATGCACGACGCGCATGCCGCGTCCACCACCGCCACCGGCGGCCTTGATGATCACCGGATAGCCGACGCGGCGTCCGGCCGCCAGGCATTCTTCTTCATCGTCAGACAGCGGGCCGTCCGAGCCGGGCACGGTGGGTACGCCGGTTTTCTTCATCGCAGCGATTGCCGACACCTTGTCGCCCATCAGGCGAATCACATCAGCGCTGGGGCCGATAAAGGTGAAGCCTGAACGCTCGATCTGTTCAGCGAAATCGGCATTCTCGGCGAGGAAGCCGTAACCCGGATGAATACCGTCGGCTCCGGTCACTTCAGCAGCGCTGATAATCGCCGGAATGCTCAGATATGAGTCGGTGGCAATGGCCGGACCGATACACACGGTCTCGTCAGCCAGCGCCAGATGCATGAGTTCACGGTCAGCCGTGGAATGCACGGCTACGGTCTTCAACCCCAGCTCCTTGCAGGCGCGAATGACGCGCAATGCAATTTCACCGCGGTTGGCTATAAGTACTTTTTGCATCGCAGCCTCCGGGCCGGGCTCAGGCGATGCTGAACAAGGGTTGATCGAATTCCACCGGCTGGCCGTTATCCACCAGGATGGCCTGAATCACGCCGCTCTTGTCGGCTTCGATGTGGTTCATCATTTTCATCGCTTCAACGATACACAGCACCTCGCCGACCTTGACCGATTGGCCAACTTCCGCAAATGACGGCGAGCTCGGGTCGGGGGAGCGATAGAAGGTGCCAACCATGGGCGAGCGAACCAGGTGACCGGCGGGCTCAGCGGGCGTCAGGTCAGCCGGCGGAGCAGCGGCGGCAGGCGCGGCAGCTGGAGCAGCCGGAGCCGCGGCGGGCGGGGCAGAAAAATAGTGCTGCGGGCCAGCCGGTTGCTTGCTGTGACGGCTGATGCGGACCGATTCTTCGCCTTCGTGAATTTCCAGCTCGTCGATGCCGGACTCTTCAAGGAGTTCGATGAGTTTCTTTACTTTGCGTATATCCATTGATGCATGCGCTCCAGAGCAGATTAGTCGCGTTCAGATTGTTCGATTCGGTGTACAGCCGCTTGCAGCGCCAGGTCGTAACCCTTGGCACCCAGCCCGCAGATGACGCCTTCAGCGATATCGGACAGGTAGGAGTGACGGCGAAAAGGTTCGCGTTTGTACACATTGGATAAGTGGACTTCGATGAATGGGATGCTCACAGCCAGCAATGCGTCACGTATTGCGACGCTGGTGTGAGTAAAGGCTGCGGGGTTGATCAGTATGAAATCGATAGCCTCATCCCGTGCAGCATGAATACGTTCGATCAGCTCGTGCTCTGCGTTGCTCTGCAGGCACAGCAAATGATGCCCCGCGGCGGTGGCTTGCTCGCGCAGGTGCTGGTTGATCTGTTCAAGGGTAGTGGCCCCGTAAACGCCTGGTTCGCGGGTGCCAAGAAGATTCAGATTGGGTCCATGCAGAACCAGAATGCTCGCCATGTCGTTCCCACAGTCGCTTTATTGTTGGCCGATTTTAGTGCTGACCGGACAGTCAGGTGCAAAAGGGCGATTTTGCAGCAATGCCGGCACGCTGTCCAGAATACGAAGGTTATCATCAGATGCCCGCATGATGTCAGCGTTAACGCCGAAAATTAGCGGGAGGCTGTACTTACACGCGCGAGGAACTCTTCTTGAGTCACTTCGCCTTGTATCCGGGCGGCGGAAACGTCCTGACCGTTAGCATCGAAAAACACAAAGGCAGGGGGCCCGAATAGCGACTGGGCTGAAAGCCATTCACGCTGGTCCGGGGTGTTGTCCGTCAGATCAAACTTTATGCGGGTGAAGCCGTCAAGCGCGCTGCGTACGCTCGGATCGCTGAGTACCTCGCGTTCAAACACCTTGCAGCTGATGCACCAGTCGGCGTAAACCTCGACCACAGCTGGCGCACCCGCGGCGCGGGCGTCGTCGAGTTGACGTTGCAGGGCAGCTTGATCGGTGACCCGCGTGAAATACGCGCTCGATGTTGCTGGGCCTGCCACTGACGTTCCAGTGAACGGCTGCAAGGGACGCAGTGGATCAAACCCGCCAGCCAGTGCGCCCAGCAGTGCTGCACCCGAATAGAAGGCGGCAAGCAAGGCCAGCGTCTGGCTCACCCGCCCTATACCGTTGCGCGGCGTCCGATCGAACAGGCCAAGCTGCACGGCAATACCGGCCGTCAGCGCCGCCCATAGCGCCAGGCTCACTGGGCCTGGAAGAATGCGCTCCAGTAGCCATATCGAGACACCCAGCAGGCCGAAGCCGAAGAGCTGTTTGACGTTGTCGAGCCAGGCCCCCGAGCGGGGGAGCAGGGCGCTGCCGAACACGGCGACCAGCAGTAGAGGCAGTCCCATGCCCAGTGCCAGCGCAAACAGACTGGCGGCGCCGCCCAGCGCATCGCCGGTGGCGCCGATATAGATCAGTGCGCCGGCCAGCGGTGCGGAAATGCAGGGAGAGACCACCAGCGTCGAAAGAACACCCATGACCGCCGCACCAGGTACCGAGCCGCCCCGCGTCCGGCTGCCCAGGCGTTCCAGCGGCTCGCGCATGAAGGCCGGCAGCCGCAGCTCGAAGAGTCCGAACATGGCCAGCGCAAAAACCACGAAAAATACGGCAAAAGTGCCAAGCACCCAGGGCGACTGCAGCCGTGCCTGAATATTCAGGGCGGCGCCAAACAGGCCAATCAGGGCGCCGACCAGGGCAAAGCTGATCGCCATACCCAGTACATAGCTGAGGGCGAGAATGAAGGCGCGTGTGCGATCGATATCCTTGCGACCCAGCACCAGGCTGGAGAGGATCGGCAGCATGGGTAACACGCAGGGGGTAAAGGTTAACCCCAGGCCGGCGACGAAGAACAGCAGTAGCGCCAGCTCAAACCGGTCGCCGGTAAGCAGATCCTGCATGCCGGGCGATCCAACGGCAGTGCCTGTGCCGGTCGCAGCGGCGGCATCGGATGCGGTGTTGCCTGCATCGGGAAGCTCGAGCACTACTGTCTCTGGCGGGTAGCAAAGGCCTGCGTCAGCGCAGCCCTGGAAACCCACTTCCAGCTGAGTGGCTGGGTCACTGCCGGGTGCCAGTTCAATCACTGCTTCTAGCTGGTCGTAATACACCTCGACATCGCCGAAATACTCATCAGTCTTGTGTTCACCATCCGGCAGGATCACCTGCGCAATGGTTCCGTCACCGCCCAGCAGCTTGAACGCCAGACGATGTCGGTAAAGGTAATATTCAGGCGCGATATCGAACTGCACCCGCAGCTGTGAATCGGTGACGTCGACTATGCCGGGGCGGAAGGCTTCGTGTACCGGCAGGAAATCTGACTGCCCACCGCTGCCATTCAATAACCCGCCGAGGCTCTGGTTGCTCGGAGAGGCAAACTGGCCCTGCGCGGTAGTGGCGGCCAACAGGCATAGCAAAAGCAACAGGCGACGCAACAGCATGATTAATCCGGATTGAAGAGCGAGCCGACATCATAATGCTTGGGGATCGACTTGCCGAGCGACAATCGGTCTCACCGCGTAGCGGGCCTGCATAATTTTCCGGAACTATTGAGGCGCCCGGGTTCAAAGCTCAATTAGGCGGCTGCGATGTGGAAACGCATGACCGGTGATATGCTGAGGGCAATCCACAGACAGGAGCGGGAAATGAAATTCGGGAACAGGGCATCCGGCTACTCAGACGGCGGTTTCAGGGCAAAATTCGGGACCGCGGTCGCCTATGGTAAGGGTACGCTCGGCAAGTTGATCCTCGGATTGCTGGTCGCGCTGTTGCTGATTTTGTTGATTGTTGGCTGGTACTGGAGCCGGGAACCGGGGCTGGAGCCCTTGGCGCCACCGCCATCGATCGAGGCACCGCAGGTTGTCGGCAGCACCACCGCGCGCACCGTGCATGGCTTGATGACCACCCTGCTGGACAAGCCGGGCGGTTTCCTGAGTAACGACATCATGCCGCCGGGTGTATGGCTGGATAACATGCCGAGCTGGGAGTTTGGCGTGCTGGTCCAGGTGCGCGATATGACGCGCGCCCTGCGCCGCGATATGGCTCGCTCACAATCGCAGTCCGCTGAAGACCCAAGCCTGGCGATTGCCGAGCCGCTGTTCAATTTCGATAACAACAGCTGGGCGTTGCCTGCCAGTGAAAGCGAGTACCGTCGTGGAATGGATGCCCTGTCTGATTACGTCACGCGACTGGAAGCAGGTGATGCGGAGTTCTATGCGCGCGCCGACAGCCTCGCCAGCTGGGTGGGTGACGTGAGTACCCGACTCGGCTCGCTGTCCCAGCGGTTGTCCGCCAGTGTCGGGCGCGCTGAGGTCACCGACGAAGGGCGCACCTACAAGCGCACGCGCTGGATGCGCATCGACAACGTGTTCTACGAAGCGCGCGGCTCTGCCTGGGCTCTAGTGCATCTGTTACAGGCGGTTGAGCGCGACTATGCCGAGGTGCTGGCGCGCAAGAATGCGCTGGTCAGCCTGCGACAGATTATCCGTGAACTGGAAGCTACCCAGCGGCCCATGCGTAGCCCAATGGTGCTCAATGGCAGCGGATTCGGCATGACCGCCAACCATTCGTTGGTCATGGCCAACTATCTGTCCCGCGCTAACGCGGCGATGATTGATCTGCGCCGTCTGCTCGAACAGGGGTAAAAGTGGATCGACAAGCAATAAAGGCCTATCTGGCTGCCTCCGAAGCCGAACAGGTCTACAGCGTAGACCGCCATGACAGCTTGCTGGACGTGGTGCCGCGGCATCAGGTGCAACGTGAACGATTGATCACCCGCTGCACCTATGTGTTCGTATTCAATACCCGTGGCGAGCTGTGCATGCATCGCCGGACGATGCATAAACGCCTCTACCCCGGGTATTGGGATGTGGCGGCGGGCGGCGTGGTCAGCGCAGGCGAAAGCTACCGCCAGGGCGCCGCGCGGGAGCTGAAAGAGGAGCTGGGCGTATCCGGTATTCCCCTGCGCGAGCATTTTCGCTTTCACTACAATGCGCGGGAAAGCCGGATCTGGGGCGGCGTATTCAGTTGCGTGTGGGACGGCCCGGTGCATATGCAGCCGGAGGAGGTCATGGCGGTTCGCTGGGTAGACCCGCGTACACCCTGGAAGCAACCGACCGAATGGTATTCGCCGGACTCATTGCTGGCGCTGGAACTCCTGTTGTCGAGACATATCCGGAATAATCTGCATGAGCAATAAACAGAAAGGTCTTCAGGCGTTGAGTGGCCTAGTTTATTCAACGGAAGCCGGGCGTATGTGTCCGGACTGCAGGCAGCCGCTCGATGCCTGTGTCTGCGGCGCGCCGACGCTGCCCGAGGGCGATGGCATCGCCCGGGTACGACGCGAAACCAAGGGTCGCGGGGGCAAGACGGTCACCACAATCATCGGCCTGCCTCTGGTTCCGGAAGAGCTCAAGGCGCTGGCCAAGCGCATGAAGACGCGCTGCGGTTGCGGCGGTGGGGTCAAGGACGGCGTGATCGAGATCCAGGGCGACCAGGCTGAACTGCTCTGCCAGTGGCTGATCGAGCAAGGCTTCAAGGCCAAGCGCGCGGGTGGCTGAGTTCTGTTGACGCGTAATCGCAGTCGCGAGGGAACCAGGCGCCTTGAATCTTGAATAAAGCCGAGCTGCTTTCCTGCTGGCGGCATCAGCCCACGCAGCGCAGGGTGTGGGCGCTCGCCGCACCGATGATTCTGTCCAATATCAGCGTGCCCCTTGTCGGTCTGGTCGATACCGCCGTGATAGGTCGAATGGATGCTGCCTATCACCTCGGCGGCGTAGCCGTGGGTGCCACCCTGATCACCTTCATTTTATGGGGTGCCGGTTTTCTGCGCATGGGCACTACCGGCTTTGCTGCCCAGGCTTATGGCCGTAGCGATGGCGATGCGCTGCGCCTGGTGCTGCTGCAATCGCTGTGGATGGCCTGTCTGATCGCGGTCGCGGTGTGGCTTCTCCAGGAACCGCTGTTCGCCGCCGGTGTGTATTTCCTCGACAGTAGCCCGCAGCTGCTGGAACAGGCGCGGCTGTATGTCGGGATTCGTCTACTGAGTCTGCCAGCCGCGCTGGGCAATTTTGTCCTGGTCGGCTGGTTTATCGGCGCGGGCAAAGGCCGCGCACCTCTTTTCCTTTTGCTCGCCGTCAACATTACCAACGTGCTGCTGAGTATCTGGCTGGTGGTAGGACTCGGTTGGGGCGTGGCTGGCGCCGCATGGGCCACCGTGATCGGCGACTATTGTGGATTTCTCTTGGGGCTGCTGTTGCTTGCGCCCGTACTCGCCGAGCTTCCGGGTCGGTTGCGCTGGCGTGCGGCCATGCGGTTACGTGGCGCCGCGCCCATGCTGCGAACCAGCCGCGACATTCTGATTCGCACCCTGGCGTTGCAAGCAGTGTTTTATCTGCTAATGCTGCAGGGTGCTCGGCTTGGGGATGAGATGGTTGCCGCCAATGCGGTGTTGCTGAATTTCCTGCTGATCACATCACATGGGCTTGATGGTATTGCACATGCGGTCGAGGCGCTGGGCGGTCAGGCGCTCGGTAAGCGCGACCGTGCAGGGTTGAAGCGGGTGCTGGTGGTCAGTCTAGGCTGGTCGCTGCTGATCGGGCTGGGCTTTGTGGTGGGGTTCAGCCTGTTCGGCGAGCTGATCATTGCGCTGTTGACGACTATTGAATCGGTGCGGGACACCGCCGGGCGTTATCTGCCGTGGATGGCATGGATGCCTTTGGTGGCAGTCTGGAGTTATGTGCTGGACGGGTTGTTCATCGGCGCAACGCGGGCCAGGGCAATGCGCAATGCCATGTTGATCGCCACAGTGCTGGTTTATCTGCCGGCGGCCTGGCTGCTGCTGGATCTGGCTAATCACGGGATATGGCTGGGCTTTCATTTGTTCATGCTGGCGCGCGGCGTGATCCTCGGGGGCTGGTTCTGGCATCTATGGCGATCCGATCGATGGATGCCGCGCTCGATTGGTTGATCAAAGATTGGCCGGGCGCAGCCACCAGTGCAGGTAACGACCCAGATGGCAGTACGCTGGATGCCGGCTGTAGAGTAGCTCCTGTTCAATGACGTCCTGCGCGTCAGCCTGTGACTTGAAGGGTTCGGGCATATAGTCATGGAATACACGGATGCCGCTCTGGTGGATGCGATCAAGTCCGGCACTCGTTGCCCATTCAAGCGCCTCGCGCGGGTCAAGCGGCTGTTGCGGTGTCAGGCTGCGCCCACCTTCGCCAGCCAGCTGGTTGCGCTTCAATTTGCGAAACTGGCCCTTGATCAGATTCTTGTAGATAAGCGCATCGCGGTTGTACAGCGCTAGAGAAACGGCGCCTTGGGGCGTCACCAACTGACGCAGATAGCCCATGGCTGCCGCTGGCTCGGCAAGCCACTCCAGCACCGCGTGACATATCACCAGATCAAAGGTCTGGCCCCGTTGCGGTAGATCCTGCAGCGGGGCCTGCAAATATTCGACCGGATAGGCGGATGGAATGCCATCGAGTCGCTCCCGCGCACCCTCAATCATCTCCGCCGAAGGTTCGCAAAGCGTTACACGGTGTCCGCGAACGGCCAGCCATTCGCTGATGTGCCCCAGCCCGGCACCGACGTCCAACACCCGTAACGACTGATCCGCCTCACCCAGCTCCCCGACCCATTCTTCCAAGTCACGGGTAAGCACCGCCAGGCGGATCGCACCCTTGGGGCCGGCGTATATCTTGCGCGCAAAATGCGCACCCAACTGGTCGAAGTAGCGGTCAGTCATGCCTAGAGCCTGTGCAAATGAAAGCTTTTATCAGCGAGCGCAATTTAACATTTCTGCGACGCGATATGCGCGGGGATCTTTTTTTATGTAGCTCCCGCTCTTCGAAAATAGGCAGGCATAATATTATTTATCGTCATCTCCGCAAAAAAGGGGGGGGCGGTTTCGATGATATTCAACGCGTAAAAAAAAGCACTGGACGTCGGGCTTTCTTTTTACAGACTGTTTGCGGCTAATTAGTCACTAAATTAAATAATTTAAGTTTATTGCTATTAAAAATTATAGAGCCTAGTTTGGGGGGTCAATTACGACACCTAATAAAGGGATTTGTATGAAAGCCAGCTTGATGTCTTTAGCTGTTGCAGCTGCTATTGTGGCTTGGACTCCCGCTACCTTTGCTCGCGAAGCCGTTGCGCTTCCTGGTGTGGTTGGAGCGGAAGGTGAACTTAACGGTGTCGATACCACAGGTAGTGGCTCGCTGAGCATTGCCGATGGTCAAAATATCAATACCAATGACGATCTCGGAGGCGCGTTTACTACTGATTCCCATAATACCGGAGAGCTGTTGTTCCTCGGTGACTCGGTGGTGACAGGGTCAACAGGACAGCCCGGAGTTCTGTTTCTAAATATCAGTGCCGGCGCTGCCGGTAAAACAGTTACCTTCGACGGAGATGTGTTCGCGACCACCACCCAGGTCAGTGGCGAAGGGACTGTCAATTTCAATGGCGATGTAATTTCAGCGCCCGTGTTTGTTGGTGATGGATTTCTTAACCTGGGAGCTGGCAAGCTGCTGACAGGCGCTATTACAACCAATACCGCCAATACCGGTACCTTGACGCTGAACAATGGCAGCCGCATAGACGGCGCTATCGGCGGCGCAAGTGGCTTGAAGCAGATCAACGTATCAGGTGGTGATGCGTTTATCACGGGCTCTGTACAAGCTCAGCACTTCAGTCTCGGTGCGAACACTCTGGCTATCACCGGAGCACTAACGACTAACGCCGCAGGCACCATTTCAACGTCCCTGGCGGGCGACACAAAATACGGTAATATTCAACCTTCCGGCTCTTCTAACATCAGTGCAGCCGGCATCACAGTGATCCCGAAAGTAACGGGTGTTATTACACCTGGCACTACCTTTACCATTGTGGGCGGCAAGTCGGGCACGAACGGCGCTACCGTAACTGTTCTCAATACCAACCCGCTTTATACCTTTTCGAGCGTGCCTACTACTACTGGCGATGTGCTTATCAAGGTTGAGTCGGTTTCGTTGGGCTCCCCTGTTGTCGATACGGTGGCCGGCGCATTGTTAGGTACGCCTGCTGTTGCGGGTTCCGATATCGAATCCGTTCAGGGCGCCGTGCTTTCTCTTTCCGACGCCGCGGCGGTCAAAAAAGCTCTGGTTCAGATGGCCCCAAGCAACACCAACCTGGCAGCCCCCTGGGTTGCAGGCGAGACAACCCGCCTGATGGGAGACATGTTGCATGCCCGCATGGACGATATCCACAACACAGGCTGTCTGAACGATGACCCCCGGAAGGCAGGAAGCTGTGTTCCTAACAGCCAGCAGAACAATTGGTGGGCCAAGACCTTTGGTAACCTGGCTAATCAAGGCAACATTAATGACAATCTAGGGTACGACGCTAACACCTACGGTCTTGTTCTGGGTTATGACCGCCCCGTGGCCGAGAATACCCGGGCCGGCGTCAACATTGGTTATGCAAACAGCAATATCGACGGTAATGACTCCTCGGGTGAGACCAGCATCGATTCGTATCAAGTGACTGGTTATCTGAATTACACTCCTGGTCCCTGGTATGTGCAGGGCGCTTTGACCGCAGGGGTGGATCGTTATGATGGTGAGCGTCAGATTGCCTTCGCAGATGTAAACCGGGTTGCCGATTCGGACTACGATGGTAAGCAGTATTCTGCTCTGTTGTCTGCCGGCAAGCATTTTTACTTTGAAAAGAACGTCACTGTTACACCTTTTGCTTCATTGCAGGCCTCGCGTATCAAGGTCGAAAACTTCAACGAGCGCGGCGCTGGTGCCTTGAACCACAGTGTGGATGATCAGGATTATGACCTTACTCGGTCAGGTCTGGGCGTCAAGATGGAGCGCTCCATTCGATCCGGCGCCTATACTTATGCTCCTGAAATGCACTTCAAGTGGTTGCATGACTTCAGTGATACCACTACAGAGCAGACTGCAGCGCTGAGCGGTGGTGGAGCGGCATTCAATGTAAAAGGCATAGAGCAGGATCGGAATCTTTATAACATAGGTGCGGGCGTTACGATGTTGTCCTGCAACTGTGAAAGCGATTCCTGGACGGTAAAGGGACAGTACGACTATAAGTGGAATGAAAGCGAATATAAGTCGAACCAGCTTTCACTCATAGCAAGTCTGCAGTTCTGATAGGCTATCAGCGAAGATAGCCTGCGGTGATCTATCCGATTTCGGGTAGGTCAGCGCAAAGGTCGAAAAGCAATGCCTGGTCAGGGTGTGGCCGAGATTAAGCTCGGTCGACGCCCTCTACCACCTCTCACAAATCCCACTATAAAATTCGCGCTCCCCATCGCGAGCTCTCGGTCACGCAACACCCGCCGGAGCATCAATATTGCCTATCAGCCGTTAATTTTCTGAAAAAGATAATACGCCTTTCCCTTCCTCTTCAGCTTTTTGCGATTCAAGCAGAAGCTCCGGGCATAAAAAAAGCCAGCTTGTGGCCGGCTTTTTAACTTGGCGAAACGCTTATTTTTGGTAAGCGTCTACTGCCTTAACAATTTCTGCGCGGGCTTCTTCAGCGCCGCCCCAGCGATCGATCTTGACCCATTTTCCTGTTTCGAGATCCTTGTAGTGCTCGAAGAAATGCTGGATCTGCTGGATCAGCAGTTCGGGTAGATCGGTGTATTCCTGAATATCCTGGTACAACACGCTGAGCTTGTCGTGCGGCACTGCAATAACCTTGGCGTCGCCGCCGCCATCATCGGTCATGTGCAGAACGCCAACCGGACGGCTACGAATCACCGAGCCAGGCGCTACGGGATGCGGGGTGACGACCAATACATCGAGCGGGTCGCCGTCGTCGGCCAGGGTATTGGGGATGTAGCCGTAGTTGGCTGGATAGAACATCGGAGTGGCCATGAAACGGTCAACGAACAGCACGCTGCTGTCCTTGTCGATCTCGTATTTGATCGGCGCGTGGTTCGCCGGGATCTCAATGGCGACATAGATGTCGTTCGGTATGTCTTTGCCTGCGGGGATCTGGTCGTAGCTCATGTGTTACCTGATTCGGGCATGGGGAAGTGGTTGCTGAACAGCCTGACTGAATATCGGGTCAGTTATTCTTCGGTCGCACCTGCAAAATCTTGGCCGGGATTATAGAGGCATTGACGCCATAGACCAAGCGCCGGACTATAAAACCATAGTCTAAGTACCCTTCGTAGCAGCAGGCCCCGTCGCGCTTGGTGGCGAAGAGCTCTGCCGTTACGAAAACTCTCGATCAGACCGAGAATTTCTCCAGCTTGCGCTCAACCGATACGTTTTTCAGACGCACGTAGTCGGGCATACCGTTAACGAAGGGTGGGAAGTCTTCACCCTGAATCAGCGGCGACAAATATTTGCGGCAGGCATCGGTGATATGAAAGCCATCCTCGGTGATGAAATCGCGCGGCATGAACTTCTCGACATTGGCCACGTTCTTCAGTGGCGCCTCGATGATATCCCACTCATAAGGGCTGTCTTGCAGGCGGCGGATTGCCGGCATGATGGCGTTCTTGCCTTCCAGCGCAATGCGCACCGCAGCCTGACCCAGGGCGTATGCCTGTTCCACGTCGACCTTGGCGGCAATGTGCCGAGCGGATCGCTGCAGATAGTCGGCCACGGCCCAGTGATACTTGTAGCCCAGTTCCTGCTGTACCAGCTTGGCGATGGTGGGGGCTACGCCGCCCAGTTGTGCATGACCAAAGGCATCAGTCAGCCCGGACTCGGAGAGGAACTTGCCGTCACCGTTCTTGATGCCTTCAGACACCCCGATCACGCAGTAACCATAGGTCTTGACGCACTCGTTGACCCGTGCCAGAAACGCCGTCTGATCAAACTCGATCTCGGGGAACAGCAGGATATGCGGCGGCTGACCTTCACCTTCATTGGCCAGACCACAGGCCGCGGTGATCCAGCCAGCGTGCCGGCCCATCACTTCGAGAATGAATACCTTGGTTGAAGTAGCGCACATTGACTCGACATCGAACCCGGCTTCGCGGATCGAGGTTGCCACATACTTGGCTACCGAACCGAAGCCCGGGCAGCAGTCGGTGATAGGCAGATCGTTGTCGACCGTTTTCGGTACGTGGATAGCCTGAATCGGATAGCCCATGGTCTCGGCCAGCTGGGAAACCTTGAGGCAGGTGTCGGCCGAGTCGCCGCCGCCGTTATAGAAGAAATAACCAATATCATGCGCCTTGAATACTTCAATCAGCCGCTCGTATTCAGCGCGGTTGGCTTCAACGCTCTTGAGCTTGTAACGGCAGGAGCCGAAGGCACCGGAAGGGGTATGACGCAGCGCTGCGATGTTTTCTTCCGATTCCTGGCTGGTATCAATCAGGTCTTCGGTCAGGGCGCCTATGATGCCGTTGCGGCCGGCGTACACCTTGCCAATCTTGTCCGGATGCTGGCGAGCTGTTTCGATTACCCCCGCTGCCGACGCGTTGATGACGGCGGTAACGCCGCCAGATTGGGCATAAAAGGCATTCTTGACTGTCATGCTGACTCCATGTTTTGAAAGCTGATGGCCTGGTGCAGATAGGCTCTCCCTGCAACGCCCGGCGGGCGCCGCGTTCAGCGGAGGTACTGCCTACGGCAAAATGGCGGCGATAATAGCGCAAAGCCGCACGCTTTGCATGGACCTCCGGCGGGCTGTAAGGTTGCATGGGTGTGCGTGATAGTATTCTCAGCAGCGCACCTCCACCTCTTTGGCAACCTGATTCTGGATAGACGATGCACCTGCATATTCTTGGTATTTGCGGCACTTTCATGGGGTCGCTGGCCCTGCTTGCGCGGGAGCTTGGGCATCAGGTGAGCGGCAGCGATGCCAACGTCTACCCGCCGATGAGTACCCAGCTTGAGACCCAGGGCATCCGCCTCATGGAGGGCTATCTGCCCGAGCATCTCGAGCCCGCGCCTGACCTGGTCATAATTGGTAACGCATTATCCCGCGGCAACCCCGCCGTCGAGCATGTGTTGGACAAGGGACTGCCCTATGTATCCGGCCCGGAATGGCTGGCGCGGCACGTGCTTCAGGATCGCTGGGTACTGGCAGTCGCCGGCACCCATGGCAAAACCACTACCTCCAGTTTGCTCGCCTGGATACTGGAAGACGCCGGCATGGCGCCGGGGTTCCTGATTGGTGGGGTGCCGCAGAATTTCGGTGTGTCCGCGCGACTTGGTGATACGCCCTTTTTTGTCGTGGAAGCGGACGAGTACGACAGCGCCTTCTTCGACAAGCGCTCCAAGTTCGTGCATTACCGGCCCCGCACGGCGATTCTGAACAATCTGGAGTTCGACCACGCGGATATCTTCGCGGACCTGGCGGCGATCGAGCGGCAGTTCCACCATCTGGTGCGAACGATTCCGGCGAGCGGGTTGATTATTTATCCCCATGGCGAAGCCGCATTGCAACGGGTCATCCAGATGGGCTGCTGGACGCCGACGCAAACCACCGGTGAGGGCGGCAACTGGCAGGCCAGACTGCTATCGGCCGACGGGTCACAATTTGAGGTTTGGCTTGACGGGGTATTGCAGGGTGTCGCCAACTGGTCGCAAACCGGGGACCACAGTGTCGCCAATGCATTGACTGCCATGGCTGCCGCGCGACACGTGGGTGTGACGCCGCAACAGGCGATCGCCTCGTTAGCTGAATTTCGCAGCGCCAAGCGGCGCATGGAAAAACTGCTCGAGGTGAATGATATCGTTCTGTATGACGATTTCGCGCATCACCCGACCGCCATCGCCACGACCTTGGCGGGGCTGCGCGCGCAAATCGGCGACGCGCAACTGATTGCAGTGATCGAACCACGTTCCAATACCATGCGCCTCGGCAGTCACATGGCTGCGTTACCCGCCAGCGTGTCGCAGGCCAGTGAAGTGATCTGGTATCAGCCCGAAGGGCTCGATTGGTCGCTGGACGCTGTAGTTGAAGAAAGTCCGGTGCCGGCACAGGTGGAAACCAGCATCGAGCGCATCATCGATAAGATCGTTACCAACGCCAGACCTGGGGCCCGGGTGGTGGTCATGAGTAACGGCGGCTTTGCCGGTATCCATCAACGCTTGGCGACAGCCTTGGTGGCGCGGCATGGATAATAGGCGCGTTACGCTGGCGGTGACCGGCGCCTCCGGTTCGCAATACGCGCTGCGGTTGCTGGAATGTCTGGTCCGGGCAGAGGTGGATGTATCCTTTCTGATTTCTCAGGCGGCTCAGCTGGTGGTCGCCACTGAAACCGAGCTGCAATTGCCGCCCAAACCGCAGGCGCTGGAAGCCTTTCTGACCGAATACTGTACCGCTCGGCCAGGGCAGATCCGCGTCTATGGCAAACAGGACTGGATGGCTCCGGTTGCCTCAGGCTCGGGGGCGCCGGCTTCGATGGTGGTGTGTCCCTGTTCGACCGGCACGCTGTCAGCGATTGCCACCGGCGCCAGTAACAACCTGATAGAACGTGCTGCAGATGTCGCGCTCAAGGAGCGTCGCAAGCTGATTCTGGTGCCGCGTGAGTCGCCTTATTCAACGGTGCATCTGGAGAACATGCTCAAGCTGAGCCAGATGGGGGCGGTGATTTTACCGGCCAGCCCCGGCTTCTATCACAAACCGCAGTCGGTGAACGACATGGTGGATTTTGTCGTGGCGCGCATACTCAATCAGCTGGGTATCGATCAGGATTTGCTGCCCGCCTGGGGCGAATGAGGGCGTCGAAAAGGATGCCGGGCCTGATGTGACCCGGCGCGCTACCTAGACGAAATACAGGCTCAGGCCTTCGGCGATGAAGGCCGGCTTGTCGACCCCTTCGATCTCCAGCGTCGAGCGCGCTTTTACCAGCCACTGACCGGGTTTCTTCTCGGTGACGTCCAGCACTTCGCTGTGCAGCCGCACGCGCGAGCCAACCCGTACCGGCTGGATAAACCGCAGGCTGTCGAGACCATAGTTGACGGCCATTTTCAGGCCTTCAGGCCGTAGAGCGATCTCGGCTGACAGAACCGGCAGCAGTGAAAGTGACAGGAAGCCGTGCGCAATGGTGCCGCCGAAGGGCGTCTGTTTGGCTTTTTCTTCGTCAATGTGGATGAACTGATGATCCCCGGTGCATTCGGCAAACTGGTTCACGCGTTCCTGATCGATCTGCAGCCACTCGGAATGGCCCAGATCTTTTCCAATGTAGGATGTTAACTCGGATACGGGTACGGCGGTCATAGCGTTCTCCATGGCGGCGATTGTTGTGGTCTCCCTGCGGAGTCGTACTGCATGGTTGCAACTGTGTGTGGTCCGGTCAATCGAGCGACCTGGTATATAGGTTTGCTGAATGACCTGACCGCCGTGCTTCGCTATCCTGAGACTAGAGACGCTTAACCGAGAGGCTGGAATGTCAGATCACTTTGCCCTGTTTCCTTTGAAAAGCGTGCTGTTGCCATCCTGCATCATGGATCTGCAGATATTCGAGGCACGCTATCTGGATATGATCAGTCGCTGCTTCAAACAGGATCGCGGCTTTGTTGTCGTCGGGCTTGAGTCCGGCCCTGAGACCGGGTCGGGCAACTTGAGATTCACTTCTCTGGGCTGTGAGGCGCGCATAATTGATTGGCAGCAACAGGATAACGGCTTGCTCGGCATCCGGATCCAGGGCCATCGGCGCGGCAAGATCCGGGACGTCGGAGTCGCCAATGATGGCCTGGTCACCGGTGGTATCGACTGGCTGGAGGAGTCTCCGGACATGGCGCCAACAGACGAGCATGCCGACCTGCTGGCGCTGCGCGACAGCCTGCTGCAGCACCCTATGGCAGCTGGCCTGGGGTTGCCATCGGTAGAGCACAGTCAGCAGGCGCTGGCTTACCAGCTGGCCTACCTGCTCCCTTTCAGTATTGATCAGAAGGCGGCGCTGTTGGCGATGGGTTCACCAGCTGCGCGGCTGGAGCAGATAACCGACTGGTTGCAGGCTCTGCAGTCTTGATTGCTCCTGTCTTTCTGCACGCTGAGTTGTCGATATTCGCCGCCAACACGAACCGCCAGCGCAGGGGCTGTCTAAAGCACTTTGCCCCTGAGCGAGGCTGGATATGACTACTCGAAAGCCTGTTTCCGATCGACCCTGCGATCACCATGGCAGCTCCACTGCCTCAACCCTTGCGCTGGTTACCGCTGCGCTTGCTGCCTCGGCAGCGGCGGCGCGTTATCGAACGATGCGTGCCGAAGAGGAAAACCCGCCGGCCGGACAGTTCGTCGAGGTCGAAGGTGTGCGGCTGCATTATGTCGAGCGGGGCTCGGGCGAGCCCTTGGTGTTGCTGCATGGTGCGGCCAGCATGACTGCCGATTTTCTACTCAGCCCCCTGGTGCAGATGGCCGCCGAGCGGTATCGGGTCATCATCTTTGATCGCCCCGGCTACGGTTACAGCGAGCGGCCACGTTCCACCGTATGGGGTCCCGTCACACAGGCTGCGCTGTTTGAGCAGGCGTTTCGCCAACTGGATATAGACCAGCCAATCGTATTGGGACATTCCTGGGGCGCGCTAGTCGCGCTAGCGCTGGGGCTGGAATTCCCCCAATCAATGAAAGGCCTGGTGCTGATGAGTGGCTATTTGTATCCGACACGCCGGCCGGAGATTGCCCTGACCAAAATCACCGGCGTTCCGCTGCTGGGCGATCTCTTGCGTTATACCTTGTCGCCGTGGCTGGTGCGCTCTGTCTGGGGGTTGGGCCTGAAGAATATCTTTGCCCCGGGCCCAGTGCCGGCGCACTTCAGACAATTTCCGGTGTGGCTGAGTTTGCGTCCATTACCACTGCGTACAGCAGCTGAGGAGTTTGCGTTACTCAATCCTGCCACGGATAGTCTGCATGGCCGCTATGCTGACCTCGAACCACCCTGCGTGATCCTTTCCGGGGACGGTGATCGTGTGCTCAATCCAGAGGATCATTCGGCGCGTCTGCATGCGGAGCTGCCCGACTCGGATTACTGGGTGATTCCGGGAGTTGGGCACATGCCACACCATGTCGAGCCGCAGCAGGTGATGGCCGCGATTGATCTGGCGACCGAGAAGGCCGCTGATCGCAGCTAGTGCACACTGCGCAAGGCTAGAGCGGGCCGGTCAGCAACAGTAGGAAGGCAATCAGCGGACTGAGGGGGAGCAGGTATCGCAGGGCAATCTGCGGGGCGCCCATTATCGCCCCCCGATCCACTAGCCACAGACCGAACTGGCTTGCTGCGCCGGCCAGCAGTAGCGCATCCAGAGCGATCAATGGCGACGTTGTCAGGCTTATCAGCGCCGAGCCGATCAGCAGTGCGCACATAGGTACCAGATAGATCAGCCAGGCGGCCCGGTGCCAGAAGCTCTGGTCGCGGTTGCAAATGATCGTTACCGCCATGCTCAGGGTAAGCGCGCTCGACAGGATCATGCCTTCATAGGTCAAGCCGGGCAGCCAGGCGAAGGCGATGCAGATAACCATGCTCAACAGACAATAGGCGAGCTGCCGCCAGTGCCGTAATAGCACCAGCGGGATGACGATCAGCATGCCTAGCAGCGCGGGATAGACAGGTGAGATCAGCGTTGTGACCGATGCCGTGAGGGCTTCGACGCTGGCGGCGTAGCCGGCGAGCCAGGTGGTCGCAGTGAGCTCTGCTATCGCAAACCAGGGGCGGGCGAAGTGCAGCAGCGGGACGCTGATCAGGGTCAGTGCCCCGGCGGCGAAAGGCGACCAGCGCTCCTGAAGACGCAGCAGGGTCAGCAGCACGAGCCCAAGCACCGCCAGCGCTGCAAGCAGACCCAGTGCCTGGGCCCAGAAGAATTCGGGTACCGGCCAGCGCAGGGCGCGCCCGGCATAGAATCCGGGCAGGACGTAGGCCGGCGCCCAGGCGAGGGCGGACAACAGATTGACCAGCACGAAGCGCCACACGGGCATGTCGAACATGCCGGCGACCATCGGAATGATCGGGCGTATCGGTCCGACAAAGCGGCCTATCAGGATACTGAGGACGCCATAGTGGCGGAAGAAGCGCTCGCCGCGATCGATCCATTGGGGGTGACGGCGGAATAGTGACAGCCGGCGGATGTCCTGGTGAAACACCCGGCCCAGCGCGAAGCTCAGCAGATCGCCAATCACCGCGCCGGCAAATGCCCAGGCGAGGGCAACGGACACGCTTAGATCCCCACCCCCGGCCATGGCAGTGGCGGCGAGCATCAATACGACCCCCGGTACCAGCAGGCCTGCGATGGCGAGGGACTCAACCAGAGCAATCAGGAAAATAGCCAAGCCCAGCCATTGTGAGTGCGTGCTGAGCCAGGCCATCAACGCCTCAATCAAGTTTGCAGACTCCGGCGCTTCCGAGATAGTGGTAGTGCTCACCCTCCAGACGGGTGCGGCCAAGTGGGTTACGGGTGCAGTGCCGCGCATAGTCGGCGTCGACAAAGCGGTACAGCAGGTGTTCATCGCGTCCGGTCGGAATACCCAGGCGGGTGGTCTGAATGATCTCGGCGGGCCGGTAGTCGTCATCGTCAACGAAGAAACGTGAGGTATCGAACTGCTGCGCCGTCCACTCCGGTACTTTCAGTCTCAGCGCCTTGCACAGCAGAGTTTGTCCGGCGCAAAGTTTTTCCAGCGGACGTTGCTCACCATTTCGCGCGGGATTGAGTCTGTGCATCAAGGCGAGACTTTCCGGGCCGCTGATGGCGTCGGTAACCGGATACGCTGACTTGATCAGGACCGCGTTGCCGGGACCGGCGGCGCTTATATTCAGTGAGTCGCCACCGCGAGCGTAATACATGTAGATGGTGCCACCGTCCATGAACAGTGCTCGTCGGGTGTGGGTGTAGCCAAGGGAGGCGTGGCTGCCCTTGTCTTCAAGCTTGTAGGCTTCCGTCTCGATGATGCGCGCGGACAGCCAGAGCCCGTCCACCTTGTGACGGATGACTTTGCCGAGCAACTCGACAGCCACCTGCCGAGATTCGCGATGGAAAAAACTGTCTGCCAACGGTCGGGCAGAGGGCCAGGGAAGATCAGTAGCTGACATATCCGAGATCATAGCAGGTTCGCCCTGTCCAGCACCCTGGCGGACCGCTATAATGCGGCTTTTGTTCCGGCAGGCATTTCAGTATGGGCATGAATACAGAGCAGGTAACCGAATACATGACCGGGCTGGGTGGTCAGGCCCGCCAGGCTTCACGTGTTATCGCCCGGGCCAGCACGGCTGTCAAGAACCAGGCATTGCTGGCCATGGCCGACGCCATCACCGATGCCCGTGCCGAGCTGATCGAAGCGAACGCGCTTGATGTGCAGGCCGGACGCGAGAACGGTCTGGATGATGCCATGCTCGACCGTCTGGCGCTGACGCCGCAGGGGCTTGAGTCGATGGTCGAGGGCCTGCGCCAGGTCGCTGGTCTGCCGGATCCGATTGGCGCCATTCGCGACATGAAGTTCCTGCCCTCGGGCATCCAGGTGGGCCGCATGCGCGTGCCGCTGGGTGTGATTGGCATCATTTATGAATCGCGTCCCAATGTGACGGTCGAAGCGGCGAGCCTGTGTCTCAAATCCGGCAATGCCTGCATCCTGCGTGGCGGCTCCGAGTCGATTCACTCCAATCAGGCGATCGCACGCTGCATACGCCGCGGGCTGGCCAGCGCCGGCTTGCCCCAGGAGGTCGTGCAGGTCGTTGAAACCACTGACCGTGCTGCGGTGGGCGCGCTGATCACCATGCCGGAATTCGTCGATGTCATCGTGCCGCGTGGCGGCAAAGGTCTGATCGAGCGGATCAGCCGCGATGCGCGCGTTCCGGTGATCAAACATCTGGACGGTATCTGTCACGTGTATGTCGATGACAAGGCGGATCTGGACAAGGCTGAAGCCATCGCCCTGAATGCCAAGACGCACCGCTACGGCGTGTGCAATGCGATGGAAACCCTGCTGGTACACCAATCCATTGCAGAATCCTTTTTACCGCGTATCGCCCAGCGTTACGCCGAAAAGAACGTCGAGCTGCGTGGCTGTGCTGTGACCTGTGCGATTGTTACAAGTGCCGTGCCCGCCAGCGAAGAAGACTGGAGCACTGAATATCTGGCGCCGATCCTGTCGATACGGGTGGTCGAGGATATGGATGCAGCGATTGAACACATCAACACCTACAGCTCGCAGCACACCGATGCGATGGTCTCGGAGGATTACACCCGGGCCCGGCGTTTTCTTGCTGAGGTGGATTCCAGCTCGGTGATGATCAATGCCTCGACACGGTTTGCTGACGGATTCGAGTATGGTCTCGGTGCCGAGATCGGCATATCCACCGACAAGATCCATGCCCGCGGGCCTGTGGGTCTGGAAGGACTGACCAGCGAAAAGTACGTGGTATTCGGCGACGGGCATATTCGCCAGTGATCCCTATGGGAACTGCTACATGAGCCGGCGTATCGGTCTATTCGGCGGTACCTTCGATCCGATTCACAATGGTCATCTGCGCAGTGCGCTTGAGGTCCACGAGTGGTTGGGGCTGGATGAACTGCGTCTGATCCCCAGTGCCCGTCCGCCGCACCGTGAGGTACCTGGCGCCACGGCGCAACAGCGCCTGGAAATGGCCCGCCTGGCGGTGCAGCATGCTGATGGACTGGTGGTTGACGATAGAGAGCTGCGCCGCGAGCGCCCCTCCTATACAGTGGACACCCTTGAATCACTGCGCACCGAGCTGGGCGATGACGTGGCGCTGTTCATGGTGGTGGGCTGGGATGCGTTCTGTGGGCTGCCGAGCTGGCATCGTTGGACAGAATTGCTTGAGCTGGCCAGTATTGTGGTATTGCAACGCCCCGACTACGATCTCGACGCGCCTGAGGTGCTCAAGGATCTGATGGCCGGGCGCAGTGTTAACGATGCCTCCGAGGCCACTGCCTGCCATGGACAGATTGTCGGCTTGACCCAGACCCCCCTGGCGATTTCTGCTTCGCATATCCGCGGCCTGATTGCTGAAAACCGCTCTCCACGCTTCCTGTTACCGGGCTCCGTGCTTGGCTATATTGAAACCAATGGGCTATACCAGCCCACTTAATGAGGATTTACCCCCGCATGCAGATTGATGACCTGGTCCAGGTAGTAGAAAGTGCATTGGATGAGCTCAAGGCCAAGGATGTGGTACGCATCGACGTGCGTGAGCTCACCAGTGTGACTGATTTCATGATCATCGCCAGCGGCACCTCCAACCGGCATGTCAGCTCGCTGAGCGACAACGTCGTGGAGAAGGCGAAGGCAGCCGGCTGCCGTCCATTGGGCGTCGAAGGCAAGGATTCCGGTGAATGGGTGCTGGTCGATCTCGGCGACATCATTGTTCACGTCATGCAGCCGGCGACTCGCGAGTTCTATGACCTCGAACGTCTGTGGCAGAGCGCCGAGTCGCGCCGCGCGCAACAACAGGCCGCTGCCGATCCAGAGTAAAACGGGTTGCGTATACGCTTGATCAGCGTGGCGTCACGCATGCCGCGCTGGGTGGAGGAGGGATACCAGGAATACGCTAAGCGCATGCCTGCCGACTTGCCGCTGGATCTGGTGGAAATCCCCCTGTCTACCAGGGGGAAGAATGCCGACGTCGCCAGATTGATCCGCCGCGAGGGCGAGCAGATGCTGGCTGCGACTCAGCCAGGCGATCGCATTGTCACGCTTGAAGTGACGGGGAAGAACTGGTCCACCGAGCAGCTCGCCGAGCAGCTCGAACGCTGGCGCCTCGAAGCGCGCAATGTCAATCTGATGGTGGGCGGGCCGGAGGGTCTGGCTGATGAAGTGGCGGCCCGGAGCGAGCAGCGCTGGTCGCTTTCGGCCTTGACGCTCCCGCATCCGCTTGTGCGCATACTGCTGGCTGAACAGATCTATCGCGCCTGGACCGTCTTGAACCGCCACCCTTACCATAAGTGACACATGGCCAAACCGATTCACCTCAAGGACCATAGCAAGGATGCGGGCATCGTTCGCCAGCGTCTGCTTATGGCTGCGGCGGTGGTTTTTCTGCTGTTGCTGGCGCTGGTCGCGCGGATGTATTACCTGCAGGTGATCCAGTTCGAGCATCACTCCACGCTGTCTGAGAACAATCGGGTCCATGTCCAGCCGATCCCACCCTCCCGTGGCAGAATTTACGATCGCAACGGTGTCGTGCTGGCGGAAAATCGCCCCAGTTTCAGTCTGAATATCACCCGCGAGCGCACGCCGGACGTGCCAGCCACCTTCGAGTTGCTGAAATCACTGCTGGCACTCGAGGATGAGGAGATCGAGCGCGCAAAACGGCGCCTACTGCAATCGCGCAGGCCCTTTGAATCGGTCCCGGTCATGTTTGAGCTGGATGACGAGCAGATCGCGCGCATTGGGGTCAATCGTTTCCGTCTGCCCGGCGTTGAAGTTCAGGCCAGCTTCGTTCGACACTATCCTCTAGGTGAGCATTTCGCCCATGCGGTGGGCTATGTCGGGCGGATCAATGAAAAGGAAATGCAACGTATCGACCACGTTGCCTACGCCGGCACGCACTATATCGGCAAGACCGGTATTGAGCATTTTTACGAGGAATTGTTGCACGGCACAGTGGGTTACGAGGAAGTCGAGACCAACGCCCGAGGTCGCGTGCTGCGCGTACTTGACCGTACCGACCCGGTGCCTGGCAGGGATTTGACGCTGCATCTCGATAGCCGGCTGCAGGCCGTTGCAGAGCAGGCACTCGGGAAGCGGCGGGGCGCGGTTATTGCCATTGAGCCGGAGACCGGCGGGGTGCTGGCTTATGTCAGTCAGCCGGGCTTTGATCCAAATCTGTTCGTGACCGGTATAAGCTACGCCGACTACGGTGCGCTGAGAGACTCACTCGATCAGCCGCTGTTCAACCGCGTCCTGCGTGGGCTCTACCCGCCGGGCTCGACCATCAAGCAGCTGATTGCTCTTGCTGGCCTGGACACCGGGACGGTAGGACGGAACAACCGGGTCTTTGATCCCGGGTTTTTCCAGTTGCCCAATCACAGTCACAAATACCGTAACTGGAACCGCGGCGGCGACGGCTGGGTGGACATGCGCCGAGCGATCGCCCGTTCCAATGACACCTATTTCTATGACCTGGCGCACAAGCTGGGCATCGACCGCATGCACGAATACCTGACCAAGTTCGGATTGGGTACCCGCGTGTCGCTGGATATGTTTGAAGAGGCCGCAGGGCTGATGCCGTCCCGTGAATGGAAGCGGGCTGCACGCCGCCAACCCTGGTATCCGGGTGAAACCGTGATCACCGGCATTGGTCAAGGCTATATGCTCACAACGCCCTTGCAGCTGGCCCACTCCACCGCACTGATTGCTAATCGGGGTGTGTGGCGTCGGCCGCGGTTGATGATGCACGCTGAAGGGATGCCTCCCGACGAATCAGGTACCCCGGACAACATTGAATTGAAGAATCCAGACGATTGGACCTTCATTACCGACGCACTGGAAGACGTTATGCATGCACCCCATGGTACCTCGCGGGCGGCAGCGCTCGGTGCGCCATATCGTATCGCCGGGAAAACCGGAACGGCGCAGGTCGTGGCCATCGCCCAGGGCGAGCGGTACGATTCTGCCAGCCTGGCTGAGCGGCACCGTGATCACGCTTTGTATGTGGGTTTCGCGCCGGCGGATGCACCGCGAATCGCGGTAGCAGTGATGGTGGAAAATGGTGAGTCGGGCGGCCGCGTCGCTGCGCCGGTGGCCCGTCAGTTGTTCGATGCCTGGTTGGTGCCGGTGGATACGGACGCCGCGGAAGTGACCGCTGAGGCGCAACCATGATGTCCTGGGCCAGTACCCGCGCACTCACCGGCGGTGAAAAGGGATTGCAGCGTCGCGAGCCGCTGTGGCACCGGCTGCACATTGATCCATGGCTGATGCTGCTGGTGCTGACGCTTGCTGCGGTTGCTGGCTTCGTCCTGTACTCCGCCAGCAGTATGAGTATGGCCATGATGTATCGGCAGGGCGCGGCTTATGCGGTAGGCATAGCGGTGATGATAGTGATCGCCCAGTTCCAGCCGCGCTTCATGCAGCGCTGGGTACCCTTTGCGTATATTGGTGCGGTCATCTTGCTGATTGCAGTGCCGCTGATTGGGGTAGAGGCCAAGGGTGCGCAACGCTGGTTGAGCATCCCCGGATTGATGCGCTTTCAGCCATCGGAAATCATGAAGTTGATCATGCCCATGAGCGTTGCCTGGTATCTGGCCAGGCGTGATCTGCCACCGAACTTCAAGTATGTCTGCTTCAGTTTGCTGATTATCGGGCTGCCCGTGCTGTTGATCCTGAAGCAGCCGGACCTGGGAACCTCATTGTTGATCGCGTGCTCCGGCCTGTTTGCACTGCTGCTTGCCGGTCTGCGCTGGCGTTATATCCTGGGCGCGGCGGTGTTGCTGGCTCCCGCTGCAACAGGCATGTGGTTCTTCGTCATGCATGAGTATCAAAAGCGACGCGTGCTGACCTTCCTCAATCCGGAAAGCGACCCGCTGGGCGCTGGCTGGAATATCATCCAGTCGAAGGCGGCTATCGGCTCCGGAGGCGTGCTGGGCAAGGGGTGGTTACAGGGTACCCAGTCACATCTGGACTTCCTGCCAGAGGGCCACACTGACTTCATCATTGCCGCGCTGGCAGAGGAGTTCGGCATGGTCGGAGTATGCCTGCTGCTGGTAGTGTATCTGTTGATCGTATTGCGCGGTCTGTACATTGCGCAGCACGCGCATGACAACTTTTCCAAGCTGCTTGCGGGCAGTGTCACACTGACATTTTTTGTATATGTTTTCGTCAATATAGGGATGGTGAGTGGCCTGTTGCCGGTGGTCGGCGTACCCTTGCCGCTGATAAGTTACGGCGGCACCTCGCTGGTAACCTTGTTGGCGGGTTTTGGCATCCTGATGTCGATCCATACGCACCATAAATGGATGGCACAGGGAAGATGATCAAGCTGTTCCGGGAGTCAGGATTCTGCATGATAAACAATTTGACGGGATGGTCACGGCAGCAGACTGCGGCCCTGGTGTTGGCCGGATTCAGCCCTTGCCTGGTGGCCGCCGATTATGGCGAAGAGCATGTTGCGGTTGCGCCCTTCGTTGCTGAAATGCAGGCAGAGCATGGCTTTCCCGCGCAATACGTGACCAGGCTGTTGGCGCAGGCGGAACGCAAACAAAGCATTATCGACGCTATTTCGCGACCGGCTGAGCGCGTCCGGCCGTGGCATGAGTACCGCAAGATATTCATTACCGACAAGCGGATCGCTGGTGGCGTTGAGTTCTGGGAGCGCAATGCAGAGGCATTGAGTCGCGCCGAGCAGGAATTCGGCGTTGAAGCTGAAGTGATTATTGCGATCATCGGCGTGGAGACCTTCTACGGCGGTAACAAGGGCAGCCATCGGGTCATCGATGCGCTCACCACGCTCGGTTTCGATTACCCACCGCGCGCTGATTTCTTCCGTCGCCAGTTGAAATCCTACCTGGTCCTGACCCGTGAACAGCAGGTCGACCCGCTTACTCTGACTGGCTCCTATGCAGGAGCGATGGGTTTCCCCCAGTTCATCCCCAGCAGTTATCAGGCCTTCGCCGTGGACTTCGATGGTGATGGGCAGGTTGATATCTGGAATAATCAGGTCGATGCCATTGGCAGCGCCGCGAATTACTTCGCTGAGCACAAGTGGCGGCACGGAGCTACCGTGGCGGTACCTGCCACCGTGACGGGTGACCAGTTTCGCGAGGGCCTGACCATTGAAGAAGGTCTTGAAGCGAGACGCACCGTGGCTGAGCTCAAGGCGCTTGGCTGGGATATCCAGCACGAGCTGGCGGACGAAGACGAGGTGATGGCCTTCGAGTTCGACGCGGATGGGAAAATGGAGTACTGGATTGGGCTGCACAACCTGCACGTCATCACGCGTTATAACCGCAGTGTGATGTATGCAATGGTCGTGCACCAGTTAGCTGACCTGATACGTGAGGCCAAGGATCAATGAGCGCGTTGATGCACATGCGGGTCGCAGGCATGTCGCTGCTGCTGGCATGGCTTGTGGGCTGTTCATCCGCCCCGCAACCCGGTCAGGGTTCGGTGAGCAAGCCACTATTGCGACCGCTGCACGATGGCGCGCCGACGCATATTGTGGATGTGTCGACCATCCCCGACGCAGTACCGACGCCGCATACCGGCCGCTACAAGGCGTCGCCCTATAAGGTACTCGGCAAGCATTACACACCAATGCAGAACGGGCACAGCTACCGCGAGACCGGCCCGGCATCCTGGTACGGGACCAAGTTTCACGGTCAGCACACGGCGAACGGTGAAGATTACGATCTGTACGGCATGACCGCCGCGCACAAGACTCTGCCGTTGCCGACCTATGTCAGGGTGACCAACCTGGAGAACCAGCGCACCGTTATCGTGCGCGTTAACGACCGCGGCCCCTTCTATTCGAACAGGATCATTGACCTGTCCTATGCGGCCGCCAGGAAACTGGGTTTCGCCGAGAAGGGTACGGCACAAGTTCTGGTCGAGGGTATTGATCCGGTGGCCTGGCAGCAACAGAACAACCCCGGTTATCTGGTCAAAAAGAATCCACCGGTGGAGACGCTAGCGTCTGAACCAAGCGGGCAGGTGTATCTGCAGGTGGGCGCTTTTGCATCAAGCCAGGCGGCCGAACAGCTGCGCAACCAATTGCAGAGTGCGGTCAATGCGACGGTCTTTGTGATGCCGGTGCAGCAAGCCAACGGCACATTTCATCGGGTACGTCTTGGCCCAGTAGCCGATCATGACGAGGCGCAGCGGCTGATCGAGACGCTGCGTCTGGCGAATCTCGGCAGCGCCACCCTGGTTACATCCAACAAATAAGTTCGTCCAGTACCTATACCAACGTGAGTATCATGCTTAAAAAATTCATTCAAACGCTGCTGATTACCAGCACTGCACTCGCTTCCTGTGTCGCCATGGCGCAGACCCCGACACCCACGCCCGTTCCGGGACCGGCTGCCGCCTCGATGCCGATAGTGCCGACGGCACCGACGCTGGCTGCAAGCAGTTATCTGCTGGTGGATGCCACCAGCGGAGAAGTGCTGATCGAACACAATGCGGACGAGGCGCTGCCGCCCGCCAGCCTGACCAAGATGATGACCAGCTACATTGCCAGCCTTGAGATCCTGCGCGGCCAGATCAAGGAAGAGGATATGGTTCTGGTCAGCGAAAAGGCCTGGCGCAAGGGCGGCTCCAAGATGTTCATCGAAGTCGGTACCCAGGTTCGGGTTATCGATCTGCTACGCGGAATCATCATCCAGTCCGGCAACGATGCCAGTATCGCGCTGGCCGAGCACATCGCCGGTAGTGAAGAAGCCTTCGCCGATCTGATGAATGCCCATGCCCAGCGTCTGGGCATGACGCAAACCAATTTCGAGAACTCCACCGGCTGGCCAGCTGAGGGTCATGTATCCAGTGCAAGAGATCTGGCGATCCTGGCCAAGGCAATTATTCGCGACGACCCCAAGCACTACGGCATCTACAAGGAAAAGGAATTCCTGTGGCAAGGCATCAAACAGCCCAACCGCAATCTCATGTTGTGGCGTGACAGTACGGTGGATGGCCTGAAGACCGGTCACACCGAAGAGG
The DNA here is from genome assembly GCF_008638345.1 of Pseudomonas saliphila. Lineage (GTDB taxonomy): Bacteria > Pseudomonadota > Gammaproteobacteria > Pseudomonadales > Pseudomonadaceae > Halopseudomonas > Halopseudomonas saliphila. The sequence continues at coordinate 73,215 of NZ_VTVA01000002.1, read as the reverse complement.
CCGGTTATTGCCTGGTCGCCTCGGCCAAGCGTGACGATATGCGTCTGATTTCTGTTGTGATGGGCACCAGCAGCGAAGCCTCGCGCGCAGCAGAAACCCAGAAGCTGTTGACCTGGGGTTTTCGTTTCTTCGAGACCCGTACCTTCTATGAAACGGGTGAAGTACTGTCCCAGGCGCGTGTCTGGGCCGGTCAGCAGGATGCAGTCGATGTCGGTCTGAGCGAAGGCCTGGTGCTGACGCTGCCCAAGGGTCAGCTCGACAAGCTTGAAGCAAGCATTGCCATGAACAGCCGCATCAAGGCGCCTATTGCTACGGGCGACGTGCTGGGACAAGTAGAGGTGCGCGACGGAGACGAAGTGGTGCATTCCGCGCCTCTGGTAGCACTTAATGACGTAGAGCAGGCGGGTATCTTTGGCCGTCTGTGGGATAACATCCGGCTGTTCTTCTACGGGTTGTTTGACTGAATAGGAGGCATCTCATGAGCGATACGACTAGCAATGCTCCCCGTATCGAGTTCCCCTGCCAGTATCCGATCAAGGTGATCGGCGGTGCCGGGGATGGCTTTGTCGAGTTGGTTAGCGAGATTGTCGAGCGACATGCACCAGATTTCGATCGTGACTTGATCGACCTGCGTGACAGCAAGAATGGTCGATTTGTATCGATCCGGGTGGTGATCATCGCGACTGGAACCGATCAGCTCGAAGCGCTGCACGCTGAGCTCAAGGCGTCCGGTCGGGTGCAGATGGTCCTCTGATGCCGGAGCTGATTATCCGCGAACTGGGGTTGGTTGAATATCTACCCACCCTTGAAGCCATGCGCCGTTTCACCGCTGAACGCGGCGCTGACACACCTGACGAGATATGGCTTTTACAGCACCCTGCGGTGTTCACTCAGGGGCAGGCTGGCAAGGCGGAGCATGTGCTGGCTGCCGGGGATATCCCTGTTGTCAGCGTCGAGCGAGGAGGGCAGGTGACCTATCATGGCCCGGGCCAACTGGTCGCTTATCTGCTGATTGATATTCGGCGCCTCAAGATGGGGGTGCGGGAGCTGGTTACCGTTATGGAGCAGAGCCTGGTCGGTATGCTCGCCGACCACGGGATCTGCGCCGCGCCGCGTGCCGATGCACCGGGCGTGTACGTGGATGGAGCCAAGATTGCCTCACTGGGCCTGCGCATCCGTCGTGGTTGCTCCTTCCACGGTCTTGCGTTGAATGTCGATATGGATCTGGAGCCGTTCAGCCGGATCAATCCCTGCGGGTACGCAGGTCTTGCGATGACGCAGATGCGCGAGCTTGTTAGCGATCGCGCTCCTGACATGACCGAAGTCGCCACACATCTGACCGGTCACCTGAAAAGGCAGCTCGGCTACGCCTGAGCTGGGTGTCTGTAGTAGCCCGGAAGGTTTTGCTCTGCAGCGGTTGACGGGTTAAGCCCCGCCAACGCATTGCATGGGGAATCTCAACTAAGCGAGCGGATCGGAATCAGATCGGCTTGGCTGGTCTGGCCGGGCACAGAGGCCGGTTCGGCGAGACCCAGATTGTTCTTCTCGAATACCCGGTCGGCGCGATAGCTTGAGCGCACCAGCGGGCCGGAGGGCACTTCCATGAATCCCTTGGCTAAGCCGATTTCACGGTAGCGATTGAACTCCTCCGGGGTCACCCAGCGCTTGACGGACAAGTGATTTTTGGTCGGACGCAGATACTGGCCGAGCGTCACAATATCTACGCCGATGGCGCGCAGATCATCGAAGGTGGCGAGGATTTCCTCTTCGGTTTCACCCAGTCCCAGCATCAGGCTGGTCTTGGTGATCACGCCCGGACGGTGCTGTTTCGCATGCGCCAGGACATCCAGCGTCTTGCGATAACCGGCACGGGGATCGCGCACTTCATAGGTCAGACGTTCGACTGTTTCGACGTTCTGCGCAAACACTTCCAGACCTGAATCGACCACGGCTTCGATGGCACTGTGCACGCCATTGAAATCGGGTGTAAGGGCTTCCACCACCACCTGCGGCGTACGCTGCTTGATAGCGCGAATGGACGCAGCGTAGTGGCCAGCGCCGCCGTCCGGCAAGTCGTCACGGTCAACCGATGTCAGCACGATATAGCGCAGGCCCATCAGCTCCACCGACTTGGCGGTATTCTCCGGCTCATCCTGATCCAGCCAGCCGTTGGGATTACCTGTGTCAACCGCGCAAAATCGGCATGCGCGGGTGCACACGGAGCCCATTAACATGATGGTCGCGGTGCCATTGGTCCAGCATTCACCCATGTTGGGACAATGTGATTCCTGGCAGACGGTGCTCAGTTTGTGCGAGGTAACGTTGGCCTTTACCGCCTCGAAACGGTCGCCCGCTGGAATCCGAGCGCGCAGCCATTTGGGCTTCGGCTCGAACATGACCGGTTCAGCAACTTCTGCGCGTCGCTTCTGGCCATCCTTGATAGCGCGAATGCCTTGCGAATTGCGAAACTTTTCGCCACTGGCGACATGCTTGGAGACTTCGTCACTCATGGATGCCTCTCGCTCCTGTTGAATGAAGCAGATTCAATGATGACCGGCGACCGGTCAGGTCGTTGTACGCGTCGAAGCTTAACACAGGCCATAGCAGAACGGCCCGGTACGACGCTGATAGCAGACCGGTCGCAGGTCGATATTAGCGCTCGCGTAACTGCTCCAGAAGCGCATAGGTCGGATAGCCATCGGCAGGTACGCCCAGCGTATCCTGGAAACGGCGAATCGCCTTGCGTGTATTGGCACCGATGATTCCATCAGCAGCGCCGGGATCAAAGCCGCTAGCGTCCAGCCGCTCCTGTAATTCGATGCGTTCGGTACGCGAAAGAGGGCGATCATCGCGGGGCCAACTGGCCTGAATATCCGATTTGTCCTGCAATCGATCGGACATCAGCCCGATTGCCAAGGCGTAACTGGTGGAATTGTTGTAACGCAGGATGCTGCGAAAGTTACCGGTGACAAGAAACGCCGGCCCGCGATAGCCAGCCGGCAACAGCAATGATACCGGCTGTTCGGCCAGGCGGGACGGTAGGCCGGACTCAGCGTTCAGGCGCACGCCAAGGGTCGCCCATTCGGCCACTGGCTTGCGAATCGCCATGTCCGCCAGCGCGAAATCGAAGTCTCTGGGTAAGCTGACTTCGGTTCCCCAGCGTGTTCCCTGTTGCCAGTTCGAAGCGGACAGGTAGTTGGCTGCCGAGCCCAGCGCGTCGGCTGGTGATTCCCAGATATCGCGACGGCCGTCGCCATCGAAATCCACGGCGTAACTATTGAAGGTGCTGGGAATGAACTGCGTCTGGCCCATGGCGCCAGCCCAGGAGCCCAGCAGTCGTTGCGGTGACACATCGCCCTGCTGCAGTATCTTCAGTGCTTCGATGAGCTGGGTATGGGCGAAGCTCGGGCGACGACCTTCATGGGCCAGCGTGGCCAGCGACCGGATCACTGACTTGTCGCCGATGTTATTGCCGAAATTGCTCTCCAGGCCCCAGATGGCCACCAGTATATGGCGGTTGACCCCGTAGCGCTGTTCGATGGCGTCAAGGATGTCGGCATACTGCGAGAGCGCTCGACGACCCTGCGCCAGTCGCTGGGGTGACACGGCTCCGTCCAGATACTGCCAGACAGGGCGGGTGAACTCGGGCTGACTTTGATCGGCTTGCACGATAGAAGGATCGGGCTCGATGCCTTTGAAGGCGTCGTCAAATACGCTGGGTCGGATACCGGCAGCGAGCGCCTCGTCGCGAAAGGCCCTGCGCCACTCGGCAAAGCTGGGCTGCTCTGGCGTGTACGAGGCTACGATTTCGGGAATGGCAGGGGTTGCAATGGATGAAGCAGCTGTATTCGAGGCTTCGGTCGAGGAATTAGCGCAGGCTGCCAGCAACATAAGACTGGCGCCAGCGACGGTCAGTCTGCGTCCGCTGGCACGGTAGCGCATTAGCTTGTTGAGCATTGATGATTCCGGGTGTGGGTATTTTGGGGAACTGTAGCATGGCATCGATGGTGCGGGGCAGTGCGCCAATCGTCTCAGGCTGGAGTGCCCAGGCATATCTGCGCGTCTGACGAACAGACTGTTGCGGCAAGTAAAAAACCGTTGCGCTGTGCTGTTAGCGTTGCCTTCTCCTGCTATAATGCTGCGATCTGCGGCCCCCTGGCAGCGAATCTGATTTCAGACAGACAAACAATTATAGGAAGAAATGGCGTCTTCTAAGGAATATCGAAGTTGGCAGTTATGGGCGCTCGCCCTCATGGTGCCCATATTCTCCGCGGCCTGGTTGAATCACCCATCCTACGCAATGGCTGATTTTGCCATCTCTGACTTTTCAGTGATCGACGAAAGCCAACAGCTGGACGACGTCCCTCTGTTCGAGCAGCAATTTGCTTCTTCAGATCTGGACGAGTTTGTGCACTCGCCGTCGGTTACTGCGCTGCCTGATGGCGGTCTGCTCACCGTCTGGTTTGCTGGTTCGCGCGAAGGCGCAGCGGACGTTGACATCCGCTCAGCGCGTTACGATGCACTCAGCGGTCAGTGGGGCGCTGAAACGGTGCTGGTCGATCGAGAGTTGACGCGTAGCGCAGTCGGTAAACCCATCCGTAAACTGGGTAATCCTGTTGTTGCGCTGGCCCCCGATCAGCGCCTCTGGCTGTTCTACGTATCGGTGTCGGTCGGCGGCTGGGCGGGCAGCGCCATAAACGTCATGGTCTCCGAGGATCTGGGCGACAATTGGTCCAGGCCTCGCCAGTTAGTGACCTCACCCTTCGTCAACATAAGTACGCTGGTGCGTACCTCTCCGGTATTTCATGCCGATGGCTCCATTGGTCTACCGGTCTACCATGAGTTTCTCGGCAAGTTTCCCGAGTATCTGTATCTGGATACGCAAGGCCGTATTCAGGACAAGTTCCGCATTGCCGACGGCGACAACTCGCTCCAACCGACCGTAGTACCGATCGACGGCAAGCGGGCGGTGGCGTTGTTGCGTCAGGCGGGGGAGAACCCCCATGTGCTGGCAACGGTCACCGAGGATGGCGGGCAAACCTGGCGCTCTGAATGGCCGGTTACGCCGTGGAACCCCAACGCGTCGCTTTCCGCCGTCAAGTCCCACCGGGGCACGTTGCTGGTAGCGCAGAACAACCTTGTCGACGGCCGATTCCGGCTCAGCCTGGACGAAGCGAATGCTAGCCTGGAAGAGTGGTCAATGATCGCCGAGATTGACGCATCCCCGGACCGGGAGGGAGATGCCATTCCGCGTCATCTGTACGAGCCGATGCTCGCCGAGAGATTTCTCAGCTCCAGTGGAGGCGTTCGCAGGAAGTTGGTTGATGCGTATATGGATGGACTTGATCGGCGCCTGTGCAAAAAGGATCTATGCGATTTCCAGTATGAATATCCGTCATTGATTCGGGCCGGCGACGGCCGATATCACCTGGTGTATGTCTGGAACAACAGCTTCATCAAGCATGTCGCCTTTAATCCTGCCTGGGTGGAGGCACAGCTATGATCATTTTGAGTCTCCAGACCTACCTTACCTTTTCCCTCGTCTTATTCCTGTTAGTGCCTCTCGGACCACTCAGCACAAGCCGGCGTATTGGTGTGCTTTTTGGCTTGACCGTGCTCGGCATGTTGCCGCTTGTTCATGGGATGTCCCCGGCGGGCTATGTGCGCGGCGTGACCGATGATCTGGCCTGCACCAGCATGGTATGGCTGGTTGCCGCGGCGCTGATGAGGCTGGGGTTCATCGCCCCCTGGGCTCGGCCGCAGCCCCTGCAGCTGTGGATTTGCTTTGCGGTGCTAGGGGTGGTGTTGTTCCCTGCAGCTATGGGCGTGGGGATGATAGACACATACGGTTGGGGCTTTACGCCGCGCCCCATGCTCATTGGCGTGGCCGGGTTGACGCTGGTTATGGTGCTGTTACGTAATGCCGCTGGCGCGTTTCTGCTGCTCGCTGCGACCGCTGCATTCATGCTCGACGTCAAGCCATCGGATAATTACTGGGACTACCTGCTGGACCCGTTCATTTTCCTGTATTCGCTGGGAGCGTTAGCTGTGAGCGGCATTCGCTGGGTGGTGTCGCGCAGGCCGCACCTCCCCGAGTCACTACCTGCAGCGCACGACGAACTTGGTCAATCAGGGCGCACCAACGCATAGCCTGTGGCTCCCGTGATGTGGTACTGTGCGCACCACTATTTCCTGGATGCGGCTGCTCTGTCATGGCGGGTCCTGCCCGTTTCGCGAGCGTCCATCAACTTACCGCACAGGCCATTTGAAATGCGCTGCTCTATCGGCGTTACGCCACCTTAGTATTCCCTCCCCAGCCCAAGGCGACGTTATCGCCTGGCTTTGTCTGTGCGCAAATTGATCTGCGCACGGCACTCGCCGCTTATGGACCGTAGCCAGGCTCGAATTGCTACCGTTCTTCACGGGTTTCAATTGTTCACCGCAGCGGGCTGAAGGAAATGCCTGCTCTGGATGGAATCACCATGTCTCAATCGATGTCTCTGGCTTTTCGTAACAACTTCATGGGCCAGGCGCCAGCCTGGTACAAGCGAACTATTGTTGCTTTCTTGCTGCTTAACCCGCTGGTCTTGTGGGTTGCCGGACCCTATGTCACCGGCTGGCTATTGGTCGTGGAATTCATTTTTACCCTGGCGATGGCACTCAAGTGCTACCCGCTACTGCCCGGCGGTTTGTTGGCAATGGAAGCGTTGGTCATAGGCATGACGACCCCGGAAGCCTTATATGCTGAGATGCAGGCCAATTTCCCGGTCATCCTGCTGCTGATGTTCATGGTGGCGGGCATCTACTTCATGAAAGACCTGCTGTTGCTGGTGTTTACCCGAATCTTGCTGGGCGTGCGTTCGAAATCCAGTCTGGCCCTGGTGTTCTCGCTGACCGCAGCGGTTCTCTCGGCGTTTCTCGATGCGCTGACAGTAACGGCGGTGGTGATCAGCGTCGCGGTAGGCTTTTATTCGGTCTATCACCGCGTAGCCTCCGCACCCGAGAAAGCACGGGCCGAGAACCTCGACGTTCAGGTTGAGGATGAGCCGCTGGAGCTGCACCGCAACGATTTGGAAACCTTCCGGGCGTTCCTGCGCAGCCTGCTGATGCACGGTGCTATCGGCACGGCGCTCGGCGGCGTATGTACTCTCGTCGGCGAGCCGCAGAACCTGCTGATTGCGCGCGTCGCCGGCTGGGATTTCATCGAGTTCTTTGTGCGCATGGCTCCGGTGAGCATGCCGGTACTGGCTGCAGGGTTACTGACGTGTCTGCTGTTGGAAAAAACCAGTGCGTTCGGCTACGGCGCCAAGCTTCCACGTAATGTTCGCCGCGTGCTGGAAGAATTTGCCGCCAGCGAGCGCCTCAAGCGTACCAGCTCGCAGAAGGCGCAACTGATAGTCCAGGCGATTGCCGCCGTGCTGCTGGTCGTCGGTCTGGCGTTTCATCTGGCCGAGGTGGGGCTTATCGGTCTGATGGCCATTATCCTCATGGCCACCTTCAATGGGGTCACCGACGAACATCAGATCGGCAAGGCCTTCCAGGAAGCGCTGCCCTTCACCTCGCTACTCGTGGTGTTCTTCGCGATTGTGGCTGTGATCCATCAGCAGCACCTGTTCAGTCCGATTATCGCTGCGGTGCTGGCGCTGCCCACGGCAGATCAGCCGGGCATGTTCTTCCTGGCCAATGGCCTGTTGTCGATGATCAGCGATAACGTCTTCGTTGCCACGGTGTATATCAGTGAGATCAAGCAGGCACTGGATGCGGGTGCGATCAGTCGCGCGCATTTCGAGCTGCTGGCAATAGCCATCAATACCGGCACCAATCTGCCCAGCGTGGCGACACCCAACGGCCAGGCGGCGTTTCTGTTTTTGCTGACCTCGGCCATTGCGCCGCTGGTGCGGTTGTCCTATGGCCGCATGGTGGTCATGGCGCTCCCCTATACCCTGGTATTGGGCGGTGTCGGTTATTTTGCAGTCGTGACGTGGCTCTGATCCTCGGCTGATCGGAAGCTGGGCATATCACCAAATGAACGAAGGGATGTGGTTTTGATTCAGACGATCAAGCAGGAATGGCTATCCAACATACGTGGCGATCTGCTCGCCGGCCTTGTCGTAGCGCTTGCGCTCATACCAGAAGCGATAGCGTTCTCGATCATCGCCGGGGTCGATCCACGGGTCGGATTGTATGCTTCGTTCTGTATCGCGGTGGTCATTGCCTTCACCGGCGGCCGCCCCGGCATGATCTCCGCAGCCACCGGCGCGATGGCGCTGCTGATGGTCACCCTGGTCAGGGAGCACGGTCTGGAATACCTGCTGGCGGCGACGATTCTGTGCGGTGTGCTGCAGATAATCGCCGGGTATCTCAGGCTGGGTTCGCTGATGCGTTTTGTCTCGCGCTCGGTGGTGACCGGTTTCGTCAATGCACTGGCCATTTTGATTTTCATGGCGCAACTGCCAGAGCTGACCAATGTCACCTGGCATGTGTACGCCATGACCGCTGGTGGGCTGGCAATCATCTACCTGTTTCCGTATCTGCCTAAGATTGGCAAATTGGTGCCGTCGCCGCTGGTGTGCATCGTGGTGCTGACGCTGCTGGCAGTGTTCCTTGGGCTGGATATCCGCACGGTGGGAGACATGGGTGAGCTGCCCGACACGCTGCCGATCTTCCTCTGGCCGGAAGTTCCACTGACCCTTGAAACCCTGATGATCATTTTTCCCTATTCCGCCGCGCTGGCGGTGGTCGGTCTGCTCGAGTCGATGATGACGGCCACCATCGTGGATGACCTGACCGATACGCCCAGTGACAAGAACCGCGAATGCAAGGGCCAGGGTATTTCCAATATTGGCGCCGGTCTGCTTGGCGGGATGGCTGGTTGCGCGATGATTGGTCAGTCAATCATCAACGTGAAGTCCGGCGGCCGCACGCGGCTGTCCTGTTTTACGGCGGGCGTCTTGCTGCTGGTGATGGTGGTATTTCTGGGCGATTACCTTTCTATTATTCCCATGGCCGCGCTGGTCGCCGTCATGATCATGGTTTCCATCGGTACCTTCAGCTGGGATTCGTTGCGCAATCTGAAGAAGCACCCGCTATCAACCAACATCGTAATGGTGGCCACCGTGGTCGTGGTCGTCGCTACGCATAACCTTGCCTATGGTGTGTTTGTCGGCGTGCTGTTGGCGGCTATGTTTTTTGCCAACAAGATCGGCCACTTCCTTTACATTGCCAGCGATGCCAATGAGGCTGGGCGTGAGCGTACCTATACTGTCGTAGGGCAGGTATTTTTCAGCTCCAGCGACAAGTTCATCTCCTCGTTTGATTTTAAAGAAGCCGTCGATCGAGTAGTGATCGACCTGGGCCGGGCGCACTTCTGGGATATCACCGCAGTCGCTGCACTCGACAAGGTGGTTATCAAATTCCGCCGCGAAGGTACTGAAGTAGAGGTGCGCGGTCTGAATGAGGCCAGCGCGACCATCGTCGACCGCTTCGGTGTGCATGACAAGCCGGACGCCGTAGATCAACTGATGGGTCATTAACCAGTAAGGAGAACAGCGCAATGACCGAACCAAACGTACTGGCGTGCATAGACGGCTCGCTTTCTTCGGAGGCGGTGTGTGATTACGCCGCCTGGGCCAGCCTGCAGCTGGGCGCGCCATTGACCCTCCTGCACGTGCTGGATCGGACGGCGTACCCGGGTGTATCCGACCTTTCCGGCAATATCGGCCTCGGCAGTCGCGAGCATCTGTTGAATGAGCTCGCTGCTCTGGATGAAAAGCGCGGCAAGTTGATGCGCGAACAGGGCCGGTTAATGCTTGAAGCGGTGATTGAACGTGCGCGGGCCGCAGGTGTGGTCGATCCACAGAGTCGTCAGCGGCATGGTGAGCTGGTTGAAACAGTGCTCGAGCTCGAAACTGAAACCCGTTTGCTGGTCATTGGGCGTCAGGGCGAGGAGGGCGATACGCTGGGTCAGCAGGTGGGCAGTCACCTGGAAAGTATCATCCGCACGATGCATCGCCCGATATTGGTGGCCGCCGGGGATTACCGCAAACCGCAAAGCGTCATGCTGGCCTTCGATAACAGCGCCACCACGCGCAAGGGTGTCGAGATGCTGGCGGATAGCCCGCTGTTCAGCGGCATGTCCATTCATCTGGTGATGGTCGGTGCGGACACCAACGACAGCCGCGAGCCGCTCAATGCAGCACAGCAGCGACTGGAACGCGCCGGGTTCAGTGTCGTCTCGGCTATCCGCGCAGGCGAGGTGGAGTCGGTACTGCTGGGTTATCAGCGCGATAACAACATCGACATGATCGTGATGGGCGCCTATGGCCATTCCCGGATACGTCAGTTCTTCGTTGGCAGCACCACTACGCATATTCTGCAGAAAACCAACAGACCCTTGCTGCTGCTTCGTTGATGCCCTGTGCTACAGCTTCAAGCGTACGCCGGATACTTCCACCGCGATGCGTGCAAGGCTGTCCCAGGCGGAGCCGGCGTGCTGGCCCTTGATCTGTTCGTCGGCCTGCTGGGCGATGCTTAGCCAGGCTTCCCAGGCTTGGGCAGGGTGACGTTGCAGGGCCTTGCTCAATAGGGGCTTGCGCTTGTCCCATACGGGCGGACGCTGGCTGGCGAAGATGCGCTCCAGCGGGATGCCGCGAGCCAGGTCCTGGGCCATGTTGGCCAGGCTGCGTAATTCCCGGGCAATGGCCCATAGCACCACCGGTGCTTCAACGCCTTCGCCCCGCAGACCGTGCAGTACCCGCAATGCCTGCTGCGCCTCACCCTTGAGCATTGAGTCCGCCAGATTGAATACATCGAAGCGCGCGCTGTCTGCTACCGCTTCCTGTACGGTCTGCGCGTCGAGCACACCACCGTTGCAGAACAGCTTGAGCTTTTCGATTTCCTGGGAGGCAGCCAGCAGATTGCCCTCGACGCGGGCGGACAGCAGCTCCAGGGCTTCCGGGCTGGCCTGGATGCCAGCACCGGCAAGGCGGTCTCGCATCCAGCCGGGCAACTGTTGAGCGTCTATCGGCCAGATCTGTACGAAGCGCGAAGCGGGGTGCTCGATGAGCGTCTTGGCCCACTTGCTGCGCTGCGCACTGCCGTCGAGTTTCGGCAAAGTCACCAGCAACGTGGTATCCGGAGGAGGGGTGTCAAGCCAGGCGATCAGCGCTTTACCGCCTTCGTCGCCGGGCTTGCCACCGGGAATACGTAATTCGATCAACCGTTGCTGTGCGAACAGTGACAGGCTGTGACTGGCATCATACAGCTGACCCCAGTCGAAGCTGCGATCTACGTGAAATACCAGCCGTTCTTCGCAGCCAGCCTGACGGCAGGCGTGGCGGATCTGGTCGGCGGTTTCGCCGGTCAGTAGCGGATCGTCACCGCTAACGACAAATACCGGCGCCAGCCCATCCTTGAGTTGCCGGGTGAGCTGGGTGGCGTTGAGTTTCATCGGCTGCTCAAGGCGCCAGTTGATCCAGTGCCCGCTCCCGCGCAGCCAGATCACGTTCGGTCAGGCTGGACAGCCGGAACAGTACCTGACGTGTCATGTCGCGGCGCATTTCCTCGCGCAACAGCTCTTCTTCCTCGGCAGTACCGACGATATTGTCGCGATCATTCACGTAGACGCGCTGAGTAGTGAGGGTTTCCGGACCGATCAAGGGTCGACCTTCCGAGTCGTTGATCTGGAAGGTCAGATGCTGACGGATCTCATATTCAGTGGCGGACACCCGGCTGGTGTAGCTGAGCGCGACGCGTTCATGACGATCACTCAGCAGTTGCAGATGGTAGTCCGCGGCATCGGTTATACGCACGCCGTCGGTCTCCAGTGCAGTATGCAGCTGGCGGTACGTCGGGCTGTGCTCATCCGGAGCGGTGAAGCGAATCTCTTCCAGTGTGACACTGTCGACACCGGTGCCGCGCAGGTGAAAGCCGCAGCCGCTAAGCAGTACGCTGGTCGCCAACATGGCGCAACTCAGCAGGTGACGGGGACGTTTCAGCAGCATGTTGGCTCTCCGTTGCATCTTAATTGGCGACGATATTGACAAGTTTACCCGGCACCACAATGACCTTGCGAATGCTCAGCCCTTCAGTGAAACGCACCACGTTCTCGTTCTGGCGAGCGGCCGCTTCGACTGCTTCACGGCTGGCGTGCGCTGCCACTTCGAGGTGGCCGCGCAGTTTTCCGTTAACCTGGATCACCAATTGCAGGGTGTCCTGGACCAGAGCCGACTCGTCGAGCTGCGGCCAGGGCGCGCTGATGACCGGATCACTATGGCCCAGCGCCTGCCACAGACCGTGACTGATATGTGGGGTGATTGGGGCCAGCAACAGGGCCACGGTCTCGAGGCCTTCCTGCAGTAATGCGCGATCCTGGTCAGACACCTGTGGCGCCTTTTCCAGCACGTTCATCAGGGTCATCACCGCCGCAATAGCTGTGTTGAACTTGTGATTGTGCCCAATATCCTGGCTCGCCTGTTTGATCGCCAGGTGAATCGAGCGGCGCACGGCTTTCTGTTCATCGGTGAGGCTGGTGGTAACCAGAGCAGTCGGGCGACTGCCCTGGGTATGCTGGCTGGCCAGACGCCAGACGCGGCGCAGAAAACGGTGTGCGCCTTCGACGCCGGTATCCGACCACTCCAGGCTCATATCCGGCGGAGAAGCGAACATCATGAACAGACGGCAGGTATCGGCGCCGTACTGCTCAATCATCGATTGTGGATCGACGCCGTTGTTCTTCGACTTCGACATCTTTTCCACGCCGCCGATGACCACCGGCTCGCCGTCACTGGTCAGGCGTGCGGCAACTATCTTGCCCTTGGCATCGCGTTCAACGGTGACATCCGCCGGGTTGAACCAGGTCTTGCCGCCGTTGGCTTCGAGGCGGTAATAGGTTTCGGCGATCACCATACCCTGGGTAAGCAGGTTCTTGAACGGCTCGTCCGAGTCAAGCAGGCCCTCATCGCGCATCAGCTTGTGGAAGAATCGCGCGTAGAGCAGGTGCAGGATGGCGTGTTCAATGCCGCCGATGTACTGATCCACGGGCAACCAGTGGTTGGCAGCCTTGGGATCAACCAGGCCCTGCTGATAGTGCGGCGATGCGTAGCGTGCGAAGTACCAGGAGCTTTCAACAAAGGTATCCATGGTGTCGGTTTCGCGGCGGGCCGGGTTACCGCAGGTTGGGCAGCTGCACTCATAGAATTCAGGCATGCGCGCCAGCGGTGACCCTGCGCCATCGGGCACGACGTCTTCGGGTAACACCACCGGGAGTTGATCCTCGGGTACCAGTACATCACCGCAGCTATCGCAATGGATAATCGGGATCGGGCAACCCCAGTAGCGCTGCCGGCTAATGCCCCAGTCGCGCAGCCGGAACTGCGTGCGGGCCTCGCCCAATTGCTTCTGCTTCAGTACGTCGCCGATAGCGGTCAGGGCGCTATCAAAATCCATTCCGTCGAATTCGTACGAGTTGATCAGCACACCTTTCTCGGCGTAAGCATCCTGCCACGGCGCGGGGGTTTCATCACCGGCGGAGGTGCGCACCACAGGTCTGATCGGCAGGTCGTACGCGTGAGCAAAGGCGAAATCGCGCTCGTCATGCGCAGGAACGGCCATGACCGCGCCTTCGCCATAGGTCATCAGCACATAATTGGCGATCCATACCGGGAGCTTTTCATCAGTGACCGGGTGACGCACGAACAGCCCGGTGGCCAGGCCTTTTTTCTCCTGGGTGGCGATGTCCGCTTCGGCGACGCCGCCGCGTTTGCATTCATCAATGAACGCCTGCAGCTGGGGGTTGGTGGCGCCCGCCTGAGTAGCGAGGGGATGTTCTGCCGCAACCGCAACATAGGTCGCGCCCATCAGGGTGTCGGGGCGGGTAGTGAAGACCTTGAGTCGACCCGCTTCGCCGATGCTGTCAACGTCGTAGGGAAACTGTACTTCCATGCCGACGGACTTGCCGATCCAGTTGCGCTGCATGGTCTTGACCTGCTCAGGCCAGCCGGGCAGATCATCCAGAGAGGTGAGCAGTTCTTCAGCGTAATCGGTGATGCGGAAGTAGTACATCGGGATTTCGCGCTTCTCGATGACCGCACCGCTGCGCCAGCCCTTGCCGTCAATCACCTGCTCGTTGGCCAACACGGTCTGGTCAACCGGATCCCAGTTCACCGTACCGTTCTTGCGGTAGATGACGCCCCGTTGGAACAGGCGGGTGAACAGCCATTGCTCCCAGCGGTAGTACTCCGGCGTGCAGGTGGCGAATTCACGCGACCAGTCCACCGCCAGCCCGAGGCTCTGAAGTTGGGTACGCATGTAATCAATATTGGAGTAGGTCCAGCTCGCCGGCGCCACATTGTTGTTCATGGCGGCATTTTCGGCGGGCATGCCAAAGGCGTCCCAGCCCATCGGTTGCAGCACATTCTTGCCCTGCATGCGCTGATAGCGCGCGATTACATCACCGATGGTGTAGTTGCGTACGTGTCCCATATGCAGCTTGCCGCTGGGGTAGGGAAACATGGACAGGCAATAGAACGTTTCCTGGTCGGGAGTTTCGTTGACCTGGAAGGCGTTGGTCCGATTCCACTCGGCCTGGGCGGCTGCTTCGATATCGCGGGGAGAATACTGTTCTTGCATGGCGTGGGCTGGTCGACTCGTCAATGGCACAAAAAGTAATGGGGCAGGATACACCACCGGCCCTGTCACAGGTAGTCATAGCCATTCGTCGCCGCGTCTATTACCGGCTGCTGCTGCGTCTATGCTCTCTAAGGGAAGTCAGTCAACAGTTGAGGAGGTATTTGATGAAGACACCGGAGCCGGAGCCGCTATCTTGCTGGAACCGGGATTCCTCCTACGGACGTCTATTGAGAAGGCTGGATCAAGCAATGGATATGGCGCGGACCCGGCAATGGCTTGATGGCCAGGCGCCGGGTCTTACCGAATTGGAACTCAATGGTTTAAGCAAGGAAGATGTAAGGCTGCTGTGGCGGATTCTGGATTCGCTCGAAACCGGCCAGCAGCCATTACCCAATCAGCTCGAACACCCTAGACCGCTCGACGTCTGAGCAGGCACAGCAACAATCCACCCCCCATTAATAATCCCAGGGGCCAGCTCCTCCAGAGTAGAAAGGGGGTCTGCCCCTCCATCGGTTGCACTTGGCCTTTCAACGCCTGCGCCTCGAACTGCGGTATCTGTGCACGTAGCTCGCCCTTGTGGTCGATGAGTGCTGTCACCCCATTGTTGGTACCGCGAATCATCCAGCGGGCGCTTTCGATCGAGCGCATCCGCGCCATCTGCAAGTGCTGCAGTGGTCCGATGGACTTGCCAAACCAGCTGTCATTGCTGATCGAAATCAGCAGCTGACTTTGCCCGGCCAGGCGCGCGGCGAAATCGGGATACACCGCCTCATAGCAGATGAACGGCGCCAGTTCATGACCCATGGCATTCAAGGGCGGCTGTTCGGCGGCGCCACGCGAGAAGCTCGACATGGGCAGGTCGAAAAAGGCAATGACGCCGCGCAGCCACTGTTCCAGCGGCACGTATTCACCGAAGGGCACCAGCTTGTGCTTGAGGTACTGATTGTCCTCATCGCCCGCCACCACGATCCCGTTATAGATACGCATCTGTTCGCCCTGGCCCTGATCCACCGGGATGCCGGTGATCAGAGTAGTGCCCTGTTCGGCCAGATTGCTCGCCATGCCGCGCACGAATGGCAGTGCCTGACTTTGCAGGACCGGCACAGCCGTTTCGGGCCAGACGATCAGATCCACCGGCCCCTGCGCGTAACTCATGTCGCGATAGGTTGCCAGGGTATGATCGATATGTTCCGGATCCCATTTGCGTGACTGGGCAATGTCAGCCTGAATCAGTGCGACGGTCAGCGGTTCGCCGGCCGGTGATGTCCAATCCACCGCGGTCAACAGCCATCCGCCGAGCCATATGGCAGCCAGGCTGATGCCAGCCAAGGCTGCCGGGCGCAGCGTGGTCCAGGTTCGGGTTTCGCTGAGCAGACAGGCGCTCAGAACGCTCACCAGACCGACCAGCCAGACGCCGCCTATCGGCGCCCAGCCTGCCAGCCAGGTGTCGGTATGCGCGTAGCCGTGGTACAGCCAGGGAAAGCCAGTGAGAAACCAGCCGCGGAACATCTCGGTGGCAATCCACAGCAAGGAGAAGCCGATACTCGCCAGCCACACGCCAGAGTCTGGCCGGAGCCAGCGTGACCAGATCCAGGCCATGAGCCCCGGGATCAATGCCAGCCCGGCGACGAACAGGGCAGTGAGTAGCCCGGCCAGAGCGGGCGGCGCATAGCCATGCACATGGATGCTGACGTAGACCCAGGAAACGCCTGTGGCGAACAGGCCCAGCCCCCAGGCCCAGCCGCGTAGCGTGGCCTGGGCACCGTTAACCCGTTTGAGCCCTTGATACAGCAGCGCCGCCGACACCAGGCCGAGCGGCCACAGGTTGAACGGATTCAGCGAGAGCGTGCTCAATGCTCCGGCCAGCAGGGCAATCAGATGCCCAGGCCAGCCGGGACTGCGCAGCCAATCAACGCATCGGGAAATCACGAATGGCATGCCTCAGGCAGGGACGACGGTTACCCGTAGCAGGTGAACGCGGCGGCTATCGGCATTGAGCACCCGCACGCGGAAGCCATCCAGCTCGACCACTTCGTTGCGTTTGGGCAAATGGCCAAAGGCGTTCATTACCAGGCCCCCGACGGTGTCGAACTCTTCATCCGGAAACTCCGTCTCGAAGTGTTCGTTGAACTCGTCGATGGGCGTCAGACCCTTGATCAGAAAGTCGCCACTGGGAAGGGGCTTGATGAAGCTATCATCGTCAACGTCGTGCTCGTCTTCGATGTCGCCGACGATCTGTTCCAGCACGTCCTCGATGGTCACCAGTCCAGACACGCCGCCGTACTCATCGATCACGATTGCCATATGATTGCGGTTGGAGCGGAACTCCTTGAGCAGCACATTCAGTCGCTTGGACTCCGGGACGCAGGTGGCAGGGCGCAGAATGTCCTTGATGTTGTAGCGGTCGGTATCAACCTCCAGCACCAGCGGTAGCAGGTCCTTGGCCAACAGAATGCCGAGAACATCGTCGATGGTCTCGCCTATGACCGGATAGCGCGAGTGCGCCGCCTCGATCACCGCCGGCAAAAACTCACGCGGATTCTGGTTGGCCTTGATGGTGGTCATCTGCGAGCGCGGGATCATGATGTCCCGCACCTGCATATCTGACACTTGCAGAGCGCCTTCGATAATCGACAGGGCCTCAATGTCCAGGACCTCGTTGGAGTGCGCCGCGCGCAATAATTCCAGCAATTCCTGGCGATTCTGGGGTTCGTGGACAAAAGCCTGGGCTATTTTATCCAGCCAGGACTTGTGTCCGTTGGTCGATCGGTCTTCGCTCATGGGTCCTTACTCGTCGGTGGAAAGATAGGGGTCGGAAATGCCCAGTTCAGCCAATAGCTGACGTTCCAGGGTCTCCATTTCCTCTGCTTCAGCGTCTTCCATATGGTCGTAGCCAAGCAAGTGCAGGCAGCCATGGATAACCATGTGCGCCCAATGGGCCTCGGCGCTCTTGCCCTGTTCTGCAGCTTCACGCAGCACAACGGGGACGCAGACCACCAGATCGCCCAGCAGGGGAATATTCAGTTCGGGGGGCAGGTCGGATGGAAAGGACAAGACGTTGGTAGGAGCGTCCTTTCCACGGTAGTCACGGTTCAATTCACGGCTTTCGTCGGCGTCAACCAGGCGAATGGTCAGTTCGTGGCCGGGTTTGCCCCGCAGGGCAAGCCCGGCCCAGCGTCTGAGACTTTCGTCGTCGGGCTGGCCGCTGACTTCAGTCGCACGCTGAATGTCGACCTCGATGGCGTCACTGCTCATGACTGCGGTCCTTGCGCTCCTGCTTGAGTTTTTCTTTCAGGATCTCCTGCTCGCTCTCGAACCGGTCGTAGGCCTCGACAATGCGTTGCACAAGCGGATGGCGTACCACGTCCTTGGACTGGAAGTGGGTAAAGCCTATGCCTTTGACGCCTTTGAGCACTTCAGCTACGTGTGCCAGGCCGGACTTGGTGCCGCGCGGCAGGTCAACCTGAGTGACGTCACCGGTAATCACGGCGGTCGAGCCGAAGCCGATACGCGTCAGGAACATTTTCATCTGTTCCAGCGTGGTGTTCTGGCTTTCATCCAGAATGATAAAGCTGTTATTCAGCGTACGACCGCGCATGTAGGCCAGCGGCGCTACTTCGATGACCTGACGCTCGATCAGCTTGGCCACCTGTTCGAAGCCGAGCATTTCATACAGCGCGTCATACAGCGGGCGCAGATAGGGATCGATTTTCTGTGACAGGTCGCCGGGCAGAAAGCCGAGCTTCTCCCCGGCTTCCACCGCTGGACGTACCAGCAGTATGCGGCCGATCTGCTCACGCTCCAGCGCATCCACGGCGCAGGCGACTGCAAGATAGGTTTTACCCGTACCCGCCGGGCCAATGCCGAAATTGATGTCGTGTTCCTGAATCGAGCGCACATAGATCTGCTGATTGGGTCCGCGTGGCTGGATAGTCATGCGCTTGGTGCGCAGTACCACGGGTTTGTGCGAATCGGTATGCAGGGCCTCGCTCAGATTTTCGAGGCCGGATTCCTGCAGGAACAGATGAACGGTATCGGGCGTCAGTTCCGCATCCCGCGTTTCGCGGTATAGCTGCCGCAGAACGGCTTCGGCGGAGCGGGTAATCTCAGGGTCGCCAATCAGTTCAAACTGACTGCCGCGGTTGCGCACTTCGATGCCCAATCGTTGCTCGATCAGGCGGAGATGTTCGTCAAACTGGCCGCAAAGACTGGCAAAACGGCGAGAATCAACGGGTTCGATAGCGAAACGATGGATCTCGGAGGAAACGTTCAAGTTGGTCTGTTGTACCCCTTGGATTCAGGAAAACACAGCATAGCGCGCAATGCGGGCACTGCAAAGATCAGTGCCCTGGCAAATGTTTGCGCGCTTTTACTGAAGAGTGGCGCTGTCGGCGAGAGTTCCGCGCAGCGAATGAGGGAGTGCTTCGTCGATCAGAACGTCGACGAACTGCCCGATCAGTTGCGGATTGTCGCAGCGGAAATTGACGATCCGGTTGTGTTCGGTGCGGCCCTGGAGCATGCCCGGGTCCTTCTTGGAGTAGTCGGTCACCAGAATGCGCTGCAAAGTCCCCGCCATGCGGCGGCTGTTCTCGAAGCCCTGCTGGTTGATGCGATCCTGCAGGATTTTCAGACGCTGCTTTTTGACTTCCATCGGCGTGTCATCGACCAGATCCGCCGCTGGCGTGCCGGGGCGTGAGCTGTAGATGAAGGAATACGAAAAGTCGAATCCAATATCCTCGATCAGCTTCATGGTCTGCGCGAAATCCTTCTCCGTTTCACCGGGAAATCCGACGATGAAATCGGAGCTGAGCAGGATGTCCGGCACCGCCGCTTTCAGCTTGCGAATCCGCGACTTGTATTCCAGCGCAGTGTGGTTGCGCTTCATGCCGGCCAGCACCCGATCGGAACCGGATTGCACGGGGAGGTGCAGGTATTTCACCAGCTCCGGAACCTCTGCGTGCGCCTGAATCAGGCTGTCGGAGAATTCCAGCGGATGCGATGTGGTGTAGCGGATGCGGTCGATACCGTCGATCTCCGCGACAACCCGAATCAGTTCGGCCAGGTCGGCGATACGTCCATCGTGGGTCGGGCCACGGTAACCATTGACGTTCTGCCCGAGCAGGGTGATTTCACGCACGCCATTCTCGGCAAGGTGGATCGCTTCGGCCAAGACGTCATCAAAGGGGCGGCTGACTTCTTCTCCGCGGGTGTAGGGGACGACGCAGAAGCTGCAGTATTTGCTGCAGCCTTCCATGACCGATACGAACGCGGTTGGTCCGTCCACCCGGGGCTCGGGCAGGCGGTCGAATTTCTCGATCTCGGGGAAAGATACATCGACCTGCGGCTTGCGCGTGGTGCGCGCTGCGTCGATCATTTCCGGCAGACGGTGCAATGTCTGCGGACCGAACACCACGTCCACATAGGGTGCGCGGTCGCGTATGGCGGCGCCTTCCTGACTGGCCACACAACCGCCCACACCGATAATCAGATCGGGATTCTTTGCCTTCAGTGGCCGCCAGCGACCCAGCTCGGAAAATACCTTTTCCTGCGCCTTCTCACGAATCGAGCAGGTATTCAGTAAAATGACGTCGGCATCGTCCGGGCGGTCGGTCAGTTCCATTGCCTGACCGTCGCCCAGCAGGTCAACCATTCGCGAGCTGTCATACTCGTTCATCTGGCAACCGTGGGTCTGGATATAGAGTTTCTTGGCCATGGGAGATCTGCTGAGGGTATCTTGGGAAAGGCGCGATTATACACAGATGACTGGGCCTTTGTTACGCCCGGCGCTGTGGTATGATCCGCGCCCTGTAACAGGGTCTGTCGTGGCAATCGACAGTGCAGCGGGTAGACCCTACCTTCCTGTTTCCGGTTATTCACCGCATTCACAAGAGCAACTCTGAATCACTCCATGAGCAAAGATAAAGAACCTATATTTCGCGTGATATTTCACAACCAAGGGCAGGTGTACGAGCTTTATGCCCGGCATATCTTCCAGAGCGAGCTGTGGGGTTTCCTCGAAATCGAGGAGCTGGTGTTCGGCGAGCGCTCTCAGGTACTGGTCGATCCCGGTGAAGAGAAGCTCAAGACGCAGTTCGACGGCGTCAATCGCAGCTTTATCCCGGCGCATGCCATCGTGCGGATCGATGAAGTGGAGGCCGTGGGTCAGGCCAAGATCAGTGAATCCAAGGGTCACGTCGGTAACGTGATGACCTTTCCGCTGCCGCCAGGCTCCGGGCAGTAATATAGCGAGGCAGGTCTGCGGCACCAGCCCGCCAGACCTGCTTCAGTTTAGCGGCTTCACCGGGACGCCCGGTGGATTGGCGTTATTCCCGTCGCCATTGAACAGTCGGTCGTATTCTTCCTTGCGCAGTTGGTCGAGATAGTTGCGAAACAGTGTGCCGAGTACCTGCGTAGCGCCCTCGATTTCCTCCCGGTTCATCTCCGTGGCGATCTTGTCGCTGGCATCCATCGCCTCATCCTGGCCATTGATAGCGGCCATCTTGAGAATGATGTAGGCCTGCGGCAGATTGCGCTCGACGCCTTCACCCTGATAGTGCATCAGCCCAAGCCGGTACTGGGCAGCAGGGTGCCCCTGCACCGACGCTTCCTCGAACCACGTCAGCGCTGCATCCAGGTCACGCTCAATGCGTTCGCCCTGGTAGTACAGGTCACCCATCTCGAACTGCGCCTGCATATCGCCTTGCTCGGCGGCGGTTCGACAGTTATCCAGTGCCAGCTCCAGGCTTTCGTCATCCACCCGATTGAGCGCACAGCGATCTTCCGCGCTGATCAGCAAAGGGTTGCCGCTCTGCGCAACCGCGAGCAGAGGGCTGAGTGCAAGACTCAACAGAAAAGCTCGGACAGGTGTGATAGCGGGGTATTTCATCGGTTGCTCGTCATTTTTGAGAGATCAGGCTCTGTTGTTGGGTGCTGAACAGGCCCAGCGCCAGGCCCAGGGCAACAAAACCCGGAATCAACCAGCTGGCATGCTCGCCCGTTCTGAATAGCCCTTGCAGCGGCATTTCATCGCTGAACAATCCCGGTGCCAACAGGAAACTGGCGGCGATTATGCCAAGCGCCGCAGTGAGCCTGTGCCGCCGCGCGAAGAGCAGCGCAGCGAGCAACAAGGCCGCGACCCCGACCAGATTCACCAGCCACTGGTACTGCTGCTCCAGCTCCATGCGCCTGGCCAGTTCAAAGAAAGCCATCAGACCGAGAATGATCTGGCTCCAGACCATTGGCTTCCAGTGTAGCCCCAACGCCAGGAACAGGCAGGCCATGCCCAGCAACGGCAGGGTCAGATGCTGCGCTGCCAGCCCCAGCATGCGTTGCGCATGAACCACGCCGGCCTGGTCCAGACCCAGTTCGGTCAATACCAGCAACAGAGCAGCAGCTGCAGCCAGCAACAACCCGACCAGCCCTGCAGTCAGGGCGCCGCGGGCAGGCAGATGCAGCGGCTGGCGATGCAGCCACAGCCAGAAGCTCATGCCGATCAGGCTGATCGTCAGGGCGATGTAGACGAATAGGGTCATAGGATGGCGAAGGCTTTCTCGGCAGCATCGAGGGTCAGCTGCAGCTCGGTGTCGCCGTGGGCGATGGAGGTGAAGCCGGCTTCAAAGGCGCTGGGTGCCAGATACACGCCGTTTTCCAGCAGCGCGTGGAAGAAGCGCCCGAACCGTTCTGCATCGCTGGCCATGACGTCCTCGAAGGTGACGATGTTGTCTGCCCCCGAGAAGTAGAGTCCGAACATTCCGCCGGCCTGGGTGGTGACAAAGGGAATGCCAGCCGCGTCGGCGCGTTCCTGAATACCGGCGAGCATGCGACTGGTGTAGTCGGTCAGTTCATCATGAAAGCCAGGACGCTTGATCAGATTCAGCGTGGTCAGGCCCGCCGCCATGGCCAGCGGGTTGCCCGACAGCGTGCCCGCCTGGTACACCGGACCCAGCGGTGCGATCACTTCCATGATCTCACGCTTGCCGCCGAAGCAGCCGACCGGCATGCCGCCACCAATGATCTTGCCAAAGGTGGTCAGGTCCGGGGTGACACCGTAGTACGCCTGCGCACCACCGAGGGCCACGCGGAAACCCGTCATTACCTCATCGAATATCAGCACCACACCGTGTTGGTCACACAGGCTGCGCAGACCTTCGAGAAAACCGGGTGCCGGTGGCACGCAATTCATGTTGCCGGCGACGGGTTCGACGATGATGCAGGCGACATCACTGCCGACCTCCGAGAGCATTTTCTCGACCTGGGCGATGTCGTTGTAAGGCAGTGTCAGGGTGTGCTTGGCGAAGTCGGCGGGCACCCCGGCGGAGCTGGGCACGCCCTGGGTCAAGGCGCCGGATCCGGCCTTGACCAGCAAACTGTCGGAGTGGCCGTGGTAACAGCCTTCGAACTTGATGATGCTGTCGCGACCGGTATAGCCCCGGGCCAGACGTATGGCACTCATGGTGGCTTCGGTGCCGGAGCTGACCATGCGCACCATGTCCATCGACGGGACCAGCGAACAGACCAGATCCGCCATCTGGGTTTCCATCTCGGTCGGCGCACCATAGGACAAGCCATGATCAAGCTGTCGGCGTACCGCATCCAGCACGTCCGGATGGCTGTGACCAAGGATCATCGGGCCCCAGGAGCCAACGTAATCGATATAGCGCTTGTCATCTTCGTCGATGATATAGGCGCCTTCGGCATGCTTGATGAACAGCGGCGTACCGCCCACGCTTTTGAACGCGCGTACCGGTGAATTGACACCACCCGGGATGTGTTTCTGGGCGTTGGAAAAGAGTAATTCGGAGCGGGACATGGCTATTTCTCTCAAAGGGGTGTGAATAATTCGGTGAAGCCGCGGGCCCGGCGTTCGACCTCAGCCGGCGAGTCGGCAGCAAACAGGCCGTTGACCACGGCGATCATGTCAGCGCCAGCGCCGATCAGCTGCGGCGCGTTATGCAGGGTGATGCCACCAATGGCTACCAGTGGCAGGGCGAAGCGCCGACGTACCTGCTCCAGCAGCACCGGCGTTGCGGCTGGCGCGCCGGGCTTGGTGACTGACTGAAAGAAGCGACCGAAGGCTAAGTAGCTGGCGCCTGCTGCAGCCGCGTCTTCGGCAAATGCCTGACTCGCATGGCAGGTGGCGCCGATAATAGCGTCGGGCCCGAGTTGCTGGCGTGCTTCGCGCAGTGAGCCATCTTCGCGGCCCAGATGCAGCCCGACGCCCAGTTCGGCAGCCAGGGGCAGGTCGTCATTGATGATCAGCTGGGCACCGTAATAGCTGCACAGCGCCCTGAGTTGTGTCGCCTCGTCCAGGCGGCGGCCAGTATCCGCTGTCTTGTCGCGGTACTGCAGCAGGCGCGCGCCGCCGGCCAGGGCGGCGTCCACCCAGGGCAACAGCCGCTCGGCGGGCAACAAGGCATTATCGGTGATGGCGTACAGACCGCGGAGGGTCTGGCTCATGAACAGAAGTCCAGCGGCAAGCGGCGTGGTACATATTGTCCGTGGCCGGGCTGTTCGGCATCGCGCAGGGTGCGCCAGGTGTAATCAAGAGCGGTCTTGACCGCACTGACCAATTCCTCGCCCAGCGCGAGCCGGCCGGCCAGCGCACTGGCCAGGGTGCACCCTGAGCCGTGATAGCTGCCCGGCAGCCGCTGACACCTGAAGGTGTGCTGGCTACCGTCGCGGCAGTAAAGACGATTGTGAATTTCGCTTTCGTCGCCGTGACCGCCGGTAATCAACAGGTTCTGGCAGTAGGGCAGCAGCTTCCTGGCGCAGTCGTCGGCGCTGCCCTCGGGCAGTTCGGCGAGAATGCGTGCCTCGGGCAGATTCGGCGTAGCGATCCGGGCAATCGGCATCAGCCGTTCACGCATGGCGTAGCCGACATCGTCCTTGCCCAGCGAACCACCGCCGCCGGCGCGCAGCACTGGATCGCAGACCAGCGGTGCGTGCTCCAGCTGCTGCATCAGTTCCAGCACGGTATCGACCATTTCGACGGAGCCGAGCATGCCCAGCTTGACTGCCGAGACGTGCATGTCGGCAATCACCTTGTTGGCCTGAGCGAGAACCCATTCGCGGTCCAGCACGCGGAAATCGCTGACATTCTGGGTGTCCTGAACGGTCAGAGCGGTGACGGTGGGCGCAGCGTGACAACCCTGCGCCATGAGTGCTTCTATATCTGCCTGCAGGCCAGCCCCACCGGACGGATCATGACCGGAGAGGCACAGCACTACAGGGCGGGAGGGAGTAGGTATATTCATTGCTTAAGCTTATCATCATGCACTGGGTTGCGGCAGCCGGCGACCCGGCTAAAGTGACTGGAACGCGTCGTTCACTGCGTCGGCGGACCTTGCTTTCAGTGAAGGCGCGCTACAGGCAAAAACAATAACAATCCTTGATGGGATATTGCGAAATGAAAGCGATCAACCAGTGGTTCGATGAATACGGCCAAAGCCATGTCGATCCAGTCAATAAAATGCTGCACTGGATATGCGTGCCGCTCATCACCTTCAGTGTGCTGGGCATCTTCTGGGCGATCCATCCGGCCGTCGCGATATTCGCAGTGGCGCTGGCTATTGCGTTCTATCTGGCACTGTCCTGGCGTATCGCCGTGACCATGTTGCTGCTGAGCACGCTGATGTTGCTGGTGCTGAGCATGATGACCAGTGTGCTGGTGCCATCATTGGCGATTTTTGTGGTGGCCTGGATCGGCCAGTTTATCGGGCATCACATCGAAGGGCGCAAACCGTCGTTTTTCAAGGACCTGCAGTTTCTGCTGATTGGCCCGATCTGGTTGCTGGGCTTTGTCTTTCGCTCGCTCGGATTGCGTTACTGATAGTCAGTGCGGAGCCAGCGCCTGATCGAACAGTATGTGCATGAAACGGCTTACGGCCTGGTCGGGTCCATACACCGCAGCCAGACTGGCATCGGCCTGGGCGATGTGGCGCAGCAACTGTTTACGCGCCGCCTCCGGGCCGAGGAGCGTCACCAGGGTGGACTTGCCTTCGTCCTGCAGCGAATCCTTACCGGTGTCGGGCGCGCCATCGCGCAAATCGTCGAGCAGTTGAAACGCCTGGCCCAGTTCCCTGGCGAATTTCTGCAGAGTCCGCCGCTGGGAATCGGTAGCGCCGGCGACCCGCGCCGCCATGTTCAGGGTCGCACCAAAGAGCACGCCGGTCTTCAGATCATTGGTGGCGGCAATATCCTGCGCTGATCGTTGGGTAGCCCCTTCGCGGAGGTCCTTGTATTGCCCGTGTACCAGCCCCTGCATGCCTACTGCATTGGCCAGCTCGGTAACCAGCTGAGCGCGCAGCATTGCAGAAACATTTGGTAATGAAGAAACCAGGCTGAATGCCTTGGTCAGCAGGGCGATCGCCGCCAGCACCGCCACATCTTCCCCATATGCCCGGTGGATGGTCGGTCGCCCCCGGCGCACCTGGGCATCGTCCATGCAGGGCATATCGTCGATGATCAGTGAGCTGGCGTGGACCATCTCCACCGCGCAGCCCAGATCGATCAATGAGGGTGCGCTGGAACCCAGTCCCCGCGCGGCTAGCACCAGCAACAGCGGGCGTATGCGCTTGCCCGCCGGCAGAGTGCTGTCGCGCATTGCATTGGCCACCTGATCCCGGTTAGTTGGATCCGCCGGCAACCATTCTCCGAGGCGGCGATCAACCGCCTCTCTGATCGAATGCAGGTCTTGCAGGCCACTTTCCTCTGCTGCCACTGATAACGAATCCATAAGCACGCTGCTCCAGTCGGCGGTCCTTCGATCACGTTCACTTGTCGGCTGAACTGTCGCTGAAAAAACTGTTCAGAATTGACGTTCGCACTTGTTTGCAAAGTTAGCCCACATCAGGAGGTGGCGAAGTTTCCTTGCAATGCAGTGACACCTGCGCCCGAAAAAAAATCCCTCGGTGAAGGAGTGTCCATGGCCCATGGAGAGCTGGTTGACCGTAAGAACGATCATCTGGATATCGTGCTGGATCCGGGCCGCGCCATTTCGCCGTTGGTAAATCCCTTCAGCGCCTTCCGCCTCGAACACTGCTCACTCCCCGAACTCGACCTGGACGCCATCGACCTTAGCCAATCCTTTCTCGGCCGGACGCTGCGCGCCCCGGTGCTGATCAGTTCCATGACCGGTGGGGCGGAGCGTGCGCGCGGCATCAACCTGCATCTTGCCGAGGCCGCCGAACAGTTGGGCATCGCACTGGCAATCGGCTCCCAGCGCGTGGCCGTCCAGACCGGCGTCGACCATGGTTTGACCCGCGAGCTGCGCGCCCGAGCACCGAGCGTACCGCTCTTGTCCAACATCGGTGCGGCGCAGTTGGCTGAGCCACAGGGCATTGATTGGGCGCATCGGGCGGTGCAGATGATCGACGCCGATGCGCTCATTGTGCATCTGAATCCGTTGCAGGAGGCGGTGCAGAGCGGAGGTGACCGCCACTGGGTGGGCGTGCTAGCGAGTCTGCGGCGCGTAGTCCACGAGCTTGACGTCCCCGTGGTCGTCAAGGAGATCGGCGCCGGTATTTCCGCGAGTGTCGCCGCTAGCCTGGCGGAGGCCGGTGTCGCCGTAATCGATATTGCTGGCGCAGGCGGAACCAGCTGGGCCGCGGTCGAGAGCGAACGAGCGGCCAACGAAGCCGACCGCCGCGTAGCGCAGGCCTTCGCCAGCTGGGGCATTCCCACGCCGGACGCTATTCTCGCGGCTCGCCGGGTCCTGCCGCGCAGCACCTTGATTGCGTCGGGCGGCGTCCGTGATGGCGTGGATGCCGCCAAGGCCATTCGCCTGGGCGCCGATCTGATCGGGCAGGCTGCTGCGGTGTTGCACAGCGCGATCCAGTCGACCGAGGCGGTGGTCGCCCACTTTGAGATACTCATCCGTCAGCTACGGATCGCTTGTTTCTGTACCGGCAGTGAAAATCTGGCGGCGCTCAGACATGTACCCATCTTTCGGGACGGGACCTTGCTGGAGCCTTGGTCGTGAGCCACTTCGGCGTCGTAGCGCCGCCTTTCCCCAGTCATTTCAAGGTGTTCCAGGCGCTCGCGACTGAGCTGATCGAACGTGGCCATCGAGTCACTTTCCTGCATCAGGCTGATGCTGCGGCCTGGCTCGACGAAAGCAGGATCCAGTTTCATGCCCTCGGCCGCGATACCCATCCGGTGGGCAGTCTCGCTGCGACGCTGCGCTGCGCGGCGAATCCGGGCGGGCCGCTGGGTCTGCGCCGGCTAATTGGTGACATGACACGGAACACCGATATGCTGTGCCGTGAGCTGCCTGCCCAGCTCGATGCGCTGGCTATTGATGCGCTGCTCTGCGATCAGATGGAAGCCGCCGGTGGACTGGTCGCCGAGGGGTGCGGCCGGCCCTTCGTATCGCTTGCCTGCGCTCTCCCGGTCAATCGCGAGGCCGGGGTGCCTCTGCCGGTGATGCCGATGGCCTACGAAGACAGCGAGCGGGCGCGGCAGATCTATGAGGGCAGTACCCGCGTCTACGACTGGCTGATGGGCACCCACCGCCAGACGGTGGCCCGGCATGCGCAGCGTTTCGGGCTGTCGCCGCGCGAGGGACTGCACGAGTGCCTCTCGCCCAGTGCGCAGATCAGCCAGACCCTGCCCGGTTTCGACTTCCCCCGCCGGGCGCTCCCGGAACACTTTCACCACGTGGGCCCGCTGCGTTCGGTCGAGGAGGTCAGTCGGCCGCTGATCATCCAGCCAGACCCCGGTAAGCCGCTGGTCTTCGCCTCGCTGGGAACTCTCCTGGGTCACCGTTTCGGCCTGTTCAAGCGGATCGCTCGGGCCTGCGCCGGGCTCGATGTGCAATTGCTGCTGGCCCATTGCGGCGGTCTGGATGTCGGACAGGAAGATCAGCTACGGCGCGCCGGCGCGACCTGGGTCACCGATTTCGCGCCGCAGCAGGCAGTACTGGAGCAGGCCAGCGCGGTAATCACCCACGGCGGCCTGAACACGGTAATGGATGCCATTACCAGCCGCACCCCCATGCTGGTCACGCCCATTTCCTCCGACCAGGCCGGCGTGGCAGCTCGCGTCGAGCATGCCGGCATCGGTCTGAAGGCGTCGCCCCGTTTCGCCGGGCCCGGTACGCTGCGCAAAGGACTGGAGCGGCTACTGCAGGGCAGCGAGTTTTCAGCCGGGCTGGAGCGGCTTCGCGAGCAGGCACTCGTCGCCGGTGGCACGCGCGCCGCGGCGGATATTGTTGAACAGGCATTGCGCACCGGCCGGCCGGTGCCCGCGGAGAACGCCGCGTGAGCGCTGCCTGGGATCTGCTTCTGGTCGGGGCCGGCCTGGCCAACGGGCTGATTGCCTGGCGCCTCAGGCAGCTGAGGCCCGAGGTGCGCGTGCTATTGATCGAGGCCGACGCGGTGCCCGGCGGCAATCACACCTGGTCGTTCCAGGCCTCGGACCTGACGTCCGCCCAGCTGCGGTGGCTCGATCCACTGATCTGCGCCCGCTGGGACGGCTACGAGGTGCGCTTTCCGGGCTTGCAGCGACAGCTTGAAAGTCCCTATTGCAGCATCTTTTCCGAACGTTTCGCCGAGGTTATCACCACAGAGCTGGGCGACAGTCTGCGTACGTCCTCCGCGGTCCGGTCGTTGGGTCCGACCTGGATAGAGCTTGAAAGCGGCGAACGCATCGAGGCGCAGGCGGTCATCGATGGGCGGGGTGTCGAGCCCAGTCCGCACCTTGCGCTGGGTTACCAGGCATTTGTCGGCCAGGAACTGCGTCTGACGAAGGCCCATGGGCTGACGCGGCCGATTCTCATGGATGCCACGGTGAGTCAGGGGCAGGGCTACCGCTTCGTCTACGTGCTGCCCTTCGCCGCGGATCGTCTGCTCATTGAGGATACCCATTACATCGATGCGCCCGTGGTGGACGCCGCGCTATTGCGCCAACACATCGCTGCCTACGCCAGCGCTCAGGGCTGGTCCATCGAGGAGGTGGTGCGCGAGGAGCAGGGCGTTCTGCCTATCACCCTGGCAGGCAACTTTTCACAGTTCTGGCAGGCCGCAGCGGGCCAGCCCCGTAGCGGGCTGCGCGCCGGTCTCTTCCACGCCACCACCGGCTATTCGCTACCCCACGCGGTGCGTCTGGCCGAGCTGGTCAGCGCTGCGTCCGAGCTGAATGCCGATCAGTTGTTTGGCTGTATCAGGCGCCAGGCCGAGCAGGAGTGGCGGCGTCAGGGATTCTTCAGACTGCTCAACCGCATGCTGTTTCTGGCCGGAGAGCCCGACGAACGCTGGCGGGTCATGCAACGCTTTTACGGGCTACCCGCGGATCTCATCCAGCGATTCTATGCGGGCGGGCTCACTGCACCGGACAAGGTGCGCATCCTCAGCGGCAAACCGCCAGTCCCGGTTCTGGCCGCGGCCAGGGCGGCGATGGCCGTCACCCCGCAGCAGATAAGGAGCGGAGCATGAAGGCTGACAAGCGCGCTGTGGTCATCGGCGCCGGCTTTGGCGGATTGGCACTGGCTATTCGTCTGCAAGCGGGTGGTTACCAGACCACGGTGCTGGAAAAACGCGACAAGCCGGGCGGCCGCGCTTACGTTTATGAGGATCAAGGCTTCACTTTCGATGCAGGGCCGACGGTGATCACCGATCCCTCGGCGCTTGAAGAGCTTTTCACGCTGGCAGGCAAGCGTATGGATGACTACGTCGAGCTGCTTCCGGTTGCACCGTTCTATCGGCTTTGCTGGGAGGACGCGCCACCCTTCGACTATGCCAATGATCAGGCCGAACTGGACCGACAGATTGGCGAGCGCAGTCCGGAGGACGTGGAGGGCTATCGTCGCTTTCTGGCGTATTCCCGGGAGGTTTTCGAAGAAGGGTACATCAAGCTGGGTGCGGTCCCTTTCCTGTCGTTCAAGGACATGGTGAGCGCCGCCCCCCAGCTTGCACGGCTGCAGGCCTGGCGCAGTGTCTACAGCATGGTGTCGCA
The DNA here is from genome assembly GCF_008638345.1 of Pseudomonas saliphila. GTDB lineage: Bacteria > Pseudomonadota > Gammaproteobacteria > Pseudomonadales > Pseudomonadaceae > Halopseudomonas > Halopseudomonas saliphila. Next base: position 42,636 of record NZ_VTVA01000002.1, on the reverse strand, counting down.
TTTCATCAAGGACCCGCACTTACGCCAGGCGTTCTCGTTCCATTCGCTGCTGGTGGGCGGCAACCCCTTCGCCACCTCGTCGATCTATACCCTGATCCACGCTCTGGAACGGGAATGGGGGGTGTGGTTTCCACGGGGAGGCACCGGCGCGCTGATCAACGGCATGGTGCGACTGCTGGAAGATCTGGGCGGCAGGCTCGAGTTGAATGCCGAGGTGGCTGACATCGAGGTGAGCGATAACCTCGTGCGGGCAGTCAAGGTGCAGGACGGTCGCCGCTTCGAGCTGGACGCGCTAGCGTCCAATGCAGACGTAGTCCACACCTACGACCGTCTGCTGCGAAACCATCCGCGCGGCCCCCGGAACGCCCAGGCGCTCAAGCGCAAGCGTTTCAGCATGTCGCTGTTCGTGATCTACTTCGGCCTGAGCAAAGTGCCGGAAAATCTCCAGCACCATACGGTCTGTTTCGGCCCGCGCTATCGCGAGCTGATCGACGAGATTTTCAAGCGTGAAACCTTGGCCGAGGACTTTTCCCTTTACCTGCACGCCCCCTGCGTCACCGATCCCTCGCTGGCGCCGCCCGGCGGCAGTGCTCATTACGTACTGGCGCCGGTGCCTCATCTGGGCAATGCGCCAATCGACTGGGAGGTCGAAGGGCCGCGCTATCGAGACCGCATCCTTGACTATCTGGAGCAGCACTACATCAAGGATCTGCGGGCGAACCTGGTCACCTGCCGGCATTTCACGCCGGTGGATTTCCGCGATGAGCTCAATTCGCACCTGGGGTCGGCGTTCTCGCTGGAACCGATCCTCACCCAGAGCGCCTGGTTCCGTCCGCACAATCGCGATGCGACGATTCGTAATCTGTATCTGGTTGGGGCGGGCACGCATCCGGGTGCCGGCGTCCCCGGTGTTGTCGGCTCGGCCAAGGCGACGGCCGGCCTGATGCTGGAGGACAACTGATGGACGCCCTGGCAGACCACGCGACCCGCACCATTCGCAAAGGGTCCAAGAGCTTTTCCGCCGCATCACGTTTGTTCGAACCGGACACCCGGCGCAGCGCTGTGCTGCTCTATGCCTGGTGCCGGCATTGTGATGATGTGATCGACGGCCAGGTACTGGGGATGGAGCACGCCGGCGCGGCGACCACTGCGCAGGAACGTCTTGCCGAGCTGGAAGACGCCACGCGGCGGGCGTATTCCGGCGAGCCGATGAGCGATCCGGCCTTCGCCGCCTTTCAGGCGGTGGCGCTCAAGCACGCCATCCCCCAGCGGCACGCACTGGATCATCTGCGCGGCTTTGCCATGGACGTCGAAGAGCGGCGTTATCTGCGCATAGAGGATACGCTGGAATACTGCTACCACGTCGCGGGCGTGGTAGGCGTGATGATGGCGATCATCATGGGGGTGCGGGATGAGCCGACGCTGGACCGCGCCAGCGACCTGGGTATTGCCTTCCAGTTGACGAACATCGCCCGTGACATCATAGAGGATGCCGCGATCGGCCGCTGTTACCTACCGGCGGATTGGCTTGCGGAGTTCAAGATCTCGCCGCAGGAGGTGGGTGAAAGCCGTCATCGCCCGGCTGTAGCGGTGATGGCGAAACGTCTGGTGGACCTGGCCGAGCCGTATTACCTTTCGGCCCTCGAAGGGCTGCCCGCATTGCCACCAAGATCCGCCTGGGCGGTTGCCACCGCCCACGGGGTGTACCGCGAAATCGGGATCAAGGTGGTCGAGAGGGGAGAGCAGGCCTGGGATAGCCGCACCTTCACCAGTCAGGCGGATAAGCTGCGCCTGGTCGCGCGAGGAGGCTGTCAGGTATGGGCAACACGCAGGCGCGGACCTACGCCGCGCCCGGCTCTTTTTCGCCGTCCTCGATAGTCTCGTCGCTGCGAGCGAGGCGGCCATGGTGCAGTTCCCGCAGCTGGCGCCGCAGGGTAGGAATCGGCGGCGCGATCAGAAAACCGAAGGAGACGCAGCCCTCCCGACCCTGAACGGCATGATGCATCAGATGCGCCTGGTAGAGGCGTTTCAGATAGCCGCTGCGCGGTACATAGTGAAACGGCCAGCGCCGGTGTACCAGGCCATCATGGGCCAGAAAGTAAAGCATGCCGTAGGCCGTCATCCCAGCGCCAATCCACTCCAGCGGAGAGTAGCCAGCGTTACCCAGAGCAATCAGCACGATGGCCACCCCGGCGAAGACCACCGCGTACAAATCGTTTTTCTCGAACCAGCCGATGCGCGGCTCGTGGTGCGACTTATGCCAGCCCCAGCCCCAGCCGTGCATCACGTATCTGTGCGCCCACCAGGCAAAGGCTTCCATTCCCGCAACGGTGACAAGAAAGACCAGTAGATTAGTCAAAAGCCCCATGACCTGAGCTCCCGCGGAATGCCAGTGGTCATTCTAGACCGAGTTGTCAGGGCTGGGCAGGGTCATTGGTCCGCAGACTTGGACCGCTCCGCCGTGTCCGCCACAGGGTTGAGCGCCTCCAGAGCCTGGCGCAGGGCCTGGGCGGAGTCGAAGCGTTGACGCTCGACGATCCGGCTGTCATCCAGTTCAAGCCAGAGTACCTCGCTGCGCTCCTGCACATACCGGCTTGCCACCTGATCCTCTCGGTCGAGGAAGATGCGGTACGGTGCAGAGCGCATGGAGGGGACCATCATGCGGTTGGCTACGAACCGGGGAACATGGGTAATGTCTGCAACGTAGACCACCCGGCGCTGCACCAGCCAGCCCTCCGGCTGGTCCTTGATCGCCTCATTTACCAGCCCTGCAGCGCCCTTGCTTGCAGCGATGAGCATGACGCGTTCGTCCGGGCCGAAGGTGTAGGGCTCATCGAACTGATCGGATAGTGTCCAGGGCTCGATACGGTCAGCGGTCTGCGTGGTGGACTGGTCCGCCTGCACGGTGGGAATCAGCAGCAGGCTCAGGGCGAAAAGCAGCGGTTTCATGAAGCCTCCGACTCGGTTAGCGTGGTTCTAGCGTAGCCGCAGCGGGTGACGGCGTCATGCGCCAATCGATGTTCGGGGGACAGGCGGGTTAACCCGGTGTCCTTGGAGCCAGCTCTCGCCATTGTCCAGGCTGTAGGTCGTCAAGCGTCCAGTCGCCAATGCTGACCCGTACCAGACGCAGGGTAGGCAGGCCGACCGCGGCGGTCATCCGTCTTACCTGGCGATTACGACCTTCGCGGATGGTTATTTCAAGCCAGCTGGTGGGGATGCTCTGGCGAAATCGCACCGGTGGATCGCGCGGCCAGAGGTCAGGCTCGGCTATCACGCTGACGTCTGCAGGGCGGGTCGGCCCGTCATTCAGAACGGGCCCCTTGCGCAGGTTTTCCAGCTGCTCTTCGGATGGTGTTCCTTCCACCTGCGCCCAGTAGGTTTTCGCCAGCTTATGCTTCGGGTCGGTAATCCGCGCCTGCAAGCGACCATCGTTGGTCAGCAGCAGTAAACCTTCACTATCACGATCCAGCCGGCCGGCGGGATAGACGCCTGCTGCCTCGATGTAATCCTTGAGCGTCGCGCGATCCTGCCCGTCGGTGAACTGAGTCAGCACATTGAACGGCTTGTTGAAGGCGATAAGGCGCGGATTGGCTGGCGGCGCAGCGGGCTCGCGGCGCGGTTTCGCCAAGGGTCGCTTGGCTAGGTAGGGCTGTTTCGGCTTGCGCATGGTTGTGCACTGCAATGGAAAGCCAGCCATGCTAGTGCGGTTGGGGCCGCAGGTCCAGATGCCCGGCAGGCTTGGTCCGGCATCGGCGTGGCTGCAAAATTAAACAAGCTCGAGCTTGAAACAATTAACTAATCCAGCACTCAGGCCAGTCCCCCTCTTTTCAAAGAGGGGTTAGGGGAGATTCAAAGCAGCAATTCACCGGGCCAGATCGAAGCCAATCGCCTACCGTCAGCCAGGCCTGCGCAAGACGCCGTGAACCCATCCGTGGGGGCTTGACGCAAACATCCCTGTTTTCAACACTTGCGCAACCCTGACTGCCGGCGGGCTTGGTCGCGCATCGGCGTGAGGCAAAGTTTGGAACCGCTTTGGTCTTTCAGCCTTTTGGCCTTCCTATTAGGCAACTCAATTGTTTATGCGAAGCGAGGCGACAGGGTTGAGCCGACCGTCCGATGACATGGATGTCATCGACGAGCTTACAGGGACGTACTTGCAGCGTGTCGGCGCGGCCCTGACGCCTCGCGGAAGCTGACTCCGTAACTCCACCAAACGAATAACTGTTTTGCGGATAGCGTGAGAGGTGGGCCGGAGTAGGGCAGCCCGCCGGCTGCCAGGATGGCGCAAGACGCCGTGAACCCATCCCTGGGGGCCTGACGAAAACATCCCTGTTTTCGACACTTGCGCCACCCTGACAGCCGGCGGACTTGATGAGCATTGGCGTGAGGCAGAGATTTAAAACCGCTTTCGCTCTGGTCTTCCTCTCTGGCAACGCCAATGTTTATGCGAAGCGAGGCGACAGGGTTGAGCCGACCGTCCGATGACATGGATGTCATCGACGAGCTTACAGGGACGTACTTGCAGCGTGTCGGCGCGGCCCTGACGCCTCGCGGAAGCTGACTCCGTAACTCCACCAAACGAATAACTGTTTTGCGGATAGCGTGAGAGGTGGGCCGGAGTAGGGCAGCCCGCCGGCTGCCAGGATGGCGCAAGACGCCGTGAACCCATCCCTGGGGGCCTGACGAAAACATCCCTGTTTTCGACACTTGCGCCACCCTGACAGCCGGCGGACTTGATGAGCATTGGCGTGAGGCAGAGATTTAAAACCGCTTTCGCTCTGGTCTTCCTCTCTGGCAACGCCAATGTTTATGCGAAGCGAGGCGACAGGGCTGAGTCGACCGTCCGATGACATGGATGTCATCGACGAGCTTACAGGGACGTACTTGCAGCGTGTCGGCGCAGCCCTGTCGTCACGCGGCAGCTCACTCCGGCCTTATCAGCGTCAGCGGTGCATCGGCGCAGAGCGTGCCACCAGCGCCTCGACATCAAGCCCCCGCGGCAGGGTGCCGAAGGCATGCCCGCGCCCTTCGAGTCGGCTGGCGATGAAGGCGTCGGACACGGCGTGATTGCCCGCGTCCAGCAAGAGCTTCGCCTGAAGCGCGACAGCAATGTCTTCGGTCAGCTGACGGGCGCGGTACTGGATGTCCTCCTTGTCGGCGAAGGCCTGTTGCAGGCGCTGAATATGCGCCGCAAGGCGGGGATCTCCCTGGCCGTCACCGAGCTCGGCAAAGAGCACATCCAGCACGCCCGGCTCTTTTGAAAGCGCGCGTAGCACGTCGAGACACTGCACGTTGCCGGAGCCTTCCCAGATGGAATTCACTGGGGCCTCGCGGTACAAACGCGGCAGGATGGTGTCCTCGACATAGCCTGCGCCGCCGAGGCATTCCTGTGCTTCGTTGATCATTGCCGGGGCACGTTTGCAGATCCAGTATTTGCCGATGGCGGTGACCAGACGTGCGTATTTCGCCTCCTGCTCATCATGTGCATTGTCCAGGGCCTTGCCCATCCGCATGGTCAAGGCCAGGGCCGCTTCGCTTTCCAGCGCCAGATCGGCCAGGACGTTCTGCATCAGTGGCTGTTCAACCAGCGGGCGACCACCCACCTGCCGGTGCGTGCAGTGATGCAGTGCCTGGGTCAGGGCCTGGCGCATCAGCGAACTGGAGCCGATCATGCAGTCGAAGCGGGTCAGTGAGACCATCTCGATAATGGTCGGCACGCCGCGCCCGTCTTCGCCCACCATCCAGGCCAGCGCCCCGCGGAATTCGACTTCGCTGGAAGCGTTGGCCCAGTTGCCCAGTTTATTTTTCAAGCGCTGGATATAGAACTCATTGCGTGCGCCGTCGGGTCTGTGACGCGGCAACAGGAAACAACTCAGGCCCTTGTCGGTGTAGGCGAGAGTGAGGAAGGCATCGCACATCGGGGCTGAGCAGAACCACTTGTGGCCGACCAGCTCATAGGCTTCGCCCGGTCTGCCCGGGCCGACCGGATGGGCGCGGGTGGTATTGGCGCGCACATCGGTGCCGCCCTGTTTCTCGGTCATGGCCATGCCGATGGTCGCGCCGGTCTTCTCGGCGAGCGGCAGGTTGCGCGGGTCGTATTCCCCAGACAGTATCTTCGGTAACCAGACATCGGCCAGATTCGGCTGCAGGCGCAGCGCCGGAACGCAGGCGTAGGTCATGGTCATCGGACAGCTGGTGCCGGCTTCGGCCTGGTTATGCAGGTACATGGTCGCGGCGCGCGCTACATGTGCGCCAGGGCGTGGGTCCTTCCAGGGCGCAGAGGTGATGCCGGCGGCAATGCCCGCAGACATCAACTCATGATATGCCGGATGAAATTCGACCAGGTCGATGCGGTGGCCATAGCGATCGTGGCTCTTGAATACCGGTTTGTTTTCATTGGCCAGAAAGCCGGCCGTCATCAGCTGGTCGCCCGCCAGCTCGCCATAGCGCGATAGGGCTTCGTCCGCCCAGCCACCACCCTGACGCTTCACCCATTCCTGAAGCGGAAGGTCCGAACGGTACAGGTTAGTGCCTTCCAGCGGCGGTACCTGATTGGTGACGTCGTGGGTTTCCGCGAGGATAGAGAGGCTCATGGACTGGCTCCTTGGCGATGCGCACGAATGGCTGAGCTGAGCGCTGAGCATGCCACCGTTCGATCATCAGTGAAACCGGTCCGCGATGCGTTCCGGATCGATGGATCTCAGCCGTCGACCTGTCCAATAATGATTGCTTTGATGATGAAGCCGAGTACGCCCAGACCCAGCGCGAAGAACAGCACCATGGTGCCGTACCGGCCAGCCTTGGACTTCTTTGCCAGGTCCCACACGATAAATCCCATAAAAGCCACCAGGCCAAATAACAATAGTGGCAGGGCAAGAGCTTCAAACTGCTGATAATCCAATTGATTACTCCTGAGAAATAGAAAAAGCCCTGCGCATTATACCGCTCCCGGATAACGCGCTCAGCTCATGTTTGACAGCGAGCTACTGAGGAGTGATATGGGCCAGTGGAAGTTCAGTGGAGGCGACAATCTGATGCAGCATGAAGCTGGAGCGCACGCTGGAAACGCCCTCGATGCGGGTCAGGGTGCCAAGCAGAAATTGCTGGTAATGCTCCATATCTGGCACCACGACGCGCAGCTGATAGTCGGCGTCCATACCGGTGACCAGATAGCAGTCGAGCACCTCTGCGCAGCCTTTGATCACCTTTTCAAAGCCTTCGAAGCGCTCCGGAGTGTGTCTGTCCATGCCGATCAACACGAAGGCGGTGAGCTTCAGGCCCAGTCGAGCCGGGTCCAGCAAGGCCACCTGCCGGGTGATATATCCGCTGTCCTCGAGGTGCTTTACCCGGCGTGAGCAGGGTGAGGGCGACAGTCCGATACGCTCAGCCAGTTCCTGATTGCTGATGCGGGCGTCACGTTGCAGCTCGGCGAGAATTTTCAGGTCATAACGGTCGAGATTGTGTTCATTCATGGCGATGCCTTTTAAAATTGCAGGGAATGCGCGATATCCGGTGTTTAATTGCTGGATGGTAGGCTTATTGTGCAATCTTAGGCAAGAAATGGCGCGGAGGTAGGGTTATCATTGTTTCAAGTTTGAAGCCCGGGCCGAACAGTCCAACTTCTCCTTTAACCAACAGGAGAAGAGGCCGCAGATCTTACCGGATTCTGCGGCCACTCGGTCACCCAGCTCACAAGGCTGAGGAACAAAGCAGCATTTCACCAGAATGCGAAACGGACAGAACACGAAAGCGGCTGACCTTCGGGTCGGCCGTTTTCGTTTCAGGCGGGATCGGTATGTACCAGTACATCGGCTTGTGGGTAGGCCTTTTCGATGACCATGCGTACTTCTTCGCCCAGATCATGCGCCTGGGCCAATGACATGTCCGCAGGCAGTTCCACGTGAACCTGCATGAACCAGTGCTGTCCGGATTCGCGGGTGCGAAGGTCATGTACGCCCACGACGCCGGGCACCGCTCGTGCCAGCGCCAGGGCATGGGCACGGACCTCGTCAGGCAGCTCATGGTCCATCAGAATCTGGGTCGCTGCCAGACCAATCCCCACCGCGCCATAGCCGATATAGAGCGCGATCACTACACCGAACAGCGCATCCGCCCGGGCAATGCCGTAATAGGCAAGTATCAGCGCGGCGATGATGCTCAGGTTCATCAGCAGGTCCGAGCGATAATGCAGGGCATCGGCGCTGATGGCTGTGGACTGGGTGTGCTTGATCACGTGGCGCTGGATCAACAGCAGCCCGATGGTGGCGGCGATGGACACCAGCATCACCATCACGCCGAGCCAGGCCGCTTCAAGCGGTTGGGGATTGAGCAGCCGATCGATGCCCTGAATGAACACCAGTACTGCCGAGCCACTGATGAACGCCGATTGAGCCAGTCCGGCGAGGGCTTCGGCTTTGCCGTGGCCGAAGCGATGCTCCCTGTCGGCGGGTTTGAGCGAGTAACGCACCGCGAACAGATTGATGATCGAGGCCCCGGCGTCCATGAACGAGTCGATCAACGAGGCCAGCAGGCTGACCGATCCGGACATTAACCATACCGAGCCCTTGAGCGCGATCAGGATCAATGCCACCGTCACCGAAGCATAGGTGGCAAATTTAAGCAGCCGACTACGGGCCTCGGGACCCAGAACAGTTTCGGTGGCCATCAGGCGCGCTGCGAAGATAGTCCGAGCAGGGCCAGTTCCTGATGATCTGGTTTGGCCATCTGTTGGGCGCGCTCCAGCGGCAGATCCAGATTCAGTTCCTGCTTGATGATCGCCTTGAGCTTCAGCTGATCCACTTGGCCCTGGGCGTCGACGGCTTCGTTGAGGCGCTCCGGAGCGATGCTGTAGCGCTGGTCTGGCAGATAAATGGCGCCCGTCGCAAAGTCCACGGCAAAGGCAACAATACCCGGCACCAGATAGAACAGCAGGCCAATGGCGTTCAGAGCGGCTACCCCAGGATCAATGTTTCCCTGGATCTGCCCGCGGCGCTCCGGGTAGAAGAGGGTTCCGCAGGCAGCAAGCTGGGTGGCCAGCGCTGTGGTGAGCAATACACAGGCCAGTGGTTTAAGACGCATCAGTCAACTCCTCGATCCGTTATGTCGGCGGTTCATATAATACGGCAGGGCCAGTTAGAATGGCGGCCCATTTCAGCTTCCAGTGTAGCGAGTTCTATTTGAACGAGACGAGCGAACTCCCGGTCCAGAAGGTCCTGCTTGAGCTGGAGGAGGCCCTTGCAAGCCATTCCTCCGCTGTGTTGCAGGCGCCTCCGGGTGCAGGCAAAACGACACTGGTTCCGCTGAGGCTGCTGAATAATACATGGTTGGCCGGGCAAAAGATCATCCTTCTCGAGCCGCGTCGCCTGGCTGCGCGCGCTGCGGCAGAGCGTCTGGCCGACATGCTCGGTGAACCTGTGGGGCAAACTGTAGGCTACCGCATTCGTCTGGAGAGCAAGGTCAGTGCGGCCACCCGCATCGAAGTCGTCACCGAGGGCATATTGCAGCGCCTGTTGCAGGCTGATCCCGAGTTGCCCGGTGTGGGGTTGGTGATTTTTGATGAGTTCCACGAGCGTAGCCTGGACGCCGATTTGGGGTTGGCGCTGTGTCTGCAAACTCAGCAGTACCTGCGCGATGATTTGCCGTTAAGGCTGCTGGTCATGTCCGCCACGCTGGATGCCGAGGCAGTGAGCGGTCTGCTGGACGATGCCCCGTTGATCCGCAGCGAGGGCCGTCAGTACCCGGTGGCGGTGCGTTACGGTAGTGCCCCGCCAGCAGGGCAATTCATCGAGCCAGTTGTGGCGCAGCAGATACTGCAGGTGTTGGCAGAAGAGCCGGGCAGCATTCTGGTCTTTCTACCCGGTGCCGCGGAAATACGCCGGGTTCAATCGCGGCTGAAGGAAGCCCTCGCCGATCAGCCGGACGTTCTAGTCACGCCGCTTTACGGTGATCTGGATTTCGCCACCCAGCGCCAGGCTATCAGTCCGGCTGGGGCCGGGCAGCGCAAGGTGGTACTGGCAACCTCTATCGCCGAGACCAGCCTGACCATTGAGGGCATCCGCGTAGTTATCGACGCCGGGCTGTCCCGCGAACCGGCTTTCGATCCGGTGTCCGGCATGACCCGCTTGCAGACGCGACGGGTTTCACGCGCGTCAGCCGAACAACGCGCCGGCCGGGCAGGGCGTCTCGAACCGGGTGTGTGCTATCGCCTCTGGTCAGCTGATCAACACCTGCAGCTGGCTGCGCAAAGCCAGCCAGAAATGCTCCAGGCCGATTTGGCCCCGTTGGCATTGCAATTGGCCCAGTGGGGCGTGCAGGACGCAACAGAGTTGGCCTGGCTTGATCCACCACCCTCCGCTGCGTTGCAGCAGGGTCGCGAACTGCTGGAACGGCTGGGTGCATTGGAAGCGGACGCCGACGGCTGGAAACTGACCGAACACGGCGCTGCCATGGCCGCGTTGCCGATGCATCCGCGCCTGGCCCACATGTTATTGCGCGGCCACGCGCTAGGCTTAGGCAAACAGGCGTGTCAGCTGGCAGCAATCGTCGGGGAGCGGGATATCCTACGCAAGGTGCAGGATGCCGATATTGCCCGCCGTATGGCGGTGTTTGCTACACCTCAGGCGGAGCCCGCGGTTGACCGTGGCGCGCTGCAGCGTGCCCGAAAGCTGGCGTCTCAGTGGCAACGTTTGCTTGGGCCGCGGCCAAACAGCCAGCAGGTATCCGATCCGGCTGCCGAGCAATGGATTGGCGTGTTACTGGCCATGGCCTATCCCGACCGCGTTGCCCAGCGGCGTGGCGAAGCGGGCAGCGAATACCGTTTGGCCAATGGCCGGTCCGCAGCCTTCATCGAGGTGGATGCCCTGCAGCAACAACCCTGGCTCGCTGTCGCCAGCCTGGGCGGACAGGCAGCGCAACGTAGCGCCCGCATCTTCATGGCTGCCGCACTCAATCCTGACTTGTTGCGCGAATACCTGCCGGAATTACTGACCAAACAGGACACCCTGGAATGGGACCCGCGCAGCGAATCCCTGTTGGCGGAACGCCAGACTCGCCTGGGCGAATTGATATTCAATCGAGAGGCGCTACCACAGATCGATCCGGCCCAGCGCAACCGAGCGCTCTGTGATGTCGTGCGGCGCCAGGGCTTGGCATTACTGCCCTGGACGCCAGCGCTGCGCCAGTGGCAGGCGCGTATTCAGTTGCTTCGTCGGCTGGATGAGCAGGCGGGCATTGAAAGCCTCTGGCCGGACCTGTCGGACGTGACCCTGCTGGACACACTGGAAGACTGGTTGGCACCTTATCTTGATAACGTGCGCCGCCTCGCGCACTTCGCCAACCTCGACCTGACGAGCATTCTCTCTACCTTGCTGCTCTGGCCGCTGCCCAAACAGCTCGACGAGCAGGCACCGACGCACTGGGCAGTGCCTACCGGATCGAGAATTCGCATCGATTACGCCGAAGAGCCGCCGGTACTCGCGGTGCGCCTGCAGGAAATGTTCGGCAGCACCGATAACCCGCGCATCGCCGGCGGCCGGGTTGCACTAAAGCTACACCTGTTGTCCCCAGCGCAGCGCCCGTTGCAGGTGACTCAGGATCTGGCTGGCTTCTGGGCAGGCAGTTATGCCGAGGTCAAAAAGGACATGAAAGGCCGCTACCCCAAACATTACTGGCCGGACGACCCGGCGCAGGCTCAACCGACTAGTCGAGCCAAACCGCGTAAAAGCTGAGCCGGGAGCTTCAAAGCCAGTGGAAGGTTTCGTGAATGATTCAGTCGAAGTCCGGAGCAGGGCGCCCACCCGCTGCCAGGCTTGCGCAAGACGCCGTGAACCCATCCCTGGGGGCTTGACGAAAACATCCCTGTTTTCAACACTTGCGCCAGCCTGACAGCCGGCGGGCTTGGTCGAGCATTCGCGTGAAGTAGAGATTAAAACCGCTTTGGGTCTTTCTTTTGGTCTTCCTATCAGGCAACTCCAATATTCATGCGCAGCGAGCCGACAGGGTTGAGCCGACCGTGCGATGACAGGGAGGTCATCGTCGAGCTTACAGGGACGTACTTGCAGCGTGTCGGCGCGGCCCTGCCGGCTCGCGGCAGCTGACTCTGAACACAACCAAACGAATAGCGGCATTGTTGAGTCGTTTTCGGCTCGCAGAAGATGGCACCGAAATACAACCCCAGCGAATGGCCCGCATACCTCCAACATAGGATCAGCTTGGTCGCCGCGACCCGTCCGCGTACAATCCCTGCCCCTTCCAGCATTGAGGAGCCCGCCATGGACAACACCAGCCAAATCATCGAGCGCAGTAGCGAGTTGTTCGCCAACAAGCGGCTGCTCCTGGTCAATCCCGTGGCCGACGGCCTGACCAGCGAATTACCTGCCGACTGGCACGTCTGGACTTGGGACTACGCAGTCTGGCTCGGGCTGAACGCGCAACTGGACGAGGCGCATCTGAGCTTCTCGCATCTGTGCCCACAAATAGATGCACTCGACGGCGCGATTCTGGTGATGCCCAAGGCGCTTGAGCGTGCCGAATATGCGCTGGCCCAGATTGCGCCGTTGCTCAAGGCAGGCTGTCCGCTGTATCTGGTCGGTGAGAAAAAGGGCGGTATCACCCGCGCGGAAAAACTGCTGGCGCCATACGGCGACAGCGCCGAGAAGCTCGACTCGGCGCGTCACTGCCAGCTCTGGCGCATGCCGGTGAACGGTCAGGCAGCACCCTTCTGCCTGGAGGACTGGATGCGGGAAATCACCGTCGAGTTGCATGATCAGAATATCGATCTGGTCAGCCTGCCCGGCGTATTCAGCCACGGTCGGCTGGATGAGGGCAGCGAGCTGCTGTTGGAAGAGCCGGCGGCGTTACCCGCGGGCAGAGTGCTGGATTTCGGCTGCGGGGCAGGGGTGCTATCCGTGGCCCTCGGCCGGCGCAATCCCGAAACCCGTTTCGAACTGGTCGACGTCGACGCCCTTGCCCTTTACTGCGCTACCGAGACGCTCAAGCGCAATGAAGTGGAAGCCGAGGTGTATCCCTCGGACGGTCTGAGCGATGTACATGGTCGCTTTGCCGGGGTGGTCAGCAATCCACCGTTTCACAGCGGGATTCGACACGACACCAGCATTGCCGAGCGATTCTTTGAACAGATCACCCGCAATCTGCTGCCCCGCGGCGAGCTGCGGATTGTCGCCAACGGCTTCCTGAAATACCCCGCACTGGTGGAAGCGCATATCGGTCCTTGCCAGGTGCTGCGCGAGAACAATCGCTTCAAGGTGTATTCGGCGATAGCTCCCGGTTGATCTGCCCGGACCGAGTTGCTAAAGTTCCGCCCGTCTTAGGGGAGTAGTCTCTCCGGAAGCACGTCTTCCACGGCAAACGTCAACATAATCGGCCCGCAGGTCGTGGCGTTTGCGGCCCGCTGTTTCGGGTCTGACGAGACCTTTGACATGCATGCACCAACCGAGGGCGGGGGTGCGCGCATGTCATTGGTTCGCTGATCCGCCCTCTCTGGAATATCCGTGGAAGCCTTCTTCGTATCAACCGGGATTGTTGCGCTGGCAGAGATCGGCGACAAAACCCAATTGCTGGCGCTATTGCTGGCTGTTCGTTTTCGTCATCATCCCTGGCCCATTGTTTTGGGTATATTTGTCGCCACAGTGGCTAACCATGCGTTGGCTGGCGCATTGGGTCAGTTAGTCGCCAGCGTTCTCACCGATACCATCCTGCACAGCATTGTCGCCGTGAGTTTCATCGCGGTGGCCGCCTGGGCGCTGGTTCCGGACAAGCTTGAGGAGGATACGGCGCCGATTGGCCGATATGGCGCATTCATGGCGACGCTGGTCGCGTTCTTTATTGCGGAGATGGGGGACAAGACTCAGATCGCGACCGTGGTGTTGGCCGCGCAATTTGCCGATTACTTCTGGGTCGTGTTGGGAACTACGCTGGGGATGATGCTGGCCAATGTGCCGGTGGTGTTCCTGGGCAATGCGGCGGCGGGTCGCCTCCCGCTGGATCTGATTCGCCGGCTGGCGGCGGGGGCATTTCTGCTGCTCGGGCTATATTCCGCCTGGCTTGCCTATACAGGCTTCGTGTCGGGTGGTGCAGGCTAGCGCGTGTGACGCCCGGCATTGCGCCGGGCGTTTCAGTCAACGTATCTGCATATCATTGCGGACCGCAGTGACGCCTTTTACCCCGCGCGCCAGTTCAACGGCCCGATTCGCGGCCTCTCTTGAACTCACGAAGCCGGTTAGCTGGACTTCACCTTTGTAAGTCTCGACATTGATCTCACCGGCGCGGATATTTTCATCCCGGATAAGGGCGGTTTTGATCTGGGTGGTGATGACGCTGTCGTCCACGAACTCGCCAGCCGATTTCTGACCTGAAGCCACAGTACAGCCGCCCATGATGAGCAGGCTCAAGGTGAGGAACAGTGCAGTGATGTAATCCCTTGAAAGCTTCATCGAAGGTCTCCTGTTAACGATGATGTCTCTGGGTGAGACTTGGGGGTGTCGTGTTAGTTTCGACTCGCCATCTTGCCACACTCGCTGTAAGCGGTGGTCCGGCATTTCTGTCTGGCCTAATATCAACGCAGGATGTTGAGTAAGGATCGAAACCATGTGCGAACTGATGGGCATGAGTGCCAATGTACCGACCGATATCTGTTTCAGTTTCGCCGGGCTGATGCAGCGCGGTGGCGGGACCGGGCCGCACAGTGACGGCTGGGGCGTGGCCTTCTATGAAGGGTTGGGGGTGCGCTGTTTTCATGATCCACAGCCCTGTCATCAATCCGCGATCGCCCAGCTGGTCGAGTCCTACCCGATCAAGTCGGAGAACGTTATCTGCCACATCCGGCAGGCCAACGTGGGCCGCGTCGGCCTGGTCAATACCCATCCGTTCATGCGCGAGCTATGGGGGCGTTACTGGACCTTTGCCCACAACGGCCAGTTGCACGAGTTCGATGCCCCGCCGGGTCCCTTCCAGCCAGTGGGTTCCACCGACAGCGAAGCCGTGTTCTGTGAGCTGCTCAATACATTGCGCAGCCGTTTTGATTCGCCGCCTGAGCTGGACGAGCTGATTTCCTGCATGGCGGGTATCTGCGGTGAGTTTGCCCGGCAGGGCGTGTGCAACCTGATGATCAGCAACGGCGAATGGCTGTTTACCCTGTGCACGACCAAGTTGGCCTGGATAACGCGCCGCGCGCCCTTCGGTCCCGCCCAGTTGAGTGACCGTGAGCTGGCCATTGATTTTCAGGAACACACCACACCCAATGATGTGGTGTCGGTCATCGCCACGGAACCTTTGACCAGTAATGAAAAGTGGCAGCTGTATATGCCGGGCGAGTGGCGACTATGGCGCGGTGGGGAGACGGTGATGCAGGGTAACGTTCTACGCTGATACGCCCTGCTCAAGGTGCATCAGACTTATGCTCAAGGGATCGAGTTCCCTTCGCGCGGAGGTTAGAGGCTCTGAAATGCCTGTTCTAAAAGCCTTTCTATCTGAATTGAGATCTCGCTCACGCTTCAACCTGTCACATCGCCATCTGCGTTGACAGCACATCGCCCTGCGACTTGACTGGAGAGGGCAGGGACGCACGTCGTGCTGGTATTTCGCCTGGGCAGCACGCGCCCATTCCGCGCCTTGGTGACTCGCCTTACCGCCATTTGCGGATTCCTTTTATGTCAAACGTGTTTTGCTGGAGGAATGATGGCTCCCTTTACTCTCTGTGCGGGCATTCACCGTGCCCGTACCGCCACCCTGACGATGTCGCTGGCTTCCCTGATGTCCATTGGCCATGAAGCGGCAGCGACCACAGCCAATGTATCCTACGTACCCATTCCTTATCCCGTGGTAGAGCGGATGCTCGAGATGGCGAAGCTGCAGCCCGACGACCACCTGATCGATCTCGGTTCGGGCGATGGGCGTATCGCGATTGCTGCCGTAAAGAACTGGAATGCAGGTTCGGCTCTGGGTATCGATCTGGATATGGAGCGGATCGCCGAGGCACGCCAGAACGCCGAGCGGGCCGGCGTGGCAGATCGCGTGCGCTTCGAGCAGGGCGATCTGCTGGAGGCCGATCTATCAGAGGCCTCGGTGCTCACGGTCTATCAGCTCAACGCCAAAAATATCTGGCTGCAACCGGTGATACTGAAGAGTATGAACCCCGGCACGCGGGTTCTGACGCATAGCTTCGAGCTGGGGGAATGGGAGCCGGATCAGTCCGATACGGTTGAAGGCGGCACCGTGCATATGTGGACTGTGCCGGCTACCGTCGGCGGTAAATGGCAATTGACGACGGCTGATGGCACCGAAGCGCTGATACTGATTGAGCAGAGCTATCAACGGGTGGTTGGCAGTGCCGAGATCGAGGGCGAACCCATGATGCTTGCCGAGCCGCGGCTGAATGGTAACGAGATCCGCTTCTCGATTGACGCCCAACAATTCGTCGGCCGAGTGGAGGGGGATCAGATCGTCCCTGCGGAAGGTGCCAACGAGACAGCTGGCTGGAACGCCCAGCGCATCTGAAGTGCTTTCATGCCTGGCCGTGAGCGTGTTTTAGCGAACGCGTAAACGGCCTGCCTCTCCGCACGGCTTAGGCACTTCAAGCGAACTCAGCGGTCCTCACCAGACGAAACTCGATATCCTCGACCAGATAATTACCGGAGTACCCCGGTAGCGGTCGTTCACAAAACCGCATGGCCAGGCGTTCGCCCTTGGCGTAGTCGCTGTTGGCATAGTGATCGGCAACGCAGACCAGCCAGAGCTCCGGATTGATTTCAAGGTCAAGGTACGCCAGGCAGGCGAGGGAGGAGGCTGGTTGCTGTTCGGCCAGTTGCGGCAATATCTCGAACATCTGGCGCAGGGCCTGCTCAACCGGCTCGGGTTCTGCCAGAAATACCCCGTCGCGGCAGTCTTTCACCGGCACCAGAGGCGGATCCTGGCGCTGCCGGTCGGGCTGCTCGTCTGCGGCGATGCGCGCCAGCGCCTGCTGGGCGATGTCACCGAGCGCACGTTCTTCGGTGGGACTGTCGATCGGCGGGTGCGCCTTCAGCTCGAGCCGTTCGGCGGAGCGGAAAATGCGCGGAATGCTGCGGTATTGCTCCAGCCCGGGCTGGTAGCCCGGGTGACGCTGATAATGTTGCAGCAGCGTGTCGATCAGTTCGTTGTGCTCGCGATAGCGCTGATCGTCCTGCAGCTTGGTGAGGTTCTCCCGCAGCTTGTGCAGGGCATCGTGGAGTTCATCGGCACAGGAACTCACTGCGCGCCCGAAGACCTTCTTCAGCAGATGCGAGAGCAGGCGATCCGAACGTGCCAGCTCGGCCAGCACATCCGGGGTCAGGGTAGCGAACAGGTCATTGAGCTGGGATGCTTCCTTGATTGCGCGCTCGTTTTCGCGGATGCGTTGCGACAGATCGCTGACCATGCTGAACTCGTTGCGCACATAGCCGGCGAAACGCTGGGTGATCTCGCGCAACGTATCGATCAGGTGCGCGACGATCTCCTGAATCTCGGACTCGTACACTTTCTGATCGCGCAGCAAGCCGCGGTCGGCGGTGGCCAGGTAACCGGATATGGCGTGCTTGAGCTGATCGAACAGATCATCCACGGCGCCACTGGATAGGCGGCGACGGTAGTTCTGCGTGGCATGATGGAATAGCTCCGACACCACCCGGTTGACCTGTACGTAGTGATCACGCTCGTCCAGGCGGAAGACCAGCCGGTGCGCCTGCAGTTCGGCGATGGCTTTCTCGCCGTCCTGTTCGTCAACAATAACCCCTTGGTTTTCGATACAGGCGCGGCTGAGCAGGTCGCAGTGCTTGTCGAGTATCCGGATGGTGCGGGCGGCTTCGTCATACCTGGCCATTAGATCAGCTGCTCCTGTTCCTGCGCGGCTGCCTGGTCGTGTTCCCGGTCGGCCAGCTGGATGCCTTCCTGCTGACGAATGAACTCCATCTGATCCTGCAGCATCGACCAGCGCGCAGTGGCCTGGTACACGGAGGGATGGCGCTCGACCAGAAACCCTTCCTTTTCGAGAAAGCGCAGCAGCTGATTCAGGCGCGTCCGTGGATCGACCTTGCCGCGAATCTGAAAGCGCTGGGCGATACTTTCAAGCTCGGCCTGCAGAGCCGAGGAGCTTTCGATAGCACCCAGTAACTCGCTTTCCTTGAGGATGTCACGCGCGCTTAACGGATGCGCCTCCGGCGACAACTGGCGGGTCAGGCGCAGCCACATCAGCAGGGCCTCCCACTTGGTTGCCAGCGCGTAAAACTGATGGTTAAGCCGGTTGCGTACGCCCTTGTCCTCGACATCCAGGTAGACGCAGTAATAGCCGGTCATGTCGCTGGTCAAGGCGACGCCGCGACCGAGTACCGCCAGGTGCTGGTTGACCCGGTCCAGATTGTCTTCCAGCTGCAGATACAGGTAACCCGGCTCGTCGCTGACTTCGCAGAGCAACTCCCCCTGCAGCAGTTTTTCGATAACGTGGCGGAAGGTGGCGTTGCTCATGCCTTGTCTCCTTCAGTGATCCGCGAGGCGCTGCCGGAAAGCAGCTGCGCCAAAGGATTGTTGCCTGACGCCTGGCTGGCGGCAACGAAGTCGCGTACGCCGTGGTCCTTGCTCAACAGCAGGCGGTGTTTATAGCGCCGCAGGAATTCATGGGATGCGGTGGGCTGCGCGCACAGCAGCACGATATTCTTGTGGTCCATCATGCGAAACAGCTTGTCGATATTGCTGGGATGCAGCTCGCCCAGCTCGTCGATCGGCCAGGTGATGGTCACGCTTTCATCCGGACACAGGAAGCGCGACAGGCCACCGAATATCACCACCACGGCAATGCTCGACAGCCCGGTGCTGCTGGAATTGCGCAGGTCGTTATCGTTGCGGATCGGCACGGTACGACCATTCTCGGTGAACTGGATTTCCAGCTCGACCAGCGAGCCGAGATCGCTGGTAGTCATGCGGGCACTGCGGAACATCTTGTCCAGCGAGCTGAGCCCGATGCGCAGCGTTTCCGAGGGCAGATCATGGTGCCGCGTCAGCTCCCATTCATGCCAGTCGCGGGCGAAGGCCTTGAGCTGTGGCCAGAAATCGAACTGGGTGATGCGCGACAGCAGGCGGATACGGATATCCGAGATGGCTTCGAACTCGTGCTCGGTGTTGATCCGCGTTTCCAGCGTGCGCGACACCTGACTCACCCGCAGGTCGATGTCTTTCAGTTCCTCGTAGTAGCGCGCCATGGCGCCGCCGGCGCTCTTCACGTTTTCGATCAGGGCCTTGCGAATCTCGGGCAGGTCATGCTCGACGATCCGGCGCAGGTCGGCCATGGACTCGATGCGAAAGGCCTCCGAGCCCTCGGTGTGCAGGGAGGTTTGCAGGCGGGCGTTATGCAGGTGCTGCCACTTCTGGTAGACCTGTGAATCAGGGTGCTGATTGAGTGCCAGTGCGCAGAGGTTGAAGGCGGCAATCAGCGTGGCTTTGGTGGCGGCGGTAGCCTTGATCAACCGCTGCAATTCGCCGATCACCAGTGCCGCGGCCTGCAGTGACTCGGCATGTTCCGTCGCGCCGGACTGATGGTTGGCGGTATCCTCGGCCGATACCGGGATGCTGTCGCTGAGTTCGCTGGCGCTGCGTGCCAGTTGCTCCCAGCTGTGCATTTGTTCTTCGAGGCGCTTGAGGTCGGCGCCGAGCTGCTTGGCCTGATCCTTCAGCGTGGTGATGCGTGCGCCGTAGCTGGTCTTGCAATCCTTGGCCTGGCGCTCGACTTCGGTCAGCGCGTTCTGCGCCTGGTAAAGCGATTCTTTCAGCGCGTCGACGTTAGCCCAGTGGTGCGTGAGCCAATACCGGTATTCGCGTACTGGCTCCTCCATGGACTGGATCTGCTCGATACGCGCATGCAGCGCTTTTGCCCGCTGCTCGGTTTCGTGGATGGAGGCGACGTCCACTCCGGCACCGCGTAGCCGCTCGTCCCGCGCCTGATCGATGGCGGACAGGTCCTACGCGGCCGCCGCGCGGCGCTGTTCAACGGCCTGATGAATCGCTGTCAGTGCCGTTTTAGCCGAATCCAGTTGTTCATCATGCGAACGCTTGAGTGCCTCGCGTCGCTCGGCGAACTGCGTCTTTAACTGGTTGCGCCGTTGCTGTTCCTGCTCGATCCGGTTTTGCGTCTGCAGCATCAGGTCACGCAGGCATGCGCCAGCTTGCTCTACCCGTGCGGCAATGGCGTCGTTCACTTCGCGGTGGATAAGCTCGGCGCCTTGTTCGGCCTGGGCGTAGCGCTCGCCAGCGTTGGCATAAGCCTGCTTGGCACGGGAGAAGGCTTCCTTCGCCTGGCCGTGGTCCTGCTGCGCGCTTTGCCACGTATCTTCGCAGCGGCCTAGCTCCTGATTGGCCAGCTGCAGTGCCTGCTCGGCGCGGCTGAGTTGCTGTTGCAGCACTGCTTCGCTCTCGGCGGCGGCAGGCAGCGGGATCGCGGCGAGGTCGAGACTGATGCCATAGAATTCGTCTTCGCTGGTTCCGGTCAATGTCGGCGCAAGATCAGTGCGTGTCAGCAGGGCGGGGTTGATGGCTTTGCCAAGGTTCTCGTGCCAGGGTAGGCCGCTGGCGCGCAGATAAGCCAGCAGCGTGCCGTCTGCTGGATACAGCAGCGCCTGAACCTCGTCACGACGGCCTTTGGTTTGCTGCACCTCCCTCCGGGCGCCTTCGTAGAGCTGCTCGGCGCTGCGTGCGGCATTGTCTGTCTGCTCGCGCTGGTTGCGCGCCCGCTCCAGATCCTGCTCTGTCTGTTCGCGCTGTTCCCGCGCCAGGGCAACCGCATCGGTGGCGCTGCGGCGCTGGTCAAGCTCTGCTGGGCTGGGCTCGCGGGCCTGGCGTTCCTGTTCGCGGGCGTCCTCCAGCTGTGCTTCGCATTCAAGGCGCACTTGCTTGATCTGTTCGTCGAGCGATTCCAGTTCCTGCTCGCGGCTCTGCTCCAGCGCCTCTACTGCCTGCTGGTGCTGGCTGCGCAGGGCATCGCGCGCCTCCTGAGCCTGATGCTTGCGGGTTTCCAGTGCGGCCAGATCCTGCTCGAGTTGCTGGTTGATCGCCGCTTTGCGCAGATCGGCCTCATGCGCGATGTTTTCACTTTCAGCCTTGAGCACCTTCAGGCGAGCGCTGGCAGCCTCCAGATCGGAGCGCACCATGGGCAGATTCGCCAGCTCGGCTTCCCAGTGGCGAATGTTGCGTTCGTTTTCCCAGCTGTCGCGCTCCTGTTCGAGGCTCTGCACACGCTCGCGGTAGGTTTTGACCTCCGCCCGCTGCTGGCTGATCTGTTCATCCAGCGCCTCGCGTTTGCTCGCCAGCTCAGTCGATAGCGCGTCGACATCGAGATTGATGCCCGCGACCTGACGCGCGAGCAGGGCGGTCTGATCTGTGCCCAGCGCCTGCAGATTCGACAGCGCACGGCGACAGCCATCCAGTGCCAGCCGGTTCTCCTTGACCGATTCGAAATCGGTGAGCGCCTGCTTGACGGTTGTCTCGTGGGCGCCAAATTCGGTCAGGCTTTTCAGATCACTCCACAGGCCTTCGTTCTTGATGTGGCTGGGCGGTGCACCGAGGTTGACCACGTCACTGAGCAGGGAGTCGACAATCATCTCCTTGAGCCGCGCCATCATCTGGTCTTTCTTGATGGAGACGGTGGTCAGAGCGTCGATGTGCTGCATGCGCGTGCGTATCGAGCCGAGGCCGAACTGGCCGGCGAGGGTGCGCACGTCAATTCGTGAGCGGGCACCCTGAACCCGGCGGCCTCCGCCGGTAGGGTCGTTCTGGATGATCGAGCGGAAGTCGACGATGCGGTTGATCTCGGGGCTGACGCGGATATCCAGGCCTGGCACATGGTGGCGCAGGATGCTGCCGGCATCCTCGCCGCGTGCGAACAGTGTCTCCATGTCAGCATGAAAAACGCTGTCATCGGCCGCCGCCTTGACGAAGCGGTAGGCGAAGCCGGCGTCGCCTTCCTTGCGATACATGACCGCGCAGCAGCGCTCGTCATCGGCCCGTGTGTATTCGAATACCAGCATGGACTGGCGGTTGGGCAGGTAGTAATTGACGAAGCTGTCCTTGCCGGCAACCTTGTCGACCAGCCGGTTCGGCTCGTAGCCATAGAACATCGGAATTAACCGCAGTGCGGAGGTCTTGCCGGCGCCGTTGGTGCCCTGCAGATTGGTATGTCCGTCGCATTCGATGCGCACGCGCAGGCCACGAAAGTACGAATGGTGAAGAATAATGCTTTTAAGCCCGCTCATCGGAACCAGCTCCCTGGGTTGTGTGAATATCCGCGTGAGTCCGGAAAAGCGTCGGCTAGGTGCTGCTTAGCGGGTGGCGGAGAGGCAAGAATGCCGAGGCGGTATGGTAACCGCTCGGGCGTCGATCGGGGCGCTGTTTTATCGGTCAAAAAAACGATGATTGCCGGCGCGTAGCTAGGGCGGTGCCGCGCTTAAATTTACGCCGGATCATGGAAGGTCGAGTTCCATCTCGACCAGCGGCACCGCCGGCGGGCGCAATGGCCGGGATGGAACCCGGCCCGCCATGCCCAGTGCGTTCCGACGAGTTATTTTAGCGCAATGGTATAGCTGAGGATGACACGGGCCTCGTCTACATCACGCTGGTTGCTGACCTTGCTGCGCAGGCTGGCATGGCGCAGCGAAACGCCGACGTTCTTGAATGCGCCGCTCTGTACCTTGTAGTCCAGGCGTAAGTCGCGCTCCCATTCCTGGTCAGCGCCACGCTCGGCTGCGTCTATATCGCTGCCGCGCAGGTAAGCGCCAGACGCCTTCAAGCCCGGTACGCCGACCTGGCCGAAGTCATAGCTGTACTTGGCTACCCAGGTCTTTTCCCCGGCGCGCAGGAATTTGCCGATTTGCGAATCGGTGATCAGATAAGCCGTGGAGCCATCGCCATTGTTGATGAAGGGGAAGTCGCTGTCGCCGCTGAGGTGCTGGTAGCCCAGGCCGAGCGCGTGGCCCTCGACACTGTAGGTAAACAGGGCACTGCGGGCCTGGTTGTCTACACGCCCTGAAGTAGCACCGCCATCGAAGTAGCCGCGCGAGGCGTAACCGCCGACCCGGTCATCGTTGGCCCCCACCGAGCTACTGTTGAAGTAACGTAGGTCAGTCACCAGTTTGCCGATACCGAGCTCAACGGTGTGCTCGGCGCCCAGAAAGTGCTGGCGATAGTAATCCTCCAGCTCGGCGAAGAAATAGCTGCTGGTAAGGTTCTCGGCGAACACGTACTCGGCGCCGGCGAAGCGAAACTGGTTTACCCGCTCAGAACCACCATTGATACGCAGGTGTTCGTAGTCGGTTGACGCGCGCCCGCTGGCCCGGGCGATCTCGCCCAGATGCAGGATAAGGCCGCTGACCTCGTCTGAGGTCAGATGAGCGCCACGAAAGGTCTGCGGTAGCAGCCGACCGTCATTGGGGGTGAGCACCGGCAGGCTGGGTTGGAGCACGCCAAGCTTGAGTTCGGTTTCGGATATCCGCGCCTTGGCGGCAACATCGAGGCGGCTGAAATTGCTGGCAGCCTGATCGTCATCCAGCGGGAACATGATGCCGGGATTGCGCGAAATGCCGGTCTTGCCGCTACGTCCGCCACCGTCCAGTCGCACACCCAGCTGACCCAGCAGGTCGACACCGAAACCGACCACGCCTGGGGTATAACCGGAGCGCGCGTCGAGCAGAAAACCCTGTCCCCATTCTTCTGCTTTGGAATATCCGGGATTGCCGCTGCGCTGGTCCTGGTTGATAAAGAAGTTGCGCAAGGAGAGGTCAATCTTGCTGTCTGCAACAAAGCTATTGGCAATCGACAGCCCAGGCAGGGTGAACAGGCCAGCAGCGACGGCACTGGCGATCAGGGTTCTTTTCATCCGGTAATGCTCCGATAGAAGGGAGGCGCCCAGAGACAAAACGTCAAATATGGCGAGCGCCAGCGCGGCGTAACATATACGAAGCCGAAGAAATGGAAAAGTGCCGGGTAAACGATGTTACGGTGCGCGGGCAGGGGACTGCGTCAGCTAGTCAGGCGCTGCCGGCCGTGCGGGGTTTGACGGTGCAACAGCAGGCCCGGCCACGCAGGAATGCGTGGCCGGTTGCGCTCAGCGCGCCGCTTCGTATAACGGTTGAACGCGTGGAATGGCGTTACGCAGGTTCTCTATCCGGCCGCCGGAGCTGGGGTGCGTGCTGAGAAATTCCGGCGGAGCGCCCTGCGAGGCAGAACCCATTTTCTGCCACAGCGTGACCGCCGCTTCCGGCTTGTAGCCGGCGCGGGCCGCCAGCTCCAGACCAATCAGGTCGGCTTCGGTTTCGTTGGAGCGACTGTTGGGCAACATCAGACCATATTGCACGGCCGCATCGGCAGCCTGTCGACTGACTTCGCCGAGACCGAGCAGGGCGCCGACCAGCTGCGTGCCAGTCTGGCCGATGTAAGCGCGGGAAATGGCTTCGCGGCCATGTTCGCGCAGAGCATGGGCAATCTCGTGGCCCATGATCTGGGCGATTTCGTCATCAGTCAGCTTGAGCTTATCGACGATTCCGGTGAAGAAGATGATCTTGCCGCCCGGCATGCAACTGGCATTGAGCTGGTCATCTTTGATCAGGTTGACTTCCCAGTTCCAGCTGCGAGCGTCCTGACGGAAATGCGAAACCTGGGGGACGAGCTTATTGGAGATGCCGCGCAGCCGCTTGAGCATCGCCGTGTCGGTGTTCAGCACACCTTTGGACTTGGCTTCGGCGAGCAGCTCGCTATAGGCCTTGGCCGCCATCTGGTCGACCTGCTCGGCAGGCAGAGCGCTGATCATGCGCTGTTCACGATTGACGCCAACGGTCCCACCCTGAGTGGTCTGGACGGTTTCACAACCGACCAGCCAGATAAACGGCAGACACAAAAGCAGACGGGTACGCATGGGAAAATTCCTTGGCAAACGGAGCAATAGATTAGAGTTATGACCAGAGTCAGGCAACCGTGAACCTGTCAGCGGATGAGCAAGATTACTCCAAAACCCGACGGGCTACCGTTAATTCGCGGTTGTCGCCAAACGGGGAGAATACCGGATGCCGATCAGACCGGCGCGTCGGCCGTTATGGCATGCCCGCTGGGCGCGCAGCAGTGAGGCCCAAGCGTGTCGGGGTTGCTCATCACCGGGTTCACTGGATACATCATGTCAACTTGTGAATCGGCATTGAGCAGCAGCGGTTGCAGGGCCGACGGGGCGGTCGCCGCTGCCAGCCAGATGGCCTGTTCAGCACGATTGAGCGTCACCGGCATACGGTAGCCCAGGCGTTCCGGCAAGCCCTTGGCCGGTACCGTAATCAGTGCGCAGCTGTCCCAGTAGGTATCCTCATCGAGACTGTAGCGCTCCCAAATACCTGCAATCGCCAGCCCGCCCTGACGCCGTCGCAGATACCAGGGCTGCTTGCGCTGGCCCTGCGAGCGCCAGGCAAAATAACCGTCCACCGGAATCAGACAGCGTCGCTCGACCAGTGGTTGCCGGAACATGGGTTTGTCATGCATGACCTCTGCATTGACGCTGAACGGCGTGCGGCTGAGATCCCGAAGCCAGCCCGGGGTGAGGTTCCATAGCACCCGGGCGCATTCGAGCTGATTCTCGACCTTGCGGAGAATCAGCAGGCGCTGGCCGGGAGAGATATTCCAGGCGGGTTTCCAGTCCTCAGGCATATCGGCCACGGGGGCCGTAAACTGTGCGAGACGGCCGGCCATCAGGCGAGCGGCTCGTGTTCTGGCTGCTGCTCCGGCTCATCCGAATCCGGCATCATAGGTTCTGCCTGCTGCCAGGAGTGGATCAGCTCGCGCGCCAGCTCTGCATCCTCTGCCGGCACCCATAGCCCGAGCAGTCCATGCGCAGGCAACTCACCCATGGCGCCCTGCAGATATTGCCCGCTCAGATGGCAGTGTATGTGTCGCTCGGCGAGGATCTGCCGGAGCAGCTCGCCTTCGCCCATGTCAGCCGGTTGGTAGATGCATAACATGGTCAATCCTGCTCTCTGCGCAGATCGACGTGATAGTCGGTGTTGCCTTCATCCATCCACAAGGTGACATGGATCGGTTGGCAGCAGACCTGACAATCTTCCACATAGGACTGGGCGCCGCCGGACAGGTCCAGCAGCAAACTGATCGTCTCGCCGCAATGCGGACATTGCAGCACTGCTTCGTCTATCGCCTGCATATATGTCCTCCGGTGATGGTCATGATGTGTGACGGTGAGTGTAGTCCGAACGCCGATCGTACGAAACCGCGTCCGCGCCAATTG
This sequence comes from Pseudomonas saliphila, assembly GCF_008638345.1. Lineage (GTDB taxonomy): Bacteria > Pseudomonadota > Gammaproteobacteria > Pseudomonadales > Pseudomonadaceae > Halopseudomonas > Halopseudomonas saliphila. The sequence continues at coordinate 16,352 of NZ_VTVA01000002.1, read as the reverse complement.
TTCCAGCCTCCCAGCGCAAGCATAATGCGCGGCTAAACCCGAACTGAAGAGGATGACATGGGCGAGTTTGATGCCATTAAGCCCTTCGAGGACAAAGATGTCCCCGAAGTGCTGGAGCGACTGAGCGAGAACAAGGATCTGCGCCGGATGCTGGCGCAATACCGTTTTGCTCGCGCGTGGCGTTGGGCGCCCGGGCTGGTCGAGCGGCTGGTCGGCTTTGGATTGCGCCGGGAGGCGCGGGGTATAAGCAGCATCGAAGCCTTGCAGCGCCGGCTTGAACCCTATCTTGATCGCCTGATCGAGCGCAGCGCGCTGGGGGTTACCTACAGTGGGCTGGAGAATCTGAGCAAGGATCAACCGCACCTGTTTCTGGCCAATCACCGCGACATCGTGATGGACCCGGCCTTCGTCAATTATGCGCTGTACCACGCCGGCCATCCGACCCCGCGGATTGCCATCGGCGACAACCTGCTGCAGCGGCCTTTTGTCAGTGATCTGATGCGGCTGAACAAGAGTTTTATCGTGCACCGCTCGGTGACCGGACGCCGCGAAAAGCTCGCCGTCTATCAATCGCTCTCGGCCTATATCAATCATTCGATCCAGACCGGCCATTCAATCTGGATTGCCCAGAGTGAAGGGCGGGCCAAGGACGGCAAGGACGAGACCGATTCGGCGATCATCAAGATGCTCTGCATGAGTCGACGCAGCGAACGTTTTGAGGACGTGATCCGCTCGCTCAATATTGTCCCGGTGTCGATTGCCTATGAATGGGATCCCTGCGATCTGATGAAGGCCCGCGAGCTGGCGCAGCGCGAGCGGACCGGCAGCTATCAGAAACAGCCGGGCGAGGACGATCGCTCTATCGCCATGGGGCTTACCGGTTACAAAGGGCGGGTGCATGTCGCCTTCGGCGAACCGATGACCGATGACTATGCGGACGCACGGGCCGTTGCCCGCGAGGCGGACCGCAGTATCTTGCTGTCATACCGGCTTTACCCGAGTAACTACCTGGCATTCGAACACATTCCGGATCTGCCGGGGTTGGCAGTCGGCGACTGGCGCAAGCAGTTCGATGCGCAGCAGCTGGCGGAGGAGCAGGCGCGTTTCGACCAGCGTCTGGCGCAATGCCCTGAGGAATACCGCAGCTGGTGGTTGGCGCAATATGCCAATCCGGTCATCAGTAAGCTGCGCCAGCAAGCGTTTCTGGATAGCCTCTGACAGTGACAGCGCGCCTCTCTGGCGCCCTGTCAGGTCAGAACTGCGTGCTGATCAGCGTCAGCACAGTGGCCAACGACAGGCACACCCCACCGACGGAATAGAACACCCTATTGATGCGCTGGGTTGCGGCGCAGGGAACGTCTCCTGGCATAGCCGGATCGGTGGCCAGCCGCTCTGCAATGCGGGCGCTGCGCAGCTGGGTGGCAACCCATAACCAGCCTCCGGCGAGACCGTAAAACAACGCCAGTCCGTTCAGGACAAAGGCGGGATTCTCCAGATAATACAGCCAGGCAGCCTGTAAAACGGGCATGCACAACCTCCAGATCAGGATCTGTTGCCGGCACCTGTTTTTCTTGTTATTGCTTGGGTACGGCGAGTAATGGATTTCCGGTAGCGAGCGAACGCTCCGATGAAAAGTCGGGGCGAAGCTTAGCGAAAATGCGTGTTGGAAACGACCGTTCCGATTGTTTTCTGACTAGCGGTTCCGGTTCAGTGGCCATCTTTGGAAACAGGCTAATCGCAACAACTGGCGTAGAATAACGTCTAATGGGGCACAGACTTGATGAGAGTGGAGTACACCATGAAGAAACATCTGTTGATGACTTGGCTGTTGGGCGCTCTACTGGTCCTGGGCGGCTGTGCCAAGGGTCTCACCGGCGATACCTATAGCCGGGAACAGGCACGCACACCTCAAACGGTCCGTATGGGCACCGTGGAGTCGGTGCGTTTTGTACAGATTGAAGGTACCAAGTCGGTCATTGGCCCGGGCGCGGGCGCAGCGGTCGGGGGTATTGCCGGTAGCGGTATTGGCGGTGGTCGCGGCAGCATGATTACCAGCGTGATCGGTGCCGTAGCGGGCGGTGTAGCAGGGGCGGCCGCGGAGGAGGGCTTTACCCGCAGGCAGGGTATCGAGATTACCGTTACTGAGGATGACGGCCATACCCGCTCCTACGTTCAGGCGGTATCCGACGATGTGTCCTTTGCCCCCGGCGAGCGGGTGCGCATCATGACGGTGAACGGCGAGTCCCGCGTAACCAAGTAGTCCCTTACGTGTAGCACCGATATGCCGTGACATTTACGGCCTGACGGCTCGGCGATTTGTCCAACCAGGACGGATCGCCGGGCCGTTTTGCTGTGCGCGCCGTGCTGAGAAGTCTCCAAATCGTGTCGATACACCGTCGGCAGCGATGCCGGTTTACGGCTGATGCGCGCGCGTTGGAGCTAAACTCCCGCTTATTCGCCTCGAAATGTATCAAATTGCTTCCCGGCTGACGGCTTCTCTTCTTATTTATTGTCTTCCTCGGTTTGCACCATCGGACCTGCTCTCCAGATCATTGCCCCCCGACTATCCTGTATGAACAATGGGCGCACGGCCATCGCGCAGCAGGTGTGCGCGGGATCAACCAAGGAGGTTGCAATGACAAGACCTAACACGACGAAGGGCGGCTGAGATGCAGCTCAGCCTGCTGGCTATCGCCCTGAACGGTCTTTGTGCGCCTTTGCTGTGGCGGATATTGCCCCGGCAGGCGTTGTGGCTGTTGGCGTTGGTACCCGCAGGCTGCTTCGCCTGGTTTGTGAGCGTCATTCCACTGGTTGCAGGCGGCGAGGTGCTGACCTCCAGCGTGGCCTGGGTGCCGTTGCTGGATGTCACCTTCACTCTGCGGCTTGATGGGCTGGCTTTGCTGTTCGCGCTGCTGATTACCGGTATTGGCGCGCTGATCGTGTTGTATTCGGGGGGCTATCTCAGCGGGCATCCGCATCTCGGCCGTTTTTACGCGTATCTGCTGATCTTCATGCTTGGCATGCTCGGCCTGGTGCTGGCGGACGACATGATGGTCATGTTCGTGTTCTGGGAGCTGACCAGCATCTCGTCTTATTTGCTGATCAGTTTCGAAAACACCAGGCCCGAAGCCCGCCGCGCCGCCTTGCAGGCTTTGTTAATCACTGCCGGTGGCGGGCTGGCGCTGCTGGCCGGTTTTGTGCTGCTGGGTATTGCCGGGCAGAACTGGCAGTTTTCCGGGCTGGATGCGGCCGTGGTGCAGGGCAGCACCTTGTTCCCCTGGATTATGGCGCTGGTGCTGATCGGCTGTTTTACCAAGTCGGCGCAGGTGCCTTTCCATATCTGGCTACCCAATGCGATGAATGCGCCGACGCCGGTGTCGGCCTATCTGCATTCGGCGACGATGGTCAAGGCGGGTATCTACCTGCTGGCGCGGCTGAATCCAACCCTGGGCGGTGGCGTTACCTGGAGTTCGATCCTCATCGGCATCGGGGCGCTGACGGCGCTGGTCGGTGCCGTTCTGGCCATTCGCCAATATGATCTGAAACGCATGCTGGCCTATACCACGGTCACCGTACTCGGCCAGTTGACCATGCTGATCGGTACCAACACCAACTACGGTTTGCAGGCCTTCGTGCTCTATTTGGTGGCCCATTCTCTCTACAAGGGCGCCCTGTTCATGGCCATCGGCGCGGTGGATCATGCCACCGGTACGCGGGACCTGCGCCGGCTCGGAGGGCTGTTCGCGGTCATGCCGTTCACCGGTGTCGCGGTGGGGCTGGCGGCCTTTTCCAACGCGGGACTGCCGCCGTTTTTCGGTTTCATCGCCAAGGAATTCAAGTACTCAGGCCTGATCGAGCTGGGCGCTATTGGCTGGGCCGTGACTATCGTGATGATCCTGACCAATGCGCTGTTGTTCGCGGCCGCGGGGCTGATATTCATTCGCGCCTTCCTCGGCCGTCGTCCGCAATATCCCACCGCACCGCATGAGGTATCGCCCTTCATGTGGCTGGGCGCGCTCCTGCTGGCAATCGGCGGGCTTGGTCTGGGTATATGGAATCACTGGCCTGAAGCCTGGCTGGTCAACACGGCGGTGCTGGCGATCTCTACCGGACCTGTCGACGTGCATCTGTATCTCTGGGGTGGTATTACCCCAGCGGTGATTGCCAGTGTGCTGACCATGGCCCTGGGCGTGCTGTTCTATCTGCAAGCCGATCGCGTGCGCTGGCTGGCCAACCAGCTCGACCGCTTCTGGCGGGTCAGCGGCGACATACTGTGGGACGGTTTTCTGGTACGGGTGTTTCAGTTGGCCGGTGCGGTGGCTGGTAACTTCCAGCACGGTTCCTTGCGGGCGCATGTTGCGCTGCTGGCGACAGTGCTGAGCCTGAGCATGCTGGGCGGGTTGTGGTTGATCCAGGCACCACTGCTACCCGCTGAGCCATTGACCCCGCTGACCCTGCCGGGAATCGTCGGCGCCTTGCTGGCGCTGGGTGGCGCGGCGGGTGCGGCTCTCAAGTCCGGGCGCCTGGCGCTGGTGGCGTCACTGGCAGCCAGTGGTCTGGGGCTCGCGCTGTTCTATCTATCGGTGAGTGCGCCCGACGTGGCGCTCACCCAGCTGATGGTCGAGACCCTGACGGTGGTCTTCCTCGCCGTGGTTCTACGGCGGATGCCGGGGCTGCCCTCGGTAGCCTCGGGATCAGGGCGCAACCGACGCTGGCAGGCGATCGCAGCCTGTACCGTCGGCGTGGCCGTCACGCTGATGATCATGGCGACAGTCAGTCAGCCGCTCCCCGGTAACATCGCCGACTGGCTGATCGATAACAGCCTGCCGGGCGGGCATGGCATGAACGTGGTGAATGTCATCCTGGTGGATTTCCGGGCCCTGGATACGCTTGGCGAAACCCTGGTGGTCGCTCTTGCCGCCCTGGCGACCTCTACCTTGCTCGGCGCTGGGCAAGCTGCGGACGTTCGCCCGAAGGGGCTGCCGGAATTCGGCTCAGTGCTGTTGCGCCAGGGTATGCGCCCATTGGCGGGCATCATGCTGGCCGTTTCGCTGATGATTCTCTGGCGGGGACATAATTATCCCGGTGGCGGTTTCATCGGCGGGCTGGTCGCGGCGACCGGTTTTGCGCTGCTGATACTGACCTTCGGCCGCGGCATCCAGCGCGGACTCGGGCGCGTTCCGCCGACCCTCATCATCGCCCTGGGTGTGGCCTGCGCGGGTGGTGCCGGGCTGGGCGCGATCCTGCTGGGCGAGCCCTATATGACCAGTCAGTGGGTGGCACCCTTCGGCGTTAAGCTCGGCACGCCGCTGCTGTTCGACCTGGGCGTGTTCCTCACCGTGTTCGGTTCGGTGGCCCATATGCTGCGCAATCTTGTCGGGAGGGCCAGCTGATGGAATGGGTTGCGGCGGTGACCGCCGGGTCAATGGCGGGTTTAGGAATCTGGATGATGCTGGATCAGCATCTGATACGGGTGGTGCTGGGCATCACCGTGTTCAGCAACGCGGTAAATCTGGGCGTGCTCGCCGCGGGCCGCCATGTCGGCGAAGCACCGGCTTTTATCGCCCCTGGTGTGGACGCCGCCGCCTTGGTCAACCCGTTACCCCAGGCGTTGGTGCTCACCGCCATCGTCATCGGGTTTGCGCTGTTTGTCTTTGCCTTGTCGATACTCAAGCGAACCTACGAACTGCACGGCAAGAATGATACCGATCAGGTCACCGCGGTGGTCGAACAGCCGGCGCCGGACGGGCAGGAGAACGGGGTGGAGCAGGGCGGCACGCTCGACGTCGATGAGCGAGATCCGTCGGCCGGAGAGCGCGAATGAATCTGCTGCTGATACTGCCGATCCTGCTGCCGCTGACGACGCTGATGTTGTGCCTGCTGGCGCGGCGCCGGCTGGCATGGGTCACATTGATCAGTCTTGTCGGCAGTACGCTTCTGCTGATCACCGGGCTCTGGCTGGTCTGGTTCGCAGCCCAGGGCAATGTGCTTAGCGGGCAGATGGGCAGTTGGCAGGCGCCCTATGGTATCAGTCTGGTGATTGATCGGTTGTCGGCGGCCATGGTGGCGATCAGCGGCGTGATTGGCCTCGGTACGCTGGTCTACATGCACCGCCAGCCGATGGCGTCGGAGTTTCTGCGCGATGCGCATCTGTTTGTTCACGGTCTTCTCACGGGCATTTGCGGTGCGTTCATCACCGCCGATATCTTCAACCTGTACGTCTGGTTCGAAGTCCTGCTGATGGGCTCCTTCGCGCTTATCTCGCTGGGTGGCGGGCAGCGCCGACTGGCCGGGGCAATGACCTATCTTGTGCTGAATCTGCTGGCTACGCTGCTGTTTCTGCTGGCCGCCGGGCTGGTGTACGGCGCCAGTGGCACGCTGAACATGGGCGAGCTGGCGCTGATCTTCCGCAGCGGCGAGGCGACCACCAGCGCGACCCTGGGCGTGACCCTGATGCTGTTGGCGTTCTCCATCAAGGGCGCGCTGTTTCCTGTGTTCGGCTGGTTGCCCGCGTCTTACCATGTGGCCTGGGTGCCGGTCTCTGCGCTGTTCGCCGGCTTGCTGACCAAGGTCGGCGTCTATGCACTGATCCGGCTGGTGACCTTGCTCTGGCCAACCCCAGGCCTGGCCCACGACATTTTATTGTGGGTCGCCTGCGCGACCATGCTGGTGGGTGTGCTGGGCGCGGCGGCGCAGACCGAGATCAGACGCATCCTGTCGTTCCACATCGTCAGTCAGGTCGGCTACATGGTGCTTGGGCTCGCCCTGGCCACACCGCTGGCACTGGCCGGCGCGGTGTTCTATCTGATCCACCACATCATCGTTAAAGCCAATCTCTTTTTTATAGGCGGGCTGGCATCGCGGCTTACCGGGTCCGAACGGTTGGCGGGCATGGGCGGGCTCTACGCTGCCAGGCCATTGCTTGCGGTGCTGTTCGCCATACCGGCGCTGTCATTGGCGGGCATCCCGCCGTTGTCCGGTTTCTGGGCCAAACTGATACTGATCCGCGCCAGTCTCGAAGCAGGTTTTGGATGGGCTGCCTTCATCGCGCTGTTGACCGGCGCCATAACGGTGCTATCGATGAGCAAGATATGGAACGAAGCGTTTCTCAAGCCGCACCCGAACGGGGACCAGGCTGTACAGGCGGATAACGGCCCCCGCAGCGCCTGGCTGGTGGCGGCAGTGCTGGCGCTAATGACGGTGCTGTTGGGTTTCGGCGCCGGGCCGGCGATGGAATATGCCTGGCAGGCTTCGCTGCAGTTGACCGAGGCGAGCGCGTATCTACAACTGCCAGCCAAGGAGGGTGCACCCTGATGCTGCTGACGCATGTACTGAGCGCCGCATTGCTGGCCTGGGCAACCCTCGGGCTGACACCGACTCGCTGGCTGTTGGCGATGCTGGTGATGTACGCCCTGTTCAGGGTACTGGGTCTGGGGGTGCCGGCGATGCGGGTATATGCCATGCGGGTCGAGGCGGGCGTTCGGTTCATACCCTGGTATGCCTACAAGATCGTTGCCGCCTCGCTTGACGTGGCAGCAGCGGTGCTGAACTGGCGTCGGACCGTCTCGCCAGCGGTGGTCCGCGTGTCACTGCAGACCGAGGACAAGCGACTGATCACCCTGATCAGCTGCCTGCTGACATTGACGCCCGGCACACTGACGTTGGATTACCTCAACCAGGTGCTGTACGTGCATGTACTGGATTCGGGCAATGCCGATTCGGTGCAGCAGGCGGTTGACGAGATTGAACAGCGTCTGGCTGGCTGGATCCACCCCTTGGGAGAGAGGCTATGAGTGCAGATCTGATTGGTGCCAGTTGGGTGCTGCCACTGGCCGGCGGCATGCTGGTCCTCAGCGCGATCATACTGGTGCTGCGGCTGTTACTGGGTCCGAGCCGGCCAGACCGCGCCGTAGCAGTGGATGCCATGACCATGGTCGGTGTTGCCGGCATTGCGGTGCTTGCGTTGTTTCGTCGTCAGGTTGAGTTGCTGGATGTGGCGGTTGTGCTGGCCATTGTCAGCTTTCTGAGTAGCGTCGCCTTTGCGCTGCTGTTCCACGGTGATGAGGGCCCCTCCAATCGCCAGATTCAGGACCGCCGGAGTGAGCGCCCATGAGCTATTTGCTGTCCGTGGCGGCCTCGGTGTTGATACTGCTCGGGGCACTGCTGAGTCTGGTCGGCGCGCTCGGCGTCTGGCGGCTGCCGGATGCCTATGCCCGTATGCATTCGGCCAGCAAAGCCGGCGCGCTGGGGGCGGTTCTGGTATTGCTAGGGGTGCTTTGTGCGACCTCCGGCATGGCATGGCTGGAATCGCTGCTGGCGATCTGCGTACTCCTGATTACCGCACCCCTGGCGGCACATGCCATTGCCCGCGCCGGGCATATGGCTGATATTCGTCCTCAGACCGGGCCGGTGGGTGATGCGCTTGAAGAAGACCGCCAGCGACAGGATGCTCCAGAGTCATGATGTGCAGCGTCTCGCTTCAGTTTGTGCGCGAGGGATCCAACAAAGAGCTGCTGTGCTTGTCCTAATGCGAGTCAAACCATGACAGCCAAACGCTGTCTGTGGATAATGATGCGCCTTCCGGTTCTTCATCCGGAACGGCGAGTCCGCCATACGAAGAAGCCTGAACGGCCATAAACGGAGTGTGTCCCGCATGACCCTGGCGCTTATTGTATTGCTACCTTTTCTTGGCTGCGTTCTGCCCCTGTTGACTGGCGAGCGCGGCCGTTCGCTGTGCGCTACGGCGACCATGCTTGCGCCGATCATTGGCCTGGTTTTGCTGTGGCGTCATGTGCCGGAGGTATTTGCCGGCGAGACGGTCGTTCAGAGCTGGCCGTGGCTGACGCGACTTGGACTGAATCTCAGTTTCCGCCTCGACGGGCTGGGCTTCATGTTCGCCTTGCTGATCATGGGCATTGGCCTGCTGGTCATTCTGTATGCGCGCTATTACCTGTCCAAGAACGACCCGATGGGGCGCTTCTTCGCGTATCTGTTGCTGTTCATGGGCTCAATGCTCGGTGTGGTGCTCTCGGAAAACCTGCTGTTGATGATGTTTTTCTGGGAGCTGACCAGTCTGTCTTCTTTCCTGCTGATCGGTTACTGGTCACATTCAAGCGATGCGCGCAAGGGCGCGCGCATGGCGCTGGCAGTGACCGGTGGCGGTGGCCTGGCGCTGCTCGGTGGCGTGTTGCTGCTGGGACAGATTGTCGGCAGTTACGAGCTGAGTGACGTGCTGGTTGCCGGTGATGTCATCCGTGCACATGCCTTGTATCCAGTGGTGCTGGTGCTGGTGTTGCTGGGCGTCTTTACCAAGTCGGCGCAGTTTCCGTTCCATTTCTGGTTGCCGCATGCGATGGCGGCACCCACACCGGTATCGGCCTATCTGCACTCGGCGACCATGGTCAAGGCGGGCGTCTTCCTGCTGGCGCGGTTATATCCGGCACTTTCCGATACCGACCTGTGGTTCTTCCTGGTCAGCATTACCGGCATGATCACGCTGCTGCTTGGTGCCTGGACCGCGCTGTTTCAACACGATCTCAAGGGCTTGCTGGCCTATTCGACCATCAGTCACCTGGGCTTGATTACGCTGTTGTTCGGCCTCGATACCCGGCTGGCGGCAGTGGCGGCGGTGTTTCACATCATCAACCACGCCACCTTCAAGGCGTCGCTGTTCATGGCCGCCGGCATCATCGACCATGAGACCGGCACCCGCGACATGCGCCGAATCAACGGTCTCTGGCGCTACATGCCGCACACCGCGACCCTGGCCATGGTGGCGGCGGCGGCGATGGCCGGTGTACCGCTGCTTAACGGTTTCCTGAGCAAGGAAATGTTCTTTACCGAGACCCTGCAGCAACACCAGTTCGGCAACTTCAGCTGGATCATTCCGCTGGTCGCTACGCTGTATGGCGTGTTCTCGGTGGCCTATTCGTTGCGCTTCATCCACGACGTGTTCTTCAACGGCAAGCCGGTGAACCTGCCGAAATACCCGCCCCATGAGCCGCCGCGTTATATGAAGGTGCCGGTGGAAATCCTCGTCGCACTCTGTCTGCTGGTCGGGCTTCTGCCTGCCTTCACCGTCTCAGCCCTGTTGGCTGTGGCGGCCAGCGCGACGCTTGGTGGCGATCTGCCGGAGTACAGTCTGTCCATCTGGCACGGCTTCAACCTGCCTTTGATCATGAGCATCGTGGCGATGGTGGTCGGTATCATCCTCTATCTCACGCGCAGACATCTGTTTGGCTGGTACGATCGGATGCCGGATCTGGATGCCAAACTCATTTTCGAGAATACGATCCAGAAGCTGGCAGGGCGTGCCGGACAGTTCACGCTGTTGCTGGAAAATGCGTCATTGCAACGCTACATGACCTGGATGTTGTGCGCGGCGCTGATCGTTACCGGTTTCTGGCTGGTACGCCTGCCGGTCTGGCAGGGCGAGGTGGCCATGGCGCCGATTGATGGCGTGACGCTGGTAGGCGCGTTGATTCTGATGGTGGCGGCCGGTGCGACGGCCATCATGCATCGACGCAGGCTGGTCGCGCTCATCATGTTGAGCGTGGTTGGGTTGATGGTCGCATTGGGCTTTGCGCGCTTCTCGGCACCGGATCTGGCGCTGACCCAGCTTTCGGTCGAGGTGGTGACCATCATCCTGTTCATGCTGGCGCTGTTTTTTCTGCCGCGTTACACGCCGCGCACCTCCTCCAACACGCGAAGCATCCGCGATATGGTTCTGGCGGGGCTGGCCGGGCTGCTGGTGGGTGGCCTGACCTTCGCCGTGCTGACTCGTCCCTATGACACTATCGCCAGTTTCTTCCTGGAGAACAGCTACAGCGGCGGCGGCGGCACCAACGTGGTCAACGTGATTCTGGTCGATTTCCGCGGCTTCGATACCATGGGCGAGGTGACCGTGCTGGCGATCGCGGCAGTGGCGATCTATGCGCTGGTGGACGGCTTGCGCCTGCGCATTCCGGATACCGACATGTTCGGTCGCGGCTGGGCTAGATCCACCCGGCCACTCATGCTGGTCAACCTGACCCGGGTGATCCTGCCGCTGGCGCTGCTGGTTTCGGTGTATATCTTCTTCCGTGGCCACAACCTGCCAGGTGGCGGTTTTATCGCGGGCTTGATTACGGCAGTGGCGCTGATTCTGCAGTACGTCGGCAGCGGCGAGCAGTGGACGACGCAGCGCTGGGGTGTGAATTATCACCATCTGGCCGGTACTGGTGTGCTCATTGCCGGTTTCACTGGCCTGGGCAGTTTTGCCTTTGGCTACCCGTTCCTGACCAGCTCATTCGGTTACTTCCACTTTCCGCTGGTCGGGGAAGTCGAACTGGCGACGGCGATGCTCTTCGACCTCGGCGTGTATCTCACCGTCGTGGGCGCTACGCTGCTGATCCTCGCCAATATCGGTAAATTGTCCGGAAGCCGCATTGCAAGGGAGACGCTGTAATGGAATTGCTGTACGCCCTGACCCTGGGCATTCTCACCATGTCCGGCGTGTATCTTCTGCTGCGTGCGCGTACCTTTCAGGTCGTCGTCGGCCTCACGCTGATCAGTTATGCGGTCAACCTCTTCCTGCTGGCCATGGGGCGTCTGCATACAGGTATGCCGGCGGTCCTTGGCAAGGCGGAGGAATACGCTGACCCCTTGCCGCAGGCACTGGTGCTGACCGCCATCGTCATCGGCTTCGCTATGACCGCTTTCTCGCTAGTGCTGGCATTGCGGGCGCAGGGCGAGTTGGACACGGACCATGTTGACGGCAAGGGAGACAATTGATGAATCAATTGCCAATCCTGCCGATCCTCCTGCCCATGTTCATGGGCGCGCTGTTGTTACTTATATCGCGAAGCAGCATGCCGTTGAAACGCGGCCTGTCGTTCCTCGCCGTGGTGGTGCAGATCCCGCTGGCCATTGCACTGATGGGGCAGGCGAGTGAAGGTATCGAGGTGTATGCCGCCGGCAACTGGGTGCCGCCATTCGGTATCGTACTGGTGGTCGATCGGCTGGCAGCGTTTCTGTTGCTGGTCACCGCTGTGCTGGCGTCCTGCTCGGTGCTGTATGCGATGCGCGGCGACGACAACCTGGGCCGCAACTTTCACTCCCTGTTCCAGTTTCAGCTGATGGGTATCAACGGCGCCTTCCTGACGGGCGATATGTTTAACCTGTTCGTGTTCTTCGAGATCTTGCTGATTGCCTCCTATGCTTTGCTGCTGCACGGCGCAGGCTCCTCACGAGTACGCGCCGGGCTGCATTATGTATTGCTCAATCTGTTTGGATCGGCGCTGTTTTTGCTCGCCGTCGGCACCCTGTATGGTCTGACGGGCACGCTGAACATGGCGGATATGGCGCAACGTATTGCCGAATTGCCGGAAGTGGATGCGCCCTTGATTGGCGCGGCGGCCATGTTGCTGCTGATCGTATTCGGGCTGAAGGCGGCCATGTTTCCGTTGTATTTCTGGTTGCCGCGCGCCTATTCAGCGGCGTCGGCGCCGGTTGCAGCACTGTTCGCCATCATGACCAAGGTCGGTATCTACTCAGTTATCCGGGTCTACTCGCTGATGTTCGGCGAAGGTGAGGGCCCGCTGGCCTGGCTGGTCAATGACTGGCTCTGGCCCGTCGGATTGCTCACCATCGTACTGGCGACCATCGGTGCCTTGGCCGCGAGCACCCTGAACGGCCTGGTCGCCTATCTGGTCGTGCTCTCGGTAGGTATCCTGATGGCCGGCATTTCGCTCGGCACGGCTGACGCCCTGACCGCCAGCCTTTATTATCTGGCACATTCCACCTGGATCAGCGGCGGATTATTCCTGCTGGCTGGCCTGCTCGCGCGAACCCGTGGGCCCAGATTTGGCGCACGCATTGTGCCGGGGCCGCAACTGCCCAAGCTGATGTTGTTCGGCGGGGTATTTTTCCTTTCGGCTATTTCGATCGTCGGCCTGCCGCCGCTGTCAGGCTTCATCGGCAAGCTGATGCTGCTGAGCTCGGCCGGCACAGGTGCCAAGGCCGGCTGGCTTTACACTGCGGTACTTGGCAGCGGACTGGTGGTGCTGGTGGCGATGAGTCGCGCGGGCAGCACGCTGTTCTGGCGACAGGATGCGGCCGCTGTGCCGGGCGAGCCCGTGGACGCGCTGCGCATGACCGCGGTGATCCTGCTGCTGCTGTGCAGCCCGATGATGGTGATCTTCGCTGAGCCCACACTGGACTATCTGAACGCCGCCTCGGCGGAAATCTTCAACCCCTCCGGTTACATTGAACGGGTCATGTCCACTCAGGCGACTAATCCGGGAGGTCAGCCATGATGAGGCCGAGAGCGTTCCTGCCGCACCCCTGGCTCAGCCTGTTTTTGCTGATCGTGTGGCAGTTGATCATGAACGACCTGGGCGCCGGTACGCTGATCATGGGCGCGGTGACGGCGTGGTTGATTCCATTGATGACCAACCCTTTCTGGCCCAACCCACCGACACTGCACAAACCACTTGTGCTGTTTCGGTTCACCTGCACGGTCTTGCTGGACATCGTTACCGCCAATATCGAGGTCGCCAAGCTGATTCTCGGCCCTAGTCGAGTTCTGCGGCCAGCGTTCGTCGAGTATCCGCTGGAGCTGACCAATGATTTCGCCATCAGCGTCTTGGCGAGCACCGTGTCTCTCACGCCCGGCACCGTGTCGTCGGACATCAGCGACGACCGCAAGACGCTGCTGATTCACGGTCTGGATGTAGCGGATGCTCAAGAGCTCATCGATAACATTAAGCAGCGCTACGAAAATCCGCTGAAGGAGGTATTCGAATGCTCCACTACGTGATCCTTGTCTGTCTCGGCATCATGTCGCTGGCGACCATTCTGAATATGGTCAGACTGGTGATCGGGCCCGATATGCCGGACCGGGTGTTGGCGCTCGATACCCTGTACATCAATGCCATCGCGCTGATCATCCTGTTCGGCCTGTATCTGGATTCGGACCTGTTCTTCGAAGCGGCGCTGTTGATCGCCGTGATGGGGTTTGTCGGAACCGTAGCCGTTTCCCGATATCTGCTGCGCGGCGACATCATTGAATAAGGAGTCATCATGAACGACACCACCTGGATCGAGTGGCTGGTCGCGGCGCTGATTCTCATTGGCAGTGTATTCGCGCTGATTGGCTCGATTGGCCTGTTGAAACTGCCGGATTTCTTCATGCGTCTGCACGGCCCGACCAAGGCCACCACACTGGGCGTCGGCGCGCTGGTGATTGGCTCGCTGATCCATTTCAGCACCAAGGGCGACGGCCTGAGCATGCATGAGCTGCTCATCACCATTTTCCTTTTCATCACCGCCCCCACCAGCGCCAACCTGATGGCCCAGGCAGCCATGCACCTTCAATTGAAACGCGTGAAGCAAACCAAAGGCGAGCCGTGGCAGCAATAAGGGGTGGCAGCTAGTTGCGCAATAGCTTGTGGATAACTCTGTGGGCAACATGTGAGTGAGGCGGTCCAGGGCAATGACAGACGAGTGCGCCACTTTCTGCGCACCCTGAGCAGAAAACTGCCCATCGCATTGTGACCCGCTTCGCGGCGTGGTTTGCAGGGATTTGAGGGTATGTTGTAAGATGCTGATTTTAAAAGAATAATTAGATATGGCACAGCTCTTGATATGTCTAAGATTCCCGGATCACTAACGATCCACGAACTTGGGCAAGGAGAGCTTTCATGCCAACACCAGCGTATCTGACTATCGAAGGCACCAAACAGGGTCTTATCACCGCCGGCACCTTCACTGAAGATTCTGTGGGCAACATTTTTCAGGAAGGTCATGAGGACCAGATTCTGGTTCAGGCTTTCGACCACCAGGTCATCATTCCACGTGACCCGCAATCCGGACAGCCGACTGGTCAGCGCGTCCACAAGCCGCTGATGATCACCAAGGTATTCGACAAGTCATCGCCATTGCTTTTCAACTCCCTGACCTCCGGCGAGCGTCTGAACACATGCCGTCTGGAGTGGTACCGCACCTCGGCCACCGGCACCCAGGAGCATTACTTCACCATCGAGCTGCAGGACGCAATCATCGTTGATGTGCAGTCGCGCATGCCGAACTGCCAGGACCCGAGCCTGTCGCATTTCACGCACCTAGAAGACGTGTACTTCACCTACCGCAAGATCATCTGGACGCATGAAGTCTCCGGCACCTCCGGTTCTGACGACTGGCGCACGCCGATCTCGGCGTAATTTTGCGAGAATCATCCGTCGACTGGCTCTGCGCCGGTCGATGGATTTTCAGCAGTCGACACCCCCAAGTTGGAAGGGCCGTGTTGCACATTGATGAGGACATCGGATGTTCGCCCCGGCCAACCAGCCCCATTTCAGCCTGGCCATTCAAGGCCTGTCGCACGACTTCAAGGTCCTTGAGTTCACCGGCCACGAAGCCCTGTGCCGACCCTATCGCTTCGAGCTGGATCTGGTCAGTGAAACCTCTGATCTGGATATCGAAAGCTTTCTGCACAAGCCTGCCTTTCTGGTCTTTGCCGCCGACGGCACTGGCGTGCATGGTCTGATCCACAGTATCGCCCAGGGCGAAGCCGGCAAGCGTCTGACGCGTTATCGCATTACCCTCGTGCCGCAACTGGCGTACCTCGCACACCGCACCAATCAGCGCATCTTCCAGCATCAATCGGTGCTGCAGATCATCGCGCAGCTACTCGAAGAGCACGGCATCCAAGGCAACACCTACCGTTTTCAGCTAGGCAGTCAGTACCCTGAGCGGGACTACTGCACCCAGTACGACGAGACCGATCTGCATTTCCTGCAGCGCTTGTGTGAAGAAGAAGGCATCCATTACCACTTCGAACACACCAATGAGAGCCACACCATCGTTTTTGGCGATGATCAGACATCCTTTCCCAAGCTGGCACCGACCCGTTTCGAACAGGGCAACGGCATGGTGGCGGATGAGCTAGTCATCAAGCGCTTCGCCCTGCGCCTGGAAACCCGGCCCAGCCGTGTCACCCGCCGCGATTACGATTTCGAAAAGCCGCGCCTGCAACTGGAAAGCGCGGCCCGGGTCTCAGCTTTACCCGATCTTGAAGACTACGATTATCCCGGCCGTTTTACTGATCGCGACCGGGGCAAGCATCTGGCCCAGCGCAGCCTGGACCGTCACCGCAGCGACTATCGCTTGGTCGAAGGCTCAAGCGACCAACCTCTGCTAGTTTCCGGCCATTTCCTTCCCCTCGCCAACCATAGCCGTGACAGCTGGAACGACCTCTGGCTGCTCAGCGAGATTCATCACGAAGGCAAGCAACCTCAAGTCTTGGAAGAGTCTGTCACCAGTGACGTCACCGCTGCCGATGGGTTCACCCAGGGCTACCGCAACCGTTTCAC
>NZ_VTVA01000019.1 GCF_008638345.1 Pseudomonas saliphila | reverse complement strand
TAGCCCCCCTTTTACCAAGGGGGAACGGGTCCGTCGTGGTTGTTGGTTTTGATGTTCGAGCCGCACCCAAGCCTCCAGAGACGGGTTCACGGCGTCTTGTAATCCTGACGGCTGGTGGGTGACTGGCTTCGATTCGGCGGGCCACAACGAGCTTGAGTCAGTCTGGCGAAATATCTTGAGTCGGAAAGCAATCCCCCTAGCCCCCTTTTACAAAGGGGGGATGTACAGCGAAAGGGGATGGTTTCGTTTTGGGGTGTGGAGCTCAGCCGCGGCCTTCGACTGCGCGCTCGGCGATTTCCATGGGGGCGTGACGGACGTCGGTGCCTTCGACCATGTAGATGACCTGCTCGGCGAGGTTGCCGGCGTGGTCGCCCACGCGCTCCAGCGAGCGCAGTACCCACATGATGTTCAGGCAGCGGGTAATGTTGCGGGTGTCTTCCATCATGTGCGTTACCAGCGTGCGGGTGGCGCTGCGGTATTCGTTATCCACGGTGTCGTCCTCACGCATAACCTGCAGGGCGACCTGGGTATCGAACCGGGCGAAGGAATCCAGTGCATCCCGCAGCATGACCGCGACCAGGTTGCCGATATGCCGTACCTCGACCCGTCCCCAGGTCGTGGTGGTCTCTTCCGCCAGCACGATAGTCAACTTGGCGATCTTCTTGGCTTCGTCGCCGATACGTTCGATATCCGCCACCATCTTGACCACCGACATCACCAGGCGCAGATCGCTTGCCGTGGGCTGACGCTTGGCGATAACGCGGCTCGCCTCTTCATCGATCGCCAGTTCCATGGCATCGACCTTCTTGTCACCGGCTTTGACCTCGCGCGCCAGTTCGACATCGCTATTGATCAGCGCCTCGACCGCCTGGCGCAGCTGCTGCTCAACCAGGCCGCCCATTTCCAGCAGATCCTGCTTGAGCTGACTCAGGTCGGCATTGAAGCGGCTTGAGATATGTTTTAAATGGCTTTCACGATCTGTTGTCATGTAAATGGCTCCTGATTAACCGAACCGGCCGGAAATATAGTCTTCCGTGCGCTGGCATTTGGGACGGGTGAACAGCGCATCGGTCTCGTTGAACTCGACCAGCTGGCCCATGTACATATAGGCGGTGTAGTTGGAGATACGCGCCGCCTGCTGCATGTTGTGCGTAACCATCAGGATGGTGACCTGGCCTTCCAACTCGTTGAGCAGATCCTCGATGCGTGCGGTGGCGATTGGGTCAAGTGCCGAAGTCGGCTCGTCGAGTAGCAGAATGTCCGGCTGTACCGCCAGGGCCCGGGCTATACACAGACGCTGCTGCTGGCCGCCGGACAGGCTCAGGGCCGATTGATGCAGGCGATCCTTGACCTCGTCCCACAGCGCCGCCTGGCGCAGGGATTTCTCGGCCATCTCATCCAGTACCGCGCGCTTCTTGATGCCGCGAATGCGCAGGCCGGCGATGGTGTTTTCATAAATGGTCTTGGGGAAGGGGTTGGGCTTCTGGAACACCATCCCGACCCGCAGCCTGACAGCCATCGGGTCCAGCTCGATCAGGTTGACGTTCTCCGGCATGAGGGTGATCTCACCGGCATATTTAACGCCCTTGTACAGATCGTGCATGCGGTTCAGGCAGCGCAGGAAGGTACTCTTGCCGCAGCCCGAGGGACCAATCAGCGCGGTGACGCGCTTGTCTACCAGGGGCATGCTGAGCTGCTGGATAGCCTGGGTTCCGTCGCCGTACCAGAACTCGAGATTGCTGATCCGCGCGCGCAGATCCTCAGTTGGTTCCAGCAGCCAGGTATCCTGCTGCCCGGCCGAGGCTGGCGGTGGCGCGTGGTGTGTTCGCTTCGCCGCGACCGGAGTCGCGGTGCTGCTCAGGTTTTTCATCATGCCGGTGCTTTTGCTGAAGGAAGTCATATATTTTTTCCGTAATCGTCTATGTACGAGGCGCCTTGGACGGGTATCAGTCCGTGCGGCGTACCTTGTAGCGAATGTAGATAGCGATGGCGTTCATCATCAGCGTCAGCACCATCAATACAACCCCGGCGGCCGCGGCGTTGATCTGGAACTCGGCCTGCGGACGCGATACCCAGCTGAACATCTGGATCGGCATAACCGTGAACGGGCTGGTGACCCAGTCAAAGTTGATGAATGGGAAGTCGCCGCTGACCGGCGCATTGGGCAGGAACGCGATATAGGTCAGTGCACCGATGGTAATGAGCGGTGCCGTTTCCCCAATGGCCCGTGACAGACCGACAATGGCGCCGGTAATGATGCCCGGGCGCGCCGCTGGCAGGATATAGGAGTAGGTGGTTTGCCACTGATCGGCGCCCAGTCCGATGGCCGCTTCCTTGTAGGCTTCCGGTATCGAGCGGATGGCTTCCCGGGTGGACACGATAATGACCGGCAGAATCAGCAGCGATAACACCAGCCCCGCCACCAGCACCGTCTCGCTCATGCCGAAGGCATAAATGAACAGACCCAGGGCCAGCAACCCGTACACGATCGAGGGGACGCCGGCGAGGTTGGTGACGTTGATCTCGATCAGATCGGTCACCCAGTTGGAGCCAGCATATTCTTCGAGGTAGACGCCTGCGGCGATGCCCAGAGGCACCGAGATGCAGGCGGTAACAATCATCACCAGAATGGTGCCGACCCAGGCCGAGAGGATGCCCGCCTCTTCCGCCTTGCGCGATGGGAAGTTCAGGTAGAAGTCCGGATCCTGCAAGCGCGGCAGACCGGTAATGAACAGGTCCAGAAACATCGCCAGCAGGGTGGAAATGGCAATTACCAGGATCAACATGCCCAGTCCGGCGATCAGGATGTCCTGGTTTTTATTGCGCCGCACTAACGAGGCGTGTGCCTGCGCGTCACTGATGGTTTGATTTAACGTAGCCATGATTTACCTCAATAAGCCAGACGGTAGCGGCGGCGCAGCAGGAAGCCGATGACGTTGAACATCAGGGTCATCAGGAACAGCACCAGACCTACTGCGAAAATGGACTGGTAGCCAATCGAGCCATGACGCACATCCCCGAGACTGACCTGCACGATAAAGGTGGTGATGGTCGCGGCGCCTTCCATCGGATTGAAGGTGAAGTTGGCCATCTGGCCTGCGGCAATCGCCACCACCATGGTTTCCCCGACAGCGCGGGACATGGCGAGGATGAAGGCCGCGGTAATGCCGGAAATCGCTGCCGGGATGACGACCTTGATCGCTGTATAAAAGCGTGAGTATCCCAGTGCGTAGGCGCCTTCACGCAGCTCTCGCGGGACGGCGCGCATGGCGTCTTCGCTTAGCGAAGTGGTATAGGGAAGGATCATGATGCCCATGACGATACCGGGCGACAGCATGTTGAAGCCGGGCAACCCTGGGATAAAGGTCTGCAAGAGCGGCGTGACCATCATCAGGGCGAAGTAGCCGTAAACGATGGTGGGCACCCCTTCGAGCATTTCCAGCACCGGCTTGACTGATTCGCGCACCTTTGGCGGTGCGTACTCGCTCATGTAGATCGCCAGCAGCAATCCGAGGGGAATGGCTATGGACAGGGCAATGGCTGAAACGGTAAGCGTACCGGAGAGTAGCGGCCAGATGCCGAAGGACGGTACGGCAAACAGGGGTGTCCAGGTCGTGGACGTCAGAAATTCCTTCAGCGAGACGTTGTCGAAGAAAAACAGCGACTCGCTGACCAGAATATAAACAATGCCGATGGTCACGAAGACGGATACGGCGGCAGCGGCGAACAGGATACATCTCGCCAGTTTGTCGATCAGTGCACGCTTGCGCAGGAAGTTGGGAGTCGGCGTAATGGCGGCTCGCAACTGGTCATCTGGCGTGGTAAGCATAATAGGCCTGCTGCAGTAAAACTTGCTGATGGTCAGGATTCAGAAACGGCAACAAGAGCGCGCCACCTGGCGCACTCCTGCTCTACAGCCGTTCTACTCAGTAGTGCTTGTCGCGGCTGAGCAGCTCTACAACGTTCACGCCGATTTCAGAACCGGTGAAGGCGGTGCCTACTTCCAGTTCCTTCAGGGTGCGAAGGGCTGCCTGGTACGACTCGGTGCTCATTGGCACATAGCCAACTTCTTCCACCAGCTCGGCGGACTTTTCTTCCGTCAGATAGTATTCCATGAACTTCATGGAGTGCGGCTCTGACTGCATCTTGTTCTTGCTGGTATACATGAAGATCGGACGCGACAGCGGCTGGTAGGAGCCATCACCGGCGGTTTCAACGGAAGGCAATACCGCGTCTTTACCTTTCCAGGAAATCGCTACGGCGTTCAGTTTGTCCTTGTTCTCTTCATAGTAGGCAAGACCGAAGAAACCCATGGCGCTCGGGTCGTTGGCGACACCCTGAACCAGCACGTTGTCGTCTTCACTGGCAGTGAAATCGCCGCGGCTGGAATGTTCGGTGCCTACGACAGCAGCGGTGAAATAGTCATAGGTTCCGGAGTCTGTACCGGCACCGTACAGGCGCAGCGGCTTGTCAGGGAAGGAGGAACGGATCTGGTTCCAGTTGGTGATCTTGCCCTGAGCTTCCGGCTCCCAGACTTTCTTCAGCTCTTCGACCGTCATGCTCGTAGCCCAGTCGTTATCGGGGTGGATGACCACGGTAAGGGCGTCCATGGAGACCGGAAGTTCGATGAACTCGATACCGTTCTGCTTGCACAGTTCGGCTTCTTCTTTCTTGATCGGACGCGAAGCACCTGTTGCGGCGGTTTCACCATTACAGAACTTCTTGAAGCCGCCGCCGGTACCGGAGACGCCAACGGTCACCCGGATGTCGCCTTTCATTTCCTTCTGGAACTCTTCGGCAACAGCTTCGGTAATCGGGAAAAC
This sequence comes from Pseudomonas saliphila, assembly GCF_008638345.1. Classification (GTDB taxonomy): domain Bacteria; phylum Pseudomonadota; class Gammaproteobacteria; order Pseudomonadales; family Pseudomonadaceae; genus Halopseudomonas; species Halopseudomonas saliphila. The sequence continues at coordinate 78,437 of NZ_VTVA01000019.1, read as the reverse complement.
GGTACTGGAACCATCTACCTGAACGGTCTCAGCTGCCATAGCGAAGGGTGCGGCTAAAATTCCGGACATCAGTGTCACGGAAGCGGCGGTAAGTGCTTTGTTCATGGTCAATATCCTGTCCACATTTAGGTTGGTCACGAGGTCAGTTAACTTTCGTCGCAAGCCGCTGCGAAACGTCAGCTGACCTTGGGCGACGCAGCCAATATATCCAGGAAAGATGACTCTTTTGTGACAGTGGAAACAAAGTGGCAATAGCGTGGTCGGCTGCTGTTGAAGCTCGCGCGCGCGCCTGGATTCCTCTGAAACAGCCAGGGTAGAGCGGTTTTATTGCAAGGTTTCAATGGCATTGACTGGCTTGTTCGCATAAAAAAGCCCGCTTCGATTAAATCGGCGCGGGCTTTTTACACCAGTAACGCTTAGTTCAGGGTCAGAACCCACTCAGCCAGCAGCTTGGCCTCGTCATCGGTGACCTGGTTTGGCGGCATAGGGATGGCGCCCCACTGGCCGGAAGAGCCATTCTTGATGTTGGCAGCGATGGTCTCGACAGCGTTTTCTTCATCTGCATATTTAGCGGCAACTGCATTCAGCGCAGGGCCAACCAGTTGTGCGTCGACAGCATGGCAGGCTGCGCAGGGCTTGCTTTTGAACAGGGCTTCGCCGCCTTCAGCTGCTTCTTGGGCAGTAACCGCCTGAGCGGAAAACAGTGCGCCAGCAATGGCAAGGGGTAACAAGAACTTTTTCATGGCATATCCTCAAAGGCTAATTCTTTGCAGGTAGGTCCTGCTTGTTGTGTCGGCAGATTGTACGTTCTGTGACCGCCAGTTTGCACTGCGATTCAATTTAATCAAGCGCCAGGTTGTCGCATAGCACCAAGTAGATAGACCTCATCCCTCAATTTAGGTATGTTTCGGGACAATTTCAAATTTTGTATCCCGTATGGCAGCAATCTAGCGGTCAAGGGTTGTAAAATTAATCACGTTTCAATCCTGATTAGAGTAGCGGAGATCTCATGGAAATTACCTCTTACAGCATGAATTGGCACTATCCGACGGCGGTAAAGGTCGGTGCCGGACGTATCAGCGAGCTGGCCAAAAGCTGTGGCCAGCTGGGTATGAAAGCGCCGCTGCTGGTCACGGACCCCGGGCTGGCTGCATTGCCTATGGTCGAACAGGCACTGCAACAATGCCGCGACCATGGCCTGCGTCCCGGCTTGTTTACTGGCGTGAAGGGCAACCCGACCGGCGGCAATGTGGCTGACGGCGTGGCGGCGCTCAAGGACGGTGACCACGATGGCGTGATTGCCTTTGGGGGCGGCTCCGCTATCGACGCGGCCAAGGCAATTGCCTTGATCGCTCACCAGAGCTGCACGCTCTGGGAGGCCCAGAACCCGGCCGCCGTCGATGTCAGCAAGATGCTGCCGTTGATCGCCGTACCGACCACCGCCGGCACCGGCTCGGAAGTCGGTCAGGCTGCGGTGATTTCCGATGAGGAGTCGCATACCAAGCGCATCATATTCAATGCACGCATGATGCCGCCAATCGTGATCCTTGACCCCGAACTGACGGTAGGTCTGCCGCCCAAGCTCACTGCGGCCACCGGTATGGACGCTCTGGCTCACAACATCGAAGCCTTTTTCGCGCCGGTATTTCACCCTATGGCCGAAGGCATTGCCCTGGAAGGCGTTCGCCTGATCAAGGAGTTTCTCCCGCGCGCGACTGCTGACGGCTCAGATATACACGCTCGTCTGCAGATGATGGTGGCTTCCAGCATGGGCGCAACAGCGTTCCAGCGCGGCCTGGGCGCCATTCATGCGGTATCCCACAGCGTAGGCGCGCTCTATGACAGTCACCACGGCTTGCTCAATGCAATCATGCTGCCTTATGTGATGGAGGCGAACAGGCCGGTCATCGAGGAAGAGGCTGCGCGTCTGGCTCGATATCTGGGACTGGAGCAGGCCAACTTCGACGGCGTAATGCAGTGGATGCTCGATCTGCGCAAAGAGTTGGACATTCCGCACACCTTAGCGGAAATCGGCGTCGATGAGAGCCAGGCCGAGCTGGTTGGCAAGATGTCGGCCAAGGATGTCACCGCCCGCACCAACGCCCGCCAGCTGGATGCGGCAGCCTATCAGAAGCTGTTCCTGAATGCGGTCACTGGCACCATTCAGGGCGTCTGACCCATAGCCCCATCTGCCATCGCTGCAGATGGGGTGTCTCCTTCCTGTTAAGCCGCTCCCTTCGCGGCACGCTAAATGCTTGAAAGACTTCTTCGCTGATTGGGGTTTGCCATCACTCTGCGGTAAGCTGCGGGGGTACCCGTTCATAGAGAATCCCCATGGCGAAAGTCTCGGTCCTGATAGTTGATGACGCCCCTTTCATCCGCGATCTGGTGAAAAAGGCTCTGCGCAGCCATTTCCCCGGCGTGCAGGTAGAGGAGGCCGTCGATGGACGCAAGGCCCAGCAGATCCTCAGCCGTGTGAGTTTTGATCTGATCCTGTGTGACTGGGAGATGCCCGAGATGAACGGACTCGAACTGCTGCAATGGTTCAGAGGGCAACCTGATTCTGCAGCCATACCCTTCATCATGGTGACTAGCCGCGGTGACAAGGAAAATGTGGTCGAAGCCATCCAGTCCGGTGTCAGCGATTACATTGGCAAGCCATTCAGTAACGAACAGCTGGTGGTCAAGGTCCGCAAGGCCTTGCAGCGCGCCGGCAAGCTCGGACTATTGGAGGGTCGGCAGACCCAGACCAGCGCGGGTACCGCGCAGGGTACGATTGCTAACCTCACCGGCGGGCACAAGGCTTTGGCAAGTGATTCTATCAGTACTCCTTCCAGTGCTCCTGCCAGCGCGCCCTCGCCATTGATCGCCCCGGCAATACCTGCGGAAAGCGACAAGCCGGTAACCGGCCCGGTGGCTACCCAGCCGCGCGGTCAGGGTCAGTTGCGCTTGCCGGGACGGCAGCTGCCATGTGTGATCAAGACGCTCAGCCTGCGCGATGCGCTGGTGGTGATCCGCCGGGGTGAACAGATGCCGCAGGTGTTTGAAAGCGGTGTGCTGGACCTGGAACAGGACAGTGACCGCTCGGTGGCGCGGATAAACGCCTACATTCACTCCGTGGCCTCGATGGAAGCGCGGATGGATTGCGAGTGGGTAAAAGTAACGCTGCGCTTTGTTGATCAGGACCCGGAAAAGCTCGACTACTTGTCACGGCTGATCGCCACGGGCAGCGCTCAGCAACATTATTCCCCTAGCGCCTGAACCCTCTGTACCAGGCGTTTGGCCGGAAAATGGCAGGTGAAACAGCTGCCTTTGCCCTCTTCGCTAACGATTTCCAGCCGGCCCTGATGACGCAGCAGCACGTGCTTGACGATGGCCAGCCCCAGGCCGCTACCACCGGTATGGCTGTTACGGCTTGAATCGATACGGTAGAAACGTTCGGTCAGCCGACTGAGATGCTCCGGCGCGATACCTGGCCCGTCGTCGGTGACGCTCATATGCGCTCCAGCCTCGTCCGACCACCAGCGTATCTGTATCGCTGCGCCGTCCGGCGTGTATTTCACGGCATTGAACACCAGGTTGGAAAACGCGCTGCGCAGCTCTCCCGCAATGCCTGCGAGGGGCTGCTCGGTTTCGATGCTCAAGGTGATGCGGTGGTGGCGTTCGTTGGAAAAGGCCAGTGCATCGTCCCGGATACGGCTGAGCAGCACGTGTACCAGCACGGGCTCCTCATCAGGGGTGGTATCGGTGGTCTCCAGACGCGATAGCAACAACAGATCATTCAGCAGCGTGTGCATCCGCGAGGCCTGCTGTTGCATCTGCAGCATCGGGCGCCTCCAGCGCGAAGCCAATACTTCCTCATCATCCAGCAGGGTTTCCAGATAGCCGATCACCACGGTCAGCGGCGTGCGCAGCTCGTGGGACACGTTGGCGACGAAATCCTTGCGCATCAATTCGAGGTTATGCAGGCGGGTGATGTCGCGCACGATCATCAGCCGTTCGCCCTGACCGTATCGGGTAATGGCGAATTGCAGATGAATATTCGTGCTGGTGGGCGAGTCCAGATTCAGTGGCTCGCTGTGGGCGCCGGTCTCGTAATAGGTCACAAAGCGGGGATCGCGGATCAGGCTGGTGACGTGCTGGCCCTTGTCTGCGGGATTACGCAGACCCAGCAGGCGATCGGCTGAGGGGTTCCACCATTCCAGACGCCCCTGCCGGTCAATCATGACCACAGCTTCGCTGAGCGCGGCGGTGGAGTTCTGGATCTGATCAATCACGCGTTGCAGCCTTTGCTGGCGGCGCTCCGCAGCTTGGCGCTGCCGGTGTATGGTACTGAAGATTTCACCCCACAGGCCCCGGACATCCGGCAGTTCGCCCGCCCGACTGTCGGCCAGCCAGCTATGGAAGCGCAGGAGCTGGCGCAACATCCAGCTGACGTAAACCACCAGCCCGAACACCAGCGTCCAGGCAATGTGTCCGGTGAGCAGGCCGACGGGAAGACAGATCAGAGTCAGCCAGAACAGTCTGACGAGTAACGCCCGGGGCCAGCTGGTGGTCAATTCCGTCTCCGTAATAACGATTGTGTCGCTTAGCCGCTCCATGATCGCGTCCTCAGTCCTTGGTGGAAAACCGGTATCCGGTACCCCTGACTGTCTGAACGAGATTTTCGTAGCGGCTGCCCAAGGCCTTGCGCAGGCGGCGGATATGCACGTCTACGGTGCGCTCTTCCACGTAGACATTGCCACCCCATACCTGGTCAAGCAACTGGCCGCGGGTGTAAGCGCGTTCCTGGTGCGTCATGAAGAACAGCAGTAGCCGATACTCGGTAGGCCCTATCAAGGCTGCTTCGTCGTCGATGGTCACCCGATGGCTGACGGGATCCAGGCGCAACCCGTCGACCTCCAGTGGTGTCTCGGCGTCAGCCGGTCCTGCGCGGCGCAGGACCGCCTTGAGACGTGCCACCAGCTCACGGGGAGAAAAGGGTTTGGTGATGTAATCGTCGGCGCCCACTTCGAGGCCCTGGATCTTGTTATCTTCCTCGCCCTTGGCGGTGAGCATGATAATCGGGATGTCTGCAGTCATCTCGTCGCGCTTGAGGCGGCGTGCCAGCTCGATCCCCGTGGTGCCTGGCAGCATCCAGTCGAGCAATATCAGGTCGGGCTGGCGATCGACAATGCTGGCATGCGCCTGCTGGGCGTTGTCCGCCTCCAGGCATTCGTAACCGGCCATCTCCAGTGCGACGGCGATCATTTCCCGGATAGGTGCTTCATCATCGACGATCAGTATCGTTTTTCCCTGCATGGTATCTACCGTCCCGTTGCGGATTGAAACATGCGTCGATTAGATAACATTTTTGTTGCAGTTGTGTGACCGCAGCGGGCGGCCTCGATTAGCCCAGCCAATAGTCCAGGGCCAGTCCGATGAATACCAGCATCCCGCTCCAGTGGTTGGACAGGAAAGCGACGAAGCAGGCATGCGGTTCGCGCTCGCGAATCAGCCATTGTTGCCAGCCGAAGCTGATGAACATGGCCAGCAAGCCAAGGTGATAATAGACGCCCAGATCGAACCGGGCGCCCGCCAGCAGCAAACAGATCAGCGTCAGACCCTGCAGCACGCCGATGATAAGTCGGTCGGCCTCACCAAACAGGATGGCAGTGGATTTCACGCCGATACGCAAATCATCTTCGCGGTCGCACATGGCGTATTCGGTGTCGTAGGCGACCGTCCACAGCAGGTTGGCCAGGAAGATCAGCCACAACGCGCTTGGCAGGGCTTCGGCCTGGGCGGCAAAGGCCATGGGGATCGCCCAGGAGAAGGCTGCGCCCAGTACCACCTGCGGATAGAAGGTGAAGCGCTTGCAGAAGGGATAGATGGCAGCGAGAAAAACCGCGACAAAGGCCAGCAGGATGGTCATGCGGTTGGTCAGCAGTACCAGCGCAGCGCTTATGACTACCAGTATCGCGAAGGTCATCAATGCCTCGCGTGAACTGATACGGCCGGTTGCCAGGGGGCGCTGGGTGGTGCGGCGGACATGTCCGTCAATCTTGCGGTCGGCGAAATCATTGATGACGCAGCCCGCGGCACGCATGAAAACAACCCCGAGCACGAATATCACCAATACCGACCAGTCAGGAACACCCTCAGCCGCTATCCAGAGGGCCCAGAGAGTCGGCCACAACAGAAGATAGGTGCCAATGGGTCGATCCATACGCATCAGCTGGATAAAATCATCGGCCCGCGGATGCACGCGGCCAAAAGGTCTGATCAACAAGCCAAGCAAAGTCGTTCTCCCTACAACATTGGTTCGGATCAGCCAGCCGGGGGCCAGCCTTCAAGAAATACCTCGCAGACCAGCAGCTGCAGGCGACCGCCGCCAAAACGCGAGCGCCGCGCCCAACAGGTTTCGCTGCGCCAGGCTGATGGCAGCCACTCGGCGGGATATTGGCTGATCTCGAGCGGCCCGCGGCTGATACCCAGATCGCCACGAAACAGCAGCTCGCCCAGGCTGCGGGTGCCCAGACTGGTCAGATCTGCCTTCGATTCTCTGAGTGCCTGCAATGGCGCGACGCTGCGCGCAAACACCCGTGGGGCGCCGGCGGTATGCAACAGTACTTCCCGCACCCACACCTGGCTGCCGCACTCCAGGCCCAGCGCCCTGGCCTCGTCCGCGCGTGCCGGTTGCAGACCCTGATCAAGCAATTCCACCCTGAAATCATCATCGCCAGCGTTGATGAGCCGTTGGGTCAGTGAGCCCTCGTTCTGCAGCCACTCCAGCAACACTCCAGCGGGTTTACAGGGATGGCGGTTGGCACACTGCCAATCAGGAAGTCTCACGTGTCGTAGCCGAATTACTGGTGAATGGTGCCGCAAGGTTATCACGAATGCTGCGACCAACGCGCCCGTGCCTACGCTTGGCGTCCTGCGGTGATTACGGTAGTGTCGACCCAGTTTTTGTTACCAGGAACCCTTGATGAAAAAGTGGCAATGTATCGTGTGTGGTTTTATCTATGACGAAGCCGAAGGCTGGCCGGACGACGGCATCGCGCCGGGAACTGCCTGGGAAGATGTGCCCGCTGACTGGCAATGCCCCGATTGTGGAGTGGGCAAGGAAGACTTCGAGATGATCTCGATCGGCTGACCCTCTGTTAAGGATTCAAACTGTGTCTGATGTTTCCCCGCTGGTTATTCTCGGAACCGGCCTGGCCGGCTACAACCTGGCAAAAGAGTTTCGCAAGCTCGACACCCGCCGACCGCTACTGCTGATTACCGCTGACGACGGCCGCTTTTATTCCAAACCGCTGCTGTCCACCGGCTTCGCAAAGGGCAAGGAAGCCGATGAATTGGCGATGCAGGATGCAGCGGCGATGGCCGCTCAGCTTGATGCCGAAATCCTTGTGCAGACGCGGGTCGATGCGATCGATCCGGCGACCCGCAGCCTGAGGGTCGGTGATCGGCAGGTACAGTACAGCGATCTGGTGCTGGCCACCGGTGCTCTGGCGCGGCGTCTGCCGGGCGCGCAGTCGCTCGGTGAGCGCATACTGTCAATCAACGACCTGACCGACTATGCACGCTTTCGTCGGGCGCTTGCCGGTAAACGTTCGGTGCTGATTGTCGGCGCTGGCCTGATTGGCTGTGAATTCGCCAATGACCTCGCCGCTGCCGGATATGAGGTGCAGGTGGTTGCTCCGGATCGCACGCTGATGGCCGGTCTGATTCCATCGCAGGTGGCAGCGCCGATCAGAACTGCGCTGGAGTCTCTGGGGGTGCGCTTTCATCTTGGAAAGGGTATCGAACAGATGACCGCAACGGATAGCGGCGTCCGCGTCACCCTTGAAGATGGTACCCGGATAGAGGCCGAGCAGGCGCTGTCTGCCATCGGGCTGGTACCTAACCGTGAGTTGGCTGAGGCCGCTGGACTGGAGGTCGCCAAGGGCATCAGCGTTGATCGCCAGTTGCGCACGTCGGCCGAGCACATCTATGCGCTGGGCGATTGTGCCGAGGTGGCGTCCCTGAGTTTGATGTACGTCATGCCGCTGATGAACGGTGCGCGTGCGCTGGCCAAAACGCTGACGGGCAATCCGACCGCAGTCAGCTACAGTGCGATGCCGATCATGGTCAAGACGCCGGCCTGCCCCCTGGTGGTATCGCCCCCGCTGACGGCTACCGAGGGCGAATGGAGCATAAGCGGTGAAGGATCCGATCAGCGTGCGCTGTTCCATGATTCGCAGGGTAATCTGCACGGCTACGCACTGACCGGTGCGGCGGTAATGGAGAAATTGCAACTGAACCGCAAACTCCCGGGCTGGTTGGTTTAAGCACAGCCCGCCAACGCGTCGGCTCGCCGCACTGATCAGCAGCTGCGGGCCGATCGCTCAACACGAAATCCCTTTTCGTGATCAAAGCACCACGCTAGAGCCTTTCCGTACGCAGTGATCTCATCGTGCCTTCAGTTTTTCCGTGATCTGGTTCTCGACGTTTCGCCCAAAAAAGCGGCTCGTTCCGGGCACTATCGGCCTTTTGTCGGAAAAAACACGTGTCCTATCGCCGACGGGACAATCAAGGGCTGGCGCATAGCCGCTACTTCTGCGATGCTGATCTGGCTGCGCAGGTCGGCCGAGAGGGGCGGGCCAGCTGGCACCGCTGCGAAGGACGCGGTGGAAAACAACAACAGATAACGAGGCTCTATATGCGTAAACCGGATCTCGCCGCGGCAATTGCCGACAAGGCTGACCTAAGCAAGGAACAGGCAAGCCGTGTACTTAATGCAGTTCTCGATGAAATCACCAAGGCGCTAAGCAAGAAAGACACCGTCACCCTGGTTGGTTTCGGGACCTTTCTGCAGAGACATCGAGGGGCCCGTACAGGGAAAAACCCGCAGACAGGTGAACCTGTTCAGATCAAGGCCAGTAACACCGTTTCCTTCAAGCCAGGCAAAAGCCTAAAGGATTCGGTTAATTGAGTCGTAGTCGGAGGCTGCGGTGTTATCACTGCGCGCCTCCGATCGCAGTTTTTCCTCTGAACCTGCTTTATCCACGCCTCATCAATATCAGCCGTGCTGGTAGACGTTGACCAGCGTGCGCAACGCGTCGCGCGCTTCCAACACCTTGTCCACTGCCTTCGCAGCGCTTTCCGCAGTCAGTCCTAGCCGTTCCAGCAGTGCGGGTGGAATCTTCATCTCAGAGCCGCTGCCTATTCCTCTTTCGTTCAGCAGCGCCAGGCTGAGATATGCCAGATTGGCATACAGATGCAGATCGCCCTGGTAGTCCGGATCGTGTTGGTAGCGGATGGCGGTGGATATTTCAGCCGGCATATCCCAGTAGCGCATCAGCCAACTGCCGATCTGGTCGCGCGTCACACCCAGCAGATGCTGGTCGACAAGATGCGGCGGTACATGCGGGTTGGCTTCGACATGACGACAGATCATCTTGAAGTGCGGTGGAAAGATATACGCCAGCACCAGATACCCGAAGTTGTGCAGTAAGCCCGCCAGATAGTTCAGCCCCATCTCTGGACGCTTGGCGACCGGCATTGCCCGAGCCAGTCCCTCAATCACTGCAGCGGTATAGATTGCCTGCTCCCAGTAGGGCGTCGTGCGCTCCGCTGAGTCGCGCGGCAACGTGAACGTCTTGCCCAACGCCAGGCCCACCGCCAGATTGATGACCAGATCGAAACCCAGTACCCGGCTGATGGCATCTTCGACGGAGCGGATCTTGCCGGGCGCGGCGTAGAAAGGCGATGACGCCCAACTGACCACCTGCGCTGCCAGGCTGGGATCGGTTTCCACCACGTCGGCGAGTTCTTCGATGCTGGCATCGGGGTTGACCCGCAACTTCATGACTTTTTGCGCTGACTGCGGCAGTGGGGGAATCTCGATGGTCTCTTCAAGGCGCTGGCGCATGCGCAGTGCGGTGAAATTGCGCACGGCGTTGCTGAAGTCCTGACTATCCTGCTCAGGATCGTCAGGCAGGCTGGCCAGGCTACTCAGCGGCACCGAGAAGCGGCCGGAGCTGGCTTTCGCCATCAGGAGGCGGGCATCCGCCTGATCCAGTTCGAGGCACCAGCCCTGGAGGCCGCTGTCCATCCATACGACAGGTTCATCCCCAAGGCTTTGTTCGAATATCGCCGGAGAGTTGAACAGCATCGGCAGGCCGGGCAACTGCTGCAACTGATGCTGGGTCAGGAGTCGTTGCAGGCGTTGGTCACGCAGCGGCTCGAGCTCGCGGCCGAGCAGTTCGCCGACACGCTTGAGATCCAGCAGGTGATCGCGCGGGAACAGGGCCAACACGGTGCCATCGTCATCAGACAACAGGCAGGCCTGGACCCGACGGGGCGTGGTTTCGGCCTGTCCCGCCGGACGCAGACGGTAACTGATGCCCTGTTGTTGCAGCTGTTTTTCGATCAGATCCGGCAGGCTGATGCCGTCGGTTTCAGTAGCGGAATGGCTATTCATTGGTTTCCTTATTGCCGGTATTGCGCCGGGGAAGCGTTGCGCTGATGGTAGCACGCACCCATCACTCCTGCTGTCGGTCTAGAGCCTTAGTGCGACTAACTAAAAGGAGGTAGCGGTTAGACCTGAGCGAACTGTTGCCCGTGAGCGAGCCAGCGATCAACCAGAGGTTGGATCAGCTCGGGATGCTGATGGGCCAGATTCTGGGCGGCGAGCTGCACCTGCGGCAACAGGTCCGCGTCACGTACCAGATCGGCGACACGAAACTGCACCAGGCCGGTTTGCCGGGTGCCCAGCACTTCGCCGGGACCGCGCAGCTCTAGATCTTTTTCGGCAATGACGAACCCATCTGAGCTTTCACGCATGATGCCCAGCCGTTCGCGACCCAGCGCGGATAACGGTGGGTGGTAGAGCAAGACGCAATGGCTCGCGGTACTGCCGCGACCGACGCGTCCGCGCAACTGATGCAGCTGTGCTAGCCCCAGGCGTTCGGGGTTTTCAATGATCATCAGGCTGGCATTGGGTACGTCTACCCCGACCTCGATCACGGTAGTGGCCACCAGCAGATGCAGATCGCCGCCCTTGAACGCGGCCATGATCTCGGCCTTTTCGGCGGCTTTCATGCGGCCATGGATCAAGCCAATCGACAGCTCTGGCAGGCTTTCGCAAAGCTCGGCCCAGGTCACTTCGGCGGCCTGCGCCTGTAACTGCTCGGACTCTTCAATCAGTGTGCATACCCAATAGGCCTGGCGACCCTGGGCGCAGCCGGCGCGCACGCGCTCGACCACTTCTTCGCGGCGGCTATCAGACACCAACACCGTGTTGATCGGGGTTCGCCCCGGCGGCAGCTCGTCGAGCACCGAGGTATCGAGGTCGGCGTAGGCGCTCATGGCCAGCGTGCGGGGAATGGGTGTGGCTGTCATGATCAGCTGATGCGGGGAGAAGCGTCCCGCGGCACCCTTGTCGCGCAGGGCCAGGCGTTGCTGCACGCCAAACCGGTGCTGCTCATCAATGATCGCCAATCCCAGGTTGTTGAACTGCACTTCGGGCTGGAACAGGGCATGGGTGCCCACCACCATGGCGGCATCACCGGTCGCGATCAGCTGGAGCTGATTGGCCCGCGCCTTGCCCTTGAGCTTGCCGGCCATCCAGGCTACGGAGATGCCCAGCGGCGTGAACCAACGCTGAAAATTGATGAAGTGCTGCTCGGCCAGAATTTCCGTTGGCGCCATAAGCGCGACCTGCCAACCGGACTCCAGTGCGTGCAGTGCAGCCAGAGCGGCGACCACCGTCTTGCCAGCACCCACATCACCTTGCACCAGGCGCAGCATCGGCCGTGGCTGCTGCAGGTCAGCAACCACTTCGCCGGCGACCCGCTGCTGCGCGCCAGTCAACGCAAAGCCAAGTTGCCGCAGGTAGTCGCGCGCCAGTGCGCCGCTGGCGTTCATCACCGGTGCCGCGCGGGAGCGAATCTCGGCGCGCAGGCGCAGCATCACCAATTGATGCGCCATCAGCTCTTCAAACGCCAGACGGTGTTGAGCCCAGTGTCGGCCTTCCTCGAGCGCTTCCAGATCGGTATCCGGCGGCGGACGGTGCAGCATATGAATCGCTTCGCGTAGCGGTGCGAGCCGGTACTGCTGGCTGAACGCGGGGGGTAACAGATCAGCCAGGCTGTTGCCCTGATCCAGCCACTGCAAGGCGGCCTCACTGAGATTGCGTAACCGCTGCTGGGATAAGCCTTCAGTGGCCGGATAGATAGGCGTCAGTGTTTGCTCGACGGCCGCAGGTTGGGCGCTGTCGAGGCTGGACATTTCCGGGTGGTAGATTTCCAGTCCTGATGCACCGGGGCGCACTTCGCCGTAGCAGCGCCAGTGGCTGCCGCGTTGCAGGTTGCTTTTCAGGGCGCCGGAAAAATAATAGAAGCGCAGACTGATGGTGCCACTGCCATCCTGCAATCTGACCAGCAGGCTCTTGCGCCGGCCCATGACAACATCCGCACCGGCCACCACGCCTTCTATGACCGCGTCGACACCGGGATGAAGCGCACCGATCGGGGTAATGCGGGTGCGGTCCTGATAGCGCAGCGGAAGATGAAAAAGTATGTCCTGAACGCTTTTCAGGCCGAGTCGTTCGAGCTTCTCGGCGACCGCCGGCCCGATCCCCTTGAGAACCGTCAGTGAGGTACGTTCCGGCGCAGAGTGCATCGTTTACTCGGCGGCCTTGGTCGGGGTTCTGACCGAGCACAGGCGGATCGAGTCGCTCAGCAGTTCCACCGCCTTGGGCCGCGGGAAGCTGGCGCGCCAGGCAACCGCGACCGTGCGATAGGGCGCCGGTGGGGTGAAGGCCTTGGTCACCAGCAGATCCGAGCTGTAGTAGCGGTCATCCGCCGCCGACATTGGCAACACCGTCATGCCAATGCCCGAGGCGACCATGTGCCGGATAGTCTCCAGTGAACTGGATTCCACCGTGGTGTGGCGATGCTGCTCTTCACCCTTGCGGATGGTCGGGCAGGCCTCCAGCACCTGGTCGCGGAAGCAGTGACCTTCGCCCAGCAACAACAGCTTGTCATCGTCCAGTTCCTGCAAATCGACCTTGTCGCGCTTGGCCCAGGGATGCGAAGCGGGTACCAGCAGGCTGAAGGGCTCGTCGTACAGGGGGCGGGTCAGTATGTCCGGCTCACTGAAGGGCAGAGCGACGATGATCGCGTCCAGTTCGCCGTTGCGCAACTTGTCGCGGAGAACGTGTGTGAAATTCTCTTCGATATACAGCGGCATTTCCGGCGCTACGCGATGCAGCTGCGGGACCAGATGCGGAAACAGATACGGCCCGATGGTGTAGATCGCACCGACTTTCAACGGGGTCGAGGTCTGGTTTTTGCCGGCACTGGCGAGCTCGCGAATAGTCAGCGCTTCTTCCAGCACCTTCTGCGCCTGGGAGACGATGCGCTCGCCGATCGGCGTGACCCGCACGGCGCTCTTGCTGCGCTCGAAAATCATGACGCCAAGCTCCTCTTCGAGCTTCTTCACGCCTACACTCAGCGTAGGTTGCGAAACATGGCAGCGTTCGGCCGCGTGGCCGAAATGCTGTTCCTGGGCAAGGGTCACGATGTAGCGCAGCTCGGTGAGGGTCATGGCGGTATACTGGGGCTCAATAGGTAGACCGGCCCAGCATAACGGGTTGATCGATAGAGGAAAACAATCAGAATGAAACAGGTGGTTATAGCGGGTTGCGGTGATGTGGGCACAGCCCTGGCTGAGCGATTGCTCGCCCGTGGCTGGAAGGTGTTCGGGCTGCGGCGCAATACGTCCAGTCTGCCCGACACCATCCAGCCGATTGCAGCCGATCTCACCATGCCTGACAAGCCAGAGGGCTGGCCCGACAAGATCGACTATCTGGTGTATTGCCCGGCTGCTGGCAAGCGTGACCCGGAGCTGTACCGCAAGCTCTACGTCGAAGGTCTGGAGCACGTCCTGAGCTGGTCCCGCGCAGGCCGCAGCAAGCCCAAGTTCCTGCTGCAGGTGTCCAGCACCGCCGTATATGGGCAGTCGGCTGGCGAGTGGGTGACCGAAAACAGTCCGGCGCTGGCCGATTCGCCCACCGCGCGGATTCTCATCGAAGCCGAGGATGTGGCCCTGCGCGGCGGAATTCCCGCTGCCGTGGTGCGTCTGGCAGGCATCTATGGCCCAGGTCGCACCCGATTGATTGAACAGGTGCGGGCGGGGTTGTGTGTGCCGGCGGAGCCGCCGCAGTACACCAACCGTATTCACCGTGACGATGCCGCCGCCCTGCTCGAGCATTTGCTGGAGCAGGCCGCACAGGATGAGCTGCTGGCACCCTGTTATCTGGGCGTGGACGACGAGCCGGCACCGATGCACGAGGTCGCTAGCTGGCTGGCTGAGCAACTGGGTGTGAAGCTGCTCGAAGAAGGACCGACCAGCGGGCGGACCGGTAGCAAGCGCTGCAGTAATGAGCTGGCGCGTGACAGCGGCTGGGAGCCGCAGTATCCGAGTTATCGTGAGGGCTATGCGACGATGCTGGACGCGTAACAGATCCGGCATTGAGCTATCCGGGAATTGAGTTGTCTCATCAGGGTCTGGCGTTATTTGCCACGCAACCTATGAGGAGTCGACTATGAACAAGACCGCAACAGCGCATTGGGAAGGTAGTCTCAAGGAAGGCAAGGGCACGCTATCCACCGAAAGCGGTGCCCTGGAATACAGTCCCTACGGGTTTAATACCCGGTTTGAAGATGGCCCGGGTACCAACCCCGAGGAGTTGATAGGCGCTGCCCACGCAGGTTGTTTCTCCATGGCGTTTTCCATGCTGCTGGGCGAAGCGGGGTTCACCGCCGAGAAAATTGCCACCCAGGCGTCGGTAACCCTGGACAAGCTGGACGAGGGTTACGCCATCACCGCCGTTCATCTCGATCTTCAGGCGCGTATACCCGGCATTGAGCCGGAGCAGTTCGAAGAGATTGCCGAGAAAGCCAAGGCTGGTTGCCCGGTTTCCAAGCTATTGAACGCCGAGATCACGCTGGAAAAAAGCCTGGACGATTAACCCCGTCTGCAGCAACGAAAGAGGCGCCCGAAGGCGCCTCTCTTGTTTCAGCATGACCGATTAAACTGAGCGGTCAGCCAACTACCATGATGCCGTCCATCTCCACCGGCACGCCCTTGGGCAGCGCGGCAACGCCGATCGCTGCGCGCGCGGGGTAGGGCTGCTGAAAGTAACGGGACATGATCTCGTTGACCAGCCCGAAGTGGCTCAGGTCGGTCAGGAAAATATTCAGTTTGACGATGTCCTGCAGCTTGCCGCCCGAGGCTTCAGCCACGGCAGTCAGGTTGTCGAAGACCTGGCAAATTTGCTGCTCCATGCCCTCGACGACTTCCATGGTAGCCGGATCAAGTGGGATCTGGCCGGACAGGTAGACAGTGTTGCCCACCTTGATAGCCTGGGAATAAGGGCCAATAGCCGCAGGGGCATTTTCACTGGTAATGACTTGCTTGTTCATAAGTGCTCCGCAATTCAGTTTTTCATTCGGGTCATGCGCAGCACGCCGCTTTGTGCGCGAATGCGCTTGATGAGTTGAGATAAATGCAGGCGATCGCGGACGCGGATGACCAACTGGACTACGCTGGTACGCCCGTCGCGCTCGTCAACGCTGATCTTGTCGATACTGGCGTCGGCCATGGCAATGCCGGTGGCGAGCTGGGCGATGATGCCGCGTTGGTGTTCCAGCTCGACGCGCAGCTCCACGGTAAATTCGCCGGTGACGTCTTTGTCCCAGGTGAGATGCAGGATCTTCTCTTCGTTATGGCGGTTATCTGCCAGATTCCGGCAGTTGGCCTGATGAATCACCATACCTTTTCCCGAGGACAGAAATCCGACTATCGGATCGCCGGGGATCGGGTTGCAGCAGCGCGCAAAGCTTACCACCAGGCCTTCAGTGCCGCGTATGGCCAACGGCAGCTCGCTGATTTTCGATGCTTCCTGCGCCTCGGCTGCCGCTTGCTCAGCACTGGGAGCCGCTTCGCTGGCGAGCAGTCTACGGGCGACCACATAGGCCATCCGGTTGCCCAGACCGATGTCAGCCAGCAGGTCGTCCATGGACGGCACGCGGGAATCCTGCAGTACCTGCGCAATCCTGGCGCCAGAGATGTCTTCAAGCCGGGTGTTGAAACTGGCCAGCACCTTATCGAGCAGGCGCTCGCCGAGCACAATGGATTCGGAATGCCGTTGGTGCTTGAGGAAGTGGCGGATGTTGCCGCGCGCCTTGCCGGTAATCACGAAGCTCAGCCAGGCGGGATTTGGACGAGCGCCCGCCGCGGTGATGATTTCTACCGTCTGGCCACTCTGAAGCGGCTCGGACAACGGCGCCAGCCGGCGATTGACGCGGCAGGCAATACAGCTGTTGCCGACATCGGTATGCACCGCGTAGGCAAAATCAACCGGCGTCGCGCCTTTGGGCAGCTCCATGATCCGGCCCTTGGGCGTAAAGATGTACACCTCGTCGGGGAACAGATCGATCTTGACGTTCTCGATGAATTCCAGCGAATTGCCCGCGCGTTGTTGCAGTTCCAGCACGCCCTTGAGCCATTTGCGTGTCCGCGCGTGGTTACCGTTGACCACCTCATCATTGGACTTGTAGGCCCAATGGGCGGCGATGCCGTTGTTGGCGAGCTCTTCCATCTCCTCGGTGCGGATCTGGATTTCAATCGGAACGCCATGCAGGCCGAATAGAGTGGTGTGCAGGGACTGGTAGCCATTGGACTTGGGGATCGCAATGTAATCCTTGAAGCGACCTGGGAATGGCTTGTAGAGGCTGTGCACTGCGCCCAGTACGCGGTAGCAGGTGTCTGGCTTGTCGACGATGATGCGGAACGCGTAGACGTCCATGATCTCGGTGAAGGCTTTACGCTTGCCGCGCATCTTCTGATAGATACCGTAGAGGTGCTTTTCGCGGCCCATGACCTTACCCGGCAAGCCTTCGCGTTCGAGGCAGTCCTCCAGGGTACCGAGGATCTTGCCCAGCAGCTCCTTGCGGTGTCCTCGGGCGCTGCGCACAGCGCGGTCAATCATCCGGGAGCGCAGCGGATACATCGCCTTGAATCCCAGGTCCTCAAATTCGGTGCTGAGGCTGTGCATGCCCAGGCGATTGGCTATTGGCGCGTAGATCTCCAGAGTCTCCTTGGCGATCCGTCGGCGCTTCTCCGCGGACAGGGCACCCAGGGTGCGCATGTTGTGCAGCCGGTCGGCGAGCTTGACCAGGATCACGCGAATATCGCGCGCCATTGCCAGCGCCATTTTCTGAAAGTTTTCTGCCTGAGCTTCGGCCTTGGTCTCGAAGGTCATCTGGGTCAGCTTGCTGACGCCGTCGACCAGTTCAGCCACCGTCTCGCCGAATTGGTTGATCAGCGCATCCTTGGGGATCCCGGTGTCTTCGATAACATCGTGCAGCATGGCCGCCATGAGACTCTGGTGGTCCATGTGCATGCCAGCGAGAATATTGGCTACGGCTAACGGATGGGTGACATAAGGCTCACCGCTACGGCGGGTCTGACCGTCATGCGCCTGCTCCGCATAGAAGTAGGCGCGCCGGACCAGGTTGACCTGCTCCGGCTCAAGATAACTACCGAGTGTTTCGGCAAAGGCTTCTATACTGGACATGTATAACTCCTACACCCGGCCGAGCGGGCGCGAACGTCAGAAATGCATGTCCTTCGCAAGGGCGTTACTCCGCCAGATCAGATTCCAGCGAGTACAACGGTTCCTGCTGGTCCTGGATGGCTTCCTGAGCAAGGATTTCGTAGGTGACCAGGCCTTCAGCGATTTCACGCAGTGCGAGCACCGTCGGCTTGTCGTTTTCCAGCGGAACCTTGGGTTCCTTGCCGCCCGTGGCGATCTGACGCGAGCGCTTGGTAGCCAGCATGACCAGTTCAAAACGGTTCTCTACATTTTCAAGGCAGTCTTCGACGGTAACGCGGGCCATGTGTACTCCGGAGCAGCTGAAAAAGAAACGGACGCGTGCCGGGTAGGGACGCGGGACCTGACAGTCTACTTAACTGTCTGTGCCTCTGACAAGAGCGCAGCGATCAGACCCGAATGCCGAGTCTGCTGACAGGTCTGACTCAAACGGCCAGCACGCAGGATTGCCCTTAGATCTTCCAGCGCATCCTGGAAGCGGTCATTGATGACAATATAGTCATATTCCGGGTAATGGCTCATCTCGTCAACGGCCTGCTGCATGCGCAGGTCGATCACCTTCTCGTCATCCTGCTGACGGTTGTTCAGACGCTCGCGCAGATCCTTGAGCGAGGGAGGCAGGATAAAAATAGAGCGTGCCTGGGGCAGCTTGCAGCGCACCTGTTGTGCGCCTTGCCAATCGATCTCCAGAATCAGATCAAAACCGGCCGCCAGGGTGTTCTCGACGGTGCTCTGCGAGGTGCCGTACAGATTGCCGAATACTTCTGCGTGCTCGAGAAAATCGGCTTGTCCGACGCGTTCGATAAACTGATCGCGATTCACGAAATGATAGTTCACGCCGTCCATCTCGCCGGATCGCGGCGCACGCGTGGTGTGGGAGACGGACACCCGCAGGTTATCAATCTGATCGATCAGCGATTTTACCAGGCTGGTCTTGCCGGCGCCGGAGGGAGCCGAAACGATGTAAAGGGTGCCTGCGGCTGGGGTCATGTGCGTGTCCTGCGTGTACGGCGGAGCGAATTGGCCTGTGATTATAGGTTTATTCGCCGGCCCCGTCATGACGGTTTTCCGGTGCTGGCCATGCCGGTAACTGCAAATCTGCGGTCCGACCCGACGGGGAGCGTCGAATGTCCGTTGTCAGGTCGCGGCGGCTATTCAGAGCTATTCAGAGCTATTCAGGGCGATGAGAGGGCGAATTGTTCCGCCAGATAGTCGATCATTACCCGGACCTTGGCTGGCGGTCGACGATCGGGTGGATAGAGAACATGAATCCCACCCAGCGCAATCACCGGCTTATCCAGCTCCAGTGCGAGCAGCTCGCCGCTATCCAGCGCCGCGCCGACAATAAAATGCGGCTGGTAAACGATTCCCTGTCCGCCGACGGCGGCTGCCAGCAGCGCATCGCCATTGTTGGCTAGCAGGTTCCCGTTGATGGGCACGCGTATTTCTCCTTTGCTGCCGAACGCCCAGGTTTTGCTGTCCTGCATGGCCGACAGGGTATAACTCAGGCAGTTGTGCTGGGCCAGTTCGGCCACGCGGCGCGGTACACCCCTTCGCGCCAGATAGCCTGGCGCAGCGCATACCACCATGGCGCTGTCGCCCAATTGCCGCGCCTGTAGTGGGCTGTCGGTGAGACGACCGATCCGTACGGCCAGGTCCCAGCCGCCGGTAATCAGGTCAAGCTGCGCATCGCTGAGGCCCAGCTCCACTTTTACTTCCGGATGCCGGTGACTGAATTCGGGAATCAGCGGGGCGACAAAGCGCGCACCAAAGGACAACGGCACGTTCAGTCGCAGCAGACCACTTGCCTTGGTACGCAATGAGGCGGCTTCGGCTTCCGCTTCTTCAATGTCCGGCAGAATACGCTGGCAGGCATCCAGATAGGTGCTACCGGCCTCGGTGAGGCTGAGCCGTCGCGTGCTGCGGTGGAAGAGTTTGACGCCAAGCCGCGCCTCAAGTGCGTCAACATGCTTGGTCGCCATGGCGGGCGACATGCTCAGGTGGCGCGCCGCCGCTGACAGGCTGCCTGCGCTGACGGCCCGCACGAAAACCCGCATCCCGGTAATCCGATCCAGCATTTCATTTCCTACTATCAGTAATAGGTGTTAACGCATCTTAGCTGGTTCTCTAGCTGTGGTTGGCACCTCATACTCTATCCATGCTTTATATGAGGGCTTTGACATGAACGACAATAACCACGCTGCTGAGACCGGGCGGATGCCGGTGTTCTTTATTCCCCATGGCGCGGGGCCGTGTTTCTTCATGGATTGGAGTCCGGCGAACACCTGGGTACGGATGGAGGCGTTTCTCAAGGGGCTGGCAGATACCTTGCCGGCCGGGCCGACAGCCATTGTGCTGGTCTCTGCGCACTGGCTTGAGCCGCAGTTCAGCGTCACCGGGCACGCCCGTCCGCCGCTGATCTTCGATTACCACGGCTTCCCACAACATACCTATGAATTGACCTATCCGGCGCCGGGCAATCCCGAACTGGCCGAACGGGTCGCGCAGTTACTTCAACAGCATGGCGGCGAGGCGCGTATAGACAGCGAGCGCGGTTTTGATCACGGCGTGTTCATTCCATTGAAACTGATGTTTCCCCGCGCCGAGATCCCGATCGTGCAGCTATCGCTGCGCCGTGATCTCGATCCGGCAGCCCATCTGGAAGCCGGCCGGGCACTGGCAGCATTGCGCGATGAAGGGGTGCTAATCATCGGCAGCGGTATGAGCTTTCACAACATGCCGGGTTATGGCGATCCACGCTTTTCAGCAATATCGGCCGAGTTCGACGACTGGCTGAGTACAGCGGTGGAAAGCCCGCCGGCCGAACGCGCCTCTCTGCTGGAGGCCTGGACCCAGGCGCCCAATGCCCGGCTCTGCCATCCGCCGGGCGGCGAAGAGCACCTGCTCCCGCTAATGGTAACTGCCGGTGCAGCGGCGCAATCAGTCGGTCGTCGGATCTATTCAGAACAAGTCATGCAAACCACTATTTCAGCGTACCGGTTCGGTTGAACCCGGCTGGCGCTACAGGAGCTTTCAATGATCATTGATCTTTCGGGTAAAACCGCAGTGATAACCGGCTCGACCGGCGGCATCGGCCTGGCGATTGCCACAGGCCTGGCCAATGCAGGTGCCAGCGTCGTCATCGTTGGCCGCGAGCAAGCGCGGATCGATACTGCCCTGGCGCATCTGCGTGAGACCACCGGCCGGAATGACGCGGCGGGCGTGGAGTGTGATCCAGGCACCGCCCAGGGCTGCGAGGCACTGATCGCGGCCTTCCCGGACGCGGACATTCTTATCAATAATCTGGGTATCTATGGTGCGCAGGACTTTTTTGATATCGATGATGCGCTATGGGAGCAGTACTTCGAGGTCAATGTGCTCAGCGGCGTGCGCCTGGCGCGTCATTACGCCAAGGGCATGCGGGATCAGGGCTGGGGTCGCATTCAGTTCATTTCCAGCGAGTCAGCATTGAACATTCCCACCGAGATGGTCCATTACGGTGTCAGCAAGGCTGCGTTACAGGGGCTTTCGCGCGGTCTGGCCAAGGTGCTGGCAGGCACCGGGGTAACCGTTAATACCGTCCTGCCCGGGCCAACCCGAACTGAAGGCGCGATTAAAATGATGGCCGATCTTGCCGCCGAGCGTGGCGTCTCGGCGCAGGAGATGGAAAGCCTGTTTCTGAAGGAAAATCGACCCTCCACGCTGTTGCGTCGCTTTGCCAGCCCTGAAGAAGTGGCCAACCTCTGCGTTTACGCCGCCTCGCCGCAGGCCAGCGCTACCACGGGTGCTGCGCTGCGCGTGGAAGGCGGTATCGTTGAAAGCATTATGTAGAGCAGAATAAGCAGGTATCTTGTTATAACAAATCGTGAAAATAGATGGCAGGAGCAGTACATGACAATCAACACCAAAGAACGCTACGGCAAAATCACCCGTGGCTTCCACTGGCTAATGGCGTTTCTTATCGGCTGGCAGTTGTTGAAGCTTGGCGACCGCATAGCTGAAGGAGAGCACTGGATTGGCGAGACGCTGGTGCCGTGGCATGTTTCCATTGGCGTTCTGTTGTTTGTGCTGATTGCACTGCGCATCATCTGGGCGCTAACGCAGCGCAACAACCGGCCTGAGCAGGATCCGAAGACCGCGATGCTGGTCAAGGGCGGACACTTTCTGTTGTACGCGGCCATGCTGTTGATGCCACTGACAGGCGTTATGGTGATGCTGGGCAATGGCTATGGATTGACGGCTTTCGGTGTTCAGTTGGCAGCCAAAGGCGATGAGATCCCCTGGGCCGCTGCGGTGGGCAGTCTGCATTCCCCGCTGGCCTGGATCCTGCTGGTCATGGTGATCGGGCACATCGGTATCGCCCTGTTGCACCACTTCGTCAAGCGCGACGGCGTATTGCAGCGCATGGTGTAGTCAGACGGGTCCCGGCTTGCCGCCGGGGCCACCTCATCAGGGACTTTAGCGAGTCGAGCCTTCCCTCAGGGACACTATTGGCGTATCGCTGGTCAATAGATGGCGTTATACATGCACTGTAACGACCGGTTTCTGGCGGAGAGTACGAATGATATCGAAGTGGCAATGGGTACTGAGTCAGATTGGCCGCATGCTGTGGGTTCGGGCTTCGTTGTTCGCGCTGCTGGGCATTGGCTCGGCGCTGCTTGCCACCATGTCGGACAAGTTCTGGCCGGGTGAGGCGCCGATCGACATTGGCGCTGATGCGGTCAGCGATATCCTGAATATTCTTGCCTCCAGCATGCTCGCGGTCACCACCTTCTCACTCACCGTGATGGTATCTGCCTACGGCACGGCAACCTCCAATATCACGCCCCGCGCCACCCGGTTGCTGATGCAGGACACCACAACGCACAACGTGCTGGGCACCTTCCTGGGTTCATTCCTGTTCAGTCTGGTTGGCATTATCGCGCTGCATACCGAGATCTACGGGGAACGAGGCAGGATGATCCTGTTCGCCTTCACGCTGCTGGTCATCGTCATCATCGCTGCGACCATGTTGCGCTGGATCGACCATCTGACCCATTTCGGCCGCATGGCGGACACCATCGCCCGGGTGGAGGAGGTGATTCGCAAGGCGCTGGGTACGCGGATTGACAACCCGGGCATCGGTGCTCAGGCACTCTACGACCCGGAAAAGGAAATCCCCCGTTCAGCCCTGCCGGTGTATCCGGGCTCTACCGGCTATATAGGACATATCGATATCGGTGAGCTGTCGACCTGGGCGCAGGACAATGATGCCCATGTGTACCTGGTCAGCACCACCGGCTCCTTCGTGAATCCGCTGGGGCCGATGGCCTGGGTCGCCTGCCAGGCGAGTGACCTGCCGGACAGTATCTGCGAAGCCTTTACCATCGGTCCCGAGCGATCCTTCGATCAGGATCCGCGGTTTGGTCTGGTGGTGATGGCGGAGATCGCCTCGCGAGCCCTCTCGCCTGGGATCAATGATCCGGGCACGGCAATAGATGTGCTCGGCCGCGTGGTCAGGCTGTTCTCCCACTGGAACGACGACCCGGCCATCGGGCCCATGGGGACGATGGCGCATGCGCGGGTCCATGTGCCGCCGATGCAGCTGGACGATTTGTTTGATGACATCTTCACGCCTATTGCGCGCGATGGGGCCGCACTGATCGAGGTACAGGTGCGCCTGCAGAAATCATTGAAAACCCTCTCCGAGCGCGGCGGATTGTTCGCCGTCAGCGCCGCGAAATACTCAACCCTGGCGCTCAAACGCGCCGAGCTGGCGATGAATATGGAAGAGGACAAGGAGCAGTTGCGTAAGCTTTCGAGTGAAGTGGTGCAAATGGCAAAGTCAGTGCAGGAGGAACCACGCCTCTGAGAGCCCTGGATTGTCATATACGGCACACCGGCATGTGTGCGCCTTGAACGATCCGGCTACTCGACAGACATTGCAGATTGTGATGCATGACCGCGCTTCTTCGCTGAGCATTCCAGCACCAGGATGGTCAGCGCTGGCAGAAAGGTGACTGTCACTACCGCCGCGCCGAACAACCCGAACAGCACAATGGCCCCAACGCCGCGATAAAGCTCTGTACCCTCACCTGGCAAAAACACCAGGGGTGATAGGCCGCACAGCGTCGTAAGGGTGGTCATGGCAATAGGCCGCAGGCGTGTCTGCACAGCGGCCACGACGGCCTCCACTACGGATATGCCTGGTTGCTGCAGATTCTGTCGCGCCTGGTCTACCACCAGAATCGGATTGTTGACCACCGTGCCCATTAAAATCAGGAAGCCAAGCATGGTGATCATGTCGAAGGGCTGCCTCAGCGGCTCAAGGCCCGCCAGGGGCAGGAGCCCCCCGACAAGATTCATCAACGCCAGACCGACGATGCCACCGGCTACCCCCAGCGGGATGGCGGTCAGAATCAACAGCGGGAAACCCCAGTGGGCAAATATGGCCACCAGCATCAGGTAGACGATGGCAATGGCGATCAGGAAGTTGCCGGTCAGCGCGTCCCGGGTGGCGTTGAGCTGGTCGCTGGCGCCGGAGATGTCCACATTCACCGAAGCGGGCAGCTCGCCGCTTGTGCGCATGGCGTCTAACAAGTCCGTCCTGACCCGTTCTACACCGGCTTCCAGGGGTACGTTCGCAGGCGGGATGATGTTCAGCGTTACAGTGCGCCGACCATCCACCCGCCTGACCGTGCTGGTGTCCACGGTCTCCTCAATGTCAGCCAGGCTTGCCAGCGGCAATGCCTGACCAGTGGCGGTATAGATCTGCACATCGGCCAGCTGGTCCAGCTGTGGATCACGTCCCTGGTTGCCGTAGAGGTAGATGTCGATTTTCTCGTCATCGAGGAAGAAATCGTCCACATAGGCGCCTTCCGTCGCCGCAGCAACCGTGAAGCCAATAGTGTCTGCACCCAGGCCAAGCTCCGCGGCACGGTCCCAGTGCGGACGGATCTGAATGAGCGGTTGGGCAAGCTTCAGGGTGGACGGCTGGCTCTGGATTCTGGGATTGTCGAAGATCTCGCCAGCGCGCTGGTAGGCTGCGTTGGCGGCCTGATACACCGGTCCCAGTTCCCCACCGGAGATGTCGAGATTGATGCTCCGTGTGCCGCCGTCATTGCTGGAGATAATCGAGCCTTTGGTGGCGAAGGCGCGCATTCCGGGAAATTGTCGGTAAAACCGGGTGAGTTCGTCCATCAGCGGAGTGATATGGCGGGGATTGAGTGTTTCGGCAATAACCCGTACCTGCGCGTTGGTCACCTGCATATTCAGATAGGCCAGCGGCGGCACCCGGGTTTCCCCGGCTGCATAGGCCTGGCCATCTGCATCCACGTGGGGGAGGAAATGGTCTTCCACCTGCTGGGCGAGGCTCTGCATTTCGGTGAGGTTGTAGCCAGGCGGGGCGGTCATGGAGGCGAACGTCTTGGGCTCTTCCCCTTCCGGCAAATACTCCGCGGGCGGTGTCAGTACCAGAATGATCCATAAGCTGGCTGCCACGGTGACGCCAACTACTGTTATCCGGCGCAGGGGGCTGGCCACCAACCAGCTCACTCCGGACATGACGACCGAGGACCAGCGACTGCCGGTTTCGTTGCCGTATTGGTCAGTGGCAACCTGTGGGCGACCAAAGTCGAGCCGGGCGCACAAGGTGGGGATCACGGTTACCGCCACCAGCATCGAGGCCACGATGGCAGCGGAGATGGCGATAGCTACATCGGAATACAGCTGACCTGCTTCTTCTTTGATAAACAGGATGGGCAAAAAGACCAGAACGGTCGTGGCGGTGGACGCCAGCACCGCAGGCCAGACTTCCGTCACACCGGTGATCGCGGATTGCAGTCGATCCAGGCCGAGGCGCCGATGCCGCTCGATGTTTTCGAGCACCACAATACTGTTATCAACGGTCATGCCAATGGCGAAGGCAACGCCCGCAAGGGAAATGACGTTTACCGTACGACCGGCCAGCAACAAGCCAATGAACGCTGCGATGGCGCACAGGGGTATCCCCACCACGCCGGCAAAGGTCGCGGGTACCGAGCTCAGGAACAGGTACATCACCAGGGTGGCAAAGATGGCCCCGATACCCAGGTTGGTCCACACATTGGCCACTGACGCCTCGACGTAGCGGGCATCGTCCGAGGTCAGCTCCAGACGCATGCCGGCGGGGTTGAGTACCTCACTGTTGATGGCCGCGACCTCGTCGAGCATGGCGCGCTTGATATCGATGACATTGGAGCCGCTTTCACGCCGAACCTGTAAGCCGATGCCGCGCTGGCCATTGATGATGGACAGTTCCCGGATGCGGGAGCGGCCCTGACTTACCTCGGCAACATCTCCCAGGCGAGTCACGCTGTCGCCCCGGCGGGCAATCACCAGATCCGCCAATGCTTGCACATCATCAAAGCGACCCACGGTTCGCAGCAGGTAGCGGCGCTTGCCGGCGTCGATCTCGCCACCGGAGGTGTCGCTGTTACGCGCGGTTATCGCGTCCCGTACATCGGTCAGGCCCAGCCCGCGTTGCGCCAGTGCAGCTTCCTCGACGGTCACCTGAATCTGCCGGTCAGCACCCCCGCCGACGGTCACCTCGGAGACGCCGGACACGCTTTCCATCCGGGGGCGCACCCTGTCTTCAATAAAATCGCGCATCAGTTCGATATCCAGCTCTCGCGGGTTGCCGTCCAGGGTGGATACGCGGAAATACATGAAGGCATTGGCAGAGAACGAGGCAGCGACGATGCGCGGTTCGTCGACATTGTTGGGGTAGTTGGGCACCTGACTCAGGGCATTGTTGATCTGAATCAGGGTCTCGGTAATGTCGACCCCAAAAGGGAACTCCAGCTCGATCTCGGAAGAGCCACTGGAGGCGGTAGCGGTCATCCGGCTCAGATTCGGCACGTTACGCAGGAAGCGCTCCTGCTCGATCAGAATTTCCTTTTCGATATCCTGAGGCGTCGCTCCGGCCCAGCTGGTCTCGACAGTAACCGTGCGCACCTCAACGTCAGGAATCATCTGTACCGGGATGCGCAGGGCCGCCGCGGTGCCCAGGATCGCCATTATGAGGGCGATAACGGCAACCAGCGTGCCGTGTCTGATGATGCCGGCAAACATCAGTTGTCCTCGCCTTGCTCTTTGGCCAGGCTCACCTGAACGTTCTGACTGAGGGACTCGTTGCCGCGGGTAACGATCTGCTCGTCACCCTGCAGCCCCTGTGTGACCTCGATCTGGCCCTGGAAGGCCGTGCCCAGCTCGATGCGTTTCTCGGACACGGTGAATAGGCCTGGCTCGTCCTGCGGCTGTGCAATCCAGACGGTGATCCGACCCTCCGGATAGCGGTTAACGGCATCTCTGGGGACCGTCAGACCCTGCTTGCCGGTAGCCATGCGCAGGGTCGCCTGCACGGCCATCCCCGGTAACAGGTTCGCCCCGGAGGGGGCGGCCGCGCGCAGCAGGAAGGTGCGGGCAACGGAGTCGGACACCGGGACCAGGGTTTCAATGGTCACCTCCCGGCTCTCACCCAGATGCGTTAGCCACAGGCTGGTGCGCTCGTTTATCCGGGGGTAGTGCGCCTGCGGTACCTGGAAATCCAGCCGCAGGTTATCGGTGTCCACCAGCCGCAGCAGCTCATCGCCGGGCGTCACCCACTCACCCAGATCGCGAAGACGCTGGCTGACCACGCCGTCGAAGGGAGCCTCAATGGTGTGCCGCCGAAGGCTCACCTTGCGTGCTCGGCTTTCTGCCTCCAGCCGCTTCAGTGTCGCTTCTGCAGCGGCTGCAACGCTTTCCCGGGCGCTGATCTCGGTAGCGGCTATGTTCCGTCCCGCCCCCACAGAGCGAGCCTCAGCCGCGCGGCGGCGAGCTTCTGTCAGCGCAACCCGGCTTTCGTCGGCTGCGGCTTCTGCCTGCTCCAGCTGCAGCGCTGCGAGTTCGTCGTCGAGTCTCATCAGCAGGTCTCCAGCGGCGACCCGGGTGCCAGGTTCTACAGCAACCTGATCGAGCAAGCCGGCGACCGAGGTAGACAAACCCGAAGACCGCATGGGATTCACGGTGCCATTGAGCGGCACCTCGGCAATGATGTCCGTCTTGCTTACCCGCTCAAGTCGAACCTCCGGACGATTCTGTGCAAGCGCGCCGATGCACAAGCCTGATAAAAGAAGTGCCAGGAGAAGATGCCTTGCTACAGAGAACTGATTCAAATGCACTCCTCCCTGGCGGGTAATAGGCTATGTCCAAAACGTGTATCAACTCATACTAAGTGAATACACATGTCGAGAACATGTGGCATGTTTTTCGTGAGATGACGTGGCTATGGCTGATTGGCGCTAAATCAAGTATGCGTCTGAATCGGCTCAGGCCCCGATCCATTCAAAGTGATGGTTAGCGCATGTAGGGCGGCGCAGACCGGTTGGTCTGCTGTTCGATGGAGTGAGCAGCGGATCTGACAGCCTGCTCGAGCCGCCGTGAGGCAGGCGAAGATTTGCCCACAGTCTGGATCGAGCGACTCAAGTCAGCTGGCGCAATCACATAACGCTGCCTCGGCGTTATTCGATATTCTGCACCTGCTCGCGCATCTGCTCGATATATACCTTCAGATCCACCGCGGCCTGGGTGCTGCGGCTGTCGATGGCCTTGGAGCCGAGAGTGTTGGCTTCGCGGTTGAATTCCTGCATCAGAAAGTCCAGCCGACGGCCCATGGCAGCATTACCTGAGAGCACGCGGCGGGTTTCGTTGACGTGGGTGTCGAGGCGGTCGAGCTCTTCGGCCACATCTATTTTTTGCGCTAACAGCACCAGCTCCTGTTCAACGCGGGTGTTGTCCAGGTCCAGACTGGCTTCGGCGAAGCGGTCGACCAGCTTCTGGCGGTGCGCGGTCAGCATCTCGGGCATCATTTCGCGCAGTACCACAATGCGTTCAGTGATTGCAGTCAGGCGTGCTTCAAGCATGATTTTCAGTTCCGCACCCTCGCGGGCCCGTTGTGCGCGCAGCTCGGCGAGTGCCTGGTCGAATAGCTCGCGAGCCTGCTTTGACAGTGCCGCCTGATCATGTTCGGCGCTTCCCATTACGCCGGGCCAGGCCAGCACTTCCAGCGGATTGACCGGGGCCGGGTCGTCCAGTTTGCGGCTTATCTGGCGGGTCGCTTCAATCAGTTGCTCAATCAGCGGCTGATTGAGCGTCAGTCCCCGGTTGCCATCCGCGACAGGGTGAAAGCGCAGCGTGCATTCGACTTTGCCGCGGGCGAGGGATTTGCGCAGCCGCTCGCGCAGAGGGCCTTCCAGTTCGCGAAACGACTCAGGCAGACGCAAACTGATTTCCAGGTAGCGATGATTTACCGAGCGCATTTCCCAGGACAGATTGCCCTGCTCGCTGTTGAGCTCGCAGCGTGAGAAAGCAGTCATGCTGTACACCATCGTTGGCCTCTTTAGTCCGTTGAGTTGCTGTGAAATCTCCTCGATTGTAACCCCTGGTCCGCAGCGGGAGTACCGGCGCTGTCATGCCAACCTCCCGGTCCGTATAATCCATCGCACATTTAATGCTGTACAAGGATTCGAACCATGAAACGACCCAGCAGCCGTGAAGCCGATCAGATGCGTCAGGTAACCCTGACCCGCCAATACACCAAACACGCCGAGGGCTCGGTACTGGTGGAGTTCGGCGACACCAAGGTGATCTGTACGGCCAGTGTCGAGTCCGGCGTGCCGCGATTCCTGCGCGGCTCGGGACAGGGTTGGATTACCGCCGAGTACGGCATGCTGCCGCGCGCCACGGGCGAGCGGATGCAGCGTGAAGCCAGCAAGGGCAAGCAGGGCGGGCGAACGCTGGAAATTCAGCGGCTGATCGGCCGGTCGCTGCGTGCAGCGGTCGATCTGCACAGCCTCGGCGAGAACACCATTTACTTCGATTGTGATGTGATCCAGGCCGATGGTGGTACGCGAACGGCTTCGATTACCGGTGCCTGCGTAGCGCTGGTCGATGCGTTGCGGTTAATGAAAAAGCGCGGTGCGATCAAGAAGCTCCCGACAGTGCAGATGATCGCTGCTATTTCGGTGGGGATGTACAAGGGTGAGCCGGTGCTGGATCTCGACTACCTTGAGGATTCCTCGGCCGACACCGACCTGAACGTGGTGATGACGGACAAGGGCGGATTCATCGAAGTGCAGGGTACTGCCGAAGCCGCACCGTTCAGCCCGGAAGATCTCAACGCCATGCTGGCGCTGGCGAAAAAAGGGGTGGATGAGCTGTTCAGCATGCAATTGGCTGCATTGCAGGACTGATCGCAAGCGCTTATAGCTAAGGTCGGCTCCGCCCTGGCGGTGTCTGTCAGGGCTTATCGGAGATCTGTTGCTGGCAGATTGTGGCGCAGGTCTCGGTAGGCCGAACAGGCATTCAGTCCGCCGTGACTCAATGCTATGCTGGCCGAGGCAAGGCTGGCGCAGACGACTTGTTGAACATCCTGGTGGCGCTACTGAGCTGCCCCGGACAGAGAACTGTTCCAGTGGCCGGTATCATCCTCATTGGACAGGAGCGTCGCCGTATGAACGAAGACATGCAAAACCCCCTCGAAATCACCCCCAGTCCCGAAGCGCGGAAGTGGGCCATGGCGGCGCACTTAGCGGGGTTTCTCGGTTGCATCATTCCCTTTGGCAGTCTGATCGGACCGCTGCTGGTATGGCAGTTGAAGAAGGATCAGGCACCGTTCATTGACGACCAGGGCAAGGAGGCGCTGAATTTTCAGATCAGTGTTGCGCTGGCCGGGCTGGTGTCTGTGTTGCTGATGGTAGTGGTGATTGGCTTTCTGCTGATCTGGGTGGTGATCATTGCTGCGGTCGTGTTGATGATCATCGCTGCCATCAAGGCGAATGAAGGTCAGGCGTATCGCTATCCGTTCTGCTGGCGGGTGATCAAGTAATCAGCACGCTTCAAGCCGTCGAACACGGCTTGAAGCGTCCAGCGCGAGCTACCAACAAGTTTCAGATAGACAGAGTCCAGTCGTATTCGATGATCACCGGCGCATGCTCGGAGAAACGCACTTTGCGCGGGATCTGGGCGTTCTTCACGAAGCGGCGCAGGCCGGGCGTGAGGATCTGATAATCGAAGCGCAGGCCGAGGTTCAGATCCTGAGCCTGTTCGCTGTCGGGCCACCAGCTGTACAGTTCTGATTCGCGGGTTACCTCGCGCAGCGCATCGACGTATCCCAGATTACCGAATATCTCATCCATCCAGGCCCGCTCGGGCGCCATGAAGCCAGGCTGTTCCTGACAGTCGCGCCAGTTCTTCACGTCCAGCTTAAGGTGCGCGGTATGTAGCGAGCCGCAATAGATGAACTCGCGCCGCTTGCGCCGCTGCTTGTTCAGGTAGCCGGTGAAGTCATTCATGAACTTGAATTTCTGATTCAGGTCGGCGTCGCCATTACGGCCCGATGGCAGCAGCAGGGAAGCGATACTGACCTTGTCAAAGTCAGCCTGAATGAAGCGGCCATAGCGGTCCGCCAATTCGAAGCCCAGACCCATGATGATGGCTTTGGGCGCGGTCTTGGTATAAATAGCGACACCGCCCTGACTCGGCACTTCTGCTTCGAAGCAGTACTGCCAATAGCCGTCCAGCCAGTAGGCATCCTGCTCCAGTTCAGGGGCGGTGACGCGAATGTCCTGAAGACAAATAACATCTGCATCCTGTGTGCGAAGCCAGTCAAACAAGCCTCTGGCCGCTGCGGCCTCGACGCCGTTCACATTCAGACTGATAATTCGCATACATGGCTCCGTCAAATTCGTGCGTGTATGATAACTGAGCTTGCAGGATTTTTGTTAACGACGAGGGTGAGATGCACGAATATCAACGAGAGTTCATTCGCTTTGCGCTGGATCGAGACGTGCTGCGGTTTGGAGATTTTACCCTCAAGTCCGGCCGTAAGAGCCCTTATTTCTTCAATGCTGGACTATTTAATGATGGCACTGCGCTGGCCAGGCTCGGGCGCTATTATGCCCAGGCGTTCGTGCATAGTGACCTGGATGACGTCGATATCATCTTCGGACCCGCTTACAAAGGCATTCCGCTGGCGGCGGTGACGGCTGTCTCGCTGGCTGAAAGTTTTGATCGCAATCTGCCATACTGTTTTAATCGCAAAGAGGCAAAGGATCATGGCGAGGGCGGCAGCCTGGTTGGCGCGCCGCTCCAGGGTCGGGTATTGATCATCGATGATGTGATCACGGCCGGCACCGCGATCAGGGAAGTGATGCAGATAATCAAGGACGCCGGGGCGACACCAGCGGCTGTGATGATCGCGTTGGACCGCCAGGAGCGGGGGCAAGGCGAGCTGTCTGCCATCCAGGAAGTCGAGCGGGATTTTGGCGTTCCGGTGATGAGTATTGTGTCCCTTACCCAGGTACTTGGTTTTCTGAAGGAAGACGAGACGCTTCGCCACCACCTGCCTGCGGTTG
Organism: Pseudomonas saliphila; assembly: GCF_008638345.1. GTDB lineage: Bacteria > Pseudomonadota > Gammaproteobacteria > Pseudomonadales > Pseudomonadaceae > Halopseudomonas > Halopseudomonas saliphila. Next base: position 46,373 of record NZ_VTVA01000019.1, on the reverse strand, counting down.
AGGCATACCGGGCGAAGTACGGCATTCAGCAAGGCATTTGAGCCGGAACCGGGCTCAGGGACGGAGTGGCGGTGATGCGACGGATATGTTTGTGGATAGGCTTGGGTGCGGTGTCTGTGACGCCGAGCATCGTGCAGGCAGAGCTGTATCGTTATATGGATGATCGGGGTATCACCGTACTCGACAGCCGGGTGCCCCCTGAGTACATCACCAACGGCTACGAGGTGCTGGATGCTCAGGGCCGCGTCCGCGAGATCATTCCTGCGTCACCTACCCAGACTGAACTCCAGGCCATGCGTCACGCCCGCACTGAGCAGGAGCGCCAGCGCGTAGCCGATTCCACGCTGTTGCGACTATATAGCAACGTCAAGGATCTGGATCGCGCGCACGCCCGCCAGATTGCCCAGATCGATAATCAGATCGCCACCGCTGAAAGTGAAATCGACGTCGTGCAGACGCAACGCGAAGAGCTGCAACGCCGGGCGGCGGGTCAGGAGCGCGCGGGTCGCCAGGTGGAGCCACAGGTTCTTGACCAGTTGGCAGACCTGGATGAAGAGTCGGCCCGTCTACAGCGCTTGATTGAACTCAAGCGCGAAGAGACCAAAGAGGTTGATCGTGCCTTTGCTGCCCAGCGCGAGCGTCTGGCGCAACTGACACGTTAATGGCGCCGGGATGATTCCCGGCGGTCACGCTAGTTTGTCGACGCATCCTGCGGCGGCATTTTCTCGAACGCTTTGACGGCGGCCCTGAACGCCTCCGGGATGGGCTCAGGTCGTCGGCTTTGCTGATCGGCATGAACGTAGATCAGCTCGCCGGTGGTCAGCAGCTCCTCATCCCGATAGATCCCGATCACAAATTGCATGCTTGAATTACCCAGCCGGGCGATCCGCACATGCACGTCCAGCAGGTCGTCATACAACGCTGGGGCGTGGTACTCCAGCACAGTGCGCACCGCAAAGAAGTCACTGCCCTGCGCGCCGATCACGCCCGCCGTCGTTTGTTTCAGCGCACGGAAATACTCCGTGGTACCGATGTCTGCATAAGTCAGATAGTGGCCGTTGAATACAACGCTCTGCATATCGGCCTCAGCCCAGCGCACCCGCAGCTGGGTGCTGAGGGGGAAATCGTCGCGCTGCATCACAGCAGGTGCGGTTGGTTGGTGATCAAGGTGCCGACCCCGGTATTGGTAAAAATCTCCAGCAGTACGGCGTTGGGAACGCGGCCATCGACGATGATCGCGCTGCCGGCACCGCCTTGCACGGCGTCCAGGGCGCAACGGATTTTTGGCAACATGCCGCCGTAGATAGTGCCATCCTCGATCAATGCGTCGACCTGGGCGGTCGTCAGCCCGGTCAACACCTTGCCCTGCTTATCCATCAGACCGGCGATGTTGGTCAGCAGCAGGAGTTTCTCGGCCTTTAGCGCCTCGGCCACCTTGCCCGCGACCAGATCGGCGTTGATGTTGTAGGAGGCACCGTCATCGCCAACGCCGATGGGCGCAATCACCGGAATGTAATCATCGGAGACCAGGCGGTTGATCAGCCGGGTATTGATCTCGACGACCTCTCCAACCTGGCCGATGTCGATGATCTCGGGCTTGTCCATGCCCGGGGTACGCCGCGATACCTTCAGCTTGCGTGCGCGAATGAGGCCCGCGTCCTTGCCGGTCAGGCCGATGGCGGCGCCGCCGTGGCGGTTGATCAGATTGACGATATCCTTGTTGACCTGGCCGCCGAGCACCATCTCCACCACGTCCATCGTCTGGTTATCGGTGACGCGCATGCCTTCAATGAATTCGCTCTGGATATTCAGCCGGGCCAGCAGGTCAGCGATCTGCGGCCCACCGCCATGTACCACGACCGGGTTGATACCGACCGTCTTCATCAGCACGATGTCGCGGGCGAAGCTGTTTTTCAGCTCCTCGCTTTCCATGGCATTTCCGCCGTACTTGATGACTATCGTCTTGCCGGTGAAGCGCTGAATATAGGGCAGAGCTTCGGTCAGTACCCGGGAAACCTGGGCGGCAGCGTCACGACTCAACATGTTTATGGTTCTCTCTTGGTTCAGAATGGCAGCTCCAGATCAGGGGCTACAGCGGCCAACTGATCGCGGAATAATTGTTGGACAAGCTCCAGGTCTTCCTGTTTGTCCGCTTCAAAGCGCAGGGTCAGCATGGGCGTGGTGTTCGACGCGCGGACCAGACCCCAACCGTGCGGATAATCAACGCGAAGGCCATCCAGCGCGGTCAGTTTGCCCTGACCCCAATCGGCCTGCTCGAGCAGCGCCTGAATGATCTCGAATTTACGTTGTTCGCCGACGCGGACGTTAAGCTCCGGTGTGCTCAGGCCGGTTGGATAGCGCGCCATCAGTTCGGCGCTGGTGAGATTGTCGGGCTGCACGGAGAGGATTTCCAGCAGCCGACATGCGCTATACAGGCCATCGTCAAAACCGTACCAGCGTTCCTGGAAGAAGATGTGGCCGCTCATTTCGCCGCCGAGCAGGGCACCGACTTCCTTCATCTTCGCCTTGATCAACGAGTGTCCGGACTTCCACATTACGGGCCGCCCGCCAAGCTTGCTGATCAAGGCTGGCAGACGCCGGGTACATTTCACGTCGAACACGACATCAGCGCCGGGATTGCGCACGACGACGTCCTCGGCCATCAACATCAGCAGGCGATCGGGATGGATCAGCTCGCCATCACTGGTGACCACGCCCAGCCGATCGGCATCGCCATCGAAGGCTATGCCGATATCGGCCTTGTGCTGGCGCACCGCAGCGATCAGGTCCGCCACGTTCTCCATCTTGCTCGGATCAGGATGATGGTTGGGAAACTTGCCGTCCACGGTGCAGAACAGTGGAATCACTGTGCAGCCGAGCTCTTCCAGCAAGGACTGGGCGATGACCCCGGCCACGCCATTACCGCAGTCCACTACGACCTTGAGCGGGCGAGCGAGCGCGACATCTTCGACGATGCGTTGCTGGTAGGTCGGCAGCAGGTCGCGTTGTTCGCGAGTACCGTCGCCGGCACTGAGATCATTTTGCTCGATGCGGGTGTGTAACGCTTTGATGCGTTCTTCGGAGAGCGTCTGGCCGTCGATGACGATTTTCAGTCCGTTGTATTCGGCGGGGTTGTGACTGCCGGTCAATACCACACCGGAGGAGGCGTCCAGCGTATGAGTGGTGAAGTACACCACCGGGGTTGGCACCATGCCCAGATCGATGACATGGCAACCACTGTCCATCAGGCCCCTGATCAGTTTTTCAGACAGGGTCGGGCCGGACAGTCTGCCGTCCCGGCCGACGGCGATTTGAGACTGCCCGCACGCCAGGTTCTCGCTGCCGATTGCCCGGCCGATCCAGTACACATTGTCTTCAGTCAGCGTCTGCCCGACTACGCCGCGAATGTCATAGGCGCGGAATATTTCCGCAGGCACGACGGGGATAGCGCTCTGCGCAGGTGCGTCACCGGCCATATCGAAGGGGTCTTCCTCATCGAAAATATCGATATCAAGGATATCCTCTTCGTCGAGTATCGGCGTGGCATGGGCGACGGCCGGTGAGCGGACCGCAACAGCCGCAACGGGCGCAGCAGCAAGAGCCGGCTCCATGGTTGTCTGTCGCTCGCGTGCCGGGCTGACGCCTGGCGTCTGTCCGTTGCGTTGCGCCTGCTGCATGATCGCCTGTGCGACGGGCTCAAGCACGCCCAGACGCAGTCCTGCTACCTTGTGTCCCTTGGTGAGCTGGGTCAGGACCTCGGCGTCCGCCTGGATGCTTGCGCACCATTGGCGCTGTAACCACAGCAATCCGGCGAGCAGTCCGGCCAGTGCAAGCAGTGTCGCGCCGAGCAGCAACAACGGATTGATCATGCCGGACGACAGTGCACTGCCAGCGCGGAATTCGAGGCGCCAGGCTGGGTTGCTGGTGGGCAGGACCAGGGCTGGACCGTGGCCCTCGCCGCGCTGGTAGAGGATCTGTTCCGGCGCGTCGGGGAATTGCTGGATCAAGGTGATGCGGCCGCTATCTGGTGGCAGGGGCGGGAGGCTGCCCACTAAACGCTGCATGTCGAAGACGGCGATGACCGATCCGCCAATCGGTGCGTTGGCTGTCACGCGCAGAGGCTGCGCTGCGTACAGACGCCATTCGGTGCCGACTTTATGCGCTTCGGCGGGAACCGGCATGTTGCGCTCGGCGCGGCGGATCATGTCCAGCGCGGCGAAGCTCAAGGGGGCCACGTCGCTCTGAATGTTGACGGCGGTACCGGGCAGATGGCTGTAGATCGCCAGGGCATCGGCGTATACATGGCGCAACGAACGGGTCAGGGCAGGGCTGCCGCCACTGTTCAGGGCGACCTGCATTTGCGGGTTGCTCGCCAGCGTCGTCAGGTCAGCATCCAGACGGTTCAACGCGCTATTCAGCGCCCCGGCCTGTTGGCTGGCATAGGCCGCTGCCATATCCTGCGAATAGCGTTGGTTGCCCTCGCCAAACAGTGTGAACCAGATCAGTAACGCGGCAGCGCCCAGCCCGGCCAGAGCCATCAGCAAGGGAACAAGAGTGCCCGGCAATGCCTGGGATCGCGGCCCCGGTGACGCCTTGGTAAGTTTCATCCGTATCGCCTCCTTGCTCAGATGGACGTGCTCAATGGCTGCCCGTGTGGCCGAAACCACCCGCGCCGCGAGCACTGTTGTCGAATTCCTCGACGACTTCCAGGCTGGCTTGCAGCACCGGTACCAGCACCAGCTGGGCAATGCGTTCGCCAGGTTCGATAGTGAATGCCTGCTGGCTGCGATTCCAGCAGGACACCATCAGCTGTCCCTGGTAATCGGAGTCGATCAAGCCAACCAGGTTACCCAGCACGATGCCGTGTTTATGACCCAGACCTGAGCGTGGCAATATCATCGCAGCCAATCCCTGATCGGCAATATGGATTGCCAGTCCGGTGGGCAGCAGTTGTGTCTGTCCGGGCTCCAGTACCAGAGGCTCATGCAGCAGCGCACGCAGATCGAGGCCGGCTGAGCCGTCTGTGGCGTAGTGAGGCAGCGGCCACTGCTGGCCAAGTCGGGGGTCGAGTATCTTTGCTTGCAGCGCGTGCATCCTTAATCCTCAGGCAGTCGGTGGGGTGAGCCGGCCGGCAATAAAGGCAATGATCTGCCGAGCCAGTTTCTGCTTGCTGGCGTGGGGCAGCGGGTGGTGTTGAAGCGTGCGGTCTATCAACGTCACGGCGTTATCATCACTATTAAACCCGATGCCTGGCACACTGACATCATTTGCGACGATAAGGTCCAGATTTTTTCGCTGCAGTTTGTCTTCGGCGTAGGCATTGACGTCATTGGTTTCTGCAGCGAATCCCACACACCATGGTCGTTGCGGGTGATTGGCGAGTGCAGCGAGAATATCGGGATTGCGTACCAGCGACAGGGTCATGCCATCTGACGTGCCAGGGTCCTTCTTCAGCTTGCTCTCGGCGCGCTCGGCCGGACGGTAGTCAGCGACGGCAGCCGAAGCGATAAACAGGTCCGCCGGCAGAGCGCCCTGACAGGCATTGAGCATCTCCTCCGCGCTGACGACGTCCACCCGCTGAACGCGCGGCGGCGTCGGCAGATTCACCGGACCTGCCACCAGCGTGACGCGGGCACCCGCTTCGGCAGCGGCAGCGGCCAGGGCGAAGCCCATCTTGCCGGAGCTGTGGTTGGATATGTAGCGCACCGGATCGATCGCTTCACGGGTCGGGCCTGCATTGATCAGCACGTGGCGGCCGCTCAAGGCGCCGTATTCGAAGCATTCCGCCGCGCAGGCAGCGATATCGGTCGGCTCCAGCATGCGTCCCGGGCCAATATCACCACAGGCCTGCTCGCCTGCCGCCGGGCCGAATACCTTGATGCCGCGCGCCAGCAGCGTGGACAGGTTGGCCTGGGTGGCCGGGTCGCGCCACATGGCCTGATTCATTGCCGGCGCGATGGCGATCGGCGCATCGGTAGCCAGGATCAGCGTCGTCAGTAGATCGTCACCGCGGCCCTGGGCCAGGCGCGCCATGAGATCGGCCGTCGTCGGGGCGATCAGCACCATGTCTGCCCAGCGCGCCAGCTCAATGTGTCCCATTGCAGCCTCTGCAGCCGGGTCGAGCAGGTCCCCATGTACCGGGTGACCGGAGAGCGCCTGCAGTGTCAGCGGTGTGATGAACTCCCGCGCCGCGTTGGTCATGACTACGCGCACCTCGGCACCGGCGTCACGCAGCCGTCTGACCAGTTCGGCGCTCTTGTACGCGGCGATTCCGCCACTGACGCCGAGCACTACCTGTTTGTTGAACAAACGCTGCATTGTCTACCTCTTACACGGCTCGCTTTGGAAGCGTCGGAAGCACTGGGGTTTCGCGGTTTTTCTCATAAACGAGAAGCCCGTCAAATGCTGGCTAAGATACCACAGCGCTTGGCCCGCAGCATGCTCGACCTGTGGCCCGCAGGCTGCCTATACTCGAGCTCCCTATGGGTGCGAACAGGAAGTACGCCCCGTCCCTCGCAAGGAGCACCTGCATGGCTATAACCGACTGGCCTCTGGCCGAACGGCCGCGTGAAAAACTCTTGAGTCAGGGCGCCGCCGCCTTGTCGGATGCCGAGCTGCTGGCGATTTTTCTGCGCACCGGCATTCCGGGACGCAGCGCGGTCGATCTCGCTCGTGACCTGTTGAGCGGCTTCGGCAGTCTGCGTGCACTCCTGCAAGCCGATCTGAAGCTGTTCTGTGGTCACGCGGGCCTCGGCCCGGCCAAATTCGTACAGCTGCAGGCTGTCATGGAGATGGGCCGCAGACACTTATATGAAGAGATGCAACGCGGCGATGCCCTGACATCCCCCGGCTCGGTGCGTCGCTATCTGAAAAGCCAGCTGCTTGGATTGCCGCATGAGGTCTTCGCCTGTCTGTTTCTGGATAACCAGCACCGGGTCATTGCGTTCGAGGAGCTGTTTCGCGGCACCCTGGACAGCGCCAGCGTGTACCCCCGGGAGGTCGTCAAGCGGGCGTTGGCGCATAACGCCGCAGCGCTGATCCTCACGCACAACCATCCGTCGGGGGTTTCCGAGCCGAGTCAGGCGGACCTGATGCTGACGCGGCGGTTGAAAGAATCTCTGGCGCTGGTGGATATACGGGTGCTGGATCATCTGGTGGTGGGGGATGGGGAGCCGGTTTCCTTTGCGGAGCGTGGCTTGCTTTAATGAAAAAACATTGCCTGAAGGGGCTCAGTTTGGTATAAAGCTCCGCTCTTCTCGGGGCTGTGCCCGCATTGTCGTATTCAGGCAGCGCAGGATCGCACCATTTCATTGCCCCGGCTGGACAACAGATTTTTTTATGGCTTCCAACCAGTTCGGGTTGGGCAAGTGGTTGGAGAGGGTTAATCATGTCTCGAGTATGTCAAGTAACCGGCAAACGCCCGGTTACTGGGAACAATGTTTCCCACGCTAACAACAGAAGCAAGCGTCGTTTTCTGCCTAACCTGCAGCACCATAGGTTTTGGGTTGAGTCGGAGAAGCGTTTTGTACGCGTGCGCACTTCCACCAAGGGTATGCGGATTATCGACAAGCGCGGCATCGACGTCGTGTTGTCTGAAATGCGCGCCCGTGGCGAAAAAATCTAAGGAGCACTTCCATGCGTGAGTTGATTCGTTTGGTGTCTTCCGCCGGTACTGGTCACTTCTACACTACCGACAAGAACAAGCGTACTACGCCTGACAAGATCGAAATCAAGAAATTCGATCCGGTCGTTCGCAAGCACGTGAGCTACAAGGAAGCCAAGATCCGATAAGATCTTTGCTTTCCAACAAAAAACCCGCCATGTGCGGGTTTTTTGTTGTCCGGATTATGCTGCCCTGGGCGCGGCAAGGCGGGTTGGATGGTTATTCACCGCCAATAGCGAAGTTCGGCAGTTCACTGATCGGTTGCGCGAACTCGAATGGGATCGAGACGGTATCCATGCCGATGTTGCGCTGGACCACGAAATGCAGGTGCGGCCCGGTGCTGTTGCCGGTATTGCCCGAGCGAGCCAGTGGCGTGCCAGTACGCACGCGATCTCCGGCCTTGACGCGCACGGACCCGCGCTGAAGATGCAAGTAAACGCTCATGGTACCGTCATCGTGCAACAGTCGGACGAAGTTGCCGGCCGGGTTGTTGCCGCGGCCGCTCTGGTTGTTGTCCACATTTACCACCAGCCCGGGTCGGGCCGCGAGAATGGGCGTTCCCTCGGGCATGGCAATATCGATGGCGTAACGGCCCTTGGGGCCGGTGTGGCTGAATTTCCCGCCAGGGCCCTGAGTGACCCTGAACGGCCCTCCGCTCCAGGGTAGCGGGTACTGGGTGACAGTTGGCTCGGAGCGGGGATCGCCGATGGCGTAGCGAAGCCGTGGTGTATAGCTCGGCGTCTTGCCGGCATCCGGAACGAGCGTCAGCAGGCGAATGCTGTCACGAGGCGGCAGTACCCAGCGAAGGGGTTTGTCCGGCACACCCGATACATTGCGCGGGTTCTCGACGCTCAATTCGATCTCGACCGGAGCGTGTAGCTCGTTATTGACGATCAGGGTCTCACCGCCCGCGTGTTTACGTGTGGTGACGTACACCTTCTGTTCGATGTTCTCGACCATGGCGTCCTGGAAAACCAGTTCGCGGGCACCCGACACCTTCTGATCGGTATAGGTGACGACGCCGTTCTGATCGGTGAACTTGTAAATGGTCGAGGCGAGCAGAGCCGGGGTGACGAGGAGTAGGCCCAGGCCGCAAATCAGGGTTCGCATCCGTTGCTACCATTATTGTCAGGGTATGTTGATCGGCAAGCATAAACCGAAGGCAGTGCCTTGGCGACCCGCACGTTCGGGTTAGCGGACGGCCAACACAGAATTCATTTCCCGCGCTGCTCGGCGAGCATGAAAAACGCACCGGGACAGGGAGTCCGGGTGCGCTTTTGAGCGGCGTCTGATGCCGTTAACGGGCTGGGGCCGGCTGCAACGAATAGGTCCGCAGCGAGGCAGCAAACTCCTGCAGCGCCTGGATGCGGCTGGCTTCTGCCTGGGCACACCATTCGCGAAGTGCCTGCAGCATGTCATGCCCGTTGGCACTGGTCCGCGTCCAGATCTGCTGCAGCGCCAGCCGCTTCTCGTAGGTCACCTTGAGCACCTGACTGTGCGCCAGCATGGTCTGGATGCGCGCTTCATGCTCAGGCTGGAGCAGACTCGGCTCCCGACTCAACAACCGCTTGCCGCGGCTGAACAGGTGCCGGATCGAATGATCGACCCGCTGTAGCTCCTGCTGCATCAGCGGCTTGATCACCAATTTGCGGTACTGCGCCATAATCTGGAACCGGTTGTTGAGGATCGCCATGGCGGTATCCATGTCCAGTGTCTGCTTGCCTTCGACCTGATGGGCGATCGGAGCGGTACGCCGCACCTTGGCCAGTCCAAGCATGCTGAACACTCTGATCCACATCCAGCCCATATCGAACTCCCACTTCTTTACTGACAGCTTCGCTGAGTTGGGATAGGTGTGGTGATTGTTGTGCAGTTCTTCGCCGCCAATCAGGATGCCCCAGGGCAGGATATTGGTCGCGGCGTCCTTGCATTCAAAGTTGCGGTATCCGAACGCATGCCCGAGGCCGTTGACCACGCCAGCGGCAAACACCGGTATCCACATCATCTGGACGGCCCAGACAGTCAGGCCGATAACGCCAAACAGCGCCAGGTCGATCAAGAGCATGAGGCTCACCCCGGCAATGGGGAAACGTTTATAGAGGTTGCGCTCTATCCAGTCGTCCGGACAGTTCTTGCCATAAATGCGCAGGGTTTCCTCGTTCTTGGCCTCTTCCATGTAGAGCTCGGCGCCCTTGCGTAGCACCGTGGTCAAGCCTTTGTGCACAGGGCTATGTGGATCATCAGGGGTTTCGCATTTGGCGTGGTGCTTGCGGTGGATCGCGGTCCACTCGCGGGTATTCATGGCCGTGGTCATCCACAGCCAGAATCGGAAAAAATGCTTGAGTGCCGGGTGCAGCTCGAGGGAGCGGTGCGCCGAATACCGATGCAGGTAGACGGTGACGCTGACGATGGTGATATGCGTCAGCACCAATATGATGGCCAGGACTTGCCAAGGAGAAGGATCTAGAAAACCGTTGTACCACATAGCAGATTGGACCTCTGACAAAAATTGGGACAGGGACATTGTCCCCGACTGCTGCTTTCAAGTATGTCGGAATGTCGCACGCATTGCATGACCGCAAGTCGTCAAGCAGCTAAGATGCCGCCTGATATTGCAAGAGAATAATTCAGACCTATGAGCCCTAGCCGAAGCGCGTTTCGCGTAGCTGTGCTGTATTCGACGGTGGCCATGCTGTGGATCCTGTTCAGTGATTATCTGGTAACAACTCTTGGCCCGGAGACCTGGGCTGCGCAGGGGATCCATACCTTCAAGGGCATCCTCTTCGTTCTGGTGACCGCGACACTGGTGTTTTTCGCCTCGCGCGGACAATTGAACTGCCGGGCCAAGCAGCAACGGCTGTTGCGGTCAAGTCAGGAGCGTCTGGATCTGGCGATGGCGGGTTCCAATGACGGTGTGTGGGACTGGGATATTGGCGCCGGTAGTGTGTATTTCTCCGACCGCTGTCTGGAAATCATTGGCTACCCGCCGACAGCGGATGTCGATCTGGGCGTCATCTGGCTTGAAAGAGTACACCCTGATGATCTTGTTGCCACACGGCAGGCGATTCGTGCGCATTTTCGCGGAACCACCGATCGTTTCGACAATAATCATCGTATCTTGACGCTGGATGGCGATTACGCCTGGGTTCATGCCCGTGGCAGGGCAATCCGCGACGAGCAGCACAAGGCCGTTCGGCTGGTAGGGATCGTGCGAGATGTCACGGAGCAGAAGTTGAACGACGAACGCCTGCAACAAGCGGCGGTGGTCATCCAGAGCACCACCGAAGGGGTGGTGATCACTGATCACGAGAACCGCATCGTCAGTGTCAATCCAGCCTTTTGCAGCATCACCGGCTACGACCCTCAATCGGTGATCGGCCAGACGCCGTCATTCCTGAAATCCGGCTGGCATCCCGAACAGTTCTACAGCGACCTGTGGGGCCAATTGAAGTCGACCGGCAGCTGGCAAGGCGAAATCTGGAATCGCAGGCGCGACGGTGAGATCTATCCGCAGTGGCAAACCATCAACGCGGTGTACGATGAGGAAGGTGAGCTCTCGCATTATGTCGCGGTATTTGCCGATATCTCCCAGATCAAGCGCTCGCAGGAAGAGATAGACTTCCTCGCGCACCACGACCCGCTGACCCGATTGCCCAATCGCCTCCTGATGATTGAACGCCTGGGTAATGCCCTGGCCCGCGCCAAGCGTAACAACAGACGGTTGGGATTGGTCTTTGTCGATATTGACCGGTTCAAGGCGATCAATGACAGCATGGGTCACAGTGCCGGGGATGAACTGCTGCGCGCCGCGGCTGGGCGGATTTCGGAGCTGTGCCGTGAACAGGATACGCTGGCACGGTTAAGTGGGGACGAGTTCATCATGCTGGTCGAGGATCTGGCCGAAGCGGCGGACCTCACGCCCTTTGCTCTGCGTATCCAGCGGGCATTTGACCAGCCGTTCGACATCAGCGAACGGACATTGCACCTGAGCTGTAGCCTGGGCATGAGCGTTTATCCGGATGACGGCGAAGACAGCGCCGAGCTGTTGAAAAACGCGGACACCGCGGTAACCCTGGCCAAAAAGAACGGCCGCAATACCTACGCCTTTTACACTCAGGCGCTCACTGAATATGCCCGCCGGCAGATGACCCTGGAATCTGATCTGCACAAGGCTATCCGTGAACGGGAATTGCGCGTGTATTTTCAGCCACAGAAAGACCTGGTTAGCAAACGGATCGTCGGCATGGAGGCGCTGGTGCGCTGGGACCATCCTGTGTTGGGGATCATTCCGCCGATTGATTTCCTGCCCGCCGCGCAACATGCCGGACTGATGTCAGCGGTGGATGAGTACGTTTTGCGTATCGCCTGCGCACAGATGCGCAGCTGGCTGGACAGTGGCTTTGCGCTGCAGACCATGGCGGTGAACATGTCCGGATACTGGCTGCAGCGCGGCGAGGTCATCGCTGCCGTGCAAGCGGTACTGAAAGAGTCAGGCTTGCCGGCGCATTATCTTGAACTTGAAGTCACCGAAGACGAGATCATGGGGCAGGGCGAGAAAAGTGGCTCGGTGCTGAATGCGCTGCGTAACATCGGCGTCAAGCTGGCGATTGATGACTTCGGCACAGGGTATTCCTCGCTCCTGCGTCTCAAGAGTCTGCCGGTCACCAAACTCAAGATCGACCGCGGTTTCACCATGGATTTGCCTGGCGATACCAACGACAGCGCCATCGCTCGCGCGATCATTGCTCTGGGCAAGAGTTTGCAGCTGACCATCACGGCCGAAGGGGTCGAGACCCTGGAGCAGGAGCGTCTGCTCTGCGATCTTGGGTGCGACTATGGTCAGGGTTATCTGTACAGCAAACCCGTTCCGGCCGAGCAGTTGGAAGCTTTGTTACGTACATCCTTTCCTGACCACGATAAGCCTGCCAGCGCACTCTAGCGTTAGGATAATCTCGGTATGCCAACACTGAACGCAAGCGGTCGGGCGCGAAGATCTCGCAGCCCGAGCTGAGGTGTTAAATCGCCATTATCGTTTGGCGAGCTTGGTATAGAACCTGCAATAGCCATCCCCAGTGACCAGAGCACGCCGCAGCGTGCCGACGTGCACTTATTTAGCGCAAATGGATCTGTTTTGGCGTATCAAAACGCCATCATAGTGCGATATCTGTTTTGCATTGGGGAAAGCAGGGAATGGCATTCGAAATAATTGACGTGCTATGGATCGTGCTCTGCGCCGGTCTTGTCTTCAACATGCAGTTAGGCTTCCTTTGCCTGGAATCGGGCCTGACTCGCAGCAAGAACACCATAAATGTAGCCGTAAAGAACATGGCGGATCTCAGTGTTGCCATCGTTTTGTACTGGCTGTTCGGTTTCGGCCTCATGTTTGGCAACAGCGCACATGGATGGTTCGGCAGCGATCTCTTCATGGTCTCGTTCGACGATACCTGGCGCGCGGCCTTTTTCCTGTTCCAGGTGATGTTCTGCACCACTGCAGCAACCATCGTTTCCGGAGCGGCCGCTGAGCGGATGCGATTCAGCGGGTATCTGGTCGTGACGGTCATTGCGGCTGGACTCATCTATCCCCTGTATGGCCATTGGGCGTGGGCTGGCGCTTTCAGCGAGTCGGTTGGCTGGCTTGCGGCGAGAGGATTCACCGACTTTGCTGGCTCAACAGTTGTGCATTCGGTAGGCGGTTGGATTGCGTTGGCTGTGATCCTGGTGCTAGGGCCGAGGCAGGGCCGGTTTGAGCTGGATCGTGAGGGTCGAAGCCTGCCGGGGTCGAACCTGCCGGTCGCGATGCTCGGCGGGCTTTTGCTCATGTTCGGCTGGTTTGGCTTCAACGGCGGAAGTACCTTTGGCTTTGACCCCATTGTGCCAAGCATCATTGCTAATACTGTTCTGGCTGGCGTAGTGGGCATCCTCGGCGGCATGTTGGCCTCGTGGCTGCGCTGGCGTCATGTCGATCCAGTCTATCCACTAAATGGACTGATTGCCGGGATGGTTGCCGTAACCGCCAGCGCACATGTGATCTCCGCTGGCTCTGCCGTGATTATCGGTTTCACTGGAAGCCTGGTGATGTACGGCGCGGACCGGCTGATGTACCGCTGGCAGATTGACGACGCTGTCAGTGCGGTGCCGGTGCATCTGGCCAGTGGAATATGGGGCACCTTGGCTGTCGCCTTGTTCGCTGATATGGCGCTGCTGAATACAGGGCTTAGTCGCTGGGAACAGTTACTGGTGCAGTGCGAAGGCATCATGGTGGCGGGATTGTGGTCCTTTGGAATGACCTGGATGTTGCTGCGGGTGATCAATCGCTGGTTGCCGATGAGAGTAAGCGCCGAAGCTGAACTGGTTGGGCTGAACGTTTCCGAGCATGGCGCCCGTACCGAACTGATCGAGCTTTTGGACGCCATGGAAGCTCATCAGCAGGACGGACGTTTCGATCAGGAAGTACTGGTCGAGCCCTTCACCGAGGTGGGCCAGATCGCTGCTCAGTACAACAAGGTGATTCGCGCGCTGCGAAGTGCTGTGGGCATGACCCAGGCGATCGTGCGCGACATTCGCGACGGCATCGTGACCTGCTCAGCCGAGGGCGTGCTCACCACCTGCAACCCGGGCGCGGAGCGGCTGTTCGGCAGGGGCGCCGCAGATCTGGTCGGTCAGCCAATGCGGGAATTGGTGGCGGAGCAGGGCTGGCATGGCCTGCCGTTGCCCGAGGCGGGTAACGAGCTGAAGCAGGAAGTGTTGTTCAGCGGGCAAGGTCAGGAGCAGTTTGTCGCTGAGCTAACGGTGAGCCGCGGCGGATCAGATGACAAGTTCTATACCTGCATGATTCGGGATATCACTGAACGCCGGCGGGTCGAGCAACAGTTATATCAGGAAAAGACGCTGGCACAGGTCACGCTGGCTTCGATTGGCGACGGCGTTATCACGACCGGTCCGGATGGCCGGGTTTGTTATCTCAATCCGGTAGCCGAACGACTCACTGGCTGGCGCGCCGCACAGGCTAGCGGTCGCCCTCTTGAGGAGGTATACCAGTTATTCGATGAACGCACTGAGATGCCGCGAGGAAATACCGTTACGGCCCTTTTGCGTCGACACCGCAAGGCCTTGGAGAGGCGCAACGAAACCACCTCGCTGCTGCGAAAACGTGATGGCGAGCAAGTCTACATCCAGGATGCTGTTGCCCCAATGTATGATCAGGAGGGGCGGATCATTGGCGCTGTGCTCACGTTTCGTGACGTTACCTCGACTCGGCGCATGGCCAATGAGTTATCTCACCAGGCTGCCCACGACACCCTCACGGGTCTGGTCAATCGCGCAGAATTCGAACGACGCCTGGCGTTGGCCGTTCAGGGCCAACAGGATAGCGATCGCCAGCAGGTGATCTGCTACATGGACCTGGATCAATTCAAGGTGGTCAACGATACCTGCGGGCACGCGGCAGGCGATGAGTTGCTGCGTCAGCTGGCGCGATTGCTTCAGACGCGCATCCGCAGCACCGATGTCCTGGCGAGGTTGGGTGGGGATGAGTTCGGGTTACTGCTGATCGGATGTTCGCAGGAAGAGGCGATACCCATTGCTGACGATATTCGCAGCCTGGTTGAGGATTTCCGCTTCAGCTGGGAGAACAAGACATTCGCCATTGGTGTAAGCATCGGGCTGGTGCTCATCGGTGAACACCTGCATTCGCTCGGCGACTTGCTTGGTGCGGCGGACAGCGCTTGCTACGCCGCCAAGGACGCCGGGCGCAACCGCATCCACGTCTATCAGGCCGATGATCAGGTATTGCTCGAGCGTCGTGGTGAAATGCTCTGGGTTAACCGCATCAGGGAAGCGGTAGACAGGGATTTGCTCCGCCTGTATGTCCAGCCAATCATACCGGTGCATGCGGAGCCGGGCGGGCCACGCTACGAGGTGCTGGTGCGCATGTTGGGTGAGGACGGACAGATTATACCTCCAGGCGCATTCATGCCCGCCGCTGAGCGCTATGATCTGGCGACGGCGGTTGATCGCTGGGTAGTGGGTAATTTTCTGGCCTGGGTCGGTGATTATCGACGTCGTAGCCAGGACCCGCTCGGACACTATTCAATCAACCTGGCTGCCGCGTCCCTCGGCGAGGACAGCTTCCTCGAATTCGTGCTTGAGACCATTCAGCGTCATCAAGTGCCTGCCAGCTGTATATGTTTTGAGATCACCGAAACCAGCGCAATCGCCAATCTCAGTCGTGCGGTCATATTCATGCAGCGGCTCAAGGCGATCGGCTGCCATTTTGCGTTGGATGACTTTGGCTCGGGGCTCTCATCTTTCGCGTACCTGAAGACGCTCCCGGTGGACATCCTGAAAATTGACGGGGTGTTCGTTAAGGATATCGAGACAGACCCGATCGCCGCAGCCATGGTCAGTTCGATCAACACGATAGGCCATGAGATGGGGTTGAAGACCGTCGCGGAGTATGTGGAGAACGAGGGCATTCTTGAGCGCCTGCGTGAGCTGGGTGTGGATTACGCCCAGGGTTACCTCCTGGGGCACCCCCGTCCTCTTAGCGAGATGGACGGGGTACGCATGATGCCGAGATAGCGTTAACCCGGACCGGAGCAACGAGGGACTGCAGCATAGGTTCGAGATGAAGGTTCTTTATTAGCGCGTCGTTTTTGCTGATCACAAAATTCTTGCCCACTCCTTACTTGAGTCGGGTCACATCAGTGCAGAAGGAAATCAGGGATGTCTCTACATAGCGATGAAATGACCTTTACCCAGGCGGAACGTAAATGGCTGCCTTGGCTAGGTCCAACCAGCAAATTGCGAATGGGGTGGGCCTGCTGGATTAATAACAATCGCTACGGGCAGCTCAAGCATATATTCGAGAGTATCGCTCAGACGCGGGTCCGCCTGTTGCAGCAATGGTGCGATAACCAGTGGAACGCGCTAGCGCTGATGTCCCAGGGCATGGACGCGCAGACCTTTGCACCAGAAAGCGATCGGCTTGGTCAATTGCTGGAAAAGATGCCGGATGCCTCGGAATTGTTCATCCTCAACAGCAGTGGCGAGGTCACTGCCAGCAGCGCCCGGCATGGAGCGGCCTTCAAACTCGATACTGACGCCGTACAAACCGGGCTACAGAAACCGTTCTTGCATGGCCCTTACGTGGACGACCGAACCAAGTCGCTTGGCCCGTCCACCTCCAGCTTTCACGACGCCGTGACACTGATGTTTTACCAGCCATTATCCGCTGGAGGCTGCCTGTGCGCTCGGATACCTAATGATGTGGTGGGCGATTTGATCCAGCGTGAGGCTGGACACATTTACCCCGAGTCTGGCGACAACTACATTTTCATGGTGGATTCGCGTTTTGATCGGACCATCGAGCAGGGCCGCGCGCTCTCCCGCTCGCGTTTTGAAGACGACACGTTCAATCATGGTGACAACCTCAAGAGCGGTATTCGGACTGCTTGGGGCCGGGTGAGCGTGCGAGAACACACTGAGCTCGAGCTACGTTTTACTGACCCGGCTACCGGCCAACTCCACCCCGGCGTTCGTGAAACCATACGTAAGGGACATAACCTCTACGTCGCCTACCCAGGCTATTCTGACTACCGCCACATCCCGGTCATCGGCAAAGGGATCACTTTCAGCCTTACCGGCTCGCCAGATCGCTGGGGCATGATGTGCGAAGCCGACCTGGAAGAAGTTTACCGCTACCGCTCGCTGAGCTATGACCTGATGAAGCTGTTCCTGGGCCTCATGCTGATGATCAGCGGGTGTCAGATAGGTATCGCTTATTCCGGACTCGGCCAGCCTGAGGCCAGCCTGTTGAACCTGTCTGTCGTTGGCTTCTCGGCCTTCTGGTTCTGGCGCCGGGGTACCAAGCGACTGGCCAGGCGCATGGGCCGGATGACTGAGATCATCCGCAACATAGCCGAGGGTGAAGGCAATCTGAGGCAACGGCTGGATACCTCACGCTTTGTCGCTGACGAAACCGGTGAGCTGGGGCGCTGGGTCAACAGCTTTCTGGACAGCCTGGATGCCATCGTAGGGCGGGTCAAACAGGCCAGCCACCATGCGGTGCAGAATAGCGAGCAAATGCTGGGGCATAACCGCGGGGCGAGCGATATGGCCGAAGAGGTGACGCAGAATATTGCCCAGATGTTGACCATGATCGAGGCTCAGTTGGCAACGGTCAGCAGTGCCTCGGTAGCCGCGGCTGAAATGAAAAAGACTATGGCAGAGGTGATCAACTCTGCTCGTCAGCGGCTGGATGTGGTGTGCAGTGGTACGCAGAAGATTCGCGATGTTGTCGCCAGCTCAGCCCTCAGCGTACAGAAGCTGGATCAGCGATCGGGCGAGATTGTGGGAATGGTGTCGGTGATCAGCGACATCACCAGCCAGACCAATCTATTAGCGTTGAATGCGGCTATCGAAGCTGCACGCGCGGGTGAACATGGTCGCGGCTTCGCCGTTGTAGCCGACGAGGTGCGCGCACTGGCCCTGCGTACAGCCAGCGCCGCGGAAGAAATCAGCCGCGGGGTTACGTCTATTCGCGACGCCACAAGGCAGGCGGTGGAATTGATGGAGCAGGGTGTATCTGATGTGGATCTGCAGTTGGAGGACGCAGGCAATGCCTCGGACGATAACGACGTGTTGCATAGTACCGTCGAGCAGCTGTTTGAGGTGATTGCGGTAATGGAGACCAATAGCAAGGAGCATGGTCGTCAGGCTAGCCAGGTCGCAAGCGCTACGGAATCAATGGGCGATGTGGTCCGGACACTGCGTATAAGCTCAGATCAAGCCAGAGAAACTGCCCAACGCTTGCACCAACTATCCGACACCTTCCAGGTCAGCGCGGACCGCGCCTGATGGCTTGTCAGCGTTATCCGATTATCCGCTGACGTTGGGGGGATGATTACCAGATAGATTAAGCATCTGGCACACTTGGGAATCCACCACCCGGTCGACAGTGCCGCCGCAGGGCAGGGCTGTATAGCGGCGGCGCACTTTGACGTCCGGCCTAGGTCATACCTACTCGGTCGCCGCGCGGGCATTGCTATTCGTGGCGAATGGCACTGACTCGACCACAAGTAACCGCCAACATGCTTTCAGATCATATCCCGCAGTCCCGTTTTTCCTTGTCCTGTCCAGCCGCGCTCGGAGCGGAGTTCGAGGTTGCGCACGCAGGTCTCGTTCGACGCTGCGCAGGATTGATGCTGCTGATCGGCCTAGGGATATTGGCAGGCTGCAGCCCGCGGCCCGGCATAATGCCGCCCGAGCACCGCCCGGCTGCGGTTCAGGCTCAGGTACTGCGGCTGCTGCCCGCTGACCTGGCGGACCGGGATGGTTGGGCGCGGGATATTCAGGTGGCGTTCACCACCCTGGATATCGAGCCGGACGCGGAAAATATCTGCTCGGTGCTGGCGGTTACCGCGCAGGAGTCCACCTTCCAGGTTGCTCCGCCGGTGCCTAATCTGGCCAAGATTGCGCGGGAGGAAATCGACCGGCGTGCCAGTAAGTTGCGGGTGCCAGGGTTTCTGGTGACTGCGGCGCTGCGCATGGAGTCGCCAACTGGTGAAACCTATGAAAAGCGCCTGAGTCAGGTGCGCTCGGAAAAGCAGCTGAATGCCGTATTCGACGACTTCATCAGCATGGTCCCGCTCGGCAAGCAGCTGTTCGGCAGCTTCAATCCGGTGCAGACCGGCGGGCCGATGCAGGTCAGTCTTGCCTTCGCCGAGACGCAGCGGGACGTCTATCCTTATCCAATCACTGGGTCGATGCGCGATGAAGTCTTCACCCGGCGCGGCGGCATGTTCTTCGGTATTGCCCACCTGTTGGATTATCCGGCCGACTACACGCGTCCCTTATATCGCTACGCCGACTTCAACGCTGGCTGGTACGCCAGCCGTAACGCCGCCTTCCAGAATGCAGTCAGCAAGGCCACGGGCATTGACCTGGCGTTGGATGGCGACCTGATTGTGCATGGATCCAGCGCAGTGGGTGCGACCGAGCGTGCGGTGCGCTCGCTGAGCAAGCAGCTCGGCATGAATGACAACGCCATCAGGCGGGATCTGGTCAAGAGCACTGAGCTTGAATTTTCCGACAGCCGTTTGTACAACCGCCTGTTCGAGCTGGCCGAGACCCTGCAGGGCGAACCCTTACCGCGGGAGATGATTCCGCGCATCACCCTGGAAAGCCCCAAGATCACCCGTGAACTGACCACTAGCTGGTTTGCCAACCGGGTTGATGAGCGGCGCAGGCAGTGCATGCTGCGTGCCGGTGCGGCGCAGTAGCTGGCGAGGCTACAGCCAGCGGCGCACGGACTGACAATAGCAGGTGTATTCGCTGCCGAACTTCTCGCTGAGCAGGCGTTCTTCAGGGCGAATCTGAAAGCGGTTCATGTAGAGCACGAAGCAGGGCAGGACAAGTAAGGCTGGTGGGTTCCTCAGCCACACTGCCCAGGCTGCCAGGCAGAGCGCAAAACCCAGGTACATAGGGTTGCGGCTGGATCTGTAGATGCCCGATGTGACAATAGCCGTGGTACGCCCCGGCGCGGTCGGGTCGACCGTGGTATTGGCCTGGCGGAAGTTGATTACACCCGCCACCGCGATAATGACCCCCGCAACAGCCAGCAAGCCTGCGAGCGTGGCGCCCCCCGGAATGATCCAGTCAAACTCCGCGAACAGCCGTGACATACCCCACATCAGCAGCATGCAGAGCGCGACCAGCACCAGCGGCGGCACCTTCAATTCGAGCTTGTTCAACACGGGCTCCTCTTACCCTCCATGTCGCTTTGGTATACCCCTCCCAGGGTGATGGATGCAAGGCGCATCCGGGGCCTTTACCCTCAGTCGTCCGACGTGCGGTCGGTCTGTTGCCGAACAGTCTGAAGGCGATGTGGTCGTAGAGGCTCCATAGTTCTTAATGAGGTTTACATGTATTTGAAATCGGTAGCTTTCTTTTCCTGCCTGATGGCGCTTTCAACCGCAGGATTGGCTAACGAACGGACCGTTTACGGCGTCAGCGAAAAAGCACGACTCGCCGACCTGGCGTTGGATGTACCCGCCAAGCTGGACACCGGAGCGGTTACCGCCTCGCTGAGCGCACAGAATATCGAAATCTTTGAACGCCAAGACAGCGACTGGGTACGCTTCGATCTGGCCGTCGATGGCGAGAAGGAGGGCAAGACGCTGGAGCGTCCGGTGATACGCATCAGCCAGATCAAGCGTCGCTCCGATGACATCCCTGATGGCGAAACCAAGGACTACACCACCCGTCCGGTTATCGAGATGGATGTCTGCCTGGGCGGTGAACGGGAGAATATTGAAGTCAACCTGACCGACCGCACCGCGTTCTCCTATCCACTATTGATCGGCTCCACTGCGCTGCAGCAGTTCGATGCTGTGGTTGACCCCAGCCTCAAGTACTCCGCCGGCACGCCTGGCTGCGCCTGAACCGCTGGCCGTTATTCGATTGCTGACCGGCTATCCGGTCAGCAGGTCTGATTCCCTGATCTATACTGCGAGCTAACCGGTTTCGCGCGTTGCAATGACGCCTGCCGGGTGCCCGCGATCCGGGTATGTGCAGAGATGCTGGCCACAAACCAGCCGAGAATAACAGGCCGACCCACAGGTTCGGTCAGCAACCGCCACCGGTGCCAATCGCGACGCGCCGGTTGAGGAGGTCAGTCCATGCCGTTGACTGTGCAGATTCCTTATACCCGTTTAATTGATGATCACGGACAGCCGCAGGGCGATCTGCCGGGCTGGATCGATGATCCGCAGTTGTTGCGCGCGTTCTACCAGGACATGGTGCTCGTGCGCGCCTTCGATCAGAAATGCGTTGCGCTGCAGCGCACCGGCCAGATTGGTACCTACGCCTCGACCCTGGGGCAGGAAGCCATTGGCTCGGCAGTAGGTCATGCCATGACCGCAGAAGATGTGTTGATTCCCTACTATCGCGATACCTCCACCCAGCTGCAGCGCGGCGTCGCCATGCACGAGATCCTGCTGTACTGGGGCGGTGACGAACGCGGCAGCGCCTGGGAGAACCCGGCGGTGGCCGAGGACTTTCCTATCTGCGTGCCCATTGCCACCCAGGCCTGTCATGCCTGCGGGGTCGCCTCGGCATTTCGCATCCGCCAGCAGCCCCGTGTCGCCGTGACCACCTGCGGTGACGGCGCGACCAGCAAGGGTGATTTTCTCGAGAGCCTCAACCTGGCCGGCGTCTGGCAGCTGCCCATGGTGTTCGTGGTGAACAACAATCAGTGGGCGATATCGGTACCGCGCAGCCTGCAGAGCGCCGCCCCCACGCTGGCGCACAAGGCGTTGGCGGCCGGCATTCCCGGTGAGCAGGTGGACGGCAATGACGTGCTGGCGGTCTATGACCGGGTCAGCCAGGCGATTCAGCGCGCCCGCGCTGGCAAAGGCGCCACGCTGATCGAATGCGTCACTTATCGTTTGGGCGATCACACCACCGCTGATGATGCCAGCCGCTACCGTTCCGCCGAGGAGCTCAACGCGGCCTGGAAGCACGAGCCCATCGGGCGTTTGCAGCGGTTTCTGCACGAGCGCGGGCTGTGGGATGAACAGCAGGAGCAACAGCTACAGCGCGCCAATGGCGAGCGCATCAATGACGCAGTGGAACGCTTCCGCAATATGCCGCCGGCGGAGACTGCTGCCGCCTTCGACCATCTGTATGCCGAGCTGCCGGCCCAGTACCTGGCGCAGCGCGAGCAGTTGCAGGCGCGGTTGGATGCGCAGGGAGGGGCGGGCCATGAATGATCAAGCCAGCATTTCGATGGTCGAGGCGATCAACCTGGCGCTGCATCGCGCCATGCAGGATGACCCGGACGTAGTAGTGCTGGGCGAAGATATCGGCACCAACGGCGGCGTGTTTCGCGCCACGGTTGGCCTGCATGAGCGCTTCGGCTTCCGCCGGGTGATGGATACGCCGCTGGCGGAAACACTGATCACCGGCATCAGCGTCGGCATGGCGGCGCAGGGGCTCAAGCCGGTGGCCGAGATCCAGTTCATGGGGTTTATCTATGCCGGCATGGAGCATCTGGTCTCCCATGCCAGCCGCCTGCGCAGCCGTACCCGCGGCCGGCTCAGCTGCCCCATGGTGCTGCGTACGCCGCATGGCGCCGGCATTCATGCGCCGGAACACCACGGTGAAAGCACCGAAGCGCTGTTTGCGCATATCCCCGGGCTGCGGGTGGTGATTCCCTCCTCGCCGCGCCGTGCCTACGGTCTGCTATTGGCGGCGATTGCCAATCCGGACCCGGTGATCTTTCTGGAACCCGCACGGCTGTATCGCTCGGTACAGCAGGTGGTACCGGATGACGGCCAGCCATTGCCGTTGGATACCTGCTTCACGCTGCGCGAAGGTCAGGATCTGACCCTGGTCAGCTGGGGCGCGGCGCTCAAGGAAACCCTCGAGGCGGCGGCGCTGCTCGCCGACGAAGGCATTGACTGCGAGGTGATCGACGTGGCGACGCTCAAACCGCTGGATACCGACACCCTGGTCGCCTCGGTGAGCAAGACCGGACGCTGCGTCGTGGTGCATGAAGCGGCGCGCAGCTACGGCCCGGGCGCTGAGATTGCTGCGACAGTGCAGGAACAGGCACTGCACGCGCTACGGGCTCCAGTGCTGCGCGTGACCGGTTTCGATTGCGTAATTCCCTACGCCCGGCAGGAAATGGCCTATCTGCCGGATGTCGGTTCGATCTGCCAGGCCGCACGTGACGTTATGCAGGGGGAGATATGAAACAGTTCAAACTGCCGGATCTGGGCGAGGGCCTGCAAGAGGCGGAGATTGTCGAATGGCATGTGCAGGCTGGCGATCAGGTCGAGGTTGACCAGTTGTTGGTGTCGGTGGAAACCGCCAAGGCGATTGTCGACGTGCCGTCTCCCTACGCGGGCACCATCGCGCGCTGCTTCGGCAAGCCCGGTGACCTGTTGCATGTGGGGGAGCCGCTGGTGGGCTTCGAAGGGGAAGCAGAAGACAGCGGCACCGTGGTGGGCAATCTCGGCGGTGCCAGCGGTTCAAGCGATCTGGCCGCCGATGATTTTCATATCGGCGCCGCGCCCTCTACCCGGGATTTCCAACCGGCCCGCGCGGCGCCGGCCGTCCGCGCCCTGGCGCGCAAGCTGGACGTGGATCTGGGTCGACTCAGCGGATCAGGTTCCAATGGGCTGATTACCGAGCAGGATGTGCGCGCAGCCGGGGAGGGCCCGGCCGGCTTCGAGGGCACGGCATTGCGCAGCGTACGGCGGACCATGGCCAAGAATATGGCCCGGGCACATGCTGAAGTGGTGCCGGTGATGATCGTCGAGGATGCTGACCTGCATGCCTGGCCGGCTGACGCGCGGGACCCGATTATCCGGCTGGCGCGCGCGATCGCACGCGCCTGTCTGGCCGAGCCGGCGTTGAACGTTGCATTTGATGGTCGCCGGCTCAGCGTTATGACACATGACAAGGTGGATCTGGGTGTCGCCGTCGATACCCCCGACGGTCTGTTTGTTCCGGTACTCCGGGATGTCGCCAACCGCGAGGCTGAGGACCTGCGCGAAGGCCTGGCCAGGCTACGCCGGGACGTGGCAAACCGCTCGATACCGCCTT
This sequence comes from Pseudomonas saliphila, assembly GCF_008638345.1. Lineage (GTDB taxonomy): Bacteria > Pseudomonadota > Gammaproteobacteria > Pseudomonadales > Pseudomonadaceae > Halopseudomonas > Halopseudomonas saliphila. The sequence goes on along the minus strand of NZ_VTVA01000019.1, from coordinate 22,099 downwards.
CGGAACTGATGGGTGCGACTATTACCCTGTCCAACTTCGGCACGTTGTTCGGCCGCTATGCCAGCCCGGTGGTACTGCCGCCGCAGGTGGCGATAATTGGCGCAGGCGTCATCCGCGAGGCGGTAGTGGCCTGGCAGGGCGAGCCGGCGGTGCACGCGATCCTGCCGGTATCGCTGACCTTTGACCATCGCGCGGTCACGGGAGGGGAGGCGGCGCGCTTCCTGAAGGCGCTGGTAGAAGATCTGGAACTCGCGTCATAGCGAGCCTGAGTCGTCGCAGCGAATGCTGCCACGGATGGCGGACTAAGCCCTTGAATGCGAGGGGATTTGCTGAATCCAGCGTTGCCGATTCTCGACCCTGCATCTTGAGCTTGATACGGATCAAACCCAACGCCGGATAAAACCCTGATACTGTCTCTGCCGTTCGCTCCCGGGTTCACCCATTCCCGGAAGCGATAACCAGGGATCTCTATCGTAGCGGGGCTATTGGGTGCGTTCATCATCACTAACCAGACCGACACTTAACGGTGCAATGAACCGGCGCACGCGCGCCTGGTTGGCTGTGCTATTCGGCTGGTGTGTGATGTTCAATGCAGTCGCCTGCTGCGTGCACAGCAGCCATGCGGTTGCCGCCAACCTCGTCAGCGCTTCGCACGACAATGGCGTCGAGCATGCTGGCAGTAAGACCGGCATGGGCTCGGAGATGCCGGGCGAAAAAATATAGCGGCAACCTGGCGGCGTCGCTTGGATGCCCGCTATGTGCCTCGGGCGCCAGTGTTGCGCTGAGCTCGCACTGGACAGCAGAGCTGTTTCCGGTCGGCCAGCCCTTTGCCAGCAGCGTCACGCGGGCTGTGCCTCTGGTCTCCACCGAACGGGCGCATGTGCAGCCACGCGCGCCGCCAGCTGTCTCCTGACTCGTCAATAACATTAGCTCCGAATTTTCGGAACCTGATTTCTGATCGATATTGAGACAACTAACATGTCGCACTCCCCCTTTGTGCCCGCAATACTGTGTCTGGCCGTGGCTGCCGCCAGCACCGCTGCCTGGTCTGTTGAAGACCATTCCCATCATGCGCAGCCGGAAGCGTTGCAGCTGGCGCCGCGGGTGATCACCGCCGTGCAGCAGAGTTCACCACTGACGATCATCACTGACCCGAAACAGGCTCGCCAGCCCATTCCGGCCAGCGATGCAGCCGATTATCTGAAAACCATTCCCGGATTCTCCTCCATCCGTGGCGGTGGAAGTAACAGCGATCCAGTGCTACGCGGGATGTTTGGCTCGCGCCTGAAGCTTTTGACCAATGGCGGCGAAATGCTGGGGGCCTGCCCGTCCCGGATGGACGCGCCTTCCTCCTATATCGCGCCCCAGAATTTTGATCAGCTGACGGTTATCAAGGGTCCGCAGAGTGTTGCCTGGGGGCCGGGTGCATCGGCAGGTACCGTTCTGTTCGATCGCTTGCCGGAGGAATTTGATGAGCCGGGTAGCCGACTGGATGCCACTGCCGTGGCTGCCTCCAACACCCGGCGGGATGTGCAGGTCGATGGCGCATTGGGTAGCCGCGACGGTTACATTCGCCTGAGCGGCAACCGCTCGCGATCCGGCGATTATAAGGATGGAGACGGAGACCGCGTTCCTTCGCGCTGGAACAAATGGAATACCGATCTGGCACTGGGCTGGCGGCCGGATGACGACACTCTGCTTGAACTGAGTGTCGGAGCTGGCGATGCCGAAGCGCGTTATGCCGGGCGCGGGATGGATGGCTCGCAGTTTGAGCGCGAAAGCCTGGGCCTGCGCTTCGAGAAAACCCTGCACGAGGGTGCGTTGCGCGAGCTGGAGGCCCGCTTCTATTACAATTACGCCGACCATGTGATGGATAACTACAGTCTGCGCACACCGCCCACCACCGGCATGATGGTTGGACCGCGGGCGACCAACGTGGACCGCCGTACCCTGGGCGCGCGCTTCAGCGCTACCTGGGGCTGGGACGATATCGAACTGCTTGCCGGCCTGGATGGGCAACGCAACGCGCACCGTACCCGAACGGGCATGGGTGTAGACAGTTACGAGAATCAGGCCTGGCAAAAGGATGCCGAATTTAGCCAGATCGGCATGTTCTCCGAACTGACCTGGTCGCTGAGTGACAGGCAGCGCTGGATCGGCGGTCTGCGGCTGGACCAACATCACGTCGACGACCTGCGTGCTCGCGTCAGCGGCGCCATGATGGGCATGACGATGCCTAACCCCACCGCCAACGACAGCCGGCGCGAAACCCTGCCCAGCGGATTTGTCCGGTTTGAGCACGACCTGTCCGACATGGCTGCCACCGCCTACATTGGCATCGGCCATGTGCAGCGTTTCCCTGATTACTGGGAGTTGTTCTCGCCCAAAGGCTCTCCGGGGGCAGTCAACGCCTTCGATGGCATCGAGCCGGAACGGACTACTCAGCTGGACCTGGGCATTCAATATCAGCGCGAAGGGCTTGAGGCCTGGGTGTCGGCCTATGCGGGCATGGTTAACGACTTCATCCTGTTTGATTACGGCACCGGTACCAGCACCGCCAGCAATATTGATGCGCGCATCATGGGTGCAGAAACCGGCGTTGCCTATGAGCTGACCGATAACTGGAAGACCGACGCCAGCCTGGCCTGGGCCTGGGGCAGAAACCGCAGCGATGGCGAGGCCCTGCCGCAGATGCCACCGATCGATGCGCGTTTCAATCTGAGTTATGAGCGGGACAACTGGAGCGCTGGTGCACTCTGGCGCGTAGTCGCCGAACAAAGCCGCACAGCCATCAACAAGGGCAGCGTGGTCGGTCAGGATCTCGGGGATTCGTCAGGCTTCGGCGTGTTCTCGCTTAATGGCGCTTATCGCTTCAGTGAGGCAGTAACGCTGAGTAGCGGCGTGGATAACCTGCTCGACAAGACTTACGCAGAGCACCTCAATCTGGCGGGGAATGCCGGGTTTGGCTTTCCGGCAGAAACCCGAATCAACGAACCCGGCCGCACCCTGTGGGCCAAACTGGACCTGAGCTTCTAAACGGCTTCAGCTGTGCGCCATTCGCTGGCGCACAGCTGATCACGCCCACTGTTCTTCGCCACGTACATTCGGCCGTCGGCGATTTTAAATAACTGGCGATACGTTTCGGCGTGGTCGAAACAGCGTTCGGCCAACCCAATGCTCGCGGTCAACCGTGCGCCGTCAGGACGCGTGCCGAAACCTGCAGTACGCAGGCGGTCGATAGCCTTGCGCGCCTGGGTCATATCGGTATCGGGCATGATCAGCAGGAACTCCTCGCCGCCCCACCGCACCAGGCTGTCCGAACTGCGCAGGCAACCCAGAACGCAGAGGGTTGCCTCGCGCAGCACCTTGTCCCCAGCATGGTGACCGAAACCGTCATTGATGCTCTTGAAGAAATCCAGATCGATGAACGCGACGGCAAGTCCGCTGTTATTGCGCTGGGCAGCAGCCCATTGCAGGTTAAGAATCTCCTCGCCGCTGCCGCGGGAATAGACACCGGTCAAAGGGTCACGAATCGCCTGGCGAATCAGCGCGATCATAAACGCCAGCTGGCTCATGCAGGCCAGGCTGGTCACGCCAGCGATCAGTACCAGCAGCCAGAATGCCCCCATGAATGAGGGCCAGCTCAAGGTACTCCAACTCAGATAGCCGGCGAGCGCTTGAGCCAAGAGTAAGACCAGGCCCAGCGTCAGATTCTCGACCAGCGTCAAAGGGAAAATCGCCAGTCCTGCCATCAGCACGAAGGGCAGAAAGGCATAACCGGCGCTCACCGCACCGGAAAACGCCGCCAGGTTGTAACTGCCCAACAGGGTGTGCGAAATGACGTAAAACACCGTCGGTATGGCAAACAGGATAGCGATTGCCCGATAGGCATCAAACAGATTGCCGCTGGGCCGATACATCAGCAGCAGGCAGATGGAGGCGGCACATACGCTCAGGCGCAAGGCTGCCAGAATCAGCCACAGGTGCAGCGGAAACACCAGCGCATCGACAATGCTCCATAGCGGCGTGAGCACAGCAAAGAGGAACGCGAAGAGTCGCACGCGGTTAACGATCAGCGTGGCGCGGCGCTGACTGAGCAGGAAGTTGTGCCGGTGTGGCGATAACAACCGAGGTATTTCACTGGCCGCGAGTTCGTTGGGGAGCAGCGAGCGCATCCGGTCACTGAGAGCATCAAGTAGCGGCATTGTTATTAGTCATGGTTAGTCGTCGTTAGCTATTATCGGGATAATGGCTCTTCGACACTATTAAAGCATGGGTTTTCCAGCAGGTTATTGATCCCGGTCATTGACGTCGCCAGTAACAGGTCAGGTGCTGTAGTGAATAAAAAGACTGCCGGCGCAGCAGGCGCTGCGCCGGGTGGCATTGATCAGTAAAAGATCCAGAGCAGTGCTACACCCAGAACAATCCGGTAGATCACAAAGGGCTGCATGCCGATGCGGTTGATGAACTCGAGGAAGAAATGAATGCACAGGTAGGCGCTGACGCCGGATGCGACGATGCCGCCCGCCATGGCCAGCCAGTCGACGACAACATCGGCCTGAATCAGATTGATGGTTTCCAGTCCGCAGGCAAGCACGATTACCGGTATCGACAGTAGAAAAGAGAACCTCGCCGAGGCTTCACGGCTTAGCCCCATCAGCAGGCCCGCAGTCATGGTGATGCCTGAACGTGAGGTGCCTGGGAACAGCGCCACAGCCTGGAAGAGGCCAATGACGGCGACATCTTTCCAGTTCATCTGATGCTCAGTGCGCTCGCCCTTGTGTCGCCAGTCCGCCCAGCTCAGGAGCAGGCCGAACACGATCAGGCCGGCTGCGATATATACCGGTGATCTTAGAACGGTCTCGATCGTGTCCTTGAACGCCAGGCCCGCGAGGCCGACGGGGATGGTGCCGAGGATGACTGCCCACGCCAGTTTGGCGTCCGCATCCAGTTGCCTGGTAGTCAGCGAACGGGTCCAGCTGGTGGTCATGCCGATGATATCCCGGCGGAAATAAATCACTACCGCAGACAGGCTGCCCAGATGCAGGGCGACATCAAAGGCCAGACCCTGGTCTGCCCAGTCGGTCAAGACCGGCACCAGAATCAAATGGGCCGAGCTGGATACCGGAAGAAATTCAGTGACGCCCTGAACGATCGCCAGAACGATAACCTGCAGCCAATCCATAGAAATCTACTCTCCGAAAAATGCCGGCCGCGAGCGGCCTGTTCAGCCAGCGCAGGCGGGCGAAGCTGGATGTCCGCCCACGGCTGCGTTGTAAGGCAGCATTATGCCGAAAAAATTCCATCCCTCTCTATGAAAAAGCCGCAGGTGATGCAATCAATCTTTCAGGCAACGCAACAACAGGCCCATTTTGGCACTGGCCGCGGCGGGACGCGGGATGCGCACCACGTGGCCGTCACCTGGTGCGACCTCCAGCGAGCGACCCTGGCGATCCTGCAGCGTTTCCAGAGCCAACGGATAATTGCCCTGCGGCGTCATCAGCTCCAGTCGATCGCCGACGCTGAAGCGGTTCTTCACCGCGATGGTCAGCCAGTCGTCGTCCTCTTCCAGAACCTCACCGACAAACTGGTGACGCTCCATGCGTGAGGCGCCCTGTTCGTAGTTCTGATAGACGCCCGGCGGGTGGCGGCGGTAAAAGCCTTCGGTGTAGCCACGGTTCGACAGGCTTTCCAGGTCATCCATCAGATCCAGATTGAAGGGCCGGCCGGCGACGGCATCGTCGATCGCTCGGCGGTAGGTCTGCACGGTGCGCGCGACATAGAAGTGGGACTTGGTGCGGCCCTCAATCTTGAGCGAGTGCATGCCCATATCAACGAACCGCTGGACGTGCTGGACGGCGCGCAGATCCTTGGAGTTCATGATGTAGGTGCCGTGCTCATCTTCCTCGATAGCCATGGGCTCGTCTGGCTTGTCACTCTGGTTGAGCAGATATACCGGCTGGGCCGCGACTTCCCTGACCACGGGTTCGACGTTGCCTTCGGCAGTCTCCGTTGCCGGTTGCAGGTCGTATTTCCAGCGACAGGAATTGGTACAGGCGCCTTGATTGGCGTCCCGGTGATTGAAATAGCCAGACAGCAGGCAGCGGCCGGAATAGGCAATACAGAGCGCGCCATGGACAAAGACTTCCAGTTCCATGTCCGGGCACTGGCGGCGAATTTCTTCCAGTTCGTCCAGTGATAGCTCGCGGGACAGAATGACCCGCTCCAGACCCTGCTGTTGCCAGAACTTGACGGTGGCCCAACTGGTGGCATTCGCCTGGACCGATAGATGCACCGGCAAGTCCGGCCAGCGCTCGCGCACTAGCATGATCAACCCCGGGTCGGACATGATCACGGCGTCCGGTCCCATGGCCACGACTTCCTCCAGATCCCGGAGATAGGTGGTGACCTTGCTGTTATGCGCCGCAATGTTACTGGCCAGATAGAATTTTTTACCCTGCGCATGGGCTTCGGCAATCGCCTCAGCCATCAACGCCGGGTTGTGGAAGTCGTTTTCACGTACGCGCAGGCTGTAACGGGGTTGGCCGGCGTAGACCGCATCGGCGCCGTAGGCAAAGGCATAACGCATGGCTTTCAGGGTACCGGCCGGAGCCAGGAGTTCGGGAGCGTGGGGCATGAAGCGATCCTGTGTACAAGACAAGAAAGCCGCGCAGGATAACGGCCCAGGCCGAGCCGGACATTGATCAGGCTCAAGAAGTGGCCACGAACCCCCTCCTGACCTGAAAGCCCCGTTTCTCTTCAGGCGTTCAATCGACGTGACAGCACAATCAGCGCCTGCGCGCACAGCTTGCCGGTGAGCACCACTCCAATCAGTCTCAATGTTTGCAGCGCGACGACGAAACTGGCATCGGAGCCGGTTTCCACCGCGATGATCGCCATGGCATCCAGACCGCCGGGCGAAATAGCGAGAAACACCGAGAGAAAATCGCGGGAGAACACCCAGCTGATCGGCCAGGCGAGGCCGGTGGTCAGGAGTATCAACGCCAGGTTGGCGGTGATGATGGTCGGCAATAGCCTGGCGACCCGCAGCACCGTGGCACGGTCGAAGCGCAGGCCGATATAGCTGCCGATGGCGCCATAGGCCAGCGCGAGGATCGGCTCGGTGAGGGTGATGTCCAGCCAGCCGAGCAGCTGTAGGGCACTACCGAGAATCACCGGCGTCAGCAAGGCACCGGATGGCACGAACCGGCCGCTCAAGGCACCGATGAAGGCGACCAGCAGGGTGGCAGCCAGACCGATCAGGCTCAGCGGAACATCGGCGGCGTCTGAGACGGGCTGCATGGCCTCTGGCGCAACGACCAGATGACTGATCCAGGCGCCAAGCATTACCACGCACACCACCCGCACATACTGCATGCAGGCGACCAATCGACCGTCTGCACCGTCTTCCTCTGCCATGGCAATCATGGCTGATGCAGCCCCGGGGGCTGTGCCCCAGGCGGCGGCGCTGGCGGGAATACCGCCGAAGCGGATCATGCCGAGCCCCACCGCAGCGCTAAGGACCAGCGTCACTACGGTCATGATCAGCATCAGGTGCCATTCGGAGGCCATCGCCAACAGCACGCCCAGCGTGACGGATTTGGCGACCATCAAGCCGACGATGCCCTGACCGGAGCGGAACAGCAGCCGGGGAACATGGATGCTGCTCCCGGCTACGCCCATGCTCACGGCGACAATCATCGGTCCGAGGAACAGCGCCGCAGGCAGTCCAATGTAATGCAGTAGATAGCCTGCCAGGGCGCCGCCGCCAATCAGGATTATCCACTGTAGCCAACGTGGCAGCGCACTAAGCAGTGTGGAGGATTCGTTTTTCATCGCCTATCTTTCTAAAGCATCAGAGCGCCCGTGAAGGCGCCCTGGGTGATTTTACCGAAGAGCTAAGGTGTAGCCGATGACCACCCGAAATTCGTCAACGTCCCGAGCAAAGTTCGAACGATAGCTTGCGTTACGCAGCCGGACATACAGGTTTTTCAGAGGCTTGCTCTGGAATGCATAGCGCAGCTCGGAGTCGCGCTCCCATTCCTTTCCATTCGCCGTTGAATTGATAATCTCGGCATTGGATCCTCGCACGTAGCGAGTTGTGAAGCTAAGGCCTGGAACCCCTGCATTGGCGAAATCGTAATCATAACGGGCCTGCCAGGAACGCTCGCCGGGGTTGGCGAAATCGTTAATCTGGGAAAAGTTAACCAGATAGGGATCGGTGCCGCTGATATAGGCAAAGCCGGTATCACCATGCATTCGCTGCCATCCCAGACCAAATTTGTGGCCAGCCTGCGCGTAAAAGGCCATGCCGTTGAATGCCTGGTTGTCGACTTCGCCTCCGACCTTCCGGCCGTAATCATCGCTGACCGATAGCCTTATGTCAGCGGTCACCTTGCCCAGACCCAGCGGGCGCGCATAATTTAGTCCCACGAAATGCTGGCGATAAATATTGTCCAGTTCAGAGCTGAAAAAGCTTAGTTTCAGCGTCTCAGTTACCGGCGCTTCAACCCCGAACAGATTGAAATAGTCCGCCTCTGCACCACCTACGAATCGGCTGTTCTTGTTATTGAGCTGCAGGGTCTCGCGATTGGAGGAGTTGCGCTGTTTGGTTTCCTTTAGTTGGCCGGCAGTGATCGCTAGGTTGCCGATATCGCGGGAGGTGAGCATCACGCCGTCAAAAGTCTGCGGTATGATTCGTCCATTGTTCGGTTTGATCACCGGCAAAACAGGTATATGCGTACCGATCTTTAGCTCGGTTTGCGAAACGCGGATCTTACCAGTGACACCCAGATGGGCGAACTCATCGGCAGCGCGACCGTCATCATGCACCGGCAATAATCCGGTATTAGCTCGGTCAGGGCTGGAGTCCAGTTTGACCCCGAGCAACCCGAGAGCATCTACCCCGAACCCTACGGTGCCTTCGGTATAGCCTGATTGCAGTTGCAGCAGAAAGCCCTGAGCCCATTCTTCACGCTTGGACTGGCCGTCACCTTCTCTGAAATCTCGATTCAAATAAATATTGCGTAGCTCAAGGTTGGCCTTGCTGTCTTCGATAAATGCAGCGCTGGCAAGGGGCGACCAACTGGCGCAAGTGGCTGCTAGTGCGAGCGGAACGGCAGAAATCAGTATGCGAAAAGTCAAGATGTTCACCATTTGTTATTAGAGTTGCACGGTTACCGCGGCTGCACGTCTTCGTGCTGGCCGCGGTGGGTGAACTCTACTAACGGCTAACTGCTCCGAGTTTTCACATAACTCATCCCATCATGATTTTTGGTAAAACCACCGCTCTGGCGTTTGGATATGATTGGGTCCTGGTCAACGGCCGTTGCCACAGCGCGACAGTGCTGGAGATGCAAAAGCGCGCTAAATCGGATTTCCGCAGCCTGCGTGAAGACAACACCGGTCTGCTGAACACGCGACTACACAAAAAAAAGATCTTGGAGTCTCGAATGACAATCACAAAACTGAGAGCGCTGGCTTTCGTAGGTATTTCATCCGCCCTGAGCGCAACCGGTGTCACTTCGGCGTATGCCGAGCAGTCCCAGTTATCCGTAGCAACGGCAGGCACCACCGGTGTCTTCTATGCCTATGGTGGTGCGATGGCGAACGTCGTCAGCAAATATGTTCCAACCATTTCCATGGTCGCAGAATCAACTGGCGGCACGGTAGAAAACCTCAAGATGCTCGGCAAGGGCCAGGCCGATCTGGCGACGGCCTCCGCCGACGTTGTTCATGAAGCCTATATCGACTACGAGAAGTCCAAGCACTTCCGGGGAAAGAAAGTCGAGATGTATGGCTTGTTCAACATGTACCAACAGCCCCACCACATCGTTACCCTCAAGAACAATGATATCAGCGACATCGAGGATATCCGGGGGGAGCGGGTTGTTGTGGGTGCGCCGGGCTCGGGTACCGAGGTCAAGACTCGCATGATGTTGGAGTCTCTTGGGATCACTTACCGTGATTTCCGCCCTGAGTTTCTGACCTTTACTGAAGGCGTCGAGGCGCTGCAGGACGGCACTGTCGAGGCTGTATTTCTAGGCGTGAATTATCCGGCGCCGGCTATCATGAGCCTCGCCATGACTAACCCTGTCAGGCTGTTGTCGCTCAGTGACACCCAAGCCAGCACGATTCAGAAAACCTATCCGTTCCTTAACACGGCCGTTATCCCGGGCGATACCTACAAGGGAGTGCCTGAGGATACTCAGACCGTTTCAGTGCAGACGTTGGTCGTCTCGGGGGAACATCTCTCCGAGGAAAATGCGTACCAGATCGTCAAGACCGTGTTCGAGCACAAAGAGGAGTTGGAAAACATCAACCACGCCTTCAAGCAGACCACGCTAGAGGCCGCGGCAGAAACCATGTTGCCACTGCATCCGGGTGCTGCCCGATATTACCGCGAAGTCGGTCTATTGAACTGATGTCGGGAGGGCGTAGCCCTCCCATCTCCGATTCCGGGCGGATACGCCTGCCTGAATACGGTCAGAGGAAGCATTATGACTAATAAAAAAATGCTGGGACTGGCGATTATCGCCATCTCGTTGCTGTTTACTGGGTTTCAGGTCTTTACCGCCACCAACGGCCTGATGACCGCCTTGCTGCAACGCAGCATTCACCTCTCTTTCGTTTTGACGCTGGTATTTCTTTTCTTTCCCGCGATCAAGGATTCCAAGCGCACGTTGTTTATCGATGTGCCTCTGGTGCTGGCGGCCGCGACTAGTGGTGCTTATCTGTACATCACATTCGACGATTTGATCTACCGTATCGGTGATCCGACCACACTGGATTTGATTATTGGCGCCACCACCCTTGTCGTGCTCCTGGAAGCTACTCGCCGTACGGTCGGTTGGGTGATGACGCTATTGGCAGTGTTCTCGCTGCTATACAGCTATTTCGGTCAATATCTGCCCGAGCCCTTTGGTCATTCGGGTCGCGACCTGGAGCGTATCGTCACGCAGATGTTTTTCTCTACAGAAGGCATCTATGGCGTTCCTCTGGGTGTGGCTGCGACCTATGTTTTCCTGTTCATTCTGTTTGGCACCTTCATGGAGAAAAGCGGGGTTGGCGCCATCTTCATCAACCTGGCCAATGCACTTGCCGGCAAATATCAGGGAGGCCCGGCTAAAGTAGGTATTATTTCCACCGCGACAGTGGGTATGGTCTCCGGTAGTCCGGTATCTGACGCAGCGACCACGGGCGCCTTTACCATTCCGCTGATGAAGCGCGTTGGCTACAAGCCCAAGACGGCTGCGGCTATCGAGGCTGTGGGTGCCTCTGGCGCTTCGTTAATGCCGCCGATCATGGGCGCGGGTGCTTTCGTTATGGCGGACATGACGGGCGTTCCGTACAGCAGCATCATCACTCATGCGCTTATCCCTGCATTGCTGTTCTACGCGGCGTTGATGTTTGTGGTTGGAAATGAAGCGCGCAAGGGAAACATGAAGTCGCTGCCGCCAGAGGAAATTCCGGGCAAGCGCGATGCCTTGATGAAAAGTCTACGACTGCTGATCCCACTGGGCGTACTGGTATTCTCGTTGGCGGTATTACGCGTCTCACCCCTGCGCGCTGCATTGTTTGCGACCTTGATAATTCTGGTCACCACGGTTGCCTACAACATCTTTCGTCCCGAACTCAAAGTACCCATGAGGAACCTGTTCGATGCGCTGATCGAGACCCCGCGCAAGGTGTTGGTAGTGTCTGTGGCTTGCGCTACCGCTGGTATCATCATCGGTATGCTGGGTATGACCGGCTTGGGTCTGAAGCTGTCGGATATTCTGATGAATGCCTCCCAGGGGTATCTGGTTGTTGCGCTGCTGTTTGCCATGGTCATTTCCATTGTATTGGGAATGGGGCTGCCACCGACGGCGGCCTACATTGTCATGGCAGTGACTGCCGCTCCGTTCTTGATTCAGATGGGTGTGCCGCTGATCGTTGCGCACTTCTTTGTGTTTATGTATTGCTGTTACGCGCCGATTACGCCCCCGGTTGCCCTAGCGGCTTATACGACAGCAGGGATTGCCGGCTGTGATCCGTTCGAAGCCGGGATCGAGTCTTTCCGTATCAGCCTGACCGGGTTTGTGCTGCCAATCATGATCGTCTTCAACCCATCACTGCTGGGTATCGGTGCATGGCATGAAATCTTGATGACCTGTGTATTTGCGGCGTGTGCCGTATGGATGATGGCAATCGCGCTGGTGGGTTACCTGCACAAGCCGGTCAATGCACTCTGGCGTTTACTCCTGGCTGCAGCTGCACTCGGCTGTTTAATGCCGTTGCTCTGGACCAATGTAGCTGCTCTGGGGGTACTAGCTCTGTTTCTGGTTACCAACACCAGCCTGTTCAGAACGCGGGCGACCACAGCGAGTTTTTCCTGAGTCCTGGGTTGCCGATTGTCGCAGAGCGCGCGATGCGCGCTCTGCGACGGTATGAACCAGACAAAACGACATGTAAGTCCGCGCCGGCAGTAGTAGGCTTTGGCACCCGATAACGTCAAAGGTCGCACTTCAATGCGTGAAATCCCTCCACTGAATGCCCTTCGCGTCTTTGAGTCCGTTGCCAGACTTAAGAGCTTTTCCAAAGCAGCTGAAGAACTGCATGTGAGTCAATCTGCTGTGAGCAGACAGATCAGCCTGCTGGAAAGCTATCTGCAGGTGCAGTTCTTTCACCGTGATCGCTCTGGAATCCGTCTTACCGACATTGGTGAGCAGTATTACCAAGGCATTCATCCGGCGTTCGACCGTATCGTGATCGCCACCCGCGGGCTGACAGCTCAAATGGATGATGAACCACTACGTATCCGCGTCTACTCGACTTTTGCGGCGCGCTGGTTGATGCATCGCCTGCCTCAGATGCAGACGATGCATCCGGAGTTGCGTATCCGCATTACCACAGCGGTAGCTCCGGTGGACTTCAGTGCGGAGAAGGTGGACGCCTCGATCCAGTTGGGCAAGGGCGATTGGGAAGGGCTCGATAGCCTTTTTCTGTTCAACGATGAGATGCGCCCAGTCTGTAAACCAAAGCTGGTCAGCGGCACGCCGACTGGTCGCAGTCCGGCAGATGTATTCGGGTTCCGGTTGATCCACTCCCACTACCGCAAAAGCGATTGGAGCGATTGGCTGGCGTCGGCGGGCATCGAGTACCAGATGGAAGAAGATCCATTCATGTTGCCCAGCTCATTGCTTGCCTATCAGGCAGCTCAGGATGGATTGGGTATCGCCATGGCGCAGACCAGGATGGTGGAGCAGGAACTGCGCTCCGGCACGCTGCTTTATTTTTGTGAACATACCTTGACCCGGGATCTTGGTTATTACCTTGTGACCCAGCCGGATTCGCCTAGAGCAACCAAGATCAGCCTGTTCCGTGACTGGCTGCTTAAAGAAATTGAGTAGCGCAGGTACCCGGCGGGTTTTCGATCCCCATTGATCACCCCCCTGAAAGTAGGAATCCCATGCCAACTTTGATTGAAGAACTGGCCGATTATAGCGTTCGCGAAGCGGCCCGCCCTCTGGATGAGCAGGTCGTCCACCATGCAAAACGTGCGGTGTTGGATTGGTTTTCTGCCCTCTACCCAGGAACGCGTGAACCTGTCGCACAGCGCCTGGTGAAGGCGTACTCCGATGAGGTCGGTATTGGTAAGTGCTCCATTCCAGGCTTTGCCAGCACCTGTTTGCCAGGCACAGCCGCCTGGATCAATGGCACTTCATCCCATGCCATTGAGTTTGATGACATCTTTCGCGATGCGGTCTACCACCCTGGCGTGCCTACAGTCGCTGCTGCGCTAGCCATGGGCGAGCAGCTGAATGCCAGCGGAAGTGACATGCTCAAGGCTGTGGTCATCGGTTACGAGATTTCTACGCGCATCGGAGCCGCAGTGCAGCCATCACACTACCGATTCTTCCATACCACTGGCACCATCGGCTGCTTCGCCTCTGCTGCGGCGGCTGCTTTTCTATTGGCTCCTGGAGACCGTAAGGTGATGGTCAACGCGTTGGGCACAGCCGGCTCGTTCGCGTCGGGTCTGCAGCAAGCGTTCCGCTCTGAATGCATGACCAAGGCACTGCATGGCGGCCACGCGGCATCGGCCGGGATTACTGCAGCCAGAGCCGCAGCGGCGGGCGTTACCGGCGCCGTCGACATGCTGGAGGGCGAGGTTGGCTTTGGTGCGGCAATGAGCAACGATCCGCAGTGGAGTAAAGCCGTTGCAGGCCTGGGTGAGATCTACAATATTACCCGTATCACTCAGAAAACCCACGGCTGCTGTGGTCACACTTTCGCCGCTATCGATGCGGTGCAATTGCTGCGTGAGCAGTTGTCCGCTGATGAGCGTGAGCAGGTGCAGCGAATCGAGGTTGATACGTATCAGGTGGCTCTGGATGTGACTGGCAATTATGAGCCCGAGTTGGCTTACCAGGCCAAATTCAGCCTTCCTTATGTGCTTGTTCAAGCCCTGCGATACGGATCCGTGCGCCTGGCAGCATTCAGCTCGGAGCGACTGGCGGAACAACACACGCGCGACATGATGCAGCGTGTGGTTCTGCGTGCCGACGCCGAGCTGACCCGCCAATTTCCCGGAGTACGCGCGGCCCGGGTCAAATTGATCCTGAGTGATGGTCGCGAATTGGAACATTTTGCGCCCTATCGCAAGGGTGATCCGGAAGCGCCGATGAGCGATACCGAGCTTGACGACAAGTTTGCCGAACTGGTCGCGCCGATATTGGGGGAGCAAGCCATGGGCAAACTGCGTGGGCAGTTATGGAGGCTCGATGAGTTGCAGCTGAAGGATCTGGGGTTGGCTGCGCTGTAACAGGAAGCGTGCTGCAAGTCAGTGGAGGGGTCTGCGCGGAGTAATCTTGGCAGACCTGAGCGGCAGACAAAAAAACGCCCCGGGAGCGCAACTGCCCGGGGCGTTTTCATTCGCCTGATAATCAGGCTGTCGCAGAGATCGACTGACGGTTATGCATATGATGGAACAACGCTAGGTCGCCCTTGACGAAGCCATGGCCGGTTACCCGAGCCAGCTCCTGTTGGCGACGTTTCAGGTGAGCCAGCGGCTGTCGGCTGGCCCAGAAGGAAGGGCCGCCTTCCCACTTTGGAAAGCCGAAGCCATGCACCAGCACCAGATCCACATCGCCGACGCGCGTGGTGACACCCTCCGTCAGCAATAGGGCCGCTTCGTTGGCCATGGTCAGGAGTACCCGCTCAACAATTGCCTCGCGGCTAAAAGGCTGACGGGTTATCGCTTTACTGGCTGATATCTGCTCGATCAATGCAGTGACTTGCCTATCCTCGCTGCGCGTTTTGCCGCTATAGCGGTAGTAGCCCGCCCCGGTCTTGCGACCCAGGCGGTTCATCTCGCACAGACGGTCCGGAATCTCCACATACCGCGCCCGCGGATCGCGCTGCGTCGCTCGAGCCTGGCGCATGCGCCAGGCGATATCAAGACCCGACAAATCCGCGACAGCAAAGGGGCCCATGGCAAAGCCGAAGGACTCCATGGCCGCATCGATCTCCGCGGGCAGTGCGCCTTCTTCCAGCATGAGTTCACACTGGCGGCGACACGCTGCATAAATGCGATTGCCAATAAAGCCGAAGGCGTTGTTGGCCAGAATCGGCAGCTTGCCCAGTCGGCGCACCAAGGCAAAACCGGTGGCGATGGCTTCGGAAGAGCTGTACATCCCGCGTACCACTTCTACCAGGCGCATCACATTCGCGGGACTGAAATAATGCAGGCCGATGACGTTTTGCGGCCGCTGCGCGACCTCCGCAATAGCATCAACGTCCAGATAGGATGTGTTGGTGGCGAAGATTACCTCTGCACCGAGCAACGGTTCGACCCGGCGTAGCAAGTCCTGTTTAACCGCCAAGTCCTCAAATACCGCTTCGATAACCAGCTGTGCCCGAGATATTTGGGTCCAGTCCGTAGTGGGACGTAACTGAGCAAGCGCGACATTGGCCTGCTTTTGCTGCATGCGACCGTCGGCTACACGCTGGGAGTAATGTTCCTTGATACGGCCTACGCCGCTAACCAGTGCCCCCTCGGATTGTTCCAGCAGCACGACATCCAGCCCTGCCTGCAGGATCGCCAGAGCGATACCGCTGCCCATCGTGCCAGCCCCGACGACCGCCACGGTAGTTATGCACCGAGGCGACACGTTGCTGATGTTCCCGAGCTTGGCAGCCTCCCGCTCGGCAAAAAACAGGTGCCGCGCGGCGAATGCTTCATCGGTCAGGCGTAGCCTCTGAAAAATGGCTCGCTCGCTCGCTAAAGCCTCGTCCACGGGTAGCAGGGTGGAGTCGACAATAGTCTTGATTGCTGCATGGATTTGCGGGCGATTTTTGCCCAGCTTGAGGGCGCGACGAGCTGCATCGTTAACAGCGATCTCGCCGGCAGGTGGTATGGGCAGGTCCCGTACCCGGCGCTTGCCTTTCATCTCGCGCACAAAGGTGATCGCAGCCGAACGTAGATCGCCATCCACGACCGCATCGACGATACCCAGGTCCAGTGCCTCAGGTGCCTTGATGCGCTCGCCCGAACAAATCATCTCAATAGCTTTGGGGATGCCGATCAGTCGCGGTAGCCGCTGGGTGCCACCTGCCCCTGGAATCATACCCAGGGTAACTTCGGGCAGCCCGACGATGGTTTTTTCGGTAGCGATTCGTGCATCACAACCCAGCGCCAGCTCGAAGCCCCCGCCTAGCGCAGCACCATGTAGAGCAGCGACCACGGGCTTATTGCAGCACTCAATGGCCTCGATCACGACGGGCAATTGTGGTTCCTGCAGGGGTTTGCCAAACTCGCTGAGGTCAGATCCGGCGATGAAGAATCCGCCTTTTCCAATGATCACAGCACCCATCAGCTCGGGCTCAAGGGTGACAATATTCAACGCCTCCAGCAGACCGCTGCGCACCTCCAGTGAGCCGGCGTTGACCGGCGGATTGTTGATCAGGATAACGGCGACGTCGCCTTCGCGTTCGATTGTTATGCATGGGTTCATGGGCGGTTTCTCAGGCAATTCGAACCAGGGCGTCGACCGCAATGACACCTTCGCCTTTCGGTTTGACCAGCAGCGGGTTCATTTCGGCTTCGAGGATCATGCAGTCTTGCTGCAATGCCAGTTTCGAGAAATCACTGACAGCCTGGGCAATGGCTTCCAGATCGCCTTCCTGACGCCCTCGATAGCCGGCTAAAGCCTGCAGGGCCTTGACCTCACTCACCATTTCCCGGGCCGCCTCCAGGCTTACGGGAGCCAGACGGATGGCGCGATCACAGTAGATTTCGGTAAGGATGCCGCCAGCGGCTAGCATTATTAGCGGACCGACTTCGGGATCGCGACGGAAGCCCACTAGCACCTCGCCAAGACCCTTGCTCATGGTTTGTACCAATACGCGTTCCACGGTAAGTTCGGGACGATGGGTGGCGATATTATCGACGATGCGCCGCATGGCCTCGGCCAGCTCCTCTGCATCATGCACGGGCAGTATCACGCCCCCAACATCGGTCTTATGCGCGATGTCGTCGTGTAACACTTTGACCACTACCGGGTAGTCGAACCCTAGCGCCGGTACCGGCTCGGCGACGTTGAGCACTTTGTAGGCTGCATGGGGCACACCCAGCGGCGAAATTAAAGCGTAAGCGTCGGCTTCGTTGAGCATGCGCTCGCCTTTGGCTGGTCCGTCGATACGGACCAGTTCAGTGGGGCGTCGGCGAGCGAAGGCAGCAGCGATCACGTCACCACAGGCTTCAGGCGTACGGAAGCTGGGCACCCCGGCTTCATTTAACAGGGCCAGAGCGGCAGGTGCCTCAGGCACCACGAAGCAGGCGAGGGGCTTATCACTGAAATTCGCCGAGTCGATCACCGGCTTGACCGCCAGATCCGGGTTGTAACGTGCGGAGGACCCGACAGTTGCCACTACCATGTCGAACTCAGGAGCGGTCAGCATGACTTCCAGCGCCGCTTTCATTATCTCGTATTTGGTTCCAGCCAGCGTCAGATCGACAATGCCTCCGTGGCTGACGTTGATCCCACGTTCGGCCATGCGGGCCAGGGTCTCGGCAGTCGGTGGTATCACCGAGACGCCGCGAATGCCAAGCTGATCCACTGCCATGGCAGCGCCGCCGCCGGTGGTCGTAACCACACCGACGGTGGGCTTGCGACCTTCGGTATTCAGAGTGTCGAGGGGTAGACGCGCCAGCAGAGGCAGGGCCTCGAGAAAGCCCTCGAGCGTTTCCACGCGAGCGATGCCACAATCGCGGAAGAAGGTTTCAGCCACCGCGTCCTCCCCGGCCAGAGCGCCCGTATGGGAGACCGCCAGTTCTGCGGCTACGTCGGAGCGGCCGAGCTTGTAAGCCACCACCGGTTTGCCGCGCCTGGCTGCGCCCAAGGCGAACTGACGTAGCTTGTCGGCATGGCTCATGGATTCGAGGAACAGCATGTAACCGGTGATGCTCGGGTCGTCCAATGTGCTTTCGCAGATTTCGCCGATACACAGGTCAGTCTCACTGCCGACCGAAACCAAGCCGGAAAAACCCACGCCCTTGCTGCGTCCGCGAGACGTCAGCGCACCGAGCATACTGCCGCTGTGGGAGGCGCAGAAGATGCCCCCAACCGGAAGATCAGGTTCGGCAAAGGCGGCATTGGCGGTCAGCACCAGCTTCTCGCGCAGGTTGACCACACCGAGGCTGGATGGGCCTAGCACCCGGACGCCGGTACGCCTGGCAATCTCGCGCAGCTTTTGCTCGCGGGCTATGCCTTCGGCGCCGGATTCTGAGAAACCTCCAGCGAGAATGGTCGCCACGGGGATTCCCAGTTGCCCGCATTCTTCCACAGCGTCAACGGCCAGCTTTGAGTTAGTGAGAATGAACGCATGCTCCGGCACTTCCGGTAGCGCAGATAGCGACGGGTAGGCTTTCTCGCCCTGTACCTCGGCGCGGGTGGGATTGACGTTATAAATGGTCCCGGCGTAACCAGCCATGCGCAGAAAGCGCAGCGGTCGACCATTGGTCTTGGCGGCATCGTCAGAAATGCCTACCAGGGCAATGGATCTGGGCTTCAGCAGGGCAGCAGCGATGGAAGCATTGATAGTTTCCTGCATGATGGCGTCTCCTGCTCAGGCTTTCGGCGGACGTTGATCGAAGCGGCGTCCGAACACGTCTTCAGCTATGCGGTTTTTCAGTATCTCGATGGAGCCGCCGGCAATCATCCAGCCGCGGGTTCGCTTGACACAATATTCCACCAGCGCCTCGGTGGAGTAGCCGTAGCCGCCCATCGCCTGTAGTGCCTCGTTGGATACTTCCCAGCCGGCCAGGTTGCAAGCCATCTTGGCCACGCTCGTTTCATAAGCGGAGGGCAGTCCGCCGTCGGCGTTCACTGCAGCGCGGTACAGCAGCAGCTGGGCGGATTCGAGTTTGAGCGCCATTTCGGCGAACTTCCATTGCAGACCCTGAAACTCACACAGCGGTCGACCGAACTGCTCGCGGGTCAAACAATGATCCCGCGCTACATTGAAAGCATGACGGCCGAGTGCGAGGGCACGGGAGGAGTTGCCGATACGTTCGACGTTGAAGCCGGAGATCTGCTTTTTGAAACCGCCCGGGCCGAGCAGTACGTTTTCCTTGGGAATGCGGCAGTCGGCGAAGTACAGCTGACACCATTCCTCACCGCTCATGAAAGGTGAGGGCTGACCAACCTCAAAGCCCGGGGTGCCGCGCTCGACAATCACCGAGCCTATGCCGTCCAGACCGGGTCCAAAGCGAACGTAGATCAGAAAAGTGTTGGCGTGCGGACTATGGGTGGAGAAGACCTTGGAGCCATTGATGATGTAGTGGTCGCCGTCTTCTTTTGCAGATGTTTTCAGTTCGGTGACGGCAGAACCCGCGCCAGGCTCGCTCATACCCAGCGCCAGCAGACTTCTTCCGGCAATCAGATCAGGCAGGAAGCGTTCTTTCAGCTCCGGAGAGGCGTATTCGGCGAAGGTGCGGATGGCGCCAAAATTGCCTGCCTGCACCACGTCGGCGCTTTTCGGACAAACCAGCGCCAGCTCCTGGATGGCGATGACCGCATCCATCAAGGTGCCCCCGATGCCGCCGTCTTCTTCCTTGATGGTGATGCCGAGCATCCCCTGTTCAGCCAGTTTGGCGGCGACGTCCCATGGATAGTCGCTCGCATGGGCGCGCTCAAGTGCGCCATCAGCCAGTTCGCGCTGGGCGAAACGGCGTACAGATTCGGCGAAAGCTTTTTGTTCTTCTGTAAAATTGAAATCCATCGGTGTCTACCATGTGTCTGATGATCGTAGGCAGATCCTATCCAATGTCGGCGTAGACGGGGTTTCCGAAAAATCATCGCGACATGAGATATTCGAAACAGCGGGCTGGTCCAGCGACAATTCTGAATGCACGGGCATAAAAAAACCCGGCCACGAGGCCGGGTTTTCATTACCGCTCAAACGTTACTTACAGCTTGCCGTCCAGCTCGGGGATGATCTGGAACAGATCACCCACCAGACCGTAGTCGGCTACCTGGAAGATCGGCGCTTCTTCGTCCTTGTTGATCGCAACGATCACCTTGGACTCTTTCATGCCGGCCAGGTGCTGGATCGCGCCGGAGATACCGACGGCGATGTACAGCTGCGGGGCAACGATCTTGCCGGTCTGACCGACCTGCATGTCGTTGGGTACGAAACCAGCATCCACTGCGGCGCGCGAGGCACCCACGGCGGCGCCGATCTTGTCGGCCAGCTTGTACAGCATTTCGAAGTTCTCACCGTTCTGCATGCCGCGGCCGCCGGAGATGACGATCTTGGCACCGGCCAGCTCGGGACGGTCAGACTTGGCCAGCTCTTCGCCAACGAAGCTGGACACGCCGGCGTCCTGGGCCACGTCGAGGTTTTCGACGCTGGCGCTGCCGCCTTCGGCGGCAACCGGGTCAAACCCGGTGGAACGTACGGTAATGACCTTGACCGCCGCGCTGGACTGCACGGTGGCAATGGCGTTACCGGCATAGATCGGACGCTTGAAGGTGTCAGCGCTTTCAACGGCGATGATCTCGGAGATCTGATCGACGTCCAGCAGGGCCGCAACGCGTGGCAGGTAGTTCTTGCCGTTGGTGCTGGCGCTGGCCAGGATGTGGCTGTAGTTTTTACCGATCTCGGCTACCAGCAGGGAGATGTTCTCCGGCAGCTGGTGCGCGTAGGCGGCGTTGTCAGCCAGCAGGACCTTGCTCACGCCAGCGACCTTGGCC
The DNA here is from genome assembly GCF_008638345.1 of Pseudomonas saliphila. GTDB lineage: Bacteria > Pseudomonadota > Gammaproteobacteria > Pseudomonadales > Pseudomonadaceae > Halopseudomonas > Halopseudomonas saliphila. The sequence goes on along the minus strand of NZ_VTVA01000019.1, from coordinate 860 downwards.
GCGGCGTCAGCGACTGCAGCGCAGCCTTCGCCAGCAACCAGTACTTCGATGTCACCACCGATGGCGGTGGCTGCGGCCACGGTGTTCAGCGTGGCCGCATTGAGCTCGGCGTTGTTGTGTTCAGCAATAACCAAAATTGTCATTTAGATCACCTTGGCTTCGTTCTTGAGTTTGTCGACCAGCTCATCTACTGACTTGACCATGATGCCGGCGCTGCGTGCGGCCGGTGCTTCAACCTTGATAGTGGACAGGGTCGAAGTGGTGCTGACGCCCAGATCTTCCGGCTTGAGGGTCTCAAGCGGCTTTTTCTTGGCTTTCATGATGTTCGGCAGCGAGGCATAGCGCGGCTCGTTCAGACGCAGGTCGGTGGTGACGATGGCCGGGAGTTTCAGGTCCACGGTCTGGGCGCCGCCGTCGATTTCACGGGTAACCTTGACGCTGTCGCCTTCGACATTGACGGCCGAGGCGAAGGTGCCCTGGCCGTAGCCGGACAGCGCAGCCAGCATCTGGCCGGTCTGGTTGTTGTCGGAATCGATGGCCTGCTTGCCGAGGATAACCAGCTGCGGCTGTTCCTTGTCGACCACAGCCTTGAGCAGCTTGGCGATGGACAGGGAGTTCAGCTGTTCGGTTGACTCGACCAGAATGGCGCGATCGGCACCCAGTGCCAGCGCGGTCCGCAGCTGCTCCTGGGCAGCAGTCGGGCCGACGGACACAGCGATGATTTCAGTCGCCACGCCTTTCTCTTTCAGGCGCACGGCCTCTTCCACAGCGATTTCGCAGAAGGGGTTCATCGACATCTTGACGTTGGCGAGATCGACACCGGAATTGTCCGCTTTGACGCGAACCTTGACGTTGTAATC
>NZ_VTVA01000018.1 GCF_008638345.1 Pseudomonas saliphila | reverse complement strand
CGCGGCGAGGTCGCCACTCCTACGAAAACCGGCTGCACCGGCTGCACCGAGTCGAGGTCTGCCACCGAACTGTGAGCCTGCACCTACCCTTAAAGAGTGTCGCCTCGGAACGCCGAACCGTCGGCACGACGCTGGCCGATAGGCCAGCCCGCTAGCCGCTGCCTACCAGATATTGAAGGTGTACCCGAGGATCACGCGGTTTTCATCGATATCCGTGGTATGACTCCCGCGGTAAGCCACGTTGCGCCACAGGAGGCTGGCGCCCTTCAGGCTTCCGGTCTGTACGGTGTAGCCAATATCCACGTCGCGCTCCCATTCCTTCGCGTCGACCCCACCGATTTCGAAGTTGTCGCCCCGCACATAACGCGCCATCAACTTGAGACCGGGAATGCCTGCCGCGGCAAAATCATAGCTGTAACGCACCTGCCAGGAATCTTCTTCGGCCCTTAGAAAGTGCTGGTAGGTAACTGTGTTCAACGCCCAGGGATCGGTACCGCCGGAAATGAAGGGCATGCCGGTGTCGCCATCCTGTTCCTGCCAGGCCAGACCCAGCGCGTGTCCTCCCCGAATCAGGGTGAACATGCCCGCCAGGTTCTGGTTATCGACATCTGTGTTGCCCTGGTCGCGGCTGTCGAAATAGCGAATATCCGAGCGCAAGGTGAGGTTCTCGGTCAGTTTCCAGTCATGCAGGATGTTGGCGTAGTGCTGGCTGTAATTATCCTCCATCTTGGCGTAGAACCAGGTACCGGTAAGCGTCGGGCTCGCCTGCCAGGTCGCCCCGGCATAGTTGAAGCGATCGCTCGCCACGCCACCGCTCGAGCCGTCGGCAAACATCACCATATCGTCGCGACTGGACGAATCACGCAGACGCGTGCTGCGGAACTGACCGGCGAGCAGACTCAGGTCATCGATCTCATTGAACGCCAGCTGTGCACCTTCGAAGGTCTGCGGCAATAGGCGGGTGTCATTGCGGTAGGCAATCGGCAACAGCGGCTCATGGGTACCCAGCGTAACCAGCGATTGAGAAACGCGCGCCTTGGCGGTCAAGCCCAGCGCGCTGAAGTTGTCGGAAGGCTGACCTGCCGAGTTGCGCTGCAAGGCGCCAGTACCACTGCTGCCATCGCCAGAATCAAGCTTGAACCCCGCCAGGCCGAGCGCATCGACGCCAAAGCCCACGGTACCTTCGGTAAACCCCGAATTCAGCCGCAGCATGAAGCCCTGCCCCCAATCTTCAGCCTTGCTCTGACCGCTCGGGTTGTCCCTGAAATCACGGTTCATATAGAAATTTCGGAGTTGCAATTTCAGGGTGCTGTCTTCGATGAACTCAGCCTGAGCGCCATTCGAGAACAGGACCGATGTAACAGGCACAACGACACAAGCGGTTCGCTTGAGATGCGACAGTAAGGACATGATGTTTACCTCTTATTATTGTAAAGACACATCAGGGGGAGCATCCGGAGGCATCCGTAATATGCTTTTATATTAAAAACTAACCACGGATACCGGTGTTCGGTAGAGACATTCGAACGTTAAAACCGACATCTATTAATGTCAAGATCATTACATATGGTTTCGTAAAAAAGATCTGCTCTCGGCTATTTGGCCGCGCGACAGTACACCCCGGTTCTGTGCGACGCCGGAGAAAATCTACAAAACGTTTGAGTCGAATCAGTGAAGCAGCGCGGCCCGAGCCCGTATGCGAACTTGCCCTCCGCCGCCCAGCAACAGCCAGTCGCCCGACTGCCCGCCTTGCTCGATGCGCAGCGGGTCACCGAGGGGAATCGGCGACACGAACCGCGCGCTGAACTGCCTGAGTTCACCCGCTGATAGCTGACTGCCAATCAGGCCCATACCCAACATGCCCTGGGCAAACACATCCGCATGCCCTACCCGCCGCGCAACGGCGGGGTCCAGATGCACCGCGTTACGGTCCCCGGACGCGTTGGCGAAGACCTGAATCTGCTGCCGGCTGACCGTCGCCACTATTGGCGGCAACCTATCGCTGTCATCGGCAACCGCAGCGGCACCCGGCGGAACCGGCTGTTCAATGGCGACATACACGCTGTGCATCTCGCAGACCAGCGTGCCATCCGGCTCGTACAGACAGGTATGTTTATGCAGCAGATCAAAGCGCGGCTTCTCAACCACCTCATTGAGGGTCGACTTGCTGACGTATACACCCCCAGGCTGCAGCGGCCGGTGATAGATAAACGCCTGCTCACCGTGCAGCAACTGGTGGGCCTGCAGCCCGGTGAGGGCAAACAGCTGGTCAACCAGCCCATGATCCATGTCAGCACTGAAAGCCAGGGTTGGCGGCAGACGGCCGCTCGACGTAGAGGCACCGAGGACCCGCGCCAACTCTGCGGCTCGCTCCTCAGAAAAGGACCAGCTCAGCTCAGGGAATCGATACCCCTTCAGCCGCTGTAAACCCGCCATGGCTACCAGCCACCGGAAACGCTGAGCGACTCACCGGTGATCCCGGCGGCAGCGCTAGAGGCCAGAAACACCGCGCAATCGCCGATCTCGCTGGGCTCGAGCAGGCGCTTGAGCGGCTGCCGCGCAAGAATATGCCGTTGCAGCGCCTCCTCTTCAGTGATGCCGTCCTGGGCTGCCAGCTGCGGCAGTTGCCGTTCAACCAGCGTGGTGCGCACTGCACCGGGCAGGATGGCGTTGACCGTAATGCCCTGATTGGCGGTTTCCAACGTCAGGGTCCGGGTCAGACCGATCAGGCCATGCTTGGCGGCGATATAGGCGCTTTTGTAAGGCGACGCCAGTTTGCCGTGAACCGAGGAAATATTGATGATGCGGCCGCTCTGCTGCGCCAGCATGCTGGGCAGCGCATGCTTGCACATCAGGAACGGGCCGGTGAGCATGACAGCCAACAGCAAATTCCACTTCTCCAGCGGGAAGTCTTGCACGGGCGAGATGTGCTGCAGACCAGCATTGTTGACCAGCACATCCACCGCCGGACGCTCCTCCAGCAGTTGCTTATAAAAGGCTGTGATCTGCTCCTCGCTGGTTACATCGACGGCGAAGGCGGCCGCGTTGGGCAACTCGCTGGCAGCTTGTTGCGCTGCTTCCAGATTGATATCGCAGAGCGCAACGTAGTCGCCCTGCGCGGCGAAGGCCCGCGCGATGGCAAGACCGATGCCCTGCGCGGCGCCTGTCACTACTACCGTACGATTAGTCTTGCTCATCGCCGAACTCCTCACGCCGTCTGCTGTTTGCACTGGCGGATATCGGACAACGCATTGGGGTTGTCCATCGTCGACAGATCGCCTGAATCAAGCCCGAGGTACGCTGAGCGGATCACCCGACGCATCACCTTGCCGTTCTTGGTCTTGGGCAGATCCTTGACGTAATGCAGACACTTGGGCCGCATGGCCTTGCCGAGCCGGCTGCCGAGTAGCTCCAGCAATTCGGCTTCCAGCTCCGGCGTCTGCTGCGTGCCCGGATGCAGCACGACAAAACACACCGGCGCCTCGCCCTTGATTTCATCCGGTACGCCAATCGCACCGGCCTCCAGCACCTGCGGATGGCTAACCAGAATCGATTCCATTTCAGACGGACCAATGCGCTTGCCCGCCACGTTGAGGGTGTCGTCGGAACGGCCGGTAATGGTCCAGAAGCCCTCTTCATCCCGAATCGCCCAGTCGCCGTGTACCCAGGTATCCGGGAAGCGGTCGAAATAGGAATTCTCGTACCGCTCTGGCTCCTGCCAGAAGCTGCGAGTCATGCCGATCCAGGGCTTGGCCAGGGCCAGCTCGCCCAGTGACTGCTCCACCGGGTTGCCTTCGGTGTCACGGATTTCCGCGGCCATGCCCGGCATGCGACTGTTGAAGGTGATCGGGGAAATGGGCTTGAGCAGCACATTGCTGAGGATGCCGCCGCCGATTTCCGTGCCGCCGGCATAGTTGATGATCGGGTAGCGGCCCTGACCGACCACGTCGAACAACCACATCCAGGGTTCGGGGTTCCAGGGTTCGCCGGTCGAAGCGAAGGCTTTCAGTGCGCTCAGATCATGATTCTGCGCAATGGCGTCGCCGTGCTGCATCAGCGAGCGAACCAGCGTTGGCGACACACCGATATGCGTCACCTGATGGCGCGCGCCGATCTGCCAGACTCTGTCGGCCTGCGGGTAATCGGGCGAGCCTTCGTAGAGCACCGCGCAGGCGCCATTGATCAGACTGCCGAACACCACCACCGGGCCAGTCAGCCAGCCCATATCAGAGATCCAGAACAGCCGGTCGTTCTGCCCGACATCCATGCACAGGCCAACATCCAGCGCCGCCTTGAGCGGGAAACCAGCGTGCGTATGCACCGCACCCTTGGGCTTGCCGGTGGTGCCGGAGGTGTAGATGATCATCATCGGCGACTGGCTATCGACCACAGCGGTCTGACACTGACTGCCGTCGCATGCCTGCAGGCTGGCGAAATCGACATCTCGAGAATTCCACTGCACGTCACGTCCCAGCCGGCGCACCACCACCATTTTTTCCAGCGCAGGGCATAGATCCGCCGCCCGGTCAGCTTCCTCCTTCATGCGGATGACCTTGCCACGGCGCAGGAAGCCATCAGCAGTGATAAGCGCTTTGGCGCCGCTGGCATTGATGCGCGCGGCCAGCGCTTCAGCGCCGTAACCGGAGAACGCCGGGGTAAAGATCCCGCCCAGCTTGATGATCGCGAGCAGTGCAACCACCGTCTCCACCAACATCGGCATATACACCGCTACGCGGTCGCCGGTCTTCACGCCCAGCTCGCTCAGCCCCTGCGCAACGTTGTCGACCTGTTGAGCCAGTTCGCCGTAGCTGATCTCGCGAACCTCACCGTCTTCACCCTCCCAGATCAGCGCCTGGCAGCCAGCCTGTTGAGGGTCATCCGCCAATCGCTCCAGCGCGCTACGTAGAATATTCAGCCGTCCACCGGCATACCACTCAGGGTGCTTGATACCGCCAGCATCGTTCAACGCGGTGTCGTAGGGCTTGTCCCATACGATACCGAGCCGGTGCTCCAGCGCCTGGGCAAACCATTTAGGGTCACTGGTGGAGCGCTCGAGAAAGTGCTCGTAATCCGTCTCGCCCTCTGCCTGCATCCACTGGTACAGCCGGGTTTTCTGGATCATGTCATCAGTAGGCGTCCAGACAGCAGAAGTCTTCATCTCAATCTCCGGGAATCTTGTTTGAATATTCATTAGCGAAAGTTCCTTGATACCAATACCTTCAGCCATCCCACGACACCTGATCGGAAACACAGCACGCAGATGACGAAGATCAGTCCGAGAATCGGCCCACCCCAGGTGCCCAGCGGCGATTGCGACAAGAGATGTTGCAGCGAGACCACGATTCCTGCCCCTACGAAGGGACCGAGCAGCGTGCCGACGCCGCCCAGCAACGTCATGAGCACGACCTCACCGGACATATGCCAGTGCGCGTCCGTCAGCGTCGCGAGCTGGAACACCACGGCCTTGGTCGAGCCGGCCAGACCGGCGATAGCTGAGGAGATAACAAAGGCCAGCCACTTGTAGCGATTCACGTCATAGCCAAGTGAGGTGGCGCGCGGCTCGTTCTCACGAATCGCCTTGAGGATCTGACCAAAGGGCGAATGCACCACTCTGAGTACCAGCGCAAAGCCGGCCACCGTGATCGCCAGCACGAAGTAGTACATGGCCAGGTTGTCGGACAGATCAATCATGCCCAGCAGCTTGCCGCGACTGATGCCGTGCAAGCCGTCCTCACCACCGGTAAAGGGCGATTTGAGGAACAGGAAGTACAGCATCTGCGACAAGGCCAGGGTAATCATGGCGAAGTAGATGCCCTGCCGGCGGATAGCGATGGCGCCAAACACCGCGCCTACAGCTGCCGCTGCCAGTGTTCCCGCCAGGATCGCCAGCTCCGGCCCGATGCCTGAATGCTCACTCATCAGATAGCCCGTGCAATACCCGCCCATGGCCAGAAAGGCAGCATGACCAAAAGAAAGGAGGCCGGTGTAGCCGAGCAGCAGATTGAAGGAGCAGGCGAACAAGCCAAAGCACAGCAGCTTCATCAGGAACACCGGGTAGGCGAACCAGGGCGCCGCCAGCCCGATCGCGATCAGAGCCAGATACATATAGCCGGTGCGGCGACGCTGACGCGCCTCGCGCTGTTCGGTAAGGCTGAGACTGAGTGTCTTTGCGTTCATGGTTTAAACCTCTTTGCCGAACAAGCCGTTGGGACGGACCAGCAGAACCAGAACCATCACGAAAAAGATCACCGTACTGGCCGACTCCGGCCAGAACACCTTGGTCAGCCCCTCAATCACCCCCATCGCCAGGCCAGTGAGAATGGCACCCATGATCGAGCCCATTCCGCCGATAACCACCACGGCAAACACCACGATCAGCAAGTTCGAGCCCATTGCCGGCGAGACTGAATAGATAGGCGCGGCGAGTACCCCGGCAAACCCGGCCAGGGCTACACCGAAACCGTAGGTAAGCGTGGTAAGCAGCGGCATGTTGACGCCGAATGCCTGCATCAGCTGCGGCTTCTCCGTTCCGGCACGCAGGTAGGCACCCAGCCGGGTCTTTTCGATCATGAACCAGGTGAACAGACACATGCCCAGACCCGCCACCAGCACCCAGGCGCGGTAGGTCGGCAGGAACATGAAGTCCAGCTTGAACCCGCCCTGCAGCGCTTCAGGAATCGGATAGTTGGCACCGGACACCCCGAAGAAGTTGACGAAGCTGCCCTCGATGATCATCGCCAGCCCGAAGGTCAGCAAGAGGCCATAGAGATGATCAAGGTGGGCAATACGGCGCAGCAGAAAGCGCTCGATAAGTATCCCGATGGCACCAACCGTCAGCGGCACCAGCGCTAGCGCCACCCAGTAATCGATGTTCAGATATTGCAGAAACAGCAGGGCGCCGAAGGCACCGAGCATGTACTGAGCGCCGTGCGCAAAGTTGATGATGCGCAGCAGACCAAAGATGACCGCCAGGCCCAGACTCAACAGCGCGTAGAAAGCGCCATTGATCAGGCCCAGCAGCAGCTGGCCGAACAACGCAACCAAAGGCACACCGAGTATTGTTGTCATTGTCAGTCCTCTCCCCTCGGGGGAGCCGGGCTCAAGGCCCGGCCCGGCAGATCAGTTATTGACGAGCTTGCACTTGCTCTCGGAGAGCGGCAGGAAGGCTTCGTCACCTGGAATCACGCTTTTGGTCTCGAACAGATCCCATTCGGAGGTCGAATCGGCCGGGGCTTTTACCTGCATCAGATACATGTCGTGAACCATGCGACCGTCCTCGCGAACACGCCCGTCTTTGGCAAACATGTCATTGATCGGGGTCTTGATCATGTGCTCACGCACGGCCTTGGGATCATCCGACCCGGTGGCTTCTACTGCCTTGAGGTATTGCGTAGTACTGGAGTACATACCGGCCTGCACCATGGTTGGCATGTTGCCGGTGCGCTCGTGGTATCGCTTTGCCCAGGCACGGGATTCGTCGTTCATGTCCCAGTACCAGCCGGACACAAACTGCGTGCCCTGTGCGGTTTGCAGGCCGATGGATTTGATATCAGTGATAAACACCATAAGGCTGGCCATCGTCTGACCGGCGTCCATCAGACCGAACTGCTGGGCGGTGGAAATGGCATTGACCAGGTCGGAGCCCGCACTGGCCAGACCCACGATCTGCGCGCCGGAGGCTTGAGCCTGCAGTACGTAGGACGAGAAATCGCTGGTGGGGAACGGATGCCGCGCCTTGCCCAGAACCTGCCCGCCATTTTCCGCGACGGCTTTGGATACCTGCTCCTCCATGGCATGACCGAAGGCGTAGTCGGCGCTCAGCAGATACCAGGTCTTGCCGCCATTGGCGACGATCGCCTTGGCCGCACCGTTCGATACTGAATAGGTGTCGTAGACATAGTGAATATGGTTGGGCGTGCAGTATTCGTTAGTCAGACTGGCCGCCGCCGCGGTGGAAACGATGGCAAAGCGGTTTTTCTCTTCGACCAGTCGGCTTACTGCAATAGCGACGGGAGAAGCATTCAGACCGGCAATCAAATCCACGCCGCGCCGATCGATCCACTCCCGGGCCGTGTTGGCGCCCAGGTCCGCGTTGTTTTTGTGATCAGCCTGAAACAGCACGATCTTCTTATCACCGACCTTGTTGTCGAAGTCTTCGACCGCCATGCGAATCGCCTCGTAGCCACCCGGGCCGGCGAGATCGCTGTAGGGACCGCTCAGATCGTCCAGATAACCGATGCGTACTTCGTTATCGCTGATATTGGCCTGGGCCGTGGTTGCTGCCAGACCGGCAAACAGACCGATAGCGACCGCTTTAGCCAGACGTGAAGCCCGGAGGGATTGAGTTGCTGACATGTGATTCTCCATTGCTCCAACATGGGGAGCTATTGTTTTTATACATGGATGGTGCGGTTTTAAACGCCGAGCATGGCGTTCAGTTGATCTCGTTTTCCTGCAAGCTCTGCTGCGCTGAAGCTATCGATCACCTGGCCGTGCTCTATCAGGTAATGTCGATCAGCCAGGGGCGCGGCAAAGCGGAAGTTCTGTTCAACCAGGACGATGGTCATACCGCGGCGCTTGAGCTCCATCAGCACCTCGCCCAGACGCTCGACAATCACTGGCGCCAGACCTTCGGTAATCTCGTCCAGCAACAGCAGCTTGGCGCCGGTGCGCAGAATGCGGGCCATGGCGAGCATCTGCTGTTCACCGCCGGACAGGCGCGTCCCCTGGCTCTTGCGCCGTTCATACAGGTTGGGAAACATCTCGAAGAGTTCATCCAGCGACATCCCTCCACTGGCCACGGTGGGCGGCAGCAGGAGGTTTTCCTCTACCGACAGACTGGCGAAGATGCCCCGCTCCTCCGGGCAGAAACCGACGCCCAGACGGGCAATCCGATGCGGGGCGACATTCAGGGTTTCGCGCCCATCGATCATGATCGAGCCGGTACGCCGATCGACCATATTCATGATGGCTTTCAGTGTGGTGCTGCGGCCTGAGCCGTTGCGCCCGAGCAGCGTCACCAGCTCGCCGCGATTAACCTCCAGATTAATGCCGTGCAGAATATGCGACTCACCGTAGAAGGCATGCAGATTGCTGATCAGCAGTTGTGCATCAGGACGACTCATGCGCACTCCTCCTCTGTTTCTTTGCCCATATAGGCTTCGCGCACCAGCGGATTGGCCGACACGGTTGCGTAATCGCCTTCGGCCAGCACTGCGCCGCGCGCCAGCACGGTAAGGCGGTCGCACAGACGGCTCACGACGCTGAGGTTATGCTCGACCATGAGGATGGTCCGCCCCACCGCCGCACGGCGGATCAGTTCGACCACCGCATCCACATCCTCCGCGCCCATGCCCTGCGTCGGCTCATCCAGCAGCATCACCGTCGGTTCGAGCGCCAGGGTCGTGGCCAGTTCGAGCGCGCGTTTGCGACCATAGGGCAACTCCACGGCCAAGGTGGTGGCGTAGCTTTTCAGCCCGACCTCTTCAAGCAAGGCCATGGCCCGGTCGTTCAGCTTGTCCAGACGGGATTCAGGCACCCAGAAATGAAAGGAATTGCCTTCGACCCGCTGCAAAGCGACCCGCACATTTTCCAGCACGGTCATGTGGGCGAATACGGCAGAAATCTGGAATGAACGCACCAGACCCTGACGGGCGATCTGATTAGATTTGAGCGAGGTGATCTCGCGACCTTCATACAGAATGGTGCCGGAGGTCGGGACCAGAAACTTGGTCAACAGGTTGAAGAAGGTGGTCTTGCCGGCACCATTAGGCCCGATCAACGCATGGATGTGGCCTTTCTCCACCTGGAGATCGACATGGTCGACGGCGGTGAAGCCATTGAATACCTTGGTGAGACCCTTGGTCTCGAGTATGAGGTCGCTCATTTCTGATTAACTCTCTGCTTGCTGGGTGATAGTTGTTTTTATTCAACCGAGCACTACGACCAGGAGATGTGGCCGTAGACAGTCGACTCGCATGCACTGGCAATGAATCTGCCAACGTCATTACTCGAGCCCTGAAACCAGGAACCGAGCGCCGCGACACAGGCCGACCCGGAACGTAAATCCAGATTATGATGGGCATTGATTAATGTCAACATCATTACTTTAATTTAATTTCAGGCAAAAAAAGACCGACGAGAAAGGCCGGTCAGAAGGGAAATATTTCAGTGCTCAAGTGCCATAACAGCCGCGGGATTACTCCTCTTTTGCCAGCTTTTTGACCTCTGGTCGGGTACTTTCAAGCGAGACTTCCGCCAGGTCTGTCTGAACCCGATTCAGGTAATGCAAAAGGCTCACAGAATCGTCGAAAGGCAGGCTTTTCAGGCCCTGCGCGTAAAACTCATAGATCCGTTCCTGCAGCTGTTCCCAGTACAGACGACCCTGCTCGGTCATCACTACCAGGCGGGCCCGCCCGTCATCGGGATGGGGTATGCGTAGCACATGGTTGTCGCGCTCCATGCGCTTGAGTACACCGTCCAGGCTCTGCCGGCTGACCACGAGATATTCTGTCAACTTGTTGAATGAAATGCCTTCCTCGTAGCCTTGCCGCGAGAGCGCGCCGAGCACCGCCCATTGCACGGTACTGATGCCCATTTCGTTCTGAACCTGACGCTGCAGAGTATTCCCCGTCTGGAACAGGCGGAAAAACAGCCTGTTCGCTACTCCGTCTCGTTCATCGTGTTTCATAGAACTCCCTTCCCCCGGTATACGGTCAATTCGGTCAGCTCCGCATACCGCAGCGGCGGAGCTTCATTTTTTCAGTATTTCACGGGCGATGATGTTCTTCATGATCTGTGCCGTGCCATCGCCGATCTGCAAGCCCTGCACGTCGCGCAGACGCTGACCAAAGGGCAGGTCTTCACCGTAACCGGTATGACCGTGCGCCAGCAGGCACTGATTGATCACATCAAAGGATAACTTTGGCCCCCACCATTTATTCATTGCCGCTTCGGTACTGTGCGGCAGCCCGTTATCTTTCAGCCACAATGCATTAAAACATTGCAATCTCGCAGCATGCACGAACGTCTGGTATTCGGCCAGCGGGTGCGTTAATCCCTGGAAGCCGGCCAACGGCTGACCAAAGGCCTGGCGTTCGGTCAGCCATTGCCAGCTTTCGTCCAGCGAGACCTGCGCCAGAGCCAGACACTGCAGCCCGATCAAGGCGCGGCTGTAATCGAAGCCCTGCATCACCTGCTTGAAACCTTTGCCTTCATCGCCGAGCATATTCGCCGCCGGCACTTCGACATTATCAAAGAAGATCGAACCGCGGCCAATAGCACGCTGACCTGCGTCCTCAAACCGCGTCGTGGTAATACCCGGCAGATTCATCGGCACCAGGAACGCGCTGATGCCACTGGCGCGCTGCTCGACTGTGCCGGTACGGGCAAACACAACCGCCACGTCAGCCTGATCGGCCATGGAAATGGAGGTCTTTTCACCGTTGAGCACAAAGGCATCACCGCGCCGCTCTGCCTTGAGCCGCAGATTGGCAGCGTCAGACCCACCATGCGGCTCGGTCAGCGCAATACAGACCACCTTGCGGCCGGCGGTAATTTCACCCAACCACTCACGCGCCAGGTCCGGCGAAGCGTGGCTGGCGATAATCTGGCCATTCAGTGACGCTAGCAGAGGGATGTAGCCGACGTTGAAATCCCCTTTGGAAATCTCCTCGATGATGATACCGCTGGTCATGCAGTCCAGATCGCTGCCGCCGAATTCCGATGGCAACTCACCGCCCAGAAAACCCATTTCACCCATCTGCTGGATGGTTTCGCGTTCGATCCGGCCTTCCTTGTCGCGCCGGCGATAGCCTGGGGCAAGCACTTCGGCGCTGAAGCGCGCAACGCTTTCCCGGATAGCGTTCTGTTCGTCATTGAATGCAAAGTTCATATCGTCTCTCCAAACCCGGCTGCCAGGCTCTGTTGACCTTTCACCGCGAAACGCGGCGAAAGGTCAACAGACTCTGGATATTTGCCGGCGGTGAACCGCCGGCATCTCGCTGTTATTTATAGAATTTGCGGAAGTCAGGCTTGCGCTTCTCGAGGAACGCCTTGCCGCCCTCCTTCGACTCGTCAGTGTCGTAGTACAGACTCAGCGCCTGCATACCCAGGGCACCGATACCGGCGATGTTCTCGCTATCGGCATTGAACGAGCGCTTGGCGATGGACAGGGCTGTCGGGCTCTTCTCAAGGATCTCGTCACACCATTTCTGCACTTCGGCGTCGAGCTCGGACTGCGGCACAACGGCGTTGACCAGGCCCCACTCCATGGCTTGCTGAGCGGTGTACTTGCGGCACAGGTACCAGATTTCCCGGGCGCGCTTTTCACCAATCACGCGGGACAGATAGGCGGTACCGAAGCCCGGATCCACCGAGCCCACCTTGGGACCTGCCTGGCCGAAGATGGCATTATCCGAGGCGATGGTCAGATCGCATACCACGTGCAGCACATGGCCACCGCCGATCGCGAAGCCGTTAACCCGTGCGATGACCGGCTTGGGCACCTGGCGGATCAGTGTCTGCAGCTCTTCCACCGGCAGACCGATAATGCCGCGACCGTCGTACTGACCGTCGTGCGCTCCCTGATCACCACCGGTACAGAAAGCCTTGTCGCCGGCACCGGTGAGCACGATGACGCCGACGCTCTTGTTCCAGCCAGCGCGATTGAAAGCGTCCAGTAGCTCCATGCAGGTCTGGCCGCGGAAGGCGTTGTAGCGCTCGGGGCGGTTAAGCGTAATGGTCGCGACGCCGTCTTTTTCTTCGTAGAGGATATCTTCGTAGTTCATGTTGTTTTTCTCCTGTTAGCCGGCCATGGTCAGGCCGCCGGATACACTGATCACCTGGCCTGTAATGAAATTCGCATCGTCGCTGGACAGCAAAGCAATGATGCCGGGGAAGTCTTCGGGCTGACCGAGACGGCGCATTGGTACAGCGTTCTTGAATGCTTCGAGCAGCTTCTCGGGGTTGTTCGCGGTGTCCGCCACACCTTTAAGCAGCGCGGTATCCGTCGGGCCGGGGCACACCACGTTCACGGTGACGTTCTTGGTGGCCAGCTCGCGCGCCAGGGTTTTGCTCAGACCCACCAGACCCGCCTTGCAGGCGGCGTAGACTGCCTCACCGGAAGAGCCCACGCGCGCTGCGTCGGAGGCAATATTGACGACCTTGCCGCCGCCCGCCTCGAGCATTTTCGGCAGCACCACGTGGTGCATATTCAGCGCGCCGGTCAGGTTGATGGCGATGAGCTGCTCCCACATCTGCGGCTCGGTCTTGAGGAACGGCATGAAGCGATCAAAACCAGCGTTATTGACCAGCACAGTCGGCACACCGAAGTCCGCTTCGATGGCCGCAACGGTGGTTTCGATCGCGGCGTAATCGGTGATATCCGCTGCGTAGGCCTTGGCCTTGCCGCCGTTCTCAGTGATCAGATCTACAGTGGCCTGGGCGGCTGCCTGGTCGCGATCAAGCACTGCGACATTGCACCCTTCCTCGCCAAAGCGAGCACAGACTGCCCGACCGATACCGCCACCGCCGCCGGTGATGATGACTGTTTTTCCGTTAAGACCTTTCATGACGAACCTCTCTGCAGTTTGATTTGGGTGCTCAGGCGCGTTTGGCCGGTGCGATTTGAACGTTCTGCGCCATGTCGCGCAGCTTGAATTTCTGGATTTTCCCGGATGGTGTGCGGGGCAGTTCCTGCAATACCTCCAGATACTCCGGCAGGTAATTGCGCGATACGCCCTGCTTGGAAAGGAAGGCCGCCACTTCGTCGAGCGTGAGGTCGGTATAGCCGTTATGCAGGGTGACGTAGGCGCACATCCGCTCGCCAAGGCGTTGATCCGGACAACCGACCAGGGCGACCGCGGAAATGCCGGGGTGCTTGTAAAGCAGGTTCTCGATCTCGACCACCGGAATGTTCTCGCCGCCGCGGATGATCACGTCCTTGGTGCGGCCGGTGATGCGGATGTAGCCGTCAGCATCGATGGTCGCCAGGTCACCGGTGGCGAACCAGCCTTCGGCGTCCACGCTGTACAGCTCGGGACGCTTGAGGTAACCGACGAACAGGCTTGCGCCGCGGACCAGAAGGTTGCCTTCCTGCCCTGCGCCCAGCTGCTCGTGCTGGTCGTTTTCAACCTTGACCTCCATGAAGGGCAGCGCCACGCCATCGGTAGTGCTCGAACGTGATGCGTCATCCTCCGGACGGGTCATGGTCACGGCGCCGTTCTCGGTCATGCCCCAGGCGGAAATAATCTTGGCCGGCAGCACGCCAGCGGCACGCTCGACCAGCGCGCCGGGAATGGGCGCGCCGGCGGAAACGAAGATGCGTAGAGAATCGAGATTGCCGGTAGCCGTCGGAGCGGTGTCGATCAGATCAGCCAGGAACGGCGTCGAGGCCATGGTAAAGGTGGGCTTCTCGGCCGAAGCGATGCGGCCAAAGGCTCTCGCATCCCAGATATCCTGCAGCACCACGCGCGCCTTGAGGTAGACAGGCATCAGCACGCCATACAGAAAGCCGGTCTGGTGGGCCATTGGCGAGGACATCATGATCACGTCGTCCGCCTTCAGATGCAGGCGCTCGGCATAGGGCCGCACATTGCTGAACAGGGTATTGGAGGTATGCAGAACGCCCTTGGGCTCACCGGTCGTGCCGGAGGTAAACAGCAGCTGGATGACATCGTCTGCCGACGGCTTGCGCTCAGCGAACAGCGCCGCGGTGTCGGTGTCCTCTTCCCAGGCACGCTCCAGCAGCACTTTCTCGAAGCTGTCGTCACCCTGGCCGCCAATCACCAGCACCTGCTTGAGGTTTGGCAGGTCGGCGCGAATGTTGGCAACCATTTCCGCGTAGTTAAAGTTGCGAAAGGATTGCGGCACGACTAATACGCGTGTTTCGGCGTGGGCCAGCATGAAGCGCAGCTCGCGCTCGCGGAAGATCGGCATCAAAGGATTGAGCACTGCGCCAATGCGTACACAGGCCAGGTTCAGTGCAATCATTTCCCACCAGTTAGGCAACTGACAGGACACCACTTCGCCCTTCCCTACGCCGAGCGCCGCCAGACCGGCAGCCATACGGGTGACGATGCTATCGAGCTGGCCATAGGTAAGCTCCTTGCGCTCGTCACTCGCCACACGATAGCCAACTACGGCCAATGAATCAGGTGTCTCGGATACGATTTCATCAAGGTAATCAGTAATGATCCTGTCATTCCAAGCACCGAGACTGACCATTTCTGCACGACGTTCAGCAAAACCAGCTGTTGTTATTTTCATCACTATCTCCCGAGAGACGTTTGGTTCTTATTGGATCAGGCCACGACACCTGATGAGTGCTGCCTGTTGCTCAAAACATTAAGACCGCCCGAGTTATATGTCAACATGTTGTCTTTATATTTTTTCGTGCCTAAACTCGAAGCTGTCAAGCCCGCCACCGCTCGCGTAGCGCGCGCCTGTCCACTCAAACAAAAAGGAAAACAGATGAGTTACAGCAACATTCTGGTGGAAACCCACGACGCGATCGGCCTGATCCGGCTGCACCGGCCGGCCGTATTTAACGCGCTGAACAATGCCTTGATGGATGAGTTGGGGGACGCTTTACGTGCCTTCGAGCAGGACTCAGGCATCCGCGCCATGGTCATCACCGGTAGCGAAAAAGCCTTCGCCGCCGGTGCGGACATATCGGAAATCCGTAGCATGTCGTTTTCCGACGCCTACCTGAGCAACTTCGTAACCGCCAATTGGGAACAGGCTGCGCATTGCCGCAAACCGGTCATCGCGGCCGTTGCAGGGTTGGCGCTAGGGGGAGGATGTGAGCTGGCGATGATGTGCGATTTCATTATCGCTGCCGACAATGCCCGTTTCGGACAACCTGAGGTCAAGGTCGGCACGCTGCCGGGTGCCGGCGGGACGCAGCGATTGGCCCGGGCAGTGGGCAAGGCAAAAGCAATGGATATGTGCCTGACCGGGCGCACCATGGACGCCCAGGAAGCCGAGCGCAGTGGACTGGTCAGCCGCATCGTGCCGACCGACAAGCTGCTTGAGGAAGCGTTAAGCGCCGCGACTGCGATCAGCGCCAATTCCGGGATGGCGGCCATGCTCAACAAGGAGGCGGTGAATCGGGCCTTCGAGACCACACTGGCCGAGGGTATTCAGTTCGAGCGTCGGCTGATCCATGCCAGCTTCGCCACTGAAGACCAGAAGGAAGGCATGCAGGCGTTCGTTGAAAAGCGCCAGCCGACCTGGCGACATCGGTAAGAACTCACCTCTGCCGCCAGAAACACTTGTTGTGTCTGAGGCTTAAATAACCCGCGAGTATCTGGGCATCTCAGCCGACGCCTGATAGGCGTCAAAGACCATGCAGATCGAACGCACCAGCAGTCTGCCCGCCGGCAGTACGGTCAGGCTGCCCTGCTCCAGACACACCAGTCGATCCCGGTGCATCTGCTCAAGCACCGGCCAGCAATCGGCAAAGTACTGACGAAACACGATGTCGAAACACCGCTCGATATCCGCGAATTTAAGTTCGAAATGGCAGATAAGCTGGGAAATTACCGCGCGGCGCAGCCGGTCATCTGCATTGCAGACAAGCCCGCGCCGCGTAGCGAGCTCGCCCCTGGCGAGACTGCTCTGATAGCCCTGGATATCGCTGTCGTTCTGGCTATACAGGTCACCAATCTGGCTGATCGCCGATACGCCAAGACCAATCAGGTCACAGTGGCCATGGGTCGTATACCCCTGGAAATTGCGCTGCAACCGCCCGGTTTCCTGGGCGTTAGTGAGGCTGTCGTCCGGCAGAGCGAAGTGGTCCATGCCGATATAGCGATAACCCGCGCTTGTGAGCTGCTGCACGCTGCCCTCAAGCATCGCCAGTCTGGCTTCCGCTGATGGCAGATCCGTCTCGTTGATACGCCGCTGGGGTGCAAAACGATCGGGCAGATGGGCGTAATTGAACACCGACAACCGATCCGGCCTGAGTTCGATAATGGTCTCGAGGGTTCTGGCAAAGCTGTCCGGCGTCTGTTTCGGCAAGCCGTAGATCAGATCAATATTGATCGACCGGTAGGCCAGGGTGCGTCCCGCATCCATCACCGCCTGAGTCTGCTCAAGGCTCTGCAGTCGGTTGACCGCGCGCTGCACATCCGGGTCGAGATCCTGAACGCCGAGGCTGAGCCGGTTGAAACCCAGCTCACGCAGCAGGCCGATCGTCGACCAGTCTGCTTCGCGGGGATCGATCTCGATGCTGTAGTCACCGGTGTCGTCATCATGCAGGGTGAAGTGCGAGCGGAGTTTGGCCATCAAGCCGCGCAGCTCCGCATGGCTGAAAAAGGTAGGCGTGCCCCCGCCGAGATGCAGCTGCTCGACTATCTGATTCCTGCCGACAGACCGGCTGACCAACTCAATTTCGCGATGAAGCGCGTGCAGGTAGGGCTGGGAGCGGCTGCGATCCTTGGTAATGACCTTGTTGCAGGCACAGTAGTAACAGATGTTCGCGCAGAACGGCACGTGCAGGTACAGGGAAAGATCCCGACGGGCTGCCTTGCTGGCGGCCAGGGCGTACTCCAGCACCAGCGGTGAGGTGTCTTCGTGGAACTGCAGTGCTGTGGGGTACGAGGTATAGCGTGGGCCTGCCTTGTCATAACGGCGAATGAGCTCCGCGTCCCAGCGAATGGGGTTGAACATGGCGTTCTCCGGCTACGAATGCTGATGTCGTGCAGGTTAAACGCTGGGCCGGGGCGTCATGTTGACGCATATCAACACAGTCCCATTTTCCCCATACCGCCGGTCAGAGCATGAACATCGCCTTGGCGCAGACGACAATCAGCGCAGCGTGCAACAGCAGGCTGACATTGATCCAGCGCATACCCGCCGGGCCGACCGGAGCGCGTCGGCGAGTCGCCGCCAGCACCAGGTAATGCACAATGATCGACGTGGCGAGAACCAGCTTGAGGCTGAGCAGCATCGAGAAGTTGCTGGAGAACGGCGTCTGCAGGTGCTTCCAGTAATTGGTCAGCAGTCCAAACCCTGCACCGTAGAGCACCAGCGCCACCAGGTGAATAACCAGCATGAACCGCCGGCGTACGGACTGATCAAGCTCACTGAGGCTTTGCGCAGGCAGTCGTTTGCTGGCTGGCCACAGTACAAATATCTGAAAGAACAGGCTGCCAATGAAGATGGCGGCGGCAAGCAGATGCAGCGTCTTGAGCGCGAGGTAGGTCATGTCAGGTCCGTCAACGGGCAAAGCGTCAGGATACCGCAATCTGGTAGTGAATTTGAGGTGCAATCACGCGTTCCGGGGAATGGCCCGGGCCATTGCATGCGCCCCGGATCGTCTTGCCAGCCAGGCTCTGGCATGATCCCCATAACGAGCCTCCCCCGAGACGACTTCCGAAAAAAAGGAATCTGATGTGCCCACCCCCGATTGCCATGCCGACACACTATCCGATGGCTCCGCACACATCGGGCAGCCGACATGACATTTTCCCGCCTATGGTGCCGAATGGCGCTGGCCTGGAGTCTGGTCTGCCCGCTTGTGGTCACGGCTGAAGAACCCCTTACTTTGGTCGCCGCATCAGATTTGCGTTTCGCCCTGGATGAGATCATTCACGAATGGGATGCCCAGTATCCGCAGGAACCGGTGCGCGTGATCTACGGCTCATCAGGCCGCTTCGCTACACAGATCCGTCAAGGCGCGCCCTTTGACCTGTATATGTCAGCCGATGCCGAGTATGCGCTGGCGCTGCACCGGGAGGGCTTCACGGCCGGGCCGCCGCAGCCCTATGCGATAGGTCGGATCGTGTTGTGGAGCCGCGATCGGCAACGGGTCGAAGCCGGCCTGGAGGGGCTGGCGGTAAAACCGCCCAGACGCCTGGCGATTGCACGACCCTCGCATGCACCCTACGGTGCCAGAGCCCGCGAAGCCTTGCAGGCTGCCGGGGCGTGGGCCGCAATCGAACCGCATCTGGTTTATGGGGAGAATATTTCCAGTACCGCGCAGATGGCAGAATCCGGGGCTGCGGAGGCAGCGATCATCGCGCTGTCCCTCGCCTTGCATCCAGGCATGCAGCGTCAGGGGCATTACCGGCTGATCGATGACAGCCTGCATGCCCCCCTGTTGCAGGCGCTGGTGGTGACGCGTCGCGCTCGCGACAACAGCAGCGCGCAGCGACTGGCGCAGTTCATCCTCGCTCCGAAAGCCCAGACCATCCTGCAGACATACGGCTTTGCCGCTCCGCCTGAAAGTCTTGAGCTACCCGCGCCCTAAGCCGAGCGGCTATCATGACCCGATGAATGCCCCTCGACCTATGCCGCCACCATGCTGACTCTCAGCCCGGAAGACTGGACCGCCATCGGCGTGACCCTGCGACTCTGCCTGTTTACCACGCTGATCCTGTTGGTTATTGGTACACCGATCGCGCTATGGCTGGCTGCGGGAAACAGTCGGCTACGCTCTGTGGTTCAGGCATTGGTGGCTTTACCGCTGGTGCTACCGCCGACGGTGCTGGGCTTCTATCTGTTATTGGCGCTTGGGCCGCAGGGGTGGATTGGCGGCACGCTGCAGCGGCTGGGTCTCGACCATCTGGCATTTACCTTTACCGGCATTCTGATCGGCTCGGTTATCTATTCCCTGCCGTTCACGGTTCAGCCATTGCAGCAGGCGTTTCGCCAGGCCGGCCGACGACCACTGGAGGTGGCGGCCTCCCTCGGAGCCGGTCCGCTGGACCGCTTTTGCAGCATCACGCTGCCGCTGGCTCGAAATGGCTTTGTGATCGCCGCAACCCTCACCTTTGCCCACACCCTGGGTGAGTTCGGCGTCATTCTGATGATTGGCGGCAGTATTCCGGGGGAAACCCACGTGCTGTCGACCACGATTTTTTCCCACGCCGAAGCCATGAATTACGCTGCGGCGCACCGGTTATCCCTGTTGTTGATTGGCGCTGCCTTCGCTGTGCTCTTTGTGGTGTATCTGGCAAACGGTCGTAGACCCCCGGTGGTGCAACCGTGACGCTGAAGGTTAGCGCCAGCGTGCAGTACCCGAATTTCACCCTGGAGGTGAACACCGCCCTGCCGACCCAGGGCGTGACAGCGGTATTCGGTCGTTCCGGATGCGGCAAAACCAGTCTGCTGCGGATCATCGCCGGGATCGAGCGCTGCGCCAATGCCGAGGTCCGCTTTGGGGATGACATCTGGCAAAGCGGCCGGCATTTCCTGCCGCTGGAGCGCCGACGCATCGGCCTGGTGTTTCAGGAAGCCTCGCTACTGCCGCATCTCGGCGTGCGCGACAATTTGCTTTATGGCTACCAGCGCACGCCGAAGCACCTGCGCCGGCTGGAACCGGATACAGCCATCGAGCAACTGGGTCTGGAGCCGCTACTACAGCGCAAGATAGACCAGTTGTCCGGCGGCGAGCGCCAGCGCATTGCGCTCGGGCGGGCCTTGCTCAGCAGTCCGCAGCTGTTGCTGCTGGACGAGCCGCTTTCCGCTCTTGATGCACCCAGCAAGCGTGACATCCTTCCCTATATCGAGCGTCTGGCCAGCAACTTTGGCGTGCCGGTGGTGTACGTAAGTCATGCGGCCGGTGAGATCGAGCGCTTGGCCGATCATGTGGCGTTCATGCGAGACGGACAAATCGACGCCGTCGAAACGCTTGAACAGGCCCTCGCCCGGCCGGACTCTCCGCTATTCCATGACGAGGGCCCGGCAACGGTTCTGCATGGTGAACTCCATGCGACCGACAACGCCGGCCTGGCCTGCTTCCAAAGCGGATCACTGACACTGCGATTGCCTTATTCAAGGGGCACCATGCCCCGCGCCAGACTGCGCATCCGCGCCCGGGATGTCAGCCTGGCGCTGGATCCACCGACACGGATCAGCATCCTCAATCATCTGCCGATGCGTATTCAGGCCATCCGCCCGGCCTGTGAGGGGCGAGTGGTTGTCGAGGGCCGTCTCGCTGACGGGCAGCTGCTGCTGTCCGAAATAAGCCAATGGTCCTGTCAGGAACTCGAGCTGACGACCGGCACCCTGATCTACGCACTGATCAAGGCGGTTTCGCTGCTCGATTGAACTGCTGCCAAACACCTCCTGAACCCTCATCCCCTTCAAGCGGAGAAGTTCACACGCAGCGTTCTGTTGTGACTCAATATGGCCCATAATCGATCATAATATTGATTCGATTCACAACTACACATATTTAACAAATAACTCATTCTGACACATCTATAGTTAGCGGGTCGCCCTCTCGGGTTAATGCCCGAGATCTCGGCGATGTTGGCATTTCCCGTCGCTGAACCGCCCTGCGGGTGCCCGGCAAAGCAAGCCAGGTCGCCGCTACAGCGCTCCGAGGCATGGCCATCCCGATCGCATTTTTTATCAAATGAGGAGGACATCAATGTCCGTACGAATCGCAATGAAAAGAGCCCTGATGATCGGCTTGTGCATTGGCTTGTTGCCATTGCATGCCGCGGCTTTCAACCCGCCGACCAACCCGCCGACTGATCCAACGGATCCGACTGACCCACCACCCTCGACCGGCACTCCGCTACCGCCTGTGTCCAGCGTAAAGACTGACGGCCCGTATCGCGTCACCATCGACAAGAACACCGGCCCCTCACATCAGGGCTGGGTAGCGCGGCCGGCCACGCTTGGCGAGAACGGCGTACAGCATCCAATCTTCATCTGGGGCCCTGGCGCGGGCTCGACTCCGAGCAGCTATGAGGATCACTTGCGCCGTATCGCTTCACACGGTTTCGTTGTGTATTCCGAAGTGTCGAGCAGCTCGGGCGATGAAATGACTGATGCCATGGACTGGTTGATCGAGCAGAACCAAAGCTCACGCAGTGCTTATCACGAGATGCTCGATACCGGGCGGATTGCTGCCGGTGGCCACTCGCGCGGTTCGGTGGGCACCTTCGCCATCGGCGATGATCCACGCCTGACCACCACCATCCACGTGGCGGGTGGCTCCTTCGACGGCCGAGGCTCAAGCAACCTGCGCAAACCTGCTGCCTATATCTGTGGTGAGGACGACACGCTGGCTACACCAAATTGCGAGCGAGACTACGCGGCCACGCGCGTTCCCGTGTGGTTCACCGTCATCGACGATTCCAGTCACACCAGCGCAGCCCGCGACGGCCTGCCGATGATCGTGGCCTGGCTGCGCTGGCATCTGGCTGGCGAAACTGAGCGCCGCAGTATGTTTGTCGATCCGAGCTGTGAATTCTGCGGTCCAGGCTACGAGACCGAGTACAAGAACTGGTAACAGTAATTGATGGCAGTAACTGATGGGCCGAGGGAGCGGCCTTTTGCTGGAGTATTCACCGGTTGCGGTCCAGCGTTGCACCAGCGCAACGCCTCTGGCGCCGTATCAACCGGCGACCCTTAGCCCCCCGTTGCGTTCATGAAACGCACCAGCTGGACCTCGTTCACATCAAACTCATGCTTCTCAGGCTTGTGCTTGAGCGCATTGCTGATCGCACGCAGTACCGGTTCGTCCGATTCGGGGTATCGGCGCACCAGGGCGCGCAGATCGATCGAGTTTTCATGTCCCAGACAGAGCAACAACCGCCCTTCCACGGTCATGCGTACCCGATTGCAGGTGGCGCAGAAGTTGTTTGAGTGGGGTGAAATGAAGCCTATCCGGCTTTCCGGGTGCCCTTCGACCCGCGCATACCGCGCTGGCCCGCCGCTGGTCTCGGCACTGTCGATCAAGCCGTAACGCTGTTCGATCATTCCACGCACTTCATCACTGGCGCAAAAGGCTTCGCTACGGGACCGTCCCACATCGCCCAACGGCATCTCTTCGATGAAGGTAATATCCATACCGCGCTGCAGCGCATAATCGACCAGTGCCGGGACCTCGTCGGCGTTGCGCCCCTTCATCACCACCGTGTTCAATTTCAGACGTTCAAAGCCGGCCGCCCGCGCTGCTTCGATGCCGTCCAGCACCTTGTGCAATTGCCCGGTGCGGGTGATGGCGTGAAACTTCTCTTTATCCAGACTATCGAGACTGATATTCAACCGCTTGACACCGGCGCGGGCAAGCGGCTCGGCCATGCTGACCAGCTGCGAGCCGTTGGTGGTCATCACCAGTTCCCGCAGTCCCGGCAGTGCGGCGATCTGTTCACACAGCCCGACGATCCCCTTGCGCACCACTGGCTCGCCGCCGGTAAGCCGAATCTTGCCCACGCCCTGGCTGACAAACAGGCGGGCGAGGCGCAGCTGTTCTTCAAGGGTGAGAATCTGCTGGCGCGGCAGAAAGGTCATATCTTCGGCCATGCAGTAC
This sequence comes from Pseudomonas saliphila, assembly GCF_008638345.1. Classification (GTDB taxonomy): domain Bacteria; phylum Pseudomonadota; class Gammaproteobacteria; order Pseudomonadales; family Pseudomonadaceae; genus Halopseudomonas; species Halopseudomonas saliphila. Next base: position 68,050 of record NZ_VTVA01000018.1, on the reverse strand, counting down.
ACACAGCGAAAATCGCAGCGGTCAGTGACCGACATCCGCAAATACTCAATGCGCCGGCCCAGCCCGTCCAGCATCTGTGTGTCTGTCATATTTCATTCCCCACCGCAGCCAGAACCGCGCCGCTACGCTCATGTGTGATGTGACCCGCTACTTCTTGGAGACCCTCAGGCTGGGCTTGTTCCCGTCACGTTCTGCGCGTCCTTTCACCTGCGCAGCGCCCGATCATGTCCAGCTCATCATTCCCACCATACACGCCCGCTGCCCTTGATATTCACGCAACTGACACCCATATACCCTATGCTCCCAGGTAGCCCAAGCAGCTGCCTCTGGCCAGGGGTTGATTTCATCCCGGCAGGGCAGCCATTATATTAGCTGGTTTATCAATCAGGCGATTTAGATAGGCAAAAGCTATTTACCGGTTAGGCGAAATCAATTTCAAACATCCGGTGCAGGCCCCTATCATTAGCCATGTCTTCTAACCAACCCGACTCATTGAGGAGTTATACATGTCCGTTATCAACACGCAAATCAAACCGTTCAAGGCCCAGGCATTCAAGAAGGGCGAATTCATCGAAGTAACCGAAGAGAACCTGAAGGGCAAGTGGGCTGTATTCTTCTTCTACCCCGCTGACTTCACCTTCGTTTGCCCGACCGAGCTGGGTGACGTTGCTGACCATTACGACGAGTTCCAGAAGATGGGCGTTGAGATCTACTCTGTTTCGACAGACACCCACTTCACTCACAAAGCGTGGCACGACAGCTCCGAGACCATCGGCAAGATCCAGTACACCATGATCGGTGACCCGACTGGCACCATCACCCGCAACTTCGACAACATGCGCGAAGAAATGGGTCTGGCTGACCGCGGTACCTTCATCATCGATCCTGAAGGCATCATCCAGGCCGTTGAAGTGACTGCAGAAGGCATCGGCCGTAACGCTGCCGACCTGCTGCGCAAGGTCAAGGCTGCCCAGTACGTTGCTGCCCACCCAGGCGAAGTCTGCCCGGCCAAGTGGGAAGAAGGCGGCGCTACTCTGGCTCCTTCGCTGGACCTGGTAGGTAAGATCTAAGTACTGCCATCTACCCGGCCCGCCGCCATGCACCATGCATCCGGTTGGCGGGCCGGGTTTTTTACGCCCTGAATTTACCAATTTGACAAAGGACACGCATATGTTGGACGCGAATCTGAAGCAGCAATTGGACACGTATCTGCAAAATATCGTTAACCCGATAGAAATCAGCGTGTCCGTCAATGACAGCCCCAAGGCTAAAGAATTGAAGGAGCTCGCGACTGAAATCGCCGGGCTCTCCAGCAAGATCAGCATGACTGAAGCCAGCGACAAGCGCTCCCCGAGCATGGCCATTGCGCCAGCCGGGCAAGAGCCTCGCGTTCGCTTCGCCGGCATCCCCATGGGCCACGAGTTCACCTCATTGATTCTGGCGCTGCTGCAAGCCGGTGGTCATCCGTCCAAGGCTGATCCTGCATTGCTCGAGCAGGTTCGCAATCTGCAAGGCGAGTTCCACTTCGAGACTTACATCTCATTGTCGTGCCAGAACTGCCCCGACGTGGTGCAGGCGCTGAACCTGATGGCCACGCTGAATCCAAACATCACCCACGTGATGATCGACGGCGCCCTGTACCAGGATGAAGTGGAAGAGCGCCAGGTCATGGCCGTTCCTTCGGTCTACCTGAACGGCCAGCACTTTGGCCAGGGCCGCATGACCCTCGCCGAAATCGTCAACAAGGTCGATAGCGGCGCTGCACACCGCAAGGCCGCTGAGCTGAACGAGAAAGCGCCCTACGACGTGCTGATTGTCGGCGGTGGTCCGGCTGGCGCCGCGGCAGCCATTTATGCCGCCCGTAAAGGCATCCGCACCGGTCTGGTGGCAGAGCGTTTCGGTGGGCAGGTGATGGACACGGTCGGGATCGAGAACTTTATCTCGGTTTCCTATACCGAAGGCCCCAAGCTGGTCGCCAGCCTGGAACAGCACGTCAAGGATTACGATGTTGACGTGATGACCGAACAGCAGGCCGCCAAGCTGACCAGTGGCGAGCTGGTAGAAGTGACGCTGGAAAGCGGCGCCACCCTGTCCAGTCGCTCAGTTATCCTGGCAACTGGTGCACGCTGGAGAGAAATGAACGTACCCGGCGAGCACGAATACCGTGGCAAGGGCGTAGCGTACTGCCCACACTGTGACGGCCCGTTGTTCAAGGGCAAGCGCGTCGCGGTTATCGGTGGCGGTAACTCGGGCATCGAGGCAGCTATCGATCTGGCGGGCATCGTCGAGCACGTCACTGTGCTGGAATTCGGCGATACGCTGCGCGCAGACGACGTCTTGCAGCGCAAGGCACGCTCGATGGGCAATGTCGAAATCATCATGAACGCTCAGACCACTGACGTACGTGGCGATGGCAAGAAAGTGGTCGGTCTGACCTATACCGACCGCACCAGCGGCGAAAGCAAGCAGGTCGATGTGGCGGGTATTTTCGTGCAGATTGGTCTGGTGCCGAACACCGAGTGGCTCAAGGGCAGCGATCTGAAGCTGAGCAAGCACGGCGAGATCGAGATCGATGCCCGCGGTGCGACCTCCATGCCGGGTGTATTTGCCGCAGGTGACGTCACCACTGTCCCCTTCAAGCAGATCATCATCGCCATGGGCGCAGGTTCGACCGCTGCACTGGGTGCCTTCGATCACTTGATCCGCACTCCGGCGCCGGCCGCAGCGCTGGTCGCCAAGGCGCATGCCGAGGCAGAAACTGCCTGATAGCAGCACCTGAAGTACAAAGCCGCGCCCTTTCAGGCGCGGCTTTTTTGTTTCGATTCAGTGATGATCAGGTAGTGAAGCGCAGCATCTGATCGACCTTACAAGCCAATTCAGGCAGGGTCCGACGGCTCATCTGGCTCGATGCGCAATCCCACAGCAGCAGAGAAATCAGTTCCTGACTCCTCGTTCAGGCTGTCCGGGTCAAAACGCGCCAGACAGCCCTCCCCGATCGTGGGCGGCAAGGCCGCCGCACCACGCGCCAGGGGATCGGTTTCATCCTCGACATCAGCTTGCGCTATGGGGTCGCTCATTTGGGCGAGCCGTGATCATTGAAGTGCTGGACCGCACGCAACACGTCGCGCCGACTGATTTGCCCAACCAGCACCCCATCATCGAGTACCGGAAGACGACGTCTGCCCTGGCGGATGAAATACTCGGCGGCTTTGACGATGTCCTCGTCGGCATTGATGGTATCGGCCTGTGACATGACAGACTCCACCGCCCCGCTCTCTTCGTCGAAATAGCTGCCGGTAAGAATGCCCTTCAGACAATCGCCCTCGGACAACATACCAACCAGACGCCTTTGCGCATCCACAACAGGCGCACCTGAAATCTTGTGGAACAACAGCGTTTCAATTGCCTTGGCCAGATCCGTATCTGGAGACAGACAGATCAGATCAGTGGACATGTAATCTCGAACTTTGACGATTTTTAGCATGGCATCTTCCTTCGCTGACAGTGGACTGGACTAGACGGGCTAGCCAAGGCGAAGACTCACCTTAGTTGAAAACGACCGTCTTGTTATCATGGACCAGCACCCTATCCTCCAAGTGATAGCGCAAACCTCGAGAAAGTACCATCTTTTCGACGTCCTTCCCCAAGCGAACCATATCTTCGGCGTTCAAACGATGACTGATGCGTACGACGTCCTGTTCGATGATCGGGCCAGCATCGAGTTCTTCGGTCACATAGTGGCAGGTTGCTCCGATCAGTTTCACGCCACGCTGCGCTGCCTGGTGATAAGGACGTGCACCGACAAAAGAGGGAAGAAAACTGTGGTGGATATTGATCACCTTGTTGGCGTACCGGCTACACAGCTCCGGCGGCAGGATCTGCATATAGCGCGCCAGCACAATACAATCGGCTTTCTGGTCATCTATTAAGCGGGTGACTTCAGCGAATGCCTCTGCCTTATGCTCTGGATTCACCGGAACATGGTGGAAAGGAATGCCGTGCCACTCGACCATGCTGCGCAGATCATTGTGATTGGAGATAACGCTGGTTATCTCGCAATCAAGTTCGCCACTATGCCAACGATGCAGCAAATCGAACAGGCAGTGCGATTCCCGGCTCGCCATTAACACGACTTTCTTGCGCTGTGCAGAATCACTTACCCGCCAATCCATCGAATACTCTGCGGCGATTGGAGCGAAGACAGTGCGCAGACCTTCAACATCAAAGGGAAGCGAATCGGCACGAATCTCGTGGCGCATGAAGAACCAGTTGGAGAGATTATCCGAATGATGGTTGGCTTCGGTTATCCAGCCATTGTAAGTCGCCAGAACATTACTGACTTTTGCGACAATTCCTACCCGATCGGGGCAAGCGATAACCAGACGAAAAGTACGCATTCGATGATCTCCAGTACTGCTGACAGAAGCTGAGGCTAAAAGGGGAGCATTCTACCCGCTGCGCTTTTCAATTGCAGCCAGCGCTGAGACAGATTGCACGGCGAAACGTGATTATTTACATATTGCCACCATCAACTTGTTGTGTGATCAGAGTTCTTAACTTACTATTTCCCCGTCAATTACATCTTCTACCGCAATTAAGGTAAAACTTATGTCAATGCTTCAAGAATATCGTCAGCTCGAAGAAACAATTCGTGAACTTTCCGAGCGCCTCAAGTCACTATCCAACGACGACAAGCTGAAGAAAGAGATCGAGTTCGAAGAAAAGCTTCGTGCCTTGATGGAGCAGCATGGCAAGACGCCCAAGCAAGTAGTCGCCATCCTTGATCCGGATAACAAGGGTTCTGCTCAAACCAAGAGCGCAAAGACCTCTAGCCCGACCAAGCGCGCCCGCAAGGTAAAGCAGTACAAGAACCCGCACAATGGCGAAACCATCGAAACCAAGGGTGGCAATCACAAGATCCTGAAAGCGTGGAAAGATCAGTACGGCTCGGACACTGTTGAATCCTGGATGACTATCCTGGGCTAAACGCCAGGCATCCTCAAAACCCGCCTTTGATCGGCGGGTTTTTTATTGCAGTACAAATGGATCGAGCCCTAGTTTTACAGCGTATTGATCTGTAATCGCGCGCCAAGCGACCTCGCATATTCCTGCCAAGCTTGTAGCAAAGCCTTTTGCGAGCCCGTTTGGGTCGGCAGCAGCTCATCTATGGTGCGCAGGAACTCGGGCAAAGTAATTGCCGCACCCGGCGTAGCGCCGCTCAGCTTCTCCCTACAGAATCGAAACCACTGTTCCTGAGCCGGCCCATCCAGACTTTCGGGGAAATTGCGTGCACGGTAACGCGGCAACATGTTGACCAGCCGCTGATCCTTTAGCGGCCATAGCGCAGCATCAAGTTGTTCTCCACCAGCCTCACGGATCAATTCAAACTGAGTGCGGTCGGCATCACCCATAAACCCGTCATATAATTCCAGGTCGCAGTCGTCAGGGGCGGTATTATCAGCCGTTCTTTGCTCGTTAAATATTGCGTGTAACTTCTGCTGGCCGGTAGAGCGCCACGCCCCAAGCGTCTCCGCACGATAGAGAAACTCTGTCATATTCAACGACAAACGCTGGATATCTTCTTCACGGAGCACTTTGATATCGGCCAATACCGGGCATTTGTTAATATGCACCAACTTCAACCCAGGCCGCTGCTGGCCCTCCTCCAGATCTTCCCGGCGGGTATACATCAACTCACGCAGCTTATCCGCGTTCAGATCCATCAACTGATCCGGGTCGGCGGCCAGATCATAGACGATCAGAGCGTTGCGGTTGACCGGATGCCAGGCAAGCGGCAGGACTACCGCCAAACCGCTACGCTCCCGGCCAAAGCGCCCCGACACATGGACTAGCGGCCGCACACGCTGCAAGTCAATCAGTTCACTGACTTTATGCTTGCTGCGCAAATCGTACAGGTACTGATACAGACGAGGCTGGGCCTGACGTAGCAAGCGGGCCATGGCGATTGTGGCACGCACGTCAGCGAGCGCATCGTGGGCATGACCGTGATCAATCCCGTTGGCCCTGGTCAGTAGTTCCAGACGCAGACTTGGAAGACCATCCTGCTCAGGCCAGATGATGCCCTCAGGGCGCAGCGCATTGGCGGTGCGCAGTGCATCAAGTAGATCCCAGCGACTATTACCGCCCTGCCATTCCCGGGCATAGGGGTCGTAGAAGTTGCGATAGAGCGTGAAGCGCGCCATCTCGTCATCGAATCGAATACTGTTATAACCCGCAGTGCAGGTACCCGGCTCGGCCATCTGCCGATGCAGTTGTTCGATGAATTCTGATTCCCGCAGCCCGGCCGTTGCCCGTGCGGGACCAATACCCGTTACCAGACAGGCCATAGGATGGGGGAGTGTATCTTCGGGCAGACGGCAATCGATACAAAGGGGTTGGCCGATTTCCTCGAGGTTTTCGTCGGTGCGAATGCCTGCCACCTGTAACGGGCGATCCCGCCGTGGATCAATACCCGTTGATTCAAAGTCGTACCAGAAGATGCTCTTGCCCATGTTGCTGTCCCGCCGCGTAAACATGCAGGTTAACCGAAGCAGCAGGATCAGGCATTAACGCACCGTCAAAAGGTGAAGTAACGTTCCAGCAGATGGGCAAGTTCGCTGATGGAAGATGAGCTCGATATGATACTGAATCCGGTATCGAAATAGCCGGGCGAGACGTCCGGTCGGCACCAATGGCTCAACGCCCTGAAGTCGATGATATCAAGGCCGCCGGCGCTGGTCGGAAGCTTCAAGCGCATTTCGAAAATCTCATCAACCATTACCGGCAACACGCTGATCAGCATCAGTCCATTGCCTGACACATTGCCGATCTGCCCCATCGGCGTGTCCGAACGGGCATTGTAGACGCGAAGATACGCCGCCAACTGCTGGCGAGCGATATGGCGCTGCTCAATATATCCGGGGGTGCCCTTAGCGCCGGACAGTGGCAGAGACGGCATTAACAGCGCTCCTGTATCAAGGACTCGAGTTCTTGTTTGCGGGCATTGACGCGGCTCGGATGTACTTCCACCTTTTTGCCGTTAGCGTCCTCTTCATACCAGTATCGACGGCCTTCAAACCTGGTCAGATCGCGCCGCATAGCGTCACATTGTGCCTTAGTGCGTTCGCGTCTGGCCACGGAACGGGCCGTTTCGATTTCCCGTTCACTCGCGCGTACGTCCATGATTTTCTGCATATTTTTATGCCTTTGAAGGACATGATCGTCACGCTCGACCACCTGCGGTCGCACGTCCAGACGCTCGGCATTCGGCGCTGGCCGCTCGCCGAAATGCACACGCCCGTCAGCGTCAACCCACCGGTAGATTTCAGCCAGCAGTGGGGCTGGGAAAAAGACAAGCAGATACACCATGATCCATTTGTACATTGGTCCGTCCTGGCTCGTAACGTCCTGAGTGTTCGATAATAATCCAGCCGGTTACGCCGGCCAAGTACAAAGCTCATCGAATCTAGCCAGGACCCGTTGCCAGGAAATGCATCCTATAGTGTTTAGTAGATCGGCGGTTTACCGTTCATCTTGATACAGGTCAGCCCTAACACTGCCATCTTGTCTTACACTCAAGAACACTTCCCCCCGAACAGGAGGCACCACCCATGGAACTTCGCAACGTACTGGTAGTGATCGACCCCACCAGCGAAACAGACCAGCCTGCACTTCGGCGCGCCGAACAGTTGGCTGGCTTCTATCCCGACGCCACCTTTACCCTGTTTCTGTGTGACTACAACCCAGCGCTCGACGGCGGTCGGCTATTCGACACGCAGGGTCTGGAAAAAGCCCGCGCCTCATTGATCAAGCAGGACGAGGTATTGCTCGACAAGCTCGCCAAGCCGTTGCGCGAAAAGACCTCCAAGGTGAACACCCGTGCAATATGGGGCAAGCGTCTGGACCGCCACATCCTTAAGGCGACCCAGGACTCGCACGCCGATCTGGTTCTCAAAACCACGCATCACCACAATCCGATCAAGAAACTCTTGCTGACCAACACCGACTGGCAACTTATCCGGCACTGTGAGCCGCCCTTGTGGCTGGTCAAACAGTCTGACAGGCTGATCGGCTCAATCTGTGCGAGCGTCGATCCGCTGCATGAAGCGGACAAGCCCGCCGCCCTGGATTACAAGCTGATCGAAAGTGCGGAAAGCCTGGCCAAGATGATGAGCGCACAGATGTATATCACCCACTGCTTCAACCCTCTGCCCCGTACACTGGTATTCGATGCGAGCATCATCGGAGATTACGATGCCTACGCCAGCGATGTGCGGGCCCGTCATGAAGAGGCCTTCAGCGAGCTGGCGGATAAGGCCGGCATACCAGCGACGCATCGGCAGTTATTGCAGGGGTATCCGGAGGAAGCGATTCCGGAGTTCATCGAAAGGCAGGCGATCAACCTGCTGGTGATGGGCGCGGTGTCACGCTCAAGGCTAGATGCGGCACTGATCGGACACACCGCCGAGCGATTGCTCGATGAAGTGCCCTGCGATGTATTGGTAATGAAGCCGGATAACTTCGTCGATCCGAGCAAGCCCTAGTGCTCGCTCGCTTCGCGCAGACGCCGCCAGTTAATCAGTAAGAGACTGGCGACTGAGGCGGCTAATCGCCTCCCAGTCGCCCGCCTCGATCACCTCGCGTGGCGCCATCCAGCTGCCGCCGACAGCCATTACATTTTCCAGGCCTATATAGTCGACGACCTTTGCTTGGGTGATGCCGCCTGTGGGACAGAATCGCACGCCAGGAAACGGACCGGAGAATGACCGCAGCGCAGCCGCGCCACCGCACACCTCAGCTGGAAACAGCTTAAAGCGCCGATAACCCAGTCGGTAGCCCATCATCAGTTCGGACGCCGTGGCGATACCCGGCAATAAAGGAACCGGGCTGTCGAGCCCCAGCGTCAGCAGCTCATCAGTACAACCGGGGGTCACGATGAATTGCGCACCCGCATCCAGTGCCGACTGGAATTGTCGACCGTCCAGTACTGTTCCCGCGCCCACACACAACGCAGGTCGCTCCCGTTGCAGCATGGCAATGGCCGTCAGCCCATGAGCCGTCCGCAGGGTGATTTCCAGCGTGGTGATACCACCCGCCAGCAAGGCATCGGCAAGCGGCAGAATGTCGCTTTCCCTGCGAATGCTCAACACGGGTAACACTCGCACGGGGGCAAACAGGCGATCCAGCTCGCGAGTATTCTCGGCAAGGCTCATAAAGGTCCTTTTCAGCCCTCAAGGCTGTAGTAAATGTCCATTGGCGGCGTCAGAAACGCCGCTATCGGCCGCTCCGCAGGGGACGCGGCAAAGGCTTCAGTCAAGGTCTGTTGCTTCTGTGGTCCGTTAATCTGCAGCAGGCGGACCTGTGCCTGATGCAGCGCCTTGCCGGTCATGGTAACCCGCGCCAGCCGCTGCGCGGTCGCGGGGACCGCACGACAGAATACCGGAGCCTGCTCAGACAAGCTGATCTCCAGATCTTCAATACCGGGAAACAGCGAGGCGGTATGGCCATCAGCGCCCATCCCCAATACCAGCACATCAAGTGGCAACAACGACTGCAACAGCGTATCAAACACGGCAGCGTCTTTCTCAGGGCTCTGCCCCCGGTACATCGGCTCCCAGCGCGCTAGCTGCATCACGTCTGCCAGACAGCGCCGGACCATGCCGCCGTTGCTGTCCGGATGATTCTCCGGAACCCAGCGCTCATCGGCGAGCGTTATGATGACTTTTTGCCAGTCCAGTTCCATACGATTCAGGCAATGCAGAACCGGTTCGGGACTGCGCCCACCCGACAAGGCCAGTACAGCGCGCCCGTTGCGCTCTATCGCCTCACGCAAAGCGGTGGCGATACGCGTTGCCAAACGCGTTGCATGCTCCTCAGTCGACTGCGCTTCATCCCATCCCAATCCGCGTTGTTGTGTCAGCTGCTGCAAGGTCATCGAGTCATCTCCTCGTCCGCTTCACGCAAACTTGCGGTAAAACTGCTGCCGCCCTCTTCTGCCGAACTGACAGCATGGCGCATGAATGTGAACATTTCCCGGCCCCAGCCACGACGAATCGGCTCGGCCTGACTGACGGGTTGTCGATCCGCCCAGATTGCCTCATCCACCGCCACGTCCAGCGTGCCCGCGCCTGCGTCCAGGGTGACCAGATCGCCGTCGCGCAATAGAGCCAATGGACCGCCGCCGCGCGCTTCGGGACACAGATGGATAACGGCCGGAAACTTGCCCGACGCACCGGACATGCGACCGTCAGTCACCAATGCCACCTTGAAGCCGCGATCCTGCAATACGCCCAGATACGGCGTCAGCTTGTGCAGTTCGGGCATGCCATTTGCCGCTGGGCCCTGAAAACGCAGCACAGCAACCAGGTCATGCTCGAGTTCGCTGGCTTGAAAGGCCTCGACAAAGGCTTCCTGGCTTTCAAAGATGCGGCAGGGCGCGCTCACGGACCAGTGCGCTTCGGCGACCGCTGATACCTTGATCACACCGCGGCCAAGTCGCCCTTGCACCAGTCGCAGGCCACCATCGACCGAAAACGGCTCGCGCCAACCGCGCAGAATACCGTGATCCAGACTCTCAATTGGCCCGGCGCGCCAGGTCAGCTTGCCATCGAGCAGCACCGGTTCCTGGGTATAACGCTCCAGTCCCGCACCTGCCACTGTCTGCACATCGGTGTGCAAAAGTCCCGCCTCGATCAGCTGACGGAACAGGAAGGCCGTGCCTCCAGCAGCCTGGAAATGATTGATGTCTGCCTGGCCGTTCGGGTAGATCTTCGCCAACCCGGGCACGACCTCGGACAGGCTGGCCATGTCGTCCCAGTTGAGATTGAGCCCCGCCGCCTGACCGATGGTAACCAGATGCAAGGTGAGATTGGTCGAGCCCCCGGTCGCCAGCAGCATGACCACCGCATTGATCAGCGCGCGCTCGTCAATGATCGAAGCCAGCGCACCCTCGCCGCTGCGTGCCAGGCGGGCAGCCTGTTCGGCCGCATACACGGTAAGCGCATCGCGCAAGGGGGTATCTGGATTAACGAATGACGCCCCAGGCAACTGCAGCCCCATCGCTTCCAGCAACATCTGATTGGTATTGGCGGTGCCGTAAAAGGTACAGGTACCCGGCGAATGGTAAGACTGCGTTTCGGCTTCCAGCAACTCTTCCCGCCCAATCAATCCTTCCGCGTAGCGTTGACGCACCGCCGCCTTTTCCTTGTTGGGCAGCCCAGAAGGCATCGGACCGGCCGGCACAAACAGGATCGGCAAGTGCCCAAAGCGCAACGCGCCCATCAACAGGCCCGGTACGATCTTGTCGCAAATACCCAGACACAGCGCACCATCAAACATGTTGTGCGATAGCGCGACGGCAGTGGCCATGGCGATCACATCGCGACTGTGCAGCGAGAGCTCCATCCCCGGCGCGCCCTGGGTGACGCCATCACACATGGCCGGCACGCCCCCGGCCACCTGACCGGTAGCGCCGAACGCACGCAAGGCTTCACGGATCAGTGGCGGATACGTTTCATAAGGTTGGTGAGCGGACAGCATGTCGTTGTAAGCGGTGACGATGCCAATATTGACCTCATCCATCATCCGCAACCGGTCCTTGTCCGAAGAAGAACACGCGGCCATGCCATGGGCCAGGTTGCCGCACGACAGCTGTCGCCGACCGCGCGGCAACTGTGCCGCATCATCCATCTGCTGCAGGTAGCCCTGGCGCGATTGTCGACTGCGTTCACGCAGGCGCTCGGTTACTTCGATAACACGTGGGTGCATCTGCCCTCCCCATTGCGGTGCGCTTCTCTAGTATCATCTCTGGCAAGCGCATACGGACTAGACTATAGCTTCGGTTACAGGTCGCTAACTTGCCACCATTGTAAGCCTCCGGGTAGCGGGCCAGTGATAATTCATCCGGGGTGAATCGCATGAATGCCACATCATGTTGCTTTACTCCTCAGTCGTGATCACAACGCTGCCTGTCGGGTGTCGACCTTGCGCCGGCACCTCCACATATCAATAGGAATTCAAACATGGCCATTCGTCGTACCAAAATCGTCGCCACCCTGGGTCCTGCCAGTAACACAGCTGAATGCATCGCTGCGTTGATTGATGCGGGAATGAACGTAGCACGCATGAACTTCTCCCACGGCACGGCAGACGAGCACCGCGAGCGAGCGCGACTGGTACGGGAGATGGCAGCCCAGAAGGGCCTGCACGTTGCGCTGATGGGCGATTTGCAGGGCCCTAAAATCCGTATCGCGCGCTTCGTCGACGGCAAAATCCACCTCGCCATAGGTGACAGGTTCCGCCTGAGCACCTCTCATCCGCTGGACGATGGCACGCCTGAAGTGGTCGGTATCGACTACCCGCAACTGGTCGTAGACTGCCGCACGGGTGATGAACTGTTACTGGATGATGGCCGCGTGGTCCTGCATGTCGATCAAGTCACGACCGACGAGGTCTGCTGCACCGTCACCGCTGGCGGCCCGCTCTCCAACCACAAGGGTATCAATCGCCGTGGCGGCGGCTTATCGGCTGCAGCCCTGACCGACAAGGACCGCAATGACATCCTTATCGCGTCCGAGCTGGAAATGGAATACGTGGCAGTTTCCTTCCCACGCGACGCGGCCGATATGCATCTGGCACGCCGTCTGCTGAAGGAGGCAGGCTCCTCTGCCTGGCTGATCGCCAAGATCGAACGCGCCGAAGCGGTCGCTGATGAAGCAGCACTGGATGGTCTGATCGAAGCCAGTGACGGCGTGATGGTTGCCCGCGGCGATCTGGGTGTAGAAATCGGCGATGCCGAACTGGTCGGTATCCAGAAAACCATCATCAGTCGCGCCCGCCGCCAGAACAAGGTGGTGATTACTGCGACCCAGATGATGGAGTCGATGATCAACAGCCCACTGCCAACGCGCGCAGAAGTGTCCGACGTAGCCAACGCAGCGCTGGACTACACCGATGCAGTGATGCTTTCGGCCGAATCCGCTGCCGGCAGCTTCCCGGTCGAAGCCGTTCAGGCTATGGCACGAGTATGTGTCGGCGCAGAGAAACATCCCACCAGCCAGTCATCCAGTCACCGCTTGCATCAAAGCTTCGAACGCTGTGACGAGACCATTGCGCTGGCGGCGATGTACGCGGGCAACCACTTCCCCGGCGTCAGCGCCATCATCAGTCTGACCGAGAGCGGCTACACCCCGCTGATCATGTCGCGGATCCGTTCGCACCTGCCGATCTTCGCGCTATCACCCAGCGCCCAGACTCTGGGCAGGGTCGCCATGTTCCGCGGCGTGCAGAGCATCGAGTTCAACCCAGCCGAGTTGCAGCGCGACCAGGTAAACCACGAAGCCGTCAACGAGCTACTCAAGCGCGGACACGTAAAGACAGGTGACTGGGTGATTCTCACCAAAGGTGATGCTTATGACGCCCGTGGCGGAACCAACGCTATGAAGTTGCTGCAGGTTGGTGAACGGCTGATCTGAATAAAACGCCCGCGACCCTCTCGGGTCGTGGGACCTCCCTGCACCACTGGTATGACCAGCCAGGCCGCCGCTGTCCTGCTGACCTTCCGCCTCGTCAACATGTTGATTTTCAGCGTTAATTACCCCTCCGCCTGACTTGCCGAAAAATTACTGGTCCTACCAGCCGGCAGACCTCTGGACCTGCCCAAATTGCAGTAGCAGTATCGATACGGCATTACAACAGCTCTGATTTGCACAGAGCCCGATGATAAAAAAAATAAAGGTAGATCAAGATGAGTCAAACGCTCTTGTCTCTGATTGCATTTTTCCCTCTGGTCCTGGCAGGCATACTGCTGATCGGGTTCCGGTGGCCCGCGAAACATGCAATGCCAGTGGTCTTCGTTGTCACCGTCATCATCGCCCTACTGGTCTGGGACATGAGCGTCGTGAGAGTGATCGCCTCCAGCCTTCAGGGTCTGGTACTCACCGCCGCCATTCTGTGGATCATCTTCGGCGCCATCCTCCTCCTCAATACCCTGAAGCATTCCGGTGGCATTCTGGCTATCCGCAAGGGCTTTTCTGCGATCAGCCCTGACCGCCGAGTTCAGGCACTCATCGTTACCTGGCTATTCGGGTGTTTTATTGAAGGCGCCTCCGGATTCGGTACGCCTGCGGCCGTAGCTGCCCCGCTCATGGTCGCCCTGGGGTTTCCGGCGGTGGCCGCCGTTGTGGTAGGGATGATGGTGCAATCCACTCCTGTCTCTTTCGGTGCGGTCGGCACGCCGATGATTGTGGGCGTGGGTGCCGGGCTTGATCAGGCGTCCATTGGTGCACAGCTGGCCACAATCGACTCAAGCTGGGAGGTATTCTTCCGGCTAATCGTGTCAGAGGTAGCCATCATCCACGGCATTGTCGGCCTGCTCATGCCCCTGTTCATGGTCATGATCCTGGTGCGTTTTTTCGGCAAGAACAAGTCGTGGAAGGAGGGGCTGGAAATCGCTCCCTTCGCGTTCTTCACTGCCGTGGCATTCGTCATCCCCTATATGCTGGCAGGCGTCTTTCTCGGTCCGGAGTTTCCCGCCATGATCGGCGGTCTGGTGGGCCTGGCAATCGTGATACCCGCCGCCAAGGCAGGATTTCTGATTCCGAAAACCCCCTGGGATTTTGCCGACTCCAGGGAGTGGCCAGCGGAATGGATGGGCAGCATCGAGATGAAGCTGGACGACGTTGCGGGAAAGCGACCCCTGGCAATCTGGATGGCCTGGGTACCCTACGTGCTGCTTGCCGCGCTGCTGGTTCTGTCGCGCACCAATGCAACGGTCAAGGCGGCCTTGAATTCGCTCAGTCTGCGCTTCACCGACATCATGGGCGAAACCGGCTTATCCGCCAGCCTTGAACCCCTGTATCTGCCCGGCGGCATTCTGGTGATGGTGGTGATCCTCACCTACTTCCTGCATCGGATGTCGTTCACCGAGCTGAAGAGAGCAGTCGGCGAGTCGACAAACACCATCGTGGGTGCCGGGTTCGTTCTGATCTTCACCATTCCGATGGTGCGGATTCTGATCAATTCCAGCGTCAACATGTCCGATCTGCCCTCCATGCCGGTAGCCATGGCCGAAGCGGTTGCCGCCTCGGTAGGCGGCGTATACCCGCTGTTTGCACCGATGGTGGGCGCACTGGGCGCCTTCATCGCCGGCTCGAATACCGCGTCAAACCTGATGCTGTCGCAATTCCAGTTCAACACGGCCGAGCTACTGGGCATTTCCGGCGCGCTGATCGTCGCGGCACAATCGGTGGGTGCAGCTGCCGGGAACATGATCGCCATTCACAACGTGGTGGCCGCCTCGGCGACGGTGGGGCTATTGGGACGCGAGGGCATCACGCTGCGCAAGACCATCCTCCCGACCATCTACTACGTGACGGCCGCAGGCATCATCACCATGCTGGCGGTATATGTCTTCGGTATAGGCGACCCGCTGTCGGCGGCTGGTCTCACCACCACGCGCGGTTAACAATTGGGGCTGACAGGACGGTACCGCCGCCCTGTCAGCTCCATCCCTCCAGCCGCATGGTCGCTCGTTCCAGGCGCTGCTCCTCGTTCTCGATATCCTGCAGGTTGTCTCGAATACTCTGAATATGGTCGATGGCAGCCCTCTTGGCCTGGATCGGCAGGCGCTCCATTACGGCGTGATAAAGCCGCGCATGCTGCCGGTCGAGTTGACGCTTGTGTACCGGGCGGTGGTAGAGGTTTTTCACCGAAGCGAACACCGAGCTCAATAACAGGCTGGTAAGGGATTGCAGGGTATGCACCAGCACCGGGTTATGGGAGGCGTCGCTGACCGCCAGATGAAAGGCATGGTCCAGACGCGCAAGTGTCTCGGGGTCCGTAACCGTACCACTGGCATGGGCGGCGACCATTTCATCGTAGCGCCGCTGAATCAGCACGAAATCGGCATTGGTACCCCGTAGCGCAGCAAGCCTGGCCGATTCGCCTTCGAGCAAAGCGCGAACCTCCAGCAAATCAAAGAGGGTTCTTGGATGAGTGTTGAACAGGTGCATCATCGGCGTCTCGTCCCTTCCCATCAGGCTGGCCACGTATGACCCTCGCCCCTGCTCAGTCTTGATCAGACCTCTGGCACGTAGCACCTTCAATCCCTCGCGCAACGCGCTGCGGGAAATCCCGAGCTTCTCGCACTGAGATCTCTCGGAAGGGAGCGCCTGGCCCATTTTCAGAACCCCGTCCGCTATGAGTTTTTCCACCCGATCAGCCACGACATCGCCAACCTGTCGTCGCTGCGCCGCATCATTGTTCATTGTTTTTATCCCGTCGGTTCAACTGGTCATACCAGCTTAGGAATACAAACGACATAAATCCAGCTTGAATCTGAAAAGCACGAACGGCAGGGCCTACCCAGCTTCTGGGAGAAAAGTGGGCAAAAAAAACTGGTCCTACCAGTAGTTTTAACGCTGGACCGGCTCTCACCTCAGTCGCATATTTCAAGCAGGTGCAGATACCAGTCCCACACAACAACAGGTGACGCCCGATGAATCTTCTTTACGATGAGCGACTCGATGGTCCTCTGCCTCCCGTGGATCGCAGCGGCCTGATCGAAGCACTCCGTCACGCCTTACCCGATATGACAGTGCTGCATGAACGCGAAGACCTGCAGCCCTTTGAATGCGATGGTCTGGCGGCTTATCGCATCTTGCCCATGCTGGTAGTCATTCCGGACACCGTTGAACAGATCCAGACCTTTATGCAGATCTGCCATCAACGCAAAGTGCCGGTTATTGCCCGCGGGGCGGGAACGGGTCTATCGGGCGGTGCACTGCCGCTGGAAACCGGCGTGCTCCTGGTGCTGGCGCGGCTGAAAACCATCCTGGAGGTAAACCCCGAGGGCCGCTTTGCCCGCGTCCAGCCGGGTGTACGCAACCTGGCCATCTCCGAAGCCGCGGCGCCATACCAGCTGTATTACGCGCCGGACCCCTCCTCCCAGATCGCCTGCTCGATTGGCGGCAACGTCGCCGAGAACGCAGGCGGCGTGCACTGTCTCAAGTACGGCCTGACGGTGCACAACCTGCTGAAGCTGGAGATCATCACGGTCGAGGGCGAGCGCATGACGCTCGGCTCCGACGCTCTGGACAGCGCCGGTTTTGATCTGATGGCGTTGTTCACAGGGTCCGAAGGCATGCTCGGGATCGTAGTCGAGGTAACGGTGAAACTGCTGCCGCGGCCCCAGGTCGCCAAGGTGCTGATGGCCAGTTTCGATGACGTCGGCAAGGCAGGCAGAGCGGTTGGCGACATCATATCGGCGGGCATCATCCCCGGTGGTCTTGAGATGATGGACAGCCTGGCCATCCAGGCGGCCGAGGATTTCATTCACGCCGGCTATCCGGTGGATGCCAAGGCGATTCTGCTGTGCGAGCTCGATGGTGTGGAAGCCGACGTCAATGACGACTGCGAGCGCGTAAGGGCGGTACTCGACAGAAGTGGTGCTACGGCCATCAGCCTGGCCAGAGATGATGCCGAGCGCGCTCTGTTCTGGGCCGGACGCAAGAATGCGTTTCCTGCGGTGGGGCGCATTTCGCCGGACTATTACTGCATGGACGGCACCATTCCCCGTCGGGAGCTACCCCGCGTGCTGCAGGGTATAGCGGATCTTTCGGCCGAATACGGCTTGCGTGTCGCCAATGTGTTCCACGCTGGTGACGGCAACATGCACCCGCTGATCCTGTTCGATGCCAACAAGGAGGGCGAGCTCGAGCGCGCAGAAGCCATTGGCGGCAAGATCCTCGAGCTGTGCGTGGCGGTGGGCGGCTCGATCACCGGCGAGCATGGCGTCGGCCGGGAAAAGATCAATCAAATGTGCTCGCAGTTCAACGACGACGAGCTGCTGACCTTCCATGCGGTCAAGGCGGCCTTCGATCCCGACTGCCTGCTCAATCCCGGCAAGAATATACCGACATTGAACCGCTGCGCCGAATTCGGCGCCATGCATATCCATCACGGGAAGCTGCCCTTCCCTGAACTGGAGCGTTTCTGATGACCGCGCCTTCTACCATGTCAGGAAGACCCGATCCCCGCATGTCCTGCGAGAGCGAGCAGCAGCTACAACGCCAGATCATCGACGCACTAGAGAACCAATCACCCCTGGCCATTCAGGGCGCCGGGAGCAAGGCATTTCTAGGCCGACCGGTAAGCGGCGAGCTGCTCGACACCCGCGCGCACTCTGGGATCGTCAACTATGACCCTACCGAGCTGGTGGTAACGGTACGCAGCGGTACGCCATTGGCCGAACTGCTGGCGACGCTCGACCAGCACGGCCAGATGCTGCCATGCGAGCCGCCAACCTTTGACGGCGCAGCAACCGTGGGCGGGATGGTTGCAGCCGGACTGTCCGGGCCGCGCCGGCCTTGGTCCGGCTCGGTACGCGACTTTGTCTTAGGCACCAGGGTCATCACCGGGCACGGCAAACTGATGCGCTTTGGTGGCGAGGTAATGAAGAACGTGGCCGGCTACGACCTGTCGCGCCTGATGGCCGGGAGCTTCGGCCTGCTCGGCGTGCTGACCGAAGTATCCCTGAAGGTCCTGCCCAAGCCGGTTGCTACCCGGCACCTGAGCCTGGACCTCTCCGCTGAAACTGCCCTGGAAAAACTGGCGCAATGGGGGCAACAGCCCATCCCTATCACCGCTGCCTGTTATATCGATGGTCGTCTGTGCCTGCGCCTGGAAGGGGGCACTGGCTCGGTGCGCTCTGCTGCTGACCGTCTGGGCGGCGAGGAACTGGAAAGCGATTTCTGGTCTCACCTCAATGAACAGAAGCTCGCGTTCTTCGATGATGCCCGCCCGTTGTGGCGACTGTCGTTGCCGAGCACGACGCCGGTGCTGGAGCTGCCGGGCGACGCCCTCCTGGATTGGGCCGGCAACCAGCGCTGGCTGAAAAGTGACGCCGCCGATACTACCATCCAGGCCCTGGCGAGCCAGTGTGGCGGACACGCCACCTGCTACAGCCCAGGCATAACCGACACGCCCTTTCAGCCGTTGCAACCCCTGCTCGAACATTACCATCGCCGGCTCAAGGCGCAATTGGACCCCCAGGGCATCTTCAATCCTGGCCGTACTTACGCCTCGCTGTGAGACAGGAGACCGGAACATGCAAACCAATCTGACCGAACAGGCGCGCAGGCTACCCCGCGCTGAAGAAGCCGAAAGCATACTGCGCTCCTGCGTGCACTGCGGCTTCTGCAATGCCACCTGCCCGACCTATCAACTGCTTGGTGACGAGCGTGACGGCCCCCGCGGGCGCATCTACCTGATCAAGGCGTTTCTTGAGGGCGAGCCCACAACCCGGGAGACCCAGATCCATCTGGACCAGTGCCTGAGCTGCCGCAATTGTGAAACCACCTGCCCGTCCGGGGTGGAATACCACACGCTGCTGGATATTGGCCGCGAGGCGATGGCCGGCCAGATCGAGCGCCCTTTGCACGAGCGTTTGCTGCGCTCGGGGCTGCGCACGGTGGTGCCCAACGCCAGCGTGTTCAAGCTGCTGCTGAAAACCGGACAGCTGCTGCGCCCGCTGATGCCCAGCGCCATGCAGGACAAGATTCCGGCCCACATTTCCCAAGCCGGGGAACGCCCGAAGGCACAGCACGCCCGGCGCATACTGATACTGGAAGGCTGCGCCCAGGCGGGCCTCTCACCCAACACCAACGCGGCCACCGCACGGGTGCTGGACCGCCTCGGTATCTCGGTCAGCTCGGTAAGCGAGGCCGGTTGCTGCGGCGCGATGGACTATCACCTGGACGCGCAGCAAAAGGGCCTCGAGCGGGCAAGACGCAACATCGATGCCTGGTGGCCGGCGATCGAGTCGGGAGCCGAAGCCATCGTTCAGACCGCCAGCGGCTGCGGCGCCTTCATCAAGGAATACGCCCATCTGCTGAAAGGTGATCCTGACTACGCGGACAAGGCGCAACGAGTCAGCAGCCTGGCGCTGGACCTGGTGGAGGTCATGGAGAAAGAGGATCTGCGGCCGCTGAACGCCAGCACCAGCCAGCGCCTGGCCTTCCACTGCCCGTGTACGTTGCAACACGCCCAGAAGCTGGGCGGCCGTGTCGAGCCTTTGTTGCAAAAGCTCGGCTTCAACCTTACCCCCGTCGCCGACGGTCACCTCTGTTGTGGCTCTGCCGGCAGCTACTCCATTACCCAACCGGTGCTTGCCAGGCAGTTGCGCGACAACCGCCTGAACGCACTGGAAGCCGGCAAGCCGGACACCATTGTCACCGCCAATATCGGCTGCCAAACCCATCTGGGCTCGGCGAACAGGACCCCGGTTCGCCACTGGATCGAGGTCGTCGAAGAGGCGCTGCCAGCCACATCAGGAGAAAGACCATGCTGAGCAAGTCCGTACTGAGCCTCGTCGAAGCCAACAGCATGATCGATGCCGCCTTCGCTGAAGCCGACCAGAACGCCTGGAAGGTCACCGTCGCCGTTGTAGACGACGGGGGCCATCTGCTGGCCATGCGCAGAATGGACGGCTGCGCGCCGGTGGCGGCCTATATCGCCTCGCAAAAAGCGCGCAGTGCTGCGCTGGGCCGACGTGAAACCAGCGACTACGAGGCAATGATCAACGGCGGGCGCACGGCTTTCCTGTCCGTCCCCGAGATTACCGGGCTATTGGAGGGCGGCGTGCCCTTGCGCATCGACGGCCAGGTGGTTGCCGCCATCGGGGTCTCCGGGGTATTGCCGAACCAGGACGCGCAGATAGCCAAGGCCGGCATTGCACATTTCAACTGAGGAGCATGTATGAACCAACGCATCGAGATAGAGGGCCTGCAGATTGATGCAGCGCTGCGCGATTTCATCGACCAGCGCGCACTGCCCGAAACGGGAATCGAACCGGGTACTTTCTGGTCAGGTTTCAGTGCGCTTGTACACGAGCTGGCACCAAAGAACCGCGCCCTGCTGGCCGAGCGCGACCGTCTGCAGATCGAGCTGGACCGGTGGCACAAGTCGCACCCCGGGCCTATCACCGACATGCCCGCTTACCGGGACTTTCTGCAATCCATCGGTTACCTGAAGGCGGTACCGGACGATTTTCGTATCAGTACCTCCGACGTCGACAGCGAAATCACCCAGCAGGCCGGCCCGCAGCTCGTCGTGCCCGTCATGAACGGGCGCTACGCTCTCAATGCCGCGAACGCGCGCTGGGGCAGCCTCTACGACGCACTTTATGGCACCGACGCCATCGCTGACGATGACGGCGCCGAGCGCGGCCATGGATACAACCCTGTGCGCGGCGACCGCGTGATCGCCCGCGCGCGGCAGTTTCTCAACGAGACCATCGCGCTGGGGAAAGGTGATCACACCCAGGCACAGACTTACCAGGTCGAGGATGGGCAGCTGCAGGTCAGGCTGCTGTCGGGCGAGCAAACCGGGCTGCAAGACCCCACGCTATTTCGCGGCTACCAGGGCAACCCGGCACAACCCGACGCCCTGCTCTTCGTGCACAACGGCCTACACTTCGAGATTCAGATCGACCCGGGCCATCCCATCGGCCAGACGGACGCAGCGGGGGTCAAGGATGTGCTGATCGAGGCCGCCGTTTCCACCATCATGGACTGCGAAGATTCCATTGCTGCAGTGGATGCCGAAGACAAGGTCCTGGTCTACAGCAACTGGCTGGGGCTCATGAAAGGTGATCTTGAGGAGCAGATGGACAAGGGCGGCAAATCGGTGGTGCGCAAGCTCAACCCTGATCGGCAATACACCACGCCCGACGGCACGGACCTGACCCTCCATGGCCGCTCGCTGCTGTTCATCCGCAACGTCGG
This sequence comes from Pseudomonas saliphila, assembly GCF_008638345.1. Taxonomy (GTDB): domain Bacteria; phylum Pseudomonadota; class Gammaproteobacteria; order Pseudomonadales; family Pseudomonadaceae; genus Halopseudomonas; species Halopseudomonas saliphila. The sequence continues at coordinate 46,268 of NZ_VTVA01000018.1, read as the reverse complement.
TCACCTGATGACCAACCCTGCAATCCTGCTCAACGACGGCAGCGAGATACCTGAAGGCATCATGGATGCCGTCTGCACCAGCCTGATTGCCATGCACGACCTGCAGCGCAAGGGCAATTCGCGCACCGGCAGCGTATATATCGTCAAACCGAAGATGCACGGGCCGGATGAAGTCGCCTTTGCCAGCGAGCTGTTCGCACGCGTGGAACAGCTCCTCGGTCTGCCGGATAACACCTTGAAGATGGGCATCATGGACGAGGAGCGGCGCACGTCGGTGAACCTCAAAGCCTGCATTGCCGCGGCTCGGACCCGGGTCGCCTTCATCAATACCGGCTTCCTCGACCGCACCGGCGACGAAATGCATAGCGTTATGCAAGGCGGACCCGTGTTGCGCAAAGGTGATATGAAAAGCACCGCCTGGATCCAGGCGTATGAGCGCAACAACGTGCTCGTTGGGCTGACGTGCGGCCTGCGGGACAAGGCGCAGATCGGCAAGGGGATGTGGGCCATGCCGGATCTGATGGCTGACATGCTCGAGCAGAAGATTGCCCACCCCAAGGCGGGCGCCAATACCGCCTGGGTGCCCTCCCCGACTGCTGCGGTGCTGCACGCGCTGCACTACCATCAGGTCAATGTTCGCGATGTGCAGCAGGGTCTGGAAAAAATCTCACTGGCAGATGAACAGCAAAGCCTGCTCGACGGCCTGCTCACCGCCCCGCTTGCCGCTGAGGTCAGCTGGAGCGACAGCGAGAGACAGCAAGAGCTGGATAACAATGCCCAGGGCATTCTTGGTTACGTGGTCCGCTGGGTGAATCAGGGCATCGGCTGTTCCAAGGTGCCGGATATCAACAACGTAGGACTAATGGAGGACCGCGCTACCTTGCGCATTTCGAGCCAGCACATTGCCAACTGGCTGCACCATGGCGTCGTCAGTGAAGCACAGGTGAAGGAGACGTTCGAGCGCATGGCGAGGGTGGTGGATCAGCAGAATACCAATGATCCGCAATACATCCCCATGGCCACGGATTTCAACGCATCAGTCGCCTACCAGGCCGCCCTGGATCTGGTCTTCAAGGGCCTGGAGCAACCCAGTGGCTATACCGAGCCCCTGCTGCACCACTGGCGACAGGTGGCCAAAGCCCGCGGATAGCGGTCCACAAGCAAAAATCCCGGCACAATGGCCGGGATTTTTTCAGAGCACCGCGTGTACTGCGCGTTCAGCGTCTGCTTTACTGGACTTCTACCGCCAGACTGTCAGCTATCTTCTTCTTCCAGATCGCCGGGCCGGTGATGTGTACCGACTCACCGTTGGTATCGACTGCTACGGTTACCGGCATATCCTTAACCTCGAACTCGTAGATGGCTTCCATACCCATTTCCGGGAAGGCCAATACTTCGGCTTTCTTGATTGCCTGAGCAACCAGATAGGCTGCGCCACCGACTGCCATCAGATAGACAGCCTTGTGATCCTTGATAGCTTCGATCGCGATCGGGCCCCGTTCGGATTTGCCGATCATGCCCAGCAAACCAGTCTCTGCAAGGATCTGTCGGGTGAACTTGTCCATGCGCGTCGCAGTGGTCGGGCCGGCTGGTCCAACCACTTCATCACGGACCGGATCAACCGGACCGACGTAATAGATGAAGCGCCCTTTCAGATCGACCGGGAGCTGCTCGCCGTTATTCAGCATTTCGACCATGCGCTTGTGCGCCGCGTCGCGGCCAGTAAGCATCTTGCCGGATAGCAGTACGGTCTCGCCGGTTTTCCAGCTGAGCACGTCTTCCGGCGTCAGGGTGTCCAGGTTGACCCGGCGGACGCCGGTGCCGACTTCCCAGGTGATGTCCGGGTAAGCGTCCATTGGAGGCGGCGCCAGTTCGGCCGCACCGCTGCCATCCAGCACGAAATGTGCGTGACGGGTCGCCGCACAGTTCGGGATCATGCACACCGGCAGACTCGCGGCGTGGGTCGGATAATCCATGATCTTGATATCGAGAACGGTGGTCAGACCGCCGAGGCCCTGAGCGCCGATGCCGAGCGCGTTGACCTTGTCCATGATCTCCAAACGCAGCTCTTCGACCCTGTTCTGTGGGCCGCGGGCGCGCAGCTCATGGATGTCGATGGAACCCATCAAGGATTCCTTGGCCATCACCGCAGCTTTTTCCGCGGTGCCGCCGATACCAATCCCGAGCATGCCCGGCGGACACCAGCCTGCACCCATGGTTGGGACAGTGTTGACCACCCAGTCGACGATGGAGTCGGACGGGTTGAGCATGACCATCTTCGATTTGTTTTCCGAACCGCCGCCTTTCGCTGCAACGTGGAATTCAACTGTGTCGCCCGGCACCATCTGGTAGTGGATCACCGCAGGCGTGTTATCCCGGGTGTTGATGCGCTTGCCAGCCGGATCGGCCAGGATCGATGCTCGCAGCACGTTCTCTGGCAGATTGTAGGCCTGACGCACGCCCTCGTTGATCATGTCATCGAGGCTCAGCGTGGCGCCATCCCAGCGCACATTCATACCGATCTTGACGAAGATTGTGACGATGCCGGTGTCCTGACAAATCGGACGATGGCCGGTGGCGCACATACGCGAATTGATCAGGATCTGAGCCATGGCGTCACGTGCAGCCGGTGACTCCTCGCGCAAATACGCCTCATGCACGGCCTGGATGAAGTCCACAGGATGGTAGTAGGAGATGTATTGCAGCGCGTCAGCCACGCTTTGAATCAAATCATCTTGCTTGATTATGGCCATGCTCGGACAGGCTCCTCTATTGGCTGCTGGCTCGGCACTGACCTGCGGAGAGGGCAGAACTGCCAGATTCTCGGACAAAGCGGCGGTCGGGCCAGAGGCCCTTGCCTGAAAAGTGGCGAGCAGTATACCTGAGCATCGCACCTGCGGCAGCGGTCTTGCCCAGGATGCTACGGGAATGAGACAAAAGGCTTTGCAAAACCGTGAGGGGGCGCTAAATTGACGTCAAATGGCCATCATCTAGCATGTAACATAAGAAAGGACAGGCCCGACGTGACTGGAACGGATTCCACAGGCAGAGAAGCGAACGCTCAGGCGCTACGTCTGCAACGCTTGTATCTGGCGCAAACCAATTACCTCATCGCCTACGTATTGATTATCGTGGCCTGGGTCTCCGGTGAGTACATCGGCGATACCCTGGTACTGGCGACCCACTTCGCTCTCGGTATCAGCACCCAGATTGCTTTCCTTTCGATCTTCAAGAGCGGGCTGAACAAACGCTTCAAGGACCCCAATCTCGCCTCCATCCAGATAACAACCGGCACCATACTGGTGAGTTATCTGATGCTGTTCCTGGGCGACCTGCGCGGCAGCATGCTGTTGTTGTACCCGATGGGACTGATATTCGGCGTCTTCCAGTTGAGCATGCGCTCCTACGTGCTCCACTCCATTTTCGTCCTCATTTGCTACGCTGCGGTGCTGGCAGCAGACTTTCAGTTTCGCCTGTCCGACCGTGACCACACCGTCCAGCTGGTCGAATGGGCGGCGCTGGCCTGCTTCCTTGGCTGGTTATGTGTATTTGCAGGCTACGTTCGCAAGCTCAAAGAACAGTTGCAAGAACGCCACAGTACGCTAAGACTGCATCAGGAAACCCTGAAGGGGATGATGGGTCAACTTCAGGATCTGGCCGCGACGGACAGTCTGACCGGGCTGCCCAACCGCCGACATTTCATCGATGAGTCCCGGCGACGCATTCAGCTGCTGGGGCCAGGCAAAACCCTGGGGATCGCGCTGGTGGATCTGGATCATTTCAAGCACGTCAACGATACATGCGGCCACGCCGCAGGCGACGAAGTACTCCAGGGCTTTGCCCGGGTGGCGTCTGAAAACCTGCGCGGCGGCGATCTGGTCGCCCGGTTTGGTGGTGAGGAATTCATTCTGCTGCTGAACAACAGTGACATGGTCAGTTTGCACCATTGCCTGGATCGCATCCGCAATGCTTTTTCCCGCACCGAATTCCCGTGCTTACCCGAGGGCACCTATTGCACGCTCTCCGCCGGCCTGGCACTGATTCAACCGGGTGATGAGCTGGAAGCCTGCATCAGTGCAGCCGATCAAGCCCTTTATCAGGCCAAGAACGCCGGTCGCAATCGGTGCGAAGCCTTCGAAACGGCCTATGCCTGACATCAGGATTGGCCAGCTTACCCTCTACGCTGACCACGGCGAAAACCTGCTCGACACATTGCTCGCCGCGGGTCAGAACGTGCCCTGGTCATGTCGCGGCGGCTATTGCCACACCTGCCTGATCCAGGCGCGCCCGGGCCAGGCGCCTGACGAAGCCAGCACGATGCTCAGCCCTGAACAGCGCGAAGCAGGTTGGCTGCTCAGCTGCCAATGCCCGGTTCAGCATGACATGGACCTGCGGCTGCACGATCCGGCACGCGATGATCTGAGCGCCCAGGTCATCTCCGTGCAACAGGTAAATGAAGTATTGATACTGCGCATCGCGCCGCAGCGCCCGCTACGATTCCTACCGGGGCAACACCTGACGTTATGGATCAATAATCAGCTCGGCCGTCCCTATTCAATAGCCAGTCTGCCAGGCGAACCCTGGCTGGAGTTTCATATCCGGCTGCGTTCATCGGGACGTTTCAGCAGCGCCGCAGCGGACTTGGCAGTCGGCGACAGGCTATTTGTCGGCGCGCCCACCGGTGCGTTGCATTACGATCTGGAGTGGCAGGACCGCCCCCTTCTGTTACTGGCTGCCGGCACCGGGCTGGCTCCGCTGCAGGCCATTTTGCGGGACGCTCTGGAGCGCGGGCATCACGCGCCAATCGAGTTGTGGCATTGGTCGTCAAGCGACTGCTATCTGGCAGAACGGCTTGAGGCACTTGCCGAACAGCACTCATTATTGAGCTTCAACTTCCGGTCCCGGCTCACGATGGGCGAGGATATCCGCCAGCTACGTATTGCCTCGCGCAGGACCATGGCGCTAATCTGCGGCGACCCCGGTTTCGTCGAGCAGCTGCGCAAACCGCTATTTTTCGCCGGACTAGCCGGCCGTCAGGTGCTCGACGAAGCCTTCCACAGTCGCTCGCAATAACACATCAAGGAGCCATCGTGACTGACCAGCTGCTCATCGACCACAGTGATGCGGTACTTACCATCACCCTGAATCGTCCGCAAAAAAAGAACGCCCTGAGCCGAGAAATGTACGCCGCTATGGCGGAGGCCATTCAGGATGCCCAGGATGACAGCAGCCTGCGTGCCGTGATCATTCAGGGCAGTGAAGACTGCTTCACCAGCGGCAACGATATCGCTGACTTCGTCAATGTGGCGCCAGCCGGTGCGGACAGCCCCGTGTATCGCTTTCTAAAGGCTATCTGTTACGCAGACAAGCCGTTGATCGCTGCGGTAAACGGCCCCGCGGTGGGCATCGGCACTACCATGCTGCTGCATTGCGACCTGGTCTATATTGCCGACGATGCCATGCTGACAATGCCCTTCGTCAATCTGGGATTATGTCCCGAAGCCGCCTCCAGCTTCCTTCTGCCACGCTTGATCGGCCACTTACGCGCCGCCGAGATGCTCCTGCTCGGCCAGACCATTACCGGACAACGCGCTGCAGACATGGGATTGGCGAATTATGCGTTCGGCACCGGTGCGGATGTGCTGGACGCGGCTCGCACTGCAGCGCTGCGGATCGCTGCCCTGCCCCCCGGCTCAGTGCGGTTGACCAAACAGTTACTAAAGCAAGGCGTCAGCAAAGTGGCGAGCGAAATCATGGACAGGGAAGGCGAACACTTTGCCAGCTTGCTACAGGGTCCCGAAGCGCGGGAAGCCCTGTCTGCCTTCATTGAAAAACGCAAACCGACTTTCCCGGTGGCATAACGCGCCAAAGCAGCCCGCTGCGGCGGGCCTGACTTGCTCAGCCCTTGATGCTGAACCAGTACATGACAGCGCGATTCATCGTTCCCCAGAGAAAGATCTTCAGCCGGTGCAGCCGCGGCAGGTCGCGCCACTGCTCGCGCGTCCATTCGCGGCTCAGGCCAAAGTCCGTTTCAAAGCTTTGAGTGATGGCCCGATTGAGTCCGGCATCAACCAGATTGAGATTGGCTTCCAGATTCCAGTGCAGCGTCCAGTGATCGAAATTGCATGAGCCCAGGCTCGCCCAGTCATCGACCAGCACGGTTTTAAGGTGGAGAAAGCGCGGCTGGTATTCATAGATGCGGATGCCGGATTTCAGCAGCTTCTGGTAATACCGCTGCCCGGCATAACGTACCGCCGGGTGGTCGTGAATACGACCGCTCAACAGCAAGCGTACGTCCACCCCGCGACGCGCCGCGCGCATCAACGCCCGACGGATCCGCCAGCTCGGCAGAAAATACGGCGTCGCCAGCCAGACCAGATTATGCGCACGGGAGATAGTCGCGAACAACGCCTGGACCGTCTCACGGTGTTCCCGCGAGTCGGTGTAGGACAGCCTTGCATAGCCGTCACCCGGTGGTGGTGATGGCGGGATGGACACCCGGCGTCGGCGCGGTGGCACCAGCCTGAGCCGCTTGGCCGAGACGACCCATTGGCGTTCAAACAGGTCAAGGCAATCGGCAACCACCGGTCCACGCACCGACAGCATCTGCTCATGCCACTGCGAATAGCCCTTTTCACCGGGCTTGCAGAATTCATCGGTAAACCCCGTCCCACCTATGAATAACAGCTGCTTATCAATAATCAGCAGCTTGCGATGGTCACGGTGAAAATTGCCCTTGCCGCCCAGGAGACTGACCGGATTATAGAAGCGCAGCTCGACGCCGCCGGTCAGCAACCGTTGCCGGTCACTGTCATGCATGCCCTGACTGCCCAGACCGTCAAGCAGACAGCGCACCGTCACGCCGCGTGATACGGCCTCGAGTAAGGTCTCGGTAACGCGGCTGCTGCTCTCACCGGAACTGACGAGGTACAGCTCGATTTCGATGCTCGACCGCGCCAGCTGCATGGCTTCGATAATGCGCGGAAAGAACACCTCGCCGTCGATCAGCAGCTCGAACTGGTTATTTTCTCTCCATGGATAAATCTGTCCGGGCATGGTGATCCTTGGGCTTCGTTACGGCTAGGGTATGCGATAGTCCTCCTGATCAAGAAGATCCAGACCGCATTGCAGTTGGCTGATCCAATCGAGAAACGCGTTGATCATAGCAGCTCCAACGAAGGGTCGACCGTGCTGCGGGACGATCATCTCCGGCTGCAGGGTACGGATCATGTTGGCCCACAAACGGCACGCCTTGTTGCCGGCCATATAACGCCGGTGGAAGCCTTCCATGGTCGACAGATGCGCGGCGAAATCGGTTACCGGCTCAGCGTCGTCCACCATCGAGGCGCCCATATCACCGGAGAACAGTATTCTGCTGACCGGATCGAAGAACTGCAGGTTCCCCACCGAATGCAGGAAGTGCGCAGGCAATGCCTTGATCTCGGTTTTACCCAGCGGAATGTTCTGGCCCCGATCAGGCACTGCAATCATTCGTTCGGTGGTACTCATGCCCCGGCTCTTACTGAGGTATGCAGCTGACAAATGCGGCAGGAAGCGCGCCCAGAGCTTTGAGCAGACTACCTTGCAACCCGTATGCAGGAACCACTTATCCAGCGAGGCGATGATGTCGGGATCCTGGTGTGACGCGAATACATAGGTCAGATCTGCAATGGGAATGTGCTCACTCACGGCCAGGGCCAGCGGCATGTAGGTCAGGTCGCCGCCCGGATCAAGCAGCGCATGCTGGTCATGATCGATGATCAGAAACTGGTTGGATTGCACCCCATCCCCGGTTACCAACTGATCAAAACACAACACTTTGTGGGGTCCGTTGTCGAACAGCACTCTGGCCATGAAATTCCCTTTATAGAGTTAATTGATGTCTGTGGCGCGCCAACACAGCGTCGCCGCACCAGCGGAACACGTTATAAAACAGACCTGGGGAATGGGTACTGACCTGAATCAACGGGAAACTAGGGTAGGAGAAAATTCGCCTCGGCGCGGGCGAATTCGATGACCTCTGGCATGAACAGCAGGAAATCTTCCTCGAAACCGCCGTATGCGGTTTCCAGTTCCGCCACGCCACCGGGCAAGGTAGTCACCCGAGTGAAGCGCCGGGAAATATTGTTTACCGCCTGATGCAGATTGGACAGTTCGGCATAGCTGGTGAGCCAGTCCTGTTGCGCCATGCGCTGGATAATCGGCCAGGCTGAGTCAGGGATTTCGGTCTGCTGAGCGAGCAGCACGGCATACATATCCTGCGTGAAGCGCCCGATGGGCAGATCACTGTAGCGGGACCAGTGTGCAGCCAGCAGGTGATCGTAGAACATGTCGACCATAATCCCGGCATAGCGACGCCGATCGGGACTGACGCGCCGCTTGCTCCGAATCACCATCGGATGCGCATCAGTGAAACCGTCGATACGTCGGTGCAGCCAGACACCCTGTTTCACCTGTTCGGGAAGTTGCAGCGAATCCAGCGGACCTTTGACGAAGTCCCCCAGCAAGCTGCCCAGCGCACGTTGTGGCTCCTGCGGCCCGAGAAACAGGTGCGCGAGAAAATTCATCAGGGCTGCCCGGCAGTCTCGTTGATTGCCCGTAGCTGGGTTTGCAGGCGGGTGAGCGCGCGATTGGTCTGCAGGCGGAAGCTATCAATTGACTGGATTTCTTCGGCAACCATCGACATGCGCGCCTCCAGCTGACTGCGCATGGCTGCAACCTCGGCATTCACGTCCTGAGTGGATACCTGCTCGCTGAGCGCAGCCAGAGTCTGTTGCTGTGCTGCAAGTTGCTCACTCTGGCGGTTGAGCTGCGCTTCCAGCGGACCGAGCTGCTCCAGCCCTTCGCTCAGCGCGGTCACCTGGGCATTGAGCATGGTCAGCTGCCCGGCCAAAGCGGTGGCGTTCTCATCGTAGGCATTCAGCCGGCCGGTCAGCGCGGCGGTCTGGGTTATCACCTCCTCGAGGCGCTGTTGCTGCTTCGAGCCGTGCTCCTTGAGGGTCGTTCCGCCCTGCTCTACCTGCTCAAGCACCTGGCCCTGGCTACCCACTACTTCGGATAACTGATCAACCCGCCGATTAAGCGCTTCCAGCTCACTCAGGCTGGATTCCGTCGCGCTAACCTTGCCGGTGATGTTCTCGATCTGTCCGGCGGCGTCTTCACTGATACGCGCAAAGCTGTTCTGCGTGGCGACCAGCTGCTGCTGCAGGCGCGTCTGCTGCTGATGACTCCAGTAGCCGAAGCCGATCAGCGACAGGGTCAATGCCGCGCACAGCGCCCATAACCCACCGGTACCACGTTGAGCAGGCTCTGACCGCATGGGTGCACGCACGCCCGGCTCAGGCACGTCCTCACGCCGGGATGAAGAAATATATGCGCGCTCATCGTCGGTCGCGCGGATACCTGACAGCTCATCAGACTGATCGTCCGCGACATCATCAGGCATATTTCGTTTTCTCATCTCGATCCTCGTAACCGAAGTGCATCGGCCATGCTCATGCGACACGTGGTGTGTATTGTGCGTGCTACGCGATGGCATGACCAGTTCTTGCGGCTCTGCAGCAACCTCGTAGCGATTTCACCCGATTGCTGGTGGCACAGCCAGCCAGAGGATACTCTTGGGAAAACACTTCACGAGGGTCAGCAATGCATCAATGGATGATTTACGGAGCCAACGGGTATGCAGGGCGCCTGTTAGCCAGGGAGGCAGTGAAGCAAGGCCTACAGCCGGTATTGGCCGGACGCAAACAGCGTGAGATCGAAGCACTGGCCACCGAGCTGGGGCTTGAGCATCGGGTATTCACACTAGACGATAGCGCAGCGATGCAGGATGCGCTCAGGAATATGAACCTGGTTGCGCACTGTGCCGGTCCGTTCTCTGCGACCAGTCGACCAATGATCGACGCCTGCCTGGCTACCCAGACGCATTACCTGGACATCACCGGTGAGATCGACGTATTTGTCGCAGCACATGCGCGTAATGCCGAAGCGCAGGCCGCCGGTATCGTGCTGTGCCCCGGCGTTGGCTTCGACGTAATCCCGACTGATTGCCTGGCTGCCTGTCTGAAGCAGGCGTTACCCGATGCCGACCAGCTTGCATTGGGTTTTGACTCGCGCAGCGGTTTTTCACCCGGCACCGCCAAGACCTCGGTCGAAGGGCTCAAACATGGCGGCAAGGTGCGCATCGATGATGAAATCGCCACAGTACCGCTGGTGTATCAGAGCCGCGAAATAGATTTCGGTGACGGCACCAAGTATGCCGTGACCATCCCCTGGGGCGACGTGGCGACTGCCTGGTTCACCACCGGTATCGACAATATCGCCGTCTTCGTACCGATGGCACCAAGCGCCGCCCTGCGCCTGCGCCGACTCGACTGGTTAAGGCCGGTGCTGGCCCTTGCGCCAGTCCAGGCGTTTCTGAAATATCAGGCGGGCAAACGCATTAGCGGTCCAGACGTCGATCAACGCCGCGATGCGCCCACCTTTGTATGGGGCGAGGCGCAGAACCCCGCCGGTAAAAAGGTGGTGGCGCGGGTCAAGACTGCCAATGGCTATGACGTGACGGTACACGGCACATTGCTCGCGGTGCGGCATATGCTCTCCAATGAAGCGGTCAACCCCGGCTACTACACACCTGCCCGGTTGCTTGGCGATCACTGCGTAGAACAGCTGCCGGGCTCCGGCAGTATCGAAATCAGTTAGTGGCAGGGGCGGCAAGCCAGCGAGGTGCCTGATGCACCAGCTGGCCCGTCAGCGATTCCAGCAGGCGCCCGCCGTGGCGCCAGTAATGCCAGTACAAGGGCACATCTATCCCATCCCCCGGTGCCAGTTCTTGCAGGGCGCCGCTCGCCAGCTCCTCGCTGATTTGCAACGCCGGCACCATTCCCCACCCCAGACCCGCGCCAAGCATTCTCACGAAGCCTTCCGAAGAGGGGCACAGATGGTAGGGAAAGTCACCCGCAAACCCCCGTTCGCTGACGAACCGGTGCTGCAACTGGTCGTCCTGCCCAAACACGATTGCCGGTGCGGCCGCGACTGACTCGGCGTTCAACCCCTCCGAGAAATACCTATTGATAAAGCTGGGACAGGCCACCGCCAGGTAACGCATATGGCCCAGCAGGACCGAGCGCGCCCCCGCTACCGGTTCGGGCGTTGCGCACAAACAGCCCGCCACTTCGCCAGCGCGCATTCGCCGCAACCCGACGTCCTGATCATCCACCAGCAGCTCGAGCAGCAATGCCTGACCTTGGCATAACTCCGCAACCGCGGCCGACCACCAGGTAGCCAGGCTATCGGCGTTCAGCGCAATACGTAGCCGCGCGGGCTGATCATCCGATCCCGCCATGGGAATATCCTGTTGCAGGTCGCGTTCAAGCAATCGCACCTGCTGCACATGGTTGAGCAGCCGCTGACCCGCCGGCGTCGGCCGGGGCGGCGAGGCACGCTGCAACACCGGGGCGCCAGCCCGCGCCTCGAGTAATTTGATTCGCTGCGATATGGCCGATTGCGATAGCCCGAGCGACCGCGCGGCACGTTCAAAACCGCCGCATTCCACCACTGCAGCCAATGCGGCGAGCAGCTTGTAATCAAGCATCAGTTTTCCTTATATAGCATGAGCAGTATCTGTTTCACTTATAACCGCCCGCAACCCAAGCTGCCAGCTTCACCTTTCCATCTGGACTGCTACCCGATGTTCTATTTAAGCAATTTCTTCACTGGGCTCTTTACTGCCGGGGGGCTGATCATGGCGATCGGCGCACAGAATGCATTCGTTCTGGGTCAGGCGCTGCGCCGCGAACACCACCTTGGTGCTGCAATGGTGTGCATGCTGTGTGATGCCTTGCTTATCACGGCAGGCACCTTCGGGCTGGCCTCGCTCCTGCAGCGCCACGCGTTGCTGCTGGAGCTGACCCGCTGGGGCGGCGTGGCGTTTCTGGTCTGTTACGCGCTATTGGCTCTCAAGCGCGCCTGCGCCCCTCAGGCGCTGGATGCAATGCACCGCGCCCCGCGTTCCCGCCTCGCAGTATTGTTGGCGACGCTTGCGGTAACTTTGCTGAATCCGCATGTCTATATCGATACGCTGGTACTGATTGGCTCGATTGGGGCTCAGCAGCGTATGCCCGAGCTGTTTGTTCTTGGCGCGGTCAGCGCATCGGTACTGTGGTTCAGCGGGTTGGCGCTGGGCGCCGCACGCCTTGCGCCATTGCTGTCCCGTCCCATGACCTGGCGCCTCATTGATGGGGGCGTCGCCGTCATGATGCTGACCGTGGCCTGGTCGCTTGCGCGTTCAGCGTCGTAGTCAAGCGAGCCACATGCTTGCCACGTAGATAGGCCAGGCCCCAACTGCTATGATCTTGCCTTGCCGATTTACAAGACGGGCAGCGCCCAGTTTAAAAGAGGTGCTCGATGCAGACTGCTGGCCTGACCGCAGGCTGCCATATCGAAAGATTCCGTTGCGAACATGAACCTGAAGATGGAGATACACCATGGCTTTTGAATTACCACCACTACCGTACGAAAAGAACGCTCTCGAGCCACACATGTCTGCCGAGACGCTGGAATACCACCACGATAAGCACCACAACACCTACGTTACCAACCTGAACAACCTGGTTCCGGGCACTGAGTACGAAGGCAAGGACCTGGAGTCCATCATCAAGACCTCCAGCGGCGGCATCTTCAACAACGCTGCCCAGGTCTGGAACCACACCTTCTTCTGGAACTGCCTGAGCCCGAACGGCGGCGGCGAGCCGACTGGCGAACTGGCCGAGGCCATCAACAAGGCGTTCGGATCCTTCGACAAGTTCAAGGAAGAGTTCAGCAAGGCTTCGGTCACCACCTTCGGCTCCGGCTGGGGCTGGCTGGTGAAGAAATCCGATGGCTCGCTGGCGATCGTCAGCACCAGCAACGCTAACAACCCCATGACTGATGGCGCCACGCCGTTGCTCACCTGTGACGTCTGGGAACACGCCTATTACATCGATTACCGTAACGCGCGTCCCAAGTTTGTCGAAGCGTTCTGGAACATCGTGAACTGGGATTTTGTCGCGAAGAACTTCGCTGGCTGATTCTTGCTCGCAGCACTAAACGAACCCCGCTCCGGCGGGGTTCGCCGTTTTTATGGCACAATGCAATGACTTCTCTTTGACACTGGCCGTTACATTGCGAATACTGAGTTCAGTCCAGCCAGACCACTCTCTATCGTCTCAGGCTGATACGTTTCGCCCGTAGTAAAGCATGGACGGCCACAGTGAAATTGGAGCGACGAAACAGCCTCTCCGTCAAACTGTTTCAGCAAGTTCTGTTGTGGGCATTGATCGTGGGTATCCTTTTGAGCAGCGCTCAAATTGCATACGACCTGCGACTAGAACGCCGCATCATAGACAAAGCCGCTGAACAGATTCTCGCCATGTCGCGCGATCCCGCGACTCAGGCGGTATACAGTTTCGACCGCGCAATGGCTTCCCAGGTGGCTGAAGGGCTTTTTGAGCACAAGGCGGTGCGCTTTGTATCCATTGGCAATCCCAGGGAAGCCGCCCTGGCCATTCGCGAAAAACCTCTAGCTGTCCTGCCCTATCGAGCACTCACAGACCGACTACTGGGCACTGACCGGCAGTATTCGATTGAGCTCAGAGGGCGCGAGCCCACGCGGGAATACTATGGGGAGCTACGGCTGACGCTCGATACGGCTCCCTATGGGCAGGATCTCCTGGAGCGTTCGCTCATCGTACTTGTCTCGGGGATACTGCGCGCGTTGGCCATGGCGTTAGTGCTGTACCTGCTCTATCACATCCTGCTGACCCGGCCGCTTTCACAGATCCTTATTAACATTGCCCAGATCAATCCTGATAAGCCCGGGCGAATGCTGATTCCTGCCCTGCGCGGACACGAGAAGAACGAACTCGGACTCTGGATAGAGAAGGCCAACGAACTGCTTGAATCGATAGAACGCAACAGCAACCAGCGGCGCGAAGCCGAGGCCAACCTGCTGCACATGACCAATCATGACAATCTGACGGGGCTGCCCAACCGCAGCATGCTGCAGGACCAGCTCACCCGGATGCTTGCCGATGCCGGGCGCCAGCAAAAGGGCGTGGCAGTCCTGTGCTGTGGACTGGATGACTTCAAGGAAATAAACGAACAGTTTACCTATCAGTCCGGCGATACCCTGCTGGTAGCCGTGGCCGACCGACTGCGAGCCAATAGCAGTCGGCTTGGCAGTCTGGCCAGGCTGGGCGGTGACCAGTTTGCACTGGTGCAAACCGGCATCAGCGAACCCTACGAAGCCGCCGAACTGGCGCAGACGATTCTGGACGACCTCAATCGCCCCTTCGTCCTCGGCAATAATGTCGTCCGCCTGCGGGCGACCATTGGTATCTCGCTGTTCCCCGACGATGGCGCCGATGCCGAGACGGTCTTGCAGAAGGCCGAGCAGACCATGATGCTCGCCAAAGCCCGCTCACGTAACCGCTACCAGTTCTACATTGCCAGCCTCGACGCAGAAATGCGCGTGCGCCGCGAACTGGACAAGGACTTGCGCGGTGCGCTCGAACGCCGCGAGTTTCATCTCGTCTACCAGCCGCAAGTCAGCTTCGACGAGCATAGGGCGGTGGGCGTTGAAGCCCTGTTGCGCTGGCAGCATCCAGACCGCGGACTGGTGCCCCCTGACCTGTTCATTCCTCTGGCCGAGCAGAACGGTTCGATCAACGCTATCGGTGAGTGGGTGCTTGAGCAGGCCTGCAAGCAACTACATGAATGGCATCTCGCAGGCTTTCCTGATCTGCGCATGGCGGTAAACCTGTCCACCGTGCAACTGCATCACGCCGAGTTGGCCGGCAAGGTTGCCGCGCTGATGCAACGCTATGCACTCCCGCCGCTGAGCCTGGAGCTGGAGGTCACGGAAACAGGTCTGATGGACGATATTGCCGCTGCCGCAGGCCATTTGAATAACCTGAAGAAGGCCGGCGTACTGATTGCCATTGACGACTTTGGAACTGGATATTCCTCTCTCAGTTATCTGCGCGGGCTACCGCTGGACAAGATCAAGATCGACAGAAGCTTCGTCCAGGACGTACTGCTCGATGAAGACGATGCAACCATCGTCCGCGCCATCATCCAGTTGGGTCGCAGCCTCAACATGCAAGTCATCGCCGAGGGCGTCGAAACCCTCGAGCAACAGGTATACATAGTCAACCAGGGCTGCAACGAGGGGCAGGGATATTATTACAGCCGCCCGCTGCCGGCTTCTGCGGTACCGGACTGGCTGCACAGGTACAACGCCAGGGCTTTGATGCCCAAGGCACACTTTCTCATCTGACAATGGCTCAAGGGCGAGTCCGATCACTCCGCACAACGGGCTGATCTTCAGACCATAAAAAGCCCCGCGCGGGGTACAAGCCGTGCGGGGCTTTTACGTTAAGAGAGTCACCTATTGAAAGAGCGACTCACCGGTCAGACCATGCTGCTCGAGAATATCGCGTAACCGCTTGAGCGCCTCGACCTGAATCTGGCGTACCCGCTCGCGGGTAAGGCCGATCTCACGTCCGACTTCCTCCAGCGTGCTGCTTTCGTGCCCTCGCAAGCCGAAGCGCCGCGCAACGACCTCGCGCTGCTTCTCGCTGAGCTCGCCAAGCCAGTGGTCGATACTGGCGTTGAGATCATCCCCTTGCAGCAGTTCGCAGGGGTCAGTCGCCTGCTCGTCGGTCAGGGTATCGAGCAGGGTTTTATCGGAATCCGGCCCCAGCGACATATCCACCGACGCGACGCGCTCGTTCAAGCCGAGCATGCGCTTCACATCCGCGACTGGCCTGTCGAGGAGGCTGGCGATCTCTTCCGGTGAAGGCTCGTGATCGAGCTTCTGGGTCAGCTCCCGCGCTGCACGCAGATAGATATTGAGCTCCTTGACCACGTGAATCGGCAAACGAATGGTCCGCGTCTGATTCATGATGGCGCGCTCAATCGTCTGGCGGATCCACCAGGTCGCGTAAGTCGAGAAACGGAAACCACGCTCCGGGTCAAACTTCTCGACAGCCCGAATCAGCCCCAGATTCCCCTCCTCGATCAGGTCGAGCAGGCTCAAACCCCGATTGACATAGCGACGCGCTATCTTCACGACCAGACGCAGGTTGCTCTCAATCATGCGCCGACGACCCGCAGCGTCGCCCTTTTGCGCCAGACGGGCAAAATAGACTTCTTCTTCGGGGGTCAGGAGTGGCGAGAAGCCAATCTCGTTGAGATACAGCTGAGTAGCATCAAGTTGTTTGGTGAATTCGAAGGAGTTTTCGCGACGGTGCGTTCGCGGTGACGAAGCTCTGTTCAGTCCCGCCGGATTCAACTCGGCCGGTGTGCCCATGTCGAGCTCCTCCACGTCCTTCGGTTCCCGCTCGAGGAGAGCGAGATCGTCAGTCAGGGTTTGTACGGGCTCTTTATTATTCACTGCCATTTTCGCTGCCCCATATCGTTCGAAGTACGTCCGGATAAATGAACGGCTTCACTACAGCCTATCCATCCCTCACTGTAATTGACCGACCAAGCCCCCGCTTGTTCCGGTCACGTACTATTGTTTTGCTCGCCTTCCGTGACAAACGCATTACGACCGGTGTAATCCTTACTGCTTGGGCAAATAGCTCAAAGGATCCACCGGCTTGCCTTGGCGACGTATCTCGAAATGCAGCTTGACCCTGTCAGTGCCACTATTGCCCATTTCGGCGACCGTCTGGCCGGCCTTGACCTGATCGCCTTCCTTCACCAACAGACGACTGTTGTGGGCATAAGCGCTCAGGTAGGTCTGATCGTGCTTGATGATAATCATATCGCCATAGCCGATCAGACCGCGGCCTGCATACACCACAGCCCCGTTTGCGGCTGCTCTGACAGGCTGTCCCATTTCACCAGCTATATCAATTCCTTTATTCAAACTCCCGTTTGACTGAAAACGCGAGATCAAGGGGCCGGTCGCGGGCCAATTCCAGCCATCGACATTGGCCGGCACCTTGGCCACTGGCGCTGGGGTAGCGGGCTTGCTGCTGGGGGTGGGTTTGGCCGCTGGGGTACTCGGCCTGGAGGTGATTGCCGGCGGCGTCGCCCGCGGTGTCGCACGAGGCGCTGCAGCAGGCGGGGTCGGCCTGGCGGCGGCCGTTCCAGCCGGCCGAACAGTGGTGCGCAAGCCTATGCTTTCGGTGCTGCGTGGCTGCGTGGGTGAGGCGGCGTATGAACGTGAAGGTCCGACCCGCAGCTGCTGGCCCGGATAGATCGTAAAAGGCTGACGCAGACCATTGGCGGAAGCGACTGATTTCCAGTCCTTGCCGTATCGGAAGGCAATCTGATAAAGCGTTTCACCACGGCTGACGGTATGCAATCCCGACGTCGGCGCCGGCTCGGCACGCTGGCCGCCGCGGCTGCGATCATCGATAGGCACCATGCCAGCAGGCCCGGCGCAGGCCGTAAGCAGACCGATCAGCAGCCCCAGAGAAGTGCGCTTTATATATGTTATTACCGAATGCCTGTCGAACACACTTCGCCCCATACTCAGAAGTCGTGAAATTAACAACGGGTGAAGCGACTGGCTCAGGTTCGCCCTCCCCACCACTCGAGTGCTGCCACTAATAGCATGCCAAGCAGCATCAATGCCAACGCAACCAGCCAGAACGAGGGCTCCCCGGTCAGTGCCTGATAGTGCGCGGGAGTAATGTTGCTCTGCAGCAGGGGTTCCAGCTGCCCTGCACTGTTCTCGCGCCAGCTGAGCGTTTCCTTCCAGGGCCAGACCTTGTTCAGCGAGCCAACCATGAGCCCCGTCAGGAAGGCCAGCGTAACATGACGCAGATTATTCAGAAGCCACTGTAATAGCCTGGAAAAACTCAGCAAACCAGCGATACACCCAAGACCGAATACCGCGATGAATACCAGATCCATCGACCGCACCGCATCCAGCACCGGAGCATACAGGCCCAGCAACAACAAAATGAAACTACCGGATATGCCGGGCAGAATCATTGCGCAGATCGCGATGGAGGCGGCGATGAAGACCATTGGCAGGGTCACTGGCAACTGCAGGGGAACGGCCACAGTTATCAGATAGGCAAATGCGGCGCCCGCCAGGGCTGCCGACAGCGTGGCAATATTCCAGCGCGGGATTTGACGTCCAATGACGACGACCGAGATGAGAATCAACCCGAAAAAGAACGACCACAAATGGACTGGGTAGGCCTCAAGCAGATAGCTGATCAGCTTCGCCAGACTGAGGATACTGGTCAGCACACCCGCAAGCAGCGTCACCAGAAAGCTGCCATCCACGGATCGCCAGGTTTCCCTCACTCGGCCCTTTAACAGCCAGCCAACCTTGGTCGGACTGCACGCGGCGATGGCACCAACGAGACGGTCGTAAATGCCGGTAATAAAGGCGATGGTCCCGCCAG
Source organism: Pseudomonas saliphila (assembly GCF_008638345.1). GTDB lineage: Bacteria > Pseudomonadota > Gammaproteobacteria > Pseudomonadales > Pseudomonadaceae > Halopseudomonas > Halopseudomonas saliphila. The sequence continues at coordinate 27,855 of NZ_VTVA01000018.1, read as the reverse complement.
AAACACCTGGCACCACATCCGCGGCGCCCATTGCCATGCCCTTGAAAAAAACCGATAGGTACTGCACAACTCCCAGGGGTAATGCCTTCAAGAAGTAATAGCTCCTGCCAATAGCGGTACAAAACGTACCGGTTCGACCTGATGTCTGATGAACTGTTCCCCTTCGCGAATAACCAGGGTCAGATGCTGTTCCTTTTCGCCAACCGGAATGACCATCCGGCCGCCATCAGCCAACTGACTGAGCAACTCGACGGGCACTTCCGCCGGGGCTGCCGTTACCAGAATCGCATCGTAGGGCCCGTACTGTGGCCAGCCCCAATTGCCGTCGGCGTGGCGAAAGACCACGTTGCGGATATTGATATCACGCAATACGGCTTTGGCCCGTTCCTGCAGCGGCATGATGCGTTCAACACTGAAGATGCGCTCTACCACCTGCGCCAGAATGGCGGTCTGGTAACCTGATCCGGTGCCGACTTCGAGCACCTTGTCCAGCGGTCCACCACCGAGAAGCAGCTCGGTCATGCGCGCGACGATATACGGCTGCGACAGCGTCTGGTTATGTCCGATGGGCAAGGCGGTGTCCTCGTAGGCACGGTGTGCCAATGCCTCATCAACAAACAGATGCCGGGGTGTGCGGCGTATCGCCTCAAGCACCTGCAGATTCTGGATTCCTTCCTCGAATAAACGTTCCAGCAGTCGTTCCCGCGTGCGTTGGGAGGTCATGCCAATTCCGTGTATATAAATATCTTCGCGCGCTGCCATTAACCAAGATTCTCCAGCCACTGCCCAAGGTGATCGAACACCTCATAGTGGGTTTTGTCGACGCGCAGGGGGGTAACCGATACATACCCCTGCATGACCGCATGGAAATCGGTCCCCTCGCCGCCATCCTCGGCGTCGCCAGCGACCGAAATCCAGTAACCTTCCTTGCCCCGCGGATCGACCCATCGAACCGGTGTAGCGGCCCGCGAGCGATGACCCAGTCGGGTCAGTCGAATGCCCTTGATCTGATCAAGCGGCAGATTCGGAATATTCACGCTGAGTACCGTCCGCGGTGGTAACTCCAGCTGTTCATGCGCGGCCACCATGCGTCGGGCGATGGTCGCGGCGGCCGCGAGATTCTCCGGCTGACGCCCGACCAGTGAGAAGGCCATGGCTGTGCGCGACAGAAAACGCCCTTCCAGCGCCGCCGCCACGGTACCCGAATAGAGCACATCATCGCCGAGATTGGCGCCGAGGTTAATGCCGGCAACCACCATATCGACGGTCCCCTGATACAGCGCGTTGATCCCCAGATGCACACAATCGGTGGGCGTTCCGTTGAGACCAATAAAACCGTTATCCAGGGTAAAGGGGCGTAGTGGCTTGTCCAGGCTCAGCGAGCTGCTGGCGCCGCTACGGTCTTCATGGGGCGCAACCACTACGCAGTCGGCGTAATCGTTCAACGCCTCGTATAAGGCTGTCAAACCCGGTGCCAGCACGCCATCATCATTGGCTATCAGAATACGCATCAGGTTTCACTTTCCAGTCCGCCGCCCGGCTCTTCGGCCAGTCGCACCAGCTCGCGGATTACTGCAGTCGCGAAACAGCCGGTCGGCAGGGTAAATTCAAGTTCCAGACAATCCGGTGACGGATAATGCCACGTCAACGCCTTCAAAGGGAGACGCAGGATACGCCTGGATTGCTCAAGATCGGCAGAAATCAGCCAGGTTGCCAACTGCGGCTCACCCTCAGCCTCGGCCTTTTCCAGTTCCAGCACCGCGCCTTCGACCGCCGGTTCACCCTTGCCCCACAGCGGCCCAGTGGGATGCAGATCGAGCGCTGCCAGGCGCGGGTCGTTGTCTTCCAGCCTGCTGGCGGGAAACTGACTGCGGCTATCGGTGAAGGCCAGGCAATCGCCCGGCAACACCCTGTTCCAGCTGCCCTGCGCTACCCGGCGGGCAAGTACGCGGTTGAACAGCAGGCTGCGTGCAGTTGACAGCAACCGCGAACGCGTTCCCCGCGCGGGGGGCAAACCGCCACGCTCGGCCCAGCGACGTGCGTCGAACAGATTACTGCCTTCGCGACCGAATCGCTGCGGGCCAAAATAATTCGGCACGCCCTGCTCAGCCACTGTCCGCAGGCAGTGATCGAGCGCATCGCGGTCCGCCTGCAGTTCTGTCAGACGGATAGCAAAATGATTAGCCCGGTGCGCGCCGCGCTGCAGCTTGCGCCGGTGACGGCTGCTTTCAATACAGATGAGATCATCATTCCACAGCGCAGAAAAATCGGGATCGGCCTGCCCCGGCAACTGCATGCTGAACCACTGTCGGGTGATCGCCTTGCGGTCCTTGAGACCCGCGTAGCTGACATCCTTCAGCTTCAGGCCCGCAGCCCGAGCCAGCAGTCGAGCGACCTCTTCTGTATTCAAGTTGCGCTTCTCGATCAGCAACCAGAGATGCTCCCCCGCGCCTTCCAGTTCCAGATCGAGAATCTCGGTCACGCGAAAATCTTCCGGCGTGGCCTTCAGGATCGCGCTACCAAAGGGTCCGCCCCAGGCCAACGGCCCGAGCAACTCAGTGTCTGAGGCGCTCACAGGGCGACCAGCAGCGCGACCGCATGCACAGCTATACCTTCCTCGCGACCGACAAAGCCCAGTCGCTCAGTAGTAGTCGCCTTGATATTCACCTGGTCCGGATCAACCGTCAGATCCTCAGCGATGGCCTGGCGCATGGCCTGAATATGCGGCGCCATCTTCGGCGCCTGGGCGATGATGGTGGCGTCGACATTACCGACTTTCCAGCCCTTGCTGCCGATCAGATCCAGCGTGTGGCGCAGCAACTTGCGACTGTCCGCGCCCTTGTACTGCGGGTCAGTGTCTGGAAAATGCCGACCAATGTCGCCGAGCGCGGCGGCGCCGAGTAGCGCGTCCATCAGCGCATGCAGGACAACATCCCCGTCGGAGTGCGCCAACAGCCCCTGCGAATGGGAAATCCGCACCCCGCCGAGCGTAATGAAGTCGCCTTCACCAAAACGGTGAACGTCGTAACCATGACCAATGCGCATGCCAGACCTCTCGGCTGAAGAATCAAGGTGCTGATCTTACAGCCTGAGGGCCCAGCCTAGAAGGCACGACCGACGCAGGGTCGCAGCGCGACCCTATCAATCCTTCAGCGCGGCCGCATGATGGCGCAGGTGATCGTCGATAAAGGTGGCGATGAAATAATAGCTATGATCGTAGCCAGGCTGACGGCGCAGCGTCAGGGGATGCGCGGCGGCAGCGGCGGCCGCTTCCAACGCCTCAGGCTTTAACTGCTCATCCACGAAAGTATCTGCCTCGCCCTGATCGATCAGCAACGGTAACCGCTCCTGCGCATCGACGATCAGTTCACAGGCATCCCATTGCTTCCATTGCTCTCGATCATCACCCAGGTAGCCGCTGAATGCCTTTTGTCCCCAGGGACAGTTGATCGGATTGACCACAGGCGCGAACGCCGAGACCGACTGATAGCGCCCCGGATTCTTCAGCGCGCATATCAACGCTCCATGTCCACCCATGGAATGCCCACTGATGCTGCGCCGCTGCAAAACCGGGAAACTGGCCTCGACCACCGCAGGCAGCTCGCTGACAACATAGTCATACATCTGATAATGAGCGGCCCAGGGGTGCTCGGTAGCGTTGATGTAAAAGCCGGCGCCGAGCCCGAAATCGTAGGCGCCCTCAGGGTCATCCGCGACACCATGCCCGCGCGGACTGGTATCCGGCGCCACGATTACCAGCCCCAGCTCAGCAGCCAGCTTCAACGCGCCGGCTTTCTGCATGAAGTTTTCATCGGTGCAGGTCAGCCCGGAAAGCCAGTACAGAACCGGCAATGACGCGTCATGCTCGGCCTGGGGGGGAAGATAGACGGCGAAGGTCATATCGCAATCGAGTACCTGTGAGCGGTGCCCGTAACGCTTGTGCCAGCCACCAAAGCATTTGGTAGCGGAAATCAATTCGAGTGAAGTTGCCATGGATAGCCCAACCTGAACGAGTGATTGCGTGTTGTCGCGGTCACCCCACCGGGGACCGCGACACCTGCGAGAAGTCGATGCAGAACAATCAGAAATGAATGACCGTGCGGATGCTCTTGCCCTCATGCATCAGGTCGAATGCCTTGTTGATATCCTCAAGAGGCATGGTGTGGGTAATAAAGGTATCCAGGGGAATCTCGCCCTTTTGCGCCTTCTCGACATAGGAGGGCAACTCGGTACGTCCCTTGACGCCACCGAAGGCACTGCCGCGCCAGACTCGCCCGGTAACCAGCTGGAACGGACGCGTGCTGATCTCCTGGCCTGCGCCAGCCACACCGATAATCACCGACTCGCCCCAGCCCTTGTGCGCACACTCCAGCGCGGCGCGCATCAGCTGCACATTGCCCACGCACTCGAACGAATAGTCCACACCGCCGTCAGTCATATCGACGATCACTTCCTGAATCGGCTTGTCATAATCCTTGGGATTGACGAAATCCGTCGCGCCCAGTTCGCGGGCGATATCAAACTTCGACGGATTCACATCGATCGCGATAATGCGGCTCGCCTTGGCCATGGTTGCGCCGATGATGGCAGCCAGACCGATACCGCCCAGACCGAAGATGGCCACCGTAGCGCCCTCTTCCACCTTGGCGGTATTGAGTACGGCGCCGATGCCGGTGGTTACGCCGCAACCCAGCAGACAGACCTTCTCCAGCGGTGCTTCCTTGGGAATCTTGGCCAGAGCGATTTCCGGCACGACCGTGTACTCGGAGAAAGTCGAGGTGCCCATGTAGTGATAGATCGGCTCGCCCTTGTAGGAGAAGCGCGATGTACCGTCTGGCATCAGCCCCTTGCCCTGGGTCGCACGCACCGCAGAACACAGATTGGTCTTGCCCGAGCGGCAGAATTTGCACTCGCGGCACTCGGCCGTATACAGCGGGATCACGTGATCGCCTACTTCCAGCGATGTCACCCCTTCGCCTAATGCCTCAACGATACCGCCACCTTCATGGCCAAGAACCGCCGGGAACACACCCTCAGGATCATCCCCAGACAACGTGAAGGCATCCGTATGGCACACACCGCTGGCCACGATCCGGACCAGCACTTCGCCAGCCTTGGGCGGCGCGACGTCGATTTCGACAATTTCCAGAGGCTTGCCGGCGGCGAATGCCACGGCTGCGCGTGATTTGATCATTGTGCTACTCCAGGTCAGCGGTAATTGAACAGAACATCGATGCCGATAAGGATACCTCATCGACAGCCGGGATGGCCCGCCGGACCCCTAGCAGGCTCGCCCGGTTATTCACCGCAGCGGTGCTATTCGTCTCGATGTCATGCACATGCCAGACACAAAAAAGGGGCCGCGAGGCCCCTTTTTGATACTACCGTGCAACGATTAGTTCATGCTCTGAATGCGCTGCTGCAGCTCTGGATCGCTCTGCATGCGTGTGGCGATCTCGTTGTACTTAGGAATCTCGAGGCCTTCGCTCTGAACGGCTTCAACCATTTTTTCCTGGGCTTCCATCTGCAGGGATTGTGCCTCTTCCTGGTTCTCAGCTTTGCTTAGACGCTCAGAGAACTCATCACGGATCTCGCCAACTGCTGAATCGGCTTCTGCGAACTTCTGCAGATCTTCTTCAGAAATTTCGGTTTGAGCACCGCCCATCTGAGCAGCAGGCGCGCCCTGCGGAGCACTACCAGTGTCCTGTGCGAAAGCGGCTGGAGCAGTAGCGCCGATTGCGGCAAGAGCGACGGCTGCGGTAAGGGTTTTCAATGTGTTCATAATAGGAATTCTCCTGGTTGATTAGTTATCTGGACTAATACAACTTGCGTGCCACACCCCTAAAATTAATCACAAGCATTTGTTTTATATGTGTTTTTATTACTTTATCGCGCTCCGTATCAAACCCTATCTGGTTCGCGAGGCTAGCGATAAACGTATACTTATTACACATGGGTAAATTTGATCCGTTCAGAATGAATACAAATTGGCGCGCTCAGGCTGGGTCTACTAACAGTGAGGTCGGTGATTCGCTCCGAACATATCGGCGCCAACGTCCACATGATCCAGATGCACCACAAATAATTCGTTGGTTGTGTTCCTGAGTCAGCTNCCACATGATCCAGATGCACCACAAATAATTCGTTGGTTGTGTTCCTGAGTCAGCTGTCGCCTCGCTTCGCATGAACATTGGAACTGCCCGATAGAAAACCCCAAAGCGACGGCGGCATCGGCAGCGGTTTTAAATCTCCACCTCACTCCCATGCTCATCAAGTCCGCCGGCTGTCAGGGTGGCGCAAGTGTCGAAAACAGGGATGTTTTCGTCAAGCCCCCAGGGATGGGTTCACGGCGTCTTGCGCCATCCTGGCAGCCGGTGGGCGCCCTGCTCGGACATATCGGCGGAAACCTCCCACAGGATCTAGAAAAGCTCAAACAATGCAGCTATTCGTTTGGTTGCCTTGCGGAGTCGGCTATCGCGAGGCGACAGGGCTGCGCCGACACGCTGCAAGTACGTCCCTGTAAGCTCGCCGATGACATCCCTGTCATCCCACGGTCGGCTCAGCCCCGTCGCCTCGCTACGCATAAACGTTGGCGGTGCCTGAGAGGAAGACCAAAGCCAAAGCGGTTTTAAATCTCCACCTCACGCCGATGCTCATTCAAGCTCGCCGGATGTCAGGGTGGCGCAAGTGTCGAAAACAGGGATGTTTTCGTCAAGCCCCCAGGGATGGGTTTACGGCGTCTTGCGCCAGCCTGACAGCCGGCGGGCGAGCTGCATGATCACCCGAATAACACGAGCCCGGTTCTGATGGAAACTGGGAAGCAACCGGCGGACGACCTACGAGTAAACACAGCACAAAAAAAAGGGGCCTAGCGGCCCCTCGGTATTGCGACCGGATCACCGGCCTGAGAAATCGGATCAATTACTGTCGTCGATATCACGCTGACTGCGCTCGATCTCGTCTGGCGCACCGGTAATACCGGGGCGGTCAGCGGTGCGGGCTGGATCGGACATTCCGCCCTGATCCTGGGCACTATGGCCTGGCGCACTCATGGTGTCCGAATCACCCATGTTCCGGTTTTGCGATCCCTGACCGCTTTCCGACGCCGCGCCGGAACTGCTACCTTCTCTACTTCTGTCCATATCTTTACTTCTGTCCATATCTTTCTTGCGCTCGGCCTCGTCATAGTCCATGCCGTGACCACCTTCAGCCTCACGCCCGGTTGCGCCGTGCTGCATGGTGTTGCCTTGTCCAGTGGCCTGAGTGCTATCCCCGGTCGCGCCCTTACCCATCATGCTATGCCCTTCAGTGCCCATCTTGGTTTTCGGCCCCGGGTCAGTGCCCTGGGCTGCATCGCTCTGAGCAAACGCGGACGCCCCAACAAGACTCAAGGACGCAAACGCGACTGCTGTGGTGAGTTTTTTTAATGTATTCATTCTTTTCTTTCCTCAGTTGTCAGCCTTGCTGGTCTTGCATGCAGACTCAGTGCTGGCTGAGCCGCTGCAGTTTTCGCTGCCTGAAAAAGATGTCAGACGCTGAACCAGTACAGCTGGAATGTCGACCATCCAGCTCCTGTCTCAGGATTCCGCTGATGTCTTGGGAACCCTACAAAGAGAGTCGGAAGCTGGCTTGATCTGTCTATTGTCTTTATTAAGGCTTATTGAGCAGTACCGCCCGTACCTTCTCCGGTGCCGCCACCCATGCCAGTGCCAGAACCAGTTGCTCCACTGCTAGTGCCGCCCGTGCCACCGGTTGAACCCTCGGTACTGCCTTCAGTGGTTCCGCTGGTGCCACCCATGTTGGTTCGACTGTCACCTGGGGTTGTTTCCGGGGAGCCGCCCATGCCGCGATCTTGCGTGGTACCCGACATGTCATCCGGATTGCGAGGGGGGCGAGGGGGAGTTGATTCATCACCCGGGGTGGCAGAGGTTGCTGGTGTGGCGGGCATATCTGATGTGTCAGTGTCAGGCGTTGCCGGAGTGGCTGGCATATTTGATGTTCCAGTGCCAGTCGCACTGCCTGCAGCGGAACCCGATGAGGTTCCCTCGGCAGTGGGGGAACCCTGCTCGTTATAGGATGTATCGCTAGCGGCCAGTACGGAGGGAGCGGCAAAGCCGAGCGTCGCAAACGCTACCGCTGTAGTGAGTTGTTTTAAGGTGTTCATGCATTGTTCTCCTTCATTGTGTGTCGGAAAGCATGAAGCGCGTCTCCCGACGCGCCTTAACAATGTGATACCGATAACGCTTATAAGTGCCATCGAACCGCCGACATGCCGAGCCAGCTGCTGTCCTCAACGCCGTTTATGTATAGAATCTACACATGAGCAAAAAATACCCAACCTCGCCTAATCGAGCCCGCCTCAAGCATGCCTGGACGCACATCAGCGGCCTGCAACAGACCTTGCTGCTGTTCGTCGTACTGCCCTTGATGCTGCTCACGGCGCTCGGTATCCGGATCGGTCTGGAGCAGGCCAACCAGTTTCAGGAGCGGCGTCTGAAAAACGATCTGGAGCTGATCGGGCGGGCCATCAGCATCCCGGTCGGCGGTGCCCTCAGCGAGGGAGACCAGCAAGCCATTGAGCTGGCGCTGGGCTCGGTGTTCGTGCTGGGAGAGGTCTATGGCGCCTCGGTTTTCGACGTGAACGGAGTGCGCCTTGCCTCTGCGGGCATTACTGAAAGCGATCTCAGCGGCACAACCATCCCGACCCAGATCGTGGCCACCGGCGAAGGTCAGGAAGGCTATAGCCGGGTTGCCGGACGTAATCTTTTCTCACACTTTTTGCCGCTGTTCGATAACGCGGGGCAAATCCAAGGCCTGATTCAGATCACTCGCCTGGCGAGTGATTTCCATCAAGCACTGGAGCAGATAACGGTCATCGCCTGGGCCATCTGGGGATTGCTCAGTTTGACCATTCTCGCGGCAGTATTGCTCGGCCACTATGGCGGCGTGGGCCGCTACGTCGACAAGTTGCTTGAGCATATGCAGCGCGTCGCCAGTGGCGACCATTCCCACCGGGTTGCACTGGAGGGCCCCAAGGAAGTGGCGGCCCTGGCCGATGGCCTCAATCACATGCTCGACAGTATTGAGCAGGCCAATCGCGAGCTGGAAAGCCACCGTCAGGCAGAGACAGCCCTGTTGGCGCGCCTGAAGGACAACGAGAAAATGGCGGCCATCGGCAGTATGGCGCGGGGCATTGCCCATGAACTTGGCGCGCCGCTCAGTGTGATCGACGGTCGCGCGCGCCGGCTGGAACGCTCCGAAGCGCTGGATGATCAGCAGCGACGCCAGCTGTCAGCCATTCGCACCCAGGTTGCGCGGCTCACACGTACGGTGAAACAGCTGCTGGATTACTGCCGTCCGACCGCGCCACAACCTCGCCCGCTGTCGCCGCAGATCCTGCTGCAGACCGTCGTTGAAGCCATCGCCCCGGAAATCGAAGCGGCTGGGCGGCGTCTCAGGCTGGATATTCCGCTTGCGCTTCCCGAACTCACCGGGGACGCAGGCCGGCTCGAACTGGCCTTACTCAATCTGCTGCGCAACGCGCTGCAGGCGGCCGAGCACAACATCGACGTACAGCTGATCACAGAGGATGCCTGGCTCAATATTCGTATCGCTGACGATGGTCCGGGGCTGCCCGACCACCCCACCGACAAGCTGCTCGAGCCTTTCTTTACCACCAAATCCCCAGGGGAAGGCACGGGGCTTGGGCTGGCCATTGTCCAGTCTGTCGCTGACGAACATGGCGGCGCGCTGACGCTTGAACCGGGTCCGGCCGGAGGCTGCGTGGTCACCTTGAAATTGCCGCTCAAACAGCACTCCCAACAGGGCATTACCCATGACGCATAACGAACATATCCTGCTGGTCGAAGACGACAGCGGGCTGCGCGAGCTGCTGCAGGAAGAACTCGAAGCCGAGGGTTACGCTGTGACGGCCTGCAGCGATGCCGAAAGCGGTCTGCTAGCCCTGCGTGAACAGGTGCCCGACATGCTGATCAGCGACCTTCGCCTGCCCGGCGCGGATGGTCTGAGCCTGTTGCCCGCTATCGGCGAGCTGACGCCCAAGCCCGCGGTACTGATCATTACTGCCTTTGGCTCGGTCCAGCAGGCAGTGGAGTCGCTGAAGGCCGGCGCCGATGACTTCCTCACCAAGCCGCTGGAGATGGACCACTTTCTGCTCAGCGTGTCGCGCCTGCTGGAAAACCGTCGCCTGCGCAGCGAACTGCACCGTTACCGCTCGCTCATGGCCGTGGAACAGTTGAACGGCATCATCGGCCAGAGCCCGGCCATGCAGCAGCTTTTCCATCAGATTCGCCAGATCGCCAGCGCTGACGGCCCGGTGCTGATTCAGGGCGAGAGCGGCACCGGCAAGGAGCTGGTGGCCCGGGCGCTACACGAGCTCAGCCCACGCAAGGGCAAGCCCTATATGGTGGTCAACTGTGGCGGCATTCCCGCCGAGTTGATGGAGAGCGAATTCTTCGGGCATGCCGCTGGGGCCTTTACCGGGGCCCGTGGCCAGCGCGCCGGGCTGTTTCAGCAGGCCGAAGGCGGCACCCTGATGCTCGACGAACTGGGGGAAATGCCGCTGGCGCTGCAGGCCAAGCTGCTGCGCGCATTACAGGATGGCATGGTGCGCCCGGTCGGCAGCGATCACGAGATCCAGCTGGATGTACGGGTTATCGGCGCCACCAACCGCAAGCTGACGGACCTGGTCGCTGACGGCAGCTTCCGCGAGGATCTGTTTTATCGCCTGGAAACCTTCGGCATCCAGATCCCGCCGTTGCGCGCCCGCGGCGACGACATCCAGCAACTGGCCGAGTATTTCCTGGCGCGCTTCAATGCGCGTCAGCAGCGAAATATCCAGGGTTTCAGCGATGAATCGCTGTCGATACTCACTCGCTACACCTTCCCGGGTAACGTGCGGGAATTGCAGAATGCGGTCGAACGCGCCGCGACCTTCTGCGATAGCCCGTTGATCGAACCGCGGCATTTGCCGCAACGGATCCGCGAGCAACCGCAACAATCGCCACAGAGTGCCGCCAGTGCCGAGCTGGCGGCCATGCCCATGCCCTCCTCGGAGAATGCTGAAGGTTTGCCGGATCTGGAGACCGTACAGCGTCAGTATATTCACCAGGTACTCAATGCAACGCAGGGCAACAAACGCAAGGCCGCGGACATTCTCGGCATCACCCGGCGCACGCTCTACCGCTGGCTGGAATGACTTTACAAAGTCTTTACCAAGCATGCGTCCGGCTTGACGCAGCTGCCTGTAAACTCGGCAGCATCTGCCCAACCCGGAACCCTTCGAATGAAAGCTGGCCCCACTCGCCGTATGAGCCGCCGACCATGGATGATCATCGTTGCCCTGTTGATTGCCGCCGCCCTCGCCTGGTTCTTCTGGTTCGCCCCCGATAACCGCACCCCGGAATTCACCAGCGCCACGGTGGGCCGCGGGAACATCGAGGACAGCATCACTGCCCTGGGCACCCTTGAGCCGCTCAATTATGTGGATGTCGGCACCCAGGTGTCGGGCCAGCTGCTGGCCCTGCATGTCGAGCTCGGCGACCAGGTCGAGGAAGGCCAGTTACTGGCCGAGATCGATCCCACCGTCTACCTCGCCAGGGTTGAGGCCAGCGAAGCGCAGCTGGCCAATCTGCGGGCGCAACTGGCAGACCGGGATTCGCAACAAACCCTCGCCCGGCTGCAGGCCGAGCGCCAGCGCAACCTGATGAAGGTCGACGCCACCAGCAAGGAAGCACTGGAAGTGGCCGAAGCCCAGTTACGCTCGGCCAGCGCCCAGATCGAGGCAATCAAGGCGCAGATACGCCAGACCGAATCCGCGCTCAAGGGTGACCAGGCCGATCTGAATTACACCCGCATCTACGCCCCCATGACTGGCACTGTCGTCCAGCAGCTGGCAAACCAGGGCCAGACACTCAACGCCAACCAGACCGCCCCCATCGTGGTGCAGATCGCTGACCTGAACACCATGACCGTTCGCACCCAGGTGTCTGAAGCGGACATCAGCCAGCTTAAGGTCGGCATGCATGCGTATTTTTCGACGCTCGGCCAGCCGACTCGACGCTGGGAGGGCACGCTCAGGCAGATCCTGCCTACCCCGGAAGTGATCAATAACGTCGTGTTGTTCAACGCCCTGTTCGACGTGCCCAATCCCGATCGCGACCTGCTGCCGCAGATGAGTGCACAGGTATATTTCGTGCGCGCGGCTGCCGAGGATGTGCTGACCCTGCCCGTCTCGGCGCTACGCCAGACCAGCGCCGATACGGGCAATCCCGGCGCACCCGGGCGGCCGTTTGAGGTGCAGGTCGTCGATGCGCAGGGCCGGCCGCAGCCACAGAACATCCGCGTCGGCATTCGCAACCGGGTCATGGCTCAGGTGCTGGATGGTCTGGCCGAGGGCGACGAAGTCGTCACCGGCGGCCTGAAGCCCGCGTCTGCAACCAGCCCCTCAGCTGGCGGACGGTTCCGCTGATGGCAGCCCCGTTGATTCGTCTAGAAGATCTCACCAGAACCTACCGCAACGGCGAGCTGGCCACCACTGTCCTGCACGACGTGTCACTGGACATAGAAGAAGGCGAATTCGTTGCGATCATGGGCGCGTCGGGCTCCGGCAAATCGACCTTGATGCATTTGCTGGGTTGCCTCGACAAGCCCACCAGCGGCCGCTACCTGTTCGCCGGCGAGGATATTGCGCAGCTTGACCGCGACGCCTTGGCCAGTCTGCGGCGCAAGACCTTCGGCTTCATCTTCCAGAGTTACCACCTGATTGCCTCGGCGACCGCGACCGAGAATGTCGAAGTGCCAGCGATCTATGCCGGCATGCCGCGCGACGTGCGGCATGCGCGCGCCGAGCAGTTGCTGAGCGAACTGGGGCTGGGCGATCGCCTCGGCAACCGCCCTAATCAGCTTTCAGGTGGACAGCAACAGCGCGTATCCATCGCCCGCGCCTTGATGAACGACGCCCGGGTGATTCTGGCCGACGAGCCCACCGGCGCATTGGACAGCCAGAGCGGCAAGGATGTGCTGGCACTGCTCAAGCAGCTGCATGAGCGTGGCAAGACGGTCATCGTCATTACTCACGACCGGGAGGTGGCCAGCCACGCGGACCGACTCATTGAAATCCGCGATGGCCATATTCTGAGTGACAGCGGAAGAGCCAACGCCCCAGAGCCTGACCTTGACTCCGCAACACCGATCCCAACCAATGATGACGTCACTATCACCCGCCGGGCGGCACTCGCCGATACCGGTGAAGCCGTGCGCATGGCGTTACGTGCATTGAAGGCCAACCTGTTTCGCACGGTGCTGACCTTGCTCGGCATCGTCATCGGCGTGGCTTCGGTCGTAGTGATGCTGGCAGTCGGTAACGGCGCCCGCCAGGAGGTGCTCGATCGGATCAGCTCGATGGGTACCAATCTGCTGTTGGTACGCCCCGGCGCGCCCAACACGCGCCGCTCGGCGGACGGTCAGACCAGCACGCTGATGCCGGCCGATGCCGAACTGGCGGCGCAGCTGGATAACGTTGTGGTTGCGGTACCGGAGATGAACGGCCGCGCCACCGTGCGCGCGGGCAACAATGACTACCAGACGCAGATCACCGCCACCAGCCCGGACCTGCCCATGGCGCGGGACTGGGGCATCCGCAGCGGCGTGTTCATTAACGAGGAAGACAACCAGCGCTACGCCGCCGTTGCGGTACTCGGCCAGACCGTGGTCACCAATCTGTTCGGCGCCGAGGGCAACCCGCTGGGCGAGTACGTGCTGATTAACAACGTGCCGTTTCAAGTCATCGGCGTGATGGACGAACGTGGCGCGGCGCCCTGGGGCGCGGATCAGGATGACGTGGTATTCGTGCCGCTGAACACCGGCAGCCTGCGCCTGATCGGCCAGCGCCACCTCAGCTCAATCACCATCATGATGGATGATCTGGGGATGGCGGAGCTGACCCAGGAAGAGGCCCGGCAGGTGATTCTGCAGGCCCACGGCGGGGTCGAGGATTTCCAGATCCGCAACATGGCCTCACTGCTGGAGAATGTCGCCGAGACGCAAAACACCTTCACTGTCCTGCTCGGTTCAATCGCCGCCGTGTCGCTGCTGGTGGGCGGTATCGGGGTGATGAACATCATGCTGGTAAACGTCACCGAGCGTACTCGGGAGATCGGTATCCGCATGGCTACGGGGGCACGCACGCGGCACATCTTGCAGCAGTTTATTGTCGAGGCGCTGGTGGTATCGGCGATCGGTGGCGCGCTGGGCGTGGTCGGCGGCCTGGCGTTTGCCGCTGGTCTGCAGGCGCTGGGAACGGCGATTCAATTCACCACCGGCCCAGTGGTGTTGGCCTTCGCCTGCGCCTTCGCTACCGGCCTTATTTTCGGCTACATGCCCGCGCACAAAGCCGCGCATCTCGATCCAGTGGTGGCCCTCAGTGCAGACTAGAATTCTCGTTCCGATCATCCTCTCGGCGGTACTCGCCGGCTGCAGCCTCAATACGCCGATACCTCCAGCCGAGGTGTCGATCCCTGCGAACTGGAGCAGCGAAACCGCCAGCAGCACCTGGCCCGCCGACGGCTGGTGGCAGAGTTACGACTCCGCGCAACTGGAACAACTGATGCAGCGCGCCCGCGACGGCAACCTGGATCTGGCCAGCGCTGCCAGCCGCTTACTGCAGGCCGATGCGCAGCTGCGGCAGAGTGGTGCCGCGTTGCTTCCACAGCTGGGCGCCGGCGTTTCGGCCAACCGCAGCGACAGCCTGCGCAGCGATGGCAACGGCGACACCGGCCGCGATATCTATAGCGCCACGCTCAACGCCAGCTATGAGGTGGATTTCTGGGGCCGCAACCGCGCCCTGGTCAACTCCGCCCGGGCCAATCTGCAGGCCAGCCAGTTTGATAGCGCTACCTTGGCCCTGAGCATTGATGCCAGCGTGGCCAGCACCTGGTTCCAGCTGCTGGAAAATCAGCGTCGGCTGACACTGGCGCGCGATAGCCTGGCCATCGCCGAACAGGTATTAGAACTGGTTGAAGCGCGGTACCGCTATGGCGCCGCAGACAGCCTGGAAGTCAGTCAGCAGCGCACCCTGGTCGCTCAGCTGCAGGCAGCGCTGCCGGGCCTGGAGCAGTCCACTCTGCAACTGCGCAACAGCCTTGCCCTGTTGCTCGGAGCCAGCCCGGAGGCCGCATTACCGACGCCTGGCTCGCTGGAACAGATTCAGCCGCCCGAGATTGGCGCCGGTTTGCCTATCGAACTGCTAACCAGACGCCCCGACATCCGCGCCAGCGAAGCGCGCCTGGTCGCCGCCAACGCCGACCTGACCGCGGCGCGGGCTGCCCTGCTGCCCGGCATCCAGTTAACCGGCCAGTTTGGCGCGCAGAGTCTGGCGCTCTCTGGTCTGCTGAGCAATCCGGCTAGCGCCTGGAGCCTTGCCGCCGGACTTACCCAGCCGATTTTTCAGGGCGGACGATTGCGCGCCCAGGTCGATCTGAGCGAAGCGCGGCAGGAGGAACTGCTGATCGATTACCGGCGCACATTGCTCACCGCGCTGGGTGACGTGGATACAGCTTTGGGTGCCGTGCAGCAAGCGCGCATCCGTCACGGCTTCCTGCAGCAGGCCAACAGTGAGGCCGAGCTGGCATTCACGCTCGCCGAAACACGTTACCGCGCGGGCGCCATCACCCTGCAGACATTGCTGGATACGCAACGCACCTGGTACCAGAGCCAGGACAATCTGGTCCAGCAGCGCTCCGGCTGGTTGCAGGCAACCGTTGATCTGTACCGCGCGCTGGGTGGCGGTTGGTCCGAGGGAGCGGTAAGCTACGCGCCTTGATTTTCCCGGAGAAACGACTGTGGCTGCCACCCTGCGCCTGGCGACGTTGAACAATGGCCAGTTCCAGCTGCACGAGCAGGAACTGCAGCAAGTCTGCGCCGAACTGCCCCGCCTCGACGCGCTGTGCAAGAGCCTCGGGGTCATTCCGCTCAGCCAGTTTGTCGACGTCACCGCACTGGAATTTCGCGAAGCAGGCGAACTGCTGGACGACCAGGCACCCGAGCGAATCGAGCCTGATCCGCTCACTGGATTAGCCTACGGACTCGAGGACATGAGCTGGAGCCCCGTCGCAGTCGGGATGACCAGCGTCGAAGCCCTGACCGGCCATCTGCAGCGCAATCGCCCACGTGAATTGCCCGGTGCTGACATCCCAGCGCTTGCGGCCGAGCTGCACTATTGCGAACAGATGCTCGCACCCCTGGAACCCGAGGGTGCCCAGTTTCATCTGGCTGCAGATTAACCAACGCGTCCACGCGGACGTCTCTTGAAATACATGCGAGTCCAATTCCCTCCGCTAACCGCCTAAGCTACTGGTTCTGAAGTTTAAACCAGGCATGTTATGAATGACCTCGCCCGCATCGTCTATATCAGCCGCGCTACCTTCGCGGCCACTTCCGGTACCGACGGGCCCGGACCAGACGGGTCCGCAGGCAACGTCGCGAATGCTGCAACGGCCGATAGCCAGGTTACCCAGATCCTGTTGACGGCCCGTGCGACCAACCAGCGCGACGGTCTGGTTGGCATGCTCTATTACCGCGACGGTTGCTTCATGCAGTGCATCGAAGGTGAGCGCCGCCGCGTCCACAAACTGTACCGGACCCTGTTGAAGGATCGGCGGCATCGCGATCTCAAGCTTCTGGTGAGCGAGCCGGTTGACCGCCTGGCCTTTCCCGAATGGCCGATGAAGTTCGTGCCTGATGATCACCACATGCAGGCTTTGCTGGTCGAGCACGGGTTCGATGAATTCGACCCCTATCGCTTCGATTATTATCTCGTTGAACGCGTACTGGAGCTGATGCAGGGCCTCGTCGATCCCACGGTCAGCGACGCCGATGCCAGGGCTTCTTCACCCGTACGGGATATCCAGCTCGATCCTCACCGCCGGCTTCCCATGCCGATTGAAGCTGGTGCGGCCAAGCTTCGCCGTGAGCGGCTAATCATCAGTATCAGCCTGCTCGCGCTAGGCGTCAGTCTGGCGAATCTCGCCTATATCATCGCCAACATCTGAGTGGGCCAGCGTTAGCTGATGCGCCGATCATCATCTGGTGAATGACAGAAGCAACAGACTCCGACCTTTGCCATAGTGACTGCCCCAGATATTTGACTCAGTCACTCGAACGGAGCAGGCATGGCCACCATCGAACAGCGCATCCTCAAGGTTAACGGCATTGAGCTCAGTGTCCACATGGCAGGTCCGGCGGACGGGCCGGCGGTGTGGCTGCTGCATGGCTTCCCTGAATGCTGGTACTCCTGGCGGCATCAGACCGCGATGCTCGCGGCAAACGGCTATCGGGTGCATGCCCCGGAGATGCGCGGTTACGGACGCAGCAGTGCGCCTGAAGCGCCGGAACAATACGACATCCTCACGCTGTGCGCTGACATTCAGGGCGCCATGGACCTGCTTGGCCAGACCCAGGTCGCGATGGTCGGACACGACTGGGGCGCGCTGGTGGCCTGGCATCTGGCGCTGCTGGAGCCTGAACGCATTACCGCCCTGTGCTGCATGTCGGTGCCCTACGCCGGCCGGCCCAAGGTGCCGCCTATTCACAAGATGCGCGAGCTGTTTGCAGACCGTTTCCATTACATCGTCTACTTTCAGGAGATTGGCTCGGCAGAACGGGAGCTGGAGGCGGACATCGCCCGTACGTTGCGCCTAGTCATGCACGGTCTGTCCAGCAACACTGCATCTGGCGAGGGGCTGATTCAGGACAAACCGGCCGATTCCGGCTGGCTTGAAGGCCTGCAGGACCCCGGCGAGCCGCCAGCCTGGTGTCCGCCGGAAGCCTTCGCGGTGTATCTGGAGAGCTTCCAGCGCAGCGGCTTCCATGGCCCCCTCAACTGGTATCGCAACTTCGAACGCAACTGGGAGCGCACCGAACATCTGGCCGGCAAGACAGTCGACCAGCCAACGCTGTTTGTCATCGGTGATCGCGATCAGGTCGGGCAACTCGAGGCCCACACGATCAAGCGGATGCCCTCCGTTGTGCCCAAGGTTGTGCAACATGTCATTCCTGATTGCGGCCACTGGGTCCAGACGGAAAAACCTGAACCAGTAAACGAACTGTTGTTCAGCTTCCTGCAGGAGCACTTTTCCGCCTGACGACAGCGGCCGTGCCGCTGCCCGGCTGGCCAGTGGCGCGCCGACCCTGTAAAGTACGCGCCGCTGCCAATCCCGGCAGCATGGGTTCCCTAACCCCATCCATTAAAAAGGTCACCGCATGCATACTCTGTCGCTCCCGCGTCGTCGCGGCGTTCTCGCTGTCCTGATCGCGTTCCACATTCTGATCATCATTGCCAGCAACTATCTGGTGCAGTTGCCGATGAGCATTTTCGGCTGGCAAACCACCTGGGGCGCATTCAGCTTCCCGTTTATCTTCCTGGCTACCGACCTGACCGTACGCCTGCTTGGCAAAACCTCTGCGCGCCAGGTGATATCCCGCGTCATGCTGCCGGCCCTGGTGGCCTCCTATGTGGTATCGGTACTGTTCCAGGAAGGCGCCTTCCGCGGCCTGGGCTCTCTGACCCAGTTCAATGAGTTCGTACTGCGCATCTCCCTCGCCAGCTTCGTCGCCTATGTGCTGGGGCAGTTTCTCGATATCCAGGTGTTCGACAAGTTACGCCGCCTGCCGCAGTGGTGGGTCGCGCCGAGCCTGTCAACGGTGTTCGGCAATCTGCTGGATACCTACGCGTTCTTCTCGGTCGCTTTCTGGCAAAGCAGCAATGCCTTCATGGCCGAACACTGGCTGGAAATTGCCACCGTGGACTACGTCATCAAGCTGGCCGTCAGCCTGGTGCTGTTCGTGCCGCTGTACGGTTTGCTGCTCAACGGCATCATGCGTTTTATTGCAGGAAACAAGCCCGCTACTGTGTGATCGCAATGCCAGGCAGGGCACAAACGCGGGAGTTAGGCGTTGCTAGACTAGGGCGATATTCAGCAAGGATGCTGCGTCATGCCCCGATACCTCCTTATTCTGTGCGCCTGCGCTCTGCTCGCCCGTACCGCTCTGGCCTCGGATTGCCCTGACTGGACCACCGGCCACGCTGCTGGCGAGATCCAACAGTTAAGCCAGCAGATTCACGTCTGGGATGCAGCCTATCGCGAACGCGACATCTCGCTGATTGCCGATGAGCTCTACGACCAGGCGCTCAGCCGGCTGCAGCGATGGCAGTCCTGCTTTCCCGACACCCCACCCGTTCAGGCCTACCGTCCGCGCGCCGGCAAGGTGGCGCACCCCGTCCCCCAGACAGGTCTGGCCAAACTCGCCGACCAGAGTGAGGTAGAGCACTGGATCACGCCGCGCAGCGGATTGTGGATTCAGCCAAAGGTTGACGGTGTGGCGGTCACGCTGGTTTACCGGGATGGCGCGCTGGTCCAGGCGATCAGCCGCGGGGATGGCTGGCAGGGAGAGGACTGGACTGAGGTCGTGCGCTCGCTGCCAGCGGTTCCATCACACTGGCCGCGGCGCCGGGATCTGGTCCTGCAGGGCGAACTCTATTGGCGCCTGGCTGAGCATGTTCAATCACGCGACGGCGGCAACAGCGCACGCAGTACGGTCGCCGGATTGCTGCAACGCAAGCAGCTCGACGACACCCAGCGCGCCGGGATCGGCCTATTTGTCTGGGACTGGACGGATGGGCCGCCAAGCATGCGTGATCGGCTGGATGTGCTGACAGAAGCTGGCCTGGATACCGCGCACTTCACACATCCAATCGACACCGCAGCGCAGGCCATTGACTGGCGGCGGCGCTGGTTCAACGCACCGCTGCCCTTCGCTACCGATGGCGTCGTGCTGCGTCAGAATGCGCGGCCGGCCCCTTCCCGCTGGCAAGCCGAACCGCCCAGCTGGGCTGCCGCCTGGAAATATCCGCCGCAGCGTGCCTTGGCGCAGGTTAAGGCTGTGCGTTTTCAGGTCGGCCGTACCGGGCGCATCACACCGGTACTGGAGCTGGAACCCACGCCACTCGATGACCGGATCATTCGGCGCGTCAGTGCCGGCTCGCTGCAACGCTGGCAGACGCTCGACATTGCGCCCGGGGATCTGATTTCGATTCGCCTGGCTGGCCAGACGATTCCGCAGATCGAACAGGTGGTGACCAGAACAACCCATCGAACGGCCGTGGCAGCGCCGACCCAGGCCGACTATCACGCACTGAGTTGCTGGAGTGCGACCGCAGGCTGCCGTGAGCAGTTTGTCGCCCGATTGAACTGGCTTGGCGGGAAGAACGGGCTGGATTTGCAGGGAGTCGGGTCCGGCACCTGGGAGTGCCTGATCGATAACGGGCAAGTGCGAGAATTGCTGGATTGGCTGGAACTGCCTGAGACGGCCGTACAGGAGTGCGGCGTTAAAATCGGTCTTAACCTTAGCGCAGCGCGACAACGCAGCTTTAAGACCTGGCTCAGAGCGTTATCGATACCCGCCAGTGGTACCGCACGCCTGCCTGACAACTGGAAGGCATTTCAAGCCATGCGCGCGACCGACTGGCAAGCCCAACCCGGCATTGGTCCGATCCGTGCCCGCCAGCTCGTCGAATTCACCCAGCAGTTGCATAACACCGGCCTCGCAAACCGCTTGAGCGAGGCCGGTATTGTTGGGTTTGGCCCTGTTACTCGGCAGTCAGATATGACGACCGCGTCAGCCCCAGACGTAGCGCGTCAATAAAGCGCGCGCGCTCAGCGGCGCTCAGGCGCGCCCCCGACACCTTATCGCGATATTTGCTGACCAGTTCGTCGGGCTCGAAGTGCACGTACTTGAGCATATCCTCGATGGTGTCGTGGGTTTCGATGCCGCCGTGTACCACCTTGCCGTCGGGACGCAGGTAGACATTCACCGAATCGGTGTCGCCGAACAGGTTGTGCATATCGCCCAGAATTTCCTGGTAGGCGCCCACCATGAAGATACCCAGCAGGTAATCCTCGCCCTCGCGCAGATCGTGCACCGGCAGACTGTTCTCGATGCTCTGCTCGTCGACGTAATGGCGAATCTTGCCGTCGGAATCGCAGGTCAGGTCCTGCAGCACGGCGCGGCGCAACGGCTCTTCATCCAGACGGTTGAGTGGCATGATCGGTAGCACCTGATCGATCGCCCAGGTATCCGGCAGGCTCTGGAATACCGAGAAGTTGCAGATGTACTTGTCGGCCATCTTGTCGTTCAGTTCGTCCAGCACCTGGCGATGCGAACGCTGGCGCGCCTTGAGCAGCGTATGCAGACGGGTGCAGAGCGCGTAGTAGCACTGTTCGGCCAGGGCCTTCTGGGCCAGACCAATCCGGCCCTCGGCATACTGCGCCGCCACATCGGCAATGTAATGCGTGGCGCGCCAGTAGGTCTCCGTCACCATCTCGATGTCGGTCTGGCCTAACAGCCCGACCAGGTTGCGAATCACCTGCGGCAGCTCTTCGGGATTCTCGATCGGTGGCACCGTATCGTTGTGCCGTTCGACGTCGGTCACCTGTACCACCAGGACCGCGTGGTGCGCGGTCATCGCCCGTCCGCTTTCCGAGAAGATATGCGGGTGCGGCAGACCCTGCGCTTCACAGAAGTCCTTGAGCATCGACACGACGGTATGCGCGTACTCGCCGACGTCATAGTTGATCGAGCTGGCGTTGCGCGAATGGGTGCCGTCGTAATCCACACCCAGGCCACCGCCCACATCGATATGGTCAACCGGCAGTCCCAGTGCACGCAGCTCGCCGAAGTAACGTATCGCTTCGCGGAAGCCATGCTGATAGTCCGCCAGATTGGCGATCTGCGAGCCCATATGGAAATGCAGCAAGCGCACCCCATCCTGCAGGCCAGCCTCGCGGAAGCGATCAACCACCCGCAACAGCTGCGCGGCGGACAGTCCGAATTTCGATTTCTCGCCGCCGGTATCCGCCCATTTGCTGGATGCCAGCGAAGACAACCGCACGCGCAGACCCACCTGTGGAATCACACCGAGTGCGGCGGCCTCTTCTATCACCAGACGCACCTCGGACTCCTTCTCGATGACGATAAAGACGTTATGCCCGAGCTTCTGACCGATCAGCGCCAGATGGATGAATTCGCGATCCTTGTAGCCGTTGCAGACAATGGTCCCACCCTTGGGCGCCAGCGCGAGTACCGCCATCAATTCGGGCTTAGAGCCAGCTTCCAGACCAATGGACACGTTTTCAGTGGCGATGATGTTTTCGACCACCGCCTCCTGCTGATTCACCTTGATCGGATACAGCGCGGTATAGCCGCTGTCGTATTCCAGCTCAGCAATATGGCGGTCGAAGGCGCCGGTCAGTTGGCGTACCCGGTCCTGCAGGATATCGGGGAAACGAATCAGCAAAGGCAGGTCGAGGCCGCTATCGCGCAATTGTGCAACCAGCTCATGTAGATCGATCTGATGGCCGTCGGGTCCACGTGGCATGACTTCCACATGTCCATGCTCGTTGGCGTTGAAATACCCCGCGCCCCAGTGACGTATTCCGTAGATGCTCCGGCTATCGCCCACCGTCCAGGCCGATGCATCTTCTTTACGTGAACGCCGCTGTGAAACCATCGAACATACCTCTAGTGGTTGAGAAATCTGCGCATAGGATAAAGCAAATGCGTCACGCCTGCCCCGCCAAGCGCTGTCGAGCAGTTTATTTACAACTTAATCTCAGACGGCAATTCCTCCAGCCAGCGACCGGGAAAATAGTGGGAACTGGCTCGCCGTTCAATCGCTCTAAACCCCGCTAATCTACTTGGACACAGCCCTTCCCAGCACAGACAGATGACATAAATATTTAACAGCTATAAATATTCAAAATCGATGCATCATGCCTGTAAGTGGCGCGGATGTTGGGTTGAGATAAGTTTTCCGATGTGTTTTTATAGAAAAAGAATTCAATCGTAAATAAAGGTACGCCTTTGACATCAACACCCTTTACGCTCCGCCGCCCAGTCGATACGGACGGCTTTGCAGTTAACAGTCTGGTAGAACGTTGTAAGCCACTGGACACCAATTCGGTTTATTGCAACCTGCTTCAGTGCAGTGACTTCGGCGACACATCGATTGCCGCCGAGAATGCAGAGGGAGAGCTGGTCGGCTTTATCTCCGGTTACCGCCCCCCGTCCCGTCCCGACACCCTGTTTATCTGGCAGGTCGCTGTCGACAGCAGCACTCGAGGCCAAGGCCTTGCGCTGAAAATGCTGATGGGATTGGTAGAACGCGTCGCTCCCCAGGGAGTGCACTGGCTGGAAACCACTATTTCGCCTGGCAACGACGCCTCCGAAGCGCTTTTCAAGAAGGCCTTCAGACAGCTAGGCGTCGAATACAGCACCCGCGTAGTTTTTGACCGCGCCACCCATTTCAATGGCTTGCACGATGACGAAGTACTGTATCGCGCCGGTCCGTTCAACTTTCAAACCGCTTAAAAAGCTCCAGGAGACACCATGCAAAACTTCGAACAGTTCGAAAAACATGAGTCCGGAATCCGCAGCTACTGCCGTTCATTCCCCGTCGTATTCAAGCAAGCCCGCGGTGCAGAACTCATTACCCGCGAAGGCAAAGCCTATATCGACTTTCTGGCTGGTGCCGGAACCCTGAATTACGGGCATAACAACCCGGTACTGAAGAAAGCGCTTATCGAGTATCTCGAGGCTGATGGCCTGACCCACGGTCTGGACATGTATACCGAAGCCAAGGAACGTTTCCTTGAAACCTTCCATCGCGTCATCCTCGAGCCACGCGGCATGGGCAATTTCGTTGTGCAGTTCAGCGGCCCTACCGGTTCCAACTCGGTTGAAGCGGCACTGAAACTGGCGCGCAAGGTAACTGGTCGTCAGAACGTCATCAGCTTCACCAATGGCTTCCATGGCTGCACCATCGGCGCCCTGGCTGTCACCGGCAATGGCCATCATCGCGGCGCCTCCGGCGTTCCCTTGACTGATGTCAGCCGTATGCCCTATGCCAACTACTTTGGCGACAAGGTCAACACCATTTCCATGATGGACAAGCTGCTGAGCGACCCAAGCAGTGGCATCGACAAGCCCGCTGCGGTAATCGTCGAAGTCGTTCAGGGTGAAGGCGGTCTGAACGCTGCGTCTGCAGAATGGATGCGCAAGCTCGAGAAGCTCTGCCGCAAGCACGAAATGCTGCTGATTGTGGATGACATTCAGGCCGGTTGCGGCCGGACAGGCACCTTCTTCAGCTTCGAAGAGATGGGCATCAAGCCGGACATTGTCACGCTGTCCAAATCACTTAGCGGATACGGCCTGCCCTTCGCAGTCGTGCTCATTCGTCGGGATCTTGACCAGTGGGAACCGGGCGAGCACAACGGTACATTCCGAGGCAACAACCACGCCTTCGTGACCGCCGCCGCTGCGTTCGAGCACTTCTGGAAAACCGATGAGTTTGCCAAGAGCGTTCAGGCCAAGGGCAAGATCATCAAGGAGCGCATGCAGCGCATCGTGAGCAAGGTTGGTCCTGATTCACTGTTCGTCAAAGGCCGCGGCATGATGCTGGGCATCAGCTGCCCCGACGGCGACACCGCTGCAGCAGTATGCCGCGAAGCCTTCAAGCATGGTCTGGTGATTGAAACCAGCGGTAACCATAGCCAGGTCGTGAAATGCCTGTGCCCGCTGGTCATCACCGAAGAGCAAATTGACAAGGCCATGACTATTCTGGATGCGGCCTTCGCTACCGTATTCAGCGAACAAGTCAAAACTCAAGCATCCTGAGGAATTCCGAATGATCGTACGTCAGCTGAAAGAATGTGAGAACTCCGAGCGCAAGGTTGTCACCGAGACCTGGGACAGCACCCGGATGATTCTCAAGGAAGACAAGATGGGATTCTCGTTCAACATCACCACCATCTATGCCAACACCGAAACGCATATCTGGTACCAGAACCATCTTGAGTCGGTGTATTGCATGAGCGGAAACGGCGAAATTGAAACTTTAGCCGATGGCAAGGTCTACCCCATCGAGCCAGGCACGCTTTACATCCTGGATAAGCACGATGAGCACATGCTACGTGGCGGCACCGAGGACATGAAAATGGCCTGCGTGTTCAACCCACCGCTCAGTGGCAAGGAAGTACATGACGAGAACGGCGTTTATCCCGCCGACATAGAGGAAAACGCCCCTTAAAGTCGAACAGGAGGACCAATGTTTGCTGATTTGTATCCATCACGTGAGTACGACCAACCAAGCTGGCACGAACGGCTAGACCCGGTACTGTACCGGCGCGATTTGCACAATGCGCCGATCAGTGCCGAGCAGATGGCCAGCTTTGAGCGCGATGGTTATTTGGTATTACCGGAAGTATTCAGCCCCCGCGAAGTTGAAGTATTCAAGCGGGAGCTGTACCGGATCAGTCAGACACAGGAAGTCCTTGATTCGCCTGCTGCGATACAGGAACCGGACAGCGGCGCATTACGCTCGCTGTTCGCGATCCACCGGAGCAATCCATTGTTTTCCCGGGTAGCGCAGGACGAGCGAATTGCCGGTATTGCCCGTTACATCCTCGGCGGTGACATCTATGTTCACCAGTCGCGGCTGAATCTCAAACCGGGATTCAAGGGCAAGGAGTTCTACTGGCACTCCGATTTTGAAACATGGCACGTCGAAGATGGCTTGCCGCGGATGCGCACCGTCAGCTGTTCGATTTTGCTGACAGACAACCATCCGTTTAACGGTCCTTTGATGTTGATTCCCGGCTCGCACAAGCAGTACATCAGCTGTGTAGGCAAGACGCCGGAAAATCACTATCAAAGATCACTGCGCAAACAGGAACTGGGCGTTCCAGACGAAGGAAGCCTGCAGGAACTGTTTCAGAGCCAGGGCGTTGATATGGCCACCGGCCCCGCCGGTTCGGTCGTGCTGTTTGACTGCAATACCTTGCACGGGTCCAACAGCAATATCACGCCCAGCCCGCGCAGCAACCTGTTCTTTGTCTACAACCACGTGGACAATCTGCCGGTTGAACCATTTGGCAATGTGCCACCGCGACCGGATTTTGTAGCCGAACGCGGAAAAGTCGAGCCGCTGCAGATAACTCCGCAGCAGTACGACTGAGGGCAGGAGCCCTCGCCTCTGCCGGATTGGCAGAGACGATATTCACCAGAAAAGAACCCAGGATTATGCATACAGTAGAAAAAATCGGCGGCACCTCGATGAGCCGCTTTGATGAAGTACTGAACACCATTTTCATTGGCGACCGTGAAAAAGCCGAGCTTTATCACCGGGTATTTGTCGTCTCCGCCTATTCAGGCATGACTAACATGCTGCTTGAGCACAAGAAAACCGGTGAGCCCGGCGTCTATGAGCGTTTTGCCGATGCGCAGAACGAAGATGCCTGGCTGGATGCGCTGGACGTCGTGCTCGACACCATGAAGCAGAAAAACGGCGAGCTTTTCGCCAGCGAATACGAGCGCCAGGCCGCCGACCGTTTCATCGAAGGCCGCATCAGCGACGTTCGTGAGTGCATGGTCAGCCTGCAGCAGTTATGCACCTACGGTCATTTCCAGCTGACCGAGCACCTGATGAAAGTTCGTGAAATGCTCGCGGCACTTGGCGAAGCACACAGCGCTTTCAATACCGTGCTGGCGTTGAAAAAGCGTGGCGTGAACGCCCGTCTGGTGGATCTCACCGGCTGGAATCAGAGCGAGCCCAAACAGTTCCAGCAGATGATCAAGGACAGCTTCGCTGGCATTGATCTGAACAAGGAACTGGTAGTCGCAACGGGCTATACCCATTGCTCCGAAGGTCTGATGAACACCTTTGACCGTGGCTACAGCGAGATCACCTTCGCGCAGATTGCTGCGACCACTGGCGCGCACGAAGCCATCATCCACAAGGAATATCACCTTTCCAGCGCTGATCCGAATCTGGTTGGCGTCGACAAGGTGGTGACCATCGGCCGTACCAATTACGACGTGGCCGACCAGCTGTCGAATCTGGGTGTGGAAGCAATTCACCCCAAGGCAGCACGCACCTTGCGCCGCGCAGGCATTCAGCTGCGCATCAAGAATGCCTTCGAGCCGGATCATGGCGGCACCCTGATCAGTCAGGACTATTGCAGTGAAAAGCCCTGCGTAGAGATCATTGCTGGGCGCAAGGATGTGTTCGGTCTTGAGGTCTTCGATCAGGAGATGCTCGGCGACGTTGGCTACGACATCGAGATCACCAAACTGCTCAAGCAGCTGAAGCTCTATGTCGTCAACAAGGATTCCGACGCCAACAGCATCACCTACTACGCGTCAGGTTCGCGCAAGCTGATCAACCGGGCGACCCGGCTGATCGAGGAGCGCTATCCGATGGCTGAAGTACGGGTGCATAACATCGCGATCGTCTCGGCGATTGGCTCGGACCTCAAGGTCAAGGGCATCCTCGCCAAGACCGTGGCAGCACTGGCCAGCGCCGGGATCAGTATCCAGGCGATTCACCAGTCGATTCGCCAGGTCGAGATGCAGTGCATCATCAATGAAGATGATTACGACGCCGCCGTCGATGCGCTACACAAGGCATTGATCGAACCGGAAAATCACGGAGACGTCATCGTCGCCGCCTGATCAATCCGAAAAAAAGCCCGGCAATTGCCGGGCTTTTTTATGGCCGTCATTCAAGGTGAAACTGTCCCTGCGCTGCCCATTCTGGGGGTGTAGCGCGCCTGCGCTACGCACCAACCCCGTCGGCGCGTCCGAACGCGGCCCGATCAGCCCCTGTCGGCGCGCAGGCGCACGCCAACCCCAGGAAAACCCACGCGAAGCCGTGCCATTCTGGGAGCGCGCGTCCTATGCCCCCAGCGGCTTTATGCCATCCTGGGGGTGTAGCGCGCCTGA
>NZ_VTVA01000017.1 GCF_008638345.1 Pseudomonas saliphila | reverse complement strand
CGGGCTAGGGGGGATTCGGGGTTAACGGCCCATAACTAACTCAATCGCGCTGAATCTCAACCAAGCCCGCAGGCATCTGCGCCACCTTGCAGGGCCGGCCGTGCAGGTCTATCAGATCGCCATTGGCCGGCACCAGGCCACTCAGGCCCAGGCTGCGGCTGAATTTGAGGTGGGCCTGCTGGTGGTAGGGCTCACCGTGTACGGGCAACAGGTAGCGGGCATTCAACCAGCTGTAGAGTTGGCGCAGGTCTTCCTGGGGCGGGTGGCCTGAGGCGTGGATCGGCGCCATGTCATCATCGATGACTGCCACGCCCTGGTGTTTCAATCCGGATTTGATTGCCGCCAGCGATTCCTCGTTGCCCGGAATCAATCGTGAGGAAAACACCACGGTGTCGCCCTGTTCGAGCGATAGGTGCGGATGGCTTCCGCTGGCTAGTCTGCCCAGTGCCGCGGCCGGCTCGCCCTGACTACCGGTGCAGATCCACAATTGTTGTTCGCGAGGGAGATAACCAAGCTCCCACGGATCGATAAAGCCGGGCCGGGCAGTGAGATAGTCGTGCGCGCGTCCGGCGCGATGCATGGTCAGCAGGCTGCGGCCGAGCAAGCCGGCATAGCGTGCGGTGTCGAAGGCGATTTCCGTGAGGCTGTGCAGGCGCGCCAGATTGCTGGCGAAACAGGTAACGATGACCCGTTTGCGGCAGGCGCGGATGGTGTCGAGCAGCCCGTTCTGCACGCTGGCCTCGGAATGGCTGGCACCCGGCGTCGGCGCATTGGTGGAATCGCCAATGATCACATCCACGCCACTGCGGCCGATCGCCTGCAGGCGACCTTGTGCGGTCAGGCCACCCACCACCGGTTGCGGATCCAGCTTCCAGTCACCGCTGTGGTAGAGCCGTTTGCCCGCGACCTCGAGCACAATGGCGTTGGATTCGGGGATCGAATGGGTGACCGGGATCCATTCAGCCTGAAAGGCGCCGATGCCCACTGGCTGCAGCGGCTTGATCTCACGCAGGGTTGGCCAACTGAGGGCTGGATCCAGTTTATTGCGGATCAGCCGCGCGGTGAACGGGGTGGCGTACAGGGGACAACCCAGCTGTCTCCACAGGTAGGGAATGGCGCCGATATGGTCCTCATGACCGTGGGTGATCAGAATCGCCGATAGCTTGATGTCATAGCGCGCCAGCGCCGACATGTCAGGGATGGAGACCTGCGTAGCGCCACCGGGTGTGGATTGCAGAGCGAAGCCGCAATCCACGGCGATCCACTGACCGCCGGAGCCATACAAATAGAAATTAGCGCCGAACATCCCGGCACCACCGAGGGCAACGAAGAAAGGGCCTGGCTCGCGGTGCAGTTGATCAAATCGGGGTGCAGACATCGGCGCGGTCCTGTGTTGGGCTGTGGCTCCAGCTTAACAGATGAATCCGACCTCGCAGGCTAACCAAAAAACCAGTAGCAGACAGCGATAGCCGTCAGCATCCCCGCCAGGTCGGCCAGCAGCGCGCAGCCCAGCCCGTGACGCACGCGGCGGATACCGACCGCGCCGAAATACACGGCGATAACGTAAAAGGTGGTTTCGGTGCTGCCCTGGAATGTCGCCGCCATCAACGCCGGGAAGCTGTCGACCCCGAAGGTGTCCATGGTCTCGATCATCATCGCCCGGGCGCCGCTGCCCGAGAGCGGTTTGATGAACGCGGTCGGCAGCGCGTCAATGAATCGCGTGTCCCAGCCAAACAGATCGGCCATCCAGCGAATGCCGTCCAGGCCGGCGTCAAGTACGCCGCTGGCGCGCAGCACCCCGACCGCCACCAGCATGGCGACCAGAAACGGCAGCAGCGAAACGGTGAAACTGAAGCCTTCCTTCGCGCCCTCGATAAAGGTGTCGTACACATTCACCTTGCGCAGCGCACCTACCAGTAAAAACACCATGATGATGCCGAATAGCGTCAGGTTACCCACCAACGTCGAAGTTGCGCTCAAGGCCTGCGCTGACATGCCAGCGAGGGTTGCCAGCAGCGCGCCGAGGGCGAGTGCGCCGCCTACCAGATAGGCCAGCACAACAGGGTCCCAAAGCCGAAGACGTTGCATCACCGCCACGGACAACAGCCCCACCAGGCTGGATGCAGTAGTCGCCAGCAGAATGGGCAGGAAAACCGCAGTCGGATCCGCCGCGCCCTGCTGGGCCCGGTACATGAAGATGGTGACCGGCAGCAGGGTCAGCGACGAAGTATTCAGTACCAGGAACAGGATCTGCGCGTTGGTTGCGGTTTCCTTGCTTGGGTTCAGGCTCTGCAGCGCGTGCATGGCCTTGAGGCCGATGGGCGTCGCCGCGTTATCCAGTCCCAGCACGTTGGCGGCGAAATTCATGGTGATATGCCCCAGCGCCGGGTGACCGCTGGGTACGTCCGGCATCAGGCGGCGGAACAAGGGATCCAGCACACGCGCCAGTACTCTGATCAGTCCGGCCTTTTCGGCAATCGCCAGAAAGCCCAGCCACAGGGTCATGGTGCCGACCAGCACCAGTACTATCTCGACGCTCAGCCGCGCCATATCAAACAAGGATGCCACCAGCCGGCTGAAGACTTCGCTATCCCCGACGCCGAGCCATTGCCAAAGCGCGGCGCTGAAGGCCGCGATAAAAAAGCCGAGCCAGATTCCGTTCAGCATCAGTCGAGCACATCCTGCGTATGGCTTGCATCCGGATCGCTATGCAGCGCTTCGGGCAGCGGCAGTAAACAGGGCGGAGTAAGAGCATCCGGAGTGTCAGCATTGCGGCCACACCAGAGCGGCGAGCTTGCCGCCGTCGGTACCAGCGCCGCGAGAATAGCCGCCGTCTGGGTATCCGGCTGCCCGTCATGGCGGGCTGGTCGGAAGCGCATCTGGAAGGCGGCAATGACGTTGCGCGTAGGTCTGTCCAGCAGCCCTGTCTGAGGTACCTCGTAGCCGAAGCTGGCCAGCGACTGCTGGAACCAGCTGACGGTGGGAGTGAGCCCGACAAGCTGCGCCTGGTACATCGCCAGTGACTCGGCTCCCGGCCAGATCGCCACCCCTGCCTCGGCCAGCTGTAACCATGGGAAAAGCGGACCTGGATCGACCTTGCGCTGCGGTGCTACATCGCTGTGACCGAGCACCTGTTCCGGAGTCAGGTCGTGCCTGCTGAGGATGTCCTCCAGCAACAGGATCAGGTTGTCGATTTGTTCTGGTTCCCATGGATACCAACGCCTGCCCTCGGGCGTATCCAGAAAGCCACGGTGCACCAGCTCAATGCCAAGGGTAATGCCGTTGACGTAGGTGCGGCCCTGCCAGCTGCTTTCACCGGCGTGCCAGGCGCGACGTTCTTCGTCGACCAGCCGGTAGACGGTCGCAGGTTTTTCATCGATCAGGTAATGACTGCTGACAGGGCCCAGGGTCAGGGCGTTCAGGGATCTGTCGAAGCCGGACGAGGTGTAATGCAGCACGACATAACGCACACGGCTGTCATGGCTCAGAGATTGGTGGCGTGTATCGATGTGCAGGCCGCCGGCGCAACCCGCCAGGAGCGTGATAAGCAAAAGCAGTACCGGAATTCTCACCAAGGCCCCTAATGACTAGCTGAAATGTTACTGGCTGAAATCGAAGGCTAGCCTAGCATGTCCGTTGCGTATTGGAGAGGTGCCACGCGGAGAAGAGCGAGCCGTCAGGCGGGCTCTGCGGGCTTCGCGGCATGGGCGGGCACGCACAGGCCTGACGGCAGACGAATATGCATCGACACCGGCAGATGATCGGAGATCGGATGGGGCAGCACATCGACCTGTTCGATCGTCAGGCTGGGGCTGAGCAGAATATGGTCCAGCACCCGTGCCGGTTTCCAGCTCGGATAGGTGCCTGGCAGCGTAGCGGTGTGCAGCTTCGAACCGCGCAGCGGCGAGTTTTCCAGCAGATCCTCGGCGTGGGTATTCATATCGCCCATCAGTACCACGTGTTTGTGATCGGCTATGCGTTCGCGCACATAGGCCAGCTGGTTGGCACGGGTGCGGGGGCTGAGCGCCAGATGCATCATCACCACCAGCAGTGAATCCGGCCCATCACCGAAGCTGGTGAGGATAGCGCCACGCCCGGGTAACACACCCGGCAGCTTATGGTCCTCCAGAAATTGCGGGGCATAGCGACTGAGCAAGCCGTTGGAATGCTGGGCGAAGCGGCCAAGATTACGATTGAGCTGCTGATACCAGTAGGGGAACTGACCTTCCCGGGCGAGATGCTCGACCTGGTTGATATAGCCCGAACGCATGCTTCCGCCATCGACCTCCTGCAGAGCAACCAGGTCGAAATCGTTGAGGATGCGGCTGATCAGATCAAGGGTGTTGCTGCGCCCGGCGTGTGGCAACAGGTGCTGCCAGCTGCGGGTGACGTAGTGTCGATAACGCTGAGTATTGATGCCAACCTGAATATTGAAACTCAGCAGGCGTAACACTTCAGGCAGTGCCTGCTCGCCAATTCCGCAGTGTGGGTTGGTTTGCAGACTGGCGGGTGCCATCGTGCCGTGGGTGGAGCGTTTCGTCGGTATATTTCCCGCTGCAATCATTCAACCCCCTGGTAGCCATCGTGGAAATACTGCGTGGCCAGTCCCTGGTCGGAAAGCAACTGAAGTGACAGCCCGGGACGAGCGGGGCTAATGGGATCCCCTAGTGCCGCCGGTTCGCTGACCGGCGATCGTGCTCGTGCCCGGGCTTCTCGCCGGCTTTGCATTACCTGTCAGAGTGCCTTGCGTTCCTGCTCGACGAGGTAGTCCGCTACCTTCAGCATATCTTCGAAACTGCCGGCCATGCCGCCTTCAATCCGGTATTTACCGTTGACGATCAGCGTCGGCACGCCGCTGGCGCGGTAGGCCTTGGCCAGCGCCTTGGCTTGCTCCATCTTGGCGCGGACGCCGAAGGAAGACCACGCCTTGGTGAACTCTTCTTCGGTGATGCCATAGGGCTCCAGCAGCTTGATCATGGCCTTCTGGTCAGCGAGGCGGTTTTTCTGGTTATGCATGGCCTGGAAGACAGCGGCGTGGGTTTCGTCGAGCTTGTCCAGGCTGTCCAGGGTGTAATACAGCTGGCCGTGGGTATCCCAGGCACCACCGAAGAACGCGGGAACGGGGCGGAAGTGCACGTCGTCCGGCAGGTCCTTCTTCCATTCGCCAATGATCGGCTCGAAGGTGAAGCAATGACCGCAGCCATACCAGAACAGTTCGGCGACTTCGATCTTCTCGGGCTCTTCGACGGGCGCCGGGCTCGGCAGCTTCACGTAATGTTTGCCTTCCTGATAGCTGATGGCTTCCTGTGCGCTCGCCATGGCGAAACTACCCAAGAGCCAAACCAGACCAATCGTTAACATCGTGCGCATGTCGTTCTCCTGTACAAAACGCGGGTGACCAATGACTTCCAATGTGTTCGGAGCTTCCACGATATCTCCCGGCAGCGCAACACGGCCGGGGATTATTTATGGAGCTGCCTGCGGAGTGGTTTTACTGTAATACCCGCAGAAGCGAAAAAGGGTGACCGAAGCCACCCTTTTTTTAAAGCCTGCCGTTACAGTCGGCAATACATCAAGGCTTAACGCAGACCCTGAATGTAATCCGAGACAGCTTCGATATCACGATTGCTCAGACGGCTGGCGATAGTCTGCATGATGCGTGCATCGCCGTCATTGGTGCGGTTGTTCTCGCGGAAATCCGTCAGCTGCTTGGCCGTGTACTGGGCGTGTTGGCCAGCCAGATGTGGATAGCCAGCAGTATCGATGCCCTGGCCGGTCGGCGAATGGCAGCCGGTACAGGCTGGCAGTCCGAGTTCCAGATTGCCACCGCGATACAGCGCTTCGCCACGCTCAACCAGAGCGGGATCAGCAACGCCCACGCTCGCGTCATTACCGGAATAATAGGCTGCGATGTCGGCCAGGTCCTGCTCGCTGAGCGGATCAAGCATGCCAGTCATCTCTGGAACGACCCGGGCACCTTCCTTGATGTCCACCAACTGCTTGAAGAGATACCGTTCGCCCTGACCGGCGAGCTTCGGGAAATTCGGAACAAGGCTGTTTCCATCGGGGCCGTGACAAGCGCCACAAACAGCGACCTTGCCCTGTCCTGCTTCGGCGTCCCCTTCCAGTGCATGGGCCGAACCGGCCACACCGAGAGATAACACCAGGCTCACGAGTAATTTATTCATCGGCTAATCCAATTACGGCTAAAAGAAATTGTGGGCTGTACCCGTCGCTGCGGTCTGCAACGCGCATTAGGACAGACCGCCTCGGTTGTTATTGCTCAACGATCAAGCAGAGGTCAGTTTGTCAACGCCATGCTATCGGTCGTTCGTAAGCGAAGCAATGTCCATACTGTCGCAGTTACGCTTTCAGGATATAAAACCGCAGCAGTATATACTAAGCTACCGGCTCAGGTGAATGTCATCAGCCCTCGTCAGCCCCAACGGATCGTCAATGTCCTCAGTTAAACCTCTCGTTTCCCTTTGCCAGCAAGCTACCTTCATCAAAAGTGCCAGTGAGGCTGATCAATGCCCCCTGGACGTCGGCTATGAAGTCGCCTTTGCCGGGCGCTCCAACGCGGGCAAGTCGAGTGCGCTGAATACACTCACCCATGCTCGCCTGGCCAGGACGTCGAAGACGCCGGGTCGGACCCAGCTGATCAATTTCTTTGCCCTGGATGAACAGCGCCGGCTGGTCGATCTGCCAGGCTACGGTTATGCCAAGGTTCCTTTGGCCCTGAAGGAACACTGGAAGCTGCACCTTGATGCGTACCTGACGCAGCGCGATTCGCTGGTGGGTCTGGTACTGGTAATGGATATCCGGCATCCGTTGTCCGATTTTGATCGGATGATGCTCGAATGGGCGGACGTCAGCGGCTTGCCCGCACACATTCTGCTGAGCAAGGCGGACAAGCTGGCCTATGGCGCAGCGAAGAACGTGCTGCTCAAGGTGCAGTCCACGGTCCGTAAGGAATACGGCAACCGGGCGACCGTCCAGCTGTTCTCCGCGCCCAAGCGTCAGGGCCTGGAAGAGGCCTACGAGGTGCTCGATGTGTGGTTCTTCAGCGAAGAGGAAGACGACAGCGAAGACGTACCGGCTGAATAAATCGCGGGCAAAAAAAACCCCGAGCTTCTATGGGGAGGGAAGGATCGGGGTTTAACAACCGGGCTGTGCTAGGAAAGGGTGCCCGGGTTTTTCTGCCAACACTAAAATCACATCAAAATCACATCTAAGGAGCAAGAAAGGCTTGACTGGCCATTCATAAGCTCTGACCGGAAGGGTTCCGGAAAAGTTCAATCACAACGCAAATAAATTCAAACTTTTTTGCAGGCCACGGCTGGCACGGCCTGCAAGCGAGTTGCAAGGCTCAGTGCGCCTCGTCCCAGTTGTTACCCACGCCTACTTCGACCGCCAGCGGAACATCCAGCGCAGCCGCGGCGCTCATGCGTTCGCAGAGGCCGGCACGGATGTCATCGACCAGATCCTCACGTACTTCCAGGACCAGTTCGTCATGCACCTGCATGATGACCCTGGCATCCAGCCCGGTGTCGGCAAGCCAGTTATCCACTGTGATCATCGCGCGTTTGATGATGTCCGCAGCGGTGCCCTGCATCGGTGCGTTGATCGCGGTCCGTTCGGCGCCCTTGCGCAGTGCCTGATTGCGCGAATGAATCTCCGGCAGATACAACCGACGGCCGAACAGCGTCTCGACATAGCCCTGGTCGCCGGCCTGCTGGCGGGTGCGTTCCATATAGGCGAGCACGCCGGGATAGCGTGCGAAATAGCGGTCGATATATTCCTGAGCTTCCTTGCGGCCGACACCTAGTTGCTTGGCCAGGCCAAAGGCGCTCATGCCGTAGATCAGGCCGAAGTTGATGGCCTTGGCGCTGCGCCGCTGGTCATTACTGACCTCCTCCGGCGTGACCCCGAATACTTCCGCGGCAGTGGCCCGGTGCACGTCCTGGTCATGGCGGAAGGCATCCAGCAGCCCGACGTCCTGTGCCAGATGCGCCATGATCCGCAGCTCGATCTGCGAATAGTCGGCAGCCAGTACCTTGTAGCCCTTCGGCGCGATGAACGCCTGGCGGATACGCCGGCCTTCAGCGGTACGAATCGGAATGTTCTGCAGGTTCGGATCGGATGATGACAGCCGCCCGGTAGCCGTTACTGCCTGGTGATAGGAGGTGTGGATGCGGCCGGTGCGCGGATTGATCTGCTCGGGAAGCCGATCGGTATAGGTGGATTTGAGCTTGCTCACCGTGCGGTATTGCATGATCACCTGCGGCAGCTCGTAACCTTGTTCCGCCAGTTCGGCGAGTACCGATTCGGCGGTGCTGGGCTGACCCTTGGCGGTCTTGGAGATGACCGGCAATCCCTGCTTTTCGTACAGCACCACGCCCAGCTGTTTGGGCGAACCCAGGTTGAATTGCTGTTCGGCGAGCTCATAGGCGCGCTGTTCCAGGTTGAGCATTTTCTCGCCCAGTTCACGGCTCTGAATGCCGAGCAGCTGGGCATCCACCAGCGCACCGTAGCGCTCGATGCGCGCCAGCACCGGCACCAGCGGCATCTCGATATTCTTCAGCACGCTGACCAGCGACGGCGTGGCGGAGAGCTTTGTCAGCAGCGTCTGGTGCAGACGCAGCGTGATGTCGGCATCTTCGCAGGCGTAAGGCCCGGCCTGCTCCAGCGATACCTGATCGAAGGTCAGCTGCTTGGCGCCTTTTCCGGCGACATCCTCGAAGCGGATGGTGCCGTGGCCAAGATACTTGAGCGCCAGACTGTCCATGTCGTGGCGGCTGGCGGTCGAATTCAGCACGTAGGACTCGAGCATGGTGTCATAGGCCACACCGCTGATATCGATGCCGTAGTGCGCCAGAATATTCATGTCGTATTTGAAATGCTGGCCGACCTTGGCCCGCGACGCATCCTCCAGCAGGGGTTTCAGCGTTGCCAGTACATAGTCGCGATCGAGTTGGTCCGGCACGCCCATATAGGTATGGCCCAGCGGGATATAGGCCGCCTCGTGCGGGTTGACCGCCAGGGAGATGCCCACCAGTTCGGCCAGCTGTGCATTGATGTTTGTCGTCTCGGTATCGAAGGCAAACAGCTTGGCGGCCTTGAGCTTGTCGACCCAGCGCTCGAAGTCGGCTTGCTCCAGGATGGTTTCGTAACGAGGCTCGACGGTTTCCGCCTTGGCGGGGCCGGGGATGGCCGCATCGGCGGCCTTGGCTTCGCGCTGCAGGTCATCCAGCCAGTTGCGAAATTCCAGTTGCTGGTACAGCTCGATTAGCGCCTCGCGGTTCGGTTCGCCGGGCATCAGCGCATCGGCGCGCAGTTCCAGCTCGACGTCGATCTTGATGGTTGCTAACTGATAGGAGAGGTAGGCCATCTCGCGGTTTTCGACCAGCTTGTCGGCGAGCTTCTTGGCGCCGCGGATCGGCAGTTCCGGAATCTTGTCCAGGTTGGCATAAATGACATCGAGCCCGCCGCCGAGTCCCGTAACCAGGCCCTGGGCGGTCTTCTCACCGATACCGGGCACGCCGGGAATGTTGTCGGATTTATCGCCCATCAGCGCCAGATAATCGATGATGCAATCCGGGCCGACGCCGAATTTCTCGTGCACGCCGGCGATGTCGAGCACCGTACCGCTCATGGTGTTGACCAGGGTGATGTGCTCATCGACCAGCTGCGCCATGTCCTTGTCGCCGGTGGAAATGATGACCGGTCGGCCGGCTGTCGCGCTCTGCCGCGCCAGCGTACCGATCACGTCATCCGCCTCGACGCCATCTACACACAGCAGTGGCAGGCCCAGCGCACGCACGCTGGCGTGCAGAGGCTCGATCTGCACGCGCAGATCGTCGGGCATGGGCGGGCGGTGTGACTTGTAGCTTTCGAACAGCGCGTCGCGAAAGGTCGGTCCCTTGGCATCGAACACCACGGCAAACGGGCTGTGGGGATATTGCCTGCGCAGGCTGTTGAGCATGTTCAGCACGCCTTTCACCGCGCCGGTCGGATTGCCGGTGGAGGTCATCAGCGGCGGGAGAGCGTGGAAGGCTCGATACAGATAGGACGAGCCATCCACCAGAATCAGAGGGGCATTATCAGTCATGCGTCAGGTCAACGTATCCAAAGGTAAAAAGGGCTAGAATGGTCAGCAGTAAAAGGGACATTCCGATCATTCCGGGCAAGGGGCAAGAGTAACATGTCACGCATATTAAACCGTTGGTTGGGCGCAGCAGTGTTGGCAGTGAGTTTGCCGCTTGCGGCCCAGGATCAGATCACTGCAGAGCCTGACGTCACCATCCGTCAGGAAGGCGACCGCACCATTGAGGAGTACCGGGTCAATGGCTTTCTGTATGCCATCAAGATAACCCCCAAGGTGGGCGCGCCCTATTTTCTGGTAGCCGTGGATGACGAAGGCAACTTCACCCGGGGCGATCAGCCTGAAGGCATGCGCATTCCGTCCTGGAAAATCTTCGAGTGGTGAGGCGCTGATGTCGGTTTTCACGCCGGTTGAGCGGACCCAGCTCGACAAATTCATCTCGGGCTTCGATCTCGGCCGGCTGATCGACTACAGCGGCATTGTCGGCGGCACGGAGAACAGCAATTTCTTTGTCGCGACCGAGCGGGGCGAGTATGTACTGACGCTGGTCGAGCGTGGCCCGATCAAGGATCTGCCGTTTTTCATCGAATTGCTTGATTGTTTGCGGCAGGCCGATCTGCCAGTGCCTTACGCCATTCGTGACCGCAACGGCGAGGCCCTGCATCAGCTCTGCGGCCGGCCGGCCCTGTTGCAGCCGCGCCTGCCGGGAGCGCATGTCGAACACCCTGATGCCAGTCATTGCCACGCGGTCGGCCAGGCACTGGCAAGGCTGCACGAAGCGTCAGCGGGCAGCGGTTTGCAGCGCCGCAGTGACCGGGGCCTGGACTGGATGCTTACGCATGGCCAACGACTGCGAAGTCGCATCAGTGACCCTGTCGCTCTGACCCTGGTCGACCAGCTTCAGGCCCGCATACAGCGTTGGCAAACCCAGCCCCCAGAGCTGCCGGCCGCCATCCTGCATGCCGATCTGTTTCGCGACAATATACTGTTCGACGGACACCACCTCAGCGGCCTCATCGACTTTTACAATGCCGCGAGCGGCTGGGCGCTGTATGACGTTGCTATCTGCGTCAACGACTGGTGTCTGGATCAGCAGGAGCAGTTGCATCCCGCCCGTACCCAGGCCCTGCTCGCCGGCTACGCCAGTATCCGTCGCTTCAATCCCGCTGAAGCCGAAGCCTGGCCTGACACCTTACGTCTGGCCGCTCTGCGCTTCTGGCTGTCCCGTCAGCTGGCGGCGGACCAGCACGAGGGGCAGGAGGGTGTGCTGGTGAAGGATACCGAGCACTTTTTGCGCGTGCTGCGTAATCATCAGACCGTAAGCATCGGCCTGCCGCTGGCGTTGTGAGTCAGAAGCAGAATTTGCCAGCCGGGATATCGATGGACTGATTCCCGGCAAGGCCGTATCACAGCTGTTCCAGACACCCTGCCAGCTCGTCAGCCAGCCCTTCCAATAGCGTTTCGTAGCCGCGTGCCGACACTTCTACTTCACTGCCTAGCGGGTCCAGCTCGGCCTTGCGCACCGGCAGGTCACGGGTCAGGGAGTTAACCAGTCGCGGCGTGAACTGGGGTTCGCTGAACACACAAGAGGGGCCGGCCTGTTGCAGCTGTTCACGTAACTGATTGATATGTTTGGCGCCGGGCTGAACCTCATGGGACAGGCTGAATATGCCGCGTGGCGCCAGATTATAGTGATCCTCGAAGTAGCCGTAGCCGTCGTGGAACACGAAGTAGGGCTTGTCCTTCAGGGGTGCGAACCGGGCAGCAAGCCGGGCATCGAGTTGCGTCAAACGCCTTTCGAAGGCAGCGAGGTTGTCATTCAACACACTCGCCTGATCAGGATAGAGAGCCTCCAGGTCCTGAGCCATATAGCGCGCCATGGTCAGAGCGTTATGTGGGTCCAGCCAGATATGTGCGTCCAGACTGCCGGGCGCATGGTCGTGTCCGTGAGCATGCCCATGACTGTGTTCGTCGGCATGGTCATCGCCGTCGGGCGGTGATTGCTGCATGTCGCGGAGTGCCATGTCCGGAATGCCCATCAGTGCGACCGCCGTCTGGCTGTCGTTCAGCAGCCGTTCGACAAACATCTCCAGATCCGGGCCTACCCAGTAGATGCGCTCGGCCTGCAGCACAGCGCGGCGGTCCGACGGGCGCAGCGCGTAACTGTGCGGGGACGCCCCAGGTGGCAGTAACGCACCAGGCGAATCCACGCCGTCGAGCACCGCTGCAGCGATCAGCTGCAACGGCTTGATAGTGGTCAGTACGGTTGGGGTGGTGGCTGAGGCGGCGGACAAGCTCACACCTAGCCCGGCAAGCAATAGCACCAGACGACGGAACAACATGGGAATACCTCGGGGGCGGTCAAGTGTTATATGATAACAGGTCATGAGGGTCTGTCGACGTTTCGGCGCGCGAGGGAACGTCAGTACACCCTAATTCCTGGACATACGGGTCGGACCAATGACTGAAGCATTCAAGCAGAGCGATCCCCATCATCCGCATGACCACAGCCAGTGCGTCAGTGAGGCGCTGGCAGCTGCCGAGCAGTTGTGCGCCCAGTCCGGCGTGCGCTTTACCGTCCTGCGCAAGCGGGTGCTGGAGCTGGTCTGGCAGAGCCACAAGCCGCTCGGTGCCTACGACATTCTCGAGACGCTGACACTCGAGGATGGACGCCGCGCCGCGCCGCCGACGGTATACCGGGCGCTGGATTTCCTGCTCGAACAGGGACTGGTTCATCGTATTGCGTCGCTGAATGCCTTCATCGGCTGCGCGAGTCCCGAGCATCGCCATGAAGGGCAGTTTCTGATCTGCCGGGAATGCCGGATTGCGATCGAGCTGGATCAGCCAGCGATCCGCGACGCTATCGCTGCCAGCGCGGAAAACCTCGGCTTTGCGGTGGAAGGTGAAACGGTGGAAATCACCGGACTCTGCGCCCAGTGCCAGGCGGCCGCATGAGCAAGGCCCTGCTCGCCCTGGAGTCGGTCAGCCTGCGGCTGCACGGCAACGCCATTCTCGACAAGGTAGACCTCAGCGTTCAGCCAGGTGAGATCGTCACCCTGATCGGCCCCAACGGCGCCGGCAAGACCAGTCTGGTACGCATCGTGCTCGGCCTGCTCAAGGCCGACTCGGGCAGTGTCAAACGCAAGTCGCGACTGCGTATCGGCTATATGCCGCAGAAACTGCAGGTGGACGCGACGCTGCCGCTGACCGTGCTGCGCTTTCTCATGCTCGCGCCCCGCGTCAAGCGCCCGGCGGCACTGGAAGCGCTCGAGGAAGTGGGGGCAGGGCACCTGGCACTGCGCCCCCTGCAGCAGGTTTCTGGTGGCGAACTGCAGCGCATCCTGCTGGCGCGCGCGTTGCTGCGCAAACCGCATCTGCTGGTGCTCGACGAGCCCGTGCAGGGCGTCGATGTCAACGGCCAGATCGAGCTGTACGAGCTTATCACCCGGCTGCGCGACCGTTACGGTTGCGGCGTACTGATGGTGTCCCATGATCTGCACCTGGTGATGTCCACCACTAATACCGTGGTGTGTCTCAACCGCCACGTGTGCTGTTCCGGCCGTCCGGAACAGGTCAGCCTGGACCCGGCCTTCGTCGCGCTGTTCGGCGAACAGGCCAGCGCGCTGGCGATATATAACCATCATCACGATCATGACCATGATCTGCACGGCGAAGTCGTCGAAACGCCCGCCGGGCACCAACACGGACCGAATTGCAAGCATGCCTGAATTCCTGATTTACGCGCTGGTCGCCGGCCTGGGGCTGGCGCTAGTGGCCGGCCCGTTGGGCTCCTTTGTGGTCTGGCGGCGCATGGCCTATTTCGGCGATACCCTGTCGCACTCTGCGCTGCTCGGCATCGCCATGGGCATCCTGCTGGACATCAATCTGACGGTAGCGGTGACCGCCGGCTGCGTGCTGTTGGCGGTGCTGCTGGTCGTCATGCAGAACCGTCAGTGGCTGGCCAGCGATACGCTGCTGGGCATTCTGGCGCACAGCACGCTGTCCCTCGGCCTGGTGGTGCTGGCGCTGACCGATAACGTGCGGATCGATCTGATGGCCTATCTGTTTGGCGATCTGCTGGCGATCAGCACCGGGGATCTCGGCTGGATGCTCGGCGGCGTCGCAGTGGTCTCGGTATTGTTGGCGCTGCTCTGGCGCCGCCTGCTGGCCGTCACCGTGCATGAGGAGCTGGCGCGCGTGGAAGGCCAGCCGGTCACCGCGATCCACATGGCGCTGATGCTGCTGATCGCCATCGTCATAGCGGTAGCCATGAAGATAGTCGGTGTGTTGCTGATCACCTCGCTGCTGATCATTCCGCCCGCCGCTGCCCAGCGTCATGCGCGTACCCCGGAACAGATGGCGATCGGTGCCAGCGTGCTGGGTTGTCTAGCGGTGCTGGGCGGGCTGGGCATGTCGTGGAATCTGGATACACCCGCCGGTCCCTCGATCGTGGTCTGTGCGGCCGCCTTGTTCATGCTGGTGCTGACGGTGCCCAGGCGCGCCTGATATCGGGCGCGCTGGATTTCGATTCCCCGTGTAACACCGTCGCGCTTCGATTGTCCCACCTACAGGTGTCGATCTTCGACGTGTCACAGGGGCGCTGTACCGCATGCGTGATCCGCTCATCATTCCCACCGATGAAGGCCTGTTCTGTCCGGCGGGTAATTTTCATATCGATCCGTGGCGCCCGGTCGCCACGGCCGTCATCACCCATGCCCATGCCGATCACGCCCGTGCCGGCAGTGAACACTATCTGGCCCAGCACGACAGTTTGCCGATCATGCGCCACCGGCTGGGCGAGCACGAATTCACCGGGATGGAGTATGGCGAGCAGCGGCGTTTCGGCGCTATCACCCTGAGCCTGCATCCGGCCGGCCATGTGCTGGGCAGCGCCCAGGCGCGACTTGAACATGATGATGGCCGCGTCTGGGTGGTGACCGGCGATTACAAACGCGATCCCGACCCGACCTGCGCACCCTTCGAAGTTGTCCCCTGCGACACCTTGATCACCGAGGCGACCTTTGCCTTGCCCTGTTATCGCTGGCCACCGGTGGAGCGGGTCGGCGAGCAGATCTGGCAGTGGTGGTCAGCGCATCCGGACCGCCCCTGCATTCTCTTCACCTACGCGCTGGGCAAGGCGCAGCGGGTGCTGGCCGCGCTTACCGAACATACCGATCGTCCGGTGTACGTCCACGGAGCGATGGTAGCGATGACCGATATTTACCGGCAGGCCGGGGTAAAGATGCTGCCGACAACGCCAATCTCGGAACTGCCCACTGACCATGATTTCGGCGGTGAGCTCATCCTGGCACCGCCCTCTGCCGCCGGCTCGTCGTGGATGCGGCGCTTCCGCAACGCGAGCACCGGTTTTGCTTCCGGCTGGATGCGGATACGCGGCAACCGTCGCCGTCGCGGCTATGACCATGGCTTCGAACTCAGCGACCATGCTGACTGGCCGGCTCTGCTGCGCACCATCCGCGAATCCGGTGCCAGCACCGTGCTGACCACCCACGGCCGCAGCGATGATCTGGTGCGCTATCTGCGCGAGTGCGAAGGCCTTCAAGCCTACGAACTGGACACCCTCTACGGCGGCGAGGACGACTGATGCAGGCCTTCGCCGACATGTACACCGCACTGGACGCCACCACCCGGACCCAGACCAAACTGGATGTGCTCACTGCCTATTTCGACGGCATCGATCCCCACGACGGCGCCTGGGCGGTGTACATACTGACCGGGCGGCGCATGAAACGGCTGGTCGGGCCGCGACGTTTGCGCGAATGGCTGGCAGAGGCCAGTGGCCTGCCCGAATGGCTGGTCGAAGAAACCTATCAGCACGTCGGCGATCTGGCTGAAACCATCAGCCTGCTGATGGAAGACGATACTGAACGCCCGGCGGTGCAGGGCAGTTTCGCCGGCTGGGTCGAGCAGAACATCCTCAGCCTGCGCAGTCTGGAAGAAGAACAGCGCAAGGAACAGGTCATGGCGCTGTGGCGCGCACTGCCGCGCCACGCTTGTTTTCTATACAACAAATTGCTTACCGGCAGTCTGCGTGTCGGTGTATCCCGTGGTCTGGTGGAGCGCGCTCTGGCGACGCTCAGTGGCAAGCCGCGGGCGTTGATCGCGCGCCGGCTGATGGGCGAGTTCGAGCCCAGTGCCGCTTTTTATCAGCGGTTGTTCGACGAAGAAGGCCGCCAGGAGCGGCAGGGCCAGCCCTATCCTTTCTTCCTGGCCTCACCGCTGGAAGGTGACCCCGCTGATCTGGGCGATCTGCACCAG
The DNA here is from genome assembly GCF_008638345.1 of Pseudomonas saliphila. Classification (GTDB taxonomy): domain Bacteria; phylum Pseudomonadota; class Gammaproteobacteria; order Pseudomonadales; family Pseudomonadaceae; genus Halopseudomonas; species Halopseudomonas saliphila. Next base: position 82,251 of record NZ_VTVA01000017.1, on the reverse strand, counting down.
TGGCTGGCGGAATGGAAATGGGACGGCATCCGCGCACAACTTATTGCCCGGCCCAGCGGTATCTGGCTCTGGTCGCGTGGTGAAGAACCCATGGGCGGCCGTTTCCCTGAGGTGGAGGAGGCCGCGCTGGCTTTGCCGGAGGTCGTGCTCGACGGCGAGTTGCTGGCCTGGGACGCCGATGTGCTGCCCTTTTCACAGATGCAGCGTCGTATCCAGCGCAAGACGGTCGGACCCAAGCTCCTCAAGGAAGTCCCGGTGGTATTTCTCGCCTATGACCTGCTTGAACACCAGGGCGAAGACTGGCGGCACAAGCCGCTGGAAGAACGGCGCAATGCGCTGGATGCCATCCTCGCCGAAGCAGCACAGCCGGCGCTACGACTGAGTCCGATGACCGACGCCAGCGATTGGCCGGCTCTGGCGACAATCCGCGAAAGCAGCCGCGAGCGCCGCGTCGAAGGCCTGATGCTCAAACGCCGCGCCAGCCCCTATCGCAGCGGCCGGATACGCGGCGACTGGTGGAAATGGAAGATCGATCCGCTGAGCATCGATGCCGTGCTCTTGTATGCCCAGCCGGGGCACGGCCGGCGCGCGAATCTGTACACCGATTACACCCTGGCGGTGCGCGACGGCGACAGCTTTGTGCCCATCGCCAAGGCCTACTCCGGTTTGACCGACAAGGAGATCCAGCAACTCGATCACTGGATTCGCCGTAATACCATCGAGAAATTCGGCCCGGTGCGCTCGCTCAAACCGCAGCAGGTGCTGGAAATTGCCTTCGAAGGCATTCAACCCTCGCCAAGGCACAGGTCCGGGATTGCGCTGCGTTTTCCGCGGATCGCCCGCTGGCGTCAGGACAAACCGGTGGAGGAGGCCGACACCCTCGATCAGGTCAAAGAGCTGCTGCGTATCTATGGCAGCTGACGGCATCAAGGCAATTGAAGACTGGTTCGCCAACCGCGGCTGGCAACCGGCACCCTTCCAGCGTTGCACCTGGGCAGCCTTTCGTGACGGGCAGTCCGGGCTGATCCATGCGTCCACCGGTTCCGGCAAAACGCTCGCTGCCTGGCTGGGTCCGGTATCCGTGGCGCTGGAGCAAACCAGAGCGCCGGCCGGGCTGCGGGTGTTGTGGATCACGCCGCTGCGGGCGCTGGCTTCGGATACCGCGGGCAATCTGCAGGAGGCGGTCGACGGGCTGGGACTTAACTGGCAAGTGGAAACCCGCACCGGTGATACCAGCGCAAGCGTGCGTGCCCGGCAGCGGCGCAAGTTACCCGAGGCGCTGGTCACCACCCCCGAGAGCCTGTCTGTGCTGCTGTCCTACCGCAACGTGGAGGAAAGCTTTCGGCATCTGGACGCAGTCATCGTCGATGAGTGGCACGAGCTGCTCGGTAACAAGCGCGGCGTTCAGCTGCAGCTGTGTCTGGCCTGGTTGCGCGCGCGGCGTCCCGGTCTGCCGGTCTGGGGCTTGTCCGCCACGCTGGGCAATCTGGATGAGGCGATGCAGGTATTGCTCGGCCAAGGCGCAGCACCGGGCGTCAGCGTGGCCGGCGATACGCACAAAACGCTGACCGTGCGCGGCCTGCTGCCCCCGACGCTGGAGCGCTTCCCCTGGGCCGGCCACCTGGGCTTGGCGCAGCTGGAGGGTGTGCTCGAGTATCTGGAGCAGGGCGCCACCGCATTGCTGTTCACCAACACGCGTTCGCAGGCCGAGTTGTGGTTTGAGTCGGTGCTCAAGGCGCGTATGGACTGGTTGACCGAGATCGGCCTGCACCACGGCTCTATCGATCGCAAGCTGCGCAAACGTATCGAGGATGGTCTGCGCGATGGCAGCTTTCGTTGCGTTGTCTGTACCTCAAGTCTGGATCTGGGCGTGGATTTTTCGCCGGTCGATCGCGTAGTGCAGGTTGGCAGCCCCAAGGGCGTTGCGCGGCTGATGCAGCGCGCCGGACGCTCTGGCCACCAGCCCGGCGCTACCAGCGAAATCCTCTGTGTACCGAGCCACGCCTTCGAACTGGTGGAGATTGCTGCCGCCCGCCGCGCCTGGGAGGCCGGTCGAGTAGAGGCAAGACGACCGCTGCGGTTGTGTCTGGATGTGCTGGTTCAGCATCTGGTGACCCTGGCCGCCGGCCCCGGTTTCAGCGTCGAACAGGCACTGGCCGAAGCCCGCTCCACCCATGCCTTTGCCGAGCTTACCGAGGAGATGTTCCATTGGTGTCTGGTGTTCATCACCCAGGGCGGGCCGGTGCTGGAACACTATCCGCAGTTTCAGCGGGTGGTCGAGCAGGATGGCCTGTTCCGAGTGGAGGATACCGGCATTGCGCGGCGGCACCGCATGGCCATCGGCACCATCACCAGCGACGCGCAAATGCGGGTGAAATTCATGCGCGGCGGCTCGCTCGGCACCGTGGAAGAGTCCTTTATCGCACGGCTCAATCCCGGCGATGTATTTCTGTTTTCCGGCCGGGCGCTGGAGCTGATAAAGGTGCGCGATCTGGTGGCCTATGTGCGGCCAGCCAGCACGCGGCGGCACAGCGTTCCGCGCTGGTACGGTGGCAGGCTGCCGTTGTCATCGGAGCTCGCCGATACCGTGCTGGAGATTCTCGAAGAAGTGGAGAAAGGTATCTACCGGGACGCCGAAGTCGAAGCCATACGCCCGGTGCTGGAAGTGCAGCGGGATCAGTCTGCCTTGCCCGGCCGGCATCACCTGTTAATTGAGCGCTGCCGATCGCGGGAAGGGCACTATCTGTTTATCTATCCCTTCGCCGGCCGGCTGGCCCACGAGGGGCTTGCGTCCCTGTTGGCCTGGCGCATCGGTCAGATCCAGCCGGCGACCTTCTCCCTATCGGTGAATGATTACGGCCTCGAACTGCTGACCTCCACCGAGCCGCCCGAGCTGACCGAAGCGCTGTGGCGCACGCTGCTCAGCCCGGAGCATTTACTCGATGACGTGCTGGCGGCGCTGAACGCCAGCGAGCTGGCGCGCCGGCAGTTTCGCGATATTGCGCGGATCAGCGGGCTGGTGTTCCAGGGTTACCCGGGGCGCGGCAAGACCGATCGTCAGCTGCAGGCGTCAACAGGCCTGCTTTACGACACCCTAGCACGTTACGATCCCGAGCACCGATTACTCGATCAGGCGCGCCGCGAAGTGCTGGAAGATCAGCTCGACATCCGCAGGCTGCGCGATGTACTTGAGCGCGCCGCCGAACAGGAGCTGACCATCGTCACACCGAAGCACTTTTCTCCACTGGGCTTTCCGCTGTGGGTGGACCGCCTGCGCAGCCGCCTGAGTACCGAGAACTGGCGCCAACGCGTGCAACGCATGCTGGCAACACTGGAGCGCAACGCCGACCGCGTCGCGAAAAAACGCAGGTGAGCCGCACGCTGGACTGGGAACTGGCGGGCGAGAAGGTCGTGCTGCATGGCGACAAGGCCCTGTATTACCCCGCCCATGCGACCCTCATGGTCGCCGATACACACTTTGGCAAAGGCGCCTTCTTCCGCCGCAAGGGGCTGGCAGTGCCCACCGGGCAAAGCCAGGACGATCTACGACGTCTCACGGCGCTGATTCATCATTTCAGCCCCAGGCGGCTGATAGTTCTGGGTGACTTCTTCCATCACCGCCCCAGGGAAGGCGAACCTTTCCTCGAGCAATTCCCGGCCTGGCTCGAACGCCATGCGGATGTACGAGTAGAAGCGGTGATCGGCAATCACGACCGACACGCCGAGGGAATCGACATAGGCATCACCTGGCACGCCACCCTCGATCTCGGCCCCTTCCGGCTCTGCCATGAACCAACCAAAGTGCCAGGCAAACACATCCTCGCCGGCCACCTGCACCCCGCGCATACCCTGGCAGTAGGGCGAGACAAACTACGCGCCCCGGTATTCTGGTTCCGCGACGCGGTAACAGTACTGCCCTCATTCGGCGCGCTGACAGGGGGCTGGGACATCAAACCGGACGCTGCCGAGGACGCCGTTCTGGTAGTTGATGGTGAGCTGTTTCAGCTATCTGGTGGGATGTAGCGCATCTGCGGTACGCTGGGGTTGTTAGTACCTGGCGTGCGTTTTACGTAGGGCGGTAGCGTGCCTGGTATTTACTCATCTCAATGGGCTCTGGACCCCGGCGAATGCCTGACCCAACACATGTGTGTAGATCTGGGTCGTGCGAACATCCGAGTGCCCCAGCAGCGTTTGCACGGTCCTGATATCGCTGCCGGGTATAGCAGAAAGTTGCCCAGTCCGTATGGGGCACATTGGATCATTTTGGGCGCGACCCCAAACGACTGAATGGGCAGCTGGGAATGACTGCTGTGCTGCACACTTGGGGGCAGACCCTTGACCAACATGTCCATCTGCACTGCCTGGTACCTGCGGGCGCACTCGGTCGCGATGGTCGCTGGCGTGCCGCCCGCAGTCATTACCTGTTTCCCGTGCGGGTACTGTCCAGACACGCCGGATCGCCATCAGCAATGCACGCCTGCGGCAGGTAGACGAGCACAGTGTGACCTTCAGTTATAAGGACTATCGTCAGGATGCCCCGGCCAGGCAGATGACCCTGAGTGGAGACGAGTTTGTTCGACGATTCCTGTTGCACATCCTGCCCAAAGGACTGATGCGCGTAAGGCACTATGGCTTTCTGGCCAACCGTTGCCGGCGTGCTCGACTTGAGCAGCTAAGACCGGCACTGCGAGCCGGTGATGCTGAGCACAAGGAAAACAGGGTTGGCGCCGCAGTCAGTCCGCCGAACCTCGTGTGTAGCCAATGCAAGCGACCGCACATGTACTGCATTGGAATAATTGCCCCGAATCGGGTGCAAGGTACTGGCCGTTTGCGACGATGTTGAATGCCTGACTGGCCGGGGGAAGACTGCCTGAAAGATCAAGGCACGGGCCGTACTGGCCATAAGATGGCAATCGTAAGGAAATCGCGGTAGTTTTGCGGTATCAAGGAAGCAGAGAGCATCGACATGGACACAAACAACAAGCCCATCAGGTTATTTCAAGCGCCGTGTGGTAGCTGTCCAGCCGTCGCCGTCCCTCCCGTTCAATACAAAACCCTATAGATGCTACGCGACCGGTGTGGCGGCTTAGTCCAACAGACATTTGATCGGAATGCTGCGCACACCGTTCAAATGCTTAGATGTTAGAGGCAGCCATGCTAGAAACAGTTATCGCCGTGATTAGCGGACTAACAGCACTCGGAAGTTTATGGTTTACGGAAAAGCAATGGCGGAAAATAAATAAGAAGATAGCCATGATCACAGATGCAGGAGCCGCTATTGAGGTTTTGCCGGCTTGGTACACGGCTCGAATGATGCAGGATCAATGGTATTTCGGTTTGAGAACAGTCGATGGTCATGTAATCGCTATCAGCAATATAACCGCCATCTCCGATGACGGAAAATGGATGGATGTAAATTTACTAACCGATGATGAAATTCCTGACTGTAAGAATACAAATTTCATCACTGCTGTCGCAGATGACAGAAGAGCTGCATCTATACAGATAGATAAAATCGTTTTTGCATACGACATTATTACGAGTTAGGTCTGCCTCTAACAACTGGTTCAAATCGTTCGCTTCGCTCACTGGGACGGGCTAAAGCCCGCCCCTTAACCAAACGTTAGGTTCAATCCAATGATCACAATCAATCTGAATGACCCAGAACAATTCACCAAGAAGAACGTCTCCAATTTAATCGGCTCGGTAATTGACAACCAAAATTGGCAGTTGCGAGTCACGAAGAGCGGTATTGCATATCTGTCCGACGTAGTCGGCAACCAAAACACTGAGAATCTAGCGTTTCGCTTAGAAACTTGGTGCGCAGGAAATAACTACGTAGGTTTCCAAGCAGCTCATGATGAAAGCTGGGTAAACCAAGTATATGACGACCTCAAAGAAAACTGGCCAAACCCCAAAAGCACGCTGATCGACTATTAAGCCTAACTAGCCGTTCAAATCGCTTACCCCTTAAGCCAAAACGTTAGACCTAAAAGGAAATCTGATGAGCCAGTACGAACTTACAAATATTATAAAAGTATTAGAAATAAGTAGCGCGGAAAAAATCAATAGCTACCTTGATATCGGCTGGATTCTAATTGGCACTTCAAGCGTACAACACTCTGCAAATGGTTACTATTTGTCATACAGTATCGGCTGGTCTAAAAAATTAGGCGAAGTGAAGTTTCCAGAAAAAACAAAAAGCGAAATAGAGCTAGAAAACTGGGCTAATAATTCGTCATCCACCTAACTAGTGGTTCAATTCGTTCGCTGCGCTCACTGGGACGGGCTAAAGCCCGCCCCTTAGCGTAATCGTTAGGTTGCAGAGGGAATATGCACCAGATCAAATAAAATCTATATCCTTGCGCTCACTGCGCTGGCATGGGTACTTGCAGAAGTGCCAATAGCGATTTTTCGCGCGCTGTTTGTATAAGGGACAATGAACTAAAAGGTAAAGAGTTCATCGGCCTTCCGTGCGCCGTCTGCGGAGGCATCGTGCAAGCAGAGCCTAGGACGGAGCGAATTAATAAACGAATGCCCGCGATATTAGGCTTTAGGTCGATAGGGCCATGGCAACGCGCCGCAAGGTACTGCGGACATTAGGGTCAGGTCTTGCCTTTTGCCCTCGTCCGCAGAGGCCTTGGCGCCAGAGGGTATGACCTTCCAGCCTCTAAAGAGGCTATCATCTGTCCCATTCAAGCTCGCAAGAACCCAGCTAAAGGTGAGGATATATGTCGATAAGTCGTTGGTTTTTATTTGCTTTGTTGGTGGCGGCTCTGGCCGGTTGTCAGTCGGCGTATTACGGCGCAATGGAGAAAGTGGGTGTTCACAAGCGCGATATCATGGTCAATCGCGTGGAGTCGGTCCAGGACGCGCAGACTGATGCCAAGGAACAATTCGAATCCGCCCTGGCGCAATTTCGATCCATTATCCAGATCAAAGACCAGGACTTGGCAGCACGCTACGACAGGCTGAACGATGAATACGAAGACAGCAAAGCTGCCGCTCAGGCGGTGACCGACCGCATCAATGCGGTCGAAGACGTCTCCGAGGCTTTGTTCGATGAGTGGGAGGAAGAAATCGAGCTGTACAGCAATGCCAACCTCAAGCGTCAAAGTGCAGCGAAGTTAAGTCAGACCCGGCGGCAATACCAGGGACTCATCAAGGCGATGCGTAGCGCAGAGGCCCGCATGGCGCCCGTATTACAGGCCTTCCAGGATCAGGTGCTGTTTCTAAAGCATAATCTGAATGCGCGAGCCATTGACTCGTTACAAGGTGAGCTGGGGACTATAGAAACAGATGTCGTCCAGTTGATCAGGGAAATGGAAAAATCCATTGCTGAATCAGAAGCCTTTATCAGCAGCCTCCAGGATTAAAGGCAGGATTACCTCTCATGCAGGCGCTGGAGTCAACCTGACTCCAGCGCCCTGGGATGGCCTTGCGGCCAGACGCTAAACGTTAGCTCTGTGGTTTGATCAGGAACTTCTCTCCGGTAGCCTGTTTGCCGTAAACCGAGATCGCATCCAGTTGTAACGCACCGGCCAGGGATACTTCGTGAGTGTAGTGACTAGCGAACGTGGTCTTGATCTCGGCGGCTATGCGCTTGCGCATGGCGGCGGCGGTATCCTTACCCAGTTTCCCCAACGCATTGAACAACAGGAAGCCGTTTACACCCCAGGCAAAACCAAAGGTGCGGTTGAGCGTGATGGGGCCACGATCAAGGCCGCCATAGATATACACCTGCTTGTAGATGTCAGATCCGTACACGCTGTATTCAGTCATGTTGCGAGAGACGGCGGCTTCCATGCAGGTGAGGATGTCGCTAGCCAATCGTCCGCCACCGATAGGGTCGAAGGCGATAGTGGCGCCGGTGTCGATCAGTGCCTGGGTCAGGTCTGCCATAAAGCTGTCGCTACTGGAATTGACCACGTATTTGGCACCCAGATCGCGCAGCAATGCTTCCTGTTCGGGCTTGCGGACGATATTGACCAGGTCGATGCCGTCGGCGATGCAGATGCGGTTAAGCATTTGTCCGAGGTTCGAGGCGGCGGCCGCGTGGACGATGGCCTTGTGACCTTCGGCACGCATGGTTTCTACCATGGCCAATGCAGTAAGCGGATTAACAAAGCTGGAAGCGCCTTCGGCTGCCGTGGTACCCGGCTCCAGTTCCAGACAGCTTTGAACATTGGCACACAGATATTTGCGGTAGCTACCACCGCCAATGAACGCAACGGTTTTGCCCATCAAGCTTTGCGCAGCGGCTGATGAGCCAGCCGCGACGACTGTACCGGCGCCTTCGTTGCCCACGGGTATAGACTTGCCAACCCGCTTTTTAACGGCACCCATGAATTTGGCCGGGACATCGGCACTGATGACTGGGCGGTCGGCACTACCGGATTGCTTGGCAGTGGTCATATCGGCTGCGCTGAACATCACTCCCAGGTCAGACGGGTTGATAGGGGCGGCTTCGATGCGAATGACCACCTGGTTTTCACCTGGCTGCGGGATTTCGATCTCGCGCAGGGCAAGTTCCAGTTTGTTGTCTTCGCTAATGGTCGAAGTCAGTTCGATGTTGGTATCTGACACTTTTTTCTCCTGAAAAAGTTAAGTGGTCTGGTGCTTCGCTAACCGTTGTTACCGCACAAGATGCGGGGCAAGCCCTTGACGCATGCGTGATCTGCGTGGCTGGGCTGTCTGATCGTAGAGATCAATGGGGTTAGAGTAGCTGACTTATTCGATCAGTTTCCCTAAGAGCTGCAGGCCATCGTCCGCGAAGCCACCCGGGCCGCCAACAAAAAGAAAAGCGTAAACCTTCATCTGACCCCAATTTCCCAGGCGCCTTGCCTGCCCTCATAAGATGTCGTACTCTTTAACGTACACTAAAACGTACGGAGGTGATTCCCATGTCTAGGGTTCGTGTCGATGAAGATATCCGCCCTCTGTCTGAATTCCGGGCAGGAGTAGCCACATTTGTAAAACAGATCCATGAAACTCGCCGTCCGATGATACTGACGCAGAGAGGCCGTGGCGTTGCCGTATTGGTGGATGTTCACGAGTACGAGAGAATGCAAGAGCGTCTTGAGGTGCTGGAAGAGGTGTATAAGGCGGAAGAACAGATTGCCTCCGGAGATGGTATTGCGCATGAAGACGCGAAAACTCGGGTTCTGAGCAGCCTCGCTCCATGAAGATCGTTTGGTCCCCGCTTGCGCTGGCGCGTGTGGAAGATACAGCTCGATATATAGCAGAAGATAACCCAGATGCTGCTGTACGGTGGGTGGAAGATTTGTTCGCTACGGTAGAGAGGTTAGCCGACTTTCCGAAAAGTGGGCGAATCGTTCCCGAGGTGGGATCACCTCGTATCAGGGAGGTAATATTCGGGACGTATCGGGTTATTTACAGCGCCAAAAATCAGGTTGAAATTCTCACTGTGCGTCGCAGTAGCCAGTTATTGCGGATGTCCGAGCTCGGTGAGGACGAAACATAACCAGCGGCTCCACAACGATCTATTTTCCGCCGCTCCGCGGCTACAAACTGGCGCGTGAGCCGGGCGTTATGTTCTTGACCGCACCTGTTAACCGGCGCTATTGCTAGCACCAAATCGTTGGCTAGGTAATCACTATGCACGTGAAATTTTCCGAGGACGTCATCCCTCTATCAGACCTGAAGATCAATCCCGGAAAAGTGGTTGGTCGAGCGGAGGATACGCATCGCCCAATCCTGCTTACCAGTCGCGGCCGTGGCATAGCTGTTGTTCAGGGGCTCGAGGATTATGAGAGAACCGCAGAGGATTTGCGGTTTGTAAAGGCGGTGGTGCAGGGGCTTATGGATGTTCGCGAGGGCAATACCGTATCGTTGGAGGACGCCAGGAAAACGTTGGGCATCAAGTAGATGGAATTACGCATCGCACGGTCCGCGCTCGAGGACTTACAGGCTATTCAGGAGTATTACAGAGGGCAAATATGCCACATATCCATCCCGGTGATGATTTCGTGGCTGCTATCCTGGAGCATTGTGGAACGCATCAAATCCACCCTGAGGCTGGCTGCATTGTTCCTGAATTCGGCCTGGCACAAAATGGAAACCATATGAATATCGGAATAACGATCGTGTTCGTAATGGTGCTGTCTCTGGCAGGTCTAGCTTTAGCTTCTGAAGGCTCTCCCTATGCCGACGAAGAATCTCGTGAAGTTAAAGCGCTGTCTAAATCAGAGATTGACGGCCTGCTGTCTGGGAAAGGCATGGGTTACGGCAGAGCCGCAGAACTGAACGGGTACCCCGGTCCCGCGCATGTGCTTGAGCTCGGCGAAGAGCTTTCGCTCACAGCCAGCCAACGGCGAGAAACGGAAGTTATTTTTGCTCGGATGGAGGCTGCGGCCAAAGCTCTTGGTACTGAGCTGGTGGCAGCAGAAAGTGCGCTGGATCAGGCATTCAGAAGCAAGAAGATAGACGAATCGTCCTTGTCGGAACTCGTGAAAAGCATTGGCGATGCTGAGTCTCGTCTGCGCGCAGTCCATCTCAGTGCGCATTTGCAGCAGACCGAAATTCTTGATGATCAACAGATATCCACGTACATGGCTTTGAGAGGCTACAACAGTGCCGGACACGGAAACCATCGCAAGGATCATCACGGGAAATAGAAGCTAACGATGCAATGCACCGCGTGATTGCAGCGTTAGGCGCAAGAAAAATACGAGAAGCATGTCTGTTGGCGTGAGCGAGGCCCAGGTTGTGCTTTAGCGGTTCAGGCTTTCCAAGGCCGGAAGAAGGGTCGTCTGATCGCAGCATTTCCTTGATCAATTTGCACAAGGCCTTGTGCAATCGTTTGTCCTTTTCACGCATAACCTCGTACGCTTCCCGGGTGTAACCCTCAAATACCAGTGATCTCATCCATTTGCTCGCCAGTCGGTTGATAGCCATTTCCACGGGAGTGGGTTTCAAGAGATGCGGCAATCTGCTGCATGAGATTCTTGCTTTGAAGGACGTGAAGGGTTTCCTGTTCTCGCTCCCAGTCGTCGGCGCTCATCACAACGAAAGCATCTCCGGCTCGCCTTGTTACCTTGAGCGGCTCGTGTCTGCTAACCACCTGTTCTACAACGCTTTTCAGGTTGTCTCTGAATTTGTTTACACTAATTGTGTCCATAACGGCACCTTTATGTACTGGCTTTCCGTACGACTGTATGTCAAAGGCCCTAACAAGGCCAAGCACGGCGACAGCTCCTTCGCTCCGGCTTCGCCTTCACTGTGCAAAGCTGCGCGTGCTGGCGGCGTTATGCAGGGCGTTCGCCTTGACGTACGTACCCAAAGGCGTACCCTTTATTCAAAGTTGAACACGCAAGAGGTACGTCATGACCGGCATCACAGCAACTGAGGCGCGTAGCAACCTTTATCGGTTGATTGACGAGACCGCCGAGTCCCACCAACCAATCGTCATCATGGGTAAGCGGAACAAAGCCGTTTTGATATCCGAAGAAGACTGGTCGGCCATTCAGGAAACACTTTACCTGCTCTCCGTGCCAGGTATGCGGGAGTCTATTCGTGAGGGGATGGACACCCCCGTGGATGAATGCGATGAGGAGCTGGACTGGTGACATGGAAGCTGGTTTACACCAAGCAAGCCCAGAAAGATGCAAAGAAGTTGGCCTCCAGCGGCCTCAAACCAAAAGCCCAGGAACTATTGGCACTGATAGCGGAAGACCCATACCGCAAGCCGCCTCCGTTTGAGAAGCTCATCGGTGACCTTGCGGGAGCCTATTCACGCCGCATCAATATTCAGCATCGCCTGGTCTACCAGGTGCTCGAGAACGAACGAGTGGTGAAAGTTCTCCGGCTCTGGAGCCATTACGAATAATGCATAACCAGCCGCTGTTGCCGGACAATTTTTCCACCGTTTCGCGGCTCTCAAATTACCTCGAAGCTTTGGGTTAGTTGAGGAAGAAGGAATGTATGTTCGTCCAGTTAGTGACGGCCAAGAGGCCGCTCTTTTCGAAATACATCGTGCAGTTTTCTACTCGCACATTGATCAAATTTAGGGCTGGGATGAGGATTGGCAGAGGGCCAATTTCGCAGCCGCACTCCATATTTGTGGGGGCGAGACCTCTCGGCGATCTGGCCGTAATTACTGCGCCATGATGCGTGGCAGCCACTGGCTCAGCTCTGCGGGGCGCAACGGCGCCCGGAGGAAACCGACGTATTGACCCTCAGGGTTGATCATTACCACCTGGCCGCTGTGATCGACCAGATAGTTTTCTTCGCTGGTGTCGGGCTCGATATAGGCGATCGACAGGGCGCGGGCGAGGGTGGCGAGTTGTTCAGGATCGCCGCTGGCGCCATTGAAATCCTCGCTGAAGTACTCGAGGTATTCCTGCATCCGTTCGGGTGTGTCTCGGTTCGGGTCGACGCTGATCATGGTGATCTGCAACGACGCTGCCTGATCCTCCGGCAGCTGGTTCTCGATTTCACGCAGCTCAGCCATGGTGGTCGGGCAGATATCGGGGCAGTAGGTATAACCGAAAAACAACAGGTCCCATTGGCCGGTGAGATCATCCCGCGACCAGGGCTCGCCCTCGGCGGACGTCAACTGGATCGCGGGCACGTTACGTGGCGCATCGAACAGAAAAATGCCCGCCTGTGATAGGACTTCCCGGTCCAGCGCGGGCTCGCGGGTAGTGTTATAGACCAGTACGCCAACGATCAGGGCGATGATGGCGAGGAGGATGACAACCGTTTTCTGCACGCCGCTTACAGCCATCCGGCAATACCCACATAGTGATCGACCAGCAGCGCCACGAATAGCCACAGCAGGTACCAGAGAGAAAACTTGAAGGTCTTGATCGCCGCGTGGGGCCGGCTATCGCGCCACAGGGCCCAGGCCCAGTCGATGAAACGCAGGCCGAGGATCAGCGCCACAGCCAGGTACAGCGGGCCGCTCATCTGGATGACGAAGGGCAACAGGCTGACCGCGAGCAGGATGAAGGTGTAAAGCAGGATGTGCAGCTTGGTATAACGCTCGCCGTGGGTGACCGGCAGCATGGGGATATCCACCTTGGCATACTCGGCCTTGCGGTGAATAGCCAGTGCCCAGAAGTGCGGTGGCGTCCAGGCGAAGATGATCAGCACCAGCAATAACCCTTCGGCATCGACCTGACCGGTTACCGCGGTCCAGCCGAGCAGGGGCGGGGCCGCGCCGGCCAGCCCACCAATCACGATATTCTGCGGTGTGGCGCGCTTGAGAAAGGACGTATAGATAACCGCGTAACCAAGCAGCGAACCCAGCGTCAGCCAGGCGGTCAGCGCGTTGACCCACTGCAGCAGAATGCCAAGTCCGGCACCGCCGAGGATTGTGGCGAACAGCAAGGCGCTGAAGGGATTTACGCGGCCCTGGGCCAGCGGGCGGCGTTGGGTGCGGGCCATGTGCAGGTCGATGCGCCGGTCCACGACATGGTTCACCGCCGCGGCAGAGCCGGCGCAGAGCGCAATACCCAGATTGCCGAGCAGCAGCACGTCCCACGGCACGAAACCGTCGGTGGCCAGCAGCATGCCGATTGCCGAGGTAATAATCATCAGTGCGACGACCTTGGGCTTGGTCAGCTCAAAATAGTCGCGCCATCCGGCACTCGCGGGTAGTGCAGTGCTCACGCTAGCCATCTAATCCCCCCCGGCGCTCGTGCGCCTTATCTCGGGAACCTCTGCAAACTTGCTGCGCTTGGCCATGCTGCGTTGAAAGCTCTCGAAAAATGCTCATTTACAACACGTAAACTCCGCCTTTTCGCTCGCTTTCGCCTTGCCTGGTCTTCGCTCGCTACGTTTGTCAAAGGCCCCCTGTCTTATTTTCGACCAGTATGCGTTACGGCTTAATTGCTTGCCAGCGCTGTGCTGCGGCTATCGACCAATTCACGGCCGCTGCTGGTCGACGCGCGCAAACGGTTGTTGACGGCCACCATCACCAGCAGCAGCACGGCGCCAACGGCGTTGTGCGCCACGGCAACCGACAGCGGCAAATGCGCCAGGACATTGGTGATACCCAGGCTGACCTGCGTACCAAGCACCACCAGGAGTAATCCGGCCAGGCCATTCTGGCCGAGTCTGAACAGGCGCCATGCCAGCAGCAGGACCACAATGCTGGTGACTATGGCGCCGATCCGGTGACTGAAGTGAATCGCCGTACGGCCGGGACCGTCCAGCATACCGCCGAGATAATTCGGTCCAATCTCCTGAAAGACATTGAAGCCGGCGGCGAAGTTCATGTCCGGCCACCATTCACCGTGGCAGGTAGGTAGATCGACACAGGCGACGGCGGCATAGTTGCTGCTGGTCCAGCCACCCAGGGCGATCTGGCCGATGACCACCAGCAACACCAGGCGGGCAAGATATCGGGTTCGGTTCAGGCCTGGAGACGGGGCCAGCGATGGCATTGCCCGGGACAGGCGCAGATTCAGCAATAACAGCAGGCTGAGGGTGGCGAAGCCGCCGAGCAGGTGCGTCGTCACAATCTGCGGCCAGAGCTTGAGGGTCACGGTCCACATGCCGAACAGGGCCTGGCAGATAACCAGCAACAACAGGCCCAGGCTGAGCGCTGTGGGGTAGCCCGGTTCGCTGCGCCGGCGCACCGCAAGCACCGCGAGCCCGAGAATCAGCAGGCCGAGTAGCCCCGCCGCGTAGCGATGGATCATCTCGGCCCAGGCCTTGAAGGTTTCCACCGGGTCATCGGGGAAGCGCATCTGCGCCATCTCCAACGCCGAGTCACTGCGCGGCACGCTGAGAAAGCCATAGCATCCCGGCCAGTCCGGGCAGCCCAGCCCGGCATGCACCAGGCGGGTATAGGCGCCCAGAATGACCACCACAAAACCCAGCGCCAGAGCGACCAGAGCCAGGATCGATACGTTTCTGCGCATGCTTGCTTATCCTACCTTGGAGACTTTCAACAGGTGCTTGAGATCATCCAGCAGTTTCTTGCCGGGTTCGTCCGGGTCCTGATGTAGGACAACCCTGCCGAGCGGATCGACCACCCATAGCTGAGCGCCCTGTCGCCAGGATTCCGGATGGGCGTTCAGGCTGCGCTGATAGGCATCGGTGCTCAGCGTAGTGCGCTCAAGCAGCGGAAAGTCATTTTCCAGGCGTTCCAAGAGCGCGGCGGGCTGCACCTGACCAGAGGCCAGAACATGCATGACGCGGCTGGCTTCCTTGCCCAGCGCTACGTTGATCTGGCGCGCCTCGTGCACCAGCGCCATGCAGGGATCGGTACATTCGCCCGTGCTGGTGACGACAAGGCGCCAGGGAGCACCGTAGCCAACCTGTTCCAGTTGCAGATCCCAGTCTTCGACAGTCACCGCCGGTTCGACCAGATCGGATTTGTTTTTCTGAGTATCCGGAATGCCGATATCAAATTTGGCCATGGCCCAGGCTGCGATCATCGGCAGCGCCACAACGCTGATGATGGCCAGCAATTTGAGCTGACCCCGTGGCTTGTTCGTGACGTTGGTCTGTTGGTTCGTTGCGTTCAAGGTCTCGCATCCCCGTCGGGTTCAGGCCGAAGTCCGGCCCAGATAAACAGAATCAGCAATGCCAGTGCCAGGGCGAACCACTGAACGGCATAGCCTGTGTGTTTGCTGGCGGTCATTGGCAGCGCCGGCCAGTCAAGTGTGAACGCAGCGGGGCTGCCGCTGCGTAGGCGTGCCACGTGGGGCAATAACTCGATACCCGCCTGGTTAGCCATGCTCTGCAGCTCAATGCTGGAAATCAACCGCGGCCAGCTATCGGAGGCGCTCTCATTGCCCAGCGAAAAGCCCGACTCGCTGGGAGCGACAATCTGCGCGTCCAGCCGCTGCTCCCCCTGCGGCGTATCGATTGCCGGGGCAATGCGCCGATCCGGCCACGCCAGCCAGCCCCGGTTGACCAGTATCTGCTCGCGGCTGGCGCGGTCGTTAAACGCCTGCAATACCTCGACGCCGGCGCGGCCCTCGCGAATACGATTGTCGAGCAACCACACATGCTGCGCATCGAAGCTGCCTTGCAGATGGACCGGGCGCCAGGCCGGATCCGGCAAGCCGATTGCCTGATCCAGCGTCACCGGTACCGCCGATCCAGCCTGGTCGATCAGTGCCTGCATGCTGCGCTTTTCCTCGGCGCGTTCCAGCTGCCACCAGCCCAGTCCCAGCAACAGTGGCATAAACGCCAGCACCCACAGGCTCAGCAGCCAGCCGGGGCGAAAGCGCGCAGGCATCACAGCGGCAGACATGGCTTCGTGCAGCTTGGGTGGAAGGCTATACTGCGACAAATTCGAATAAACATGGACGGAATACTTATGTGGTTGAAACTGGCCATTCTGATTTTGCTGGCGGCGCTGGTAGCGAGCCTGTTCAGCGGATTGTTCTTTCTGATGAAAGATACCGAGCGCAGCGACCGGCTGGTCAGTGCGCTGACGGTGCGCATCTCTTTGACAGTCGCGGTAGTCTTGCTCATTGCGTATGGCTTCTGGTCCGGACAGCTAGGCTGGAATACGCCCTGGCTCCATTGACGTCTTCCCGGTACTGAGCTGCCAGCGCGGCGAGGCCGCGCTGGCACAGCATCACACGACGTAGACAAAGATAAACAGACCGACCCACACCACATCCACAAAGTGCCAATACCAGGCCGCAGCCTCGAAACCAAAGTGGTTGTCCGGCGTAAAGTGGCCCTTCATAACCCGTATTAGAATGATGCTGAGAATCAGCGTTCCCATCGCCACGTGGAACCCGTGGAATCCCGTCAGCATGAAGAACGTCGCGCCGTAGATCCCCGAATCCAGGGTCAGACCGAGGTCATTGTAGGCATGGATATACTCCATGATCTGCAGGGTCAGGAATATCAATGCCAGCACCACCGTCAGCAGCAACCACAGCGTCAGCGCAGTACGCTTGGCCGCGCGCAGTGCATGGTGAGCGAAGGTAACAGTGACACTCGATGAGATCAGAATAATGGTGTTGATCAGTGGCAGCTGCCAGGGGCTGATAGTCTCCGTGGGGCCAGGGAAAATGGCCGGATCGGGGTTCTGCAGCAAAGGCCAGACAAACTCGAATTCAGGCCATAGCATTTCGGTCTGAGCCTTGTGGCCCTCGCCTCCCAACCAGGGGCCGGCCAGCATGCGCACGTAAAACAGCGCGCCGAAGAAGGCCGCAAAGAACATCACCTCCGAGAAAATGAACCAGCCCATCCCCATGCGGAACGAGCGATCCATCTGCGCACTGTAGAGGCCCTGCCGGCTCTCGGTAACCACGTTGCTGAACCAGCCGAACATCATGTAGGCGATGATCAGCAGGCCCGCCAACAACACCCAGTGACCGATACCACCATCGGAACCGGCGCTCATGTTGTTCATCATGGTGCCAGCACCAAACACCGTTACCAGCAGACCAAGCGAGCCAACAATCGGCCATTTGCTCTGCGGCGGTACATAGTAAATTTCATGACTCGGGTCGTGACTTGCCATCTTTTGTTCTCCTTATAGGCAGCCTGATTAACGCATGTCGAACGGTTCAGTTATGGGGCTGCATCGACGCCAGATCGAGGCTGGCTGCCATTCGCTCGGTCACATCAAACAAAGTGTAAGACAGGGTCAGCCGTTGGACTTCACCGGGAAGTGCGGCATCCACGATGAAGCGCACCGGCATCTCAACCCGCTCGCCCGGCTGCAACACCTGCTGGGTAAAGCAGAAGCACTCTGTCTTGTGGAAATACGCCGCGGCTTTGGATGGCGATACGCTGGGAATCGCCTGCGCGACCATCGGCTTGTCAGTCGGGTTGTGCGCGGTAAAGATCATCTCGCGGGTTTCCCCAGGGTGCATCACCAACTGGCTGGCACTCGGGCCGAAGGACCAGGTCATGCCTTCGGCATTGGTCGAAACAAACTGCACGCGAATCGAGCGGCTTTCGTCAATGACTTCTGCACCCGCTTCGTAGGCCGTGCCGCGGGTTTTGCCGTTGATCCCGAAGGCATCGCACATCACGTCATAGATCGGAACCAGCAGGAAGCCGAAGCCGAACATGCCCACCACCAACAGTGCCAGTCGCGACACCAGGCGTTTAGTGCTAATGCCTTCGCTCATGGGGTTACCTCACTTCACTTCCGGAGGGGTGGTGAAGGTGTGATACGGCGCCGGTGAGGGCACGGTCCATTCCAGACCTTCCGCGCCTTCCCAAGGGTTGGCAGCTGCCTTCGGTCCACCACGGATGCACTTGATGACGATATACAGGAACAGCAGCTGGGTAGCCCCGAACATGAAGGCGCCGACCGAAGAGACCATGTTGAAGTTGGCGAACATCATGTTGTAGTCGGGGATCCGCCGCGGCATGCCGGCCAGACCCACGAAGTGCATCGGGAAGAAGGCCAGGTTCATGCCCACGAACGACATCCAGAAATGCGTCTTGGCCAGGACTTCGTCGTACATGAAACCAGTCCACTTTGGCAGCCAGTAATACGCCGAGGCAAAGATGCCGAAGATCGCGCCGGGCACCAGTACGTAGTGGAAGTGGGCCACCACGAAATAGGTGTCGTGATACTGGAAGTCCGCCGGCGCCATCGCCAGCATCAGCCCGGAAAAGCCGCCGATGGTGAACAGAATCACGAAGGCCACCGAAAACAGCATGGGCGCCTCGAACGTCAACGAGCCGCGGAACATGGTCGACACCCAGTTGAACACCTTCACCCCGGTGGGCACGGCAATCAGCATGGTGGCGTACATGAAGAACAATTCGCCGGTCAGCGGAATCCCCACAGTGAACATGTGGTGCGCCCACACCGCGAAGGACAGAAACGCGATGGCGCCGGTGGCATAGACCATGGAGGTGTAGCCGAACAGTGGCTTACGCGAGAACGCCGGGATGATCATGCTGACCGCGCCGAAGGCTGGCAGGATCATGATGTACACCTCGGGATGGCCGAAGAACCAGAAGATATGCTGGAACATCACCGGATCGCCGCCACCTGCGGCATTAAAGAAGCTGGTGCCGAAATGGATATCCATCAGCATCATAGTGACGGCACCGGCCAGTACCGGCATCACCGCAATCAGCAGGAAGGCGGTGATCAGCCAGGTCCAGACGAACAGTGGCATTTTCATCAGCGTCATGCCCGGAGCACGCAGGTTGAGCACGGTGGCGATGATATTGATCGCCCCCATGATCGAACTGATACCGGCCAGGTGGATGGCGAAGATGAAGAAGGTCACGCTCGGTGGGGCATAGGTGGTGGAGAGCGGCGCGTAGAAGGTCCAGCCGAAGTTCGGACCACCCCCTTCCATGAACAACGTCGACAGCAGCAGGCCGAAGGCGGCAGGCAGCAGCCAGAAGCTGAAGTTGTTCATCCGTGGCAGGGCCATGTCCGGCGCCCCGATCATCAACGGGATCATCCAGTTGGCCAGGCCGACAAAGGCCGGCATCACTGCCCCGAACACCATGATGAGACCATGGGTAGTGGTCATCTGGTTGAAGAATTCCGGCTGCACCAGTTGCAGGCCGGGCTGGAACAACTCCGCGCGGATAACCATGGCCATGCTGCCGCCGAGCAGGAACATGGCAAAGCTGAACCACAGGTACATCGAGCCGATGTCCTTGTGATTCGTCGTCAGTACCCAACGCATCAAACCCTTGGCCGGACCATGTGCATGGTCGGCGTGATGGTGATCGATCACTGCACTCATGACAGGTCTCCTATTGATCTTCTTCTAATTCGAGGATGTCGAGCGGTGTCACCAAATCGCCGGTATCGTTACCCCAGGCGTTACGTTCGTAGGTGATGACCGCTGCCAGATCTACCTCGGAGAGCTGCGCACCGAACGCCGCCATGGCGGTACCCGGGCTGCCGTTGACCACGATGTCGATGTGGCCGGTGAGATCATTCATGACCATGTCCGTCCCGACGAGTGACGGGAAGGCGCCTGGAATACCCTGGCCGGTTGGCTGGTGACAGGAGGCACAGGTGCTGGAATAGACGCGCTCGCCTCGTTCCATCAGCTCCTCGAGCGTCCATTCCTTTTCAGTCAGCTCGGCTTCGCGGGCGGCGAATTCCTTCTTCTCCGCCAGCCAGGTGTCATAGTCTTCCTGGGACCGGGCGTCGACCACGATGGGCATGAAGGCATGATCGCGGCCGCACAGCTCGGTACATTGCCCACGATAGATGCCGGGCTCTTCCACGCGGGTCCAGGATTCGTTGATGAACCCTGGAATCGCATCCCGCTTGACGGCCAGCGATGGAACCCACCATGAATGGATCACATCCGCGGAGGTGACCAGGAAGCGAACCTTTTTGCCCACCGGAATGACCACTGGCTCGTCGACTTCGAGCAGGTAGTTTTCGCCCTTGTCGGCCACGTTGTTGATTGCATCGCGGGAGGTCGTCATGTGGCTGAAGAAACTGACGTCTTCACCAACATAGTTATATTGCCAACGCCACTGATACCCCGTCACCATGATATCGATGTCAGGATCCTCGGTATCGTAGATGTCGATCAGCGTCTTGGTAGCGGGAATGGCGATGCCTACCAGAATAAGCAGCGGAATGACGGTCCAGAGAATTTCGACCGTGAGGTTCTCGTGAAAGGTCGCCGGAACGGCTCCGCGAGATTTCCGGTGCATAAACATCGACCAGAACATTATCCCGAACACGATGACGCCAATGGCCACGCAAATCCAGAATATGGTCATATGGAGATTGAAGACCGAGTGACTGACGTCTGTCACCCCTTTGGTCATGTTTACTTCCCAGTCGGCGCTGGCGGAACTGCTGACTGCTAGCAGTGACAGACCACCCAGCCAGGCACTTGCATATCGCAACATTCCCGGTTCCCCTGTTTATTTTTTTTATCAACCAAACTGGCGCAACGGGGAGATCGACCCATACTGCAAAGGTCTTGCAAAAGCCTGCTTACATTTCCCCCAAAGGTCCTGACAGGCAAAAGCGCAGCCCCCCAACGGCTACCAGACAGTCCCGAGTATAGCCCCGGCGGGGGTGATCGCAATATCTGGTTGCGGTTTATTTTGACCCGGGTCAAGCACGTTTCGGCACAGTTGTGGTAGTCAGTAGCTCTTCCATGGGCTTTGTGACGCTATCAGCAGATTACCCAAATAAATATAATGCCTCACCGATGAGCCACTTTGACGGTGCTTGGACCCTCTGCTAGCTTTAAACTGTTTTCCCTATCCCCCACCGCGGGCAGCCGCGTAGTGCCCACATCACATCATGTAGTACTCGCATGGAGTTTCCATGAACATTTCCGGATTAAGAGAGCGCGTCGCCGAGGCACGCGCGAACCAGCAGAGCGAGGCAGCCTTGAGAGACTGGCTGGAGCACCGGCTGCCCGACCTGCATCCAGCGATTGCACCGGAGCCTGGTGAGGCTGCAACTTTGTTGAGCTTCATCAATGCTTACATCGCTCAGGTGCCGGATATCCTTGAAGCAGCCGAAGCGGTGGCCGAGGCTGCGCAGCTGCGGACCCGCTTGCTGCCGGTACTGAAAGTCGCGGAAGATTTTTTTCTGCAGCCGCCCGCCCTGCCGGCGGATCATCAGGGCATGCTGGCGCTGCTTGATGAGGCCTATCTGGCGCACCGGTTGGTGGAAGAGGTCAACGATAGATATGTCATGCATGGCTGCGGCCCGCTGATCCCGCTAGGCATGACCCGCGCCAACCTGATTGTCCATCAGTTGTTGGGCGAACCCTTTTCCAATGAGCTGGATGTGCAGGTCGAGCGCACAGCGCAGACACTGATCCCGGAAACGCTGTTTGAAGGTGAGGCGTTCCAGGCCTACAAGGCGCAGATGGGCCCGGAAACCTGTCGCAGGTTATGGGACCAGTGGCCTTGTATGTCCGAGGAGCTGGGGGTGGAGATCAAGTGGCGCGCCGCCGCCTGACCTCCGGGTTCACTTCTTCTTCAGTTTCGGGTTGGGAAAGAACTGCACCGTATGTGAGGTCGCCGCCGGTTTCGCCGGCTTCGGCGCCGTCACTCGAGTCGGAATCTCACGGGGCACCGAGTTGCCCCGCTCATCCAGGGTATCGGCGAAGCCGCAACTGACGCATTCGCGATGCGGCACGCCATCCTCTTCGTACATCACGATGGTGTCCATCTGACTGCAGGCGGGGCACACCGCCCCGGCAATAAAGCGTCTCTTCATATCCGTCATGCCGCTTCGTCTCCGGTCAGGCCGCTGTGGCGCAACAGAGCATCGATGGATGGCTCGCGCCCGCGGAAGGCAACGAACAACGCCATGGGCTCACAGCTGCCGCCCTGCGCCAGGATGGTGTCGCGGAAGGCGCGTCCGGTGTCGATATTGAAGATGCCTTCCTCTTCGAAGCGTGAGAATGCATCGGCGGACAGCACTTCAGCCCATTTGTAGCTGTAGTAGCCGGCCGCGTAGCCGCCGGCGAAGATGTGCGCAAAGCCATTCTGGAAGCGATTGAACGCCGGCGGGCGCAACACGGAGGTTTCATCGCGTATTGCATCCAGTACCTGCTGAACGCTGCGACCAGGCTCGCGTCTGGCGTGCAACTCGAAGTCGAACAGGGAAAATTCGATCTGCCGAAGCATGCCCATGCCGGACTGGAAGTTGCGCGCGGCAAGCATTTTCTCCAGCAGGTCCTGCGGCAGCGGCTCGCCGGTCTCGTGATGGCCTGACATAAGTGCCAGACCCTCGGGCTCCCAGCACCAGTTCTCCATGAACTGGCTTGGCAGCTCGACGGCATCCCAGGCGACGCCGTTGATCCCCGACGCCGAGGCGTAATCGACCCGGGTCAGCAGGTGATGCAGGCCATGACCGAATTCGTGGAACAGGGTAGTGACTTCATCGTGCGTCAGCAGCGCCGGTGTGTCGCCAATTGCCGCAGTGGCGACTGGCGGCGTAAAATTGCACACCAGGTAGGCCACCGGCCGCTGGATATCACCACCCGGCAGCAGACGACGGTCGCGCGCGCCATCCATCCAGGCGCCGCCACGTTTGTTGCTGCGCGCGTAGAGATCCAGGAAGAAGCGCCCGATGACCTGGCCATCCTCAACAATTTCGAACAGCCGTGCGTCGGGATGCCAGCGGTCGAATTCATCGACTTCACGCATCTCGACGCCATAAAGACGTCCGGCGATCGCAAACATCCCGTCGAGCACCTTGTTCACTGGAAAATACGGGCGCAGCGCTTCCTGGGAGATGGCATAGCGGTGCTGGCGCAGTTTCTCGCCGTAATACCCGACATCCCATGCCTGTAAATCCTTGCAGCCCTGTTCGGCAGCATATTCGCGAAGCGCCTGCAGATCGGCTCCGGCCGCCGGCTTGCTGCGCTTGGCCAGATCACGCAGAAAGCCCAGTACCTGATCGGTGCTGTCGGCCATTTTGGTGGCCAACGACAGTTCCGAGAAATTGGCATAACCCAACAGTTCGGCCAGCTCCTGGCGCAGGGCGAGGATTTCGTCGATCAGCGGGCCGTTGTCATTCTCGCCAGCGTAGGGGCCTTGATCAGACGCGCGCGTACTGTAGGCGGTATAGACCTCTTCCCGCAGCGCCCGGTTATCGGCGTGGGTCATCACGGCGAAATAGCTGGGGAATTCCAGGGTGATCAGCCAGCCGTCCAGCTCCCGCGCTTCAGCGGCCTGGCGTGCCTGCGCCATGGCTGACTCGGTCAGCCCCTGCAGCTCGGCGGCATCGGTAATCTGTTTGCTCCAGGCCTGAGTGGCATCCATCAGCTGATTGGAGAACGTGCTCTGCAGCTCGGAGAGGCGCATCTGGATATCGCCGTAGCGCTTTTGCTGCGCCGGGGGCAGGGCGATGCCCGACAGGCGGAAATCACGCAGCGTGTGCTCGATGATGAATTGCTGCGCGGCGTCCAGGTTGGCGAAGTCATCGCTTTCGGCCAGTTGGGTATAGGCTTCAAACAACTGCTGATTCTGACCCAGCTCGGTGAAATACTCGCTGAGCAGGGGCAGGCTGCTGTTATAGGCGTCGCGTATTTCGGGGCTGTTCATCACGGCATTCAGATGGCCCACCGGCGACCAGGCGCTCGACAGCCGCTCGCCCAGATCGTCCAGCGGCTCGATGAGATCCGACCAGGTCCACTCGGTCGGGTTGGTCGCCAGCAACGCGTGCAGTTGCTTGCGATTGTCCGCCAGGATCTGCTCGATGGCCGGCTTGACGTGCTCGGCCTTGATGGCGCTAAAGGGTGGCAGGTCGTAGGGCTGCAATAACGGATTTGACATGGCGTTTGGGTATCCTGATTCGAGAAAACACGGACTTTGACCGTCATCTTATTTAATATGACGCCTTTTGGCACGGCTGGTGGCGTCACCGATCCGAAATGAGGGTTGCCGGCGAGCCGCCCGACGCTCCGGTGCCGAACTGTGCCAAGAGCTTCCTGCATAAGGTGCAAAGCCATGAATGTAAGACCTTTCGCAAACAAGACGCCGCAGCTTGGGCAGGGCGTGTTTGTCGACCCCTCGGCAGTAGTGCTGGGTGACGTAGTGCTGGGTGACGATTGTTCGATATGGCCGGCGGTGGTAATTCGTGGGGATATGTTGCATATCCGCATCGGCGCACGCACCAGTGTACAGGACGGCAGTGTGCTGCATATCACCCACGCCGGGCCTTTCAACCCCACCGGCTACCCGCTGATCATCGGCGACGACGTCACTATCGGCCACAAGGTGTTGCTGCATGGCTGCACCATTGGCAGCCGGGCACTGATTGGCATGGGCAGCATCGTGATGGACGGCGCTGTGGTTGAGGACGAAGTGATTCTGGGCGCCGGCAGTCTGGTGCCGGCCAACCGTACGTTGAAAAGCGGGCACCTGTATGTGGGCAGTCCGGCGCGGGCCATCAGGCCGCTGACCGACGACGAAAAGGCGTTCTTTACCTATTCGGCCAACAATTACGTGCGCTTGAAGAACGAACATCTCGCTGAGGACTGGGCCGGCTGATCGCGTTAGGGCATGGTTTCGGTCTGCTAATTGGTGCTGGATCAGAGTCATGAATAGTAGCCTGCGGAATCTGTTCCGGGACTGAACCTGGTCTATGATCTGGGGCTGCTTCACTCGAAGCTGTCATTCAACCATTCAGCACGCGAGGCACCATGACCGACTTTACCAATCGCAAGATAGTTCTCAAGCAACGCCCACAGGGTGAAATTCGCGACGGCGATCTGGTCATGGAGCAAGAGCCGGTACGCGACATTCGCGACGGCGAGGTTCTGCTCCAGACCCTTTGGCTGTCACTCGATCCCTATATGCGGCCACGCATGAATGACTCCAAGGGCTACATGGATCCGATCGGCCTCGGGGAGACCATCGTCGGCGAAAGCGTATGTCGGGTCATTGAGTCGAAGTCCGGCAACTACAGCGTCGGCGATCTGGTCACCTGTTACACCGGCTGGCAGGAATATTTCATCATTCCCGGCGACGCGCAGATGGTCTACAAGATCGAGCCCAAGGGCGTACCGTTGCAGGCTTATCTGGGTGTGGCCGGCATGCCGGGGCGTACCGGTTACTGCGGTCTGAAATTCGTTGGCAAACCCAAGGCCGGTGAAACGGTGGTAGTGGCTGCGGCCTCAGGTCCGGTGGGTACGGTCGTGGGCCAGACTGCCAAGCAGATGGGGTGTCGCGCGGTGGGTATCGCTGGTGGTGAGGAAAAGTGCCGCTTCGTGGTCGAGGAGCTGGGCTTTGATGCCTGCGTCGATTACAAGGCCGGCAACCTGCAGGCTGATCTCAAGGCGGCCTGTCCCGACGGCATCGACGTGTACTTCGAGAATGTCGGCGGCGAAGTGACCCGTGCGGTAGCAAAATTGCTCAACCCGGGTTCGCGCGTGCCGATCTGCGGTTATGTGTCAGCCTACAATGCTGAAGATGCGAGCAAGGTCGAGACGCCGTTCCAGGTCTTCAAAGCCATGGAAACCCCGCCCGAGCACCGCTTCTTTTTGGTGACCGAGTGGCAGGACCGTCATCAGGAAATTACCGGCATATTGGCTGAGCAGGTGGCTAACCATCAGCTGAAATACCGCGAGTCGGTGGCCGAAGGTCTGGAGAATGCAGTCGAGGCGTTCAAGGGAATGCTCAACGGCAAGAACTTCGGCAAGCAGCTGGTACACATCGCCGACTGATTAGGCAAAGAAAAAGCCGGCGTTGCTACGCCGGCCTTTCCTGGATGTTCCTGGGAGTGTAGTGCGCCTGCGCTACACCAATGCTGTGCCTGGGCTCCGTCGTCGAGTCCGAACGCAGCCCTCTCGGCAGTTCAGCCCTTGATCAGTTGCTCTACCTGATCAATCCGCGCCTGCAGCGTCGCCTTGTCGGCACAGCGCAGCGTGGCGTGCCCCACCTTGCGGCCCGGCTTGAACGCCTTGCCATAGTGATGCAGATGACAGTCTTCGATTGCCGTCATCTTTTCCACCGGCGGCACTTCCCCGATCAGATTGACCATGGCGCTTTCGCCGACGCACGCGGTGGAACCAAGTGGCAATCCGGCAATGGCGCGCAGATGGTTTTCAAACTGACTGCACTCTGAACCTTCAATCGTCCAGTGCCCGGAATTATGCACCCGCGGGGCAATTTCGTTGGCCTTGAGCCCACCCTCAACCTCGAAGAATTCGAAGGCAATCACGCCGACGTAATCGAGCTCTTGCATGACCCGCGCAAGGTAATCCTCGGCCAGGCCCTGCAACGGGTGGTCGCTGCTGGCGACGGAGCGTTTCAGGATGCCATCTTCGTGGACGTTGTGAACCAGCGGATAGAAGCGTGTTTCGCCGTCACGGCCACGCACCCCAATCAACGACACTTCGCCGTCGAAGGGTACAAAGCCTTCGAGAATGCAGGGCACAGTGCCCAGCTCGGCGAAGGCATTGTGGGCATCCTCCGGATAACGCAGCACCTTCTGACCCTTGCCGTCGTAACCCAGAGTGCGGGTTTTCAGTACCGCCGGCAGGCCGATGCGCTTGATGGCCGCTTCGAGGTTGTCCTGGGACTGGATATCGGCGAACTCGGGGGTGGGGATCTCCAGCTCGAGGAACATGGACTTCTCGAACCAGCGATCGCGGGCGATACGCAACGATTCGGCGTTGGGGTAGACCGGGACGTATTGCGCCAGAAAGGCCACCGTCTCGGCCGGTACGCTTTCGAATTCGAAGGTCACCACGTCGGCTTCATCGGCCAATTGGCGAAGATGGTCATGATCGCTGAAATCGGCACGCAGATGTTCACCTAACGCCTGTGCGCAGGCGTCCGGAGCCGGATCAAGAAAAGCAAACTGCTGACCCAGCGGAGTGCCCGCCAGCGCCAGCATCCGTCCCAGTTGTCCACCGCCGATTACGCCAATCTTCATGCTGTTATCCTCACGCCTGACGCGGGTCCGGGTTATCCAGCACCATTTCGGTCTGCTTGTTACGGAAATCATTCAGTGCCTGGTGAAACTGCGGATGCTTGGCGCCGAGAATGCTGGCGGACAGCAGCGCAGCATTGATCGCCCCGGCCTTGCCAATCGCCAGCGTGGCAACCGGAACACCGGCGGGCATCTGCACGATCGACAGCAGCGAATCGACACCGGACAGCATAGACGACTGCACCGGGACGCCAAGCACTGGCAGGTGCGTCTTGGCCGCGCACATGCCGGGCAGGTGCGCAGCACCGCCGGCACCAGCGATGATCACTTCGATGCCCCGGCCGTCGGCTTGCTCTGCATACTGGAACAGCAGATCAGGGGTGCGGTGCGCGGAAACCACCTTCACCTCGTAGGGAATGCCTAACTGTTCCAGCATATCGGCCGTGTGGCTCAGGGTCGACCAGTCGGACTTGGAGCCCATGATCACGCCAACCAGTGCGGTCATTGTTGTTGCCTCATTCAGTTGTGCCGCTCAATCGCGGTAAAAACCAACAAGCCACGCAAGAATGACTGGCGTGGCTTGGCGGTGCAGCCTGCTGTAGGGAAGTGCCTCAGCAGTGCGCAGAATATGAAGCGGCACAGTATAACCACATTCGGGTGCGATCAGAACTGATCTGCGCCACGCGTGAGCGCAGCGCGGAGGTTCAGTGCCTTACTCCCCCTGGGCGATAGGGGAGTAGCGCGATTTGGGTGTGGCCATCGGTAGGGGGCCGTCATCGATCAAACGGAATTTCCCGGTTGAAGCGTCGTAGGCTCTGATCTCGCAGGTTTCGATATCGTAGACCCAGCCATGGATGAACAATTGCCCGCTTGCCAGCCGTGCCGCTACCGATGGGTGGGTGCTCAGATGGTTCAGCTGCGCCACCACGTTTTCCTCGGTCAAGGCGCCCAAGGTGGTGTGATCGGCGCAGCCGCAGTTCTCCTCAACCACTACCCTGGCCACCTCGGCATGGCGCAGCCAGGCCTTTACTGTCGGCATGCGTTTGAGCGAGCCAGGGTTAAGTACTGCCTTCATCGCGCCGCAATCGGAATGGCCGCAGATAATGATGTGATGCACGTCCAGCGCCATGACGGCAAATTCAATCGCCGTTGAGACGCCGCCCAGCATCTGCCCGTAAGGCGGCACCACGTTGCCGACGTTCCGGGTAACGAACAGATCACCCGGAGCACTCTGGGTGATCAACTCGGGCACCACGCGTGAATCGGCACAGGTGATGAACATGGCCTTCGGCTTTTGCTCATGTGCGAGTTTCTTGAACAGCTCACGCTGCGCGGGATACACCTCGGTGCGAAACCGCTTCAGGCCCACAACGATTGATTGCAGGGCTTCTTCGGCCGTTTCCGGCTTGTCTGAATAGTCTTCGTTCATAGTTGATCCCCAGTTGTCCCGCCGCTCAGGCTTCGATTTCAATTAGGATTTCACCCGGATTGACCCGGTCACCCTTGGCCACGTTCACCGCCTTGACGGTACCGGCGATAGCGGCCTGAATTTCGCTTTCCATCTTCATCGCCTCGCTGACCAGCACCGCTTGGCCTGCGGTGACCGCATCACCCACCGCCACCAGCACTTCAACAACGTTGCCCGGCATGCTGGTGGTAACGTGGCCGGGGTGGCTGGCCTGGCGACGATGGCTGGGTTCGCCGCCGGCGGTGAAGGTATTGAGTGGCTCGAACACCGCCTCCTCTGGCATGCCGTCCAGGCTCAGGTAAAAATGACGCTTACCGGTCGACTTGACGCTCACACCCGTGATATCCACCCGATACGACTCACCATGCACATCGATGATGAACTCGGTCGGCACACCGTCCTCTGACATCGGCTTGGCCTGGGCGCTGTTCGGCGGTAGCAGCTCCTCGGGCTTGAGCGTACCGGCGGCGCGCTCTTCCAGAAACTTGCGCCCGATATCCGGGAACATGGCATAGGTCAGGACATCTTCCTCGCTGCTGGCGATACTGCCTGCCTCTGTCCGCAGTTTGTCCATCTCCGGCTGGATAAGGTCCGCCGGACGCACGTCGATGACCTGTTCGTTGCCGATGGCGCGGCGCTGCAGCTCCTGATTGATGGGCCCCGGCGCCTGACCATAACGGCCCTGCAGGTAGAGCTTCACTTCGTTGGTGATGGTTTTGTAGCGCTCGCCTGCCAGCACGTTGAATACCGCCTGGGTGCCGACGATCTGCGAGGTCGGCGTCACCAGTGGCGGAAAGCCCAGGTCCTCGCGTACCCGCGGGATTTCTTCGAATACTTCCTGGATGCGGTTCAGCGCGTTCTGTTCTTTCAGCTGGTTGGCCAGGTTGGACATCATGCCGCCGGGTACCTGGTTGACCTGCACGCGGGTATCGACCCCGGTGAATTCGCTTTCGAACTGGTGGTACTTCTTGCGCACCTCGTGGAAGTACAGGCCGATGTCCTGCAGCAGCTCCAGATCCAGCCCCGTGTCGTATGGCGTGCCCTTGAGTGCAGCGACCATCGACTCGGTGCCCGGATGGCTGGTGCCCCAGGCCAGCGACGAAATAGCCGTGTCGATATGGTCGGCGCCGTTCTCGATAGCCTTGATCTGACACATGGCCGCCAGGCCGGCGGTGTCATGGGAATGGATATATACCGGCAGTGACTGCTCGCTCTTCAGCGCCTTGACCAGCTCACCGGTGGCGAAGGGCGTCAGCAGGCCGGCCATATCCTTGATCGCCAGCGAATCGCAACCCATGGCTTCCATCTGCTTGGCCTGTTCGACGAAAGCCGCGACGGTATGCACCGGCGAGGTGGTGTAGGCGATGGTGCCCTGGGCGTGCTTGCCCGCTGCCTTCACCGCTTCGATGGAGGTACGCAGGTTGCGCACATCGTTCATCGCATCGAAGATGCGGAACACATCGATGCCGTTGGCGGCGGCCTTGCTGACGAAGGCGCGCACCACATCATCGCTGTAGTGGCGATAGCCGAGCAGGTTCTGGCCGCGCAGCAGCATCTGCAGGCGCGTGTTGGGCAGTGCTTCGCGCAACTGACGCAAACGCTCCCAGGGGTCTTCCTTGAGAAAACGAAGGCAGGCATCGAAGGTGGCGCCGCCCCAGACTTCCAGCGACCAGTAGCCAACCTGATCCAGTTTCGGACAGATCGGCAGCATGTCTTCAGTGCGCATGCGGGTGGCCAGCAAGGACTGGTGGGCGTCGCGCAGCACGGTATCGGTGACAGTGATCTTGCGTGGGGTATTCATGATCTATTCCTTCGCTGAAGGCCTGAGGTTGGAAGGTCGTTGCCTGGGTTTCCCCGGCGTTTCGCCTTCTGCCTCAAGCGGCAGTTAATCGTTAGAGTCCGGCATGTGCGGCAATGGCCGTTGCGATCACCAGGGCTATTTCCTCTGGCTTGCGTTTGGTGGAGTAGCGCGTGAGCTCGGGATGGGTCTCGACGAAGCTGGTGTCGAATACGCCCGTGCGGAACTCCGGATTGCGCAGGATCTCCTGGTAGTACTGCGTGGTGGTCTTCACCCCGTGCAGGTGCATGTCATCCAGTGCGCGCAGCCCTCTGTCGAGCGCTTCTTCCCAGGTTGGCGCCCAGACAATCAGCTTCAGACACATCGAATCGTAATAGGGCGGAATGCTATAGCCGGTATAGATCGCGGTATCCACCCGCACGCCAGGCCCGCCCGGTGCGTAGTAACGGGTAATCTTGCCGAAGGAGGGCAGAAAGTCGTTCTTTGGATCCTCGGCGTTGATGCGGAACTGGATGGCATAACCCTGATATTTGATGTCCTCCTGTTTCACCGACAGCGGCAGGCCCGAGGCGATGCGAATCTGCTCGCGGACAATATCGATGCCGGTGATCTGCTCGGTGATGGTGTGTTCGACCTGCACGCGGGTGTTCATTTCCATGAAATACACCTCGCCCTCGGCCAGCAGAAACTCCACCGTGCCGGCGTTCTCGTAACCCACTGCCTGGGCTGCGCGCACTGACAAGTCGCCAATATAGGCGCGCTGCTCCGGCGTCAGCTGCGGACTGGGCGCGATCTCGATGAGCTTCTGGTTGCGCCGCTGGATCGAACAGTCGCGCTCGAACAGATGCACGGTATTGCCGTGGCTGTCGGCGAGGATCTGCGCTTCGATGTGACGCGGATTGACGATGCATTTCTCCAGGAACACGTCCGCCGAGCCGAAGGCCTTGGTCGCTTCGGATATGACCCGGGGCCACGCCTGTTCCAGTTCATGCTGATTGTTGCAACGGCGGATCCCGCGGCCGCCGCCGCCAGAGGTGGCCTTGAGCATGATCGGGTAGCCGACACGCTCGGCTTCGGCCAGCGCGTTCTGCAGATCGCTCAGGTTGCCTTCGGTGCCGGGCGTTACCGGTACGCCGGCCCTGATCATGCTGCGCCGGGCCTCGGTCTTGTCACCCATGCGGCGAATGACTTCTGCGGACGGGCCAATGAAGCGGATACCGCGTTCGACGCAGATCTCTGCCAGTTCGGCGTTCTCGGAGAGGAAGCCATAGCCCGGATGCAGCGCATCGCAGCCGGTTTCCACCGCCAGATTGACCAGCTGGCGCGGGTTCAGATAACCCGCCAGCGGGTCGCTGCCAACGTTATAGGCTTCGTCGGCGCGTTTGACGTGCAATGCGTACCGATCGGCCTCGGCATAGATGGCGACCGAGCGAATATTCAGCTCGGCGCAGGCGCGCACGATTCTGACGGCAATTTCACCGCGGTTGGCGATGAGTATTTTCTTGATCATGGCCGTTCCTCCTGAGGGTGGTCGGAAAGGTCAACACGGCGTCACGGCCCTGACGCGTGAAGACCTTGATCAACTTACGCCTGGTGGTGCGCGGAGAGAAACGAATAATAATTGCGCAAGGTATTAGTAATTACTAATGTATCTAGCTGGGTTCAAAACCTTTAAGGAATGTTATGCGTCGATCATTGTGGCGAATCACCTTGCGCCAGTTACAGGTCTTCCGCGCGGTCTGTCATACGCTGTCCTACAGCCGCGCGGCCGACGAGATGGCGCTGACGCAATCGGCGGTCAGTCAGCAGATCAGACAACTGGAAGAGCTGGTGGGTGCCGCGCTGTTTGAATATGTCGGGCGCAAGCTGTATCTCACCGAGGCGGCAAATCATCTGCTGAAGGCGAGCGAAGATGTGTTTCAGCGGCTCGACAACCTCGACATGAGCTTATCGACGCTCAAGGGCAGTCTGCGCGGTGAGTTGCGCATCGCGGTCGTCAGCAGCCTTCAGTACCTGACGCCGCATCTTCTCGCCGCCTTTTTGCAGCGCTATCCGGACGTGAGCTTCCGTCTGGAGGTGACGCGCCGAACTCAGGTGATACAGCGCCTGCAGGATAACCGTGATGACGTGGTGCTGATGGCACTGGTGCCGGAGGATCGGGCGCTGGAGTTCTTCCCCTTTCTGAACAATCCGATCATCGCGGTGGCGCGGCCGGATCATCCATTGGCCGGGCGCACGGGCCTGGCGCTCGCGGAACTGGAACAGCATGTACTGCTGCAGCGCGAGCCGGGTTCGGGCACGCAAAAAGCAGCGGACGAGTATCTGGATGAAAAGCGTGTGCATCCACGCCGCGTGCTGCAGTTGGGTTCCGGCGATTCGATTATCCAGGGCGCATTGGCCGGCTTGGGCGTGACGCTGGTCACCCAGCATGCCGCGGCGCCCTTTCTGCGCAGCGGCGAGCTGGTGCAACTGGATTTCAGCGAGCTGCCGCTTTATCGCAGCTGGTGCGCCGTGCATGCCCGAGGCAAGCGCCTAAGCCCCGTGGCAGAGGCTTTTCTGGCGTTCATGCGCGAGGAGCGAGCACTGATCCGCGAGCTGGCAGCGCGCTTCACCACCTGAATCTAATACCAGTGGCTCGAATCGCGCAGCTGGCTGCCGAGCAGATCGTGAAAGTCACAGACCTGCTTGTGCAGGACCTGACCGTCACGGTAGTCCTCAATGGCGCGTCGATAGGCCATGCGTTTTTTGTCCTGCTCGAGGCGACGCTGACGACGCTGGGTGCTGGTGCTGTCGGTTGCATTATCTGGTTGGAACGTCATGGGTTTGCTCCGTGAACGTGTATGCCATATCGCACGTCCTATATTGGCCAATACCGCATGACAGGGTGATTACAGCGATTTGAGCAGGTGTGACAATAGCGCAAGGATCGTATTGATAATAATTCGCATTATGCTATCGTTCCCTTCGAACCCACTACGCAAGGATCGACACATGAAAGCACGCGGATTGATCGTGGCTGCGCTGATTACTCTGGCTAGCCCGACGCTCATGGCTAGCGAGCGCCCGGACCACTTCAAGGGAGAGGCCGCGGAGACACTGCCGCAGGCGGTGAGCAATTTTTCTGAATACAATGAGAAGCTGTCCGCCCTGGTTGAACAGGACGAGCTGACCGCTGCAGAGCTGCATGAAGTGCACGAGCTGACCTACACGCTGGAAAACGCCTTGGCGAAAATCCAGGATGAACTTGAGGATCTGGCGGAAACGCTGGAAGAGGTGCATGTCGCCTCCGAAAAGTCGGACGCTGCGACAGTGAAGGAGAAGGGGTCAGAGTACCTGGAGACGTCGCGCCAGCTGGTGAAGTAACCCGCGCATCTTCGCCGGCGCGCTGTCCGGCGAAGAGTTCGCGTGGACTGCTCAGGCCTCGCGCAGGTGCTTTTCCATCTCTTCTTCGCGTTCCTTGGCTTCGATGGAAAGCGTAGCGGTCGGGCGTAGCAGCAGCCGTTTCAGCCCAATGGGTTCGCCGGTCTCGGCGCACCAGCCGTAGCTGCCGTCGGCGATACGATCGAGGGCCTGGTCAATCTTGTCGAGCAGCTTCTTTTCCCGTTCGAGCAGGCGCAGTTGCCATTGGCGTTGTTCTTCGGCGCTGCCGCTATCAGCAATGTCTGTGTTCGGCTCGTAGTCACGTAACGCCTTGAACTCGGCGTCGATGCGCGCTTGCAGATCAGCGCGCTGCTCCAGTAGCAGCTTCTGAAAGAACGCCAGTTGGCCCTCATTCATGTAATCGGCTTCGGGCTGGGCTAGCAATTGCTCGGTTGTGAGTGCTGTTTCGCTCATGGTAGTTGGCCTTGTTCAGGTGGCTTGAGGCTCATATCTGAGATTAACCGCCGGCTTAAGTTCCGCGCGCAACGCTGTTGCGCGCTAGTGCGCTCCATTGCTGGGGATCAGGGGGTGGCAGAGCGCAGCGACGCCAGTCGGGACTGCCAGTCGCCGCCGTTAACCCGGGCACAGTCTTCCTCCGTGTCAAAACGGACATGGGCTTCCACATTGCTGAGGGCGATACCGGCCTCTTTCAGCGCGTCAGCGCTCAGTTGATACATGCGTTTGCCCTGACCGCTTTCGAGTGCGCGGGTGAGATTTTCGCGGATATCGAAGACCCAGATAATCTGCAGGCTGGATGGAAAGGCATGACGCTCGACTTCGTGGGTAAGCCATGAGAAGCCCACTATTTCGCTTTTTGCGGTCTCGCAGGCCTCGGTCAATGCAGAGACGAGTGCTCGCTCGATCTGTCCTTGTTCGCGCTGATTATTCTGCATGTCGTCGCCTTTCAGTTGGATGTCCTGTCTGAACCATATTGACCATCGCTTTGCCTGAAGGTGCCGGCCCGGCGTCCTGCCGGGCGGCGCGCTGTCAATGAATGAAAGCGTAGCGCAAAATCACCACAGATTCGCTGGGGCGGATAGGGATAGAGAGGAAAACAATGGGACGAGCAGCAGAACCGCCGCGCAAGCCGGGTGCCAGATCACAAGCGGCCGGTAACCGGCGACATCAGCCGGGTAGGGCGGGTGTTCAGCACCGGACGTTCAAGCTGGTGGCGTTGGGGCTGTTGTGCGGGTTGCCGCTGGTCGGTTCGCTACAGCTGGCTGGTGGTGCGATTTACTGGCCACTGGCGATCTACATCGTGGGGAGTGTTATCAGCTACCTGATGTATCGATCCGACAAGGGCAGCGCCATCGCGTCGCGCCAGCGCATCCCGGAAAAACGGCTGCATCTGGCGGAAGCTCTGGGCGGTTGGCCTGGGGCGCTGGTGGCGCAACAGGTATTGCGACACAAGACGCGCAAGCTGTCCTATCAGCTGGTGTTCTGGCTGATCATCTTGCTGCATCAGCTGTTCTGGATCGACTGGTTGGTGCTGGACGGGCGCGCCCTGGGTGAGTGGGTGCGCCCGTTCTTCAGTTGAAGCTCAGGAGGCGATGCCAATCTCGCGCAGGTAGTCTTCGTAGGTGCCGCTGAAGTCGGTCACGCCGTCTGGGGACAACTCGATAATGCGCGTGGCCAGACTGGAGACGAACTCACGGTCATGGCTGACGAAAATCAGTGTGCCGTCGTAATTGTCCAGGGCCAGGTTCAGCGCCTCGATGGATTCCATATCAAGGTGGTTGGTGGGTTCGTCCATGATCATCACATTGGCCCTTTTCAGGATCATCTTGCCGAACAGCATGCGGCCCTGCTCGCCACCGGAGATCACCTTGACCGACTTGTCGATGTCGTCGTTGGAAAACAGCATGCGGCCAAGTGTGCCGCGTACCATCTGCTCGCCACCCTGGGTCCACTGCGACATCCATTCGAACAGGTTGCAGTCGTACTTGAAGTCATCGCCGTGCTCCTGGGCGAAGTAGCCCAGGTCAGCGCTCTCGGCCCATTTCACGGTGCCGGCCAGCGGCTCCATCTCGCGTACCAGGGTGCGTAGCAGGGTGGTCTTGCCAACACCGTTGGGCCCGATGATGGCTACCCGTTCCCCGGCTTCGATCTGCAGGCTGAGGTTCTTGAACAACGGCACACCATCAAACCCCTGGCTGACCTTGTCCAGAATGACGGCCTGGCGGTGCAGTTTCTTGTTCTGCTCGAAGCGGATGAAAGGGCTGATGCGGCTGGAGGGCTTGACCTCGTCCAGCTGAATCTTGTCGATCTGCTTGGCGCGGCTGGTGGCCTGCTTGGCCTTGGAGGCGTTGGCAGAGAAGCGGCTGACAAAGGTCTGCAGCTCGGCGATCTGCGCCTTCTTCTTGGCGTTGTCGGAGAGCAGGCGGTCGCGGGCCTGAGTCGAGGCGGTCATGTATTCGTCATAGTTGCCGGGGAACAGCCGCAGCTCGCGGAAATCCAGGTCAGCCATGTGCGTACACACACTGTTCAGGAAGTGGCGGTCGTGGGAAATGATGATCATGGTGCTGTTGCGCGAGGTCAGTATGCCTTCCAGCCAGCGGATGGTGTTGATGTCCAGGTGGTTGGTCGGCTCGTCGAGCAGCAGTACTTCCGGATTGGAAAACAGCGCCTGCGCCAGCAATACCCGGAGTTTCCAGCCTGGAGCGACCTCGCTCATCGGGCCGCCATGCTGATCCAGCGGAATACCCAGGCCCAGCAGCAATTCGCCGGCGCGGGACTCGGCGGTGTAGCCGTCCATCTCGGCAAATTCGGTTTCCAGTTCGGCCACCTTCATGCCGTCCGCTTCGCTCATTTCCGGGAGCGAATAGATGCGATCGCGCTCGGCATGCACTTTCCATAGCTCTTCATGGCCCATGATCACCGTATCCAGCACGCTGAAGTCTTCATAAGCGAACTGATCCTGGCGCAGCTTGCCGAGGCGCACGTTGGGTTCGAGCATAACCTGACCGCCAGAAGGCTCCAGATCTCCGCCGAGAATTTTCATGAACGTCGACTTGCCACTGCCGTTGGCGCCGATCAGACCGTAGCGATTGCCGCCGGTGAATTTGACGGAAACGTTCTCGAAAAGGGGTTTTGCCCCGAATTGCATGGTGATATTCGCGGTTGAAATCAAGATGAAGCCCTGCGGGAAAAGAGAGAAGTCGGTGCCGGCCGGCGTACAGAAGGGAGCACCGGAAAAGCGAGTCGGAAAAGCGAACCGCGTATTCTACGTCTTAAGTGCGATGAGTAACAGGGCAGACCGATGAGCGTGCAGCAGGCGCCCGCTCAGGCGGGGCGGCTCAGATCACGATGCCGATGACGCCACAGCCCAGCACCACCAGCCACGCAGGCATCTTCCAGCGGGTCAGCGCGATGAGCGCAGCCAAGGCCAAAGCAAAATCCGCTGGGTCGTGAATCGCGCTGGTCCACACCGGATCGTACAGCGCCGCCAGTAACAGCCCCACCACCGCGGCATTGATACCCATGAGCGCCGCCTGCACGCGCCGACGGCGACGCAAGGCTTCCCAGAACGGCAGGGCGCCGGCGATCAGCAGGAACGACGGCAGGAAGATCGCCAGCAAGGCAATCAGTCCGCCAAGCCAACCGCTCGGCGCGCTGTTCATTGAGGCGCCAAGGTAGGCGGCGAAGGTAAAGAGCGGGCCGGGTACTGCCTGAGCGGCGCCATACCCGGCCAGAAAGGTATTGTTGTCGACCCAGCCGGGCGGCACGACCTCGGCCTGCAGCAGCGGCAGTACGACATGGCCGCCGCCGAATACCAGCGACCCGCTGCGATAAAAAGCGTCAACCAGCGCCAGCGTTTGCGACGCAAAGGCGCCAGCAAGCAGCGGCAATCCCAGTAAGAGCACGGCGAAGAGCGTCAACCAGAGACTGCCCGCGCGTCGGCTCACTGCGACCGGCAAGGCCTCATGTTCGGTATCGGCAGGCGGCGTGAACAGCCATGTGCCGAGGAGACCGGCGATGACAATGACCGCTACCTGAGCGAGCGGATTGTGCATCAGCAGCACCAGACAGGTAGCCGCCAGCATGAGGCTGATGCGCGGTGTGTCCGGGCACAGATTGCGGCCCATGCCCCAGACCGCCTGCGCCACCACCGCCACGGCAACAATCTTGAGCCCGTCCAGCACGCCGCCGGGCAGCGCCTCACCCCAGGCATTCAGTCCCAGGGCAAAAGCGATGAGTAACATCGCCGAGGGCAAGGTAAATCCGCACCATGCCGCAACCACTCCGGGGTAACCGCCGCGTGTCAGTCCCAGCGCCATGCCGACCTGACTGCTCGCCGGGCCAGGCAGGAACTGGCATAGCGCAACCAGATCAGCATAGCTTTTCTCGCTGAGCCAACGGCGTCGATTGACGAACTCCTCGCGGAAGTAGCCCAGGTGAGCCACCGGTCCGCCGAAGGAGGTCAGGCCCAGACGCAGGAATATCAGAAAGATCTGCCAGCTATGTTCCGCAGGATGTGCGGGGTTGGTCGTCATGCGCAACGCCTCTTAACGGTTACCGGTAGGCGCCGCCTGCTTGCAGGGCATCAGTCGCGTATCTCGAAGCATGGTGAACCGCTAGCCTAGTGCGCATGCGTCGATCGGACAATGGTCGATTCGCGTACGAGCGATCAGGCATGGTGGGAAAACCGCGCCAGGGCCTGCTCCATGACCTGCGCCTGGCCAGTAATGGACTCGCTGGCGCTGGCGTTGTGGGTGACCTGTTCGGCGCTGCGGCGGAGCAACTGGCTGAAGCCGCCGATGCGCAGATTGATCTCGGCGACGGCGGTGGTCTGTTGTTCGATCGCGGTGGCAATTTCTCCGGTCTTGCCGCTCAACTCATGCATGCCGCTGGTGATAGCCTGGAACGCGTCGAGAATGCCGCCGGCATTGGTCGCCGCGGTTTCGCTCTCCGTCAGGCTCTGACTCATCATCGCAGCGGCTTGCCTGGCGGTCTGCTGCAGCGCGTTTACCTGGCCGGCAATCTCCCGTGCAGACTGCTGTGAGCGGTGGGCCAGGTTGCGCACTTCGTCGGCGACCACGGCAAAGCCTCGGCCATTCTCGCCCGCCCGCGCTGCTTCGATGGACGCATTCAATGCCAGCAGGTTGGTCTGCTCCGCGATAGCGCCAAGCACGTCGAGAATGTGGGTGATCCCTGTGCTGTCCTGCTCCAGCTGAAGCACTGCGGTTGACGTATCCCGCGCTGTGCCGGCCAGCGCATGCAGGGAGGCGATGTTGGCTTCGACCAGGCGTGCGCCATGCCCGACCTGCTCCTGTGCCAGAACGGCGATACGTTCGCCCTCGGTGCAATTGCGGCTGACATCCTGCATCGAGTACTCCATCTCATCGATAGCCCCGGCGAACTGCTCGACATGCGCCTGCTGCTCACTCAGTGAGCTGGCCGCGTCGCGACTGTTGACCGATAGCTGAGCGGAGGAGGAGACGATCAGGTCACTGCTCTGGCGTATCTGCTGGTTGAGTTGTTGAAAGCTCTCCAGCATCTCGTTGAATACGCGTCCGGCCTGATTGATCTCATCGTCGCCGGTCTGCCTGAAGCGCGCGGACATGTCTTTGGTATCTCGCACATGTTGCAGGGTGCGGGTTAGTGCTTCGATCGGACGCATGATGGCGCGCATCAACGCCCAGGCCACGGCGAGGAAGGCCACGACAATGGCGGCGCTCAGGCCCAGTTCAAGGCTACGAAAGCGGGCTTCGCGCTGCTGCATGGAATGCTGGTTGAGCTGCAGTAATTGATCGACCCGATCACGGAACAGCCCCAGCGACTCATTCAGTACCACCCGCACACCCTTGGAGTCGTCGATGCCCAATTGCTCGGTGATCAGGACCAGGCTCATGAAAAGGTCTTTGTACTGGCTGAACAGGTCCTGCAGCAGCGGCAGATTTGCCGGGTCGGTGGCTGCAAAGTCACGCGCCAGATAGCGCCCGATCTGCCGGTGGATTTTCAGAAAGCGCGAGGACTGTGCCAGGTCGCCCTCCAGGCGGAAGCGCAGCACCGGGGCTGCCAGCAACTCGCTCTTGCTGATCAGTTCGGCATCGAACTCCTGGTCGGCAATGACTGAGATCTGGGTATAAACCCGATCCAGTTCGCCGAGCAGCCCCTGCGACGGCTCAAAGCCGATCTGCGTCCAATAGCTGCGCAGGCTGTCGAAATGTTCGGCGATTTCGGCCTGCTGCGCGATCAGTTGCTCCAGCCCGAGCTCGGCGTCGGGCAGCCCGGCGTCCTGCTGCAGTGTCTGCAGAACGGGCCAGCCGGCGCTCAGTTCAAGCAGTGATCGCTCGATGCGCTCGCCGAGACGGGTGTCCGGGTCACGGGCAAACGCCGCCAGGTCTGCCTCCAGCCTGGCCATGCTGAAGGCCGTCTCGCTGAGTTGCTGTTCGAGGTGTTGGAAGCCCCGCTCGACCTGCTTGATATACACCCCGCAGGCGTATAGCAAACCGATGCCGGCCAGCCCGAGGCACACCAGCATCGCTGTCTTTTGCCTGATCGTCATTGTTATCCCTGACCGCTGGTGAAGAATTGGCTGGAGATGGCGGCACTATGCCTTTATCTCCAGCCGGGGCAGTCTAGGGATGGGGTGTGACAGGTTGATGACTCAATGCGGCGGGGTAGCCTCAGGACGAAGCAATCGCCAGGGGCTGCTGATAGAACCGGGCTTCACAGAAAGTTAGCAGCGTAAAGTCGTCGGGCTGCTCCCATTTGGCGGTGCTGCCAGGGGCAAAGCTATTCACGGTGACGCCCAGATTCTCGAAGGGAGCATCCACCGACTCGATACCGGGATAAAACGTGCTGCTTTCGAGCAAGCCTCTGAAGACGATGCCGGCTTTAGCGAAGTGCCCCTGCCCCAGTAGTTTCATTGCGACCTTGCATTGGTGGAGTACCGATATGACCACCCGGCGTGGTCGATAGTATTTGCGCGCTACGAACACCTCGTTACGCACGTAATGCCGGTGGTATTTCACCCGGTTCGGGTTGCTCTCGGCGACGATATCGATTGCCCCGTTCTCCTGGCGCAGGTGCACGACCTTGCTGTTTCCCACTATGAAACCGGGGGCATTTTCGGTGATGCGCAGGGTGTATTCAGTATCCTCGCCCCAGATGAACATGGATGCGATAGGCAGGCCATAACTGGCCAGCGTGCGACGCGGAACCAGGATAGAAACAAAAGTTGCCCGGCGCACGGGAGCCAGACCGTGTTCAAGGGTCAGGGGCCAGTTTTCGTAGGCAATTCGGTTGGGGCGTTGATCAATGCTGGGCGCATTGGTCACCAGGCCAGACTCGGTGTAGGCAGTCGATAACAGAAACGCGGGTTCGATGGCCTTTTCAGACAACAGCGTGTCGGCGTTCAGCAGCTGTTCCAGCGCATCCTCGGCTGGAATTACATCATCGTCCATCATCCAGATCTGATCGGCTCCGCTCTGATAGGCAAGACGGAAACCGGCATTGAACCCGCCCGAGGCGCCAATATTCTCGGAGAGGCGGTGGATTGTCACATTGCGCATGGGCAGCTGGCGGAGCATCTGTTCTGTGCCGTCAGTGCTGGCGTTATCAATAATAATGACTTCATCACAGGGCCGAGTCTGGCTTTTTACGGCGTCAAGGCACTGGTTAAGGAGGTCTTTCCGGTTGTAGGTCAGAATTACTGCTGCGATCTTCATTTCATCCTCCTTACGAGTGTTGCGTCCAGATTGTCTCTTCTACGACCTGGTGGTTAACTACCACCGGTTGCCGGGCTAGAACACCCACCGTTGTTGGGGGGCAGGGCTCTGCACAAACTGGTTATCGGTCGTGCGCATTACGGGTGGTGCGACCTCTGAGTGCCGCTGGAACTTCCATTCGACGTTGCTGATATGGCCGTCATAATGGAGAGGGGCGCGCGCTTCAGTTTTATCGAAGCTATTCTGCAAAAAGAGACTCAGCACGGCTCCCAGTAAAAGGGCGATCGCTAGTGGGACAAGGGAAGCCGCGCGGTATTCCATTTTTAATTTTCCTTTCGTCAGAATTGCTGAATGTGGTGCACCGTTAGATCAGCAAAAGCCATGCCAAAGGAGTGAAGCGCCCAGTTTCCTTGTTTATCAGTGGGTTAGGCCATGCAGCACATGAAGGGGTCATTGCATTTTGCACGATGGCCAAATAATACCCGTGCAATTAGCATGATTTTGTATTGCCATTACATGATGTCTCGTTCACGAGACGGCTTGGTAGTCGGCGAATGAGCGGATTTCCTGGGCTGCAAACGAGGCTGGAGTTAGGCGGGATGCTGTCGAAAAGCCATTAAAAACGGAGGCCGTAGCCTCCGTCTGTGGGTGCGTTAACTGCGGCCGCCACCACGGCTGTTCTGGCCGCCTTTTTTGCCGGCTTCCGAAGCCTTCGTGCGGTCGTTGGCGAAGTTTCCGCCACTGTTGCTGCCGCCTTTTTTGCCGGCTTCTGATGCTTTCTCCCGGTCATTGGCAAAATTGCCGGGGTTTTTGTTGGTAGCCATGTATCAATCTCCTCACTGTTGTCAGGGACATACACGAACGATCGGTTATCGATCGCTCTTATGGATTCGACCTGTCTGTTAAGCGAAGTTCCTGATTTGAAAGGGAAAGCTAATTCCAAATTGACGCTAAAACCCGCTTTGAAATAGCCAGGGCTCTGAGCCGTGCGCTGGCTTGCGCGCGCTTGCTACGCACAAACGGGCCTACTGGCTGACGAGCGGCTTCAAGGGCATGTTTCAGCGGCCGACAACCTTTAAA
Source organism: Pseudomonas saliphila (assembly GCF_008638345.1). Classification (GTDB taxonomy): domain Bacteria; phylum Pseudomonadota; class Gammaproteobacteria; order Pseudomonadales; family Pseudomonadaceae; genus Halopseudomonas; species Halopseudomonas saliphila. The sequence goes on along the minus strand of NZ_VTVA01000017.1, from coordinate 39,502 downwards.
CGCCCTTCGATTGCATGATCGTTAATGCCATAACGAGGGCGCGCCTTGCCGCGACGATCAGCCAGAGCGGGAACTGATTGAAAGCGTCCTGGGTTGACTCCGCGCGTGCGGTCTCGAGTGTCTCGCATTGATACATGGAGGTTCCCTTCGGTCCTCCGTAGAATAATCACCACATGGTTCGTTATCCATCACCGAGAATTTAAGATGTCTTCACGGTATTTGTTAGCTGGGCTGGCGATGCTCGGCTGCAGTAGCACGCTGGCCGCCGACCTGTTTGATGATCGCGTCACGCTTAGGGGGTTCGGCACTCTCGGGTTAACCCAAAACAGCAGCGATGAAGCCGGCTATATCCGCGATATCGGCCAGCCCGATGGCCCGGCCGGCACCTGGAGCGCGCATGTGGATACCCGCCTAGGTCTGCAGCTGGATTGGCGGATCAACGACCAACTGACCGCTGTGGTGCAGGGGCGTAGCCGCTACAACTACGAAGGCCGTTACCAGCCGGAGCTTTCGTGGGCTTTCCTGCGCTATGCGCCGGACCCTGCCGTGCAGTTACGCCTGGGCCGCATTGGGCTGGATACCTATATGCTCTCCGATTCGCGGGACGTGGGTTATTCCTATCTCTGGGCGCGGCCCCCGGTGGATTACTACGGTTACCGTTATCTGTCGCACATAGACGGCGGCGATATTACCCTCATCCGTCCGGTCGGCCATGGCTTACTGTGGGGCAAGTTTTACGCGGGGGTGGCTGACGAAAAGGTCCCTTCAGCGCTGGGCGATGGGGCGGTATTCGATGCCGGCGGCAGCACGGTGATCGGTGGTCACATCAATTATGAGTGGGACAACTGGCGGGTGCAGCTGGGTACGACCAAGGTCAAGCATCAACTGGAGGCTTCGGATGCGTACATGCGAGACCTTGATAGTCTGGAAATGTACTGCTCCTTCTCGCCGGAGTGCGACCCCGCACTGCCGGAATACATCCGCTCTACCTTCGATTCGCACAACATCTATATAACCTCTGTGGGAGTGGCCTATGATCGCGGCCCGCTGCAGGTCCAGGCCATGCTCAGTCATCTTGATCGCACAGGGAATGAAACCGATGTCGATGCTGCATTCATATCGGTCGGCTACCGAATCAAGTCCATTACCCCTTACGTGACGCTCTCCGGGTCGCGCACCGACGGGTTCGCCTATCGTGATATCGGTGTCGAGCTGGATGGTGAGGGCGGGCTGACCCAGCAGACCCTATCAGTGGGTGCCCGTTACGACCTGGCAAAGAACCTGGCCCTCAAGACGCAGCTGGACTATCTGAATGCAGATCAAAGCGGGCTGCTGGCCCGCAACATCAAGCCTGATTGGGACGGCAACGCGACGATCTTCTCTATCAACCTGGACTTCATTTTCTAGGTGCTGATATGAAGATTCTTTCAGTCGCGTTCTTATCATGCCTTCTGCTAGCAGGGTTCGCCCGGGCGGATATCGCCGTGGTGGTCACGGTCGATAGTCCCCTGCGGACTGTCAGTCAGAATGACTTGATCAACGTTTTCATGGGTCGTTACCGCCGACTGCCCACAGGCGAAACGGCATTGCCGGTTGATCTGTCGCCATTGAAAGCGCGGTTTTATCGCGCTCTGGTAGACAAGGACCTGGCGGAGATCAACTCCTACTGGGCGCGCTTGATTTTCTCTGGTCAGGCTTCACCACCCCTGCAAATGCAGGAATCAGATGAGATGCTGCAGTACATTCGCCGCAACCCCGGGGCGCTGGGCTATCTGGACGCAGCCGCAGTGCCCGATGATGTGCGCATTGTGTTGCAATTGTCGGAGCGCCAGGCTCCGTGATCCGCCTGGCGAGGCTATTGCGTAGACGCCTCGCGTTGCGCAGCGCCGCACTGACCTTGCTAGCGGTGGCATTGCTGGGGATTGCCTCGCTGACGGGTGCGATTCTGGTCAGCGAGAGCCGGGAGCGGGGGCGTCAGTATGAGCGCCTCGAAGAGCTGCTCAATACCGTCGAACGGACGGTGCAGATCGCCTGCTTTCTTGACGACAAGGTCCTGGCCGCGGAAGTCGCCAACGGCCTGCTCAGCAACCGTATCGTGGGCCATGTCAGCGTCATCCAGGGCAGCGACGTATTGGCACAGGGAGGCCCGACCGACGACAGGCATGCGGGCAATCGGCCGCTGGAGCGGGCGATCATGTCGCCGTTCGTGGCTGCCGAGCAGGTATGCAGCATTGAACTGACCCCGGATGAGCAGGAGATCAGTCGCTCGGTCATGCGTGCCTCGCTGTTCACCGGGATTGTACTGACGCTGCAACTGATTGCGATTGGTATCGTCGTGGTGCTGGTGGTTTTACGCCTGATCATCCTGCCGATCACTCGCGTTTCGCTGCGACTTGAGAGCCTGGCACCGGAAAGTGGCGAGAAGCTTAATACGCCACCCGGCAACAGGGACGATGAGCTCGGCCGTCTGGTCGGCAGCGTTAACGGCATGATCGATCATCTGGTGACCTCCATCCATGATGAGCGCACCCTGCGCCTGCAGCGTGAAGTGGATGAGCGCCGCTTTCGCTCCATTGTCGAAAATGTAGAGACCGGTATTTTCGAGCTGAGCAGCGAAGGGCGCATGCTGTCCGCCAACCCTGCGTTCCGCCGCCTGTTCAACCTGGACCAAGCACTTGATCTTGACGTACAGGATCTGCGCTTCGCTGAGTTTGTGGGTGAAGAGAAAGAACGGGTAAATACCATGCTGGTACAGCTGGTGAATTATGGCCGGCCATGCAATATCGAATTGAAACTCGAAACGGGCGAGTATCCGCGCTGGGTCAGTGTCCTGCTTAACCGCTTCGAGGACGATCGCTTGCAAGGCGTGGCCAATGATGTGACCGAGCGGCAGATGGCCGCTCACGCCGCCGAACACATGGCGATAACCGATCTGCTCACCGGCCTGGGTAACCGCCGCGGGCTGATGAAGCGGCTCGACCAGTCGATGCGGATCGTGCAGAGCGATCCGGGTTATAGCTGTGGCCTGGTAATGCTCGATCTGGACAAGTTCAAACAGGCCAACGATACCTATGGCCACGCAATAGGCGACAGGGTTCTGCAGCACGTGGCGAAGCTACTGACCGATCTGGTGCGCCAGGCTGATTATGTATCGCGCCTGGGCGGTGACGAGTTCGTCGTGCTGCTGGAGGGCACCACCAGGCGTGAGGCTATTGCGCGGATCCTTGATCGTTTCCTCCAACGGGTCAATGAACCTATCAGGTTCGATCCCGACATCGAGGTAAGCATCAGCGCCAGCCTCGGGGTGGCCATTCTGGATGTGAACGCTCAATCGGCGGAGGAGGTACTTCAGCGTGCCGACAGCGCTATGTACGAAGCAAAACATGCCGGCCGCAACTGCTACCGCTTCCACCCCAGCTTGGGGTAGAGCGCGGCGATGACAGAAGGTTGGGGCTGGGTGGTCTACGCTTTATTGAGTTCCGTCAAACAGGCTGAACCGCACCCGCGCGGGGGCTCATGATGGAGATCACCAGAGCTGAGGATCACCATGTCGTCATATGTCATACATTTCACCGGCCCAATCAATTCCTCGACCACCGGCCAACTCATCAGAAAATGTTCGGACGCCATCAATAACGGCGCGTCCGAACTGGTCATCAAGATTGCAACCATGGGGGGCGAATGCAGTTACGGGTTCTCGCTCTTCAATTTCCTGACTTCCTTGCCGATTCCGGTGCATACGCACAACCTGGGCACGGTCGAGTCCATGGGCAATATCATTTATCTGGCGGGCGAACGCCGCACGGCGTGTCGGCACAGCAAGTTCCTGATCCATCCGTTCAACTGGACCTTGCATGGCTCGATAGATCACGCACGCATGTCGGAGTACGCCATGAGCATGGAGTACGACTTGCAGCTGTTTGTCGAAATCGTCAAGGAACAAACCGGTGATGCCGGCGCGTCCCTGGATATCCTCAGCTATCTCACCGGCTCACCACGCATTCTTGATCCAGCCGAGGCACTAGCGACCGGAATTGTCCATGCGGTGGACGAGCTGGCCGCTCCGGTCGGCGCTACCATCTGTTGTATTCACGCCTGAGCATCGAACAGCCAGAACGTTTCCGGTGCACCGGAGTCGCACAAGGAAGGGCATCCGATCTCCTCTGTTTCACTCGGCTGCATTGACCGATGCAGCTGAACCCTGGCGGGCCCGACTGAATAACCATCTCAATGTGACGAGGACTGCCTGTTCCATGCGTGGTTTTTTCAATCCTATCCGTACGGCGTTGCTGGTGCTTACGGTAATCACCGTGGTGCTACTGGCAGTTTTCTGGCCGCCGCAAGCCTCAGCGCAGCAGGGCGTTCAATGGTGGTGCCATGATCAAGGCCATTGAGGGTGTTAAAGGGGCCTGTCTACGCCTGGCTGCGGGCGTCTACGCACCGCCAGGAACACCGCCATAATCACACCGCCGACCACCAGAAAGAACAGGATGTTGAAGATGGGTAGCGGCTCGTCCCGGGTGGCGGTGGCTTCGATGTCGGTAATGTTCGGAAACGTCGAGAACATCTGTAGGCGCCAGCCGTAATAGCGAATCAGCGCCAGTTGATTGCTGTCCCGCGAAAAATCCTGAGCGCGCGCCTGCACGTCGGCGGAGTCGAATTTGAAATACCAGGGAAAGCCCCAGCCGGTATCCTCGTTACGGTACACCCGCACCTTGTTGCTGTCGGGATTGGCGGTGTTGATGAAGTACATGTCGCGGGTGGGCCCCTCGGCCGGGTTCTCGGCATTGATCACGCCTTCATCATCGACCCGTTTGACCTCAACGCCGGTGACATGCACAACGTCATGTTTTGGCAGAACGTAATGCAGGCCCAGCGCTGCACTGATAACCAGGGCCACGATGACAACTGTGCTCAACCGCTTGATCCATCTCATCCGTCTACTCCGCTGACTGCTTCTGAATACCCACGAGTGTAGAGGATAGGCGCGGGGCAGAGGCTAAAGGTTTTTACCGGGTGAGCGATTTAATCTGTCTGGTCGCTATTCAGCGCATCAGCAGCAGAATAATGGCTACCAGTAACGCGGAGGAGATCCACTGCCAGACCAGTACAGGGTTGCGTTTGATCAATGGCGGGCGGGCGCGATTGGCCAATTCGCGGCTGGGGCGGCGTAGCGCGAAGACGAACTCGGAGAGCTCGGTGTACCGCTTGTTGGGGCTGGGCTGCAGCGCTTTCTTTAGCACCTCGTCGAGCCAGGCGGGAATCTCGCGATTGTCATCCAGCAGCGACTGGTATTTCAGCTTGTGCTGCGCGGCGCGGGTGCGGCATTTGGCGACTTCCGCTCCATAGGGCAGATTGCCGGTCAGCATCTGGTAGGTGATCACTGCCAGCGAAAACATGTCGGAAAGCGGCGTGCCGCTCTCGCCCAGAAAGTATTCCGGCGCCGTGTACTGGGCTGTACCGAGTATCTCGTTGTGTTGCACCGGCGCGGTGATCTCGGCCAGACCCGCCACCCTGGCGGAGCCAAAATCGATGATCTTCACCGTGCCGCTACTGTCGATCATGATGTTTTCCGGGCGCAGATCCTGGTGCAGCATTTCCGCGCGATGAAAGGCCTGCAGCCCCTTGGCAATCTGTTCGACGATGCCGCGAACGGTTTCGACATCCGGCGTCGGGTTGTCGAGCATCCATTGCCCCAGCGTCTGCCCTTCGATGTATTCGGTGACGGTATACAGGTACGTGCGCGGCCGATTGATCGGACAGGGCTTGAGTACATGGGCGCTGCGGATGCGCCCGGCAATCCACTCCTCCGTCAGAAAGCGTTCCAGATAGGCTGAATCGTCCTGCAGGTCGATAGACGGGGTTTTCAGAATGACAAAGCCGGGTTCCAGTGCATCCTCGGCCAGATACACATGACTGCGACTGCTGGCGTGCACGTCGCGGATAATCCGGTAGCCATCAAACACCTCTCCGGGCTGCAGGATGGGTGGCAGCGGCAGCTCGGTGAGTCGTTGATGCAGCTCTTCGGCGGCCTGATCCGGCAGCGCGTCGATACGAATGATCTGCGCAGTGAGATTATCCTCGCTGCCTTGCTCAAGCGCTTCCTCGACCATGCGTTGGGCGGCCAGGTCCAGATCCAGTGGGTTCGCTGCGATGGCGGCGAGCATGAAGCGGCTGCTGGCATGCTCGTACACACCGTCGGTGAGCAGCAGGAAGGTATCGCCGACGTCTACCTGCAGGGTGCGGTAGTCGATATCCAGCCAGGCATCGATGCCCAGCGCGCGGCTCAGGTAACTCTTGTCGGCCGAGACCCAGAGCCGGTGATCCTCGGTGAGCTGCTCCAGCGCGTTACCCTGTACCCGATAGATGCGCGCGTCGCCGACATGGAAGAGGTGCGCGGTACGCGATTTCACGACCATGGCGCTGAAGGTGCAAACGTAGCCGCGATCGAGATCGTAGCGGTACTGGCTCTGCCGGGTCTGCGCGTACAGCCAGGAGTTGGTCGCAGCCAGCACGCGCTGTACGGATTTCTTCACCGACCAGGTTTCGGCGGTGCAGTAGTAATCTTCGAGAAAACTGGCGACCGCCGACTGGCTGGCGATATGGCTGACGTCGCTGCTGCTGATGCCGTCCGCCAGCGCGATGGCGATGCCCTTGGAGCTGAGCAGCGGCTCGCAGGGGATGCACAGGCCGTGGAAATCCTGGTTGGTCTGCTTGCGGCCCTTGTCGGAATACTGGCCGACGGCAATGCGCAGGTGACCAGGCCCCGGGGCCTGATCATGGCCCAGCCGCAGACAGGGCTGGGACATAGTCATTTAGAGCGCTTTGGCCGCGTAATTAGGGCGCTTGGGCGCGGTTCTGATGTGTGTGGTGTAGAGCGTCAGACCGGTGAGTGACAAGCCACCGATCAGGTTACCGAGTACCACGGGTAATTCGTTCCAGATCAGGTAATCGGTTATTGAGAATCCGCCGCCCATGATCAGGCCCGAGGGAAACAGGAACATGTTGACCACCGAATGCTCGAAGCCCATCGCGAAGAACAGCATGATCGGCATCCACATGGCGATAACCTTGCCGCTGACGGTGGTGGAAATCATCGCACCGACCACACCCAGCGAGACCATCCAGTTACACAGCACGCCGCCGATGAACACTGTGAGCATGCCGGCCGCGCCGTACTGCTTGTAGCCGACCGTGCGGCTTTCACCGATGTTGGCGATCTTCTGACCCACTTCACCGGGTTCGATGGAGAATCCGTAGGTGAAGGTAATTGCCATCAATACCGCGACAGTCAAGGCGCCACAGAAATTGCCGAGAAACACCAGGCCCCAGTTCTTCAGCACGCCGCCTATGGTCACACCCGGGCGACGGTCGATCAGCGCCAGAGGGGTCAGCACGAAGACCCCGGTGAGCAGATCGAAGCCCAGCAGATAGAGCATGCAGAAGCCGACCGGGAACAGGATGGCGCCGACGATGGGGTAGCCGGTCTGGACTGAGATGGTCACCGCGAACACCGCGGCCAGCGCCAGGATAGCGCCGGCCATGAAGGCTCTGATCAGCACATCGCGGGTGGCCATGAAGATTTTTGATTCGCCTGCGTCGACCATTTTGGTGACGAATTCAGCGGGTACCAGATAGGACATAGTTATTCACTCTGAGTTGTCAGGGGCGGCTAGGGTCTGTTGCCGTTTGATCGCGGTCGCGATGAAACGGCAACAGCCCCTAGGGCATCAAGCCTCGGCGATTTCCACCAGATCGCCGTTGATCCGTACCGGCCAGGCCCGCAGGCGCTGTTCGGGATATTCCAGGCAACTGCCGTCCTTCAGACGGAAGTGCTGCTTGTACAGCGGTGAGGCAATCACCAGTTCGCCCTTGAGACTGCCGACGATGCCGCGCCCGATGACATTGGCGCCGGACTTGGGGTCGCGGTTTTCCAGGGCGAACAGCTGCTCACCCTGGTCCGTGCTGGGCAGGTGAAACAGCGCAACCTGAGCCTCGTCCAGCCAGGCCACCACGCCGGAGTCGGCAACCAGATCGCGGCGTTCGCACAGGGGGCGCCAGCTGACAGCGCGGGCGGTGTTATCGGTATGCAGTTGGGTCATGACGAAGCCTCCTGAGTGACGGGGATCAGCTGTAGTTCAGAGGCGCGGGCCGGGCGGGGCTGGCCGCGCTCCTTGACGAAATGGATGTCTGGGTCGCCGCGCTGGTCATTGACGAAGGTGCGGAAACGCTTGAGTTTTTCTGGATCAGCGAGGGCGTTAGCCCATTCGCATTCGTAGCGGTCGACCACCAGCTGCATCTGCGCCTCGAGTTCAGCGGCCAGATCCAGACTGTCCTCGATGATCACCTCCTTGAGATAATCCAGGCCGCCCTCAATGCTTTCGCGCCACACCGAGGTACGCTGCAGCTTGTCGGCGGTGCGCACGTAGAACATCAGGTAGCGGTCGATGTAGCGGATCAGCGTGGCGTCATCCAGGTCAGTGGCGAACAATTCGGCGTGACGCGGGCGCATGCCACCGTTACCGGAGACGTAGAGGTTCCAGCCGTTTTCCGTGGCGATGACGCCGATGTCCTTGCTCTGAGCCTCGGCACATTCACGGGTGCAGCCAGAGACGCCGAACTTGATCTTGTGCGGTGCGCGCAGGCCCTTGTAGCGATTCTCCAGACGGATCGCCATGCCGACGCTATCCTGCACGCCGTAGCGACACCAGGTGCTGCCGACGCAGGATTTGACCGTGCGCAGCGACTTGCCATAGGCGTGGCCGGTTTCAAAACCGGCATCAATCAACTCGCCCCAGATATCCGGTAGCTGATGCAGTTGCGCGCCAAACAGGTCGATCCGCTGGCCGCCAGTGATCTTGGTGTAGAGATCGTATTTCTTCGCCACCGCGCCCAGGGTGATCAGCTTGTCCGGGGTGATTTCGCCGCCGGCAATGCGTGGCACGATGGAGTAGGTGCCGTTCTTCTGCATGTTGGCCATGAAGGTGTCGTTGGTATCCTGCAAGGGCACCAGCGTCGGATCGGTGATCGGCTGGTTCCAGCACGAAGCGAGAATCGAGCCCACCGCCGGTTTGCAGATATCGCAGCCGATGTGGCCGCGACCATGTTTGGCCAGCAGCTCATCGAAGCGGGTGATGCGGTTCACCCGGACGATGTCGTACAGCTCCTGACGGGTATGTGCGAAGTGTTCGCACAGGCTTTTGTCCACCTCCACTCCGCGGGCGCTCAGTTCATGCTCGAAAACCTGCTTGACCAGCGCCGCGCAGCCGCCACAACCAGTGCCGGCCTTGGTCTGGGCCTTGAGTTCACCGAGATCGGTACAGCCGGCGTCGATCGCACAGCACACCGCGCCCTTGCTGACGTTGTGACAGGAACAGAGTGTCGCGGTATCCGGCAGCGCGTCCGCGCCCAGGGTCGGCGCGCCATCGGACAGTGGCAGGATCAGGCTGGACGGGTCCGCCGGTAGCTTGATGCCGTTCTGCGCATATTGCAGCAGGGTGTCGTAGTAGCTGTTGTCGCCGACCAGTACCGCGCCGATCACCCGGCTGTTGTCGGCGGACACCACAAGCCGGCGGTAGCTGTTGTTGGCTTCGTCGATATAGCGATAGCTTTTCGCGCCTGGTGTGGCGGCGTGTGCATCACCGATTGACCCCACGTCAACGCCGAGCAGTTTGAGCTTGGTCGACATATCGGCGCCAGCGAAGCATTCGTGCTGCGCGCCTACCAGTTGCAACGCCAGGTTGCGCGCCATGCTGTAGCCGGGGGCGACCAGACCGAAGCAGCTGCCATTCCAGGAAGCGCACTCGCCAATGGCGTAGATGGTCGGGTCGCTGCTGCGGAAATCATCGTCGATAATCACCCCGCCACGCTCGCCCACTTCCAGACTGGCACTGCGCGCCAGCGCGTCCTGTGGTCGGATGCCGGCGGAGAAGACGATCAGGTCGGTTTCCAGGTATTCGCCATCATTGAAGTTCATCCGGTAGGCGTATTCCTCGCCCGGGACGATTTCGCTGGTGGCGCGGTTGAGGTGCACACCGACGCCAAGCGCCTCGATCCGCGCCTTGAGTGCGGCGCCGCCCTGATCATCCAGCTGCACTGGCATCAGCCGCGGTGCAAATTCCACCACGTGCGCTTCAAGGCCCAGGGATTTCAATGCATTGGCCGCTTCGAGCCCCAATAAACCGCCGCCGACGACCACGCCGCGGCGGGCGCTGACCGCTGCATCGCGAATGGCATCCAGATCATCCAGCGTGCGATACACCAACCGGGAGTTGCCCTCGGCACCGGGAATCGGCGGCACAAAAGGAAAGGATCCGGTGGCCAGGACCAGCCGGTCATAACGCTGGCGCCCGGCGCTGGTAATGATCTCCTGATTGTCGCGATCGATATCCAGCACCTGAACACCCAGGTGCAGGTGTACGCCATGGGTGTCGTACAGGTCCGGTTGGCACAGGGCCAAGGACTCTGCGTCCCGCCCGCCGAAGTACTCGGAGAGGTGCACGCGGTCATAGGCGCGCTGGCGCTCTTCGCCATATACATGAATATCGTAATGCGCCATGGCGCCGCGTTCGATCAGCTGTTCCACGCAGTGATGGCCAACCATACCGTTGCCGATGATGATCAGCGTTTCGCTCTTGATCGATGAAATACCGGGTTTCATGCTCTGTCCTCAGTCAAGCAATCCGGCGCGCTGCAATGTGTCCGGATTCGTTGTTGACACCTCGGCGCATTCCGGCGCGATCACGCCCGGGATCATCAAAGAACACGGGGCGACTGTCGGAAGGCCTGGCAAGCTTGAGGAGGATTGAGCAAGGAGCATGCCACGCAGGCTTTGAATCGGAGTGGGACACTTCCAAATAATGCCTCGCGCGCCTGTTCATGGGGCCTGCGGCCACACTGAGGCGCTGGGCAAGACTGAGAACAACGGGAAGTCTGGCCCCCGCGGTGGCTGTGGGATGATCCATTTGGGTGCGCCGTCCCGCCCCGCTTCACGCTATTGGTGCGTCAAGCCGGGCGGAAGCCGGTACGTGCTGATCTTGAGTGCAAAACGGGAGTGCGGCTGCTACGCGATGGCGCATCAGTATTGCGTTAGCCAGGCGCTGGCTGGCGCCGCTCGGTCGGCTTTGAGCCCTTGCTTTGACGCAGCAGGCCGACGGTCGCTATCCGCGATCCCACCATGGCCCTGATGCACAGGGTGACTCCCTCCAGCTCCACGCAGGCACCCACCGCAGCGTCGTCTGCCAGTGCTGCCCGGACCAGAGCATCAAGGGTCTGATGGTCGGGCGCCGGAAGATGAATCCCGTACGATCGACGTACATCCTCTACATGCGTGGTTCCCTTGAGCCTGAGTTCGGTTCGCGGCAGCTCATCGCCAAGCGCGTCAGCGGTCTGGGAAAACACGCAGTCGACAAAGGGGCGGATGTCCGGCCGCAATACAATGAACAGATGGTCATCAGCCAGCAGGGTGGTGGAGCCGCGCGGTGGAATGACGTCGTTGTGTCGAGTGATCATCGCCACCACCGTCCCGTCAGGGAGAGCGATCTGGGACAGTCGCCGGCCTGCGACGCGGGAGTTCTCGCCCAGCGTGTACTTGATGATGTCCGCGTCTACGTCGCCAATCGCGGTGATTTCCAGGGTGGCCGCCGGAATGATTGGCGAGGGCTCTGTCAGCCCGAGTTTACGGGCCACCAACGGCAGAGTGGAACCCTGGACAGTCGCCGAGATCAGCACTACGAAGAACACGACGTTGAATAGCAGCTCGGCACCGGGAAGACCGTACATCAAGGGGAAAATAGCCAGAATGATGGGCACGGATCCGCGCAGGCCGACCCAGGAGATCAGCGTGACTTCCCGCATGTTGAAACCGGCCAGTTTAAGCAGGGGCATTACTGCCAGGGGGCGAGCGACCAGTACCAGTACCAGTGAAATCAACAGGCCTTCCAACCAGACGTCCAGCAAGGAGGCAGGATCGACCAGCAGGCCAAGCATGACGAACATGGTGATCTGGCTGAACCAGGCAAGCCCGTCGTGGAACAGAAAAGTGCTGCGCTGAAACACGAAGCGACTGTTACCGACGACGACGCCCGCGATAAATATTGCCAGAAAGCCGCTGCCTTGCAGATTCGCCGCCAGCCCAAAGGCCAGCAAGCCACAGGCGGCAACCATGACCGGATACAGCCCCGACGCTACCAGCTTTATCCGGTTGATGGCCTGGACCGACACCCAGCCAACGCTCAGCCCAACCGCTGCGCCTACACCCATTTGCAGTAGGAACATCTGCAGCAGGCCGGTGCCCGGCTCGAGGTCGTTGACCAGAATCTCGAGCAGTCCAACGGTCAGGAATATCGCCATCGGGTCGTTCGAGGCGCTCTCGATTTCCAGAGTGGATTTCAGTCGCAGGTTGATATGAATCCCGGCGTTGCGAAGCAGCGAGAACACTGCAGCGGCATCGGTTGAGCCCACAATTGCGCCGAGCAGCATGCCTTCCAGCAGCGGTAGTTCGAGGATATAGGCGGCTGCCGCCCCGGTAATGAGCGCGGTCACCAGTACGCCGATGGTGGCGAGCGACGCGGCAGGTTTCCACACCGATCTGATCGAAGCGAAGGGCGTCTGCAGCCCGCCGTCGAAGAGAATCAGCGCCAGTGCCAGGGTGCCCAGCGCGTGAGCGGCTGACGGGCTGTCAAAACTGATGCCGCCGACCCCGCGCTCCCCGGCCAGAATGCCCACGAGCAGAAACAGCACCAGGACCGGCAAGCCCAGCCGTGCCGAAATCTTGCTGGAGCCGATGCCTACCAGAATCAGTATGGCGGCCAGGAGGATAATCTGGTCGATTGCAAACATAGGGTCAGTCTCGTCAAAGGGCTGATAAATGCGCAAAAAATGTTGAGTCCCACGTCAGCGGTCGCGCACCTGCAGTGTATGACCGTGCCAAACGCGATCCTGCAGCTTGCGTGAAGCGGTGAAACCGGTAGAGTCGAAAACCTCTCGGTTCTCACAACAAGGAACATAGCGATGGCGTCAATTTACGATATTCCGGTGCAGTCCATCAGTGGTGATGCGACCACGCTTGCGCCCTACAGGGGCAAGGTATTACTGGTCGTCAACGTGGCATCCAAGTGCGGGTTGACTCCGCAGTACGAAGGCCTGGAAAAACTCTACGAGGACCGCCGCGCCGACGGCCTCGAGGTGCTGGGATTTCCGGCTAATAACTTCAAGGAGCAGGAGCCCGGCAGCGATGCGGAGATTCAGCAGTTCTGTAGCCTGACCTACAACGTTCAGTTCCCGTTGTTCAGCAAGATCTCGGTAGCCGGGAACGACCGCCATCCGCTGTACAGTCAACTGACCGAGGCGCTACCGCGTGCCACCGGCGAAGGCCCAATGCGCGACCGCCTGGCCGGTTTTGGTATCGAAACCAATGCCGAACCAGAAGTGTTGTGGAACTTCGAGAAGTTCGTCATCTCCCGGGACGGCCAGGTCGTGGCCCGTTTCGCGCCGGATGTCGCGCCTGATGACCCGCGCATTCAGCAGGTCATCGACGCCGAGCTAGCCAAGCAGTAAGTCTGGCCGGGCTGGCTCTCAGCCCGCGAGACGCGGCGAACCGGTCATAAAGAATTGCTGGTTCGCCTTCAGGCTCGCTGCCGCAGCCTTCAGTTGAGCGGCGCCAGGCAGATCCGTCTGTTCCAGCCGTGTGGCCAGTTGCGCCAATACCTCCGCACAGCCCTCCGGGTCCCGGTCCAGGCTTGCCATTGTTTTCAGCGCCGCGCGCACCTGGCGCATCTGCTCAACGTTCAAGACGCCATCACGTAGCAACTGCTGCAGGTTGATCAGTGCATTACCTATCCCCAGCACCGCATAGCTGCCGCGGGTTGCACTGCGGGTGGGCTCGCCGACCTTGTTGGTCCAGTGCACCAGTTTCGTCACCCGGTGATACAGGCGTGAGCGCCATAGCTGTTGCTTCTGCGGCGCATCGCCGTCCTCGGCCAGACCGCGCAATTCATGGATCATCATCCCCTTGAGCGTTGCCCGGCGGCGCCTGGCGTCGGTCGGATAGATGAGTCTGAAGGCGATGTAGGCCAGCAGAGGGCCGGCCACCACGGCCATGGCGATGGCCGTCGAGCCGGCCACTGTGCCGGCGAGCGGATAAGCCGGTTGCAGCAACAGCAACAGCACCATGGAGTAATCCATGGAGCCGGCCATGGTACGGTGATGCGCGAAGGGTATGACGATGATCAGAATGAAGGGCATCATCATCAGCACCATCTGCAGTTCCGACTCGGCCATGGGCCAGAGCAGCCAGCGGCAGATCAGCGCAGCGATGGCGCCGATGAACTGCCACATCAGAATGTGACGCATGATCCACGCCGGGTTTTCCATGGTGGAGAACAGGGTGACCATCACCGAGGTGCCGAGCAGCACGTAGGCGCCGACCGGCGAGCCGGACCAGATCCAGCCGATGCCGACCAACAACAACAGTGCGGTGGTTCGGATCCAGGTTTCACGGGCGGCCACCCAGTCGCGGTGCAGGATGAATTGCCTCTTCAACCGGGCGGTATCGGTCTTGCCGGTGCGCACATAGTGCTCACGCTGCTCCAGCGCGCCAATCAACTGCTGCAGTGCATCGGACAGGCGCGGCGCGTCGGCACACAGCGTCTGGGCACGCTTGAGGTGGCCGAGGATGGTCTCGAGCGGAGAATCGGCTTCGATTGCCAGCGCCGCTTCGCTGACTGCGCGGGCGATTACCTGGCTATGTTCACTCTCCACAGGCGGATGCTTGGTCCATAGCATGCCCGCCACGTTAGCCATAAGGATGGCGCGTAGCGAGCGTGCAGAGTGCCGCGACCGTAACGAGCCGGCGCCGTGCGCCTCGAGGGTCTCCTCAATCGCTGCGATCTCGCTCAAGAGCGCGCCTCTGCGGATGGCGGGGGCGGGTTGATCCGCGGCCAGGCGTCGGGTGATGTGTCGCAACGTCTCGCTGGTCACTCGCCGGGCACGTACCCGCAGCTCGTCGTTTTCCCGGTGACGTGTAAAAAGCAGACCGACCAGTAGCGCCACGACAACTCCGGTCATGACTGTGAGCAGGCGGTCCTGACCGAGCGCCAGGATGCCGCCAGAGGGGTCTGCGGTATTGAGCAGCGCAACCATGGAGGCCGAATAACCGGACAACAGCGTGCCATAGGAAGCCAGTCCGCTCAGCGCGTTGCCCGCTCCGGCGCACAGTCCGACCCAAATCACCAGGCCGAGCATCACCGTCAGATTGTCGCCCCCCGCGACGTAGATCAGCAGTATGCCGAAGGCCGTGCCGGCCACTGTACCCAGGGCGCGGAACAGACTCTTCTCGATCAGCATGCCGCGTACGGACTGCGACGCGGCCCACACGGTCATGGCCGACCACTGTGGATGTTCCAGCCCCATCAGCCAGGCCACCAGCAAGGCGAGACAGGCGCCCAGGGCGGTACGCAAAGCGAATGCGAGCCGTTCGGCGTCGAACCCGTGACGCGCTAAACGCAGCCCGAAGGTCATGGGGCGGGCTCCGCAGGCTCCTCAAGCAGGTTCAGCCGACGTTGGATCAATGCCAGGGCTGCGAGCATGGCGTCCAGCTCATCATCGGCCAGGTCCACCAGCATGTCCGACTCGATCCGCTGCAGATGCGTGCGAATGGCGCTGACGGCCTGGCGCCCGGGTGCGGTCAGATACAGGCGTTTGGTGCGGCGATCATCGATGTCCGCGCGGCGTTCGAGCTGACCCTTGGCTTCAAGGCGATCAAGCAATCGCACCAGCGTCGAGCCGTCGAGGCCGACGCGTGCCGCCAACTGTTTCTGACTCAAGCCATCACCGGCTTCGTCGAGTCGAATCAGCGGCAGCCAGCTGGCATCGGAAATACCGGCCGCGGCGAGCCGATGATCAAGCGTGCGCCGCCACAGCCGTGCGGTCATCGCGAACTGCGATCCGAAGCGAAGTCGGGAACTGGATTCAGACATAGTAATTAGATGCTATTCAAACTATTTGGTCTGCATGTTATCGGTCTGACCGCTCTCGGACAAGCGTGAAGCGGCTTGGTCTGCCATGACCAGCCGCTCTGCCACGGCCTTGCGATCGACAGATCCTGTCTATACTCACCGGCATCTGTGCCAGATGCCGCAATCCCAGGGGAGCTCGATATGCTGCACGACACCACCACCCGTTACGGCAGCGTCAGCCGCTGGTTCCACTGGTTGATGACGGTGCTGATCATTCAGCAGTTCTTCAAACTGACCGACCGGATCGGCGAGGGCGAGCATTGGCTGGGCGATAACTTCGGTCCCTGGCACGTGTCTATCGGTGTGCTGGTACTGACTCTGATTGTGCTGCGCATCGCCTGGGTGCTGAGTCAGCTCGGACACCGCCCCGTCCACCGTGGTCCTACCGCCCCCTATGTGCGACTGGGACACTTTGTGCTGTATGCCATCATGCTGCTGATGCCGATCACCGGTATCAGTTACATGCTCGGCAGTGGCTATGGCCTGACTGTCTTCGGCATCGAGCTGGCCGAGCGGACTGACGTCGAAATCCCCTGGTTGTTAGCTATTGGCAGCGTACATTCGCCGCTTGCCTGGCTGTTTCTGGGGATGGTGCTGGGGCACACCATCGCCGCGTTCTATCACCACTGGGCCCTGCGCGACGACACCATGAGACGGATGCTCTGAACCGGAAACGGTGGGGCAGTACGTGCGTCTCTCGAGTCGACTGCGGCAGCTTTGCGCCTGAACTTTCGCTGTCTCCCCTGTCGTAACTGGAACACTGTTACCTAACTGGAGGCTGCAATGAGCAATTCCCTGAACGGCAAACGTGTCGCTTTGCTGGTCACCGATGGCTTTGAACAGGTTGAGCTGACCGGTCCCAAGCAAGCCCTGGAAAGCGCCGGGGCGACCACCCAGATCCTGTCGAATAAAAGCGGCACGGTGAAGGGCTGGAATCACACCGATCCGGCGGATGATTTCACCGTGGACAAGACCTTTGACGCCGCGCAAATCGAGGACTATGACGCCATCGTACTGCCCGGCGGGGTGGTCAACGGCGACAATATCCGTCTGGACGAATCGGCCAAACTACTGGTTAGCGCAGCAGCCGGCGCTGACAAGGTCATTGCGGTGATCTGTCACGGCGGCTGGATTCTAATTTCCACCGATCTGGTTCGCGGCAAGACCATGACCAGCTGGCCTTCGCTGGCGGACGACCTGCGCAATGCCGGCGCCGAGTGGGTCGACAAGGAGGTGGTGGTCGATGGTAAATTGATCAGTAGCCGCAAACCTGACGATCTGGACGCCTTCAACCAGGCACTCGTGTCTGCCCTCGAAGGTTAGGGCGCCGTCAGTCCATGCAGGGCTTGACCTTGACATGGTGTTAGGGTGGAGGATCATGGCCTGCCGGTTGTCGGCCAGACTGAGGAGCCAGATATGAGTACCCTGTTGCTACACGTTGAAGGTATGAGCTGTGGTGCCTGCGTCAAACATGTCACCAAGGCGCTGAACGAGGTGCCTGGGGTGAATGACGTCGTGGTGGATCTTGACGCAGGGCGTGCGACGGTCCAAGGCAGTGCCGAACCATCGGCGCTGACCGCAGCACTCGAGGATGCAGGCTATCCTGCCACCGTGGATGAGTCGGCCAAGCCAGTCTAGGGTCTGGTTCAGGCAGGCGGGTCGCCTGCAACAAAGCCCGGTGTCGTGCATTCAGCCCGGGTATGATTGGCGCCCGGAACTCCATTGGTTGCGCTGAATCAGAGCCTGCATGCCCGATCCTGCGAACGTCGCGTTACCTACCTTACTTACCGGCCCCCTGTTGCGCCGGCTTGCCCCCGAGCGGTTGCTGATATGGCTGGTCGCCACGCGGCCGCTCGACTTCCAGCTGACTGTGCAACCGACAGGCTCCGCTGAGCGAACCATTGTGCTCGACGCTCGAGCATGCCGCAGAATGCCGGTCGGCCGCCATGCCTGGATTCATTTGCTCGACGTCACCATGGATCCTCCGTTGCCGGTCGATACTGAGGTGGAGTACGACCTGTTGTGGCAGGACGAGAGCAGCCAGCAGCGGCTGTCCACCCAGCTGCCCTATCTGTGTCACAGCGGGCGGCACCGGCCTGCATTCGTAATCGCATCGAATAATCGCAACCTGTTGCACGGCTCCTGCCGTAAGCCGCATTTCGACGGCTTGGATGGGCTGGTACGCGCCGATGCGTGGCTGGCGGAGCGTCTGGACCAGCCGGAGCAGCGGCCCGCCTGGCTGATCATGACCGGCGATCAGGTATACGCCGATGATGTTGCCGGGCCGATGCTGGTGGCCATCCATCAACTGATCGAGCGTCTCGGTCTGTTTGATGAAACGCTGGAAGGGGCCACGGTTGCGGACAGTCAGGCGCTGTATAGCGCAGAACACACCTACTACCAGCGTGAAGAATTGCTGCCCGATGTAGAGTCGAGCAGGGCAGTGCGGCGGCGCTTCTTCGGTGGCGCGCGAAAGCCAATCTTCACCTCGGCCCACGCGCAGAATCATCTGATTACGTTCGCTGAAACCATTGCCATGTATCTGCTGGTCTGGTCCCCCGAGCCCTGGCAGCTGGTGGACATGACCGAGCCCGCATTGCCTGCGGAGTACCGCGAGGCATTTGCGCGTGAGCGAGGAATTCTGCAGGCATTCACCGCCGGCCTACCCAGGGTGGCGCGGCTGCTGGCGCATCAACCATCGCTGATGATCTTCGATGACCATGATGTGACCGATGACTGGAATCTGTCCGCGGAATGGGAAAGCACCGCATACGGTCATCCCCTGTCCAAGCGCATTATCGGCAATGCGTTGCTCGCCTATCTGGTCTGCCAGGCCTGGGGCAATGCGCCGGACCGCGTCGCTGACGCGATCGATCAACTGGACGCCCTGTTGCGTTCGGTCGGCCCGGATGGCGGGTTGGACCCGGCTCGTCAGGATGCCTGTATCGAATCGCTGCTCAGGTTTCAGGGCTGGGAATACCAGGTGTCGGGAACCCCGCATCTGTTGGTGCTCGACACCCGCACCCGGCGCTGGCGCAGTGAACGCGACCCGGCACGACCCTCGGGCTTGATGGACTGGGAAGCATTGATCGAGATGCAGCAGGCGCTGTTCGATAAGCCAAGCGTGGTCGTCGTCTCGCCTGCCCCGATGTTCGGGGTGAAGCTGATCGAGATCATCCAGAAGCTGTTTACCCTGGCCGGCAAGCCCTTGCTGGTGGATGCGGAAAACTGGATGGCCCATCGCGGCGCAGCGCAGGTGATGCTGAATATCTTTCGTCACTCGCGCACCCCGGGTAATTACGTGGTGTTGTCCGGCGATGTGCATTATTCCTACGTGTACGACATCCGTATCCGGCATCGTCGGGAGGGGCCGCATATCTGGCAGATCACCAGCAGCGGGCTGAAGAATGCCTTCCCGGACACCCTGCTGGACTGGCTGGATCGCCTCAACCGCTGGCTCTATGCGCCCTGGTCACCGCTGAACTGGCTGACCAAGCGCCGACGCATGCATATCACGCCACGTGATCCCGAAGGCGCCAAAGCCGGCGAGCGCCTGTGGAATGGCACCGGCGTCGGCCTGGTGAGACTGGACGAGCAAGGACGCCCGGCAGAAATACGCCAGCTCGATGCACGCGGCCCCGAGGTGCTGTTTCCATCCGTCCGCACACCCGAGGGCAAGTCTTAGCGGGCGGTTTTCTGCAGCTGCCAGGCGCGGCCGCCAATGATGATCAGAGTGACGACTGTCAGCGGCAGTACGTAGCCCAGCATGGCGTCACCGAAGACCTGCGCGATCGGACGACCGGCTGAAAATACCACCAGATAGAAGGTATAAGCCCCGTAGTAGGCGAGAAACAGTAGACCTTCCCAACGGTTGATGCGATAGCCGGAAAAGAAGATCGGCAGGCACGCCACGGCGACGGCAATCATCACCGGGAAGTCGAACATCAAGGCATTCGCCGCGACCAGAACTGGCGCTGGCGACACCAATGCCGCCAGGCCGAGCACGCAGAGCAGGTTGAAAATATTGCTGCCAACGATGTTGCCCACTGCGATATCGCGTTCACCGCGCATCACCGCCAGCACGGAGGTGGCGAGCTCCGGCAGGGACGTGCCTATCGCCACCACGGTCAGCCCGATGACCAACTCTGACAGGCCCAGCGCTCGTGCCAGGCTGACCGCGCCGGTCACCAGAAA
Organism: Pseudomonas saliphila; assembly: GCF_008638345.1. Classification (GTDB taxonomy): domain Bacteria; phylum Pseudomonadota; class Gammaproteobacteria; order Pseudomonadales; family Pseudomonadaceae; genus Halopseudomonas; species Halopseudomonas saliphila. The sequence goes on along the minus strand of NZ_VTVA01000017.1, from coordinate 19,292 downwards.
ATTCGAACCGGAAACCAGTAACACCAGACCGACCAGCACCAGCGCCAGGTTGATCGCCCAGGCGTAGGGTTTCGGCGCTTCGTGCAGCCCGTATTCCTTGTCGAATTCGTCATCTGCAGCGTTCTTCTTGTCGCGGCGACTGCTGATGATGAGAAAGGCGGTATACGCCAGGATGCATACGAAGAGTATCGCCCCGTCGAGCTTGCTGAGTGCGCCGTCCCATGCCAGGGCAAAGGCCAGCAGGCTGGCGCCGATCATGATCGGCACATCCAGTCGAATAAGCTGGCGCGACACCACCAGCGGGGCGATAAGGGCCGTCACACCGAGAATGAACAACACGTTGGCGATATTGCTGCCCAGCACGTTGCCAATGGCCAGATCGCCACTGCCATCCAGCGCAGCCTGCACACTGACCGCGGTTTCCGGTGCGCTGGTGCCGAAGGCAACCACGGTGAGACCCACGATCAAGGGCGGAATGCCGAACTGAGCGGCCAGTTTGGCTGCTCCCTTCACCAGTATTTCCGCGCCAGCCACGAGCAGGATCAAACCGGCGATCAGATAGCCGAACGTCATCAAGGTCATGCAGAGTGCTCCAGTAATTGTGTCGCCAGTATAGTGTCGCTGCAGCCGTCTCGTAAGCGGCCAAGCGAGCCTCTTCAGCTTTTATTTTTTCGGTGCCCGATGGCTCAAGTTCGGTGCTTTGCGGCCGAAACCCAGAGTACATCCTTGCAATAGACACTCATGATCATGGCTATATCCTCTTCGCTTCGTACGCAAACCCTGGTGTTGCTCGTCGGCAGTCTGACCTTGATGGTCCTGGTGGCGCTGGCCAGCTTCAGCACTTTGTCCAATGGCATGAGCAGCTACCGGGCGCTCGTCGACGGGCCGCTGCAGGCATCGAGACTGGTTAATGAAGCCAATCTGGCGTTCAAGGGACAGGTCCAGGAGTGGAAAAATGTCCTGCTGCGCGGGGGTAACGGCCAGGATATGGCGCGGTATTGGGCGCAGTTTGAGAAGGAAGAACAGCGGGTCCAGATGTTGCTGACCGAGATCATGGCCCTGGATATTGAGCCTGAGGCGCGCCAGCAGGTCGAACAGCTGCGTTCGGAACATACGCGCCTGCGCGAGGGATACCGTACCGGCTTGCAGGCCTTTCGCAATGGCGGTTTTGATCCCCTTGATGGCGATCGCAATGTGCGCGGGATCGATCGCGCGACCAGCGAACAGATGACCGCTCTGGTAGGCATGATCGAAAGCCATGCCGCCGAACAGGGCGAGGTGATTGGTGCCCAGGCCAGCCGGGCGATCTGGATCGGTATCAGTCTGTTGCTGGGCTCGGCGTTGCTGATCTGTCTGCTGAGCGTCTGGCTGGTGAACCAGCGTCTGGTGGGTCCCATTACCCACCTGATCAGCCAGATAGAGCAGCTGGCCAATGGCCGTATTGGCCAGCCGATCAAGACCGGTCGCAGTGACGAGTTGGGTACCCTGGCAACGGCTGCAAACCGGCTGCGCGAGTTTCTTGCAGACACCTTCCGCAAGCTTGAACAGAGTACCGGTGAGCTCGACAGGGCCAGCGGCGAACTCAACACGGTGGCGACACGCATGACAGACGGCGCCCGCGAACAGTTCTCGCGCACCGATCAGGTGGCTGCGGCCATGCAGGAAATGTCAGCGACGGCCGCCGAAGTGGCCCGGCACGCCGGCGATGCAGCCGCGGCGGCTGACTTGGCCGATGACCACACCCGCCAAGGCGAGCAGGACATGAGCCAGACCATTTCGGCCATGCAGTCGATGCTCGGTGAGATTTCTCGCACTGCCGAGATCATCGGACAGCTCGAAGGCGACAGTCAGCGCATCGGCAAGGTGCTGGAAGTCATTCAGGGCATTGCCGCGCAAACCAACCTGCTGGCGCTGAACGCGGCGATCGAAGCGGCACGCGCAGGTGAAGCCGGGCGGGGTTTCGCTGTGGTGGCCGATGAGGTGCGTACCCTGGCCCAGCGCACTAGCGCATCAACCGCCGAAATCCAACAGATTATCGACAATGTCCGGGATGGTGCAGAGCACGCCGCCCGCGCCATTGAGGGCGGTCAGACCAGCAGCCAGACAGGTATGCGTCAGGTGAACCTGATGGGCGACCGCTTGCGTCAGATAACCCTGTCGGTCGAAGCGATTCGCGACATGAATCGCCAGATCGCGACCGCCGCCGAGGAGCAGACCAGCGTCTCGGAGGACATCTCGCGCAACATCACCGAGATAACCGATATCGCCGCGAACAACCAGCGCGATGTGGAGCGTACGGCCACGGCCAGCGCCAGCCTGCACGAGATGTCCAACGAACTGGGTGCCCTGACCAAGCGACTGTCTGTCTGATTGCCTGCCCAGCGGGCCGTCGGCAGGGCACCGGGCATTATATTGGCTGTCTATTTGAATAGACCGCTGGGGATAGGTGCGAGCCCGGCACTGCGGGTTGTCAAAAGTTCCCGCTGGCGTGCAAAGCTTTGCACTTTGCACGATATTAAAAGGCCACATCATGCAGCATGCATGGTGGTTCGGACTTTTGTTTTCTGTAACACATTGATTTAACACGAAATACCCGAAAGTGTGAACTGGCACAGGACTTGCGACATTCTCTCCACGCGTTAGAGCTCTTTTAGCCAATGCTTTGGGGAGATGCACATGAGTCTTCATATCGCTTTTGTACAACGGACACCGCTGATTCTGGCCGCCGCGCTCGGGGTCCTTTTACTCGGTCAATCTTCCATGGATCACCAGGTGCCGTCCGCGGGCACCTGGGAACGCGCTGCGACGCTGGAGTTCGGGTCTGTCAGATTTGCTGAAGCGCAGGCTCAGCCCATGTCGTTGTCCCAGCGCACGGACGTGCAGGCCGCCACCCTCCCAACCGTCTCGCAGCTTCCGGCCGTTTCCCAAATGGCGTCTGAAACCGCTACCCCGCGGTGGGTCTTTTGAGCGAGATGTTGATTGATGATTTGCCACCACGGTCCGCTCCCGCGGCCGTTATCCGATCGATGACGAGACGTGCATCTCAGCAATCGGCAACGGCGGAAGCTGGATGTGCGTGGTTTCTGTTGTAATAAAACCAATGACAAGCCTAAGGAGTAGTTAGTGAACTATCGAAGTGTCAGCGATCTTTCGGCACTGACCAATCGATTTGCTAGCAAGGTGCCCCCTGACGTTGATCTGGTGGTAGGCATCCCGCGGAGCGGGATGTTGGTGGCAAGCATTGTCGCGTTGAAGCTCAACCTCCCGCTAACTGACCTCTATTCGTTTGAGCGTAATGACGCGCTGAAGAAGGGGCATACCCGGACCTACAAACATGACGCGCTTGCGTCTCCGCAACAGGCCAAGAAGGTGCTGCTGGTGGATGACAGCATCGCCTCTGGCGGGTCCATGCGTGACGCCTTCAACAAGGTAAAGAACTTCTTTGCCGGCGAAGTGGTGACGATGGTCGCGTTTGCACAGCGAAACAACGCCGATGCGGTGGATATCGTCCTGGAAACCGTGGAGCAACCGCGGGTATTCGAATGGAATATCATGCACCATCCTCTGATCAGCTATGCCTGTCTGGACATGGACGGTGTGCTCTGCGTCGAACCGACTCCGGCGCAGACTGACGGCGGAGCCACCTACCGGGAATTTCTCAACAGTGCCAAGCCGTTGTTCGTTCCCTCCATTGAAGTCAAGCATCTGGTCGCCAACCGGCTGGAAAAATACCGTCCCGAGACTGAAGCCTGGCTGGAACGTCATGGCGTGCGCTACCAGCACCTGCACATGCTTGATTTGCCCGAGGCTGCTGAACACTGTCGACTGAAAACTCAACAGCAGTTCAAAGCCAATGTGTATCGCAGCGATCCGCATGCGGTGTTGTTTATCGAGAACAGGGAAATCCACGCGCGGGAGATTGTGCGCTTGGCCAGCAAGCCGGTGTTCTGTCTTGAAACAAACGAGATGTACACGCCAGGCGCCAGTCTGGCAGGGGTGAAAGCGCAGGCGTTGCGTAAGGGGTTAACCTTCCGTGACAAGGCGGCAGGCAAGGTTAAGCGCTTGGTTGGACGCTACTGGCCGGTAGCGAACTGAGCACCCAGGGGCTTGATCTGGCGGGTGCTACTCGCCCGCCGCTGCACCCTATGCAGCGTTAGCTCGAATGCCTCCACAGCGCGGCGCCACCGCCGAGGCCGGTATCGCTGGGCGCAATGCTCACCGTGGGTGGCAGTTCCACATTCACGAGCCGCACGTTGCCCCCGGTCAGAATAATCCGATCGGGGCGCAGCAGAATTTCCAGGATATCCAGCGCCCGCAATAATCGGTCGCACCATACGTCTGCACTGATCTGTTGAAGCACGGCATTGCCCAAGTACTGATCATAGGTGAGGTTGTCAGCGAGCGGATGATGCGCGAGTTCCAGGTGCGGCATCAATTGGCCGTTGCGAAACAGCGCCGAGCCAAAGCCTGTTCCCAACGTGAGTACCAGCTCCAGTCCCTTACCCTGAATCAAGGCAAAGCCTTGCAGGTCCGCATCATTGATGATGCGCGCGGGATGGTTGCCCAGGCGCCGGGACAGCGCTTCAGGCAGGTCGAAGCCGATCCATTCACGACTATCAAGATTCGCTGCGGTAAGAATAAGGCCGTTGCGGATGGCGCCGGGGAAGCCGATGGAGATTCGGTTATAGGCCGGGCAGGGCGCTACCAATTCGACAACGGTATCGATCAGCACGGACGGCAAACAGGGGTGAGGAGTGAGCACGCGCCGGCGTTCACTTAACAAATTGCCTTGCTCGTCGACGACAGCGGCCTTGATGCCGTTTCCGCCGATGTCGATCACCAGAATACCCGGTTTCAATGTTATTCCTTATGAATCGCCTGACGGATGAATCGTGGTGCCTGGCAGACTCAGGAGGCGAACCCTGAGCCTGCGTAATGCTTCCGGATCCGACAATCGCTCAACTATCGTCTTCGCAAATCAGTTTGGCGCGGATGGTCGCACTCGAATAGCTGCCTTCCAGGCGCAATGTGGCGGACTCCCCCGCTTCTATTGCAGTCGCGGGTGAGCCGGTCATCGCTGTTTCTGACGGATGGGGTTCAAGCCGGCAGCTAGCACGGACATCGCCGTTGTTAGTCACTTTCAGTGCTTGTATCCCGCCGGCACCGCCTGGTGCTGGCCCGGCTTCGGTGGTGGTGTCACCCACTACTTCAGTTTCGATATCCAATCCGTTCAATTCCTTGTCCAGTTCCACGTTATCCGCCGCAGCGATAAGGGGGAAGCAGGCAATGAATCCACAGGCTAAGAGGGTCTTATTCATGTTCTACCTCTGACATCAGGAATGTTCAGATATAGAAGTGTGGAACAGTAATGAAGTTCCTTGGTGCCGTGTAGACCATGGACTCTCAGCCGAGCCGGGCGTGAGGCGTTACATAGGTGGGGCGGGGGAGATTCAGGCGCGGATGGCAGTATGAGCCTGGCTCATACCGCGCCTGCTGCCACCGTTGTGTTTGGCACCAGCTGCTGAATGGTTTCGATCAGAGGCTCGATGTCGTAGGGCTTTCCGAAGACTGGACGATCGGCCCAGGCTTCAGGCATGCCTGCCGCGCCATACCCGGTTGTGAAGACAAAAGGGATGCCGCGGTCCGATAACAGTTCGGCCACCGGGAACACCGCCTCGCCTGCCAGGCTCACATCCAGAATAGCCACATCGAAGTCCAGCGATGACGCCATCGTCTCGCCTTCAGCGAGTGTCGACGCATGGGCTGCGACGCTATAGCCGCGGGTGTCGAGCATTTCTTCGAGAAGCATTGCTATCAGTGCTTCGTCTTCCACAATCAGTACGTTCATGATGCAACCATTAATTTTTTGCAATCTATCGCCGCCCTGAAGCGACTGTTTGTCTCGCCCGTTTTTGCGTTTCCTCGGCACATTCATTGAGGTCAGCAAGCGAGGCGGGGCGATGAAGGGATCCGCTATACAAGATCCCAGCGATCCTTGCAAGTTCCCTGAGTTTGTCGATTAGCCCTCGAATTGCGGCGAAAAACCCGAAAGCGCAACAGCTCGTCGGTAATCTGCAGCAATCTTGCACGGATTGGCAACTTTTGTCTGCATGCCAGGTACTAATTTTCTGTATGCAATCGCCGTGACACGCCGGTGTCTGCCTCCGGTAATCAGCAGTGGAAAGCGCCTGCTGCGCAGCGTGCGCAGTAGTACTCGAAGGAATCACCACGCGGCATTCGTTCACCCGAACAGGAGATTTCCATGAGAGCACTCCGCTGGCATGGCAAGAAAGACATTCGTTGTGATAATCACGTACCTGACCCCTCCATAGAAGATCCGCGCGACGCCATTGTAAAAGTCTCGTCCTGCGCCATCTGCGGTTCCGACCTGCATCTATATGACGGCTTCATGCCGGGCATGACCCACGGCGACATAATGGGTCACGAGTTTATGGGGGAGGTGATGGAGGTCGGGTCTGCCAACAAGAAACTCAAGGTTGGCGACCGGGTAGTTGTGCCCTTCACTATCAGCTGCGGCGAGTGCGACCAGTGCCAGCGCGGGAATTTCTCGGTATGCGAACGGAGCAATCGCAACGCCAAGCTGGCCGATAAAATGTTTGGTCATACCACCGCAGGCTTGTTCGGATATACACAGCTTACCGGGGGCTATGACGGTGGCCAGGCTGAATTCGTCAGGGTGCCTTTCGCTGACGTTGGGCCGGTGGTCGTGCCCGACGGCATGACTGATGAGCAGGCCCTGTTCCTCGGGGATATTTTCCCCACCGGCTGGCAAGCTGCAGTGCAGTGCGACATTCAGCGTACCGACACCGTCGTTATCTGGGGCGCCGGCCCGGTCGGACAATTCACCATTCGCAGCGCCATTCTGCTTGGCGCCGAACAGGTTGTGTGCATCGACAATGTCCCGGAGCGGTTGTCCATGGCCCGTGCCGGGGGCGCGATCACCATCAATTTTGATGAAGAGAGCGTGATCGAACGCCTGAACGAATTGACCAAGGGCAAGGGCCCCGAAAAATGTATCGATGCGGTTGGCATGGAGTCCCACGCGGCGCGATCGATCGACGCCATGTATGACCGGGTCAAGCAGGCGGCCATGATGGAAACGGGCCGGCCGCACGTGTTGCGCGAAATGATGTATGTCTGCAGGCCGGGCGGCACTCTGTCGATTCCCGGCGTGTACGGCGGTCTGCTGGATAAGTTGCCCTTCGGCGCCGCCATGAACAAATCACTTACCTTCCGCATGGGGCAGACCCACGTGCAGCGCTGGGCTGATGATCTGCTCAAGCGAATACAGGATGGACAGATCGATCCATCCTTCGTCATCACGCACACGGCCAGCCTTGAAGACGGCCCGGAGCTGTACAAGACCTTCCGCGACAAGCATGACGGCTGTGTCAAAGTCGTGCTGAAGCCCTGAGGAGACTATGACCATGCAACGCAAATCAAATCAGGAGTACCGCAATAACCATGCAGCGCGCAAGGCGGCGCGGAGTCTGGGCTGGCTGAGCATCGGCATGGGGGTTGCCGAGTTGCTGATGCCCCGGGCGCTGGCCAGTACCCTTGGCTTGCCGGGCAGCGTCGGCTTGCTGCGACTCTATGGTCTGCGCGAAATCGCAACCGGGGTGGGGCTGTTGATGACCGACAAGCCCGCGCCGTGGATCTATGCGCGCCTGGGTGGCGATGCGCTGGACCTGGCCACCCTGGGCGTGGCCGCCCAGCGAGGTTACGAGCCAGTGAATACCTCCATGGCGCTGGGCGCGGTAGCAGCAGTGACTGCGGCGGACTTTGCCTGTGCGCGAGGTTTGAGGCAGGAAAAACACCCGGTCACGGTGTTTGATTACGGCGACCGTAGCGGCTTCCCCCAGGGGGCTGAAAAAATGCGCGGGCGGGCTGCCACGGGGCAGGGCAGTAGCCAGGACGCGCCGCAGGTCAGCGGTATGGACGCGGCTAACCGGGAAGCGCCTAACCGGCCCTGACGCCAGCTCCGGCGCGGCGTCGTTGCCGCGTCGGGGTTCTCACCGGCAGTCTCTGAACAGGTTGGTTAGAGCGAACCAGTACCTCAATGCGATGGTCTTATCGGGATTGGTAGGTTTTGAGGGTACTGGATTTGCCGAAAGTTACTTCCCCCACGGCCTGGCTTGACCGGCTTGATCGTTCGCGCCATGCACTCTGGCTGTTATTTGCGGCATCAATGGCCGAGACGCTGTTGGTGCCGATTCCTATTGAAGTCATTCTGATTCCGTGGATGCTTTGTCATCCCGAGCGCAAATGGACCGTTGCCGGGGTAGCGCTGGCGGGCAACCTGACGGCTGCCACGCTGGGCTATTACTTTGGTGTGTTCGCCATGGATCAGTGGGGCGACACGCTGATCAGTTTCTTTGGTAGTCAGGAGTCCTACGAGCAATTCCAGCAACGCTTCAGCGAGGATGGCTTTGTCGCCATTCTCTCCATTGGCATCATCCCGGTGCCCTTTCAGATCGCCATGCTGGCCGCCGGAGCCAATGGGTATCCGATAGCTCTGTTTCTGCTCGCCGCGATGATTGGCCGCGGCGTGCGCTATTTCGGTCTGGCGTTGTTGGTGGCGATTGCCGGCGAGGCGGCGACGCGCTTTTGGGATCAATATTCCAAACCGCTGGGCGCACTGTTATTGGTGCTGGCCGGGGCCTGGCTGTGGTTTGACTTGCCGGGTTGACGGCCCGGTTCGGCGCCGGGCTGTCGCTGCAAACCGCTAGCGCCTAGCAGCGCTCGATACGGTCCGGGTGGATCACGATCAGGCCCTGTTTCATCAGACCACCAATGGCTTTCTTGAAGCTGCCCTTGCTCACCCCAAAGGCTTTGCTAATGGCTTCCGGCGGGCTCTTGTCGCTCAGTGCCAGCACGCCTTGCTGCGCATCGAGCTGGGCCAGAATCTGCTGCTGCAGCTGATCTCCTGCGTCGCTGCCAACCGGCTGCAGGCTCAGGCTGATCTTGCCGTCGGCACGAATCTCCTTGATATAGCCTTTTTCGCGCATGCCGCTGCGCAGGAACTTGAACACCTCATTCTTGTGAATCAGCCCCCAATGCGAGTCATTGATAATGGCTTTGTAACCGAGATCAGTGGGTGACACCACCAGCAGCTCAACCGCATCACCCGGGTTGTAGCGCACCGGGAGTTTGTCGAGATGCCTGTCCAGGTATGCCGTAGCGGTGATACGGCGCGTATGCCGGTCCAGATACAGATACACCACACAGTAATCGCCCTCTTTGAGGGGGCGCTTTTCCTCGGAATGGGGTAGCAGGACGTCCTTGGGCAGACCCCAATCCAGAAACAGACCGACCTGGTTGATCTCCGCGACTTTCAAACTGGCGAATTCGCCCACCTGCGCCTTGGGCGTTTCGGTGGTGGCGATTAGCTTGTCTTCGCTGTCCAGATAGATGAACACATTTAGCCAGTCATCGACTTCGGTCGGCTGATCCTTGGGGATGTAGCGGTTCGGCAGCAATATTTCGCCATCCGGTCCGCCATCCAGATAGAGACCGAATCCGGTGTGTTTGACAATTTGCAGTGTGTTGAAGCGCCCGATTGCAGCCATGATGCGAATTCCGAAATTGAATAGTGGGCATTGTAGCAGTCAGCCCGCTGACAAGGGCGAGCGGGCTGGTGGGTGACTCTTTGCGCCGTGGTTGAAGCAGCAGACTATGCTCATAAAAGCGGGCGCCAGCTCCGTTAGTGGACTGGGCAGCCGTGTTATTCAGACAATTCAGGCGGCGCACGTCGCTGGGAGGCATTGATGCAACTCAAGGGTTCCTGTCATTGCACTGCGGTGCAATTCACTTTGCAAAGCGCTCATCCCTACCCCTATCAGCGCTGTTACTGTTCGATCTGCCGCAAGACGCAGGGCGGGGGCGGTTATGCGATCAACCTCAGTGGCGATGCAAAGAGTCTGGACGTTACTGGCCGTGACCACATCAGCGTCTATCACGCGCTGATGCCTGGTGAGGATGGCAGCCTCAGAGCCAGCAGCGCCGAGCGACACTTCTGTCGCGAATGCGGCTCGGCCCTATGGTTATTCAGTCCAGAATGGCCCGATCTGATCCACCCCTTTGCTTCGGCAATCGATACGCCGTTGCCGGTTCCGCCGGAACGCACGCATATGATGCTGGAGTCACGCGCGGCCTGGGTGGAAGCGGAAACCAGGCCGGGAGACAGGGAATATCGGGAGTACCCGGAGGAGTCGATCGCTGAATGGCACGAGCGACTGGGTGTGAGTCGCTAGCAGCCCGGTGGGTGCAGCGACGGTCGTCAGTCGCGGTAGAAAACCTGTACCAGATGATAGCCAAACTGGGTTTTCACTGGGCCGTGGATCTGTTTGAGCGGTTTCTTGAAAATGATCTGATCAATCGCCCGAACCATCTGGCCGGGTCGCACTTCACCGAGATCGCCGCCGCGTTTACGCGACGGGCAGGTGGAATATTTCTTGGCCAGCACGTCAAAGGCTTCACCCGCGGCAAGACGCTTCTTCAGTTCCGCGGCCTGTTCTTCGGTCTTGACCAGGATGTGGCGCGCCATGGCAGTAGGCATCGTGTAGTGATCTCGTGCAGATGAATGTGTTCAGTCGTGATTGTCTGCGCTGCGTTGGCCGGTCTTGTGGGATAGCCGCAGACCGCGCAGGCTCCGCTTGACGCTTTTAAGGTGGTTGACCAGCTCCGGACCACGGCGCATGGCCATGCCCATCGCCAGCACATCGATGACCACCAGATGAGCGATCCGTGAGGATAACGGCGTATAGATTTCAGTATCTTCCGTCACATCGATGGGGATGTGAATCCGGCCAAGTTCGGCCAGCGGCGTGTTGCTCGGGCAGAGACTGATCAGCGTTGCCCCGCTTTCGGTCACCAGCGCGGCTGAATGCAGCAGGTCCTTGGTGCGTCCGGTCTGGGAAATCGCCACCGCGACGTCCTCGGGGCCGAGGGTCACGGCTGACATCGCCTGCATGTGCGGGTCGGAATAGGCGGCCGTGGACACCTGCAGGCGGAAAAACTTGTGCTGGGCGTCGCTGGCTACCGCGCCTGAGGCACCGAATCCGTAAAACTCAACGCGCCGGGCATGGGCCATCGCTTCGATCGCCCGTTCGGTGGCGGCAGTATCGAGCCGCTCGCGAACGTCCATCAAGGTCGCCAGGGTGGTGTCAAATATCTTGTGCGACAGCTGCTCAACGCTGTCATCTTCGTTTATCGAAAACTGGCCAAAACTGGCTCCCGCCGCGAGGCTCTGCGCTAGTCTCAGTTTGAGGTCCTGGAACCCGGTACAGCCAATGGCACGGCAGAAGCGCACGATCGTTGGCTCGCTGACGCCGACTTCCCTGGCCAGATCAGCCATGGAGGAGTGCATGACTTGCGCCGCATGCGCGAGAACGTGGTCGGCTACCTTGAGTTCCGACTTGCGGAGTAACTGGCGGCTGGCGGCGATGTGCTGGAGCAAATTCACGTGTACTTCATGCTAGTCTGAATGCCGTTGGGGTGAGATTTCTTGTAGTTATACTACATAAAGTACCGAGCGACCGTGAATAGCTGTGGATTCGCCATCCGGAACGCACCCCGCGGCCTGTGTTCAATGGGCGATACCCTAGCGATCCAACCGGTATTCATCGGCGTAACAGGAGAATTACTGTGTCAGCAAAACGCGGCCTCGCCTGCGACATTGTAGTATTTGGCGGCACTGGGGATCTGGCGATGCGCAAGTTGCTGCCCTCGCTGTATTACCTGCATCGTGACCGACATCTGCATGCCGAAACCCGCATCATCGCCACCGCGCGTGGCAAGCATGACGCCGACAGTTATCGCAAGCTGGTGCAACGGCATGTCAGCCAGCACGTGGCCCAGGGGGATTTCGATCGGTCGGTGTGGGACGCGTTTGCCAAGCGGCTCGAATTCATGACCCTGGACGTCAGCCAACGAACATCCTATACCCGCCTGGGCGAAAGGCTTGGCGAGCATCCGGAACGCGTGCGCGTATTTTATCTGGCGACCATGCCAAACCTGTTCGCGTCCACTACCAAGCATCTCGGCTCGACCGGACTGGTCACCGCTGAAGCGCGCATCGTGCTGGAAAAACCCCTGGGCCAGAGTCTGGAGACCGCTAACCAGATCAATGACCAGATCGGGTCGGTATTCGATGAATCGCGGGTATTCCGTATCGATCACTATCTGGGCAAGGAGGCGGTGCAGAACCTGCTCGCCCTGCGCTTCGGGAACGCGCTGTTCGAGCCACTCTGGGGTAATGCCCAGATTGACCATGTGCAGATCAGCGTGCTGGAGACGGTGGGTGTCGAGAATCGCGGCGACTACTACGACAGTGCCGGCGCGATTCGCGACATGGTGCAGAACCACCTCTTGCAGCTGTTATGTCTGGTGGCGATGGAGGCACCGGTGCACTTCGAGCCGGAATCGGTCCGTAATGAAAAGCTCAAGATTCTCGAGGCGTTGCGCCCTATAGGCGGCATGGACGTGCAGGACCACACGGTGCGCGGCCAGTATTCGGAAGGGATGCGGGCGGGGGAAAAGCTGCCGGCGTATTATTTCGAGAAGAGCGTCGATCACGACAGCAATACCGAGACCTTTGTCGCGCTCAAGGCCGAGATCGACAGCTGGCGCTGGGCGGGCGTGCCATTCTACCTGCGCACAGGTAAAGCGCTGGCGCAGCGCAAATCCGAGATCGTGGTGCAGTTCAAGGCTGTGCCGCACCGGTTGTTTCCCCAGCTCGGCGATAGTGCGCCGGGCAACCGTCTGGTCATCCGCCTGCAACCGGACGAAAGTATCAGCCTGTCATTGATGGCCAAATCCCCCGGACGGGGCATGACATTGCAGGAAGTGGAGCTGGATCTGAATTTTGCCGACGCGTTCAAGCGCCGCCGCTGGGACGCCTATGAGCGATTGTTACTCGACGTCATTGACGGTGATGCCACGCTGTTCATGCGCCGTGATGAGATCGAGGCCGCCTGGCGCTGGGTGGACCCGATCATCGAAGGCTGGCAGAACAGCTACCGCTCGCCCAAGCGCTACGCGGCCGGTAGCTGGGGCCCTGAAGCGGCGGACAGTCTACTCGAGCGCCAGGGACACGCCTGGCTTGATGAGCGCTAGCGCCCGAGCAGAAACTTAGATCGGCAAGCTCTGCTGGGCGTCGGTGAGCAATCTGGCGAAGGCCTGAGCTGGCAATGGGCGGCTGATCAGGTAGCCCTGCACCTCATCACAACCGTAGTCACGCAGGATCTCGAGCTGAGTCTCGTGCTCGACGCCTTCGGCCACTACATTGAGACCGAGGCTGTGCGCCATGGCGATAATGGCGCGCACGATCGCTGCATCCTGTGCACCCTCTTCCAGCTCCGCAACGAAGGCTCGATCGATCTTCAGGGTATGCAGGGGGAAACGCTTGAGATAGGCAAGGGATGAATAACCGGTGCCAAAATCATCCACCGCCAGCCTGATGCCCATGTCCTGTAGTTCGGCGATATTGCGCGTCACCACTTCCAGATGCTCGAGCAGCATACTTTCGGTCAGCTCCAGTTCCAGGAACTGCGCCGGCAATCGGGATTCAGCAAGAATATCGAGGACCACCTGCGAGAAATTCTCCTGGCGTAGCTGCTGCACCGACAGGTTGACGGCGATGCGTACCGGTGCCGGGCCCTGGTGATACCAGACACTCGCCTGCGCACAGGCCCGACGCAGTACTATCTCCCCCAGCGGCACAATCATGCCGGTCTCTTCGGCCATCTCGATGAATTGTCCGGGTAGCAGCAATCCACGCTGCGGATGTTGCCAGCGCACCAGTGCCTCGGCCGCGGTGATATGGTCAGTCGCCAGGTCAAGCTTGGGTTGGTAATACACCACCAGCTGCGAATCAATCAGCGCCTTGCGTAGCTGGTTTTCCAGCTGCAGGCGATCGAGGCTGTAGGACTGCAGCAGGTGCGTGTAAAACTGGAAATTGTCACCGCCCAGGTGCTTGGCATGATGCATCGCCTGGTTGGCCTGAGTCGTCAGGTGCAGGCTGTTGCGCGCTTCGGGGAACTGGCTGATCCCAATGGAGGCAGTCACCACCAGCTCGTGCGCGCCAATCAGGATCGGCCTGCGCACTTCCTCCAGCAGGCTGCCGGCCAGTTGCTCCAGTTCCTGCCGGCTCTGCGGACATTCCATCAGAATGACGAACTCGTCGGCCGAGAGACGCGCGAGCAAATCGGGTTGCTCCATCTCCCCCAGACGCAGGGCGATCTGCTGGAGCAGTAGATCTGCCACCGCGTGGCCCAGGGTGTCGTTGATATGCTTGAAACGGTCGAGGTTCAGGTGCAGCAGCGCCAACTGCCGATTCTCCGTGCGGGCGCGGCCAGTGGCCTCGTTCAGCTGTTGGGTGAACAGATTGCGATTGGCCAACTGCGTCAGGGGGTCATAGTTGGTCAGGTATCTGACCTGTTCCTCGTTCTGGCGGTGGACCGTCAGATCGGCAAAGAACGCCACATAATGGATGATTTTGCCCCGCTCATCGCGTACCACTGCGAGCTGCAGCCACTGCGGGTAGCGTTCGCCGTTGCGACGGGTCGCCATCCGCTCGCCCTGCCAGCGGCCCTGGGCAAGCAAGGTGCTGACCAGCTTCTGGTAATCCTCGCTCTCCATGGATCGCACGAGGTTGTTCAGCAACATGCCGATGACTTCTCCCGCGGCGAAACCGGTGATTGTGCTGAACGCCTGATTCACGGCCAGCACATGCAGCTGCCGGTCGAGAATGATGATGCCTTCGGATGTTGCCTCGAACACGGTGGCTGCCAGCAGGGATTCTTCTTCATGGTGCTTGCGCGCCGAGATATCGCGGCGGGTGCCAATCATGCGCAACACGCGGCCGGCGGCATCCCGTTCAACGGCCCGGCCGTTGTCTTCGACCCATAACCAGTGACCGTCGGCATGCTTGACCCGGTATTCGAGCCTGTAGGGCTGCTGCTGGTCCTTCATGTGTCTGATCAGCGCGGTGCGTACGGTTTTAACGTCGTCGAAATGCAATTGCGGCCGCAGATCACCGAGCATCGTCGGTCGCATGTCGGGCCGAAGACCGAAGATGATATCCAGCCGGGAATGCTCGACGCGGTCCGTTTCCAGGTCCCAGTCCCAGAGTGCCAGGCCGGTTACTTCCAGTGCCAGATTCAGACGGTCCTCGCTGGAGCGTAGCGCTCGGCTGGAATCCTCCAGTTCAGCCGTACGCTGTTGAACACGTTGTTCCAATGCACCGTAGCTTTCCAACAGCGCCTGCTCAGCGCGACGTCGGTGTTCGATTTCATCGGTGAGCTGCTGGTTGAGCGCTTCGGTCTGTTGATGCGTCTGCTCCAGCCGTGCGACTAACGCGAGATTATCATCGTCTGCCTGCATGGCGCGGGCGACAGAGCGGTTGATGAAGGCCCCGGCCAGCAGCATGCAGGAGAATATCGTTATTCCCATGACGCCCCAGTCCGCGCTGGTGTTGTCTTCACGGGTCAGCAGGAAAATAATGCTCGGCAGCCAGGCGGGCAGCAGAAAGCTGGCAAAGGCAAGGAACCGGCTGGCGTAGATAATGCTCACGCACAGACTTATCCCGGTGAACAAGCTATAGGCCGCAGCTTGCGAACTGAAGGTCTCCAGTGGGACCAGGCCAATCTGGATATAGGCCGCCGCCAGGCCGGTCAGCGTGTTGCCGAGGTAGAACAACACGCGCCAGCGCGGCTTCAAGCGCACATCGGGCGAGCTCTGGCGGTAGCGGCTGGTCAGTAGATTGCGCAGCAGGGTCAGTGACAGGATGAATGCCAGCCAGCCAAGCAGAAGGGTATGGTCGACATGATCCCAGACCAGAAAGCTGATCAGAACTGCTGCGAGCAGTATCAGCCATTGCGGTAGTCGAGAGTATTCGTACAGCAGATCGAGCTGGCGTAGGCGCAGGTCGATTTGGGTGCGGGGTGCGTAACTATCCTGAAACGCCATGATGATTGATCCCTCAAATGCTCAGCGCTTCGCTCCGAGAATGCCACTATGATGGCAACTTCTCCCTGAACACGCACCATACATTAGCGCCCGAGTTTGGCACAGCCCCCACGATAGTATTAAAAGGCGCCATCTGGCAGCTGATGTTGAGGCTGTGGTCGGTTTCCTTCCGGCCGGCGCGCAGCGGCTGGTAGAATGCGCGCATGGATATCTCTCACCTGCTTAATTCGCTTAATGACGCCCAGCGCCAGGCCGTAACAGCGGCTCCCGGTCAGCAACTGGTGCTGGCTGGCGCCGGCTCTGGAAAAACCCGCGTGCTGGTGCACCGTATCGCCTGGTTGTGCCAGGTGGAGAACGCTTCGCCCTGGAGCATTCTCTCGGTGACCTTCACCAATAAGGCCGCCTACGAGATGCGCGCACGCATCGAACAATTGCTGGGTATTTCGCCCCAGGGTATGTGGGTCGGCACCTTCCACGGGCTTGCGCACCGCCTGTTGCGTGCACACTGGCGCGAAGCCGGTCTGGCCCAACAGTTCCAGATTCTCGACGGGGATGATCAGCTGCGGCTGGTCAAACGGGTCATTCGCGAGCTGGGTCTGGATGAAAACCAGTGGGCACCGCGCCAGGCCCTCTGGTGGATCAACGGACAAAAGGATGAAGGTCTGCGTCCGCAGCACATTCAGCCGGCCGGCGACCTCTATCTGACCACCATGCTGCGGATCTATCAGGCCTACGAACAGGCCTGCGCCCGGGCCGGGGTAGTCGACTTCGCCGAACTGCTGCTGCGCTCGCTAGAATTGTGGCGCGACAACAATGCGCTGCGTGAGCAGTATCAGGCGCGTTTTCGCCATCTGCTGGTAGATGAGTTCCAGGACACCAACGCCGTGCAATACGCCTGGCTCAGGCTGATTGCCGGCCAGAGCCCCAGCCTGATGGTGGTCGGCGATGACGACCAGTCGATCTACGGCTGGCGCGGCGCACGCATCGAAAATATTCAGCAGTTCCAGACCGATTACCCGGCAGCCGAGCTGATTCGACTGGAGCAGAACTACCGCTCTACGGCAAACATCCTCCGGGCGGCAAACGCGCTGATCGGCAACAATGCCGGCCGGCTGGGTAAGGAACTCTGGACCGAGGATAACGAAGGCGAGCCGATTGCCCTGTATGCCGGCTTCAATGAGCAGGATGAGGCGCGGTTTATCGTCGAGCGTATCGAGCAGGCGGTGCGTGAGGGCATGGCGCGCAGCGAGATAGCCATTCTGTACCGCTCCAACGCGCAGTCACGGGTACTCGAAGAAGCCCTGCTGCGCGCGGCGATTCCCTATCGGATCTACGGTGGACAGCGCTTCTTCGAACGCGCCGAGATCAAGAACGCCATGGCCTATATGCGGCTGATCGCTAACCGTGGCGATGATGGTGCGCTGGAGCGGATTATCAACGTTCCCGCCCGCGGCATCGGCGACAAGACAGTGGAATGTCTGCGCCAGCACGCCCGCGAGCAGGATGTTTCGCTGTGGCAGGCCGGTTGCGATCTGCTCGATAACAAGGGATTACCCGGTCGCGCTGCCAACGCCGTGCAGGCGTTCATGCAGATGATCGAAAATATCACCGAGCGGGTCGAAGGCATGCCGTTATACAGCATGGCCCAGCAGGTGATTGAGCACAGTGGGCTGTTGCGCTTTCATGAGCAGGAAAAGGGCGAGAAGGCCCAGGCACGGGTGGAAAACCTTGAGGAGCTGGTGTCTGCTGCACGGGCGTTTGAAAACGAAATGGCCAGTGAGGAAGAGGAAGGCGACACCTTGCCGGCCTTCCTTGCGCATGCCTCGCTGGAGGCCGGTGAAACGCAGGCCGATCGCTTCGAGGACAGCGTCCAGCTGATGACGCTGCACAGTGCAAAAGGGCTCGAATTCCCGCTGGTGTTCCTGGCTGGCGTGGAGGAGGGGCTTTTCCCGCATAAGATGAGCCTGGAGGAACCGGGGCGGCTGGAGGAAGAGCGCCGTCTCGCCTATGTCGGCATCACCCGGGCCATGCAGCAATTGGTTATCACCTGGGCGGAAACGCGCCGGCTATATGGCAGCGAGACCTTCAACAAGGTATCGCGCTTCGTTCGCGAGATTCCCGCTGACCTGATCCGCGAGGTGCGGCTGGGCAGTCAGGTCAGTCGTCCCTTCGGGCCCGGCAAGGGCAAAGGCACCATGTTTGCTCAGGAAGCCTCCGAGAGCACCGGTTTCGCATTGGGCCAACGTGTCATGCACTCACTCTTTGGTGAGGGCGTGGTGCTTAACTATGAAGGGCATGGAGCGCAGGCGCGGATTCAGGTGAACTTCGATGACGAAGGCAGTAAATGGCTGATGGTGTCCTACGCCAAGCTTGAGGCGATGTAGCCAGAGGTCAAAAACTACGCCGAGGCGCCGGCGCCGGATGGGATTCCAGCGCCGTCCCGGCGTGTCTGGATCAGGAAGGAATAACGCGCGTGCGGCCGCGGTCATCGATGGCGACGAACACGAATATCGCTTCGGTCACCTTGCGGCTGCCATCGTGTGCCAGATCCTCACTCCACACCTCGACGCATATCTTGGCCGAACTGCGGCCGACATCCAGAACGTGACAGTGAAAGGCCAGCTGGGCACCGACCGGCACCGGCACCATGAAACCCATGCGATCAATCGCGACGGTGGCGACTCGGCCGCGGGCGATACGCGCCGCGGTGCTGGTGCCGGCCACGTCCATTTGCGCTACAAGCCAACCGCCGAAAATATCTCCGAAGCTGTTGCAGTCTCGCGGCAGGGTGGTGATCTTGAGCGCCAGCTCGCCCCGGGGGGTTGGATCCATGTCTAGGTCTTGCATTAAATGCTCGCTAATGTGCGTTGTAATTTTTGTAGCTGCAGTCAAGCGGGAAAGTTGAAAACTGCGAAGGCGCCTATGTTATGTGATAGCGGGTTATCACTCAATGGCTGGGGTTGTTGCCGCTTGGTCAAACTAGTGTGGAGTAACGCAGGGTGCACAGCTGCCCCAGTGGTGGAGAATTCCGTGTCAGCTATCGCGTGCNGCTGCAAGTACGCCCCTGTAAGCTCGTCGATGACATCCCTGTCATCGCACGGTCGACTCAGCCCTGTCGTCACGCTTCGCAGTAGAGTCGGAGTTGCCGGAGGGGAAGGGCAGTTAGTCGCCTGAGCCCGAGCTGCCTGGGGGTGTAAGTGCGCCTGCGCTACGCCAAACTCTCAGCCACATCACTCTCGGCGACCGGCTTCGATACGACCGGATCGAGGTGTGGCGAGCAATCCCCCCTAGCCCGAATGGCA
>NZ_VTVA01000016.1 GCF_008638345.1 Pseudomonas saliphila | reverse complement strand
CAGTCTCGCCTGCGCTACGCCAAGGGTTCAGGTCGCCGCAAAACCCTCTGTTTAGGCGGACCTCTTTAAGCCCCGGAATGCTCTCAGCGCGTCTCATTAAACAGCTCCCGCCCAATCAGCATGCGCCGTATTTCACTGGTGCCCGCGCCGATTTCGTAGAGTTTGGCGTCGCGCAGCAGGCGGCCGGTGGGGTAGTCGTTGATGTACCCGTTGCCACCGAGAATCTGAATGGCATCCAGCGCCATTTGCGTGGCGCGTTCGGCGGTGTACAAAATGACCCCGGCGGCATCCTTGCGCGTGGCTTCGCCGCGGTCACAGGCCTGCGCCACGGCATACAAATAGGCGCGGCTGGCGTTGAGCTGGGTGTACATGTCAGCGACCTTACCCTGAATCAGCTGAAATTCGCCGATGGCCTGACCGAACTGCTGACGCTCGTGAATATAGGGCACCACAGTATCCAGACAGGCCTGCATGATGCCCACTGGTCCGCCGGACAGCACCACGCGCTCGTAGTCCAGACCACTCATCAACACCCGCGCGCCACCGTTGAGTTCGCCGAGCAGATTGTCCTCAGGCACCTCGACATCATCGAAAAACAGCTGACAGGTATTGGAGCCACGCATCCCCAGCTTGTCGAACTTGTCGCCCCGGCTGAAGCCGAGCCAATCGCGCTCGACAATGAACGCGCTGATGCTGCGCGATCCGCCCTCAGGTTCGGTTTTGGCGTAAATCACATAGGTATCGGCATCCGGACCGTTGGTAATCCAGGTTTTGCTGCCGTTGAGCACAAACCGGTCGCCGCGGCGCTCGGCGCGCAGCGACATGCTCATCACATCCGATCCGGCGTTGGGTTCGCTCATCGCCAACGCACCCACGTGCTCGCCGCTGATCAGTTTGGGCAGATAATGCGCCTTCTGTTCGGCGGTGCCGTTGCGGTTGATCTGGTTGACGCAGAGATTGGAGTGCGCGCCATAGGACAGGGCGACTGAAGCAGAGCCGCGGCTGATTTCCTCCATGGCGATAACGTGGGCCAGGTAGCCCAGTCCGGCGCCACCGTATTGCTCGTCAACCGTGATTCCGAGCAGGCCAAGGTCGCCGAAACGGCGCCACATGCCGGCAGGAAACTGATTATCACGATCAATAGCAGTCGCCTGCGGGGCCAACTCTGCCGCGACAAAGGACTGCACCTGGTCGCGCAGCATGTCCAGCGTTTCACCAAGGGCGAAGCCCAGGCTTGGGTAACTCATGATTCCACCTGCCTGTTTTTTATTGTAGGGAGCAATGCCGTTCTGCGGCATCCGGACGTCAAGCACCGTCGGCAAGGCCAACGCCGATTACGATCAGGCGTCAGCCAAACACTAACAGATTAGGTAAAACCGAAGAACGCCGCCAGAGGCCAGTTCGATGGAATCGATCGCGGCGGCGCCGACGCGGCTAGTCAAAGCCCTCGAGCACGATCTTGCCCCGGGATTTATGGCTTTCCAGCAGCCGGTGAGCGCGGATCAGGTTGGCGGCATTGATGACGCCGAAGTGTTCAGCCAGCGTGGTGCGTAATTTGCCCTTGTTCGCCATGGCCGCAATGCGGTCCAGCAGCAGCCCCTGCGCATGCATATCCGATGTCTGATGCAGGCTGCGGGTAAACATGAATTCCCAATGCAGGGAAATACTTTTGGGCTTGAGTTTGCGTATATCCAGCGTCTCGAAATCATCAATCAGCGCGAGCTTGCCCTGCGGCGCCAGACATTCAACGTATTGATCAAAATGTTCGGCGGTGTGGGTCAGCGAGGCCACCATGGTCACCGGGCCGAGCCCCTGAGCGTGCAGTTGCGGCAGAAAAGGCTGGCTATGGTCGATGATGAATTTCGCGCCAAGTTCCTGCACCCACTCGACGCTTTCGGGGCGCGCAGCGGTGGCGATCACTTTCAATCGCGTCAGGCGGCGGGCCAGTTGAATCAGCACGGAACCAACGCCACCGGCGGCGCCGACGATCAAGAGACTCTGTCCGGCGCCGCCACCCTCAGGCACACCGAGACGATCAAACAGCAATTCCCAGGCGGTGATTGCCGTGAGCGGCAGCGCGGCGGCTTCGGCGTCGCTCAAACTTTCCGGGGCATGGCCAACGATGCGCTCGTCGACCAGTTGATATTCGGCATTGCTGCCCGGGCGGTTAACTGCGCCGGCGTAGAACACTCGGTCACCCACCGCGAAGCCACTGATTTCCTCGCCGATGCCTTCGACAATGCCCACGGCGTCCCACCCAAGGACTTCGGCAACATCTGATGCCGGCTCGCGGGTGCTGCGGATTTTGGTGTCGACTGGATTGACTGACACGGCATTGATTCTGACTAAAAGGTCCCGGGGTCCGGGAGAGGGGATCGGCAAATGGATGTCGATGAGCGCGTCTGAACGATTGATGTCGCCAGCCTGATGATATCCAACTGCTTTCATGGGTAGGCCTCGGTTGCGTTATTTTTCTGTAGAGTACCATGCTAGACGCTTCGCAGTGGAGTCGGACAAATATGCAAAGTGTCTCATCGGCCCATTATTGCACTACTGGACCGCTGAAAAGTATCGATTCGACGCACCTGTTTAACGGGACGGGGCGCGGTGCTCCATCGGCTATAAGCACGAAAACGCGGAACAACCGGTCGACTGTTATTAGCGGCCAGCGAGCTGAGCGAGACGTCGGGTTCTGTCCGCTTCCGGCAACTGACCAAGCTGTTCAACAGCCGCATAAAACGCTGACCAATCTTGCCCCACTTGTTGAAAAAGTCGTGCAAACGCTGGCACCCATTGATCATACAGGCCGAATGGCAGCAGAGCGGCATTATTCAGGGAATCTCCGAACCACTGATCGAATCCGGCGAAGCCCTCCCATTGTTCGTCGCGCAGCGCCCGGTAATCAGCCTGCAGGCGTGCAAAACGCTCTGTCTTGGCGGCGCGTTTATCGGCGTCGTTCTGTTCGCTGGCGTAGAGCGCCGCCAGATCTTCGCGGGCCGCCAGGACCAGTTCGGTAAGCTGCTGTTGGCGCCGGTCTAGCGTCATGTCCGGCGGCGGCAAGCCCCGGGACGCGCGCCATTCACGCAGCCCTTGCTCGCCAACAAAGCTGGCGAAGGACTCGTTGAACGCGGTGTCGTCCTTGATATAGAACTGCTGGTGCGCCAACTCATGGAAAATCAGTTTGGCCATGTAGTCATCGTCCCAGTGCATCATCGAGCTGAGTACCGGGTCGTCGTACCAGCCCAGCGTGGAATAGGCCGGCACACCGCCGACGAACACATCCATGCCCTGCTCACTCCAGGCAGAGGCTTCCTGGTGGGCGCTGGCTTCCTCGAAATAGCCCTTGTAGGCGACACACCCGGCTACCAGGTAACAATGCTCCACCGCATCCAGCGAGAACTCCGGCGTGATAAACAGATTCCACACTACATAGGTGCGGGGCAAGGCGGTGTAGCGGGTATAGCTGGGGTTATCCGGCAGGGCGAGCGCGTCACTGGCGAAACGTCGTGCCTGCAGTGCGGCGGTCAACCGGTCCTGCAGATGCGGGTCGGCGGCGGGATCCTCAACAATGGCGTGGATCGGCACGCTGTCACGAATCACCGCGCGCTGGCCTTGCCACGCCTGATGGGCATATTCCACCGTACTGCAGCCGGCGAACAGGCCAGCCAGCGCCAACAATGCAATGCTTCGGATGGATCTGGCGAGGGTCATTCGCATCTTTACTCCGCTGAACCGGGATTGGTCGAGTCGAGATTGCGCTTCAGCCATCCAGCCAACAGCTCTGCCTGGCGTTGCGGTTGTCTCGCGGGCACCCAGAGCGCCAGCTGACTGGTTGTTTCGACAAACCCCCAGGGCGCCAGCAATCTTCCAGCAGCGACATCATCAGCGACCAGAAGTGCTGGCGCGATGGCCACGCCGAGGCCTGCGAGGGCCGCTTCGAGCAGATAATACAGGTGCTCGAAACCTTGTCCGGTGTGCAGCGATGCCGCGTCCAGCCCAGCCGCGCGTGCCCAGTCAGTCCAGGCCTGCGGACGTGACAAGGTATGCAGCAGGGGCTCGGCGGAGAGACCGGCGGCGCTTTGACTCTGCAACACCGCAGCGCGCGTATAACCGGGACTGAATACCGGCCCGATCCGCTCGTTAGTCAGGGGGTACACCCGCATATCCGCCGGCCAGGGTGGCGGCGCGAACAACAGCGTAGCGCTGACGCCGGGGCGGCGCGGATCCAACTCGCCTTCACTGGCGGACAAATGCAAATTGAGCTCCGGCAACTCGGCATTCAGGCGATCGAGACGGGGGATAAACCAGCGCGCCAGCAGACTGCCCGGGCAGGCCAGCAGGAACGGAGCGCCTACCCGCAGCTCGGCTATTTCCGCACAGGTGACGCGCAACAGATCGAAGGCATCACGACTGCCATCGCGCAACCGTCTGCCGGCGGGGGTTAACCGCACGCCGCGACCGGACTTTTCGAACAGATTGACCCCGAGCTCCTGTTCCAGCAACCGTATCTGGCGACTGACAGCACCGTGGGTAACGTTCAGCTGCTCTGCGGCCAGGCTCACGCTTTCCAGGCGAGCGGCCGCTTCGAAGGCTTTCAGTGCATTGAGCGAGGGCAGATCGCGGGTCATGGATATGTCACTTTTTCTCACGTGTTGCAGCTATCTTATCGATTTTTTCCGGTGTTTGCCTGGCTTAGTATCCTTGGCATGCCTTGTCGCAGCCGCGACACCAAAAGATAACGAGGAACCAGTCATGCAGACAGCCACACCGCGTTTCAGTCAGGGCGCCGACGCCCAGGGCCAGTTCGGCACCTTCGGCGGTCGCTTCGTCGCGGAATCCCTCATGCCGCTGATTCTGGAGCTTGAGCAGGCGTTCAATACCGCCATGGCCGAGCCCGGTTTTCTGGCCGAACTGGATCGTTTCCAAGCCGAATTCGTCGGGCGACCCAGCCCGCTGTATTTCGCCGAGCGGCTGACTGCGCTCTATGGCGGAGCAAAGATCTACTTCAAGCGTGAGGAGCTCAATCACACCGGCGCGCACAAGATCAACAATTGCATCGGGCAGATTCTCCTGGCGCGGCGCATGGGCAAGACCCGCATCATCGCCGAGACCGGCGCCGGTATGCATGGCGTGGCCACGGCCACCGTAGCAGCCCGCTTCGGCCTGCAATGCGTGGTGTACATGGGCGCAACCGATATCGAGCGCCAGCGTGACAACGTGGCGCGCATGCGCTTGCTGGGCGCCGAAATTGTCCCCGTTACCTCCGGCACAGGCACCTTGAAAGATGCCATGAACGAGGCGCTACGCGACTGGGTCACCAATATCGACGACACCTTCTATCTGATCGGAACCGTCGCCGGGCCGCATCCCTACCCGACCATGGTCCGTGAATTTCAGGCCGTGATTGGCCGCGAGACGCGCCAGCAAATGCTCGACCGCGAGGGGCGTCTACCAGACAGTCTGGTGGCCTGCATCGGTGGCGGCTCCAACGCCATGGGCTTGTTCCATGCCTTTCTGGACGATGCCACCGTGCGCATGATCGGCGTTGAAGCTGCCGGAGAAGGCCTCAAGAGCGGCAAGCACGCTGCCAGTCTAAAGGGCGGCTTCGCCGGTGTGCTGCATGGCAACCGCACCTATCTGTTGCAGGATGACGACGGCCAGATCACCGATGCCCATTCCATCTCGGCCGGGCTCGACTATCCCGGCATCGGTCCCGAGCATGCCTGGTTGCACGAGCAGGGCCGGGTGGAATACACCGCCATCGATGATAAGCAGGCGCTGGAGGCCTTTCACACCTGCTGTCGTCAGGAAGGCATCATCCCTGCGCTGGAAACCGCGCATGCCCTCGCCGAAGTATCCCGGCTGGCACCGCAATTGCCGGCTGATCACCTGATGGTGGTCTGCCTGTCCGGGCGCGGCGACAAGGATATGCCTACCGTGCTGCGTCTGATGGAGGAACAAGCATGAATGCCCGTATCCAGGCGCGTTTCGCGCAACTGACCGCTGAAAACCGCGCCGCGCTGGTCACTTATATCTGCGCCGGCGACCCTGACTACGACACCAGCCTGAAACTGCTCAAAGGCTTGCCGGGCGCAGGCGCCGACATCATCGAGCTGGGCATGCCGTTCAGTGATCCCATGGCAGATGGCCCTGCCATTCAGGCCGCGGCGCTGCGCGCCCTGCGCGCCGGCCAGACCCAGCGTAAAACCCTGGAAATGGTGCGCCAGTTTCGCCAACACGATAAGACCACACCACTGATCTTGATGGGGTATTACAACCCGATACACCGCTACGGTGCAGCCGATTACATGCGTGATGCCAGCGAGGCGGGCGTTGATGGGTTACTGGTCGTCGATCTGCCCGCCGAGCACGACGCCGAGCTGGGACCACTGGCGCGGCAATACGGCATCGACATGATCCGCATGGCAACCCCCACCACCGATGCCCAGCGCTTACCCAAGGTTCTTGCCCAGGCCAGCGGCTTTCTCTACTACGTTTCGCTTAACGGCGTGACTGGGGTAGGCCAGGCGGATGGGGCGCGGGTACGCGATGCAATCGGCGCCATCAGGCAGCAGTCTGCGCTACCGGTATGCGTGGGATTCGGCGTGCGTACTCCGCAACAGGCCGCCAGCTTCGCCCGCGACGCCGAGGGGGTAGTTGTGGGCTCGGCACTGGTGGACTGTATCGAACGCGCGGAGACAGGAGAAAAAGCCCTCGAGGCGGTACTGGAGCTGACCGGGCAACTGGCTGCAGCGGTGCTATCGGCGCGGCAGTGATGCTGCGCAGCTGAGCGCAGCAGTTCTCAGCGGTTTCCTAGCGCAGGGCCGTCAGCACCGGAGCGGTATCTGGGCGTACTCCCCGCCAGAGCAGGAAGGCTTCGGCTGCCTGCTCGACCAGCATCCCCAGCCCGTCAATACAACGCGCGGCGCCCTGTTCGCTGGCCCAGCGATTGAATGCAGTCGGTTCCTTGCTATACATCATGTCGTAGCACCAGGTATGTCCCGGGCGAATCAGATCCGGAGACATCGCCGGCACTTCGCCGTGCAGGCTGGCCGAGGTGGCATTGATGATCAGGTCCACCGGCTCTTCGATCCAGTCGAATCCCGCGGCGCTGATCGGCCCCATATCAGCGAAGATGGCCGCTAGATGCTCGGCTTTTTCCACAGTGCGATTGACGACACAGAGCTGTTCCGGGGCAGCCTCGAGTAACGGCTGCAGCACCCCGCGGGACGCTCCACCCGCGCCGACCAATAATATCTTCAGGCCCGCCAGCGAGAGTCCGGCATTGTGCTGAATATCGCGCACCAGACCCTTGCCATCGGTGTTGTCCCCCAACAGCTGGCCATCGGGCAGACGCAGGATGGTGTTCACCGCCCCGGCACGCTCGGCAGCGGCGGTGCGCTGATCGACAATCGCCCAGGCCTGCTCTTTGAAGGGCACGGTGATGTTCACGCCCTGACCTGTCGCCAGAAACTCGCGCAGGGTGCCAGTGAAATCATCCAGGGGTGCCAGCAGCGTCTCGTAGGACAGCTGTTGCCCGGTTTGCTCAGCAAACATCCGGTGAATCAGCGGAGACTTGCTGTGCTCGATCGGGTTGCCGATCACGGCGTAATGGTCCATCAGGAGTGCTCCTTCAGCCAATCGCGGGCGAGCAGGAAGTCTTCGACAAGGCGCGCCTCGGGGCTGCCCGGTTCCGACTGCCAGTTATAGCCCCAGCGTACCGTGGGCGGCAGCGACATGAGAATGGATTCGGTACGCCCGCCGGTCTGCAGCCCGAACAGGGTGCCGCGGTCGTACACCAGGTTGAATTCGACGTAGCGACCACGGCGGTATTCCTGAAACACCTTTTGTTCGGCAGTGTAGGTCTGCAACCTGCGCCGTTCGACGATAGGCAGATACGCTTCGAGATAGGCATCGCCAATGGCGCGCATGAATTCGAAGCTGCGCTCGAAACCCCACTGGTTTACATCGTCGAAGAACAGGCCGCCGATTCCCCGCGCTTCCTGCCGATGCTTCAGGTAGAAATACTCGTCACACCAGGCCTTGAAGCGAGGGTAGACATCCTCGCCGAAGGGCGCGCAGGCATCCCGGGCGACGCGATGCCAATGCACGCAATCTTCTTCATGTGCGTAGTAGGGCGTCAGATCAAAACCGCCGCCAAACCACCAGACCGGATCCGCATCCGCCTTCTCTGCAATGAAGAAGCGCACATTAGCGTGGGAAGTCGGTATGTGCGGGTTCTCCGGATGCATGACCAGCGATACCCCCATCGCCTGAAAATGCCGGCCGGCCAGCTCCGGACGGTGCGCTGTCGCCGACGGCGGCATGCCCGCGCCGAAGACGTGGGAGAAGCCCACGCCGCCTTTCTCCAGCAGACCGCCATTCTCGATGATCCGCGAGCGTCCGCCACCGCCGCCCGGGCGTTGCCATTCATCTTCGGCGAAGTGCGCCTGACCGTCGATCTGTTCCAGGGCTGCGCAGATGCGATCCTGCAGCCCGGTCAGATAGGACTTTACGGCGGCAACATCGGCGGGTTGGGGGATCTCTTTCACAGCGGACTCTCAGGCAGGGCGAATGATGGCTTCGGTTCTCAGGTCCCTGATGATACTCGGATTGCGCTGGCCTCCCAACGGGCCGACCACGACGTCATCCAGTGCGCCATGGAAATACTGCTCTATTCGCAGCCGCGAGCGGGCCGGCGGTCGGCCTGCCGGATTGGCAGAAGTGGACACCAAGGGGCCGGCCACCGCGCACAACTGCCGTACGGTCGGATGATTCGTCACCCGCAGCGCGACCGTATCATGATCCCCGGTTATCCACGGCGGCAGTCGACCCCCATGCGGCACCAGCCAGGTATTGGCGCCCGGCCACGAGAGCCGTAACTTGGCCAACTGTCCGTCGGGCAGATCCCATAGCAGGAAGTCGAACTGTTCAATGGCGCCGGCGATCAGGATAAGACCCTTTTCCACCGGGCGCTGCTTAAGGTTAAGCAGACGCTCTACGGCATCGCCCTTCCAGGGATTACAGCCCAAGCCCCACACTGCTTCAGTCGGATAGGCTATGACACCGCCCGCGTGTAGAACTCTGTCCACCTGCCTGATTCGCCAGTTCGCCAACATGCCATGCCTCGTCTCGATTACCAGTAACGACAGTATCCGAGCCAGACGGGCGGCTCAAGATCAACGGCGCGAATAACCGTGCGGCGTCTGCTGCACGATGCCTTCCAGCTCAAGCTCGAGCAGGTCCTGCAATACCCGCTGCACTGGCACACCGCTGTGTTGACTGAGCCAGTCGGCACTGACCGGATCATGACTCAGCCATTTAGCGAGGGGATGCTCAGTCCTGCTTGCGGCGGCAGGTTCGGCAAGGGCTGCGGTAAGTGGGACATGCAATACGTTGAGCACATCCTGCACGGTCTCCACCAGCGTAGCGCCTTCACGGAGCAGGCGGTGACAGCCGCGCGCCTGGGCATTGTGGATCGAGCCGGGCATGGCGAAGACCTCGCGGTTCTGCTCCAGTGCCAGACGGGCGGTGATCAACGAACCGCTGTTGAGGCTGGCCTCGACCACCAGCGTGCCCAGACTCAGGCCGCTGATGATGCGGTTGCGCTTGGGAAACTGGCTCGCATGCGGCCCCATCGCCGGCGCCAATTCCGAAACCAGTGCACCGCCATTGGCCAGAATGTCCTCGGCCAGCCGGCGGTGGCGCTTGGGATAACAATTTTCCAGCCCGGTGCCCCAGACGGCGATGGTCTGTCCGGCAACATCAAGCGCGCCCTGATGACAGGCGCCATCAATCCCCAGGGCCATACCACTGGTGACCACCAGACCACTTTCGGTAAAGCTGCGCGCAAAGGCTCTGGCTGTCGCGGCGCCATGTGGCCCGGGATGTCGGGTACCGACCATGGCCAGCTGCGGATCTATCAACAGTGAAATATTGCCGCGCACGAAGAGCACCGGCGGCGGGTCGGCAATCTCGCGCAATAATGGCGGATAGTCCGGTGACTCAAGGCACAGCAGATGACAATCGGGCGCGTCGAGCCAGGCCAACGCGGCATGGATGCGGTCACATAACGCCGGATCGCCTTGTTGCAGTGTCTGGATGCTCGCCTGCAACCGGGGGCTCACGCCCACGCGCTGCAAGGTCATGAAATCGGCAGCAAGGGCTTCGGCAGGAGAAGGAAAATATTCGAGCAGACGCTGCAGGGAGCGCGGCCCGAGACCATCGAGCATGGACAGGGCGAGCCAGGCCTGCCGCGGGTCGGACAGCTGAAGTGCCATGGATCATCCTTGATAAAGAAGCGGCGCCGATTGGCGCCGCTAGGTACTGGATTACTGCCTGGCGTTTAGGGATTACGGACCTTGTCCATGATCGCCAACTGACGACTGGCGTTGAGGACGATTCCGTAGCTCATCCGATCGTAGACGCGGAACACCATCATCAAACCGCCACGCTCATCGGGCAATTGCACCTGCTGATTCTCGATGCGGTCACGCACCACTTCGCCGGTCTTGTAGATCGCCAGCACGTTACCTTCCTTCAGGCCATCCTGGGCGCCCTTGTTCAGCAGCACCACATCATACTGACCGATCTGGGTCACGCCGTTCGGCACGTCGAGAATCAGCCCGTTGACTTCCTGATCCGGGTCGCTGGGGAAGAACGTGGACGCCACTGCGCGCTCCTCGGTCTCCATCATACGGTCACCGATCCGCACTTCCTGACGGCTGCGGGTGATATTGAGCGTGGTGATATCGCGCTCGGTGTCCAGGACCTGACCGTTGCCGATTTCCTGCACATGGATGCCGAGGAATTCGCCGCTATCGGGATCAGTATAGGAACGACCACGTCGGTAGATGCCGTAGGCAACCACGTTCTCGTCGGTTTCACCGCGGGCATACACCCGGTTGCCAGCACCGGCGACAACGCTCTCGGCTTCGCCGCCGATCATGTAGGGCGCGCGTTCCAGTGCTGCGTCATCGTTGAGAATCCGGCCAGCATCGAGGAACGCGTTGATCGCCTCGAGCGGAATGGTCGGGATGGCCTCGGCAACCGGACGTGAACGGATGGTCGGCGACAGCTTGATGGTGCCACCCTGCCCACGATTGACTGTCAGCCGTGGCTGGCCATCAACGTAGATCAGCGAAATGATATCGCCAGGGTAGATCAGATGAGGATTGTCGATTTGCGGGTTGGCATGCCAGATTTCTGGCCATTTCCATGGCAAACTGAGGAATCTTCCTGATATGTCCCACAACGTATCGCCCTTCACAACCTGATACCGTTCCGGGTGATCTTCCTTGAATACCGACTCCTGCGCTTGAGCTAAAAAGCTCGAAGCCACCAACAGGAGGCCGAGTAATGTTTTCCTCATGACACGAATCCCTTTATTATGTAGGTCAGCACCTGAGGTCTGAGTACATACTCCTGCGCTACGAGGAGCCAGACCCGCTTTATTTCCTAGCTGCGATCATCTTAGCAGCACAACTTATATCTGATCCACAAGTGCATCACAAACCGATATGGCTATATTAAATATTCTTGAATTTCCTGATCCGCGACTGCGTACTGTCGCCAAACCGGTGGTCGAAGTTGACGATACGGTGCGCCAGCTAGTCAGCGATATGTTCGAAACCATGTACGCAGCGCCGGGCATTGGCCTGGCGGCGACTCAGGTCAACGTGCATCAGCGCATAGTGGTCATTGATGTGTCCGAGAATCTGGACGAACCGCTGGTGTTCATCAATCCCGAGTTCGAGCCGCTGACCGAAGACCTCGAAGAGATGCAGGAGGGCTGTTTGTCCGTCCCCGGCTTCTATGAAACGGTCACACGCCCGGAGCGCGTGCGGGTCAAGGCGCTTGATCAGGACGGCCAGCCGATTGATCAGATCTGTGAAGGCCTGCTGGCGGTCTGCATTCAGCATGAGTGCGACCATCTGAACGGCAAGTTGTTCGTCGACTACCTTTCCAACCTCAAGCGTGACCGTATCCGCAAGAAGCTGGAAAAGCAGCATAAACTGCAGGCCAACGGCTAAGCCTGGCCGCACCCTGGTAGACAGTCACAAGGCTTGCTTCGGCAAGCCTTTTCTTTACGGATCCCCATGAAAGCGTCAGACCTTCGCATCATCTTCGCCGGCACGCCCGAGTTCGCCGCGGCCCATCTTCAAGCCTTGATCGACCAGGGTCTGAATATCGTGGCGGTGTATTCCCAGCCCGACCGACCTGCGGGCCGTGGCCACAAGCTGGCTCAGAGTGCGGTGAAAAAACTAGCGCTAGAGCACGGGCTGCCGGTTTACCAACCGCAGACCCTGCGCAACGCCGACAGCCAGACTGAGATGGCTGCACTGCAGCCGGATGTATTAGTAGTGGTTGCCTATGGGCTGATTCTGCCGCAGGCGGTGCTGGATATTCCGCGACTGGGCTGCATCAACAGCCATGCTTCGCTGCTGCCACGCTGGCGTGGCGCAGCGCCGATCCAGCGTGCAATAGAGGCAGGTGATAGCGAGTCAGGCGTGACCGTCATGCAGATGGAAGCAGGGCTGGACACCGGCCCGATGCTGCTCAAGGCGGTTACGCCGATCAGCCCTGAGGATACCGGCGGCAGTCTGCATGACCGGCTTGCCCAGATGGGCCCGCCGGCGGTAATTGCCGCGATAGAACAATTGGCCAGCGGTGGGGCCAAGCCAGAAATCCAGAACGACAGCCTGGCCACCTACGCACACAAATTGGGCAAGAGCGACGCCCGGATTGACTGGAACCGACCAGCTGTCGAACTTGAGCGCATGATCCGCGCCTTCAATCCCTGGCCACTGGCCCATGCACGCTGGAATGATCAGCCGCTCAAGGTGTGGGCTGCACGGCCGGAAGCGGGGAAGGGTTCGCCTGGGGAAGTGCTTGCAGTGGACAAGGCCGGCCTGCTGATCGCTTGCGGCGATGGCGCGCTGCGTCTGACCCGGGTGCAACTGCCCGGTGGCAAACCCCTGGCGTTCGCCGATCTGTATAACGCACGACGCGACCAGTTCACCCCGGGGCTGACATTGGAAAACGGTCAGTGAGTCCCCGCCTGGCGGCGGCCAACGCGCTGACGCTGGTCATGGCTGGCAAGGCGTCCCTCGGGACCAGCCTGCCGGGCCAACTGAACCAGGTGGTTCCGCGTGATCACGCGCTGACCCAGGAATTGGCCTTCGGCACCGCACGCTGGTTCTTTCGGCTCGACGCGCTGGCCAACCGCCTGCTGGACAAGCCACTCAAGCCGGCCGACCGCGACCTGCAGGCGCTATTGCTGGTGGGTCTCTATCAATTGTTCTATACCCGCATTCCCGCCCACGCCGCGATCGACGAAACCGTCAGCGCCGCCAAGACGTTAAAGAAACCCTGGGCCAAGGGCATGCTCAACGCCGTATTGCGCCGCGCGCAGCGTGAAGCCGATGAGCTGTTTACCGAGATGGCGCGCGATCCGGTGGTGCGCCTGGCGCATCCTCGCTGGCTGCAAAAGCAGCTCAAGGCGGACTGGCCGCAGCAGTGGGAAGCCATCTGCGAGGCGAACAACGCGCACCCTCCGATGACGCTGCGCATCAACCAGCGCCGGACCGAACGCGATGCCTATCTAAACCAACTTGAACAAGCCGGCCTCGCCGCAGAGGCCTGTGTCTACAGCCCAGTGGGCATCCGGCTGCTGCAGCCCTGCGACGTGCAGCTGCTGCCAGGGTTTGCCGACGGACAGGTCAGCGTGCAGGACGAGGCAGCGCAACTGGCCGCGCCACTGCTGGAAGTCCGGCCCGGCGATCGGGTGCTGGATGCCTGCTGCGCGCCAGGCGGCAAGACCTGCCAGATCCTCGAGCAACAACCGGCATTGACTGAACTGGTGGCGCTGGATCTTGAGCCCGCGCGCCTGCTGCGGGTACAGGAAAACCTCGATCGACTGGGCCTCTCCGCCACGCTCACCGCGGCCGATGCACGCGACATCGATGCCTGGTGGGATGGGCGTCCGTTCAACCGTATCCTGCTCGACGCGCCCTGTTCCGCCACGGGCGTGATCCGTCGTCATCCGGATATCAAGCTGGCCAGACAACCGGCCGACATTACTGAACTGGCGACGCTTCAAGCGAGTTTGCTCGATGCACTGTGGGACACACTGGAGGTCGGCGGCATTCTGGTTTATGCCACCTGCTCGGTATTGCCTGAAGAGAATACCCGGGTGGTGGAGGCGTTCCTGCAGCGCGAACCGGGCGCTCGCGAAGTGTCGATCGGCGCAACCTACGGTGAACCGCAGCCCTGCGGCCGGCAACTGTTGCCACAAGATAACGGTCATGATGGCTTTTATCTGGCCAAATTGGTCAAAATAGCCGCTACTACCCACTGCGACAGGTTGTCTGTCGAAGATAAGGAGCCGTCTGCGTCATGAAGATCATCATTCTGGGTGCCGGTCAGGTGGGTAGCAGTCTGGCATCCGAACTGGCCAGCGAAGCTAACGACATCACAGTGATCGACACCGACGCGGTCCGTTTGCGCGATCTGAGTGATCGACTGGACATCCGCACTGTGGTCGGCCGCGGCTCATTTCCCACCGTACTGCGCCACGCCGGGGCCGACGACGCCGACATGCTGATCGCCGTCACCAGCAGCGACGAAACCAACATGATCGCCTGTCAGGTGGCCTACACCCTGTTCCGTACACCGACCAAGATCGCGCGCATACGTGAATCGGCGTACCTGGCCCGTGGCGGCCTGTTTCACAACGATGCGATACCTATCGATGTATTGATCAGTCCCGAACAGGCGGTGACTACTTATATCAAACGCCTGATCGAGAATCCCGGCGCCTTGCAGGTGCTGGACTTCGCGGAAGGCAAGGTTCAGCTGGTGGCCGTTCGGGCCTATTACGGCGGACCGCTGGTGGGTCAGGAGCTGCGCTTCCTGCGTCAGCATATGCCTGGCGTGGAAACGCGGGTCGCTGCGATTTTCCGCAAGGATCGCCCGATCATCCCCAAGGGCGATACCGTGATTGAAGCTGACGATGAAGTGTTCTTTGTGGCCGCCACACCCGATATACGCGCCGTCATGAGTGAGCTCAGACGCCTGGACAGCACCAACAAGCGTGTGCTGATTGCCGGCGGCGGCAATATCGGCGAACGTCTGGCCGAAGCCATGGAGACGCGATATCAGGTCAAGATCATTGAAAAGAACAAGAGCCGCGCGGATTACCTGGCACAGAACCTCGACCGCGCCGTGGTGTTACACGGCAGTGCCTCGGACAAGGAGCTGCTGATTGAAGAAAACATCGAGGAAGTCGATATCTTCTGTGCGGTCACCAATGACGACGAAGCCAACATCATGTCATCCATGCTGGCCAAGCGGATGGGCGCGCGCAAGGTCATGGCGCTGATCAATAATCCGGCCTACGTCGATCTGGTGCAGGGCGGCGAGATCGATATCGCCATCTCGCCATCACAGGCCACTATCGGCACCTTGTTGGCGCACGTGCGACGGGGCGATATCGTCAACGTCCATTCCTTGCGACGCGGCGCCGCCGAGGCGATCGAGGCTGTGGCACA
Organism: Pseudomonas saliphila; assembly: GCF_008638345.1. GTDB lineage: Bacteria > Pseudomonadota > Gammaproteobacteria > Pseudomonadales > Pseudomonadaceae > Halopseudomonas > Halopseudomonas saliphila. The sequence continues at coordinate 95,398 of NZ_VTVA01000016.1, read as the reverse complement.
CGGCGACTCGCGGTCGTCCAAGGTCGTCGGTCGGGCCATCGGTGAAATCGATCTGCCGCCGGGTACGACCATTGGCGCCATCGTTCGCAGCGATCAGGTGCTGATTGCGCGCGACGCCACCGTTATCGAGTCCGAGGACCACGTGATCATGTTCGTGATCGACAAGAAACACATCCGTGATGTCGAGCGCCTGTTCCAGGTCGGGCTGACATTTCTCTAAGGTACCGTCTGCATGCAGTATCCACAGATCCAGCGCATCATCGGTATTCTGCTGATGTTGTTTTCCACCACCATGCTCCCCTCGGCCGGGGTGGGCTGGTTCTATGGAGAGCATGCCCGTGAAGCCTTCGTCACCGGCTTTCTGATTACCTTTGCGGTGGGCGTGCTGGCGTGGCTGCCGGTTCGCGGTAGACGCAACGAACTGCGCACCCGCGATGGTTATCTGATTACCGTCCTGTTCTGGCTGGTACTTGGGCTGTTCGGCGCGGTGCCGCTCTACCTGCTGGACATGCCGGATCTGACCGTAGCCGATGCGGTGTTCGAATCCTTCTCGGGGCTGACCACCACCGGGGCGACGGTCATTACCGGGCTCGACACGCTACCCCGGGCTCTGTTGTTCTACCGCCAGCAACTGCAGTGGTTCGGCGGCATGGGGATCATTGTGCTGGCGGTGGCCATCCTGCCTCTGCTGGGTGTGGGGGGCATGCAGCTCTACCGCGCCGAGATGCCCGGCCCGCTGAAAGAGAACAAGCTGACGCCGCGGATTGCCGAGACGGCCAAGGTGCTCTGGCTGATCTATACTGGGCTGACGGTGGCCTGTGCGCTGGCCTACTGGCTGGCGGGGATGGAGCTATTCGACGCCATCGGTCACAGCTTCTCGACTGTGGCCATTGGTGGGTTCTCGACCCATGACCTGAGCATCGGCTACTACGACAGCCCCGTTATCGAGCTGATCTGCATGATCTTTCTGATCATCTCGGGAATCAACTTTGCCCTGCATTTTCTGGCCTGGCGTTTCCGTTCACTGAAGAGCTATTGGCAGGACCCTGAGTGCCGATCCTATCTATTGATACTCGCCGCACTCTTCGTCGTCTGCTGCGCCATGCTGATCCATGTAGAGTACTTCGATACCTGGACATCCATCCGCTACGCTGCATTCCAGACCATTTCGATCGCCACAACAGCCGGCTTCAGTGTCACCGATTTTTCGGTGTGGCCGACTGTGCTGCCGTTCCTGCTGCTCTACGCCAGCTTCATCGGTGCCTGCGCAGGCTCCACTGGCGGCGGCATGAAGGTCATCCGCGTCATCCTGCTATACAAGCAAGGCACGCGTGAAACCAAACGCCTGCTGCACCCGCACGGGGTATTTCCGGTCAAGCTCGGTAACAAGCCGGTGCCGGATCGGGTGGTTGAGGCGGTATGGGGATTCTGTGCGGTGTACGTGTTCGCCTTTGCCGTGATGTTCCTGATCCTGCTCGGCACTGGCCTGGACTTCGTCACGGCATTCTCGGCGCTAGCGGCCTGTATCAACAATCTCGGGCCGGGCCTGGGGGATGTGTCCGCGCACTATGGGAACCTGTCCGCCACGGTGAAATGGATACTCAGCTTCGCCATGTTGCTGGGACGGCTTGAGGTCTTCACGCTGATCATATTGCTGACACCCATGTTCTGGCGGCGCTAGCCACGCCGGGCTCAACGCTGCCCGATCAGGCACCAGCCACTTACTCCTCGTCGAGGAACGCCAGTCCCGCGCCTTCGCCTGCGATGACCCGCTGAACCATCATACGCAGCACCGGCGCCTCGATCGGCATGTCCTGCACCTGCCCCTGGACCTCAGAGCCGGGGGCGAGTGACGCCAGATCAGCGTTTTCCACGAATACCCCACCGTCGGACAGATCGCGGGTCTGCCCGTACACATCGCCCAGGTCGGGATGGCTGATCTTGATCCGGCATTTCATCATGGTGCGTGGATGCTGACGCTGATTGGCCATGTTCAGGCTCCTGTTATTGTGTTTTTGTCCCAGTCGCACTCAGTACCAGCGCTTCTCGCCGGCAGGCCGCTTCTTGAAACGTTTCATGCTCCACATGTACTGACTTGGCCACCGACGGACGTAGCCTTCGATCACCGCACTCATGGCGGCTACTGCTTCGGTCTCGTCCTCACTGTAAAGCGCCTCGGGCGCCTCTTCCAGAATGATTCGGAATCCACTGTGGTCTGGCAGTCGTATGCAATGCAGGAACAGCGCCCGTGCCTTGCCGCCCCTGACCAGCCCCGGAACAAACTTCCCGGTCAGCGCCTGCACTGCAAAGAAGGGTACGAACACGCCACTCTTCAGTGCCGGCTCCGGATCCGCCGGAATGCCCACTGCGCCGCCCTTGCGCACTTCACGGATGACGCTGGTGATACCTTCGCGGGTCGACGCTGCGACCTGGTTACCGAGCTGCGTGCGCTGAAGCTTGAGCAGATCATCCACAGCTTTCTGCTTGGGTGGCCGATAGAAGATAAGCGGCGAGCATTGCGAGCAGTAGTAGTGGTTGAGTACTTCCCAGTTGCCCAGATGGCTGGTGATACAGACCACACCATCGCCCGATGCCAACGCCGCCTGCAGCAGGTGCTCGCCCTCGACTTCCTTGACGTAACTCAGCGTCTTGGCCGGTTTCCACATCCAGGCACAGGCACTTTCCGCGACGCTGCGACCGGTGTTGATCAGCGTCTCACCGACCAGCGCTTCGCGTTCCTCGGCGCTCAACTCGGGCATGCAATGGGCCAGGTTGGTGCGCACCACTTCCCGGGAGCGATTGGGCAGCTTCCAGGTGAGCCAGCCCATGCCCGCACCCAGACGCTGCGCCCAGCGGAACGGCAGCATGGAAAACAGTCGGAGAAAGCCGACAATCAAAGCGCCCTTGAGCCGTTCCACAGGTAACCCCACACAGTCTGGAAAAAAGTATTGTAATGGCAGCGGCGCGTCAGGGCGAGACACCGCCAGATGATCGCGTAAGCGCGGGGTAGCGAAAGCAGTCTTTTGTGTGGTCCATGACCATGCCGGTAGCCTGCATGAAGGCATAACAAATAGTCGGCCCGACAAAGGAAAAGCCGTTTTTTTTCAGTGCCTTGCTCATTGCCTCCGCTTCGAGGGTAATGGCCGGTACCTCAGCGATGCTGGTGAAGTGATTGATGCGCGGCGCGCCGCCGACAAATTGCCACAGCCACTGCGCCGGGTCGGTCTGCTCCCTGAGTGCCAGCCATGCCCGTGCGTTTTGCCTGGCTGCGCGGACCTTCAACCGATTGCGGATAATCCCCGGATCCGCCATCAGCTGCAGAAGATCGTCATCCGTTTGATTGGCCATGAACTCGAGATCGAAACCGCGGTAAACCTGACGGTAACGCTCGCGTTTCTTGAGGATGGTGATCCAGGACAAGCCCGCCTGCAGGCCGTCCAATACCAGCTTCTCGAACAGCCGATTAGCATCAAACTCGGGGACACCCCATTCAGTGTCATGGTAGGCCTGATAAATTGGATCGTCAGAACACCACTGGCAACGGATGATGGGCGTTACGGATGTGATCATGGGCGCTTCGCTGTCTCAGTTGTCGAGCTGCAAGTGTACCCCAGCAGCGGTTGAGCTTTGAGTCGTCGACCAGGCCTTGGTCTCCGCCTGTATGTCACCCCTGTCTGAATGTATACTTCCGCCTTTCTTTACAGCCTAACCGGGTGAAAACGTGACTCAGACCAATCCAGCCGTCCATACCTTTCAAGGACTTATCCTTGCCCTGCAGAGTTTCTGGGCAGAGAAGGGTTGCGTGATTCTGCAGCCCTACGATATGGAAATGGGCGCCGGGACCTTCCATACAGCGACTTTTTTGCGTGCGATCGGCCCGGAGACCTGGAATGCAGCCTACGTTCAGCCCAGCCGCCGCCCAACTGATGGCCGCTACGGCGACAACCCCAACCGGCTGCAGCATTACTACCAGTTCCAGGTGGTGCTCAAGCCGAATCCCGATGATATCCAGGAACTGTATCTGGAGTCGCTGAAGCACATCGGCGTGGATCCACTGGTGCATGACATCCGCTTCGTTGAAGACAACTGGGAATCGCCAACCCTGGGCGCCTGGGGTCTGGGTTGGGAAGTCTGGCTCAACGGTATGGAAGTCACCCAGTTCACCTACTTCCAGCAGGTAGGCGGTATCGAGTGTTATCCGGTGACCGGCGAGATTACCTACGGCCTTGAACGGCTGGCAATGTATCTGCAGGGCGTCGACTCGGTCTACGATCTGGTGTACTCCGATGGCCCCTTGGGCCGAGTGACCTACGGCGATGTGTTCCACCAGAACGAAGTGGAACAATCGACCTACAACTTCGAGCACGCCAACGTCGACAAGATGTTCGAGCTGTTCGACTTCTATGAAGGCGAAGCCAACCGCCTGATTGCCGCGGAACTGTCGCTGCCGGCCTACGAAATGGTCATCAAGGCGTCGCATACTTTCAACCTGCTGGATGCACGCCGCGCCATCTCCGTTACCGAGCGTCAGCGCTACATTCTGCGGGTGCGCGGACTGTCCCGCGCCATCGCCCAGAGTTATCTGCAGGCCCGGGCGAAACTCGGCTTTCCCATGGCCACCCCCGCATTGCGTGATGAAGTACTGGCCAAACTGAAGGAGGCCGAATAATGCTGCCGCTCGATTTTCTGGTAGAACTGGGTACTGAAGAATTGCCGCCCAAGGCGCTCAAACGCCTTGCCGAAGCCTTTCAGCAAGGCGTCGAGAAGGGCTTGAAGGACGCCGGGCTGAGCTATGATTCAGCGCGCTACTTCGCCGCTCCGCGTCGACTGGCTGTATTCATCGGGCAACTGGCTACCCAGCAGCCTGACCGCATCAGCCAAATGGATGGCCCGCCCGTGCAGGCGGCCTTTGATGCCGAGGGCAATCCGACCAAGGCCGCTCAGGGCTTCGCCCGCAAATGTGGAGTCGAGGTCTCGGAGCTGGACCACAGCGGCCCGAAACTGCGCTATGTGGAAACCATTCCCGGACAACCCGCGCACGATCTGCTGCCCGATATCGTCGATACGGCGCTGGCGGCGTTGCCGATTCCCAAACGCATGCGCTGGTCTGACCGCAAGACCGAGTTCGTCCGCCCGACCAAGTGGTTGGTGATGATCCAGGGCGACTCGATGATCCCCGGCGAGATCCTCGCTCAACAGGCTGGACGGACCTCACGCGGCCACCGTTTCCATCATCCCGATGAAGTGCGCATCACCACGCCGGCCAGCTACGCCGACGATCTGCGTGGGGCGAACGTGATTGCCGATTTCAACGAGCGCCGCGAGATGATTCGCCATCGCGTTGAACAGCTTGCCGCCGAACAGCAGGGGACGGCGATCATCCCCGATGACCTGCTGGATGAAGTCACCGCCCTGGTCGAATGGCCTGTGCCGCTGGTGTGCAGCTTTGAGGAACGTTTCCTCGAGGTCCCCCAGGAAGCGCTCATCTCGACCATGCAGGACAACCAGAAATACTTCTGTCTTCTGGATGCCAACGGCCGTTTGCTGCCACGTTTTATCACGGTTGCGAACATCGAAAGCCATGATCCAGCGCAGATTATTTCCGGCAACGAGAAAGTCGTGCGTCCGCGGCTGACCGATGCCGAGTTCTTCTTCAAGCAGGACCAGAAGCAGCCGCTGGAAAGTCACAACACACGCCTGGCCAATGTGGTGTTCCAGGCTCAGCTTGGCAGTGTGTACGACAAGGCTGTGCGCGTCTCTAACCTGGCTGCATTCATCGCCACTCGAATCGGCGGCGACCCAGAGCAGGCGGCCCGCGCCGGCCTGCTGAGCAAATGTGATCTGTCGACCGAAATGGTCGGCGAATTCCCCGAACTGCAGGGTATCGCCGGCTACTATTACGCCCGGCATGACGGGGAAGCGGAAGATGTCGCGCTGGCGCTGAATGAGCAATATATGCCGCGCGGCGCGGGTGGCGAGCTGCCGACAACGCTGACCGGCTCGGCGGTCGCACTGGCAGACAAGCTCGATACCCTGGTCGGTATTTTCGGCATCGGCATGCTGCCCACCGGCAGCAAGGATCCCTACGCACTGCGCCGTGCTGCGCTTGGCGTGTTGCGTATTCTGATCGAGAAGAAGCTGGAGCTGGACCTGCATACCGCGCTGGAAACAGCTGTTGCCCAGTACGGCGAATCAGTGACGGCCGAAGGGCTAGTCAATCAGGTGCAGGACTTCATCTTCGACCGCCTGCGTGCGCGCTACGAAGATGAGGGCATCGACGTTGCGGTGTACCAGTCAGTACGCGCCGTCACCCCCACCTCGCCACTGGATTTCGATCAACGTATACAGGCCGTGCAAGCCTTCCGCCGGCTGCCGGAAGCCGAAGCGCTGGCCGCGGCCAACAAGCGCGTCGCCAACATTCTGTCCAAGGCCGACATCGCCATCGAGACCACCGTCGATTCAGCCTTGCTCAACGAACCGGCCGAGGTGGAACTGGCCAGGGCAGTCCAGGACGCCGAGCGGGCAGCCGAACCACTGGCACGCAATCGCCAGTACACCGGCAGCCTGGAATCACTCGCGACGCTGCGTGAGCCAGTCGATGCGTTCTTCGATCAGGTACTGGTGAATGCCGAGGATCCTGCGATCAAGGCCAACCGTTATGCCTTGCTGGCCCGGCTGCGTGGCTTGTTCCTGGGGGTAGCGGACATTTCGCTGCTGGGTTGATCAAGGTTTATGAAACTGATAATTCTGGACCGCGATGGCGTCATCAACCGGGACTCCGACGATTTCGTCAAAACGCTGGATGAATGGATTCCGTTACCTGGCTCGATCGACGCCATAGCGGCGCTGAGCCGCGCCGGCTGGACTGTTGCGGTCGCCACCAACCAGTCCGGAGTGGCGCGGGGGTATTTCACCCGGGCCACACTGGAGGCCATGCACCAACATCTGCAGGAGCTGGTGGCTGAGCAGGGCGGTCGGATTGATTTGATTGTGCATTGTCCGCACGGGCCCAATGACGGCTGCGACTGCCGCAAACCCCTGACAGGCCTGTTTGAACGTATCGCTGCGCATTTCAACATTCCCCTGGACGGCGTTCCGACAGTCGGGGACAGCCTGCGGGACTTACAGGCAGGCGCAGCGGTGGGCTGCCGTCCCATTCTGGTCCGCACCGGAAAGGGCACCGCTACCGAGAAAAAATCGCTGCCGCCTGGCACCCTCGTATTTGACGATCTGGCCGCCGTGGCCGCTCACTTGCTGGAAGCCTGAACATGTCCTTTTTGATGCCCCTGCGCGTCACGCTCTTTTATCTGTTGCTGTCTGCCAGCGCCGGAATATGGGGATTGCTGATGCTCATCGTAGCGCCTTTTTTGTCCCCACACTGGCGCTATACCCTGATCGTTGGCTGGTGGAGCCGCATGGCGATCTGGCTGACCCGGCACCTGGTCGGGATCCGCTATGAGGTCATTGGTCGCGAGAATATTCCCGATCAGGTAGGGGTGGTGCTGGCTAATCATCAAAGCACCTGGGAGACCTTCTTCCTGCAACAGGTGTTTCATCCGCAGACGCAACTGATCAAGAAAGAGCTGTTATATGTTCCTTTCTTCGGCTGGGCCTTTGCGTTGGCCAAGCCCATCGCCATTGACCGCAGCAAGGGTCGCGATTCGCTCAAGCAACTTGCAAAAGTCGGCGGCGAGCGGCTGGCGGAGGGATTCTGGATTCTGGTCTTTCCTGAAGGTACCCGTGTGCTGCCTGGTACTACCATCAAGTTTTCCCGCGGCGGCACTGCACTGGCCTGCAGCAACAACGTACCTGTAGTACCGGTAGCGCACAATGCCGGTGAATTCTGGCCCAAGGTTGGCTGGGGCAAGCGCCCTGGGACGATCACGGTCAAGATAGGCCCTGCAATGTATCCCACCGGCAGCGACCCGCGGTCTATCGTCGAGCTGCACAAGCGCGCCGAGCAATGGGTCAATGAAGCCCTGACTGACATGCGCACACGCTAGTGTCGACTTAAGCTCGACACGCACTACCCAGCACGCAATATTCTTCAGCCCGGCAGTGAACACAACGCCGGGCCGAGACCTCTTTATTGAGCCTGCCTCAGCCTCCCGTTTGAACCCAACACGTCGGAAAAAGCCGACAAGACCAAACATCGAGAAACAAGGCATTAGGCCATGAAGCACGGGGGTTTGCGGCTGACCATCAGGCATATAAAGTGCCGGTTACAGGGTCATCCGAGGGCCTGAATTGGCGGTCTTTGCCGCTGCGTTTTGCGACACCAGTCACCCTTCCTGACCCCCAGCCAAACCTTGGTCACACTCTGGCATCGCCTCGGCCACAAATCGCCATCTGCCTCTTACTATCTTCTGCCCCGATCCCAATCGAACAAGAAGGTTTTACCCATGAGGACAGACAACCTCCATCCCCTGCAAAGATGGCTGATGCCTGTCGCGCTTGGTCTGATTGTAGTTTCCAGCCAAGGTTGTCGTAGCGGCAGTGACGATAGCGAACCCGAATTTGACGATCCCGGCGTCGAACAAATCGAACAACAACCGGAGCCGACGCCAGACGCGACTATCGGCGATGACAGCACCGAGGCCAAGCAATCAGTCAGCGCCAAGACTGTTCAAAAGGAGCGCGCTGGGGACATTGATACCGGTGGGCCGATTGCTCTGATCGGTCTCAACGTCGCGGGGGCCGAGTTCACCAGCAGCGAACTACCTGGCAAGGAGGGCACGCATTATTTCTTCCCACCGGATGCCTACTTCGATCGTTGGGCGGCAAAAGGTATCACCTCAGTGCGTTTTCCGATCAAGTGGGAACGCCTGCAGCCAACGCTCAACGGCAAATTGGACGAAGTTTATGCCGGTCACATCGACGACATGCTCGATCAGGCCGAGCAAAATTACATTGATATCTTGCTCGATGTGCACAATTACGCCCGCTATCGCGGTAACGTGATCGGCACCGAAAAAGTACCGGTAGCGGCCTTCAGAGACCTGCTGTCGCGTATCGCCAAGCGGTGGAGCGATCATCCCGCGCTATATGCTTACGACATCATGAACGAGCCCTACGGCGCCGACGATAAATGGCCGGCGGCGGCCCAGGCGGGTATTGACGGGGTACGCAAACACGACAGGCTGAAGCCTATCTTCATCGAAGGCACCTCCTGGTCGAGCGCTGCCCGTTGGCCGAAGTATGCTGATGCGCTACTGGAACTGGACGACCCGACGAATAACCTGGTTTTCTCAGCGCACGTGTATCTGGATCCGGATGCCAGCGGCAGCTACAAACAAAGCTATGACAAGTTCGACCCCATGGTCGGCGTTAACCGGGTGAAACCGTTCGTCAACTGGCTCAAGGAAAACTATAAGCGCGGACATATTGGCGAGTTTGGCGTGCCGAATGATGCCCAGTATCTGAAGGCCATGGATAACATGCTCGGCTACCTGCAGGAAAATTGCATCCCGGTGAGCTATTGGGCGGCGGGTCCATCCTGGGGCACGTACAAGCTCTCGGTAGAACCCGGCAAGGACGGGAAGGACAAGGCGCAATGGGAGGTGCTGAAGAAATATGTCGATACCGGTAACTGCACAGAGTACGGGCCACTTCCCTAGGCATGTTTTGTCCACTTGATCAGGCCAGCTCTTGCTGGCCTTTTTTGTGAGCATAACGGCTTAGCGACTCTGGCATAGGGTTGGACATGGATGTTCGCGGTGGGGAGACCATTAGTCTTATAGACCGTTTCAGAGCCTTGCAATCAGACAAGTGGTACTACGTCACATTAATTCGGCACTAGAATGTTATTTATGAGCCATCGGGGCGGCTCATACCATAACAATCCAGCAGAACAAAAAAATGGTAGCAAGATTCTGGCCGTTCGGTCTTTTCCCCAAAAACCGATCAGATATCGAGAAGTGACCAGCCATATCCCGGCTCCACATCCAGCCGTTCGAGATGAATGGGATATTTGTTAAGCGCCTGAATAGGGAAGTAATGCTCATGATACAAGTCGATAATCACATCGCTCAGCTTCAGCTCCGTATCGAAAAAGCCCGGTGGTTTGTTGAAATGGGTCAACAGGCACTCGACCGAAGTCCCGATGACTGTGAGTTATTGATTTCACACGAGAATATGCTCGCGCATCTGCAGTCTCTGGAAGGCCAGATCCGCAGCATGCTGCATTCCATGTCGGAATCGATTCATACCGAACAACCCGAACAGGCCGTGCAACCGCTTAGACAAGCGGCAGGCTAGACCCACACGTTTCTTGCTGAACATTAAGGAAAAACCCCGGCGGAGCTGATGCCCGACCGGGGTTTTTCTGTTGGTGAAACACCAACCTTATATCGCTTCGTTTAAACGTCCAGATTAGACACCGCAAGCGCATTGGCTTCGATAAACTCGCGCCGTGGCTCTACATGGTCGCCCATCAAGGTATTGAAGATTTGATCGGCGGCAATGGCATCTTCGATGTTCACCCGCAACATACGACGACTCTCGGGATCCATGGTGGTCTCCCACAGCTGATCCGGATTCATCTCGCCCAGCCCCTTATAGCGCTGAATAGTGTGGCGTCTGGCCGTTTCGTTCATCATCCATTCCAGACCTTCCTTGAAATGGGTGATCGGCTTTTTCTTCTCGCCGCGCTGCATATAGGCACCGTCTTCGAGCAGGCTTTGCAGTTTCTCCCCCAATTCGGCCATGGTGCGGTAATCGTTGCTCGCGAACAGATCGCGATTGAACGTGTAATAGCTGGATAGGCCATGGGATATCGATTCGACTTGCGGCAACCATAGGTTGCGTTCGCGGTCTTCGCGCAGGCTGACATTGAACTGCTGACCCGATTTCTCGCCGGTCTTGACCATTGTCTCGAACTTGCCGATCCACTCTTCCATAAACGCCTTGTCCGAGACGTTGTCCGCGGTGAGGCGGGGGAGATAGATGAAATGCTCCATCAACTCGAGCGGATACAGCCGTGACAGTCGATCCAGGGTCTTCATGACCGAGCGGAATTCCTGAACGATTTTTTCGAGATGCTCACCGGTAATGCCCGGCGCATGCTCGTTAACAAACAGATAGGAGTCCTCGAGCGCCGACTGCGTGAGGTAATTCTGCAGCGCCTCGTCATCCTTAAGATACTGTTCCTGCTTGCCTTTCTTGATCTTGTAGAGCGGAGGCTGAGCGATATAAATATAGCCCCGCTCGATCAGCAACGGCATCTGCCGGAAGAAGAACGTCAGCAACAGGGTCCGGATGTGCGAACCGTCAACGTCCGCATCGGTCATGATGATGATGTTGTGGTAGCGCAGCTTGTCGATATTGAATTCGTCGCGCCCGATACCGCAGCCTAGGGCTGTAATTAGGGTGCCCACTTCAACGGAGGACAGCATCTTGTCGAAGCGCGCTTTTTCGACGTTGAGGATCTTACCCTTGAGCGGGAGAATCGCCTGGGTCTTCCGATTGCGGCCCTGTTTGGCTGAACCGCCGGCGGAATCACCCTCCACTATGTAAAGTTCAGAGAGTGCCGGGTCCTTCTCCTGACAATCGGCCAGTTTCCCGGGGAGTCCGGCAATATCCAGGGCGCCCTTACGGCGGGTCATTTCCCGTGCTTTGCGAGCGGCCTCACGCGCACGTGCGGCGTCAATCATCTTGCCGACAACGGCCTTGGCTTCGTTGGGCCGCTCCAGCAAATAATCCGCAAACTGCTTGTTCATTTCCTGCTCAACCGCGGTTTTCACCTCGGATGAGACCAATTTGTCCTTGGTCTGGGAAGAGAACTTGGGATCTGGCACCTTCACAGAAATGATCGCAGTCAGGCCTTCGCGGGCATCGTCACCGGAGGTGCTGACCTTCATTTTCTTCAGCAGTCCTTCCTGTTCGATATAACTGTTGAGCGTACGCGTCAGTGCACTGCGGAAGCCGGCGAGGTGGGCGCCGCCATCGCGCTGCGGAATGTTGTTGGTGAAACACAACAGACTCTCGTTGAAGCTGTCGTTCCACTGCATCGCAACTTCAACAGCGATGCCGTCGTCACGCTGCACGTTGAAATGGAACACGGAGTTGACAGTGGTCTTGTTCACGTTCAGGTAATCGACGAAGGCGCGTAACCCACCCTCGTACTTGAACAACTCGTGCCGACCGGTGCGTTCGTCGGTCAGGTTGATGCCCACCCCGGAGTTCAGGAACGACAGCTCGCGAAGGCGCTTGGCGAGTATGTCCCAGGAGAAACTGATGCTAGTAAAGGTTTCGGCCGAGGGCTTGAAGTATATCTGCGTGCCGTTGGTATTAGCGTCACCGATGGCCTTGAGAGGCGCCAGGGGGACGCCGTGGGAGTAATCCTGCTCCCATACCTTACCTTCCCGCCGGACCGTCAGTACGAGCTTCTCAGAGAGCGCATTGACCACGGACACGCCTACGCCGTGAAGACCACCGGATACCTTGTAGCTGTTCTCATCAAACTTACCGCCCGCGTGAAGCACGGTCATGATCACTTCCGCCGCCGACACACCCTCTTCGTGGGCGTCTACCGGAATCCCGCGGCCGTTGTCGTTCACCGTGATGGACTCATCGGCGTGGATGATGATGTTGATGTCCGTACAGTGACCTGCAAGGGCTTCATCGATAGAGTTATCGACCACCTCAAAGACCATGTGATGGAGACCGGTACCGTCGTCCGTGTCCCCGATGTACATGCCCGGGCGTTTGCGCACCGCATCGAGGCCCTTCAGGACCTTAATACTTGAGGAATCGTAAGCTCTTTCTTCTGTCATCTTGTAGTCACTCCAGACGTCATTCGGTCTGCATAATTTGACCATGTTCCACGTGGAACATGGCCCGAGGTGTTGCGTCTTGCCAGCAATTAGACAGCTGCTCCGGCTCAACACAACTAATAAAAACCTGGCACTCAAGCGCTTCCAACAATGCGCACAGCGCCTTCCTATGTTGCTGATCGAGCTCGGAAGGCAAGTCGTCGATAAGAAACACGCAGTCTTTCAGCTTGTCACTTTCCCGCAGCAAATAGCCTTGTGCGATTTTTAGTGCACATACAACCAGCTTCTGTTGGCCCCTGGAAAGCACATCAACCGCGTTCATACCCTGGATACGTAGCCGAAGGTCAGCACGCTGTGGCCCGGCTTGCGTATGGCCAAGCTGTGCATCGCGCTCGAATTGGGTATCCAGTACATCGCCCAGCGCCCGATCCTTATCCCAGCCACGGAAGTAACTAAGCTTCAAATCAGGCAGGTCGATCAGCTGAGCAAGCACCTGTTCGAAAGCGGGCTTGAGGCGCTTCAGATAGGTTTGCCGATACCCATCGATCTGCTCCCCGGCCTGGATAAACTCAGCGTCCCAGGGGCTAATCATCGAACGTTCGATTCTACCACGCCGGAGCAATGAATTCCGTTGCTTGAGGCTTTTTTGCAATCGCTGCCAAGCGGACAGGAACCGATGTTCCACGTGGAACACTCCCCAATCAAGATACTGACGGCGTTGTTTGGGGGCGCCTTCAAGCAGTTTGAAACTGTCAGGATTGATAACCTGCAGCGGAAGGGTTTCAGCGAGTTGAGCAGTGCTACGCGCCGTTTGACCGTTAAGACGGATCTGGTACTCCGCTTGCCTGGTGCGCGTGATGCCCATGGAGCACAGCTGTCCGGAATGCAGTGCGACCTCGGCAAAAACCGTACAGGCTTCCTGCTCGTGCTGAATCACGGGGTGAAGTTTGGTACTACGGAAGGAGCGGGCCATGCCCAGAATATGAATCGCTTCCAGAAGACTGGTTTTACCGCTGCCGTTAGAACCAGAAATGATGTTAATGCGGGGGGAAGGGTAAAGCGTTACCGGGTGCAGATTGCGCACCCCGGTAACGGCAAGGCGCTTAAGCGGCATTGGTTGGACTAGAGACGCATGGGCATGACGACATACAAGCAGTCGTCATTTTCGGACTCTTGCACCAGCGCGCTGCTATTAGCGTCAGCCAGGATCATCTTCACGTGTTCGCTGCCCAGAACGTTCATTACATCCAACAGATAGCTAACGTTAAAGCCAATTTCCAACGAAGCGCCCGAGTACTCAACGACAATCTCTTCCTCGGCTTCTTCCTGTTCAGGGTTGTTCGCCTGAATTTTCAACTGCCCTTCGCTAAGCATCAACCGAATGCCGCGGTATTTCTCGTTGGACAGAATGGCCGTACGAGAAAAGGCGTTACGCAGCGTTTGCCTGTCGGCCAGCACCACCTTGTCGCCGCCACGTGGCAATACCCGCTCGTAATCGGGGAATTTGCCGTCTACCAGTTTGGAGGTAAAGGTAAAGTCGCCCGTGGTCGCGCGGATGTGATGTGAACCCAGTGTAATGTTGACCAGGTCATCAGCCTCGCCCAGCAACCGTGCCAGCTCGAGGATGCCCTTGCGCGGCACAATCAGCTGGTAGCGCTCCTGATAGTCAATACCCGCATCGACCGTACACATCGCCATGCGATGGCCGTCGGTAGCGACTGAACGCAGCTGGCCGTTGTTGATTTCCAGCAGCATGCCGTTCAGGTAGTAGCGGACATCCTGCTGCGCCATCGCAAAGCTGGTGCGCTCAATCAGCCGACGGAGTTTGTTCTGACTCACGGCGAAACTCATCGCGCCAGGACTGTCCTCGACGTTCGGGAAATCTGCGGCAGGCAGCGTGGCCAGGGTAAAGCGACTACGACCTGCCTTGATCACTGCTTTATTGTCATCAACCTTGACGTTCAGGGTCGCGTCATCAGGCAATGATTTGCAGATATCCATGAGCTTGCGCGCGGGCACGGTAATCTCGCCGGCCTCGGCGCCGTCTTCCAGATTAATGCGACCGACAAGCTCAACTTCCAGGTCAGTGCCGGTGAGTGACAGGGTGTTGCCGTCGACTACAAGTAAAACGTTCGACAGCACCGGAAGGGTCTGCCGCCGCTCTACAACACCGGCCACCAGTTGCAGGGGCTTTAACAGGGCTTCGCGCTGGATGGTGAATTGCATTGTCTTCCTTCGACCTCGTGCAGGATGGCTTGGTTGCCAGGCATCACCTTGATCAGGTGGTCAATGTCCTGAGCAAATTTTTATAATCTTCGCGGATGTCGGCATCGATTTCACGCAACTCGGCGATTTTACGGGTCGCATGCAACACCGTCGTGTGATCGCGACCGCCAAAGGCGTCGCCGATCTCCGGAAGACTGTGGTTGGTCAGTTCCTTGGACAAAGCCATGGCCACCTGACGCGGGCGTGCTACCGAACGCGAGCGGCGTTTGGATAACATATCGGATAGTTTGATCTTGTAATACTCGGCAACAGTGCGCTGAATATTGTCAATGCTGACCAACTTGTCGCGCAGGGCAAGCAAATCCTTAAGCGATTCGCGGATCAGCTCAATGGTGATATCGCGCCCCATGAAATGCGCGCTGGCAATCACCCGTTTCAACGCGCCCTCCAGCTCACGCACGTTGGAACTGATGCGCTGCGCAATAAAAAAAGCAGCGTCATGCGGCAGGTCGACTCGCGATTGCTCCGCCTTCTTCATCAGGATCGCCACTCGCGTCTCAAGCTCGGGGGGTTCGACCGCGACCGTAAGACCCCAGCCGAAGCGCGACTTCAGTCGCTCTTCAAGGCCATCAATTTCCTTGGGGTAACGGTCGCTGGTCAGGATGACCTGTTGATTGCCTTCCAGCAGCGCATTGAAGGTATGGAAGAACTCCTCCTGGGAGCGCTCCTTCTTGGCGAAGAACTGGATGTCATCAATAAGCAGCGCGTCTACCGAGCGGTAATAACGCTTGAAATCGTTGATGGCGTTCATCTGCAACGCCTTGACCATATCCGCAACGAAACGCTCCGAATGCAGATAGACAATCTTGGCCGCAGGGTTCTTCTTCAACAGATGGTTGCCGACTGCATGCATCAGGTGCGTCTTGCCCAGGCCCACGCCCCCGTAAAGGAAAAGCGGGTTGTAACCATGCTTGGGATTATCGGCGACCTGCCAGGCGGCAGCCCGGGCGAGCTGGTTCGATTTACCCTCAACGAAGTTTTCAAAGGTGAAACTGCGATTGAGGTAACTCGTGTGCTTGACGACCGACGGGCCTGAGTCAGCGCGCTGCGGAGGATGCGGGTCATATTCGGCTTGCCGTGGGGCGTAAGCCGACGGCTCGGGCTGGAAACCCTGGGAAATCACCTGGGTCCGCGGTGTAACCGGAGCGGTGGCAGTATTGGGGCTTTGTCGATTGGTCTCGGCGCGCACTGCCGGGCTCTGCGCATTACCGGTGGAGGTTGCACGACGACTACCGATCAACAAGGACAGCAGTGGCGCCTGACCCTGGGACAGATCATCGAGCAACTCCTGGATACGATTCAGGTATTTGTCATTGACCCAATCCAGCACAAACCGGTTCGGTGCATAAAGGCGCAATTCATTGTCGTCGCCATCCACCTGCAAGGGACGAATCCAGGTATTGAACTGCTGAGCAGGTAGCTCATCACGTAAAAAATCGATGCATTGCTGCCAGAGTGCAACAGACACTAAATCCCCCGATGCGCTAAACCCTAGCGGCTTGTTTTTGAATGAAAACAGTGCACGTCACTGTGCAGCCATTCTGGCCGTGCCAAGCTCTGCATTCTAGCTGGAACCCCCCGACTTATCCACACCGATCCATGCATCCTGCGTGTATCGCCGCAGCACATTCAGCCGGAAAGAAAGCAGGATGAAAAAGGCGTAGATCATCGAGACCACGCGCCCTTAAAGCTTGTGCACAACCTCGGTTAAGCCTTGTCCACAAGCAGGTGGATAACCCGGGCATGAAACGGCCTGTGGATATCAGGCCTGGTTATCCACAGCGGGTCCACATCAGTCAGACCCATCCCGAAACAGCTTCTCCACCAGGTTATGCTCCGCTGAATCGCCCACGATCCCTGGCGTAAAGCGGCTTATCCACAGAAAAACCGCTGCTCATTTACATCAACATCATTAATCTTTTAAAAAGAATTATTCTTATATTGTTTATTTAAGTATGGGATGAGAATCGAATTGACCCAACCGCTCTTCTTCTCTAGAATCACCGGTCCCTTGAAGGGGCTCCCAGCTCTGGCATGAATCAATCAGGTATCTGAAGATGAAAAGAACATTTCAACCCAGCGTTTTGAAGCGCAAGCGTAACCATGGTTTCCGTGCTCGTATGGCCACCAAGAACGGTCGCGCCATTGTGGCTCGTCGTCGTTCGAAAGGCCGCAAGCAGCTAACAGCTTAAGCCCGGGATCACAGGTGGATCTCGGATTCGGTCCTGAATGCAGGCTACTTACGCCTGCTCAATTCAAGAGCGTATTCGATGGAGCCACATGTAAGACCTCGGGACCCAACCTGCTATTGCTGGCCAGACGTAATGGCCTGGGTCATAGTCGGTTGGGTTTGGTCATTGCCAAGAAGAGTGTCCGCCGTGCGGTAGACCGCAACAAGGTCAAACGCATCGCTCGTGATTCCTTCAGACACCACCGTGCTGAACTGGAAGACCTGGACATAGTTGTTCTGGCCCGTAAGGGCTTGGGCGATATTGATAATGCGGCGTTACATGCCCTGTTCGCAGATATGTGGCGTCGGCTTATCAAATCGGCTGGCAAACAGCATCAATCACGCCGTTCCGGATCTCCATCATCCAATGCGTAACCTCGCGCTCGGACTGATCAAGATTTATCGATACGCTATCAGCCCGCTGATGGCGAATCATTGTCGTTTCTATCCAACCTGTTCTTGTTATGCCCAGGAAGCCATCGAGCAGCACGGTTTTCTTCGCGGCTGCGCAATGAGTGCGCAACGGCTTTCTCGTTGTCATCCATGGAACCCGGGTGGTTACGATCCCGTACCGTCAAAGCCTGCTCACCGTACTTCCCAGATGGCCAACAAACCATGAACATGCAACGAAATATCCTCATAGCTGCCTTGCTCGTGATCACTTATCTCATGGTGCTGCAGTGGAATAACGACTATGGCGATGTGGACCTGCCGCCTGCTGTCTCCGAAACCACTCCAGCCAGTGGAGATGATCTACCGGACGTACCGGAAATAGATCAAAGCCTGACAGCAGGCAATGATGATGTGCCCGATGCCAGCGCGCCGATGACCGCTGAAAGCAGCACGCCGGTCGCGTCCACTGCTAACGGTGCCGACCTGATCAAGGTTGAAACCGATGAGCTTCACGTCAGCATTAATCCGGTTGGCGGTGATATCGTTTCGTTGTCCCTGCCGGGCTATCCGACTCGCAAGGACCGGCCCGACCTGCCTTTCCAGATCCTCGAACAATCATCCAATCGCACCTATATCGCCCAGAGTGGCCTTGCCGGACAGAACGGGCCAGACGCTCGCGAAGCCGGGCGTCCGACGTATAGTGTCGAACAGAATTCCTATGTACTGGAAGATGGCAGTGACAGCCTGGCCGTCGATCTGCGTTTCGAGGAAAACAACGTCAGTTACACCAAGCGTTTCACCTTCACGCGCGGTGACTACCTGATCGGTGTCGAATACATCGTTGATAACCAGAGCGAAGCTACCTGGAACGGTAATCTGTTCGGTCAGATCAAGCGTGATGGCAGCGGCGATCCCTCCAGCTCAAGCGCAACGGGCATGGCGACCTACCTCGGCGCCGCCTACTGGGCAGCGGATGAATCCTACGAAAAGATAAGCCTGGGCGATATGGATAAAGCCCGTCTGCGCGAGCCAGTTGAAGGCGGCTGGGTCGCCTGGCTGCAACATTACTTCGTAAGTGCCTGGGTACCCGCTAAAGACCAGACCAATGTGTACCAGACTCGGAAAGACAGTCAGGGTAACTACATTGTCGGCTTCATCAGCCCTGCAGCCAGTGTCGCCGCCGGTCAGCAAGCCAGCCTTTCTGCTGATTTCTATGCCGGTCCGAAGATACAGGATCGTCTCGAGCAGATCTCCGAAGGTCTTGAACTGACAGTGGATTACGGTTTCCTCTGGTGGATTGCCCAGCCGTTGTTCTTCGTGCTGAGTCTTATCCACAGCTTCGTCGGCAACTGGGGTTGGAGCATCATCCTGCTCACCATCCTGATCAAAATGGTGTTCTTCCCGCTTTCGGCGACCAGCTATCGCTCCATGGCCAACATGCGTCGAGTCGCTCCGAAGTTGGCGGCTTTACGTGAACAGCATGGCGATGACCGTCAGAAGATGTCGGGCGCCATGATGGAGCTGTACAAGAAAGAGAAGATCAACCCGTTAGGTGGCTGTCTGCCGATCCTGGTGCAGATGCCGGTCTTCATCGCCCTGTACTGGACGCTGATGGAGAGCGTGGAAATGCGTCAGGCCGAATGGCTGGGATGGATTGTGGATCTGTCGCAAAAGGATCCCTACTTCATTCTGCCGATTCTGATGGGCGCGACCATGTTTATCCAGCAGCAGCTCAATCCCGCGCCGCCAGATCCGATGCAGGCGAAGGTAATGAAGATGCTGCCGATCATCTTCACCTTCTTCTTCCTGTGGTTCCCGGCTGGTCTGGTTCTGTACTGGGTGGTCAACAACATGCTGTCGATCGCGCAGCAGTGGTACATTACCCGCCAGATCGAGAAAGGCGCAGCAGCCAACGCCTGATTGCTGGCAGCTCGTATAAACGCCCCGATTTCGGGGCGTTTTGCTATCTATATTCGGTAAATTCCATTCAGGAGCGCGCCATGCATCGCCGTTATCACACCGACACCATCGCGGCTATCGCCACCGCACCAGGCCAGGGCGGTGTGGGCATTGTGCGCGTATCCGGGCCAGGTGCCCTGAAGATAGCCAGCCAGGTATCGCGGCTGACACCGACGCCCCGACATGCCCACTACGGCACACTATGGACCGATGATCAGCCTCTCGACCAGGGGTTGACGCTGTTTTTCCCCGGCCCCCACTCCTTTACCGGCGAAGACGTGCTCGAATTGCATGGCCATGGCGGACCGGTGGTCATGGATCTGCTGCTCAAGGCGTGCGTCGGATGCGGAGCGCGCCTTGCCCGGCCCGGTGAGTTCAGTGAGCGGGCCTTTCTGAATGACAAACTCGATCTGACCCAGGCCGAGGCCATTGCCGACCTGATCGAAGCCAGCTCCGAACAAGCTGCGCGCAACGCGGTGCAATCACTTCAGGGTGCGTTCTCGCAACGCGTGCAGGGGCTTACCGAAGCCTTGACCAACCTGCGTATCTATGTGGAAGCCGCTATCGATTTTCCGGAAGAAGAGATCGACTTTCTGGCTGACGGTCATGTCCTTTCCCAGCTACAGGCTGTGCGCCAACGCGTGACGCAAGTACGCAGCGAGGCAGGCCAGGGTGCGCTGTTGCGCGATGGCATGAATGTGGTAATTGCTGGCCGGCCCAATGCCGGAAAATCCAGCCTGCTGAACGCACTGGCCGGACGTGAAAGCGCCATCGTTACCGATGTGGCCGGCACCACGCGGGACATTTTGCGCGAACATATCCACATCGATGGCATGCCACTGCACATTATCGATACGGCCGGGTTGCGCGACACCGAAGATCGGGTGGAGAAGATTGGCGTGGAACGCGCCATGGCGGCGATAAACGAGGCCGACCGCATTCTGCTGGTGGTGGATGCCTCTCAGC
Organism: Pseudomonas saliphila; assembly: GCF_008638345.1. Taxonomy (GTDB): domain Bacteria; phylum Pseudomonadota; class Gammaproteobacteria; order Pseudomonadales; family Pseudomonadaceae; genus Halopseudomonas; species Halopseudomonas saliphila. The sequence goes on along the minus strand of NZ_VTVA01000016.1, from coordinate 74,791 downwards.
CGGAAGCGCTGGACCCCGATCAACTGTGGCCAGAATTCCTGCTGCAGCGACCGGATCCGCGCAAGGTCACCCTGATCTATAACAAGACCGACCTGACCCAGGAACCGGTAGGTCAGAGCCTGGCCCAGGATGGCAGTGTCATTCTGCACCTGAGCGCCAAGCAGGGGGAAGGTATCGATCTACTGCGTGAGCATCTGAAAACCTGCATGGGTTATCAACAGACCTCTGAGAGTCTGTTCAGCGCTCGACGCAGGCATCTGGAAGCCCTGGAGCAAGCCAGCGAGCATGTGGACCACGGCCATAAGCAACTGACGCTGATGGGCGCAGGGGAGCTGCTGGCCGAGGATTTGCGCATGGCGCAACAGGCACTAGGTCAGATCACCGGCGATATGAGTGCCGATGATCTGCTCGGGAAGATTTTCTCGAGTTTTTGCATCGGCAAGTGAGCAGTTCTGCGGAGCCGCGTGTATACGCCGCTCCGCACATCTCACTCTCCCGCTTTGTGTAGATAGCTCACCGCCATGGAGGCCATGGCCCGAGCGCCTACTACCAGCGCGTCTTCATCCACGAAAAACTCCGGGTTATGGTTTGGCGCAGCCTCGGCAGGGTCCTGATCCGGAGGTGTAACACCGAGGAAAAAGTAGAACGCCGGCACCTCCTGCGCATAGAAGGCAAAATCTTCAGACGCGCCCTGCAACTGAGCCTGCGCCGTACCGCTTTCGGTCATCTTTTCCAGCACAGGTGCCATCAGCTCGGTTAATTCAGCGTCATTGACTGTGGTTGGATACATCGGGGTGACAGACACTTCGGCCGTGGCGCCGGCGCTTTCGGCAATCTTCTCTGCACTGGTTTTGATATCCCGACCCACCTGGGCGCGCACCTTCTCGTCGTAGGTGCGGATGGTGCCGCTCATTTCCACCCGTTCCGGCACGATATTCGGGCCCGAGCCGCCATGAATCGAACCGATGGTTACCACCACCGGCGATTGGGTCAGATTGGCCTTACGGCTGACAACCGGCTGCAGCCCGGTGATGATCTGGGCGGACGTGACAATCGGATCTACGGTATCCCAGGGCATACCCCCGTGGCCTTGCTTGCCAGTCACGTTAATACCCAGCATGTCGCTGCTCGCCAGGCTGGCACCCGTGCGCCAGCTAAGCGCTCCAGAGCGACCGGGCATGACGTGAACGGCGAAGATCGCCTCAGGTTTTTGATCCTCGAACAGACCTTCCTCGAGCATCAACTTGGCGCCCCAGCTTCTGCCCTCACCGGGTTGAACCAGACTAGAACCTTCCTCGGCGGGTTGAAAAATGAACATGACAGTCCCCGGTATCTCCTCCTGCATGCCGGTCAGAACCTCAGCGGCAGCCATCAGCATAGCGGTATGCGCATCATGGCCGCAGGCATGCATGACCGGGGTTTCCTCACCGAAGTAGGTGCCGGTGGCCTGTGAAGCAAACGGCAGTCCTTCCGGCTCTTTAACGGGCAAAGCATCCATATCTGCACGTAGCGCTACAGTTGGCCCCGGCTGCCCACCCTTGAGGATGCCGACCACGCCCGTACGGCCAACCTCGGTACGGACTTCCATACCGAGTTCGCGCAGATGTTCGGCGACGAGCGCAGCTGTTCGCGTCTCCTGCTCGCCCAATTCCGGATGCTCATGTATGTCACGACGCCAGGAGATGAGTTGTTGCTCGACGGCGTCCGTGCGGTCGCGGATGTCGGACAGTACCTCCTCAGGTGCAGCCTGTGCGTGGCCGGCGAAAATGCTGGCAGCCAAAAACAATGATGCTGATAAAGGGAATAGTTGGTGGCAAGTCATGACGGTGTCCTGGTTGGTTTACTTATGTTTACCCTAGCTCAGGGTACCAATGGCACGTTACCGCTGAGCTGAATACTGGTTTTTTGAGCCGAAAACACGGCAGTGAGCCCTGTGTACAACCGGCCCTAAGATCGGTCCATAACCCTGTGCATGAGTAGGGCTGAAACCACCCTGTGGATAACACCCCTGGTTATACACAGGAAGCGGACCCATCCGGGCAAGGGTTACCAGCAGGTGGGGCACAGCCTTATACTTCTTACAAGTAATTGATTAAACGAGGCTTTATTCGGTTATGCACAGAAAATGGCTTCACCATATACAGTATTAACATAAAGCTTTTTAAATACTTGTCTTGATATATGTATTAACAATCGAGGGATTTCCACGCCACACCCTTGTTCAAAAAATAAACAGCTGCGGGCTGCAATTTTTTGGGACTGGGCCTATAATCAGCCCCTTTTTCCGACGCCAGGACTGGATCCTGGCAACGAGGTGCACTGTTGGATTTCCCGAGTCGTTTTGACGTAATCGTGGTGGGTGGTGGTCATGCCGGTACTGAAGCCGCGTTGGCCGCTGCCCGCATGGGATCAAAGACCCTACTGCTGAGCCATAACGTCGAGACCCTGGGGCAGATGAGCTGCAATCCGGCCATTGGCGGCATCGGCAAAAGTCACCTGGTCAAGGAAATTGACGCGCTGGGCGGCATAATGGCCCGCGCCACGGACCAGGCCGGTATTCAGTTTCGGGTACTCAACAGCCGTAAAGGCCCGGCCGTTCGGGCTACCCGGGCCCAGGCAGATCGCGTGCTGTACAAGGCTGCTATCCGCCACGCTCTGGAAACCCAACCCAATCTGTGGATATTCCAACAGGCCTGCGATGATCTGATCGTCGAGCAGGATCAGGTCCGCGGTGTGGTGACCCAGATGGGTCTGCGTTTTCATTGCGACAACGTGGTACTGACCACCGGAACCTTCCTTGGGGGTCTGATCCACATCGGCATGGATAATTACTCCGGTGGCCGCGCCGGCGATCCCCCCGCCATCAGTCTGGCCGCGCGTCTGCGTGAATTGCCGCTGCGGGTTGACCGTCTGAAAACCGGAACCCCGCCGCGCATCGATGGCCGCACGGTGGATTTCAGCCAGATGACTGCGCAGCCGGGTGACACGCCGATTCCGGTCATGTCGTTCCTGGGTAATGCCAGTGAGCATCCCGAACAGGTCAACTGCTGGATCACCCACACCAACGCGCGCACCCACGAGATCATTCGCAACAATCTCGACCGCTCGCCAATGTACACCGGCATGATCGAAGGTATTGGCCCGCGGTATTGCCCGTCGATCGAGGACAAGATCCATCGGTTTGCCGACAAGGATCAGCATCAGGTCTTTATCGAACCCGAAGGCCTGACTACCCATGAGTTGTACCCCAACGGCATCTCGACCTCGTTACCTTTCGATGTGCAGCTGCAGGTGGTGCAGTCGATCAAGGGGATGGAAAATGCCCACATCCTGCGTCCGGGTTACGCCATCGAATATGACTATTTCAACCCGCAGGATCTGAAGTATTCGCTGGAAACCAAGGTCATCGGCGGCCTGTTCTTCGCCGGCCAGATCAACGGCACCACCGGGTACGAAGAGGCCGCAGCCCAGGGTCTGCTGGCGGGCATGAACGCCGCGCGCCGGGCCCAGGGGCAGGAAAGCTGGTGTCCACGGCGCGATGAAGCCTACATCGGGGTACTGGTCGATGATCTGATTACCATGGGTACGCGCGAGCCGTATCGCATGTTCACCTCCCGTGCCGAATACCGGCTGGTACTGCGTGAAGATAACGCCGATCTGCGTCTGACCGAAAAAGGCCGTGAGCTCGGTCTGGTCGATGACCAACGCTGGAGCCGGTTCAGCGACAAGCGAAACGCTATCGAGCTGGAGCAGCAGCGTCTGCGCAGTACCTGGGTGCAGCCGACCAGTGAAATTGGCAAGACCTTTGCCGAGCGTTTTGCCACACCACTCAATCATGAATACAGCCTGCTGGATCTGCTACGCCGACCCGAAGTGACCTACCCGGTCCTCTGTGAAATCACCGGTGAATTGGATATCGCGACCGATGTGGCCGAACAGGTCGAGATCCATGCCAAGTACGCCGGTTACATCGAGCGGCAGCAGGAAGAAATCAACCGCCTTCGCCAGAACGAGGAAACGGCATTGCCGCTCGATCTGGACTACCAGGCACTCAGCGGGCTGTCCAACGAGATCAAGCACAAACTGGCCGACGTTCGGCCGCAGACCCTCGGTCAGGCATCGCGCATTCCCGGCGTTACGCCCGCAGCAGTCAGTCTGTTGCTGATCCATCTGAAGAAACGCAGCGCCGTAGGCAAAAGCAGTCTGGCCAGGGAGGCCTGAACGGCATGACCGACCATGCGACGCAATTGGCCGAGGGCGCACGGCAACTGAATATCCCGTTGAGCGACGATCAGGCCCGCCAGTTGTTGGCGTATCTGACCTTGCTCAACAAGTGGAACAAAGCTTACAACCTGACTGCTGTGCGTGATCCGGCCGAGATGGTGAGCCGCCACTTGCTGGACAGTCTCAGTATTCTCCCCTTCGTTGACGGCAATAGCTGGCTGGATGTGGGCAGCGGCGGGGGCATGCCGGGGATCATCCTGGCGATCATGCGCCCTGATGCGCATTTCACCCTGCTCGACAGCAACGGCAAGAAGACTCGCTTTCTGACCCAGGCCAAGGTTGAACTGCGTCTGGCCAATGTCGAGGTGGTCAACAGTCGAGTCGAAAGCTTCCTGCCTGGAAAGGCCTTTGACGGCATCGTATCCCGCGCCTTCAGCTCCATGGCCGATTTTGTCGAACTGACCCGCCATCTGAGCGATACCCACACCCGCTGGTTGGCCATGAAAGGCTTGTATCCGGATGAGGAACTGATCGCCCTGCCGGACGATGTCGAAGTCCTGCGCAGCGAACAATTAACAGTCCCCGGTTGCCAAGGCAGCCGACATCTGCTGATACTGCGACGGTTGATCCAGCCTGAACTGGCACAGCCTGGAAACGGATAGGAGGTCGATGTGGGAAAGGTATTGGCATTGGCCAATCAGAAAGGCGGCGTCGGCAAGACCACCACCAGCGTAAACCTGGCGGCTTCGCTTGCTGCGACCAAACGTAAAGTACTGCTTATCGACCTCGATCCCCAGGGTAATGCCACCATGGGCAGCGGCGTCGACAAGGCGGATCTGGAAAATTCCGTATATGAACTGCTGACAGGTCAGTGTTCCCTGGCCGAGGCGTTGTGCCGTTCCGAGACGGGAAACTACGATCTGCTACCGGCCAATGGCGACCTGACCGCAGCGGAAATCGAGTTGCTCGAGTCTGACTTCCGTGAGCACCGTCTGCGCATGGCGCTGGACAGCGTGCTTGGCAACTACGACTTTGTTCTCATCGACTGTCCGCCCTCGCTGAACATGCTGACTATCAATGGCCTGGTCGCCGCCGACGCGGTGATCATTCCGATGCAATGTGAGTATTACGCACTGGAAGGCTTATCGGCGCTGGTCAATACCATCCAGCGCATCAGCGCAAAACTCAATCCGTCGCTGCAGATCGAAGGGTTGTTGCGGACTATGTATGACCCGCGCAACAGTCTCACTCGGGAAGTATCCGCGCAGTTGACCACGCATTTTGGCGACCAATTGTACAAAACCGTGATTCCACGCAATGTCCGCCTTGCTGAAGCTCCCAGCTACGGTATGCCGGCACTTGCTTATGACAAGCAGTCGAGGGGTGCGGTGGCTTATCTGGCCATGGCCGGCGAGCTGATCCGGCGCAGTAAGCAGGCTGACAAGGTCCGTGCTGTGACAGACGCAACCGAATAACAGAAAAAGGACAATACAGGCATGGCGGTCAAGAAACGCGGCTTGGGACGAGGACTCGATGCATTGCTTGGGCAACCGTTGCCCGCCAATCAGGATGTCGATAGTCAGGATCACCAGCTCAAGGAAATCCCGATAGATCTGATCCAGCGCGGCAAATACCAACCGCGCCGTGATATGGATCCCCAGGCGCTCGAAGAGCTGGCCAACTCGATCCGGGTCCAAGGCGTCATGCAGCCAATAGTGGTGCGCCCCATAGACGGGGATCGTTATGAAATCATTGCCGGTGAGCGCCGCTGGCGAGCCACGCAGCTGGCTGGTCTGGATGTGATTCCCGCGGTTATCCGCGAGGTGCCGGATGAAGCTGCCATCGCCATGGCACTGATCGAGAACATTCAGCGCGAAGATCTCAATCCTATTGAAGAAGCGATCGCCTTGCAGCGTCTGCAGCAGGAATTCGAGCTTACTCAGCAGCAAGTAGCCGACGCAGTTGGCAAATCACGGGTAACCATTACCAACCTTTTGCGACTGATGTCCCTTGCCGAGGACGTTAAATTACTGCTTGAGCGCGGCGACATTGAAATGGGTCACGCCCGCGCCTTGCTGGGTCTGCCCCCGGAACAACAGACCCAGGCAGCACGCCAGGTAGTAGCCAAAGGCCTCACGGTGCGCCAGACCGAGGCATTGGTAAGACAACTGTTGAATCCACGACGTGACGCCTCGGAAACACGTCAGAACCCCGATATTGAGCGCCTTCAGCAGGATCTGGCAGAACGGATCGGGGCGAATGTGAGCATCCAGCATGGTGCCAAGGGCAAGGGCAAGCTGGTTATCAGCTACAGTTCGCTCGATGAACTTGATGGCGTGTTGATGCACATTAAATGAGCCGTTGGGCAGGCAGAACGCAGAATGGATTTTCGACCGGAACGCAGCGTTGCTGCAATCCAAACGGATTTCCCCGCGGCTGTTGAACCCAAGGTTTAATCCACATATACTCCTCGCGCTGTTTTGACTGGCGCAAATTGCACCAGTTTATTGCATTAATTAACCCGGAGATGAGGCCGAGGCTAATCACCGAGGCGGGAAAATGGACGCAAGAACGCCCAACAAAACCCCGTTTCATAGGTTGCCCGCATTCCCGGTTTTAGTAGCGCAAGCAATTATGGCTGGACTGGTCGCGCTGACCCTGTGGATTTTCCAGGGCCAAGTGTCCGCTTGCTCAGCTTTGTTGGGAGGGATGATAGCCCTCGTGCCCAACGCCTATTTTGCCTATCGGGTGTACCGCTACAGCGGAGCTCGATCGGCCCGTGCCATCGTCAGCGAACTGTATTCCGGCGAGGCAGGCAAACTGATATTGACGGCAGCGCTCTTTGTGCTGGTGCTATTGGCAGTTAAACCGCTTGAGGTCCCCGCGCTATTTGCCGGCTACCTCGCGGTACTGGCAGTGGGAGCCAGCGCAATGCTGATCGTCAGAAGCTTTCCAAAGCATTAGTGTCTGAGGCAAATATGGCAACTTCATCAGCTGAGTATATCCAGCACCATTTGCAGAATCTTACCTTCGGTAAGCTGCCTGGTGGCTACGTTCGTGCAGACGGCAGTGTCGTCGAAGATACAACCTGGACCCTCGCCAAAAGCGGGGCCGAAGCAACCGACATGGGTTTCATGGCGGTGCATGTCGATACCCTGGGTTGGTCCGTCTTCATGGGTCTGATCTTTCTTGGTCTGTTCCGCTACGTAGCGAGCCGAGCAACCGTCGACACGCCCCGTGGCGCCCAGAATATGGTCGAAATGGTTGTCGAGTTCATCCAGAACATCGTGCGCGATACCTTCCACGGCAAGAGTCCTCTGGTAGCCCCCCTGGCGCTGACCATTTTCGTCTGGGTGTTCCTGATGAACTCCCTGAAGTGGATCCCGGTCGATTACATTCCGGGCCTGGCCCATGCAATGGGTCTGGATTACTTCAAGATCGTGCCGACAGCTGACCCGAATGGTACCTTCGGCCTGTCACTGGGCGTGTTCATCCTGATCATCTTCTACAGTATCAAGATCAAGGGTGTAGGGGGCTTCGTACACGAGTTGTCCTTCACCCCGTTCAAGCACTGGTCGTTGATCCCGTTCAACCTGTTCCTCGAAATCCTCGGTCTGCTGACCAAGCCGCTAAGTCTGGCGTTGCGACTGTTCGGCAACATGTATGCCGGCGAGGTGGTATTCATTCTGATCGCGTTGTTGCCCTTCTATCTGCAATGGGGCTTGAACGTGCCGTGGGCTATCTTCCACATCCTGGTAATTCCGCTACAGGCCTTCATCTTCATGGTGCTGTCCGTGGTGTATTTGAGTGCTGCCCATGAGGATTCTCACTAGGCAGCAGGAACCGTGTTCAACCAACGATAAACTTGAACTTCAACTTGAACCTTAGGAGTAATTATGGAACTCGTTATCATTGCTGCCTCCATCATGATCGGTCTGGGCGCTCTGGGTACTGGTATTGGCTTCGCCCTGCTGGGTGGCAAACTGCTGGAATCCACTGCGCGTCAGCCTGAACTGGGGCCGAACCTGCAAACCAAGACCTTCCTGATGGCCGGCCTGCTCGACGCCGTACCCATGATCGGTGTTGGTATCGCGATGTACCTGATCTTCGTTGTTGCTCCTGGTATGGGCGCCTGATCGGACGATTCGGAAACCCGGCAGGCAACCCCTGCCGGAGATGATCGTTTCGTTCATCGGAATACAACGAAATAGCACGAGGTAAATCGCTGTGAATATTAATCTGACGCTGTTTGGTCAAACGATTGCCTTCGCTATTTTTGTCTGGTTTACCATGAAGTTCGTATGGCCACCGATTACCCAGGCCATGCAGGAACGCCAGAAAAAAATCGCCGAAGGTCTGGATGCGGCTGGTCGCGCCCAGCGTGACCTGGGTCTTGCCCAGGAGAAGGCTTCCAATACTCTGCGTGAGACCAAGGAACAGGCTACTCAGATCATCGAGCAGGCTAACAAGAGTGCCAACCTCATTGTCGAGGATGCGAAACAGCAGGCACGTTCCGAGGGTGAGCGCCTGATTGCGGCTGCCAAGGTCGAAATCGAGCAGGAAATGAACCGCGCCAAGGATCAACTTCGCGCTCAGGTTGCCATATTGGCGATCCAGGGTGCCGAGCGGATTCTGGAATCCGAAGTGGATCCCAAGGCCCATAGTGAGCTGGTCAACAAACTGGCCTCACAACTCTAAGCGAGGCGAGCTATGGCTACAATCAATACGCTAGCTCGACCTTATGCAAAAGCTGCTTTCGAAGTCGCTTCATCCTCCAACAAGCTGGATGCCTGGTCAGGCATGCTGGCTGTGGCGGGTGCGGTGGTCGCGGATGCAGCTTTTGGCTATAGGGTGCGCAATCCGGCAGTGACCGCAGAGCGTAAGGCTGAAGACCTGCTCATGGTAGGCGAAGGTCAGTTTGACGCGGAGTTCGGCAATTTTGTCCGGGCGCTGGCTGATAACGATCGCTTGCTTCTGATTCCGGTTATCGCCGAGCTCTACGAGCAGCACAAAGCCGAACACGATCGCAGCATTGCAGTGGAGGTGGAATCCGCCTTCGAACTGAATGACGATCAACAGAAAACGCTGGCTACCGCGTTGTCGAAGCGGTTAGACCGCACAGTAACTCCCCATGTGACCATCAACCCGGCCCTTATTGGCGGTGTGTTGATTCGTGCGGGTGACCTGGTCATCGACGGTTCGGTCCGCGGCAAGCTTGCAAAGCTGGCCGAAACGTTGAAATCCTGATTTGAGGGACATGGCATGCAGCAATTGAATCCTTCCGAAATTAGCGAAATTATTAAACAGCGCATCGAGAAACTCGATGTGACTTCGCAGGCCCGGAATGTAGGCACTATCGTCAGCGTATCTGACGGTATCGTGCGTATCCACGGCCTAGCTGACGTAATGTACGGCGAGATGATCGAGTTCCCTGGTGGCCTGTACGGTATGGCCTTGAACCTGGAGCGCGACTCTGTCGGTGCGGTTGTACTGGGTGATTACCTGGGTCTGAGCGAGGGCATGACTGCCCTGTGCACTGGCCGCATTCTGGAAGTACCAGTCGGCCCCGAGCTGCTCGGTCGCGTTGTTGACGCACTGGGCAACCCGATCGATGGCAAGGGCGTTATCGACGCCAAGCTGACCGATGCGGTTGAAAAAGTAGCCCCTGGCGTGATCTGGCGTAAGTCGGTCGACCAGCCGGTTCAGACTGGTTACAAATCAGTCGATGCGATGATTCCAATCGGCCGTGGCCAGCGTGAGCTGATCATCGGTGACCGTCAGACGGGTAAGACCGCCATGGCGATCGATGCGATCATCAACCAGAAAGATTCGGGCATCAAGTGTGTCTACGTGGCGATTGGTCAGAAGCGTTCGACCATTGCTAACGTGGTTCGCAAGCTGGAAGAGAATGATGCAATGGGTCACACCATTGTCGTCGCCGCTTCCGCGTCCGATCCGGCTGCACTGCAGTTCCTGGCACCTTACGCCGGCTGCACCATGGGCGAATATTTCCGCGACCGCGGCGAAGACGCTCTTATCGTGTATGACGATCTGTCCAAGCAGGCTGTTGCCTACCGTCAGATCTCGCTGCTGCTGCGTCGTCCGCCGGGCCGTGAAGCTTATCCTGGTGACGTGTTCTATCTCCACAGCCGCTTGCTTGAGCGCGCATCGCGCATCTCGGAAGAATATGTCGAGAAGCTCACCAACGGTGCAGTGACCGGCAAAACCGGCTCGCTGACCGCATTGCCGCTGATCGAAACGCAGGCCGGTGACGTGTCTGCCTTCGTACCGACCAACGTGATTTCGATCACCGACGGTCAGATCTTCCTTGAGTCGAACCTGTTCAACGCGGGTATCCGTCCGGCCGTAAACGCCGGTGTCTCGGTATCCCGGGTAGGCGGCGCGGCTCAGACCAAGATCATCAAGAAGCTGTCCGGTGGTATTCGTACCGCGCTCGCCCAGTACCGTGAACTGGCAGCCTTTGCCCAGTTTGCCTCCGACCTGGACGAAGCAACCCGTAAGCAGCTTGAGCACGGTCAGCGTGTAACCGAACTGATGAAGCAGGGCCAGTACGCGCCCATGTCAGTCGCCGAAATGGCAATCAGTTTGTATGCGGCTGAGAAAGGCTTCCTGACCGACGTCGAGCTGAACAAGGTTGGGGCGTTCGAGAAGGCGCTGCTCGCTTACTTCAAACGTGACAAGGCCGATTTGCTGGCCCAGATCAACGTGAAGGGCGACTACAACGACGAGATCGAAGCCGGTATCAAGTCTGGCATCGAGAACTTCAAGGCGACCCAGAGCTGGTAAGCCCACTGCGGGGTGCGACATGGTCGCATCCCGTATCGTGCAATTGAGGTGTGACATGTCAGGCGCAAAAGAGATTCGCGGTAAGATCGCGAGCATTAAAAGTACGCAAAAGATCACCAGCGCCATGGAAAAGGTGGCGGTCAGCAAAATGCGCAAAGCTCAACAGCGCATGGCTGCCAGCCGTCCATATGCTGAGCGTATCCGTCAGGTAATTGGCCATCTGGCCAACGCCAACCCGGAGTATCGCCATCCGTTCATGCGTGAGCGTGAAACCAAGCGGGTGGGCTATATCGTGGTCAGCACGGATCGTGGTCTTGCTGGTGGCTTGAACACTAACCTGTTCAAGGCGCTGGTTCAGAATATGAAAGAGTGGCGTGACCGCAACGTTGAGACCGAGCTGTGCGTGATTGGCAGCAAGGGCGCTGCGTTCTTCCGTAGTTACGGTGGAAACGTGGTAGCGGCCATCAATGGCCTCGGCGAGCAACCGACACTGAATGACCTGATTGGCAGCGTTAAGGTGATGCTTGATGGCTACCACGAAGGACGTATCGACCGTCTGTTCCTGGTTTCCAACAAGTTTGTTAACACCATGGTGCAGCAACCCCAGGTAGAGCAGCTGATTCCGCTCGTTCCGGCTGACAAGGAAGAACTGCAAAAGCAGTGGGACTACGTCTACGAACCGGACGCACGCGAGCTGCTCGACGGATTGCTGGTGCGCTACATCGAGTCACAGGTCTATCAGGCGGTGATCGAGAACAATGCCAGTGAGCAAGCTGCCCGAATGGTTGCCATGAAAAGCGCTACGGATAACGCAGGGGATATCATCGATAACCTGCAGCTTATCTACAACAAGGCGCGTCAGGCAGCAATCACTCAGGAAATTTCGGAAATCGTCGGCGGCGCCTCCGCGGTCTGACGCGACCCGGTCTAGCGATTACGGTTTCATACCACTTAGAGGAACCAAACATGAGTAGCGGACGTATCGTTCAAATCATCGGCGCCGTCATCGACGTGGAATTCGCACGCGAAGACGTACCGAATGTGTATGACGCGCTGCACGTTGACGAAAAGGGTCTGACCCTGGAAGTCCAGCAGCAATTGGGCGACGGTATTGTACGTACCATCGCCATGGGTACCACCGAAGGTGTCAAGCGCGGCCTGGCCGTCAGCAGCACCGGTGCAGCCATCAGCGTTCCCGTGGGTATCAAGACCCTGGGCCGGATCATGGATGTACTCGGCAACCCGATCGACGAAGCCGGTCCGATTGGCGAAGAAGAGCGCTGGGGCATTCACCGTCCTGCGCCGTCTTACGCCGAGCAGGCAGGTTCGAACGAACTGCTGGAAACCGGCATCAAGGTAATCGATCTGATCTGCCCGTTTGCCAAGGGCGGTAAAGTCGGTCTGTTCGGTGGTGCCGGTGTCGGCAAGACCGTAAACATGATGGAACTGATCCGTAACATCGCCATCGAGCACAGCGGTTATTCCGTATTTGCTGGTGTGGGTGAGCGGACTCGTGAAGGGAACGACTTCTATCACGAGATGAAGGATTCCAACGTACTGGACAAGGTAGCGCTGGTATACGGCCAGATGAACGAGCCGCCGGGTAACCGTCTGCGCGTCGCTCTGACTGGCCTGACCATGGCTGAGAAATTCCGTGACGAAGGCCGTGACGTACTGTTGTTCATCGACAACATCTACCGTTACACACTGGCCGGTACGGAAGTATCCGCACTGCTGGGTCGTATGCCTTCCGCGGTAGGTTATCAGCCAACACTGGCTGAAGAGATGGGTGTTCTGCAGGAGCGCATTACCTCCACCAAGCAGGGCTCCATTACGTCGATTCAGGCGGTATACGTACCGGCCGATGACTTGACTGACCCCTCGCCAGCCACCACCTTCGCCCACCTGGATGCGACCGTAGTACTGTCCCGTGATATCGCCTCCCTGGGTATTTACCCTGCGGTAGATCCGCTGGACTCCACTTCTCGTCAGCTGGATCCCCAGGTGATTGGTCAGGAGCACTACGATACTGCCCGTGGCGTTCAGTATGTTCTGCAGCGTTATAAAGAGCTGAAGGACATCATCGCGATTCTGGGTATGGACGAGCTGTCTGAAGAGGACAAGCAACTGGTAGCCCGCGCTCGTAAGATCCAGCGCTATCTGTCGCAGCCGTTCTTCGTGGCTGAAGTCTTTACCGGTGCACCGGGCAAGTACGTTTCGCTCAAGGATACTATTCGTGCCTTCAAGGGCATTCTGGATGGCGAGTTCGACCACCTGCCCGAGCAGGCGTTCTACATGGTCGGCACCATCGATGAAGCCATCGAGAAAGCGAAGAAAATGTAATGCTAGCGCCCGCGCAAGCGGGCGCAGAATCGAGGCAATGAAATGGCTATGACAGTGCACTGCGATATCGTTAGCGCGGAAGAAGAGCTGTTTTCAGGCCTGGTCGAGATGGTCGTAGCACACGGCAACATGGGTGATCTGGGTATTCTGCCCGGTCACACGCCGTTGCTGACCGACCTCAAGCCGGGTCCGGTTCGGGTGATCAAGCAGGATCGCAGCGAAGAGGTGTTCTACATCTCTGGCGGGTTCATCGAGATTCAGCCGAGCATGGTCAAGGTGCTTGCCGACACGGCTATCCGTGCAGGTGACATTGACGAAGCAGCTGCCGTCGAGGCGAAAAAAGCTGCCGAGGCCGCGCTGAGCGAGAAAGGTGCCGAGTTTGATTATGGTGCCGCTTCCGTGCGACTTGCCGAGGCCGCTGCGCAATTGCGTACCGTGCAGGAGCTTCGCAAAAAGTATGGCGGACCAGCAGTTAACAACCGCTGAGTTCAGACAAAGGCAGCTTCGGCTGCCTTTTTACTGTCTGGCTATCTGGTCAGATCCACAGAAAGCGAAACGGCTAGACCGCTGGAACAGACCAACGGGCTTCCCAGAGTTGGCATCCATCCCGGGCGTCGCTTGCGGCCATCGGCTCGCGGCTTCTATCATTGCCCTCATCAATACCACATCCCAGGAACGGATCAATGAATCTGCACGTAGTCATCCTCGCCGCGGGACAAGGCACCCGCATGCGTTCTGCCTTGCCCAAGGTTCTCCATCCGATAGCGGGTAAGCCCATGCTCGGCCACGTCATCGATTGTGCCCGGCAACTATCGCCAATGAAGATCCACGTGGTTATCGGCCACGGCGCCGAACAGGTGCGCGAGACGCTTGATGCGGCGGATATCAACTGGGTGATGCAGACCGAGCAGTTGGGCACCGGCCACGCGGTGGCGCAGGCGTTGCCGCATATTTCGGCCGCCGAGCAGATTCTCGTGCTGTACGGCGACGTGCCCTTGCTGCGCGCTGAAACCCTCAGCAGGCTGAGTCAGCAGGCCGGGAGCGCTAGCCTGGGTTTGTTGACCGTGGAGATGGCGAACCCGACGGGCTACGGACGTATCCTCCGTGATGCGACCGCAAGCGTACAAGCGATCGTCGAGCAGAAAGACGCGAGTCCAGAGCAACTGCTCATCACTGAAGGCAACACCGGCATCATGGCATTGCCGGGCACACGCGCGGCCGATTGGCTGGGCAGTCTGTCCAATGACAATGCCCAGGGCGAATATTACCTGACCGATGTAGTGGCTCTGGCAGTGTCCCAGTCAGTCGCCGTGGAGGTCGCACAGCCTGACGACGAGCTCGAAGTGATGGGCGCCAACAACCGGCAACAGCTGTCCGTGCTCGAGCGCGCCTGGCAACAGCAGCAAGCGCTGCGGCTCATGGAGCAGGGTGTAACCCTGGCTGACCCGGCGCGCCTGGATGTGCGGGGCGAGGCCATCGTCGGTCGCGATATCTTCATGGATATCAACGTGGTGCTGGAAGGACGCGTGACCATCGGTGATAACGTCCATATCGGTCCGAATTGCGTACTCAAGGATTGCCAGATTGACGCCGGTACGGTTATCAAGGCGTTCAGTCACATCGAGGGCGCACAGGTCGGCGAACGTTGCGACATCGGGCCTTATGCACGCCTTCGACCCGGTACGGTGCTGCAACGCACGGCCAAGGTGGGCAATTTTGTCGAAACCAAAAAAGCCGAGATTGGTGAGGGTGCGAAGATCAACCACCTGTCCTATGTGGGCGATGCACGCGTCGGCAAGCATGCCAATGTGGGGGCAGGCACTATTACCTGCAACTACGATGGTGTGAACAAGTTCATGACGCTGATTGGTGAGGGTGCGTTTATCGGGTCCAACACTGCCTTGGTGGCGCCCGTCAGCGTGGGCGATCTGGCCACGACTGCAGCCGGTTCCACCATTACCGCCGATGTTCCCGCTGGAGCCCTGGGCGTCGCCCGTGGTCGGCAGCGCAATATCGAAGGCTGGAAGCGCCCCACCCGCCAAAAGTGACCCACGCAGGCCCGCACCCGGTTTCTGTGCGGGCCCACCTCCCTCGTCCTGCAAGCGAAGCGGCAATCCGCGTTCAACGTTCGGTCTCGACGCACCTCAGCCGTCGCTCGGTTCGTACAAAATAGATATTTGCGCAGGCTCATCTATATTCAATGGGTATATCTGACCTGAACAGGAGATATCCCTGATGTTTGCGCAACTATCGGAAAGCCTCAGCCGGCTCAAACTGCCGCTGAGGGTCGAGATGAAGGGCGGTCCGAGCATGGATCTTGGCCCCTCACCCACCGTCACACTTGAGATCAACGATCTGTCGCTGCTGGCGGAGCTGAAGGAACCGAGTCTGGATAAGCTGGGCGAGGCCTACATCGACCAGCGGATCGAAGTGCGTGGACAGATTATGGATGTCATCGAGGTCGCGGATCGCCTGAGTCAGGGCCTGCTCGGTGAGGCCAGTGAGAAGCCGCCGGAACGCACTGCGCACGACAAGCAGCTGGACGCTGAGGCTATTGCCTACCATTACGATCTCTCCAATGATTTCTACAAGCTCTGGCTCGATCCGGAGATGGTGTATTCGTGCGCCTATTTTCACAGCCCGGATGACAGCCTGGCCCAGGCTCAAATACAGAAGCTGGACCATCTGTGTCGCAAGTTGCGCCTCCAGCCGGGCGAGCGTTTGCTGGATGTTGGTTGCGGTTGGGGCGGGTTGGCCAGGCACGCGGCCAAGCATTACGGAGTGCAGGTGTACGGCATCACCCTGAGCAAATCGCAGCTTGAACTGGCAAACGATAGAGTAAGCCGTGAGGGCCTGACCAAGGAGATCCAGCTGGAGTTGTTGGACTACCGTGATCTGCCGGCAGACGGTTCGTTCGACAAGGTCGTCAGCGTGGGAATGTTTGAGCATGTCGGCCATGCCAATCTGCCGGAATATTTCCGCATCCTGTTTGAGCAGCTCAAACCGGGTGGCCTGGCACTGAACCATGGCATCACTGCCAGACATGTCGATGGTAGGCCTGTTAGCCGTGGCGCAGGCAAATTCATCGGGCGCTACGTGTTTCCCCACGGAGAACTACCCCATCTATCCACCGCGATAGCCCAGATGAGTGATCAGGGGCTGGAAGTGGTTGATGTGGAAAGTCTGCGCTTGCACTACGCAATGACGCTGGAACATTGGAGCCGCAATCTGGAAAATGGTCTGGTGGACGCAGCGAGCTTCGTTCCGGACAAGACGCTGCGGATCTGGCGGATCTATCTCGCAGGCTGTGCATATGGCTTCAAACGCAACTGGATGAACCTGCATCAGATACTGGCGGTCAAGCCACGTACTGACGGTGGGCATTCGCTGCCCCTGACCCGGGCGGACCTCTATCGCTGACGGGTCCGTGTAGAACCTGATTCTGGCTGAAGGCTACGCCTGCTGTTACATTCTCAGGCTACCGGTTTTGGATCCGGACTGATTAAAGGATACGTAGTGAAAAAAATCTGGCTGATCCGGATGTGCTCGCTGGTGGCCTTGCTAGCGGTAATGACCGTACAAGCAGATCCGCTGCAGGTTGAACTGGGTGGCGAGGTCTTTGATTTGGAGCTGGTGGATGATCCGGCAAGTCGTCGTCAGGGGCTGATGGGTAGAGAGCATCTGGCTGCCAACGAAGGCATGCTGTTTGATTTCCCACCGGACACGACCCCGGCGATCTGGATGCGCAACATGCTGATCAGCCTCGATCTGCTGTTTGTCGATGAGCAGAGCAGGCTGGTGAAGATTTTTACCGAGGTACCGCCCTGTAGCGCGACGCCCTGCGATATCTACAGGGTCGAACGGCCGATGCGGTTTGTTATTGAGCTGCCCGCCGGAACAGCATCCCGGCTCGGACTCGAAGCAGGTATGCCGCTGGACCTTGGATCTGTCAGTCACCGTTCAGCGCCAGCGCAATGAATCAGGTTTCCGGATCACGCCCGCTGTCTGGTGTCGCGCCGGGCTCAACCCATCGGCCCTGGCTGATCTTTTCACAATAAGCTTTCAATACGGGCGCGTCAGTGGCGTTGGAGTAGTAGTAGATCGATTGCTGGTAGCCGACCCCTTCTGTGCGTGAGCCTTCACAAACGCCATAGGCGTCGCCCGGACAGGCTTCAACGGTACTGATCGCGAAGCTACGGTCTGGAATATTCGGTCGACAGAAGTTTTCCGTGAAGAGATTCTGGGGAATATTAATGTTCTCCTGGCACAACCGTATCGGCTGGTGATCGTCATCTGACTCGATCAGGCAAGCCGCAGCCTGAATCTCAGCCGTGAGACATAGCAACAATATGGGTGCGAGCAGTTTTTGCTTCATAGGGTATCGGCGATTATAAAAGCCAGACTTTACTGTTTACGTCGCGCTGCCTGCAAGCCGCTTTCCAATTGTCGCGGGTCAGGCCGCTGGGTCATCAGCAGTTCGATTCGATTGTCATTGCGCCAGGGGCTGGGTTGCCAGTTCAAAGTGTTTTCACCGGTGCCATTGAAGCTCATCCAGCCATCCTCGGTGTGCGCGATGCCCTTGGCTCGTTGCCAGTCCGACTCGCTTAACCACTCCTCCAACGCCTGACGTTTGAACTGCTGCGCCGGATGAATCTGCCACCCAATGCTGTACCAGACATCCCGACTGGATTCGCGACGGTGCCAGTCATCCACGGTGCGCCAGAGCATCCCAGGCCCGGCAGGGGTGTCAGGCAAATCATCCAGAGCAGGCGCAACGGATAACGGCCCTGTCTGCCGCGGTACGTTTTCCCAGGGCAACTGGCTGTGTTGACACCAGTAAGCTGGAGCACTGGTCTCCAGCCCGGCGAGCACTGCTTTGCGGTCTGGCATACTCAACTCGGCCGATTTGTTCAGAATCAGCAATCCGGCTCCGGATAAGGCCGACTGCTGTGCATCGGGCAAGGCTTTTCCGCTATGCAGGGCGTGTGCATCGAGCACCATCAGCATGGGTTGCAGTGCGAGTACGTCCTTCCACGGGAAGTTGCCCAGCTGCGACAGAAGTGCGGCCGGGTGCCCAAGGCCAGAGGCTTCAATAAAAAGTCGATCAGGGCGAGTACGCCGTAATAACCGACTCAGGCCGACCTGGAACGGCAAGCCGTTCACGCAGCAGAGGCAGCCGCCAGGCACTTCCGCCAGGCTCACGCCCTCGTCATCGTTCTGCAGCAAGGCCGCATCGATACCTACCTCGCCAAACTCATTGATGAGAATCGCCCATCGCTCGCCTTCCGGCCGCTCCGAGATGAGATGTCGCAGCAAGGTCGTCTTACCGGATCCGAGTGGTCCAGAGATGAGATGCGTGGGGATCTGTTCAAGCATGGCCATGCCCTGAAAGGTGGTGGTCGAAAGCCGTCGCACAATCAAATGACAGAGTGGCGGAATTTTGCTTCGGGGTCTGTCGAATTGGTCGCAGCCTGAAAGGCTATCGTCGCCCGCTTGCCGACAGGTTCCACGTGGAACGAAGCGGCGATCCAGCTGATCAGGTTAGACGCGAACCCAGGCGGATTCCCTAGCGCAGGGAATGAACGTTGGACGGCGGTTCATCCGGGCATGCGCCGGGAAACGGATGAGGCGCCAGCTCCAGGTTGAGCAGTCTGCCCCCGTGCAGCTCGATATAGCCGGGGTAACGACGTTCTCCGGTTACGCTGAACTCGAAGCCATAGCGTCGGATCAGGCCCACCCGACCGCTACGGTTGCGGCCCGGTCTGATGCGGATCAGTGCAATGCTTTCATCCAGCAACTGGACATCGGCCTTGCTGCAATGACGGCGCACCTGCTCCAGAGCGCGGTCGCGCAGGCCCACGCTCTGCCATATCCAGGTGCCGGCCCAGAGCGCCAGAATCAGCAGGGCAACGTGACCCAGATCAATCATCAGTTGGACACTCCGCTAGTGGGGAAAAGCTGATTATTGCACGGTGGGTGATGCAGAACACCCCATCTCAATGTTTGGCGGGTAACAGCCCAAGCACGCAGATGCTATCGGCTGAGGGGTAATGCCAGGTGACATTGAAATCCCAGAACAATGCGCCGTACCAACGGTCCGGACTGGGTTGCTGATAGGCGGGTTTGGGGTCCTGCGCCAGGCATTGTTCGACCAGTTCGACAACCGGCTGTTGGAGTCGCTGAGCATGCTCCTGTGCCTGGCGCAGCGCCTCCGGCGTCCATTGAACCTCGATTAGCGCCGGCGCAGCGGCGGCCAGAGCGTTGGTCGCATGGGGCACGGCGTCGACATAGGGCACGTAGGGCTTGATATCCAGCACCGGTGTGCCGTGCAGCAGATCGTGCCCGGAGATCAGCAGCCGACCGGGCTCGACGGCTTCGAGGGTAACTACCGATTGGCCAATCGGGTTGGGTCGGTGGGTGGCGCGGCTGGCGAAGACGCCGATTTTGCGGTTACCACCCAGCCGGGGTGGCCGTACCCTCAAGTGCGCTTCACCGGAGGGCGCCGCATGGAAGACGAACAATACCCAGATGTGACTGACTGATTCCAGACCTTCCGTTGCCTCGTGCTGATCATAGGGAGCAAGCAGCTCAATGATGGCGCGCGACGCGGGTGCCAGACGAGGCTGGCGGGGGATTGCGAATTTCTCCCGGAAACACGAGTCGACCCGGCCTATCGCCTGGAAATTGAAGTTCACACTAGCCCCGTGGAACTGGTGGTATGGATGCCGGATGATCGTATGTCACAAAATGACTGCCATTCTCGATCTCGATGATCTGCAGGTTTTCCGCCTGTTGGGCACTGGCGCGCATCGACGCTGGATCCAGAACACGGTCATTGGCTGGTACCAACACCGCGCCACACCGAACATTACGGTAGATTTCCAGGCCGGTCGAGGCCGCCCAGGACTCCATATCCTTGAGATTGGTAATCATTGTAGACACATGCCGGGCATTGAACGGCAATCCTGTGATCAGAGCGCGTTTGTGCGGGTCATCTAGCGGGCCCCAACGCTTGCGGTTCTTGTCGGAAACGGGTTGTTGCTGCCAGGCTACGAGGTAAAAGGGTAAGAGCCAGCTGACGATTGGCGAGATCGATTCAGTCGGCTTGGCCTGGGGCAGTACGGGAGCCTCCAGAATGACCTCGGCATCAGCGAACAGATCCGGTCGCTGGCGTGCGGCTTCCAGCACGACGGCGCCTCCGCGGGAGTGGCCATGCACGCGTAGAGAATGATGGCTGACCAGGTGCTCGATTGCCAGGTTCAGCACCGCAGCATCGTAGGCAATGGTCCCTGGCTGGTATTTAGGGACAAAGGTCCACTCGGCCGCCACGGGCTTCTGTTTCTCGATGGGCAGATGATAGTCCGCGCAGTCAAGCGCGATCAGCTCCAGATGGGGCGCTGCATAATACTGACTGAAGTACATGCAGTTTTCAGCAAAGCCATGTACTACCACGACGCTGGTTTTGGTATCGGTATTGGCTCGCCTGGTGATTGCCGCCTTGCCAACCCGATAGACTTCACCTTCGAAGGGAATAGGCGCGAGGGGTGGCGTTTCCCTGCGAAGCAGAAAACGTCGAACATACACAACGATCAACAGCGCAAGGCCGATGAGTCCAATCAGCATTTCCATATGTACCTAACCTTATGTAATCGCGGATGGTATCGTAATGGAATCAACGTGCAATTGATTCACCCATGCGGGCGACAGATTATGGTGAACATCCCGTGCTAGAGCGGGCTTTTGCGGGAGAATAGCAGCTTCTGGACGATGTTGCGGAAGGCAATATCAGGGTAATAGGCCGACCGTCCAAGGCGTTGGGCGGTCGGCTTTTTTGCCGGGCACAAACAGCTTAGCTGGCGGCCTCCCATTGCTGTTCCTGGAGGGCACGCCACATGATCTTCCCCGTAGGGGATTTCGGCAGATTCTCGGTAAATTCGATCAATTTAGGGCATTTGTAGGCAGACATGTTCTGCTGGCACCAGTCCAGTATGTCCTCGGCGCTAACCTGCTCCTGGCCTGCACTGCGCACAATCATCGCCTTGACGGTTTCGCCGCGGCGTTCATCCGGTACTGAAATTACGCAGACTTCCTGCACCGCCGGGTGTCCGTACAGCAGCGACTCGACCTCCGCTGGCCAGACCTTGAAGCCGGATGCATTGATCATGCGCTTGACCCGGTCGACGAGGAAGAAATAGCCCTCCTCGTCGTAATAGCCGATGTCACCGGAGCGGAAGAAGCGTTTACCATCCAGCTCGATGAAGGCTTCAGCGGTCGCCTCGTCACGACGCCAATATCCTTGGAACAGCTGCTCGCCCTGCATGATGATCTCGCCGCTTACACCGGGGCCGACTTCCTCCAACGTATCCACACTGATTACCCGGGCATCGACCCCAATGATTGGAATGCCCAGGCATTGCGGTTTGGGCGCCTGAGGCGGATTCATATGGGTGGCGCTCATGGTTTCGGATAATCCGTAGCCCTCGGAGTACTGCAGCCCGGTTTTGCCTTCCAGCTTGGCGGCCACCGCAGCGGGCATCGCCGCACCGCCGCCGCCAATGGATTGCAGGCTGCTCAGGTCATACTGGTCGATGGTCGGCTCGGAGAGCAGATCCACCACCATGGTGGAGATGTTCCGCCAGCTGGTGATCTGGTGCCGTTCAATCAACTGGGCGGCGGTCTTGCGGTCCCAGCGCGTCATCATCACTTGCGTGCCGCCGATGTAGATCGCACTGTTCATGCACACCTGCATACCGGTCACGTGGAACATCGGCACCGATACCAGCTGCACGCTGTGATGCTGAGCGTTGCCCCATACCGAACAGTAAACGGTGGTCGCCATGACACTGTGATGCGTATGCACGCAGCCCTTGGGATTACCGGTGGTACCGGAGCTGTAGGGGATCACACAGAGATCATCCGGGCCGGTGGTCAGCGGGCCGGGGGCCTGGTTAGCCGCGAGGGCGTTTTGCCAGGCCACCAGGCCAGGTCTATCGGGAATGTAGCCGGTCAGCTGTACCGCGTCGGGCAACTCCACCTCAGGCGGCTCGCGGACATACTCGCCATAGGCGGTGACCACCACGTGGCGCAGCGATCCTTCATCAAGCAGTTCGGTGATGTTGTCCAGCAACTCGAGACCGCACAGGGCAACATCGGCCTCGGTATCGGTAATCAGATACTCCAGCTCGGCGTGGCGGTTCATTGGATTGACCGGGACGACCACGGCATTGGCGCGCAGGATTGCGTAGAAACCGACTACAAATTGCGGGCTGTTCTGCATGTACAGCAGTACCCGGTCACCGGCTTTGACGCCATTGTGCTGCAGATGCCCGGCCAGGCTTTCTGCCTGACGTTCAAGCTCGCGATAGCTCAGCGCGGTACCGTAGTAGAGGATCGCCGGATGGTCCGGGTAGCGCAGGGCGGACACCGTGAGATTGCTATACAGGCTGGTCTTGGGCAAATCGAGAAAATGCGGTACCAGGTCGGGCCACACATCGTAGTGTCGATCGAACATGTTGTTATTCTCCGGCGGGCATAAATACTGACGCTCGAGAGTAGCTGCAGCCGGTGGTGCTGCAAACTGCCAACAGTTTCGTTGTTGATACATCATAAGCGTCAGACACAAGCGCCAGGGTGACTTGACACTGCAATCTGATTCGCGGCCAAGGGCAACAGCGCCTATGGCAACCAGATCCGGAATGTGCCGCCGCCAAGCGGGCCGTCATTGCTCAACTCGATATGACCCTGTACGCCGTTGCGTTGATGAAGCCGGGCGATGCGCTCGCCAAAGTACAGACCCAGCCCCGTACTTCCAGTGCTCAGATCGATGCCCATGACGTAATCTGATTGGCGCTCGATCATGGCAGGAGGATAGCCTTCGCCGTCATCGCTGATGGCAATTGATAGCTGGCCGTCACGCATACTGGCATGGAGCTGAATCGCCGAGCGGGCGTAGCGGATGGAGTTGTTGATGACGTTGGCCACCACCGAGCCCACCAGTTCCGCATCAAAATAGCCGAGCATGCCCTCTTCCTCGACTTCAAGGCTGCCTTTGATGTGGCGTGCCCGCAGGATGTTGTTGTGACGCGCCAGCTGCGCCTCGAGGAAATCATCCAGTTCGATCCAGGCGGGGCGCAGCGGCAACTGATTGACCTGCAGTTTGTACAGGCCAAGCATTTGCACCAGCATGCCGTTAAGCCGCAGGGATTCGTACTCCATCACCCCGTGCTCGCGGCTGCCGCTGAGTTCCGGTGGCAGACTGGCCAGCGATTCGCTGTACGCCTGCATCAGCATCGCCAGCGAATTCTTCATGTCATGCACGGTTGAGGCAATGACCGTGGAGAAATCGAGCCCTTCGCCGGACTGCTCGTCGTGGTCGCTCATAGCGCATCAGCCGCCCGGCGCAGTTTCTGATAGCGCTCGTAACGCTTGTCGGAAGTGGGCATGTTGTGCGCCTGCCCGAGACTCCTCAGGCACTCGGCCTTGAGTGCTTCATCGGGTGTCTGTGCGAGCAGTTGCAGCAGCGATTGCGCCGTATTCAGTGCATAGCTGATATTGCGCGGCTGGCTAGCGCTGGCCTGACGGAACAGCTCGAGAGCTTCAGGGAAATGCTTCTGCTGATAGCACTTGATACCCTCGCGGTTGCACGTCTTGGCCTGCTCGCCTGCCTTGAGGATCTCGGGGTTGTCGGTCTGTGCGGCAATTTGCTCGAGGATAGCTGGATCGTCACCGTACATCTCAGCGCAGGTGGACAGTACGGAGTCCGCGGTGTCAGCCCGTCCCAGGTCGCGCAGTTGTCGGGCCATATCCAGAACGGTGTCCGGAGCCAGGCTGCCCTCGAACCCTTCAAGACGCTCGCTGGCCATCTGCGCGTAACGTTCGGCTTCGCTTTTCTGGCCATTTTTGATGAGCGCGCTCCCTTGCAGCAGATTGGAACGGGCGATCAGCGTTGGATCGTCCTTCCAGGTCTTATCCACTTCCGCCAGGGTCTGACGAATCTCGAGCAGCACCTTTGAGTTGATCACGCCTGGGCCATCCTGTTCAGTCAGGGTGGCGGCTAACTGCAGGTGCGTTTCCGGGCTGCGGAAGGCGGAGTTGCGACCCAGGCCCACAGCATGGCGGAAGGCGCGGGCAGCCTTGGCGTAATCGTCGTTGCGCCGCGCCAGCTTGCCGAGTTCCACCTGACGCTGGAGCGCGTGGGGTGAAATTCTCACGCCCTGTTCCAGACATTGTTGAGCAGCGAGGCTGTCGCCGCGTGCGTCGTGTATGGCCGCGAGCCCATCGAACAGAGCGGGCAGCATGGGAAACAGCTCAACACCCCTTTCATACAGCGCCTGGGCTTCGTCGAGCTTGCCCCTGGCGCGCAGATGATTGGCCAACGCTACCAGCGCCCAGGGCAGCGGCCGGTCGCCGACCAGTCCGCTCAGCAGGGTTTCGAGCTCGGCATCCTGCCCAAGCTGCGCCAACGCATCAGCGAGGTAGCGCTGGCATAGCGTGGCGAGTCGCGGTTGTTCCTGGGTTATGGTTCGACAGGCGTCGACCACCGCCTGCGGATCGTTCCGGCTGACGGCCTCGAGCACGGGTTTGAGGGCGGCTTTGCGCTGGACCAGCTTATCCAGACGTTGCTCAAGGCTGGCGCGGTTGAATGGCTTGGTCAGATAAGCGTCTGGTTCGCATTCCAGCGCGGCCATCACCATCGCCTGGCTGCTTTCGGCGGTGACCATGACAAAGATACAGTGTGGGCTGATGCGCTTGGTATGGTGCAGCTCTTCCAGCACCTGTTGGCCGTTCTTGCCCTCGCCGAGATTGTAGTCATGCAGAATCACGTCGTACTGCGTATTGCGGCACAGCGCCAGGGTCTCTTCACCGGTGGCGACTGCATCGACGTTCCGCACCGCCATCTGGCGTAGCATCCCGGTAACTGAGGAACGAAAGCCGGAAAAGTCATCTGCTATCAGCACGCGTTTGTTGCTGTAATCAATCATCTCGGAATCCTGAATGCGATGCAGGCTATTGTTAGACTTTATTGTGCAAGCTGACACAGCCAATCATCAGGTTAGGGCAAAATGCCATCATTCGGCAATTGGCAGATACGTAATCCGCTGAACCGCACTTCTACGCTGGAGTCTATCAGAGCATCACGATTCTCCATCAGCTTGTAGGCGCCTGACGTCACAACTGGTGTCACCCCAGTGAATACCGAGGTATTACTCATGATCACCAAAAGTTTGCTCGATCAGCTATTAAAATCCGGCTCCGATCTGCTGCAGGGGCAGACCGGTCCCGCATCCTCCAGGCAAACAACCGGGCGCAGCGATTCACCGCTGGGCGGCCTACTGTCCGGCGTTGGCGGCGGAGCCCTGGGCGGTACGGCGATTGGCTTGCTGATGGGCAATAAGAAGGGGCGCAAGGTTGGCAAGAAAGTCGTGACCTATGGTGGGCTGGCTGCCCTCGGCGTGATCGCCTATAAGGCTTACGGCAACTGGCAACAACGGAACGGCAACACCAGCGCGGTGGAGCCCCGAACGGTTGATCGTCTGCCGCCGCCGCAGGTCGAGGAACACAGCCAGGCCATTCTGCGCGCGGTCATCGGCGCGGCCAAGGCTGACGGACATGTCGATGACCGGGAACGGGAATTGATCGAGGGTGAGATCATCAAGCTGACTGAAGACCGCGAGCTGCAGAGCTGGTTTGACCAGGAGCTACGCAAACCGCTGGATCCGGCCGAGATTGCCAAATCCGCTGGTACGCCGGAAATGGCTGCTGAAATGTATCTGGCCAGCCTGCTGATGGTGGACGAGGAAAATTATATGGAGCGCGCCTATCTGGACGAGCTGGCGCGGCAACTGAAGCTGGATCCGGAGCTGAAGACCGAGCTTGAGCGCCAGGCAGAACAGTCGGCGGCATAATGATCTGACTGTTCAGACAGGTCACCCACCGCCGGCTTTGCGTTAAGCCAAGCCGGCGAGGTGGGCGCTATCACTGCGTGGCGGTAGCGTCAGCCTGCCAGCCACCGCCCAATGCCTTGAACAGTTCGACCTCACTGATCAACTGGCTCAAACGGTCACCAATCAACTGTTGCTGCGCGGTGAACAGCTGGCGCTGGGCATCGAGCAGCGTCAGGTAGCTGTCCACCCCGGTGCGGTACCGCCGTTCGGCAATCTGGAAGTAGCTTTCACTGGCTTCGACAAGATCGCTCTGCGCCTGAACCTGTTGCACGTAGGTATCTCGCGCAGCCAGGCCATCCGACACATCACGGAAGGCTTCCTGAATGGAGCGCTCATACTCGGCTACGCGAGCGTCTCGAATGATCTCCGCATAGTCGAGATTGGCGCGCAGGCGACCGGCATTGAAAATCGGCAGGCTGATGCTCGGCGAGAAACTCCAGTAATCCGAACCACTTTCGAACAATCCGTCCAGATCGCTGCTGGCGCTGCCCGCCGCACCGGTCAGGCTGATGCTCGGGAAGAAGGCGGCACGCGCTGCGCCGATATTGGCGTTGGCCCCGCGCAAGCGGCGTTCGGCTTCGACAATATCCGGCCGATTGACCAACAGCTCCGAGGGCAATCCCACCGGCAACTCGGTCAGGTAGCTGTATCGCAGGTTGATGGGCTGCACGCTGTCGGTGGGCAGGCGCTGGCCCAGCAACTGGGCCAGCGCGTTACGGTCCTGGGCCACCAGGCGTGTATAGCGGGCAAGACTGCTGCGCGCTGTCTCCACCGCAGTGCGTGCCTGGGTGAGTTCCAGAGACGAGGCCACGCCGATATCGAAGCTGCGTTGGGTCAGCGCCAGGCTCTCGTCGTAGGTTTCCAGCGTGCCGCGGGTTATCTCCAGCAGCGCCTGGTCGGCCTGCCAGGTCAGGTAGGTATTGGCTACGGCAGCGATCAGGCTGATCTGCACACTGCGCTGAGCCGCTTCGGTGGCTAGATACTCTTCCAGAGCCTGTTCGCGCAGGCTGCTCAAACGGCCGAACAGATCCAGCTCCCAACCAATGCCCAAGGTGGCGCTGTACTGGCTGCTGATATCTGCTTCGCCCATCGGATTCAGGCTGGCAGGGGTGCGACTGCGGTTGCCGCCACCGTCAGCGCTGATCGACGGAAACAGATCTGAGCGCTGGATGCGGTACAACGCCCGCGTCGCATCCACGTTGAGCGCGGCAATACGCAGGTCACGGTTGTTTTCCAGGGCAACGCCAATCAACTCTCGCAGCGCCGGATCCTGAAAGAACTGACTCCAGTTAAGGTCGGCGGTCTGTTCGTTGTTGCTGGCCGAATAGGCCGCGCCCTGCGGCCAGCTATCGGCGACCGGCGACTCGGGGCGCTGAAAATCAGGAATCATCGAACAGCCGCTCAGCGTAGCTGCCAGCGCTACGCTCAATAGCGTTTTTTTCATGGCGTAGGCTCCTGAATGGCCGCTTCGCTGTCCGGCTTGGGCTGCTCCTTGCGAGCAAACAGCGACGACACCAGGACGAAGAACAGCGGCACCCAGAATATGACCAGTACGGTGGCGGTCAACATACCGCCGATGACGCCAGTACCGATCGCATGGGAGCTGCCGGCACCCGCGCCGCTGGCCAGGGCCAGTGGAACCACGCCGAGGGTGAATGCCATGGACGTCATGATGATCGGACGCAGTCGCATCCGACAGGCTTCAACTGCGGCATCGGCCAGACTCATGCCCTGCTCATGCAGGTCCTTGGCAAACTCCACGATCAGAATGGCGTTCTTGGCCGTCAAGCCGACGGTGGTGAGCAGGCCGACCTGAAAGAACACATCGTTGGACAGGCCGCGACCCAGCGTGGCCAGCAGCGCACCGACGACGCCCAGGGGTACCACCAGGATCACGACCATCGGAATCGACCAACTCTCATACAAGGCTGCCAGACACAGGAACACGACCAGCAATGACAGGGCATACAGCATTGGCGCCTGATCCCCGGAGAGCCGCTCTTCGAAGGACAGGCCGGTCCAGGCAATACCTACCCCCGGTGGGAGCTGGCTAGCCAACTCTTCGACCGCAGCCATGGCATCACCGGTACTGTAACCAGGAGCTGCCTCGCCCATGATCTCGATTGACGCCACGCCATTGTAGCGTGCCAGTTTCGGCGCGCCGTAGATCCATTCGCCGGTAGCAAACGCGTTAAAGGGGACCATGTCACCCTGATTGTTGCGTACGAACCATTTATCCAGATCCTCCGGCGTCATACGCGCTTCGGCTTCGCCCTGCAGGTACACCCGCTTGACGCGGCCGCGGTCAATGAAATCATTGACGTAGCTCGAGCCCCAGGCAACCGACTGGGTATTGTTGATGTCACTGAGCGAAACGCCCAGCGCCCGCGCCTGTTCATCGTTCACGGTCAGCTGATACTGCGGCTCGTCGTCCAGTCCGTTTGGACGCACGGAGGTGAGCACAGGGTGTTCGGCAGCCATGCCCAGGAACTGGTTGCGTGCCTGCATCATGGTTTCATGCCCTACACCGGCGTTGTCCTGAAGGAACAGGTTGAAGCCCGTAGCGTTGCCCAGGGCCATCACCGCCGGCGGAGCGAAGGCGAATACCTTGGCATCGCGATAGGTGTCGAATTCTTTCTGCGCGCGCTTAGCCAGCGCAAAGACACTCTGCTCCGCATCCGGCCGCTCGTCCCAGGGCGTGAGACCGACGAAGGCGATGGCGGAATTCTGCCCGCGGCCAGCGAAGTTGAAGCCGGTAACGGTAAATACCGAATTGACGATATCCCCCTCTTCCTGGAGCAGATGCTCGCGCATTCTGTCCACGGTTGCCTGCGTACGCTCGGCGGTGGAGCCGGCTGGTGTCTGAACCTGGGCAAACAGCACGCCCTGGTCTTCATCCGGCAGGAACGCTGAGGGTACCCGGGTGAAGAGAAACGCCATGATGCCGACAATCACCACGTACAACAGCAAATAAGGCGCCTTGCGCCGCAGAATCGAGGAAACGCCGTTTTCATAGCGATTCACGCCCCGGTTGAAGGTGCGGTTGAACCAGCCAAAGAAGCCACGCTTCTCTTGATGCGAACCCTTCGGAATGGGCTTGAGCATGGTGGCGCACAGCGCCGGCGTGAAGATCAGCGCAACCAGGACCGACAGGGTCATCGCCGAGGCAATGGTAATGGCGAACTGTCGATAGATCACCCCGGTGGAGCCGCCAAAGAACGCCATGGGGACGAACACGGCGGACAGTACCAGGCCGATACCGACCAGTGCGCCCTGAATCTGATCCATGGATTTGCGGGTCGCCTCAACCGGCGGCAAGCCTTCTTCCTCCATGACCCGTTCGACGTTTTCCACCACGACAATGGCGTCGTCCACCAGCAGCCCGATCGCGAGCACCATGGCGAACATGGTCAGAATGTTCACGCTGAAACCGAATACGGCCAGCACCCCGAAGGTGCCGAGCAGGACCACGGGAACGGCCAGGGTCGGGATCAACGTGGCGCGGAAGTTCTGCAGGAACAGGTACATCACCAGGAACACCAGCACAATGGCTTCGAACAGCGTATGCACCACGCCCTCGATCGACGCCGATACCACCGGAGCCGTTTCGAACGGATAGACCACATCCATCCCTGGGGGGAAGAACGGCTGTAGACTGGCGATCGTCTCCTTCACCGCATTGGCGGTATCCAGCGCATTGGCGCCGGTGGCCAGGTTCACCGCGATCCCGGTGGCCGGCATGCCGTTATACAACGCCGTGATGGCCGCGCTTTGCGAACCCATTTCGACACGAGCGACATCTTCGAGCCGCACCTGCGAGCCGTCGCTGTTGACCTTCAGCAGAATGTTGCGAAATTGCTCGGGCGTCTGCAGCCGCGTCTTGCCGATGATGGTGGCGCTCAGCTGTTGGCCGGGCACGGCCGGCAAGCCGCCAAACTGGCCGGAGGAAATCTGCACGTTCTGCGCTCGAATCGCGGCGCTGACGTCCGATGGCATGAGTTCGAAGTTATTCAGCTTCGCGGGATCCAGCCATATACGCATGGCATAGGGCGCGCCGAACACCTGGAAATCACCCACGCCATCGGTGCGTGAGATCGGATCCTGAATGTTCGACACCACGTAATCGGACAGGTCATCACGGGTCAGGCTGCCGTCGGTTGATACGACGCCGACGACCATCAGGAAATTGCTGCTCGACTTGGTAACGCGAATGCCCTGCTGCTGTACTTCCTGCGGCAACAGAGGCGTCGCCAGTTGCAGCTTGTTCTGCACCTGAACCTGGGCAATATCCGGATCGGTACCCTGGTTGAAGGTCACATTGATCTGCATGCTGCCGTCGGAGTTACTCTGCGAGCTGATGTAGCGCAGGCCGTCGATACCGTTGAGCTGCTGCTCGATAACCTGTACCACCGTGTCCTGCACGGTTTGCGCCGAGGCGCCCGGGTAGCTAACGGAGATCCGTACGGCGGGCGGTGCGATGTTCGGGTACTGGTTGACCGGCAGAGTGAGAACTGCCAAGCCGCCTGCCAGCATGATTACCAGAGCGATTACCCAGGCAAAGATCGGTCGATCAATAAAGAAATGTGGCATCGGTGATTAACCTTCCTGACCGGGTTGCGGTGCCGCCTGGTCGATGTTACCGGCAGGCACAGCCTTGACCTCAGCGCCAGGGCGGATGAACTGGAAGCCCTCGGTGATCAGACGATCCCCGGCATTGAGCCCTTCGCTCACCAGCCAGCGATTGCCGACGGTACGGTCCACCTTGATATTGCGCAGCTCGACGACATTCTCGCCGTTGACTACCAGAGCCGTCGCGGCGCCCGTTGGGGTGCGCGTCACGCCCTGTTGTGGTGCAAGAATGGCTTCACTGCGGGTGCCGGCGACCAGTTCAGCGTGAACAAACATGCCCGGTAGCAGGATCTTGTCGGGGTTGGGGAATACGGCGCGCAGCGTCACCGATCCAGTGCCCGCTTCGACGGATACCTCGGAAAATTCCAGGGTGCCGTCATGCTCGTAAACCGTGCCATCTTCCAGCGTCAGATTGACTTTGGCGGCGTTGTCACCTGCGCGCTCCAGCCGGCCGGCGGCCAGATCCCTGCGCAGGCGCAAGAGTTCGCGCGCAGGCTGGGTGACGTCGACGTAGATTGGATCCAGCTGCTGGATAGTCGCCATGGCACCAGCCTGACCATTGCTGACCAGTGCACCCTCGCTGACAGCGGAACGGCCAATGCGTCCGGAGATGGGAGCCAGCACCTTGGTGTAACGCAGATCGATGCGCGCCCGCTCCAGCGCCGCCTCGGCCTGCATGTTCGAGGCGCGGGCTTCGTCATAAGCCTGCCGACTCACGGCGTTTTCCTTGACCAGTACGTCATAGCGGTCGGCCAAGGACTTGGTCGATGCCTGTACGGCCTTGGCGCTACCCAGCGTTGCCTCGTAAATGGCCGGATCGATCTGATAGAGCTGGTCGCCTGCCTTCACATCACTGCCTTCCTTGAACAGACGCTTCTGAATGATGCCGTTAACCTGGGGGCGGACTTCAGCGACGCGATACGCGGCTGTGCGACCGGGCAGCTCAGTGGTCAGCGTGAAAGGCTCGGCTTCGAGCGTCACAATGCCGACCTCAGGTGTACTTTTCTCGGCAGCTGAGGGAGCGGTCTCTTCTTCTTTACCGCAGGCGCTTAACAGCGCCACTGCGATTAGCAGGACCGGGAGCAGAGCAGCGCGGACTGGCATGGCTGGCATGAACGAACCTCGTGAACGAGTACAGAATGAGTAAACCGGCCCGGGAAGGCATTGGTCAGTTGTAGGGCGACAATATACTTACATTCGCGTATGTTTGTAAGCATTATTAGCTCAATCAACCTTATTGATCTTCACTATCTGCTGCAATATCAGGGCCGAAGATCCGACACCCAGCGAGTACGGCACATGGCTCGACGCACCAAAGAGGAAGCTCAGGAAACCCGCGCCCAGATTATTCAGGCGGCGGAAATGTGCTTTCACAAAAAGGGCATTTCGCGAACCTCACTAGCTGAGATAGCGGCGGCCGCCGGGGTTACGCGCGGCGCGATTTATTGGCATTTCGAGGACAAGACCGAAGTGCTGGCTGCGCTGCTGGAAACGGCTCACATGCCGCTGCAACCGCTGGGCGAAGCCAGTCGTAACGAGGACGAGCCCGATCCCCTTGGCCGGTTGCGTGAGCTGATCGTTACGATATTCCAGCGTGTGGCGCTTGATCCGGCGATCCGACGCATCAACGAGATCATCTTCCACAAGTGCGAGTACACCGACGAAATGTGCGGCTTGCGTCAGCGCATTCGGGATTTTCGCAGCTTATGTGATCAAAACACCGAAAGCGCAGTGCGCCTCGCCATGGCCAAGGGGCAGTTACCGGCCAACCTGGATGCTGCACTTGCCAGCCGCTGCGTGCACAGTTTCATCAGTGGAATCATCGATCAATGGTTGATGAACCCGGAGGGTCTGGACTTGCCGGACAAAGCCCCATTGCTGGTCGATGGGATACTCGACATGCTCAGGCTGAGCCCGGCATTGCGCTTGAACTGATAAAAGCGGGCCAGTCAATCGGCGATCCAGTCGCAGGTTGCCTGCCTGATGCGGGGAACCATCTGCTGAAAAAGTTGACTGATGGGTCGCTACAACCGCAAGCAGGTTCGGCGGCTGCGAGGTACCTGCACGCAGTACGGCAATCGTATCTGCATAGGGTCGTAAAATGGCGATCCGCGTTCGGCAAACCTGAATACTGAGCTAGGCTTTGTCATTGATAGCTTAATGATGGCCATGAATATCAGCCATGCTTTCGATACCAGCATTCCCGCTAATACCTGTGTCGTACAGCTGGACGACGATGGCCAACTTTTGTGGATGGAGCAGCGAGAGCGTCAGCCGCTGCGGCATGACAGCGAACCGCGCGGCGGGTTATGTGGTCGTGCTCGGATTGCGCTGCTCTACGTACTGCCGATCGGGTGGTCATTGTAATTTTGATATTTTCCGAGGGGTTAAGGACTATGGACCAGACTGGCACACAGGACTCACGGACCGACCAGGCATCGGTCGGCGCGTTTGGCCACACGCCGCCACTGCGGATCATCGTCTCAGCCTGTTATGCAATGCTGCTGGCTGGGTGCGCTGCCAGCGGCCCGGATGCGCCGGCTGAAGCCGTTGGGGCTATCCAGCATTTCACCGCCTCGCCGACGTCGATCACCGCAGGCCAGACCACCGAGCTCGCGTGGGAACTGGGCAATGTTCAGGCCGTGAAGCTGGGGCAGCTGACCGCCACGCCGGCCGCTTCGGCAGTCGTTGCGCCAGCTCAAACGACCACCTACACCTTGACCGCGACCAACGCGCAGGGCGAGCCGGTCGAGCATCAAGTGACGGTCAACGTCAGTGAAGCGTCAAGCGTACTCGCCAACGTCTCGATTGATCCGGAGCAGACCGGCCCGCGTATCCCTGAAAGTTTCCTTGGCTTTTCCCATGAATGGGGCCAGGCGCAAATGATGATGGGTGATCCGGCCATCGGCACCAATCCCATTTATCGGCAACTGCTGACCAACCTTGTCGAGCGCAGCGGCAGTCCGTTGTCGCTACGTGTTGGGGGCAGCAGCACGGACCGTACCCGCGAACCGACCCCCAATACCGTCACCCCCATGGCGCAACTGACGCGCGACATGAACGCAGCTGGCGAAGGCGTTTCCTTCCTGATGGGGCTTAACATGGGCGCAGGTGTGCCGGGCCTCGCTGCGCTGCAGGCCAGGACCTACGTTCAGCAAATGCCAGCTGGTTCGATCGACGCATTCGAACTGGGCAACCAACCCGATCTGTTTGTCTACAACGACCACCGCGACAGCGGTTATGACTTTGAAGAATACCTGGGAGAATACCGGTTCTTCGCTCGCCAGATCGGGTCCAATATTCCGGGTGGCCCGCCGTTGATGGGGCCTTCGATGGCCGGGTTCGCCGGCAGTGCGCCGTTCCCCCTGGCAGAGGAATCGGATTTTGGCACCCCACTGGAGCTGGAGCGACTGCTGACCCAAGAGCATCAGATCATCGGTTTCGTCAGCCAGCACGCCTATAATGGCGGTAGCTCCGCCTGCGGCGGCGATCCCCAGCCGGGCTTCCTGTTGCAGCCTGATGCCGTTACGAACAACCGCGAGGCCACCGAGCCTTATATCAAGGTTGCCACCAAGATGGGCAAGCCCTACCGCCTGTCCGAGATGAATTCAATCATGTGCGCGGGCGAGCCGGGCATCAGCAATGCCTTCGAAGCGACGCTGTGGAGCGCTGATGCGCTGTTCGAGTACGCCTACGCTGGCATCAGCGGCGTCAACCTGCACAGCAATACCTGGAACAGCACGCACGGCTGGGACCTGTCTGGCGCTTTTATGTTTGACGTTCCCGAGGCGCAATACCAGGCATCCAGCACCGAGGTGCAACCGCCCGCGGATGCGCAGTTCCCGGTCAGCTATGAACTGAGAAAAGTGCTGCCGGTGTATTACGGGATGCTGTTCTTCGCCGAAGTGTCGGGAAACCGCGCGGAAATGTTACCTATCTCGCTGGCCAGCGATGCCAATGTCAAGGCCTGGGCCACACGCGACCCCGACACCAATCGGATCTCCCTGGCGCTGATCAACAAGGACCCGAGCGCATCGGGGCCGGTTCGGGTAACCATTCCCGGTTACGCCATCGGCGAGGTAAAGCGCTTGATCGCGCCGTCCTTCGACGCCCAGCAAGGGATCACCCTTGGCGGACAGACCTTCGATGGCAGTCGGGACGGCCGGCCGGTGGGCACCGAATATCGCGAACTGATCGAAGCGCAAGACGGCACCTTCACTGTCGCCGTCGGCCCGACCAGCGCTGTACTGCTGACCCTTAACCGGTAACGCGGTACCTGCCGGGGCGAGTCTGTATCAGAGCGCTACGGCATTGCTCACGTGGAAGAACACCAGCGCCAGCATACATAGCGTTCCCGCCCACAGCACCGCGATCCCGGCCGGTTTCTCGCGCAAGGTGAAACCGATGCCAATCAGAATGAAGCCCAGCAGGAAAATCGCAAAGGTCGGCCAGAAGAACAAAATATCCATCAAACGTACTTCCCGAAGCGCTATCCGCTGGCACATTGCCGGACGGGGCGCTGTTGATCGTTGAATTGTCAGCCAATATGTCTGGGCCACGAACCCAAAGTATGGAGCAAGCGCAACGATAACGACAGGGTATCCGGCTTGGCTGATCTGTCAGTCGAAATGTCCGTGTGCCCTCCTGGAAGCAGGACGGACCAATACCTTCTATCGGCCGGGTACCCTGACTGGCAGACAGTCGTTGATTGCTGCGGTCCAACCCCTTGAACCGGCTTGTGGATTTATCCAAAGACCACGGTCCCGGGACAACCTCAAAAGCAAGGAGTCATCCCATGGCGAAGAAAGCGAAAGCAACTGCTGATAAAGGCGATACATCCGCCAAGAAGGAGATCAAGGCCAGGGAAGCCAAGATCGAGAAGCACGAAAAGAAAATCAAGGACCTGAAGAAAGCGAAGAAAAAAACCGCTTAAGCTTCAACGAGGGCCGCCGCACTGGCGGCCTTGCTTTGTCGGCCGCGCGGCCACAACCCCTTTCTCGCTCTGCTTGCACCCTCCGCGCATCCCAGCTAGGTACCCCGCAGCCAATCCTTTAGCTCACCCGGCAACAGCCCGGTCCAGCGACGTAGCGAGCGGCGGAAATTAGCCCGGTCATTGAAATTGAGATAGTCCGCAACCTCTTCGCTTGAGTACCCGCGGCTCAGGTACAGCTCCAGGGCGACGCTGGATCGGGCGTGGTCCAGCTGCTTCTGAAAGCGCGTGCCGTGCTTTTGCAGCTTACGCTTCAGGGTCGCCGGACTCATGTCAAAGGCCTCGGCGACGCTTTCCAGGCGCAGTGGCTGGCGAACCTGCGCCACCAGATGATCATGCAGGGCATCGAGCAGGCTTTGTGAAGCCGGTAACGCCGCCAACATGGCCTGGCCCTCGCGTTCGGCTACTTGCCCGGCGGTCGTCGACGCGCTGCTCCAGGGTTGGGGCAAATAACTGCGCGGCAGGCACATCTGATTCAGTGGGCTGTTAAAGCGCAGATCGTCGCCTAGATGCACCCAGTATTGTTCGATATAGCGCGGCTGGGTATGGGCCAGGTGAAATGTCCAGGGCAGACGCTGACCGGACAGCCACTGGCTCATACCGGTCACCGCGGCCATTCCGGCCTCGATCAGGAATACGTTCTGCTTGCCCGCCCCGAAACTGTCGCCCCAGTCCAGCCAGACATGATATTCGTCCACCCGAAGCCGCACACGCAGCAACGGCCACAACAGCGGTTGCAGGCATACCAGCCTTTCCAGTGCCTCATGCAGATTGGCGGCGTGGCGCAGGGCATGGCTGGCTGCGCCGTAATGCCCAGGCAGCCACTGTTCTCCGAGCAGGAAGCTGGTGTCATCGGCCTGCATGTGCTGCTCTAGGTTGGCGATCAGCTGTAAGAACTGCAGCGGGCTGATCAGCAGATTGCCGGCAAGAATATCGTCATGGAAAAGTCCTGTGCCCTGCATCAGTCGATGCACATTCACGCCGCGGCCCAGCGCCAGGTCAATAAGACTGGCGGGCTGGTAGTGTGCCGGGATGAATCGCGTGTCGCACTCCAGCCAGTTGTTCATCCTGTCTGCCGTCCACAGTGGATGGTCAGGCTCCGCTTGGTCCGGACCATGGTGATATTCAATCGTTGCAGCAGCGCCTCCGAATCCTCCTCGCGAGCCATCAGCGCCACTACGGTGGCGCTCAGACTCATGCGCTCGCCGTGACGGCTGCTCTTGTAGGCCAGACTGCGCACTGCCTCGCTCAGTTCGGTGGCCAGCACCTGCGCCTGTCGCTCTCCCGTATGCGGCAGGATTATCACGAAGCGGTCGCCGGCCAGCCGGCAAAGCAGGTCGTGCTGGCGCAGGTTGAGCAGCATCAGTTGCGTCAGCACCTGCAACAGACGGTCCCCTTCAGCGTGGCCGTATCCGTGGTTAACTCGGGAGAAGCCGTCGATATCCAGCATGATCACCGACAGCGGCTGTTGCTCATCTGCGGCCTCGCCAAGCGCCAACTGTAACTGCGTGCGCAGGTAGTTGGCGTCGCCCAGCGGGGTGAGCTTGTCGAAATGTCGATGCTCGCGAAAGACCCGCTCGCGGTTGCGCATCTGTTCGTTGATTGCCAGTTGTTCACGGTGCCAGTGGAAAATACCCATGGTCAGCAAGACAAAGCTGATGGGCATTGGGCCCGATTCCAGCCAACCGTCCCAGGTTATGGCATCGGGCAGGGCGATGAATTCATCCACGCTATCCATGAACAGGCTGAAGAACAGGCACGCCAGGCCCAGGAATAACAGGTTGGTCACGCGACCTGCCGGTCGGCTCTTCAGCAGCAGGCAGGTCCACAGCAGCAGGAGCAGGGCCGAGCCTCCTTCGCCGGCAATATCCAGCCAATCCCACGCCATGACGGGTTTTATCTCCCCCACCAGTAGATGCAGGATCAGGCCCGCATTGGCTGCGAACAGCAATGCAGTGAGCTTGACGCGGTGAGTGGCAAACATGGATTTCAAGTTGATCTCCCTTCCTTGGGCGCCAGCTAACCAGCTGAATATGACAATCCAGTGGCAGGGACGGGAGTCATATCAGCTCAGGCAAGTCGAGCTATGGCCGTGTTTTGCGACTAATCAGCGCGGCAATGGCCGCTGCGCCTTGGCAAGCTGAGAGCTGCGCGGTATTTCCCTTTGCATGTCCTGCCCAATCGTCAGGTCAAATCAGCTTAAACCCGGACGTTTACCCCCTTGATCAGCTCTGTTTGCCGCTATTCGCCGCACAGCCGTCACATAACTGACATCTGGCTCTCCTAACGTGCAGCTCCAGGACGGCCCGGCTGCGGTCGCATTCTTTTCCAGGGGAGGACCAACCATGTCTGTACAGAACGTTACGACTCGCAGTACCGGATTTCGCCTCAGCGCTCTGGCGCTGGCCATCGCTGTCAGCGCGCCGCTGGCTGCCCAGGAGCGGCAGCCGGAGGTGGTGGACGTTGTCGGCCAGGCCGCCCAGCTGGAACAGGCACTGGATGACCAGCGCCGCGCCAACACTATAAAGAGCGTGGTGCATGCCGACGGCATCGGTCAGTTGCCGGACGACAACGCGGCCGAGGCGCTGCAGCGCATCCCCGGCCTATCGGTGGAGCGAGACCAGGGTGAAGGCCGCTTCGTGCGAGTGCGCGGCTTGAGCTCGGACCTGAACAGCGTAACCATCAACGGCACGCTGGTGCCGGCACCCGAGGATGACCGCCGCGCGGTGGCCATGGACGTGCTGCCCAGCGAACTGATCCAGTCGCTGTCGGTGGTCAAGACGCTGACCCCGGACATGGACGCCAACTCGCTGGGTGGCACCATTGAAGTCGAAAGCCTGTCGGCCTTTGACCATGATGGGCTGTTCTACAGTCTCAGTGCTGAGGGCAGTCACGACGAGAACACCGGCGAGAACAGCCCCAAGTTGTCAGGCGCCTTCAGCAACCGCTTCAGCATTGGTGATGGGGTAGACAACTTCGGTGTTGCCGCTGCCCTGAGCTGGCAGGAACGCGAATTCGGTTCAGACAACGTCGAGACCGGCGGCGCCTGGGATTTCGATGACGGTGACCGGCTGGAAGAACTCGAGCAGCGCCGCTACGACATTACTCGTGAGCGCACCGGCCTGGGCCTGAACCTGGATTACCGCCCCGATGAGCACAGTGAGATCTGGTTCCGCAGCCTCTATAGCCGCTTCAAGGACGATGAAGTGCGCCAGGGCATGGTGACCGAGTTTGGCGACGCGCAATTGGCCGGTGAGCTGGGGGAGGCTGAAGTCAGCCGCGAACTCAAGGCGCGCACCGATACCCAGGAGGTAGAAAGCTTCGTATTCGGCGGCAAGCGTCAGATCGGTGACTGGGGCGTCAGCGCCCAGGCCGGCTACAGCAAAGCCGGAGAAGAGAACCCCGGCGGCATTGCCAACGCGGCCTTCGCCGGGAATGACGATTTCAGTGACATCGGCTACGGCGGCACGCGCAAGCTGCGGCTACAGGCCGGGCAGGACGTTTATGACCCCAGCAACTTCTCGCTGGACGAAGTGGAGTGGGAGAAGACCCGCACGACCGATACCGAGCAGAACATCAAGCTCGACCTGACCCGCGACTTCTATCTGAGTGGGCTGCCCTCGCAGCTGGCTTTCGGCGGCAAGCTCAGCCGCCGGGAGAAGGACAATGACCTGGAAGTCTGGATCTATGAGGACTTCGACGAGCAGGGCTTCAGCGATGAGCAACTGAACCTGTCCCGTTTTACCCGCGGCACCACCGACTACGGATTGGGTCGCTTTGGACCGAAGATCTCCGATCGCGCAGTCAAGGATCTGATCAGTGGCCTCGACCGGGCCGACTTCTACGACGAAGAGGAGTCGCGCATCAACGACTTCACCATCGAAGAGGACATCAACGCCGCCTATATGATGAATACCCTGGATATCGACAACCTGCGCATCATCGCTGGTTTGCGCTACGAGGGTACGGAGCTGACAGCCCGCGGCACCGGTCTGGACCAGGGTGAGTTTGTCGCCAACAACACCCGCAACACGTACGACCACTGGCTGCCGGGTCTGCATGCCATCTACCAGCTCAACGACAACACCCAGGTCCGCGCCGCCTGGACCAACAGCGTCGTGCGCCCGACCTTTGGCCAGCTATTCCCCGGCTTCGTGCTGGATGACGATGAGGCCGAGTTCGGTAATCCTGACCTCAAACCCCTGGAGTCGGCCAACTTCGACCTGGGTATTGAGCACTATCTGGGCCGCGCTGGAGCCGTGTCTGCCTTCGTGTTCTACAAGGACATCGAAAACTTCGTCTACACCGCCGACATCGCTGGCACCGGCGAATATACCGGGTTCAGCGAGGCGATTACCTCGGTCAATGGTGACAGCGCCAAGGTCTACGGGCTGGAGCTGGCGTACTCACAGAAATTTGACTGGTTGTCCGCACCCTGGAATGGCCTGTTAGTGAATGCCAACACCACCTTCACCCGTTCAGACGCGGATATCGAACAGTTTGACCAGGATCTTGGCGCCATGCGCGGCCGCAGCATCAGTCTGCCCGGCCAATCCGATGTCACCGGCAATCTGACGCTGGGCTGGGAGAATGACCGCACCAGTCTGCGTCTGTCGGCCAACTACAAGTCCGACTACCTGGATGAGGTGGGCGATGTGCTGGATGCACGCTACGACGCCGAGGTGGATGACCAGATGTTCCTGGACTTCAGCGCCAGCTACTTCTTGCGCGACAACCTGCAGGTGTTCTTCGAGGCGCAGAACCTTACCGACGAGTCCTACTACGTTTACACCGGCTCGCCCCGCTATAACAGCCAGTTCGAGGAATACGGCCCCAGCTACAAGATTGGCCTGACCCTTACCCACTTCTGACTCGGCGCCAGCGCCAGCCGGCAGCGTGCTGGCGCGGCCCCCTTCTCACCGCACAGGATTGCATATGTACCACCAATTTCATTTGAAGCCCCTCGCCGCGCTGGCCCTGTCCAGCCTGTTGCTGGCGTGTTCCAACGCAGGCCCCAGCAATACGACTGCGGTCGATGCCGCCAGCAAGCCAGCTCAGGTTGAACTGCAACACTGGGAGCCGAGCCATGCAGCGCGCGCCGAATCCTGGCAGTTGCTCGGCTCCGGTCAGCAGTTGGCTGCCGATGCGGACGGCCTCTGGTTGCTGGACGCCCGCGGCGAGCGCCTGGCGCAGCACCCGGGCAACTTCACTACCCTGGATGCCCGCCGCCGGAACAACCAACTGCTGATCGCCACCACCGAGGCCGCCAGCCAACAACCGACCCTGCTGCAAACCGATGCCGGCAGCCTGGCCGTTCAGCGCCAGCTGGTATTGCCCAGCAGTGATTACCGCATCGAGAACCTGTGCCTGTACCAGGATGAGTCGCAGAACCTGCATCTGTTCATTGTGGGGGAAGAAGGCATGGGCGATCAGTGGCTGGTCGGCAATGACAGCGGTTTGCTCGATTCCGCCGCCCATGTGCGCAGCCTGCGCCTGCCGCCGGAAAGCGAGCATTGCGCGGTGGATGACCAGCAGCACCTGCTGTATGTCAGCGAGGAGAGCGTCGGCATCTGGGCCTATGGTGCGCACCCCGAGGCCGAACTGAGCCGCCAGCCGGTGGATATGGTGGCACCCTTCGGCGGCCTGCAGGAAAAGGTTGCCGGTCTGGCGGTTATACCCGGCGGATTGCTGGCGCTGGACCCGGACGCCCGCCAGCTGCATAGCTATCAGTTGGGTGATGGCGGCTGGCATAGCCTGCCCCCGATTGCGCTGGAAGGGGTGATTGAGCCGGAGCGACTGGCCGCACGCATTCAGGACGAACAGGCTCACCTGCTGATGGTAGACGGTGATGATGGCAGGTTCTACCAGAGCGTCATCGACGTGCCCCTTGCAGCCAAACCCGCTGACACCCCAGTGCCGGTGCTACTGCCCAGCGTGCAGACCGATCCCATCCCCAGTGTCGGCGACGCGGCTGATGATCCAGCCATCTGGCTGCATCCGAGCAACCCGAGCGCCGCACGGGTGCTGGGCACTGACAAGCGCAACGGCTTGGCGCTGTATGACCTGCACGGCAAGCAATTGCAGTACCTGCCGGCTGGTCGCCTGAACAACGTCGATGTGCGCGGCGGTTTCCAGCTGGGTGATCAGCGTGTCGATCTGGCAGTGGCCAGCAACCGCGATCACAACAGCCTGCAGCTGTTTGCTATCGACCCCAGGTCTGGCGCATTGCGTGAGCTGGGTCAGATTGCGACGCCGCTGCAGGACATCTACGGCCTGTGCATGAGCCAGGGCCCAGACGGCACGCTCTATGCCATCCCCAACGACAAGGATGGCCGCTTCCTGCAATACCGCCTGAATGGCCGCAGCGGCAAGATCAGCGGCGAACTGGTCCGCGAGTTTGCCGTGGCCAGCCAGCCGGAGGGCTGCGTGGTCGACGATCAACGCCAGCGCCTGTTCATCGGCGAAGAGAACGCAGCCGTCTGGGCGCTGGACGCTGGGGAGGATGCCTCCACCGAGATGACCCGGGTGATCGGCGTTGACGCGCCGATCAAGGCCGACATCGAAGGTCTGGCGCTCTACCAGCACCCCGAGCATCCCTATCTGGTGATCTCCAGCCAGGGTAACGACAGCTATGTGGTGCTGGATGCCGAGCCACCCTTCGCGCTTCGTGGCAGCTTCCGTCTGGGGCTGAACAGCCAACTGGGTATCGACGGCGTATCCGAGACGGACGGCCTGGAAGTGACCTCGGCCAACCTCGGTGGCCAATGGCGCCAGGGCATGTTGGTGGTGCAGGACGGCCGCAAACGCATGCCGGAAACCAACCAGAACTACAAATATGTGCCCTGGCAGGACATCGCCGCCGCACTGCAACTGGATTGAAGGAGCTACACATGCCAACTACCGGTCACACCATGACACCTTGGGCACTGATCACCGACGCCAGCCTGCTGGTGCAGCTGGTCATGCTGATTCTGGTCCTCGCCTCGCTGGCTTCCTGGTTTCTCATCGTCCAGCGCAGCGGCCTGATGGGCACGGCGCGCCGCTCGCTGGCGCGGTTCGAGAACAGCTTCTGGACCAAAGGGACCGATCTCGGCCAGCTGTACCGCACCCAGGAAACCGAGAGCCCCGGCGTGGAGGGGATCTTCCATGTTGGCTACCGCGAATTTGCCCAGCTCAGCCACCAGGAAACCGAACCGGACGCGGTCATGGAAGGGGTGCAGCGGGCCATGCGTATCGCAATCGCCCGGGAGGAGGAGCGACTGGAAAAGCACCTGCCATTCCTCGCCACGGTCGGTTCGGTCAGCCCCTATATCGGTCTGTTCGGCACCGTGTGGGGCATCATGAATGCCTTTATCGGTCTGTCGCAGACCGAGCAGGCGACCCTGGCCACGGTCGCGCCGGGCATTGCCGAAGCGCTGATCGCCACGGCCATCGGCCTGTTTGCAGCGATTCCGGCGGTGATTGCCTATAACCGC
Organism: Pseudomonas saliphila; assembly: GCF_008638345.1. GTDB lineage: Bacteria > Pseudomonadota > Gammaproteobacteria > Pseudomonadales > Pseudomonadaceae > Halopseudomonas > Halopseudomonas saliphila. The sequence continues at coordinate 31,379 of NZ_VTVA01000016.1, read as the reverse complement.
TTCGCCGCCTGCAGCGAGGGTCTGATCAACAGCTACTACACCTTTGCCGAGGAGTTCTCGACCATCCTGCATCGCCGGCTGCACAACCGGAAGGGGAGCTGAGCCATGCGCCCGGTGCGTAAAAAGGCGCGACTTAACGCGGAAATGAACGTGGTGCCTTATATCGACGTGATGCTGGTGTTGCTGGTGATCTTCATGGTTACCGCACCCATGCTGACCCAGGGCATTCAGCTCGAACTGCCGAAGATTGCCAGTGAGGCGCTGCCCAGCGATGACCCGCTGAACATTGTGACCCTGTCGATTGATGAGCAAGGCCACTACCACTGGAACGAAGGCGATACGGTTGAGACGCAGGAATACAGCAACAGCAGTCAGTCGCTGGATGAGATGCGCCAACTCATCAGTGCGCTGGTCGTTGCCCGCCCGGATACCCAGGTATTCATCCGCGCCGATCGGCATGCCGACTATGGCCTGGTGGTGGAGGGCATGGCCGCGTTGCAGCAGGGTGGCGTCAGCCGACTGGGCCTGATCACCGAGGCGCCCTGACGTATGAATGAGCCGATACACACCACTCCGTCCAATTCGCGCCCGTCCCGCCTAGGGGAGCGCTGGCTGTTGCCGGCGCTGGGCACCGGCCTGCTGCATGGCGCTGCTTTGCTGATGCTGTGGAACAGCTGGTCACCGCAGGCCCCGGCCAGCGCGGCGCAACCGGTCATGGTCACCCAATTGATTACTATGCCCAGTCCGGCATCCGAGCCGCCCGCCCCGTTGCCCGAGCAGCTACCCGAACCGGAGCCCGAGCCAGTAGTCGCCGAAGTACCAGCACCCGAGCCGCAGATTGATCACGCCGAGATTGCGCGCAAGCGGCTGGAAGAACAGCAGCAACGTGAGCGCGAGGAGCAACAGCGTTTGGCTGACCGGCGCCTTGAGCAGGAAAAGGAGCGGCAGAAAAAGGAAGAGCAGACCCGCCGCGAACAGCAGGAGCGTGAACTGGCCGAGCAACGCGCGCTCGATGAGCAGCAACGCCTCGCCGCCCAGGCTGAAGCCAACGCCCTGGCAGAAGCCGAAGCCGCCCGCCGCGCTGCCGAAGCGGCGGACATTGCCCAGTACCAGCCGATCAGCAAGAAGCCGCCCGCCTATCCGCGCCGCGCACTGGACCGGGCACTGGAAGGGGACTGCACGGTGTCCTACACGGTTACCCGTTCGGGCCGGGTCAGCGATCCCGAGGTAGTGGAAGGCGCCTGCGACGATCCGATGTTTGCTCGCCCATCGCTGGCCGCAGCCAAGTCCTTCCGCTACCAGCCACGCATCATCAATGGTCAGGCCGTTGCGGTATCCGATGTACGCAACACCTTCCGCTATCGCATTGAATGAGGGACAGAACATGAGACAGGGACATCAGCACTATCACGCCGACCTGCAGGCGGTTGACGACCGCCGGCTCAACCCGAGTGAGGCTGCGGATCTGGATTCCATCATCAGCCGCAGCCGTCGGCAGGTGCTCAAGGGCGGACTGGCGCTAGCCGCCTTTGGTCTGTTTGGCGGCAGTCTGCTGGGTTGCCAACGCAGCCCCACCGCGCCGTATGCCAGTAACTTACTGGGCTTTACCGGCGTCGCCGCCCAGACCTCGCCGACCTTCGATCAGATTCTGGTGGCCGAGGGTTATAGCGCGCGCCCCTTCTTCAGCTGGGGCGATGCGGTGCTGGATGGAGCACCCGAATGGCTGGACGACGCCTCCCAGGATTGGCAGTCGCAACTGCTACAAGCGGGCGATAACCATGACGGCATGCACTTTTTTCCCTTTGAAGAGGCGCCCAACGAGCACGGCCTTCTGGTAATCAACCATGAATACATCAACCCCACGCTACATACCCATGGGCTGACTGTCACCGAGTTGGACAATGGTCGCAGGCTGCGCCCGGTTGAGCAGGTGCGCAAGGAGCAGGCCGCCCACGGCGTCAGCGTGCTGGAAATCCACCGCGACGCCGAGGGTAACTGGCAGCGGGTGCCCGGCTCGCGCTTGCACCGTCGCATCTGCGCCATGACGCCCATGGCTATCAGCGGCCCGCTGGCTGGCGATCTGCGTATGCGTACCGCCAGTGATCCCGGGGGAATGCAGGTATTGGGCACGCTGAATAACTGCTCCATGGGCGTCACGCCCTGGGGCACTTATCTGACCTGTGAAGAGAACTTTCACAATTACTTCGTCAACCGCGACGCCGCTGACCATGCCGCCCGCCCGACCCATCAGCGCTACGGCATCGGCCAAGGCCAGAGCAGCGCTTACTACGCCTGGGAGTCGGTGGATCCACGCTTCGACGCCACGCCGGATCCGGCGCAGGACTATCTGGGCCATGTGCACGAGCCGAATCGCTTCGGCTGGGTCGTGGAGATTGATCCCTTCGATCCCGACAGTACACCGATCAAGCGCACCGCCATGGGCCGGCTGGGGCGTGAATGTTCGGTCGTCTCACTGGGCGACGACGGTCGCATGGCGATCTATTCCGGGGATGATGCCCGCGGCGAGTACGTGTGGAAATTCGTTCCTGATGGCCGCCACGATGCAGCCAATCCCAAAGCCAGCCGCGAACTTCTGGACAGCGGCACCCTGTATGCGGCGCGCTTTGAAGAGAACGGTCAGGGCCAGTGGTTGCCGCTGATCTGGGGCGAGAAGGGGTTAACTGCCGACAGGGGTTTTGATGACCAGCAGGCGGTGCTATTGAACGCACGGGGCGCCGCTGACGTATTGGGCGCTACACCCATGGACCGCCCGGAATGGGTGGCCGTGCATCCGCAGAGTCGTGAGGTCTACGTCACCCTGACCAACAACAGCGAACGGGGCGAACGCTTTGCGCTCGACGCTGCCAACCCCCGAGCAGACAACCAGCACGGGCAGATACTGCGCTGGCGCGAAGCCGACGCGAACCCCGCCGCCACGCAGTTCGAGTGGGATGTGTTTCTGCTCGCGGGGGATCAGCCCGGCGCAACGGACACTGACGGCCAGCCGCTACCGGACAACCTGATCGGCAATATCAACGGCGATATTTTTTCCTCGCCCGACGGCCTGGCCTTCGATGGTGCAGGGCGCTTGTGGATCCAGACAGACTCCGACGAAACAGCGCCTCACACCGTCAACACCGGGTGCAACCAATTGCTCTGCGCCGACCCGCAGACGCGGGAAGTGCGCCGCTTCCTGGTCGGCCCCTGGGGCGCCGAAATAACCGGTATCACCTGGACGCCGGACTACCGAACCCTATGGGTCAACGTCCAGCATCCCGGTATCAGCTATCCCGCCAGCGACGGCCACAGCCGTCCCCGATCCACCACCCTGGTCATTACCCATAACCAGGGCAAGGTGATCGGCAGCTAACGCATCACCCTGGATTATTCACACTTAAGGAAACCACCATGAAACTCCGCACCCTGATTCCCGCCTGCGTGCTGCTCGCCAGCAGCGCACTGGCTCCCGCGTTGGCCAGCGCCGCTGAACCGGTACTGCGCTTCGCCATCCTGGGCGACGCCGAACCCAAGCCCAAGGCCGAATTCCCCGGCCTCGCTGCCGCCGTCGGCCATGTTAATCACCTGACCGACACCCTGGATCTGGATTTTGTCATCGGCGTCGGTGACATTGCCCACAAGGGCACCGAACTGCAGTACGAAGCCGTCACCCCGGTGCTGCAGCGCCTGCCCCTGCCGTTCTACCCGATCATGGGCAACGAAGAACACGGCTCCACCGTCGAGCGTTATATGACATACGCCCAGCGCTGGAACGAGGGCAAGGCCGACATCGCCGGGCCCAGCTACGTGATGGAGTTCGACCGTCTGGCACTGGTCATGGCGTCCCCTGATGAGGGTCGATATTTCGACGATCAGGGCATAGCCTGGGTCAAGCAGCAGATCCAGCAACTGCACCCCAAGCCGGTATTGTTAGTGGTTCACGGCGCACCCGCCGGCACCTTCCCCGAACGCGCCGACAAGGGCATTCACCACCCAGGCTTTGCCGACGTCAGCATCCAGCCCAACCTGATCGCCATGATTTCAGGCGATTTGCACCTGGATATGGACCGCAGCGACCACTCCAAGCAGCTCGACGGGGTGCATCACCTGCACATCCCTGCGCTGGAACGCACCAAGATTCCGGACGAAAAGCACCACGTGCCAATGTTCCGGGTACTGACGGTGATGGATGATGATCAGGTGATAGTCGATACTTACCAAGTTGGCCTGGACGGACCGCTGCAGCGGCATGATTATCAGTTTGAGCTGAGCCGCCAAGCCAGAAAGTGACTTGCCGCTTGGCTGTAGCGCCCGTGAACCGGCGAGCCCAGGGATGGCCGGGGCATAACGGTGCTTTCCCGGGCTTAGTGCACGAAGCCCGTCTCGCTTGTTTGCGAGCGTCTGGCACAGTAAATGCTTGGATGTAATGGCGACTTGATATCGCCAAAATTATGTCTATGTCCAGATGTCGGGGAATCGAGCATGACCAAAGCCAGGGCTGAGCGCCGGCAAGATCCGAAGATGCGTGCCTATGTCGACCAGATGATTGCCTCGGGCGGGATTATCCTCGGCCGTAAACCGCTAAAAATCATTCACCGCGGCAGACTGCATACCTTGAGTGACGGCGTTCTGATCAGTGAATGTCTGAATTTCTGGCCGATCGACGCGGTCGCTAGCGATCTGTGAGCGAGACCGATGCGAGCCCAGGTAGAGGTCAAATCCGCCTCGAGTGGCACGGAAGTGGAATCAGATGATGTTATAGAGGGTTGCGATGGTCCTTAGTTACCGATCAGCTCTTTGATGACGCTGTACAGTTTTTCCAGGTCCACGGGTTTTTGCAGGTAGCTGTCTGCAATGTCGTAGGGGTTGATATGCGCGGGTAGGGCTGCACTCATCAACAGAATTGGGATCGCCGCATATTTCGGCTCGGCGCGTACCGCCTCGATCAGCTCTGTCCCCGTGAGGTACGGCATCATGTAATCCGTGATGATAAGGTCGGGCACCTCTACAGCCAGGCGCTGAAGCGCCTCGCGTCCATGATTGGCAGTTATCACCCGATAGCACTCTTCCTCCAACAATATTGTTAGCGTAAAGAGAATGCTGGGCTCGTCCTCGACAAGCAGGATGCATGGACTCGTCAGGGCGAGCTGAGAGGCGCTCATTCAGCTGTCGCCTTGGATCCGGCGCGGATGCCCATGCTCGGTCTGAGTGGTGTCGGCCTGCTGAAATTGCTCGCCGATAACGACGCCCTCATCAGTGATGAAGTATTCACGGATGGCGGGATCAAAAGCGCTGGAGCGTACCTTAACCACAGATATGGAGCGTCGGGTCGAGCTGTTAATCTCGACGTAGCGCAGCAGCAGAATATTCTGTACCGCTGCTGAAATGGAACCAAGCTGTACCCTGTTTTCCACACCCATCAACTCCTCGGTTACCAGCGAGCTGGCCACCGTAACCCCTTCTGAGTGAAGTACGTTGGTTAATGCCGCGAGAAAACGCCTGATACGGTCCGGATATTCCGCCGATTGCTGAAAGGCATTGATCCCATCGAGAAACAGGCGTTTGACGCCGCGCCGCTGTACCGCCTCAAGCAGCTCGTAACCGAGCTCATCGAGCGTGTTTTCAGTGGCCGGTTGCCAGATCGCTTCTACAGTACCGTCGCGAATGAGCGCTTCGAGATCGATACCGAGGGATTGGGCCTTGTCCACAAGATCGTCTTTGCCTTCATAGAAGCTGAAGATCAGGCCCGGTTCTTCTGGTGTGGATTGTGCGATGAATTGCAGGCCGAGCGTCGTTTTGCCGATCCCCGAGGGTCCGACGAACAGTGTGGTGGACCCACCTCGAATACCGCCGCCCATCATTTGATCAAGGCTCGCGATACCTGTCGAAACGGTTGTTTTTTCCGTTGCGGCACCACGCACACGACCCAGACTACTCTCGAGCCGCGGGAATACGCGTATGCCCTCGTCGGAGATATTGGTCATGTGATTGCCAGAAATGAAGCCGCTACCGCGAAACTTGTGGACCTGAAAAAAGCGGTGACTGTGATAATCCATCTGCTGTCTGCCCAGTTCAATCCAGCCATCGACCATGGTGTATTCAGGGCTGTGGGGCCCCCGGGCGCTGTTGGTCAGCAATAGCATGGTGCAGCCGCTAAGATTGGCAAAAGCCGACAGGTTGTTGACGAACTTACGGAATTCGGCCTCGGTGTGGACGGTTTCTTCCAGCACGAAAAGCCCGTCAAGCACGATCAGCGAGGCGCCACGTGTTTTGCGCTCATGGGTCAGCAAGCGCAGGATGCCTTCCAGGCCTTCCTGCTCCAGCACGCTGTAAGCGCTTATATAGTAAACAGACTCCGGCACCTGCTTCGCATCGAAATAGCTCATGGTGCTCAGATGCTCGACCATACGGTCGTGGGACTCGGCGAGCAGAGTCACATACAGCGAGTGCTCGCCAAGGTCCGCTCGATGGAAGCACACCTGGTTTGCCAGGATCGTCTTACCAGCGCCAGGGGAACCCTGAACAATGTAGACGGCAGCAGGAATCAAGCCACCAAGCAGCACGGTGTCTAACCCGTTTACGCCTGTAGAGAGACGGGGGCGAAGGGGTTTGCGAGGGGCTGATTCGCTCATGTTTTTCCTACCAGCTAAAAAGAGTCAACCTGCAGTGTGGCGCAGTTTGCTGATGGCGAACAGGTGCAAGGTCTGCTTTGGAGTCAAATAGAACCATGTAGGCGGTTGATAACCGGGCCCTTGCTTTGTTTGCTTAGGGTGGCCCGTTAAGCTTTCTCTCAACCGTCAACAACTGCAGGCAGGGGCGCTTTTGCTCAGCCAGTTTCGCGAATCGTTCCAGCGCATCGTTGACTGCGTGCCGGTCGCGCCAGTTTTCTACCTTCGCATCTGCCTGATCGCGCAGAGCCTGAATCTCGTCGTGAATGGCGGTGATCTGCTCGTCGCTCGGGCTGTCGTGCAGCGCATTTTTCATACATTGCACCAGAGTGATCATCACTAGCGGGTCGTGGCTGGCGTATACGCGAATAGGCGCGATCACCATTTCCAGCATACGGTGCATGGCCAGCTGTGGATAAAACAGGCGTGGTTGGTTCTGGTCAAAACAGCCCACATCAAAGGGTGGAACGCCGCCGAGCCGTTGCAACAGCACGCTGATCAAATTGATTGCCCGGATTGCCGTGCCCGGATCGTTGACCGCCGGACTGATTGCTTTGACCGCAATTTCGGCCATCTGGCGCATGCCATAGAACAGGTTATCGTCGGCAAACTCATTGTCGTGAAAATCGAAACAGTCGCGCGCTACTGCCTGGTCCTCCTCGTTCAGGGGCTCGCTGAAGCTGATCAGTGGGTGACCCTGAACCAGAAAGAAGCCCGGCTCCACCTTGATAACTGCCTGCAGGTTGCGCTTGCTGAGCAAGCCGCCCAGACACCTTTCGTTCACTTCCCGCAGATAGCCAGGCCGCGCCGCAGGTAGGCACCACCAGTCATTATCGTCTGGCACTCCGCTTACCTTGGTGAGGCGGCGCTTGCGTTTTTCAAGGTTGCCATCAGCTCCTGTGAACAGCTGACTCAAGATCCAGTCGACCTGAATCGATTGCGACACCGAGCGGATGAACACCACAAACATCGCCAGGCAGACCATGCCCATCAGCACTGCTAATAACAGGCCAACCGATGGCAGTTTTGATGGGTCGTTGGTGTTGATGGTGCTGATCAAAATCAGATAGTAGAGGATGCTGCCCAAATAGATGCCAAGGATCACCCGGTTACGCGTGTCACTCACCAGGCCCGGGAGCACTCGCGGTGTCAAACGAGAGGCTGCACCGTTGAGCACCACCATGACCATGGAAAAGCTGAACACCGTGAGCGACACAATGCTGGTGATCAACGTTCCGAGGATCACTCTCCCATTCTCCGGATCGGTCAGCCCGGATGGCAGACTGTCGCGCAGCGGGAGAACCGCCGACGTCGTTTCAAAGCTGAGAATAACCGCAGCGATCAAAGCGTAAAAAGCGGGAATCAGCACCGGATAGAAAGCGATGCTTTCGGTAATTCGCCGTAACAGGCGAAACAGCGAGTTGGTTAGGGCTGACATGGAGGGCAGCTATCCGACATAGCGGGCACTCGCCCGATAACCCTCTGACAGCGACTGGGCATGAAGTGCATTTTTCGCAGACCGAGAGCGCGAATTTCATAATCCGAATCTGTCGGGTGAAACATGCATAATGGGGCAAAGCCATCAGGGAAATGGTGGGTAAAAGTCTAGCGAAAATATGGAATAAGAATTATGCGGCAAAGCGGTATTTACGAGCAGTTAATTACAAAACTCATCGAAACACGCTTGGATCGGGACCATTTCTATATCGGCGAGCGAAAACTTGGCAGCGCAGAAGCATCTGTTTGGTTGTCGCGATTCCTGTCAAATATCCTTGAGTTTGCTATCGAGTCGGTGCCCTCAGGTGATACCCGCCTGCAAGAGCAGATTGATTTATCCAACCAATTACTGATGTGGCTGAAAGGACAGATTCAGGACAACGGATTTTTAGAAGACAATCTTCTTGATAGCCAGGGAAGGATTCTCACTGCTCTATACGAGCTCGAAAACCCTGTTGCAGCCAACCTCAAACAGTACGTCGAAGAGATTTTTCCTCTCACAGGGCTCACTCAGAGCGAGTTGTTTTCAGGTAGCAATGCTGGCCTGTCACTGGAGTCTGAGCTAAAGCGTGAAATTCTTTCCGCAGACAAAATTTACTGGCTGGTGTCTTTTATAAAATGGGCTGGTATCCGTATTTTCCGCAAAGAACTCGAATTGTTTGCCGCCAGTGGTCGCGAGCTCAAAATCATCACCACATCCTATATGGGCGCGACGGATGCCAAGGCCGTTGAGTATCTGGCCAGTCTGCCGAACACCGAAGTGAAGCTGAGCTACAACACTGAGCGGGAGCGGCTGCATGCCAAAAGCTATTTATTCCTTCGGGATTCGGGTTTTCATACTGGCTATATCGGATCATCAAATCTCTCACGTTCAGCTTTGACCAACGGCCTTGAATGGAACCTGAAGATCACTTCTCAGGAAATTCCACACATCATCAAGAAGTCACTCAGCACCTTTGAAACGTACTGGGCGTCAGACGAATTTGAGCGGTTTGACGGTCAGGCTCAAAGCGTTGAGAAACTCAAGCGAGCTCTGAAACAGCAGAAGGGCTGGGGAGATACCGGAACGTCGCATTTTTTTGATATCACACCCTTCCCCCATTAAAAGGAAATCCTGGAGCAGCTCTGTGTTGAGAGAGATGTCCACGATCGTTTTCGGAACCTCGTAGTAGCCGCCACGGGCACCGGCAAAACGCTTATCTCCGCGTTTGATTTTCACCAGTTTCTGAAGGCGAAACCTGACGCCAATTTTCTATTTGTCGCGCATAGAGAAGAGATACTGAAGCAGGCTCGCGAAGCGTATCGAGGCGTACTGAGAAACAATGCCTTCGGCGAGCTCTGGGTTGGCGGGCAGCTGCCTGATCATTACCGCCAGTTATTTGTGTCTATCCAGACTCTAAACAATCAGCTGAACCAGCTAAATCTGACACCGGGCTATTACGATTACATTGTGATCGATGAGGTGCATCACATCGCAGCCTCAAGCTACCAAGCGGTACTTGAACATTTCTCCCCTTCGATACTGCTGGGCCTGACGGCAACGCCAGAACGGCATGATGGTGGGGATATTCTCAGTGACTTCGGCGGCGTCATCGCGGCTGAGCTCAGATTGCCCGAAGCAATCAACCGTCGTCACCTTAGCCCATTTCAGTACTTCGGGATTGATGACGACACAGATCTGCGCACCATTCCATGGAGCCGCGGCCGTTACGATATCGCTCAGCTGACAAACTTGTATACGCACAACCACAGTCGCGTAAAAAAAATAGTGCGTACCTTACTGGAAATCGTCACTGATATAGGAAGCATGAAGGCCTTGGCTTTCTGTGTGAGCCGTGACCACGCGAACTTCATGGCGCAGCAGTTCCTACTGCACGGTATCAATGCTGATGTACTGACCAGTGATAACAGTCATGAGCGGCAGCAGAAGCAGCAAGCCATTCGCTCAGGGCAGATAAACGTCCTGTGTGTGGTCGATATCTTTAACGAAGGTATCGATATTCCAGAGGTGGATACTTTGTTGTTCTTGCGCCCAACGGAGAGCTTAACCATTTTCTTGCAGCAACTTGGTCGGGGTCTTCGCCTTTCAGATGTCAAGGATTGCTGCACCGTGTTGGATTTTGTGGGTAACTCACGACCGGAGTACGACTTCACGAGCAAGTTCAGAGCACTGGTCGGCAAGTCAGAACGATCAATTGCAGAGGAGCTGAAACAAGGCTTCCCCCATGCGCCGCTAGGTTGCCGCATCGAGCTCACCCGGAAAACTCAGGAAATGGTGCTGAGGAACATACGGCTGGCGACCCTCACAATGAAACGGCTCGTATCGCTGGTCCGCCAGTTTCCGCAACATTCAACACAGCCACTGACCCTAAGAAATTTTCTAGTACAGCATCCGCACATTGACCTCAATGAGCTCTATAGGCGCGCCAGTTGGTCGGAGCTGGTTAGCAAAGCCAAAAATGAGGCAGGCGTTGATGACTCGTTGTTCAAAATGGTGAGGAAGGCCATCTACAATCGGATTCTGGTTTGTGATGACCATGAGTATCTGCTGTTCCTGAAGAAACTGTGCCAGGCAGGCTTTGTTTGGGCGCAGGTGGACAATCGTCGAGCGCTTATGTGCCATTACGATTTCTGGCAAAAAGCAGGGCCGGAGCTGGAGTTTGAGTCGCTTTCTCAGAGCATGGCGGAGCTCAACAAGTTGGGACTTCATCGGGAATTGGTTGACGTGCTCGAGTGGAAGTTGGCCCAGACCAAGCATGCGCAGCCCACTATCCCAGACTTGCAGGAGGTCCCACTGCGTCTGCATGCGCGCTATTCCCGAGAGCAAATTCTGGTGGGGTTTGGTGCGACACGCTTCGATCACCAGCCGCTATCGATGGAGGGAGTATTCGTGGTCCCTGGACCGAAAACGGAACTCCTGTTCGTGACATTAGATAAAAACGAGAAGCAATTTTCCCCGACAACGATGTATCAAGACTACGCCATCAATGAGAATTTATTTCATTGGCAATCACAAAACAGCGCCCGACCGGACCGCGGGCGCGGGACGGAATACATCAACCATCGCTCTATCGGTAAGCGGATCTTCCTGTTTGTGAGGGAGCAAGCCAAAGATCAGTTTGGTCGTGCTATTGGCTATGTGAACTACGGCGAGGTTTATTATGTGTCGGACAGCGGTTCGCAGCCCATGAGCATCACCTGGGCACTCCGCATGCCAATGCCGAGTTTCATGTGGCAGCAAGCTGCAAAACTGGCGATAGCATGACAGTCGTCTCCTACACCAACACGGCCAACAATTCTTCGGCCAGTATCAATCCCTAACCTTCGAACAGGCCAGGGTGACAGGCTTCCGCAGTTGGTCAGCATCACTGGCCTGGGTTGGACGCCCCCTTCAACCGCAACAACCCCAACGCGATCAACGTCTGCCCCGTGAAGTAACAAACCACGATCACCGGAATTGCATAGGCAAACGGCTGAGCAAACTTGTTTATCCCAATCAGCGAGTCGGCAATGACGAACAGCATCGCGCCCAGCCAGAGCAGGCCGGCCTTGTCTTCGACCCGGCAGGCCATGAGGGCCATGGCGTACAGGCACAGCAAATAGATCGCAACGGGCATCTGATAAGCGCCGGCGGCGGGGACCAACCACAGGGCGAGCAGCAGGCTGTACAGGGTGACAGGCAACATGCGCCAGCGCAGCCAGGGTTTGCCCCTGGCCATCAGCGCGAAGCCGGCAACAAAGGCTAGTTGGTTGACCAGAAAGGCGCTCAGTGCCTGAATAAACAGCCCGTCCCGGGCGCCATAGTCGAGAAAAAAATCCCCTGCCGCTGCGGCGATAAACCCCGCGCCCAGGCATATCCCTATCTTGCCGGGATAGGCGCGCCAGGCGAGCACGGCGAACACCAGCATGGGAATAGGCTTGAGCAACCAGCTTAGGGGGTAGGGCTTAAAAGGCAGCAAGGCGAGGTAAAACAGCCCCAGTACCACAGCCACGGCAAAACAGCGGCGCTCGAAGGCGGACATGAGTGACTCCCGAAGGTTGTTTTTGTTGTGCCCTGCATAGGCTCATGAACTGCACCAGCGATTACGTTAGGACTCGTGCTAATCGACCTCGAGCCTTTGCCGATCATCCGAACCTCAAACAGTCATCCAATAATACGCGGCGTTGAGTGACGACAGTGTACGGGCAGCCCACAAACCACCCGTATTGTGCTTTGGTTGCTCGTAATTCACGTCATTGATGCAGTGAAATAGAAGACTTTGAACCTCGATGATTGATGGTATTTTCAGTGACATTCTCCCGAGTACCACTGGCTGGATGACGTAAATAGACGCCGCTCTCTGAGCGTGCTCATAGGACGGCATTGGACCAGCAACTTGAATCCTTTTGGCAGATCTGAGCTTGCGCTAGCTTCTAGAGTTCGGTTCTGGTCATGCGATTGTTTGGATGAAAATATGAGAGCTGTATCCTGGCGAGGAATGATCAGTTTCAAAATACTGTTGGCTCTGTTTTTGATTACGGTTACTGCTGGGTGGGTAGGTCAATGGCTACATCACAGGTCGAACCACTTGAATATAATCGACGCCCGAATCAAAACGGACATGGTGGCTATTGCGCCGCGCCTGCCGGGTTGGACTACTCGATTGAGCATAAGGGAGGGTGACCATGTCGTCCGGGGGCAAATCCTTGCTGAGATAGACGCCAGTGCTACTGAGGCCGATCTGGCTGTCCTGGCCGCAGAGCGAGCCGGGGTGGAGAAAGAGCGGGCAGAGGCTGTGGCAGAGTTGGAGCTGCAGGTTGCAATAGGCGACAGCCGCGTAGAGATAGCCCGTTTACAATTGGATAGAAGTGATGTTGGGCTTGATCAACGCAAACTTGATGTCACGAAAAGCGCAGAAGATCTGGAACGGTTGGAACGGCTCAGGGACAAGGAGGCGATCTCTGCGCAGCAACTTTCAGAAGCCCGTTATCTGTATCGCTCGGCGGGGGTCAGACTGCGAATCGCCCAGTCAGAGCTAGCAGAGCATCAAGCGGCGATAGCGCATGCAGAGGCAGAGCTATTGGCTCAAGGTGTCCTGGAGCGCCGTTTAGAGCTTATCGATAGCAGGTTGCGTGAACTGGATGCGAGACTCAGCAAGCTCCAGTTAGATGTGGAAGATCGAATAATCAGAAGCCCGATCGATGGCGTGGTCGCCAGAAGTTTTGTTGAGGTCGGCGAATACGCTCAAACGGGCCAGAGTATGTTTCTGATCTATGACCCAGCCAATGTATGGGTCGAGGCGAACGTAAAGGAAACAGCGCTCGCGAAAGTACGAAAAAATCAAACAGTTGCTATCGCTGTAGATGCCGTTCCTGGGCACGAATTTTCGGGTTTCGTAAAAAGTATAGGAGCGGCGGCAACGAGCGAATTCTCACTCCTGCCAAGCCCTAATCCGAGCGGAAACTTTACAAAAACAACCCAGCGCTTACCGCTGCGTATCGAGTTTGAAAATGCTGACGATCGGCTACTGCCGGGTATGATGGTCGAGGCGGAAATCAGTGTCGACTGATTCTCTCTTTGAACAGTACGGCCCTGCCTACAAGTGGCTAGCAACAGCGACTGCCATGCTCGGCACATTGTCGATGACGCTGGCGACCACCATCGTAAACGTGGCCATTCCCGACATCATGGGCAACTTTGGCATGACCCAGACAAAGGCCCAATGGTTATCCACAGGCTTCCTGGCACCCATGGCGGCCTTCATGTTGGTCAGTGCATGGACTTTGCAGCGATTCGGGATGAAGTGGGCCTATATCGGCGCGGTAGCAATTTTTATGGTTGCTGCAGTTATCGGTGGCATGAGCCAGAGCGAAAATATGATCATATTTTCTCGAATGCTCCAGGGCGCCATGGCTGGTATTGTCCAACCCCTTGCTATGACAGTTATTTTTACTGTTTTTCCTGAGCGCCAACGTGGTATCGGGATGGGCATTTATGGGATTGGTGTGATATTGGGTCCGGCGATTGGCCCGGCGGTAGGGGGTGTTCTCGTCGACTGGATAAGTTGGCGTGCGGTATTTTTTATGCCACTGCCCGCGTGCTTACTTGCGATTGTCTTTGCGCTCTTTTTCGCGCCGGGTAAGGATGACGAAAGCGCTTCTAATGATTTTGACTGGTTCGGGTTTGCCCTGTTGTGCTTGTTTATTGGCTGCTTACTGTCGGCCATTTCAAATGGACAGCGTATAGGCTGGGATTCGCTAGAGATCGTCAGCTTGTTCGTTGTTGCGCTTACGTCGTTCTCGGGATTTATCATCTGGGAGCTGGTCAGCCCACGGCCCCTGCTCAATATTCGAATATTCGGAGTCCCCGGGTTTGCCGCAGGCTCGGCTATCGCATTTTGTTTTGGCTTTGGGCTGTTTGGTTCGACTTATCTCATACCTATCTTCGTGCAGGATATTCAGGGTTACACCGCTACCACCGCAGGCCTGCTACTGATGCCCGCAGGCATAATCATGGCGGCAGCTTTTCCGTTAGCAGGGTATATGACGGATCGTGTTTCAGCGCCTGGCATCATCGCCGGAGGGATGTTGTTGCTGGCCGTGTCCTGTTGGGCGCTTAGCTGGGCCGATGTGTCAACGTTGCCTTGGGTGATCATGTTTTGGATCGCGGTTGGGCGCCTGGGGTTCGGGTTTGGATTGCCAGCCATCAGCACCGGGTCCTTAAGAACGCTGAACATATCATTAGTTAGTCAGGGTTCGGGAGCCAACAGCTTTGCTCGACAACTCGGCGGTGCCCTTGGCGTTAATTTGCTGTCGCTAGGATTGGACGTGCGCACCACCCATCACGCGAGGGCATTTACGGATGCCCAGACGGTGAACAACCCCATAGCTCTCGAGCTGTTATCCAAAATCCAAGCCATGGGCGCGTCTATGGGCCTTAGTCCCGACCAGCTCGTACCGGTATCTCACCAATTCCTGAAACAGATAATTGAGTTTCAGGCGTATGCCAGAGGGTTCCAGGACAGCTTCCTGTTGCTGAGCTTCGTGTTCATATTTACCTTGGTGCCGGTAGTTGTAATGTACCGTGCAAAGCAGCCCGCACATTCGTCCACGCCGGTAGTTAGGTAGCCAATTGGGGGCGGTGTGTGACGTTTGAAGCGAATGGCTCAGGGGGAAATTCAAGAAGATAGGTGGGTTGCACCGTTTGTGATCAAAGCTGCAGCGGCTTTGACACGGTACAGACGGGAGATGTGCGAGACCGAAGGAAGCCAGCGAGAATTGCTGAGCGAGGGTGGCGCAAGCTATTGAAATACAAAAAATGGCGCACCCGACTGGATTCGAACCAGTGACCCCTGCCTTCGGAGGGCAGTACCGCCTAAATGTTTTGATAGGTCTTAATCCGTATAATCTCATGTAAACCGCGTATGTCAAGACTTTCAGAAGGTTTCTCTGCTTTGTAATTTAAATCAATTAGCGTAAATTAATGCCTGTATCTTTAGGTCAACGAGAATATCGGGCACAGGATGCAGATAAAAAACGCTCAAAAATACAATAATTATGAGTATTGCCTAAAATGCCGGGTTACAGATTAACCTCCTGCCTCGTCGGTGATGGTCGCGAACTCCTGCCGGCACCCGATACAGGTGCTAGAGAGCGCGAGCCCAAGAACCAACCCCTGGAGCCTTTAGGAAAACATGATGACGTCGTACAGAGACCTGCAGCTCAGCAACCTTGTGCCCCACCCCGTAATAGCGGAGTTGGTGAATGCATCCCTGGCGTTCGAGGACCCGCAACATCTCGCGCGATTCAGTGATGAAATGTTGGAGGTCTTGCAACGATCACAGCCCGCGCATGTTGTGCAGGAAAAGCCAAAGCCCGAGCATGACGTGCAGGAAAAGTCACAGCCGGCGAGATATCTGTTTTTTGCTGGGTGGCGCCTGTTTCATGAACTGCGCCGACGCGGCGTCAAAAAGATCTGCGCGGTCGTTCATGAAGAATCCCCGCCAAATATGGAGGCGTGGGCAGTAATGGCTGAGCTGGGAGTGCTGAGCGCCGCGGGCAGTAATGAGCGCTACAGAACAGAGGCCTACCAACTGCTGAGCACCCAAAAAGTGCTATGGCCAAGAATTTTCTCCGGTGACAGACCACGTACACCGGCTACAGCGCTTGAGCGTCTGTGTGGTATATCACGAGCTGCCGCACAGAGAATCGCCAACCCAGCAGACACCCAGTTAGAACCAAGCCTGTTAGAACAAATACTGAATTAAACGCGAGAGCAGCAGTGATTCAAATACTGATGAGGCTGGAGCATGACGCACACACTACTAATGTCCTCGTGCGACGGGCGAACGAAATTCTATCTGGATGCGTGCTGGATTCTGAATATGGTCATGATTTAAAGGACCTCGCACAGCAGTATGCCAGTGCCTCCCCACATGATGATCCTTGTGAGGAGCATTTAAAAAACTTTCTTGGACAGCTGCGGGAGAAGAAGCAAATCACGGAGGCGCAAGCCGAGGCTTTTTTGTGTACACCTCCTCCGTCAGCATCACTACAAAATTTGCAGTCCTTCGTCCTATTAGCCGCCCTTGAACACCAAAAGGCATTTGGAGATTTGGGAAGGACGCTGCGAGCAATGTCTGCGTATCGTCTACTCGTCGAGGATCGTGCAAAAACTAGTAAACGTCTGAATAGCCTCGAGGTTGAAAAGCTGCTGCCTATTGCAAGCCGCACCTTGGAGAGCCTGTTAGGAAGCATTGATTTGATCTTGGGCAGCCTGGCCGCCTCACATAAAAGCTACGCCCAGCAGCGGCTGATGCCAGTGCGGCGAATACTGGAAGATGTCGTTTCGAGAAATCTTAAGAACAAACGTACACGACGCAACGCTTCTGAAGATGAGGGCACTTTCTCGGTCGGCGGTCAAAGAAGCGGTGGTTCTCTGATATATACAGTCTCTCAATCAGTCAGCACGCGATATGCGCTTGAGACAGACGAAACACCAGGTTATATCGAATTGTCGCTGCAGACGACCCTATCGGACGTAACACAAGAGACCTCAGAGTACCGTGCGGACCACCAAACCCCGGGTGTTTTTCTGGCAGCACAGGCTGAAAAAACTGCCCCAGCCAGTTTGCGGAGATCGTATGCCCTGAGTGCTATGCACGCGAAGGTCGTAGCCGGCGTCGTTGAAAGGCGCGAGAAGAGACTGGTTTGCCTGACTAACAGACTAACCAAATACGAAGTGGGGATACTGCTGTCGGAGCTCGCAAGCCGGATGGAATTCTGCGATGTTTCGTACATGCTGTATCTGGTACTGGCGACAGGTCGTAAGCCCGAAAAGCTTCTACAGGCTAGGCAGGTAGCTCGAACTGGTGATTTTCATGAAACCGGCGATGCATACCGTTTAGGACAGTCAGGCAGTATCTACTGGCTATACCGCTACGAACTACCACCGCATCGGCTACCCGAAAAGCAACAGCGACTGCTGGATCAGCAAAAAGCTGCCGTGGTGATGCCAGTGCCCTGCGCCGCGAAGGTGGTTCGTTCCCTTCCTGATGGCAAAGAGCTGGAGCTTCAAGCTGAGGAGCTTCTCAAAAGGATCAATAAAGCGAACTCTACCAAGTTGTCGGTCAGCAAAATTGCTGATCACCTGGCGAATTACCTACATCGTCAGGGAGTAGATGATGTTCTGATCGCCCTGATTATTGGAAGCCCTGACATCCAGGAGGCAGGGCTTTATTACACCCAATATGACACCGTTTCCATCTATAGGGCTTATCAAAGATACCTGAAAACCGAGCTGAGGACTGAAACTCCAGATCCAGATGAGAGTAAAGCCGAGCTTGGCGGCTCGCAGTTGGTGGTCAAGGAAGAAGCAGTTGTCGCAATTTTTGACCACCTACAGAAAAGCCTTCAGCGATTAAAAGACCGAAGCTGGATCGAAGTACACAACCGGTACGTGATGTACACAATCCATCTTCTGAATATTGCTACTGGTCATCGCCCCGTTATAGATCCCTTTGATGACATCGACCACATCGACCTGATAAGTAAAAAAATCTTCATTTCAGATAAGGAATCGCGACTGACCTCCAGCTCTGCGCGGACCCTCGTACTGCCAGACACCGCCGTAACCCAAATCAAGCTCTACAACAAACACCTGGAAAGACTGCATATCCAGATGCAGAGCTTATCCCCGACATTTGGTAAACAGCTCGGAGACGCACTCAATGGGAAAGGCCGACTGTTCTTCTTCGTACAGCAGGGTGACATGGCTGACGAATTCAGCATAGTTTCTGTCTCCCCTAAAAGTGTTGAAGATCTCTGGGCGGGTACTTTAGGTCTGCCATCGAACTGGCACCGTCATTTTTTACGCAGCTACCTGCTAAGGCAAAAAGAGGTTACTGGAGAATCAATCGATACCTGGATGGGTCATGCGAAGCCAGGACAGGAAGGACTAACCCGATATAGCGGAATGAGCATTAAGGCGCTGGAGACGATTGCTCTGGTGATAGAGCAGCTTTTTAGTAGGTTGGGAATCATCCCTCTTACCGACCAAGGCCGTGCTCATGAGTAGGCCTCTGTATGGCTCGGCTTTGCGGGCAAAAAGAAATGACATAAATTACTCGAATGCTAAAGCGCAGGTGCATGACGCTATGCCCGGCTTGATAGCTACTCACCTGCCTGCACTATCGGGATGTCCCCTTGATCCTGAGGAGTTTGGCGCTCAAGTACAAAACTTTCAACGCTTTCTCAGGACGGAATACCCTGATATTAAAAGGCTTAAGATCGCTTACGAGTTTCTGGCTGATTTCGTAGCGAAAGGCAATGAGCAAGGTTTATGGCAACTGGACATCCCGGCAATTATTGTCAGTGTTTCGAGGACGACCACTAGCCGAAGTCATACCAATTTCAAGGCAGGCATCAGGGCCGGCAAGCTGTACCAGAGTTGGCTGCACCAGTTGGCTATCGAAAAGCATTCATCAGATCCAGAAACCAGGCTGGCCGATGTACTTATTTCAGCAGTTTTTTATGGAGGCTTGGCAAATCCCCGAGCAGTCACCAGCCTCGCCAATGTGCTCGTTAGTGAGCCTAAGCCATTACAAATTGCCGGGGACAACGGTGCGTTTGCTTGGATAGATTTGATCTTAATTGGTGATAAAGACCCCCTGAATGAAAAGGCTTCTGACGAAAGCGGCACAAAATGGCAATCACTCAATAGGTTTTATCCAGACAATAGAACACTCGGACAGCTCGTTCAGTTTCAGCACATAAAGAAATACACCGACCTAAGAGAATCTGGAGAGCGTAATCAATCTGACGTCTGGGAGATTCTGAGGAAGAGGCTGGCAGGCAGCACTCAAAAAAATTCGATCACTAGTCTCAGCGCCTTCTGCCAAGGTGCTCAAGCGGTTACAGAAACATTACCTGATGTTGAGTTGCCGCAAGCATTGCTAGAGTGCGCAGCGGGTCGTGTTGGTTCAGTGTCGCTACCGTCGAAATTGTTACAGAAGTGGCTTCTGAAAACTCTTGACGACGCCACACCAAAGGCATTTTCCCTAAGCGGCGCGCAGATCGCCTGGAAAAGTGGCCAGCCAAAAACCTCTCTAAACCACGGAGCCCAAAACAGCTACTCAGATTCCGGGGAAAAGAGATCAGTAGACGCTCTTATAAAGCAAATTAGTGCTGCTTTGCATACCGAGATTTCCGGAATAAAAAATACGCCAGCTCGTGCCATAGCGCGGCTGCAGGAAATAGGTGGCCAAGCGCTCACGTTGAACGCTGCCCTTCTGGTCGACTGGCTCCTCGACTGTCTTGTCACACGCAAAATCAAGGTGTCTTCGGCTTCGCGTTACTTTTCCGAGTTGGGAAGTCTTTGGCTGTTTCATACAAACGAAGCTGACATCGATGATATGGATGAAAGCGAGCTCGAACAGGTCTATCGGCAGATACTTACCTTCAAGCCTGGGGAGAAAATCAAGTCCCTGAATTATCTCCAAGCTCGCTTGCGGGATTTACATCGATTCGCAACCCAGTCGGATCATTACGGACTACCCGAGTTAACCGGCTTTTTTGAGTGCGCGGGCGATACACAGTTACAGCCACAGGTCAGGACAGGGTACATCCCGGAGCACAACTACCAAGCCATGATTCGAGGCGTGCGAAACCTGACGGGCGTTGACCTAGACACAAAGGAAGGTCTTGCTGTGCTCCTGATCCTGGCATACCGCACCGGCCTGCGGCGAGGGGAGCTGCTCAAGCTGAGACTGTCAGACATCGAAAAGTCTGATGAGTACTGGTTCTATGTGGTAAATAATCGCTACGGGAACAATAAAACCGACTCGGCACGTCGAAGAATTCCCGTTTACTTACTGCTGCTGCCTAACGAGCTAGAACGGTTTCGTCAGTATTTAAACCACCGTCTTGCTCAAAACAAGAACCACATAAACACACTGCTTTTTTCAGAACCGCATGCAGTGAGTGTACCTTATAGAGGCAGCATCGTTTCAGGCCTCACCAAGGACCTTCTAAGCTTCCAGGGCCTGGATGAGCTGTCATTCCATCACTTCAGACACAGTACTTTGACAAACATATTTGTCGTGATGGAGGAGAATCCGGACTTAATTGTAACGCTGACCGGATACAGTGTTGAGCAGGCCAAAAAAATACGCTCTGAGTTGTTCTGCTCAAATCCGATGAGTAGTCGAGACAAGTACAGTGCGATAGTCGGGCTTGCTGGGCACCTGGTGCCTGATACAACATTTTTGTACTACGTTCATGAGACAAGCCTGCTCTTCTGGCAGCAGCTTGCTAAATTCGATCCAGTGCTGGACAAAGAGCAAATTTCTCGTCTAAGTGGTCTTTCGTCTAAGGCCATAAATCCGTATTTCATTGCTAATGACGAAACAGTCAGGCTTTCAGCTATGCGGCCCGAGATTTTAAAACGGCTTGCGCCGATGTCTCGGACCTTTAAGACAAAAACGTTAAGCACTGTTGCGACTGAAGAAGCTCCCTACACGCCTTTGAGACCGAAGCCAACAGTTCGTGATTGCCACGCTGTACTTCGTGATCTGGAGGATGGTGACCCTGTCCTTACGCTTTCTGTGCGTTATGCCATTGATAAAAACAAAATACTTGGATGGCGTGAGGCTGCTAAGGAAATACAAAGCTTAACTACAAAGGCCGGAAACAGTCGACACTTCCCCAAGGATGTGGCCCCAAAGGCCATCGGAATCCCCTTGGCGCCGATAAGACCTCAAGATAGAGCGACCGCGGCTGAGACTGATAAGGTGATCTCGCTTCTTCGGGACGCATACGGCGAAGACAGTATAGGAATTAGGTGGTGTATAGAATATTGGAAAAATAACACGAGCCAAGCGAAGCCAGGTACACGGTTTACCCACTTTGAAGATGCAGCAAAATTTGTAAATTCACTTGAACGGGTCATACCTAAAGGACGCTGGGGCTTGAATATTTTAGTAGCTCCAAAGGTTTCCATTGAAGAGCTGGATACCTGGCGTTCGCTAGGCATAAGCTACCAAATGCAAGAGGTCTCCCAGGGCAGCTCGGTTCAGGCATATCTGAGATTAAGGCATATCAACGAAAAAGAAATCATTGGTAAAAGGAAGCACATAAAGCAGTTTTCCTCGCAGCTGCTGAACTACGTCTTTCACATGCTTGCGATAATGGTCGCCGGAAGTAGAGTTGGAAAACCGTAGGATTTTGGCGTTACGTAGGATACGGGGACGGCCCTACAAACAAGCAATTCATGAGCTAGGGAGACGCTGCATAACCCATCCGCTGCTGCCTGGCTCAGCTTTTGAAATGATAAGGGGCGGACAAGACCACGAATTCGGCCTTTGTTGCCTCTACAATTTATTACGGCTGCAGCGGACAACTGGTTTGGTACTCCCGGTTTTCAGCGGGGGAAGCTCGACTAGATTCAGAGGTCGGCTATAGAAAATATCGACATGAATGTCTTGTTTGATAAAAAAGCTTATGAGGCTGAACCTCAAACCGGTAGCCACACGGCTTCCTGCTCCAGTGCCAAACCCGTCTGGCACATGCGATCTGTTAAGGGGCTCAGGTAATCCGGTAATTGTGATACGACACTGTTGAACTCGCGGTAGGTGTCCTGCCATAGCCTGTGGCTGCCGTAGCGTTCCAGCCTGGTTTGCCAGTCAGGCATCAACCAGCATTCGCAGGCTTCACCGAGCAGCGCGACAAGCCGCGCAACATTGGCCAGCCCGACACCGTCATAGTCCGGGAACAGTATCACGCGGCTGGCGCGTGGTTGCCTCGCCAGCCAGGCTAGGAGTCGGCCATCCAGCTGTCCGCCGTAGTACAACAAGGTCGCTTGGGTATCTGCCGGCAGCCAATCGGTACGATCGAACAGCGCCTGGTTTTCCACCAGCCAGAGCGGCTGTGAGGTTTGCCAGCTGTCCTCGGCCTGTAGTCGCAAGCTGGCTGCGCCGTAATTCTGGGTGAGCTGGCTGAGCGGGAGCTGGTTGCCGTTTTCGTCCTGATGCCAGAACACTCGGTCACCGACTGCCTTCAGCTGGGGGTAGTAGCTGTCATGCTGGTGATTGCGTGCCTTGCTGTTTCGCGCATGAGCGATGTGTTGCGCGCGAAGCGGTAAACTTTCAGTGTTTGGCATCTCGACCTGGGGGGAGAGTCCGGCTAGGTGGATGTTAAACAGTTGCGAATCGCTGACGCGGTACACATCGCCGCGCCCCTGCCGTTGGCAAGTCACCGCGCCGGTTTGCCGGGCAAAGCCATCAAGGGCGCTGCGTTGAGCGGGGGTGAACTGGCTGGCGGGCAGTGTTGACTGGCCGTGCAGCTTGAGCAAGGCGGCGCGCAGAGTGCTATCCATGCTCAGGCTTCCACTGGTTCGATGATCTGCCAACTGAAGCGGCTGATCTGGTTGCTTCCATTACGCTGGTGGATCGGGACGCAATAGCGCACTGTGGTCAGCGGCGCGGGGGAGGCAAAGATCAACGAAAAACCGAACTCCGCAGCCGTGTCGATCAGGCTGCGCTGGTTGCGGGCATCCAGAGCCAGCGCCTCGTCCAGGTAACAGATGCCTTGAATGGGCCGGCGCTGATCTTGCATCAGGTGCAGCATTGCCAGACCGGTCACCAGCTTGGCCATCAGCACGGTGCCGTTGGAGGCGGCACTGTCGAGGTCATCAAAGCCTTCAGGCTCACGATCCGCCTTGCCGACCCAGAAACGCAGGCGGAACAGATCAGCCACCCGCAAGCCGTGACGTGCGTTGCCCTCCTCGATCAGCAGGGCCTTGGCACGGTTTAGCTGGTCATCGTCGAGCACACTCTGCTGGTTGAACAGCTCGAAGGTATCTCCATTGTTCACGGTGGCCGCGGTATTGATCAGTAACTCGATGGCTTCGACCAGGGTGGTTTCGTCTTCCGGTTCGATCTTAAACACCTCCAGATCGGACAGTTGGCGCCCGCTGATCTTGCGGTTGAACTCGCGCATGCGCCTCTTGAATGCAAGCAGCCCGTCGCGCAGCTCGCGCAGGCAGGCAGCTACGTTTACTACCGCCGAACGCACTTTCTTTTCCAAGGCTTCGGCTTCTTGCGGCAAGTGATGGGCAAATTCAATCAGGCGGGCGATTTCACTCTCCTGATCGCCAACAAATTGATATTTGGTCAGTCCGCCGGTATGGATTTCACCCAGCAGTTGGCGAATTTGTCCATCCAGATCCAGCAACTGGCGGCAGTCCTCCAGATAGGTCTTCAGGCGCTCAGTCAGCTGTTCCAGCGGGAACTCGGGTTGTGCCAACCACGGCTGGTGCGGTAGGTCGGCCAGCCAGATAAAGGAACCTTCGTGATCAATGCGTTGGTTGCGGCGCTGTTCGATCTGCCGGTGCTGTTGCTGCAAGACATCTAGATCCTGCTTTCGCTGTTGACGCTGCTGATCCAGCGCCCGGTGCCTGTCTGCCGACTGCGCCAGGCTGGCAGAGAGTTCGACGAGCCTGTGCGTCAGGGATTCAAGCCGATCCTGGCGCGCGGCTCTGCTGTGTTGCAAGTCCTGCATGTGTGTGTAATAGCGTAGTTCACTATCCAGCTCTGCCAGTTCTCGGTCCAGTGCATGGCATTGCTGTTTGACGCTTTCCAGTTCCCGGACAGTCGTCAGTTGCTCTCGAAGCAGAGCCTGTTGCTGCTGTAAGTCCTGTTGTAGCTCGTCAAGTTCTTCCAAGGTGCGTTGTTGATACTGCGTTGGCAGGGCTTCCAGCCGCAGGCGCAGGCCGGACAAGTTGAGCTGCCCGGTATCGGTGCCTGCCAGCGCCACTGCCAGTGCATGGCTATCGAGCTGGTAATCCGCTGCGCCTAGGGTCAGCACCGGTTTAGCCAGTAGCCTGGTAAGTCCATCAAGTTGTTCTGCCGGGATCAGGCTGGCCAGTTGCTGATACAGATTCTGTCCCTGGGTACGTATCTCCTGGACCAGTTGGGCCAGCTCCGTATCCAGTCGAGCCAACTCGCGCTCAATGGCTACTGGTGAGCGTTTCTGTACCTGACTGATACGTCCCATTAGCGCATCGCGCTGTTCCTGGAGTTCGCGGCGGCGCGACTCAAGCGTGCTGAGCTCGGGAATCAGGGCAAAACGTTGCTGCAGTTCGTGCAATTGTTCACATTGCTGGCCCAGCTGGGCCTGTTCCTGCTGGCATTGGGTCTGCTCTACTGCTGACTGAATATCTTGCTTGCGCAACTGCTGCAGCGCTTCATCGCACTGTACCAGCTCATGCTGCAGTGTGTGCCGGCGGGTTTCATAATGCTGCTGCCACTGCCCCAGCGCCGCATCAATCAGCGGACGCCAGCACAGCAACTTGCCGCGCAGTATCTTTCGGGCATCCTGTCGCTCTTCCAGTTCGCTCAAGGAGGATTGCTGGCGCACGGCGGCTTGGTACTGGCTGCGCTCGGCGTTGAGGTCGGCGAACGCCTTGTCCCACTCAGCCTTGAAATCGATGCTGGCATCTGGCAAGTCACGGCGGAATATCTGCAGGAGGTAGTCCTTCACTTCGCTGGAGCGCAATTTGTCCAGCCTTAGTGTACGGGTGAGCACGCGCTGAAAAACGCTGGCGTCGTTTGCGTGCTCGAGTCTGAACACGCAAAAGTCCTGCTGGCTAGTGAGTTTGCGGCTGCGTCCCCCGTACACCATGTCGGCGAATTCGCTTCCGCTGTAGCTGAATACCCTGCGTCCGTGGCTGCCCAGATGGCTGGCTAGTTGAGGCTGCGCAACCAGTGTGCCATCCGGCAGACAGAACTGTTCGGTCTTGAGCGGGCCGGCATAGGCAAAGTATTCGTAGTCGAAGCTGACCCCTTTGCCTACGCAGCCGAGTACCACTGTTCCGGACTCCGGCAGGGTGACTTCCAGGAGCACATAGGCGCTGTTGTTGGGGAAATAGAAACGCCGGCTCTTCTCCACATCGTGCGCACCAAAGTCCATGCGGCGCCGGTCGATAATCAGCAAGAACTGCAGGGCATTGATCAGGCTGGTCTTGCCGGTGTTGTTGGGGGCGACCAGTGAGACAGCGCCATCCAGTGGCAACTCGGCGCGCGAGTACCCGGCACTGCCCAGCAAGACAAGGCGTTGGAAGCCGTACTGCATCAGTCCTTCTCCCCGTCGTCCGTTATCTCAAGGGCAGTATCCTCGTCAGCAACCGGGCTTGCCTCATCGCTGTCGTCCTTGGCGGTCAGTGCCAGGCCTTCGAAGTGGTCAAGGTAGCGGCACACCGCAGGCAGCAGTCGCCAGCCGTTTGGCTCGGCCACGGCGAAGCCCAGGTTGCAGGCGCGAACCAACAGATCTTGAAGAGCATCAGGGTGCAGGCCCTCAGCGTCCAGCAGCTCTTGCTGTTGCTTGTAGACTTCGCTCAGCCAGTCGCTGTCGATCAGCCAGTCAGTAAAGCGTTGCAGGGCTTTGCCTGCATTGGACTGGGCGTCGAAGATCACCATGAAAAGCAAGGCCAGCTGGCGGCTGGCTTTGCCAATGTTGCTGTTGGCTTCTCCGCTGTGGAACCAGGCAAAACCTCTGGCATCCAAACGCAGGTCAAACCCCAGCGCGACAAACAAGGCGGTATAGCTGTCTTCTTGTTGTTCCAGTTCAGCCCACAGCGCAGGCTCTGCCAGCCGGTTCAGGTGCTTGCCGGAAAGAAACAATCGAAATAGCTCCGCCAATGCCGGCATCTGCGACAGTGTGGCTGTCAAAGGGTGAGAAATTGTCATTCTGGCGTACTCACACGGTGGGGGTGGTGCAACACACGGATTGTCTGTAGACGGGTTTTTACGGGGTGCGCTGCCGGCTCGAACTGCCAGTCTGGTTCGTGTTGCAGGTCATGGAACAGACGCAGCAGGGTGGCATCCTGTAGGTCAGCGTAATGGCTGTTCAGCCAGTCGAGCAGGTCTTCCACC
Source organism: Pseudomonas saliphila (assembly GCF_008638345.1). Lineage (GTDB taxonomy): Bacteria > Pseudomonadota > Gammaproteobacteria > Pseudomonadales > Pseudomonadaceae > Halopseudomonas > Halopseudomonas saliphila. The sequence continues at coordinate 4,810 of NZ_VTVA01000016.1, read as the reverse complement.
GGCAGGCTTCGGGCCAGGTGTGCACGAATAGCAGCTTCGTCGACGTGCTCCAGCAACTGCATGGCCTCACCGGGCTCGTCCTGTGGAAAAGCCACGGCCTGCGGTTGGTAGGCTCGTGCGGCAGCCATGACCATGCGCACTTCGTCGCCTAGCTGCAGCTTAAAGCCGCGCTCGTTGCGCCAGACGGGGAGTGCCGTATTGTCGGTATGGCGAGACAGAGCACGCCGCAGCCCACGCTTGCGAACCTGGCCCAGCAGCAGACTGATCGCGCTACTCAGCACATTGTGTTGACGTAGCTCTTCGCGCAAGGGCAGCAGAGTGTCGGCACACTGTTGTGCGACCAGTCGACCAAAGCGCCGCAGCTCTTTGGCTTGATGTGCTACCTGACGCAATTGCAGGCGATGCGAATAAAGCACGCCTTGTACCGAGAGCCTTTCCAGCCCCAAATCGAGGGCGTGCTCCGCGTCCTCCAGGTAATGATAGAAGGTGCCCTGCGGGCCGGTGTCCATCATCTGGTTCATTGGTTCCACATACTGATCATAGGCTTCCAGTACACGGCGGTAGCGCTGGCTGATCGGCATACTGCTATCGGCGCTTTTGGCGTTTTCGGTCAGCTCAAGGAGTGCGTGTCGGTCCTGATCAAGCTGCAGGCTGATCTGGCGAAAGAGTTCAGCGAGCTTGTTGGCGGCGGAGCGCACGCGGTCCATGTCTGCTTCCGCCATCCCCTCGTTGAGTACCTCGGTGGCCTCGCGGATGGCGATGACTCGTGCCTGCAGCACAGCAGCCAGACCGAGTTCGTGCTCGCGGGTGAGGCCCCGCACGAACTCCAACACATAGGCGTTTAGCTGAAGATCACTACTGCGCGGTAGAGTTTGCAAAATATTGGCGTTGACCAGCGCACGCAGCACAGCACCCTGCGCTTCAACATCAGCTTGTGCAGACACCCTGGCGATGCTGTTCAATACCTGATCGCTGGTCAGCACGGCAAATTCGCGTGATAGCCGCATCAGGATCTCCACGGCGTCCCAGTGTGTATAAAGTGAATGGACCAATGAGCGGGGAGTAGTGGTCACCTTAGCCTTGCCTTCCATGTGTGGCGTTGTGATTTCTGCGAGTGTTATCCATAGCTGCATTGTGCACTAATTGCATGTGATTCTGCAGGGCGGTCTCAGGGACCAAGTGCAACACATGAGATAGAGTGCTGCCAGAAAATCGCCTATCTTGTTTGTATCAATAACCTGAGTGGGAGTTGTCAATGATTGATATCTCGGAGTCTCTCAATAGGGTTCCTGCCAATCAATTGAAGGTCGGCTTTTGGCAGACAGCAGAAAGCTTGGCGAAACTCAGAGAAGCCGAGCACATAGCAATCATACGGACAGGGCTGCCTTCGGCGACGATCCGGATGGCCGCGGCGGCTCTCAACGTCAATCGCCAAGTCTTGTGCAGCGCATTGAATGTGTCTATATCGACGGTCAATCGGAGACTAAAGGACGGCAAACTGCTGGATGCTGTGGCTTCAGAACGCGTAGTTCGATTGTTGCAGATAGCCCGATTGGCGCGTGACTTATTTGAGAGCGAGGAACGGGCTGCGCATTGGCTATCAACTCCTAATAATGCGTTGGGCGGAGCGAATCCCTTCACCTTGTGCGATACGGAGCTAGGTGCGAGGCAAGTTCGGCGCACCCTTCGCTCAATCGAGTGGGGACATGCGGCATGACCTACCTTGAATTGCCTGAGCCAGGCGGACAAAAGAATCCACATTACGGCTGCTATTTTTAGGCTCTCCTTCTGTATGGGAGGGCGTGACAGATGCCCTCCTAAGCGAATATTCACTGGATGTGGAGTATCAGAATCGTGTCAAGAACGAGCTAAAAAGCTACACGCTGCATCCATTAGGGCTGGTGAACAGAGACAGCATTTCTTACTTGATCGCTACTGTAAATGAATACGAGACGCCATTAATGTTCGCCCTTCACCGATTTCGCTCGATAAACCCAAGTGCCTCGGTGTATAGACCAAATCCGCAGTTCGATCTCCAAGTATTTATCGACCAAGGTGCTTTTGGATTCCCTGTTCAGCAGTCGCCAGTTCAACTCCGAGCGCGGGTTAGCAAAGAAATAGCGCTGACGTTATCTGAGACAGCGTTGAGCATAGAGCAACGGCTGTGGCCTTCAGAGCAGGATGGTTGGTTTAATCTGGAGGCTTACGGTTGCGCATGACCAACAAACGCTCTGGTGGCTCAAGAGCCATGGTGCCGGGGTAGAAGTTTTGGAACCCGTAAGCTGGCGTGAGCATATTTTGCTTCAGGCCAAGGAAATAGCCGCTCGCGGGTAACCTGCGGTTGACTGGGACAGGCCCGGCCCAGACGCTCAAATGTGTGCTTGCTGGTGTCTTGCTATTGCATAGCACCATTGCCGATTGACGTCACTTGTGCCGAGCATTATGGACTGAATTGAATCAACCCAACCTGAAGTACATCATGATGGTTATTGCTCAAGAACATAGTCCGCCTAGCGAGAACGCGAAGCACATGATTGGCTTGCGCGCGGCCGTTACTATTCTTGAGCATTGGAAAGCCAACCGTAACCAGATCCAGCAGGTGCTACGCATTTCCCCGGCTACCCTGCTCCGAACAAAGGGCGAAGCAACCGCATCGAGGCTGGACGGTGACCAGCTTGAGCGCATCAGCATTGTGCTGAACATACACGCAACCATGCGCACTCTTTTTAAAAATCCAGCAAACGTCTATGGCTTTATGGGGCGCCCGAATGGCAACGAGTTTTTTAATGGGCGAGCACCGTTGGACGTTATCTCACATGGCAGTATGCTGACGCTTGTTGAAACCTATCGTCGAATTAACCGACTGCGCAACGGCCTTTGGTAAATCCTGAGAGGCCAGCTGTCGTTTATCCAGCACGTGCTGGCAGCACGCTATAGGCGATAATCAGGCACTCAGACAGGCGATGGCTTTTCACCAAGCTCGAGCTCCAACACTATCGGTGGATTATTTGGCTCGTATCGCTCATTACAGGTACTCGCATTGACCAGGCTTAGCGCTCCCCGCTGGTAAACGCCGTAACCTTCATGAATATGTCCAAATATATGAGCTTTTAAGGAAAGACGGTCAATCCGCTCCAGAAGGTCAAGACATCCTACATTTCTAAACCCAAGTCCCAGCTCGACTTCATCGCCAATACCCTGTGGTGGCCCATGGGTAATAAGAACATCAGTGTCGTCAGGGATGAGTGCCCAGGCATCATAAAGCGGTTGCCCCCGGTCCAGCATAAAGGCCCAATTCCAAAAGACGGGTGTCCAGGGCGAACCCCAAAACCTCACGCCCTCAATCTCAACACCGCTATCTTCCAGGTAAATCGCGTTGCTGAGTGCGTCGCGGACCAGCTCTGGGCTGTCTTGAAAGGCCCAGTCATGGTTGCCGGCAATGACGATCTTGTGCTTGTGAGGCAGTGTGCCCAGCCAATCATTTAGCTCATGAACATCGTCCAGTGTGCCTTGGCCAAGACTGTCTCCTGCGTGAATAAGGACATCGCCATCTGGAATGTCCCGGATGCTGCTGTGCATGCTATGGGTGTCGGATATGCATACTAGCTTCATGGGTTTCTCACATTAAGAGCCCTCAACTTCTCCTGCAGCCGTAGCTGGGTTTCAGTTGATGAAAGCCCAAGCATCGGATCTGTATGCACAAGGCTTTGATGTTGGCCAGAGGGCCATCCGACAGCGTCATCATCGATAGCCAGCCAGGGCATAGCAACGGTTTGCCGGTTGAGGTGCGCAGAAATCTGGTCGTAACGAGATTGCTGATCCCACTCAATGATGCCATCGGTGGTTGTGCTCATCGCTGAATGCCAGGTGCCACCAATAACCCTTTCCGCGAGGTGAGCAGGCAAAAAGGCTAATGCTCGACGAAACCCCAATTCTCGTACCCAGCTGGTGGACAGGACAATGCTCAAGTCGGGATACGGGGCCAGAGCTTCAATAAGTACCGGCGCCCACATGAACAGCTCGCCCGGAGCTCTTAGCTCAATGTGCCCATTCAAACGGCGGTATACGGCATCCGGGTGCAGGACCCCGTCATAGTCGAGAAAAATGAGTATCTCAGTTTTCATCCAGATCGTCCGCCAGCGACCAATTTAGAAACGGCAGCAACCGTGCGATGTTCCTAGCATCATCTATGCCCCGGTGTGGCTGACCGTCAAACGTCAGTCCGTGGTAAGCAAGGGCGCTGGCAAGGCTGGTTTTCTTGCGCTGCTTTGTTGTGAGTCGCCAGAGCTTTTTTAAATTGAGGTGCGAAAGGTGCAGCAGCCTGGAATCGGCGTTATCGAGGGTGCACTGAGCTTTAAGGTGATTCAGGTCGTAGTTGCCCCAACTGCACCAGAGTAAGTCTGGTCCGGTGTCGTCCAACCATGTATCCATTTGCGCGATGGCATTTGGTAGCGTCGGGGCGCTATCAACCATGGCTTGGGTAATATTGGTTAATTCGGTGCAGAACACGCTGAGGATCGGTTGGCGTACAGGCCGGACAATGAAAGAGCGCGAATCAAGAACAGCGCCAAGTCGATTGGTCAGCACGCAGCCAATCTCGATAATTTCCATGTTGTGGATGCTCTGCGGCTCACCCTCTGGCGTTGCTGACTCCCAGCAGGTTGCTTCAAGATCAACCACAAGAAGTGGCGAGTGTTCGTCTGGCACGGCTTAACCCTTGAATCTTCGACAGGAGAGATGACTGATCATAATCGATAGTGCTTGAGCGGCTTCAATCCCTGAGTACTGTGTCACCGCCGGAGTAATACTG
>NZ_VTVA01000015.1 GCF_008638345.1 Pseudomonas saliphila | reverse complement strand
TCCGGATTCATTAAGCCACTACAGCCGTTTGACATCAAGGGAGACGGGGAGGTGATCAACGCCGACCGGACCAAGACGTTGAAGGAGCTGCTGGCCAAGCACAACACCGGTGAAATCCGGTACTCAAACCGCCAGGACATACGCGACGAGGCTTTCAAGCACCTTGCCACCACCAAAAAGATCCGCACAAAATTGGGGACAGCTGATGACTTCAATTACTCTTCTAAGCGCAAAAAAAGAGGGCGCATTGCGCCCTCTGGTTAGCCACTTATGGAGTGACCGGTTTTATAACCTGTCTGTCCACCATATCCTTGCCCATCCGGCGCCAGGTCAACAGGAAGCACAGAGCGCTGGCGAAGTACAAGCAGGCCATGATGACCATGGAAGCTTGAAGACTCTGCGCGTAGACCTGCCCACAAACGTCCTGCAGGTTCTGGTCCAGCTGACCTAACACGGCGGGGTGACACTGATTTCGGGTCAGTTCGCCAGCGGCGACCCCGAGCTCGGCGATGCCGGACTTGAAGAAGATGTCGGAGACTGCGCCAATGAACAGTGGGCCGAAGCCGTAGCCCAGCAGGTTGACGAGAAGCAGCATCACTGCCGTGGCCATTGCGCGCACACGCATGCTCACCACGCCCTGGCCGATCGTGTACTGAGCAGCTAGATAGCCGTACTTCACAAAGCCGCCGATGATCAGGCCGATTGCAGCGTAGAGCAGATTGTCGGTGGTGAAGGCGAAGATATAAAAGGGGACCGACAGCGCCAGGCCTATCGCCGGTACCCAGGCGATGGCGCCCGGGTGCTTCTTGTACATCCTGGTTGCCAGCCAACCGGTGGCAAAGGTGCCAATGGCCGCGGACAGTGCTACCGGCGTGTTGATCCAGATCGCCGCCTGACCGGCGGTGATTTCGTAGGTGCGGACCAGAAAGAGCGACTGGAATGAGGAGATACCGTAACCGCAGAACGCGGCAATGGTGGCGCCGGCGGTCATCAGCCAGAAAGCAGGCTTGCCCATCAGCTCGTGGATAGCCTCGCTCAGGCTGGCTCGCTCCTTTTCCACAGCTTGCGGCGGATCGGTGTAGCCGCGCGGCGGCTCCTTGACCGTCAATTTGAAAACAAGGGCGACCAGCAAGCCCGGCAAACCGACGACGAAAAAGGCGGTGCGCCAGTCGAACATGTCGGTAACCCAGCCGCCGATGATGTTGGCGAACATGGTGCCGAGCGTAACGCCCATGGCGTAGAAGCCCAGGGCCTGGGACCGTTCACGCGGGATGAAATAGTCCGCGATCAGGGAGTTGGCTGGCGGCGTACAGCCGGCCTCGCCAATACCCACACCGACGCGGCACATCAGCAATATCCAGAACGCGCCGATGGTCATCGAGCCGATGGTAACTTCCGTTGCAAGGCCGCAGGCTGCGGTCATCAGCGACCACAGCGCCACGCAGATGGTCATTATCCATACGCGATTGGCGACATCGGCAAAGCGCGCTAGCGGGATGCCCACGGCGGTGTAGAGCAAGGCGAAACCGAAGCCAGTGAGAAGCCCGAACTGGGTGTCCGTAATCCCGAGGTCCGGCACCAGGTCGGGACCGACGACGGCTAGCAGGGCGCGGTCGACAAAATTCAAGATGTAGATCAGTGTCAGCGCGAAGAGCACATAATTGCGGTACGCCTTGGAGCCGTAGCCAACTAAGTGGCCTTGCGTCCCCCCATCTTTGGCAGTGATAGCACTCATGGACAACCCCTTCTAAGTATTTGTTATAGATAGATGCGGGCTGTAATCGCCCGCTGATATTACCCACTCCTGGCGGTATCTGCCTGGTCTTGAGAACAGTTGAAAGCCCTATCCGACTAGACGAACCTCGCCACTATATCGACATAGTGGGGTACGGTGGCGCGCAGAATTGTTGAGTTTTGTCGCTGATAATAATCAGCCGCGAGCAAATGCCAGGACTCAGGCTTATGCGAGTCACCTCGACGCCTGACACAACGGCGCAGCAGCGGAGCGGCTTGTCGCGCGAGCCAAACAGCACGATTTCAGCCATTCCCAGCTCGCCCTTGCAGTAATCGCACATTTTTCGGAAAGCTCAACGAGCAATAGCTTTGTTGAACCGCACCGTTCGTTGGGCCATCAATCACCCGGTGGATGGGGTATTCAGTCGCAGTGTGTTGCAGCATCATTGAGCCAATCGCACCCTCATAACGCATTCAACAAGGAGCCGATCATGGATCTAGGTATCAAAGGCCGCTGGGCGATCGTTTGCGCTGCCAGCCAAGGGCTGGGCAAAGGCTGCGCTGAGGCCCTGGCGGGCGAAGGTGTCAATCTGGTGATCAATGCCCGTACTGTCGCGACTCTGGAGCAAACGGCTGCCGAGTTGCGTGGACGGTTCCCGGAAATCGAGGTGGTCACGGTCGCCGGCGATGTTGCGGAGCCTGCGACACGTCAGGCTTTGCTTACCGCCTGTCCGCAAGTCGACATCCTGGTCAACAATGCAGGCGGGCCGCCGCCGGGGGACTTCCGTGATTGGGACCGGGACGACTGGCTCAAGGCGCTGGATGCCAACATGCTGACGCCCATCGAGCTGATCAAGGCCGTGGTGGATAAGATGGCAGAACGCGGTTTTGGCCGGGTGGTGAACATCACCTCGGGCGCGGTGAAGGCGCCGATAGATATTCTGGGCCTGTCCAATGGTGCGCGTAGCGGGCTGACCGGCTTCATCGCCGGCATTGCACGCCAGCAGCGTCTGGCCGGGCGCAACGTGACGTTGAACAACTTGCTGCCCGGCGCGTTCGACACGGCGCGCCTGCACAAAACCCTGCAGGCTGCGAGCAAGGTCAGTGGCGACCTGCAGGCGACGACTGAGGCACGTCGCAAGGCGATACCGGCGGCGCGGTTTGGTTCTCCCGAGGAGTTTGGGGCGTATTGTGCTTTTCTCTGCAGTGCCCATGGTGGCTACATCACCGGGCAGAATCTGTTGATCGATGGCGGGGCCTACCCGGGGACTTTCTGAGGCACCGCGTCATCCATTTTGCCGGACGCCGTGGTACTAACGATGCCGCGAATGACTCGACTGCCCTCGCTCCGGTTGCCGGCGCGGTTGGTGTGAACTGCCCAGATGGCGCTGGTCAATCAGCAGGATCGATGGATGCTCTCGGCGGAGCTGTTCCAGCGCCCGGCCGGAGTGTTTGCCGACCCATAGGCCGGGCAACACCTCGCGGGCGGGTTCGAGTGTCACGTTCTGGTCAGGTAGATAAAAGCAGCGCATGCCTCTCGGACCCGATGCAGGGCGCTGTGTTCGGTATACAAACGCCCGTTCGTCGGTTTGTGATGATCCCCGCGACCGCTCAACCCTGCGGGCTGTGTTCCATTTGTTCGCAGTACTGGCGCAGGTTCTGGTCGAGGTTGGCGGGGCATACGCCGCACTGTCTGTTACCGGGCACGGCGTGGTCGATAAACTTGGGATAAGGCAGATTCAGTTCGGCCATGATGGTCTTGAACTCCTCTCGCGGGATGGCCTCACCCAGGCGTGGGTTACGCTTTTTCTCCTGCGCGATCGTGGAGACGCGACGGTCGTGATAATCGTGGGCGGGGTAGACCAGCGTGTCGTCCGGCAGGGCGAAGAGTTTTTCCCGGACGCTGTGGAATAGATCATCGGCATTGCCATTCTGAAAATCGGTGCGGCCGCAGCCGTCGATCAACAGTGCGTCGCCGGTGAACAGCCGGTCGCCAAGCAGATAGGCAAAGTGCCCGTCGGTGTGGCCGGGGGTGTGAATGGGGTCCAGGCGCAGGTTGCCGACAGTGAAGGGTACGCCTTCCTCAATACCCAGATCAGTGCATGCGAGGTTGTCGATGGCCGGCGACGCTATGCGGCTGCCGGCCTTCTTTTTCAGCTCCAGTGCGGCGGTGATGTGGTCCGCATGAATATGCGTGTCCAGCGTATACGCCAGCTTCAGGCCCAGCCGGGCAATCTCGGCAAGGTCACGATCCATGGTCGGAACAACCGGATCGATGAGTACGGCCTGTCCGGTTTCTTCACAGCCCAGTAGATAGGTGTAGGTGGCGGACAGCGGCTCGAATAGCTGGCGAAATATCATAGAGACCTCATTCAATGATGGGTGGTGGCGAAACGTTATCCAGCGATTTGATAAGCGCAAATTTCTCACGGTCGATCTCGCCCCGGGTGCGGATACCCAGACGCCGGAGGATCGGCAGCGGCGGGCACCAGCCTTGTACACCATGCTGCAGCAGAAAGGGCAGTACCACGCCGGGCAGGAACAGCCATTTGCGGTTGACGGTAAGCCCAAGCACCAGGCCGGTGAGCGCCAACGTTGAGGCATTCACCTCCAGCACACGTTCCACATCCCATTCCCGGTCCAGAGCGTCAATCCGCTGCCTGATTTCACTATGGGTGCGTTGGCGGAACCGTCGAATGTTCGCGTCCGTCTGGTTGTCGATGCTGCGGTTGATGTCGGCGGAGGTCGAGCGACGGACGCGATCGGCTTGATCGTTCGACGTCAGGTTCGGGTTGCTGGGTGTCATGGGTGGCTCCTGATCGGGTTCGCCGCCGATAGGACGGCGTTCAATGAAGTGGATGTAGTCTTCAATTTTATGAAACCCCGACTGGCGCTCTGTTCCGTTTGCAAACGAAACAGTAGATGAGCGGTTACTGATCGGTCTAACGATATATTGAAAGATATATCATTAACCGATAATGTAAAGGCCTTCTTTTACTCCACAGAGTTACTTTACAGGCTTTACTGTCAGGAACAGCCAACCGGGGAGGGGGGCACTATGACGATCGATTGGGCGAATTTTACGCCTTGGGCTTCATTGGCGGGAGGCATGCTGATCGGTCTGGCGGCGGCCATGTTTATTCTGCTTAACGGCCGTATCGCCGGCATCAGCGGGATTGTCGGCGGCCTGCTGCGCCCGGCAAAGGGCGATGTGTTCTGGCGGGTGGCCTTCGTGGCCGGGTTGGTGCTGGCGCCGCTGCTGTACCAGAGCGCTTTCACGCTGCCAGCGGTCGAGGTCAATGCCGGCGTGGGGATGCTCATCGTGGCCGGCTTGCTGGTCGGTGTCGGCACCCGCTATGGCTCGGGTTGTACCAGTGGCCATGGGGTCTGCGGGCTGGGGCGCCGTTCGCCACGTTCGCTGGTGGCGACGGTGGCGTTCATGGCCAGCGGCTTCCTTACCGTGTTCGTAATGCGTCATTTGCTTAGCTGAGGCCCGACATGAATATTCTGAGCGCGTTTGTTGTGGGACTGGTGTTCGGCCTCGGGCTGATCCTGTCGGGTATGACCGATCCATCCAAGGTCCAGGCGTTTCTCGACATCGCCGGTGTCTGGGATCCTTCGCTGGGCCTGGTCATGGGCGGTGCCATTCTGGTGTCGAGTGTGGCGTTCTTCTTTGCTTCCAAGCGCACCAGAGCTGTGCTCGGTGAGGAGATGCGCATTCCGACTGCCACTCAGATCGACAAGCGTCTGGTGTTGGGCGGTCTGGCGTTCGGCGCAGGGTGGGGGTTGGCGGGTTACTGCCCGGGCCCGGCGGTGGCCTCGCTGTTCACCGGGATGATTGAACCGGTGATTTTTGTGGCGGCGATGTTGGTGGGTATGGCGGTGTATGAGCTGCATTCGCGGATGACCGCGAATGCCTAGCCGTTCATAACGGGCCGATCAGCCGGCTGGCTGCAGTCCGACGACGAAGTCCACTTGCAGGCCATCCTCGAGCGAGACGAAGCGCAGCTCACAGTCGCAGCGTTCGGCGATGGCCTTGACGATGGATAAGCCGAGCCCGCTGCCGTCGCCGTCGGTATTGCGCCAGAAGCGCTCGGTGATCTGATCAAGCTTTTCGGCGGGAATGCCGGGTCCGTAGTCCCGGACCCTGAAACAGACCTGGTCGGTACCCTGGGGTGTCAGCGTCAGTTCAACGCTGGTGCCAACGCGGGTATGGCGGCGGGCGTTCTCCAGCAGGTTGCGCAGCGCGGCAATGGCCAGCACCGGCGGCATGGCGATAAATCTGTCCGGAACATCATCCGCAATGGTGAGCTCCACAGGCGCGCCCTGTTGCTGATTGGCATCGTCCAGCGCGGTCTGGGCCACATTGGTCGGCAGGCAACGCAGGCCGTCATCGAAGGATACGCGCCCCTCAACCCGTGCCAGCATCAGCAGTTGCTCAAGGGTGCGGTGCATGCGGTCAGCGCCAACTTCGGCCTGAATCAGTGCCTGTCTGGAGCGCTCGCCAGTGGTCATCGAGGCGACCTGCAGGTGGGTCTTGATCGCCGTGAGCGGGCTGCGCAGCTCGTGCGCCGCGTCATCGGTGAGGCGACGTTCGCGTTCGATAGTCTGTGCAATGCGCTGGAACAACTGGTTCTGCGTCTCCACCAGCGGTGCCAACTCAGCGGGTAGCCGTTCGATCCGCAGTGGCTCGACTGAATCGGCGCTGCGCTCGGCGAGTGCGGTGCGAATCCGGCGCAAGGGTACGAGCCCGTTACTCACGCCAAACCACAGCACAATCAGACTCCCCAGCAAGGCAAACAGCACCGGGACGGCCGCGGCGAGCAACACCGAGCGTTGGAGAATGTCGCGCTCGTCGAGACGATCGGCCGTGGTGATGCGCATGCCGTTCTGCACCAGAGTGAAACTGCGCCAGGCGGTATCGCTGACCATCTGGTCGCTAAAACCGACCTGCTGCGCATCGAGCACAGCGTCAGGTGTGGAATGGCTGCGTGCAATCACCTCGCCGCGCATGGAGCTGACCTGGCAGGCGAGGCCGTTCTCGATGCCCAGTTGCTCGGCGCGCAGCCGCGTTACGCCGCCTTCGGTCAGCTCGGGCTGCGGCAGCTGAATCAATAATCCAGCCACCATGCGCGCTGAAGCCGCCAGGCGCTGATCGAGGGATTGCATCAGCTGATTGCGCACATCGAATAGCATCCAGGTCGCTGCCAGCGACCACAGCAGCACAAAAGCCGAGCCCAGAGTGATGATCAAGCGCAGGCGCAAACTCATGAGTCGGGCTGGTCCAGTGATGGGGTTGCCTGCCCCGCTGGGCCCAGACGGTAGCCGAGCCCGCGCACGGTCTCGACAATGCCGGCGCCCAGCTTGCGACGCAAATGATGGATATGCACGTTCAAGGCGTTGCTCTCGACGTCATCATTCAGCCCGTATACCGCGTCTTTGAGCTGATCGGCCGACAGCACGCGGCCCGGGTGCTGCAGCAAGGCCTGAAGCAGAGCCTGCTCGCGTCGCGATAGTTCGATGGCTTCGCCGTTAAAGGTGGCAGTGCAGGCCGCCGGATCATAGGTCAGTGGGCCGTGCTCGATCAGATGGCTGCTGCGCCCGGCGGTGCGACGCAGCAGGGTGTGCAGCCGCGCAGCCAGTTCGCGCAGGTCGAAGGGTTTTATCAGGTAGTCGTCGGCGCCCGCCTGCAGGCCAGCGACGCGCTCGGTCACCGCGTCACGTGCAGTCAGAATCAACACAGGCAGTTCAACGCCGCGTCGGCGCAGGCGCTGCAGAAGCTGCAGGCCATCCTCATCGGGCAAGCCGAGATCCAGAATCATCACGTCGACCTCGGTATTGCGCAGCGTGGCGTCAGCATGGGCGGCCGTGGCGGCGTGCGTCACCACAAATCCCTGAGCTTCCAGCCCAGCGATCACGCCGCTGGCGATGAGTGCGTTGTCTTCAGTGAGCAGTACGTGCATGGGTTGGGTTCGTCAGGGATATGCATGAATCATCCTCCGCCAGGATTAACGGAGCGTTATGAGCATAGTACGCGGCCGGGTGGCCTTTGCCAGCCGGGGTTAATCGTCCGTTAATCCCGGGTCGCCATGCTCCGCTGGACTATTTATAGGATTGAGATGTATGCGAGCAATTGTCTTTTTACTGGTTTCCTGTGTCTGGTTGCTGCAGACGGCGAATGCCTCGTTATTTTCCAGCGGGGCAGGACAGGAGGATTTTCTGCCTGTGGATCAGGCCTTTGAGCTGCACATCGAGCCGCAGGATGATGGCGGGACGCTGGTGCGCTGGGATATCGCACCGGGCTATTACCTGTATCAGGAGCGCCTGAGTTTCGGCGGTCTGGATCCCGAGCAGCAGCCAACGCTGCCGCCGGGCGAGCCCTACACCGATGAGTTCTTCGGTGATTCGCAGATCTACCGCGGCAGCCTGGAAGTGCTCATTCCCCAGACGGACGCTGGCGCTATTGAACTGGGCTGGCAGGGCTGTGCGGATGCCGGCTTGTGCTATCCGCCTCAATCCAGGCAGGTCAGTCTGGACGGCGCCGGACCAGGCGCGCCGGCGGAGGCCGTACAGGCGGATGACGAAGCGCTGGTCAGCGGCCTGCAACAGCAAACGTTGGCTGTGAGTCTGTTGATCTTCTTCGGGCTGGGTTTGCTGCTGGCCTTTGCGCCGTGCTCGCTGCCGATGCTGCCGATTCTCGCGGGGATTGTCGTCGGCAGTGGGGCAACACCGCGCCGCGGCTTTGCCCTGGCGATTGCCTATGTGGTCAGCATGGCGCTGGTCTACGCCGCACTCGGCGTCGTGGCAGCGCTGCTTGGCGCCAATCTCCAGGGCGTGTTGATGCAGCCCTGGTTGATCGCGAGCTTCGCCGGCCTGTTCATATTGCTGTCGCTGCCCATGTTCGGATTTTTCGAGCTGCAATTACCGGCCGGTCTGCGTGACCGGCTGGAAAATGCCGGGCGCAAACGCAAGGGCGGCAGCCTGACCGGCGCCAGCGTGCTGGGCGTGTTGTCCGGTCTATTGGTTGGCCCCTGCATGACCGCACCCTTGGCCGCGGCCTTGTTGTATATCGCGCAAAGCGGCAACGCCGTGCACGGTGGCCTGGTGTTGTTCGTGCTGGGGCTGGGCATAGGCACGCCGCTGGTGCTGCTGGTGACGCTGGGCAACCGCTTTCTGCCCAAGCCGGGCGCCTGGATGGATCGCGTAAAAGTATCCTTCGGCTTTCTGTTTCTGATCGCCGCACTCTATGTACTCAGGCCGCTGCTGTCGGATGCGCTCTGGGTCGGTCTGTGGGGTGCGCTGTTGGTGGTTGTTGCCAGCGGGCTGCTGCAGCTGGCGCGTCAGCAGCAAAAGCATCAGGCGTTGAGCAAGGCCGTTGCCTCGCTGGCGGGTATCTGGGGCGTGGCGATGCTGCTGGGTGCAGCAGGCGGCGCGCATGATCCCTTCCGTCCGCTGGCCGTATTTACCGGCGGTGTTGCGACAGTCCAGGCCGGTGAGGTGAAAGACGGGTATGTCGGCTTTAGCGAGCCCGCCGTGCTCGATAGTGAGCTCGCCGCCGCCAAAGCGGCCGGCCAGTGGGTGCTGGTCGACTACTACGCTGACTGGTGCGTGTCCTGCAAGGTGATGGAGAAAGAGGTGTTCGGTAACGCAGAAGTACAAGCGGCTCTGGAGAATGTGCGCATCTTGCGGCCCGACGTCACAGTCACCAACGCGGCCTCTCGCGAGCTGCTGAGTCGGTATAAGGTAATGGGGCCGCCGACGTTGCTGTGGATCGGCCCGGACGGCGTCGAACGGCGCTCGCAGCGCATCACCGGTGAGGTGGATGCCAAACAATTTCTGAGTAACTGGAATACGACAATGGAGCGCGGCTGATGTTGACGATGAATGTAGGTCCGCTCGCATTGGCGGTGCCGCACATCATATTGATGGTGAGCCTATTGCTCGCGACTTTGACCGGCTGGTGGGTCGGTCGGCGCAGCAAGCTCAACCCTGAAGCGCAACTGTTCAAGTTGCTGCTGGTCGCAGTGCTGGTGGCGCGCCTGGCATTTGTGGTCGTGTATTTTGATCATTTTCGAGACGACCTCTGGGGCGTAATCGACATTCGCGATGGCGGCTTCATCGCCTGGCCGGGCGTCGTGGCAGCGGTGTTGCTAGGTGCCTGGATGGCCTGGCGTGAAGTGACGCTGCGCACACCGCTGGGGGCAGCGATGGCTGTGGGCGTGCTGGTCTGGGGATTCAGCAGCTTCGTGCTGAACGCCTTCGAACAGGGCACCCGCCTGCCGGAACTGGCGCTGCGCGACAATCAGGGCGCCCCGGTTGCGCTGCATGACTATGTCGGCAAGCCGCTAGTGATCAACCTCTGGGCAACCTGGTGTCCGCCGTGCCGCCGGGAAATGCCGGTTCTGGCCGAAGCGCAGCGCAACGAATCGGATTTGACGTTCCTGTTCGTCAATCAGGGTGAGGGGGAGGGGATCATTGCCGAATTTCTCGCCTCCCAACACCTGGGTCTGGACAACGTACTGCTGGATACCGGCGGTCAGCTGGGCCAGAAGATCGGCTCGGCCGCGCTGCCTACCACGCTTTTTTATGATGCCGAGGGTCGCCAGGTGAGTAGCCACCTCGGTGAGCTGTCGCGGGCCAGCCTGGCGCGCGAAATGGAAAAACTCAAGATGGATACCCAACCATGAAACACCTATACCCGATGTCCCTGATTGTCTCCGCTGTTGCCATGCTAGCCGCGCCGCTGGCGACCGCCGAGGAGCTGCCCGCTGCGGTCAAGGCAGTTGAAGCCCGAGGCGCTGAAATAGTCGGCAGCTTTGACGCCCCCGGCGGGCTTAAAGGTTATGCCGCCCGCTATAACGGTCAGGGTATTTCTCTGTACCTGACCCCGGACGGCGAGCATGTGCTGGTGGGCACCTTGATCAATGCCCAGGGCGACGACCTGAGCCGTCCACAGCTGGAACAACTGGTGTACGAGCCACTTGGCAAGGAAATGTGGCAGCGCCTGGAAGACAGCACCTGGATCGCCGATGGTTCGGCCGATGCGCCGCGCATCGTCTACATGTTCTCCGACCCGAATTGCCCGTTCTGCAACATGTTCTGGGAGCAGGCGCGCCCCTGGGTAGAAGCGGGCGATGTTCAGATCCGTCACGTCATGGTGGGCATGTTGCGCCCCGATAGCGCTGGCAAGTCGGCAGCCTTGTTGGCCGCCGATGATCCCGAGGCGGCGCTGAATGAGCATGAAGCGGCCGGCAAGGCCAGTAAACTGAAACCGACCAAGGAGATTCCCGCTGAGCTGGACAAGCAGTTGCAAGCCAACCTGGCGCTGATGGGCGAAATGGGTGCCTCGGCCACGCCGGCTATCTATTTCCTGGATGAGAATAACCGGCTGCAACAGCAGCAGGGCGCGCCGCAGCCCGATATGCTGAAACAGATCATGGGGCCATTGTCGGCCACACCTTGATCGCTGCCGGGTTCAACAATACAGGGGTTGCCTAGAGCTGCTGCCGCTCAAGCGGCGGCGCGCTGCTGTCTTCCGGCTCTTCGCGCAGTAACAGGCGGGCGCCGAGCACCACGCCGCCCGCCATATAGACCAGGCCACCCCAGGCAGCCATCAGCACACCGCCGAATCGCTGATCCTCCAGCTGCTCGAAGCCAAAGGCGCCGAGACACAGGTCGGCCGGGTAGATGAGTTTGGGCGCGAGAATCAGCAACATGCCGAGCATGGTCATGTGCATGAAGCTGAAGAAGAACCCCACGACGGCGGCGCCCACCGCTGCCTTCGAACGGGACGCGAAGCCCAGAAACCACACGGCCAGGCCGGCGACCAGAAAACTGATCTGCTGAACGACGAAGACCGACACGTGGCGAGCCGCGGCTTCATGTAGCGCGGGTGCGTGCCAGCCCCAGACCACGATCATCTCCACCGAGAAGGCCAGAATCGCCCAGCCGCGGAGGTTGCGTGCGCCGTCCAGACAGACCCCGCTACGTGCCAGTCCCAGAGCCAGCAGCGGTGCGACCAGGGCGACGATGCCCAGATGCAGCAACATGTGTGCGGAGAACGCCGTGCGGCTCATGGCCGGCAAAGGGCCGAACCAGAGCGCGGCCAGCAGCACGAAGCCCAGGACTAGAGGCCATCGCTCGCGGAAAGCTTTCATTGGGCATCACCCGCGGAACGCGGCAGGGCGTCCGCGATGTCACGCGCCAGGGCATCCGCATCCATTTGCTGACTGAAGTGGCTGACCAGTTGCCCGTCCGGCCCCATGAGATAGATCACGGCGCTGTGGTCCAGCGTATAGGAATCACCCTGTGGCACTTGCTTGGCATAGACGCGGTAGACCTCGGACATTGATTCGATCTGCTCTTGTGTGCCGGTCAAGCCCAGGATGCGTTCATCGAAGTGCCCGGTGTAGTCAGCCAATATCTCAGGCGTGTCACGCTCCGGGTCCAGGGTCACGAACAATGGCTGCAGATGTTTTGCCTGATCACCGAGTGTTTCAAGAATAGCTGCTACGGTTGATAGGGTGGTCGGACACACATCGGGGCAATGCGTGTAACCAAAGAATATCAGCGTCCATTGCCCGGGGAACGACTGTTCGGTGACGGTCCGGCCGGCGGTGTCCTGCAATGTGAAGGGGCCGCCGACCGAGGGCGCCTGGGCAATGGCGACCGAGGCGGGCGTGCGGGCAGGCCATGACAGGTAGGCAACCGGTAAGCCGGCGACCAGAACGAGGATGCCGATGCACAAGGCGATCAGTGTTTTATTCACTGGGAAATCTAGGCTCCGTCCAGGGCGTGTGACTGATAGAGGCACGTGGCTGACATGTCAGTTGAACCTGATACAAAGAGAAAGTTTGTTCATTGTGGCGTTTGCGCGGTTTCGTTCCATATAACGGAACCCTTCTCGCCAGAGCCGGTCGCATGGAGAACGCGCATATAGGGTGATTTCGCAATGCCATTAGTCGAGCAAAGGAGTGACCGGTGAATTACAAAAGTATAAGCGACGTAACCACGCTCATGAATCACGGGGCCGGCAAGCTGCCTGCGGGTCTGGATCTGATTGTCGGTAGCTCCCGCTATGGAATGCTTCTGGCGAACATCATTTCGCTGAAGCTGAACCTGCCGCATACCAGTGTGGAGGCTTTTCTGCGCAATGAAGAATTGCAGGAAAATGCCTCAGGTCAAAGATCACTGGGGCGGTGCTGGGACGCTAAACACATCCTCATCGTCGATGACATATACAGACAGACGAGCCCGATTCGAGCGGCCGCTGCCAAGGTGCGAGAGCTATATTCTGGAAAGGTGATCACCCTGGTCGCCTTTCCCGAGAATGCTGAAACACACCAGGCAGACCGATATCTTGAGGTCGTCGACAGCCCACGGGTGTTCGAGTGGAACATGATGCATGATCCGCTCATCGCCAATGCCTGCCTGGATATCGATGGCGTGCTCTGCGTCGATCCGACTGCGGCAGAGAATGATGACGGTGAAAACTATCTCAGATTTCTGCAGAGCACCCAGGCGCTGCATCTGCCGTCTCGGCCGGTTGCTCACCTGGTGACCAGTCGCCTGGAAAAGTATCGTCAGGAAACCGAGCGGTGGTTGAAGCGCCAGGGCGTTCGTTACGGTCAATTACACATGCTCGACCTGCCCACGGCGGCGGAACGGCAGCGCCTGCGAATCCACTATCGATTCAAGGCGCAAGTGTATAACGCACTACCGGAGTCGACGCTGTTCATCGAGAGTGAGAAGGCGCAGGCGGTGGGTATCATGCAAGAAACCGGCAAACCGGTGTTCTGCATAGAAACCAACCGTATGTACGTGCCTGGTATGACGCTCCATCCTGATGAAGTGCCAGCGAGGGGCGGGCTTCTGACCAAGGCCCGGCAGTTCAAATATCGAGTCGGCGTGCTGCTTAGAAAACAACCATCGCCTGCTGCTGCGCAAACGGTCGAGACCTCGGAATAATGCGTTCGAAATAGGGCCGTCACCCGTGTCTGTTCCGTACTAATATGGATTCGGGCGTTCTGCGACTGACGATGTTCACGTAAGGGGGCTGGATGGACTGGCGAGGCAGGCGACGCAGTAGCAATATCGAAGATCGACGCGGCCAACCGCTTCGCGGCGGGGCAGGCGGAGGCGGGTTGCTTCTGCTGCTGCGTTTTCTGCCAATGATGCTGCGCAGCAAGATCGGCAGGATCGTTCTGGTACTGGGCGTTGTCGCCTTCGTCGGCGCGCGCATGCTGGGCATCGATCTGCTGCAGGTCGTTGATGGCGGCGCCTCCAACGTCGCGCAAACGCCGCGCGAACTGTCCCCTCAGGAACAGGAACTCACCGAGTTTGTGTCCGTGGTGCTGGCAGATACCGAGGAAACCTGGAACGGTATCTTCTCGGCTGCAGGTCAAACCTATCAGGAACCTACGCTGGTGCTGTTCTCCGATCGCGTGAATTCCGCGTGTGGTACGGCGAGCTCGGCGGTAGGGCCTTTCTACTGTCCCGGTGACAATCAGCTCTATCTGGATCTCACCTTTTTCCGTGACCTCAAGCAGCAACTTGGCGCGCCCGGCGATTTTGCCCAGGCTTATGTGGTTGCCCATGAGGTCGGTCATCATGTGCAGAATCTGCTGGGCATCAGTGCCAAGGTCAGATCCGCCGGCCAGGGCCGAAGCCAGGCAGAGGTGAATGAATTGTCGGTTCGTCAGGAACTGCAGGCCGATTGCTTCGCCGGTGTGTGGGGCTTCAGTGCTAACGAAGAACGTCAGCTACTCGATGAAGGCGATCTGGAGGAAGCCCTGACGGCCGCGTCGGCAATCGGCGATGACAGGTTGCAGAAGCAGGCAGGGCAGGATGTGGTACCGGACAGTTTCACTCACGGAACATCCGCGCAACGGATGGCCTGGTTTCGCCGGGGCTTCGAGAGCGGCGATATCTCCCAGTGCGATGCCTTCTCGGCGGAACTGGGCGGCTGATCAAACCTGAACAGGGCAAATGCTGGCGCGCACGCGTGCGCACCAGCTGATTGATCAGAAGGCCTTGGAGAGGGTGATCGAGCCGAACTGGTCGTGCTCATGCTGCTCGGTGAATTCCTTGGTGCGCCAGACCTGCGCCACAGCCAGCTGCCAGGAACTCAGGGTGAAGGCCAGCCCAACCTTGGCATCGCCCACCCATTCCTCACGGTCGACCGAGTGGCTGTCTTCCCAGGTGTTTCCATCCAGCAGCATGTTCTGCGCCATATAGCGCCCTTCGATATCGGCAAACAAATACCAGCTCATACCGTTCCCGGCGGTGAAATACTGGCTACCACTGCGCCCGGGTGTGACCGAGGGCACGCTGAAGCTGCGGTCCAGCCGGTGGCCAAAGCGCAGGCCAAGTCCGGTAGAGATGTAGCTGTACAGGTTGCCGAGCGTGAACCCGGCACTGGGGCCGTACTCGATATCCAACAGTCCCAGTAGATTATTCTGTTTCCACCAACGCTGGTCGTAGCCAACGTTGATGAAGGGTTCGTTCTCCAACTGGTGTTCCCAGCCCATCGGCTCGTCGCTATCGGTCACCTTGTGTACGGCGCGCTGAATCTTTTCAGCGCCGGCCGCCGGGCCAACCATGCCCACGTCCAGATGCAAGCCGCGGGCCTTGCGCCAGCCGTCCAGCTGTTCATTGGAAAATATCGAGGTGCCGAGAAAGAATAGCCCGGCATAGGGGCGGTCATTGATGATCCGCCGCTGGTAGTTGATATTGTAGGGCGTGTAGATCTGGTGGCCGCCGCGGTAAGACACATTGGCTACATCACTTCCAGACCAGCCGGGTACGGCGTTGGTCAGGCGACGTGACCAGTGTTGCTGCGGCGGCTCGAATGACCAGAAGAGCTCGAAGCCGTTGCTGTAGTGCCCGTCACTATTGCGCGAAAAGGTATCGTTCTCCACCTTGAGTGATAGCGTGGAAGCCATGGCAGTCGTCTGCAACACACTGCAAGCAAGACCGAGCATCAGGCACTTCCGGGCAGTCGTCACTGGCATATACAACTCCTGAAACTAAGGAAGACGTCGTAGTAGGAAGCTGCGAATAGGGCGGACCCGAAAGTCCAGCGGGGCGACTGCGCCAATCTGAACCCTCTTGGCCGCTGCGCTGCGTCCATTTCATGGACCACTAGCGCAGCGTCTTGTTCAGCTGGAACTCCCAGGCTGCACACGGCGTCCCACTTCATGTAATGGCGGAGCCAGCAGGTCCACTGACATGTCTTCAGGAGCATAGCGATGAAGTTCATCTTTGAAGTACGCATGAAGCCCGGCTACACGGTCGAGGAATATGCCGACGCCTGGATCCGCGCCAGTGAGGTCATTCAGCGCACGCCCGGAGCGCTGGGGACGCGCTTGCATCGCAAGATAGGGGAGCCGGACACGTTGCTGGCCATCGCCAGTTGGGAATCCAAGGCGGCGCGCGACGCCAAGGACGATCGGCGCGATGAGCTGGTGCGCGGCATATTGGAAAAGCATGCCAGAAACTGCGAAATAACCATTATTGGCGAGTTCGAGGAGCCCGAGTGGGAAGTTCTGCCGGAGCCGGTCCGCGTCGATTGACGGTCACTTCGGTTCGTGCCAGTTTCTCATCTCAAATACAACGAGGAGCGCCCTATGCAGGCCCCTGATGAATTGATCGAAGGCCGTCTCGCAAGCGAGATTCTGTCAGCGTTGCCTGCCCGCATCAGTCACCGCCCTTTGCAATGGGCCGAAGAGACGCCCGATGCTGTAGCGATTGTTGATTCCGAGGCCCGCTGGACCTACGCCGAATTAGGTCGAGCCGTCGCCTCCACACGCCAGCTCCTGCTCGATCAGGGGATCCGCCCCGGCGATCGCATCATGGTGGTTAACGAGAACTGCAGAGCCCTGGTCGCGCTGGTCTTCGCGGCCAGCG
This sequence comes from Pseudomonas saliphila, assembly GCF_008638345.1. Lineage (GTDB taxonomy): Bacteria > Pseudomonadota > Gammaproteobacteria > Pseudomonadales > Pseudomonadaceae > Halopseudomonas > Halopseudomonas saliphila. The sequence continues at coordinate 95,317 of NZ_VTVA01000015.1, read as the reverse complement.
AGATGGATGTCTGGTGCGCTGTCGTCAGCTCGCGACTGTCCGACAACGAAATTGATGCGATCGCCGCCAGTTGTGATCCCAGGCGTCTGATCTATACCACCGCCACGTCGCCTGATGCACGGCAGCATGCCGACCGTCATGGGGCTCGTTATCTTGACCGCGACGACATCGGCGAGATTGCCCTGGGCCCGTTGCATGCAGACGCCGAACCCGAGCCCGTGGTCGCGGACCCCGCAGCCCAGGTGGCCACCATGATATTTACCTCGGGTACCACCGGAACGCCCAAGGGCGTCATGCTGACGCACCGTAATATGTTGTCCATTGCGGCCATTGCCAGCGGCTTGCGCGGGTTTTCGCCCGCCGACCGGGTGTATGCGGTCCTGCCCATCTCCCATGTTTTCGGGCTGAACTCTGTTTTCTTGGGCTCGCTGTATGCGGGCGCCACCTTATACCTGACTGAACGCTTTGATCCGTCGCGCATGAGAGACGCGTTATTGCGGGAGCAGATCTCGGTACTGCAGGGCGTACCGGCGATGTTTCAGCGTTTCCTGGAGCATCTGAACGCCAATGAGCTGGAGCTGGTAGCGCCGAAACTGCGCTACATTTCGGTCGGTGGCGCGCCGCTGGATCCGGGTGTCAAGCACCAGATCGAGGCCGCTTTCGGCTTGCCGCTGCACAATGGCTACGGGCTGACGGAAGCATCCCCGACCATCTCGCAGACGCGTATGGATGAGCCGCTGGATGACACCTCCTGCGGCCGGTTATTGCCGCTGCTGGAGTACCGGTTACAAGACACCGAAGGCGCCGAGGTTGCAGCGGGCGAGGTCGGTGAACTCTGGGTCCGCGGACCTAACGTGATGAAGGGGTATTACCGTCGCCCGGAGGAAACCGCTCAAGTCTTGCACGCGGACGGCTGGCTCAATACCGGCGATCTCGCGCGCGTGGACGATAGAAACCATCTGCATATCGTCGGCCGGACCAAGGAACTGATCATCCGCTCCGGGTTTAATGTCTACCCGCCGGATGTCGAGGCGGTGCTTACGCAGCATCCGGATGTGACGCTTTCGGCCGTCGTGGGGCGGGCGGTGCCGGGCAACGAAGAGGTGATTGCCTATGTCCAACTGGTCCCGGGCAGTGCCACCAGCGCGGACGAGATCAAGGCGTTTGCCGCCGAGCGACTGGCTCCCTACAAGCGCCCGGCCAGGGTGATCATCATGGACGTGCTCCCGGCCACGCCCTCCGGCAAGATTCTGAAGGGGCTGCTGCGGCAGCGGCTCGCGTCCGAATAACCACCGGTTCGCGCTTGCTGGCCGGTCATGCCTCAGAACGCCTCAGGCGGGCGTTCTGCCACCAGGCTAATGCCACCGCCGGCAGCCCCGTTGCGACGCTGATCAGCGCCAACTCCATGTTCTCCAGCGGCACGGCTCCACCCCCCGGGATCGCCATGGTGATGCCGGCGACGATCAACATGAGCCGTATCGGCCATTGCAACACTGTGTTGAGCGTCAGATCGCCTACCCAGACCAGATAGCCCTGCATGGCGCTGGCAATCAGCACGACACCAACGAGTGCCTGCACCAACACCACGGAGATCTCCGCCCAGCCTCCCTGGAGAATCAGGGCTGGATTGAGCACGAACAGGAACGGAATCACGTAGATGACGCTGCCCAGACGCATGGCCTGCAGCCCGGTTTCCATGGGCCTGGCACCCGCTACTGTGGCGGCCGCGAATGCCCCCAGAGCCACCGGAGGGGTGATAAAACTCAGCATTCCCCAATACAGAATAAACATATGCACTGCGAGAGGATCCATCCCGCCGCCTTGTATCAGTGCCGGGGCCAAGGCGACGGCGAGGAAAATATACGCCGCCGTAACCGTCATGCCGATACCCAGAAGGAAGCTGGTGGCCGCTCCCATCGCAAGCAGAATCAGCGTGTTGCCGCCGGCCAGGAAGATCAGATCATTGGCGATGGTGCCTGATAGGCCGGTTACCGAGAGTGCGCCCACCAACAGACCGACACCTGCCAGAATGGCAATCAGTTCGGCGAACAGTTTGGCCGCGCCGGAGAGAAATTCCTTCACATCAGCCCAACCCCAGCGCTGGTAGGGGAGTATCTGGTTGATAACCAGCAGCAGGGCCGTGGCATAAAACGGCGCGATCGCTTCCCGGCGCAATATAAAGAGCATCCAGATGAGCAGAACGAAAACGAAGATGAAATACCAACCCTCCTTGATGGTCTGCTTTAGCGATGGCAATTCCTCCTGGGGGAGCCCGCTCAGCTTGTACTTGGCCGCGTAGGCGTCGATCTGAATGAAGAGCCCGAGGAAATACAAGGCCGATGGAACCACTGCCGCCAACGCTATCTCGCTGTAGGGGATGTTCAGGAAACTGGCCATAACGAAGGCCGTTGCGCCCATGACCGGTGGCATCAACACGCCGCCGGTAGAGGCACAGGCCTCCACACCGGCGGCGTATGACCGGCTGAACCCGACCCGACGCATTGCCGGTATTGAGAGCACGCCCGTGGTGAGCACGTTGGTAATAACGCTGCCGCTCATCGAACCCATGAGCCCGCTGGAGAAAATCGATACCTTGGCAGGTCCGCCGCGTACATGCCCCAGCAGCGCAAATGCCAGATTGATGAAAAACTTTCCCCCGCCGGTCTTCTGAAGTGCAACGCCGAACAGAAGGAAGCCAATGACCAGGTTGGCAAAGGACTGCAACGGAATCCCCATGATGCTTTCCCGGCTCATGGTGTGGTAAATCGCGGTCTGATCAGGGGTCGAGGGAAAGCCCTGGATGGGTCCGGGCATGAGGTCGGCAAAGATGGGATAGAGGCTCGCCAGTCCGACGATAATCGCAATCGGGGTGCCGCCGGCGCGCCGTACGGCTTCCAGAACGACCGCCCACATCAGAAAGCTCATCACTATGGCGTGGTCGGGCGCTGAAAACGCCCAGCCACGGTCGAGAATACGTTCGCCGTGATAGACAAAGTAGCCGCAGACCACCAGTGCGATGAGATAGAACAGGACGTCGTACCAGGGCACTCTGTCGCGTGTAGCCCGTGCGCTTATCGGCCACAACAGGTAAACCTGCGGAAGCATCAGGGCCACCACCGCGTAGAAAAACTGGCTCTCAACCGAGGTGATGAAGGAGAAGAAGCCCAGATTAAGCAGATAATCCAGAGCAGTGACAGTCAGTACCAGCGTGCTGAGCCGCGGTAGCCACGCCCATTTCTCCGGAAGGTGCCGGATGCCAGCGATGGCGCCCGCTTCGGTTTCCCGTTGCTCTTGCATAGTGGTTTGGTATCCGGTTGGAATGAATGTTGGCTACTGGCCTTCGCGTCGAGCTCCGGCCAGCAGCGCAAGCAAGAGCGTATCTAACGAAAAACCGGGTTCATTCCTGCCGATTCCAGCGCCGTGGCGCGTGCATTCATCCAGCCTTGCTTAAACTCATCCTCATCGCGTGGGGGCGTTGCGTCGGTGTAGTCTTTCCATGCAGTCATCAAGACCTCCTGGCGCTTCACCAGACCGTCCTGATGGCTCTGCATCTCGTCGGTCCAATGGCCGATCTCTTTGTAATACTCCACAACTTCGTCATGAAACGGGATCACCCACGACATGTTCTGGTTCTCGAGCGAGTACCCGGCATTGCCCGGCGCCGCGTCCTTGTACTTGTCTATGTCTTCAATCAGAACACGCACCAGATTGCGCGCCACGCCTTTTTCGAGTGTTTCGTTGGCAACATAGATCGGGTAAGGGTAACTCGCTCCGATCCAGGGATTTTCCTCGCTATAGTTGCCGGCGGCGGCGGTCACTCTGTGAGGTTGAAAATAAGGCGCAACGGCCTGCAGCCGCTGCCAGCCTTCCTTGTCATCGGGGTCCAGGGTCGGCCAGGTTATGCCCCGTGGGCTGGCTGCCAACTGCTGGGCGGGAGGGGCAACGCTCATGGTGAAGGCCGTATCAGACTGATGGCCGACGATTCCTTCAAAGGCGCGGCTATAACCTGGAAACTCCACGCGCTCTACGTCATCCCAGGTGAGACCGCCGAAGGCGAGGAAGGCCTCGGTCCCGATGTTCAGCGCATCATCACCGCGCACATATGAGACCCGCTTACCCTTGAGGTCGGCGGGTGTTTTGACGTCGATATCACCCGCTACAGCGACTCCGAGGCCAAAGTTGGCCGTTGAGGTGATGATCACGCGGATCGGCTGGGGCCCCCAATCAGGACCGGCGAACATCAGTACGCCTTCGAATCCATAGTAGCTGGCGACACCACAGGCGCAGATCGGAACCCGACCGGTTCGAAGGGGCGTCATGCGCGAGACGTCGTTCTCCCCCGGCAGGATTCGAATGGAGGTTCCGTATTCATTTTGCAGCAGGTTGCCAATGGACACCGCCTGAGTGTATCCGGCGGAGCCGGTCCCATAAGCGGTCATGACGAGGGTTTTGGGTAAGGTGATATTGTCGGCACCGTTAGCCATACCCGTAGCGGCCGCCAGCAATCCAACAAGTAGTCCTCTAGACATCGCACGCATGGTGTATCCCCTGATTTTAAGCCTTTACGTTATTGTTTTAATCTCGAAACGGGGTCGCGCAGCTTTCTCATTAAAAGTAGTTGAGCCTTGTCTCTGGTGTCAATTGGATGGGCGCACCTGCGAGCGAGGCTTTGACGCGGTAGCGGCGTGCTGTCAATGCGCAAACAGAGCCTGGCAGCCGCATGCAGCACCAGGCTCAGCAAGCTCCTCAGCGGCAGTTGCCGGCCTTGCGATAACCGCCGCTTATGGCCTGGGATTCACTGGCAAAGATGACCTGATTTTTGTCGCTGACACGATCATAGCTAGGGCATCCCGCGGGCAGGTGATAGACCTTGCTGCGACTGTTGCCGATGATCGGCAGATTAGCTTCGGTGGGTTTCTTGTTGGTTTTTATGGCAACGCGAACGCCATCGGCGATATTTTTATGTCCTTCATTCCAGACCCGTTGGCCGGTAACGAATTCATTGTGGTGACCCATGAGCCGGGCGATCCGTCGATTACGCTCTTCCTCCCAGCGCGTCGGTGGGAACTGGCGGTTCCAGACCATCATCAGGCGTTGCTGCTGGGCGGACATGCGCAGGTCGTAACGGTCGTGCATATAGAAATAGGTCCGCGCGATCTGGCCTTTTATTTCATCGCGCGGCTGAACCACACGTTGCGGGAAATCTACCTTGTAGTCGCAGGCACCGTGTTGATAAGGCGCATCGGGCAACATGCCGAAGCGGTAGTTGCTGCGGTCGGCATTCGTCTCGCCGATCGATGGCGCCAGGTTGTGCAGATCGGCCTCCATCACATTGAACACCGGATCGCTGCGCTTGCAGTTGGAGCGTCCGCCCTGCTGCCAGCACTGGCGCTGTTGGCCGAACAGCGATGCAGGAACGATATGCTCCCACTCGATGCGAATCGCCCGGGTGTCCTGGGCACGAATGCTGTATCCGCAGCTCTCAAGGTCAACCCGGCCACCGGAGCGCCCGGTCCATTCCCACTCACAGCCGCAGTAGAAAGTGCCTTGCTTGTTCTGATCCTGATAGACCTGCTGGCGGGTCAGCGTTTTGGCTGCTTCGAAGGATACGGGCGCAGCGAGGGCGGGGAGCGATACACAAAGGAAACCCGCCACCAGGGTGGCGAAGAAAGACAGGCGAGAGTGTTTGATCATGAGACTGCTTGTACAAGAGGTGAGCGAGCGCTAGTGGTGCGGTAGACGGAACTAGCGAAACGGTAAGTGCGCTATTTTAAAGGAGTTTTTCGGATAGTGCGCAAGAGTTTGCGCACTATTATGGGCCGGATAAATTTGGTGTAGAGTCCGAACGTGACCGGAGGTGCTCTATCCCCAGCGAAAGCTCTCGCTCTCAGAGGCTGGTTTTCCTGGGGGTGTAGAGCGCCTGCTCTACGCCGAATTCGCAGTCCACCGAAGGGGTGCAACCGGACCTGTCGGCGCGTCCGAACGCGGCCCGAGATTCACCCCAACCCCAGGGGAAACTCTCGCTTCCAGAGATTGGTTTTCCTGAGGGTGTAGAGCGCCTGCTCTACGCCGAATTCGCAGTCCACCGAAGGGGTGCAACCGGACCTGTCGGCGCGTCCGAACGCGGCCCGAGATTCCCCCCAACCCCAGGGGAAACACTCGCTTCCAGAGATTGGTTTTCCTGCGGGTGTAGAGCGCCTGCTCTACGCCGAATTCGCAGTCCACCGAAGGGNCCCAGGGGAAACTCTCGCTTCCAGAGATTGGTTTTCCTGAGGGTGTAGAGCGCCTGCTCTACGCCGAATTCGCAGTCCACCGAAGGGGTGCAACCGGACCTGTCGGCGCGCAGGCGCACGCCAACCCCAGGGAAACCACCCCGTTCTATGCAGAAGTCAACTTTTCTGGGGGCGCAGAGCGCCTCGCGCCGCCTTCGAACGCGCCCACAGGTCGGCCCAACCCGCATTCACATTGTGAATGCCGCCAATCAGGGGGATTCGTTTCAAATCCGCCCGGATTTTGCGTAATGTATCGGTCCTCAGTGGGCAGACCGACCGGTCACCCGCGCCCTAATTTTCCAATCTGGAGGTGAGCTGCGATGGCATCATTCGAGAGTATCAAACAGGTAGGTGTTATCGGTGCCGGGACCATGGGTCGCGGGATCGTGATGAACTTCGTCAATGCGGGCTATCCAGTCGTGTGGCTGGACGTGAATGCCGAGATGCTGGAAAAGGGTCTCGACGACATCCGCAACACCTACAAGCGTTCGGTCGCTCAGCAGCGCTTTGACGAGAACGAAGCGAATGCACGTGTCGAGCGTATCCGCACCACCCAGAACTACGCTGATCTGGCCGACATGGATCTGGTCGTCGAAGCGGTCTATGAAAACATGGACCTGAAGAAGCAGATCTTCGGTGAGTTGGATAATGCGGTTAAGGCCTCGGCGATTCTGGCGACCAATACCTCGTACCTGGATATCGACGAAATTGCCTCCGCGACGCAGCGTCCGGCTCAGGTGCTGGGCCTGCATTTCTTCAGTCCTGCACACATCATGAAGCTGCTTGAAGTCGTGCGCGGCAAGGCTACCGCTCAGGACGTGCTTGACGCCTGTCTGGCAGTCGGCAAGAAGATTGGCAAGGAAGCGGTGCTGGCGGGCAACTGCCACGGCTTCATCGGTAACCGTATGCTCTCCATGTATTCGCGTCAGTCCCGCGAAGTGGTATTGGAAGGGGCTACGCCATGGCAGGTTGACCAGGCGCTGCAGGGCTTCGGCATGGCCATGGGGCCGTACCGTATGTATGACGTGGTCGGTATTGATCTGGGCTGGCGCTCACGTCAGCTGGCAGGTGCGGGCCGCGGCGAGCCGATCGTGTGGCTGGATAACAAGCTGTGCGAAATGGAGCGCTTTGGCCAGAAGAGCGGCCATGGTTTCTACAAATACGAGCCGGGCAGCCGTCAGGCAATCCACGATCCGGAAACCGACATGCTGGCCCGTGAAGTAGCCGAAGAAGCCGGCTATACCCAGCGCGACGTGGACGATGAGGAGATTGTTCGTCGCTGCATTCTGGCACTGGTCAACGAAGGTGCCCGGATTCTCGACGAAGGCTTTGCCGAGTCTGCTGAAGATATCGATCGGGTGTATCTGTACGGCTACGGCTTCCCGAAAGAGCGTGGCGGTCCGATGAGCTATGCCGACAACCTTGGACTGGATGTCGTGCTGGAACAGATTCGCGAGCTGGAAGCCAGCAGCGGTGAGTTCTGGAAGCCGGCGGCAGGGCTGGTCAAGCGTGCAGAGGCAGGTGAGCGTTTTACCAAGGGTTGATCCGCTGACTGGGCTAAGCAGCCGCGTATTCAAGCTGCTTGGCTGAGCTAAAAAAACCGCGTATGGGTTCGCCTGCGCGGTTTTTTTGTGGGTTTTTGGCTGGCCTGGCGGCCAGCATCGCCGCGGCGGTTCAGCGATTCGATCGCGCCTTTCACGAGGTATACCGAGCTACCGTTTAAGATTGGTGCTGGGTTCGCGTGCGCGGTTTTTTGTGGGTTTTTGGCTGGCCTGATGGCCAGCGTCGTGCCGTGGGCGACACTCCTACGGGGGGAGTGTGGTTTGCGGTTGTCGTGACGCGGCCTAGACTTATCTGTCAGCCAGATCGGGGTTGGGTTTCGTAGGAGGGTCGCCCCCGGCGCGACGGCGTCCGCAGGACGCCCGGGCTGAAGCTGTGACTAGCGCAGGCCTGCACCGCCGCGAGAAGGGGCTCGATACGTCGGCGCTTTTACTCGGCAGTCTGAGCTTTCTTGGTGGGCTTCTTCTTGGCCGGCGGCAGTCCCTGTACCGGCTCGCCGTCGAGCGTGGCCTCTTTGAGCACGATCTGATAGTGCTGGCCGTCGGTCTCGATCTGGTTCAGGCGCACCAGTAGATACTGCCAGTCCTTGGCAAACCAGATGGTGGTTTCCCGGTCGGCGTCGGGTTCGCGAACGCGCTCAACCTCAACCGCGTCGAACTGGCCAACACGGGTCGTGACGCGCTCTTCACCCACCACGCGGAACTGATATTCCTCGATATCGTCGCCATCCACCACGCGATACCGCAGGTCGGTCTTGCCGGCCATCAGGTCGCGCTGCAAGGCAAGCTGGTAGGTCGTCTTGTCGAGCAGGCCGGGTTCGGTCGGAAGGGTAAAGCGCTCTTTCTTGTGATCGCCCGTCACCACACCGGATTCCCAGTCAAAGTGCTGGGTGGTGGTGCGGCTACGGCCTAGTCCGCGACGCTTGTATTCGTACTCGATGGGCAGGATGCCGTCTTCCTGTAACAGGAAGGTGCTTTGTTCGGATAGCCGGGCAACGAACATGCCGGCGTCAAATGCGAGTGTCCAGGTACCATTCTCATTAGCGGTAAGCGAATGATTGGCTTCGCCATTCAGCGGCACGTTGCGCATGTCGGCGGCGTAACTGGCAGTGAAGGGGGCAATTTCCTGTGCATTAGCGATGCTGCTGCCGATTACCAGAGTCAGAGCCGTCAGCCAGCTGGCCCGGCGCAAACCGCGTGTGTGCCACTGTCGATCATGCATATTTATCCCTCGTGTTCAGAGACTGCTGGATGTCTACGGCAGATGGCCACAAAACAGACGGCAACAGACCCTAGTCAATTCGTTCCGGTTCGATACCACTGGCCCCAAGGGGCTTGTTGTCCAGACACGCACGACCATCGATCAGTCGGAGCCGGCCGCTTGCGAACAGGTTCATCGTTAGAGGATATAGCACATGTTCCTGGTGCTGGACTCGCTCGGCCAGGGATTCGGGCGTGTCGCCTGGGATAACCGGAACCCGTGCCTGTACGACCAACGGTCCGCCATCAAGTTCTTCGGTGACGAAATGCACCGTCGCGCCATGCTCGCTGTCGCCAGCTTCCAGGGCGCGTTTATGCGTATGCAAGCCTTTGTATTTGGGCAGCAGCGACGGGTGAATATTGAGGAGCCGTCCCTGAAAGTGACTGACGAATTCGGTGGTGAGAATGCGCATGAAGCCGGCGAGGATCAGCAGGTCGGGCGCGACTTCATCCAGCCTGGCGATCATCGCACGCTCAAAACTTTCGCGGTCGGCGTAGTCCTTGTGATCAAGCACCAGGGTGTTGATACCAGCGCGTCTGGCCCGTTCCAGCCCGTAGGCGTCGGGCCGGTTGCTCAGTACCGCAACGATCTCGCCGTATTGCCGGTCCAGCTTGTCGATCAAAGCCTGCAGATTGCTGCCCGATCCGGAGATCAGTACGACGATACGGCAGACCACAGATCAGCGACCGTTACGCAGAACGACGGCTTCGTCATTCTCTGCGCCGGCTTCGATCTGGCCGATCACCCAAGGCTGTTCGCCGGATTGCTGCAGATTCTGCAGGACAGCGTCGACCTGATCGGCTCCGACACAGATCACCATGCCCACACCGCAGTTCAATACACGATGCATTTCAGTCTCATCCACGTTGCCCTGTTCCTGCAGCCAGTTGAACACTGCCGGGCGCTGCCAGCTGGACAAGTCGATGCTGGCGCCAGCGCCGGAGGGCAGGACGCGCGGGATATTTTCCAGCAAGCCGCCGCCGGTGATATGCGCCATGGCCTTGACTGCGCCGGTCTGCTTGATCAGCTGCAGCAGGGCTTTGACGTAGATGCGGGTCGGTGCCATGAGCAGTTCGCCCAGCGGTTTGCCGTCGAGGGTGATGTCGGCGATGTTCACGTTGGCTGTTTCGATGATCTTGCGAATCAGTGAGTAGCCATTGGAATGGGGGCCGGAGGAGGGCAGCGCAATGAGTACGTCGCCAGCCTGAACCTTGCTGCCATCGATGATCTCGGATTTCTCCACCACGCCGACACAGAAGCCAGCCAGGTCGTAGTCATCGCCTTCATACATGCCGGGCATTTCCGCCGTCTCGCCGCCTACCAGTGCGCAGCCAGCGAGCTCACAGCCTGCACCGATACCGGTTACCACCTGCGCGGCGATGTCGATATTCAGCTTGCCGGTGGCGTAGTAATCCAGAAAGAACAAGGGCTCAGCACCGCACACGATCAGATCGTTAACGCACATGGCCACCAGGTCGATGCCGATGGTGTCATGCTTGCCCAGGTCCATTGCTACGCGAAGCTTGGTGCCGACGCCGTCGGTACCGGACACCAGTACCGGCTTCTTATACCCTTCAGGGATCTCGCAGAGCGCGCCAAAGCCACCCAGTCCGCCCATGACCTCGGGGCGGGTCGTGCGCTTGGCGACATGCTTGATGCGGTCTACCAGCGCGTTCCCAGCGTCGATGTCGACTCCGGCATCCTTGTAGCTGATCGAAGGTTTGGTAGGGTTCTGGCTGCTCATGCGTCGGTCTCGATGGTCGAAAAGGGGCGAGCGGCCAGTGCTCGGAACGGCCGCGGGATAGCGCGCTAGTGTAACAATACAACCGCATCAGGACCATGCTCGCCGATCTGTTCGCCGCACCTTGGTTGCCGCCGCTCCGGCGCTTGTTTAATGTATGCGCTTTAATACAGCTGCAGTCTCGTGTCAGCGAGACAAAACCAGCACCAGCCGAGCGGAATCGCCCATGTTTTCTTTGCGCATTATTGTTGTCACCTTGCTGTCCCTGGTGGTGATGGCGCCTCTTACTTTGTCTGCGGCAGTCCTCCAGGGGCTTTATCGGGTCGAACAGCCAGAGGCCGAAGATGCATCACAGGACGAGACGCTGAGCGAGGCTGCGCAGGTCATGTTCATGCGTGTGGGTGGCGCAAGGATAAACACCAAAAGCGGGCCGGTCGCCGACGCCCTGAATGAGCCGCGTGAACTGGTACGTCGTATCAGCAGGCGGGAGGGTTCGATGGTCGTCGAATTTGAACCGGCCGCCGTGCGCCAGGTGATGGTCCGCGGCGGTATGCCCATGCTTGGCCGCAGTCGGCCGGGGATGCTGGTCTGGGCGGTCGAGGCGCGCACCCTGGGCGATGAATTGATTGGCGCCGGAAGTACCTGGGGTGAGCTTTTGCAAACGGCCGCGGCCTATCGCGGCGTCGCTTTGAGCTACCCGATGGGCGATCTGGAAGATAGAAGCCGTGTCACCGAGGAGATTGTCCGTCAGGGCAATCGTGGGGACCTGCTGGAAGCCAGTGAGCGCTATGCCAGTGAGGGCGTATTGGCTATTGCTTTTACCGCCAATGGAGAGAGTACTCGTGCTGATTGGCATATGTGGTTGAATGATAAGGGGTATTCCGGCAAAGCCAGCGGCGATGATCCTGCCGTAGCCGCCGATCAGGTAATGCGCGAAGTGGCAGCGGCCGCCTTCGAGCAGTACGCGGTCCCTGCGGTAGCAGCCGATGAGCTGGCCCGCTGGACGCTGGTGGTGCAGGACGTGAACAGCATCGAGGATTACGCAAGCCTGCAGGCCATGCTGCAGCAGCTCGGTGGACAGAGCACGCCGCAGATGCTCTCGGTCGATACGGATAAGGTCACGGTTCGAGTGGATTTTCCTGGTAGCGAATCGCAGCTTGAGCGCATGCTGAGTCTTGATCAGCGCCTTGTGCGGATCCCCGCCCCGGAGCCTGAACCGGTCGATCAAGGGCCCATACTGCTTCCCGTACCTGTGGAGCAGCAGAGGTCCATGGACGCAATCACCGATGAACAGGACAACTCAATTGCCACTTCCATGGATGACAGCCACAGCACGACGAATGACCGATTGATGGAGTCCGAACAGGCCCCAGTGAATGTAATACCGGAGCCCGTCGAGCCGGATCCTAATACGCTGTATTACCGGTGGCGTTGATCGCAACGCGATGGCCACGAGGGCAACACAATGATCTCTGATGTTCGATGGCTGTGGCTTGCAGGGTTTCTCGCTGCAGTAGCCATGGTGTACCTGCTTAGCCCGATACTCTCGCCTTTTCTGATCGGAATGCTGCTTGCCTATCTGGGCGACCCGCTCGTGGACCGGCTGGAAGGCTACGGTTTGTCCCGGGTACTGGGTGTGCTGGTGGTCTTCGCTGCGGGCACGGGGCTTTTTGCGCTGGCGCTGGTGGTGCTGATTCCGCTACTGGGCAACCAGGTCTCGGCGCTGCGTGAACAGATTCCGGACATGCTGCAGTGGATAACCGAAGTCGCGCTTCCCTGGGTTCAGGCCAGAACGGGTGTGCCGATCACGGAAATCAGGCTGTCGGATGTGGGCGAGCGCATTCGCGAGAACCTCGGTGAAAATTCCGGCGTGGTCGGCTCAGTACTGGCGCAGGCAACCCGTTCGACCATGGGTCTGCTGACCTGGGTGGTCAATCTGGTGATGATTCCGGTGGTTGGCTTCTATCTGCTCAGGGACTGGGACATGATAGTCGAGCGCATCAGGCGCCTGCTGCCGCGTGACCATGAGCCCTTGGTGGTCAAGCTCAGCCGCGATTGTGACGAGGTGCTGGGCGCCTTCATCCGCGGACAATTGCTGGTGATGCTGGGCCTGGGCATTCTCTATTCGCTGGGCCTGTGGGCGGTCGGATTGGAGCTTGCGCTGCTGATCGGCATGGTCGCCGGTCTGGCGAGCATCGTGCCCTACCTCGGTTTCGCTGTGGGCATGACAGCGGCGCTGATCGCTGCAATTTTCCAGTTCGGTGACGTAGCGCATCTGGTGGCAGTGGTGGCGGTGTTCACGGTAGCGCAAACCATTGAAGGCACAGTGCTGACGCCCTGGCTGGTGGGCGATCGCATCGGTCTGCATCCAGTAGCGGTCATTTTTGCGGTGCTTGCCGGCGGACACCTGTTCGGCTTCGTCGGTATACTCCTGGCCTTGCCGGTGGCGGCAGTGATTATGGTGCTGGTGCGACATGCGCATCAAAGCTATTTGGCGTCCCAGGCCTACCAGAAATCTGACGATGAAGGGGTTATCGAACTGGACGAGTTGAGAGAAGAGTGATGCAACCGGGCCAACCGATGCAATTGCCCCTTGGCGTCAAGCTCCGGGACGAGGCGACCTTTGCCAACTATTTTGCGGGCCCCAACGCGGTCGTTGTCGCGGCTGTAGAGGAGCTCGCTGATCTGGCTTCATCAAAGGCCGAGCAGTGTGTTTATCTTTGGGGCGCAGCGGGGAGCGGCCGCTCGCATCTGTTGCAGGCCGCCTGTCACCGTATCGCGGATAACAGCGGGCTGGGCATGTATCTGCCGCTGGATGACGTGATGGATCACGGCCCGGCTATCCTCGAAGGGATGGAGCAATTCGATCTGCTGTGCCTCGACGGGCTGGATGCGCTTGCCGGTCGACATGATTGGGAAGAAGCGCTCTTTCATCTCTACAACCGGTTGCGCGAACAGGGCGGACGGCTTCTGGTCGCGGCATCGGCGCCTCCTCGGGAGTTGGATCTTGAGCTGCCGGATCTGGCGTCGCGCCTGAGCTGGGGGGTGGTCTACCAGCTGCAGGCGTTGGGTGACGAGGACAAGCAGCGGATGCTCAAGCTCCGTGCGGAACTGCGCGGGCTGCAACTCCCGGATGAAGTGGCTCGTTACATCCTCAGCCGTGGTTCACGCGGCATGACCGATATCTTCGCGGCGCTGGAGCAGCTTGACCAGGCTTCACTCCAGGCCCAGCATCGATTGACCATTCCCTTCGTAAAGCGCGTGATGGGTTGGTAGTCAGACCTCGCCAGCGCGCACGCGTTGCGCCTGAAAAGTCCAGCGAATAAAGCCCAGTGCGGCGATGAAGTACAACAGCGTGAACGCTACCAGCAGCCCGCCATACACTTCACGTCCGGGCTGAAGGCACACCAGTACGCCGAGAATGAAGTACAGGTTGATCACGAAACACAGGAAAGCGTACACCCGGGGCCAGCCCAGCAGCACGCCAGGCAGGAAGATCAACAGGGGCACCAGTTGTACGCCGACAATTATCAGCGGATTGGCACCGTGCAGATCGGCGAAAAAGCCGTTGTAGATCGTTATCGTCAGCAACACCCCCAAATAACCTGCCGTTGCCAGAAACCGGGCGATCTTCACCCGCGGCTCGAGAAAGTCCAGACCGGGTAATGGCTTATTTCTCGACATGCACGGCTCCGGCCACGAGTTGACGGGAAATGACCGCGACGCGCCGGCCAAGTGCCTGGCAGAGCGTAGCTTCATGTTGGTCGATCTTGCGTGAGCCGTCGGCACCGGCATGGTGGCTGGCGCCATAGGGCGTGCCGCCACCCTGGGTTTCGGTCAATGCGGCTTCGGTATAAGGCAGGCCCAGGATCAGCATGCCGTGGTGCAGCAAGGGCAGCTGCATCGATAGCAGGGTCGTTTCCTGGCCGCCATGCAGGCTTGCAGTGGACGTAAAGGCTGCGGCGGGTTTGCCGGCCAGTGCGCCAGTCAGCCACAGGCTGCTGGTGCCATCGATGAAGTATTTGAGCGGGGCAGCCATGTTGCCGAACCGCGTGGGGCTGCCGATGATCAGCGCCGCGCATTCACGCAGATCGTCTTCAGTGCAGTACACCGCACCGCTTTCCGGTATCTCCGGCGCGCTCTGGCGGTTATCCGCAGACACAGTCGGAACGGTGCGCAGCCGCGCTTCCATACCACCGCGCTCAACACCCTCGGCAATCAGCCGCGCCATCTTCGCTGTAGCGCCGTGTCGGCTGTAATAGAGCACCAGTACATAGGGCGCGCTCATGCGAACAGCTCCAGTACCCGTTCCGGTGGCCGTGCCACGATGACGGTATCGCCTTTTACGACGATGGGCCGCTCGATCAATCTGGGATAATCGACCATGGCTTGAACCAGTTGTGCTTCGCTCAGGTCAGAGTCGTCGAGTTGCAATTCCTTATAGACATCCTCGCCCTTGCGCATCAAATCGCGCGCGCTCATGTTCAGCTTTAACAGCAGTTCGCTGAGTGTGGCGTCGTCCGGCGGCGTTTCCAGATACAGAATCACCTCCGGCTCGGCGCCCTGATTCTTGAGCAGTTCGAGCGCCTGGCGTGATTTGGAACAGCGCGGATTGTGATAGATACGCACGTCTGCCATGAGATTCTCCGATTCGGTCAGCGATGGCCGGCGCCTGAGTGGCTCGCGGCAGGTATGATGGCTATTCTAAGCGTTATAAACCGAGCTGTCAGGGAGCCGTGATGCAGCCTCGATTGGAACAATCGGTGCATTTCTTTCGTTATCTGGTGAAACGATTCCTCGTCGATAACTGCATGGAGACCGCCGCAGCACTGACTTACACCACCCTGTTCGCGGTGGTGCCTATCATGACAGTGACCTACGCCATGTTGGCGGTTATTCCGCAGTTTACCGACGTGGGCGGGCAGATCGAGGATTTCATTTTTCAGAACTTCGTACCTTCAACCGGCGAAGCGCTGCGCCAGTACCTGTTCAGGTTCTCGGAGCAGGCGCGTCAGTTGACCGGCGTGGGCATCGCCACCCTGATGATTACCGCGTTCATCATGATGTTGAAGATTGAAAGCTCATTCAACGACATCTGGCATGTGCGCCAGCGTCGCCGGGGCATATCGAGCTTTCTGCTGTACTGGGCCCTGCTGAGTCTGGGTCCGTTATTGCTTGGGGCGGGCTTCGCGGTGAGCACCTATATAGCCTCCGTAACAGTGCTGCGTGAAGGCGCGGCCTTTGCCGAGGCGAGCCGGTGGGTACTGAGATGGGTGCCGTTGCTGTTGAGCATGACGGCGTTCACGCTGAGCTATATGGCCGTGCCGAATACCCGGGTTCCTTTCAAGCACGCGCTGGCCGGGGGCGTGCTGGTGGCGCTGTTGTTCGAGAGTGCCAAGGCTATCTTCGGTTTGTACCTGCGGCTGTTTCCGGGCTATGAGCTCGTCTATGGCGCCTTCTCGGCGTTCCCGGTATTCCTTCTGTGGATTTTCATCAGCTGGGTGATCATTCTGTTTGGTGCCGAGCTGGTCGCTAACCTGGCCAATAGTCAGGCGTGGAAGCGCCCGGTGTACCCGCGTCTGGTTTATCTGCTGGGTTTGCTGCGGATCTTCCTCGACGCGCACAGCCGCGGACAATTCGTCGACCTGGACCGTGCAAAAGCCGCCGGCTGGGAGTTTCGAGAAGACGTCTGGCTGGAGATGACGGACTGGCTGGAATCCGAAAGCATCATCACCCGGGTTCAGCAGGGTGGTTTTGTGCTGAGTCGCGATCTGGGAGAGGTTGATCTGGCCGATTTTCTGGCCAAGGTGCCCGAAGCAATTCCGGGTCCAGGCAAGCTGCCACGCCAGTTGGCGGGTGATCCTGTCTGGTATCCACCGTTCGTTGCCGCCGTCACCGAGCTGGAAGCCCAGCGCCGGGAAATCATGGGTGGTAGCCTGAAAAGCTGGTTATGTGGTGCTGGCCATGCCGAGCCCACGGCACACTCTGGTTCTGAAAAGGAGACCAAATGATCCGATCTATTCGCAGATTCTGGCCACTCAGCGTCATGCTTGTATTGAGCGCCTGCGGTGGCAACAGTTGGCAGGATCAGCATGGCAACAGCATCACTGAAAGTGAGCTATCCGGGCGGCCTGTGTTGGTCAACTATTGGGCAGAATGGTGCGGGCCTTGCCGTGACGAACTGCCTGAGCTGAACGCACTGGCGGAGGCGCGGCCGGATGTTGCCGTGCTTGGTATCAATTTCGACGGCATAGAAGGGGAGGCTCTGGCGCAGCTCAGCGACGAGATAGGAATTCGTTTTCCCGTGTTGGGCAAGGATTTCGCCCAGGCCATGGAGCTGGTCCATCCGCAGGTGTTACCCACCACCTATCTGCTGGATAAAGAGGGGAATGTGATCCGTACGCTGCAGGGCCCTCAGGATGAGGCTGCACTGCTGGCGGCGTTGAACGAGGAGAGGTGAGCCATGAGCCGCTTTACTATGCATGCCTGCGTCAGAGGCCGGGTACAGGGCGTGTTTTTTCGGCAGTCTACGGTGCGGCAAGCACGTGCGCTGGGCGTTGTCGGTTGGGTTCGCAATCAGCCGGACGGCTCGGTGGAATGCATGTTGACCGGGCCGCAACAGGCCATTGATGACATGACCGACTGGTTGCGCGTTGGGCCGGAGCGCGCGCGCGTGGACTCGCTCGAGCTGACGGCCTGCGATCTGGAAGAGTTCGAGGCATTCGAGCAACGCTAGGACTGGAAGGTCAGTCTTTTACGTACCAGAAGCGGTACCAGTAATCCTGCACTTTATCCGGGTATTTGTGACTGCCCAAGCTGCCGTTGTAGCGCCCCAGCGCCCGCCGCAAATTGCCTTTCTCCTTGTCCAGGTAGTACTTGAGGATGGTGCAGCCATAGCGCAGATTGGTCGCCAGATCGACCAGATTGTCCTCCGGACGCCCCAGCTCCTTCTTCCAGAATGGCATAACCTGCATGACGCCCTGCGCACCGACGCGCGACAGCGCATAGCGGTCGAACAGGCTTTCCACATGGATGACGGCCAACACCAGGTCCGGTTTGAGGCCGGCACGGGTGGCCTGACTATGCACCTGACGCAGAAAATGTAGCCGCTCCCTTTCATCGGGGAGGTAGTGGCGCATGCGCGTAGACATATCCAGCAACCAGACTTCCGCATCGAAGCGATCATCGAAGCTGTCGGCTTCGGCAATCGCTTCAATGAGCGCAGCCTTTAGCGCTGGGTCAACCGTGGCCGGCGCGTTGGCAAAAGCGCCGGACCAGGGCCCGAGAAGCAGGACGGTCACTATCCATGTGGCCAGTCGGATCATCGGTGTGATCAGGCCTTGGCGATCTGCCCGAGCAGAAAGTCGAGCATCTCGGCAACCGGCAGGCTTTGCGCATCCTTGTTCCGACGGTATTTGTATTCCAGTTCACCTTCGGCCAGACCGCGATCACTGATGACCACGCGGTGCGGGATGCCAATCAGATCCATGTCGGCAAACTTGACGCCGGGGCTGACCTTCTTGTCGCGATCATCCATCAGCACGTCAATACCCGCTTGCTGCAGGGCGGCGTACAGCTCTCCAGTCTTCTCGCGCACGGCTTCTGAGCTTTCCATCTTCATGGGGATCAGTGCCACCTGGAAGGGCGCCAGGGCATCCGGCCAGAGGATGCCGCGGTCGTCATAGTTCTGCTCGATAGCGGACGCCACCACGCGGGACACGCCAATCCCATAGCAACCCATGGTCAAGGTGCTGGTCTTGCCCTGTTCGTTGAGCACCTGACAATTCATTGCTTCGCTGTATTTACGGCCGAGCTGGAATATGTGGCCCACTTCGATGCCGCGCTTGATAACCAGCGTGCCATTGCCGTCGGGGCTGGTATCGCCTTCCACCACGTTGCGCAGATCGGCGACTTCGCTGAACTGAGCATCGCGGTCCCAGTTCACGCCGGTGAAGTGCTTGCCGTCTTCATTTGCGCCACACACGAAATCCGCCAGCCAGGCTGCGCTATGGTCGGCAATCACCTTGATGTTCAGGCCGACCGGGCCAATCGAACCGGGTTTGCAGCCGATTATCTGCTGGATCTGCTGCTCGCTGGCAAAGGTCAGTGGCGCATGGACAGCAGGATGATTCTCGGCCTTGATCTCATTGAGCTCGTGATCGCCGCGCAGAATCAAGGCAACCAGCGGCTGCGGCTTATCTTTCTCGGCAGCGCCCAGAACAATAAGCGTCTTCACCGACTGCTGCGGCGGGACCTTGAGGAACTGGCTGACCGCCTCAATGGTGTGCTGATCAGGGGTATCCACGGTTGCGCGCTCCTGGCTGGCGGCAGGCCGATCGCCCGCCGGCAGCAGCGCAGTGGCCTTTTCCATATTGGCGGCGTAGGAACCAGAATCCGAGAACACGATGGCGTCCTCACCGGATTCGGCCAATACGTGGAACTCGTGCGAGCCTTCGCCGCCGATCGAGCCGTTATCGGCCACTACTGGCCGGAAATCCAGGCCGAGACGGCTGAAGATGTTGCAGTAGGCCTGATACATCACGTCGTAGGTCTGCTGCAGCGAAGCCTGATCCATGTGGAAGGAATAAGCGTCCTTCATGGTGAATTCACGGGCGCGCATCAGACCGAAACGGGGCCGGATCTCGTCGCGGAATTTGGTCTGTATCTGGTACAGGTTGAGTGGCAACTGCTTGTAGCTGCTGATTTCGTTGCGCGCCAGCTCGGTGACGATCTCTTCGTGGGTCGGACCCACGCAGAATTCACGGTTGTGGCGATCTTTCAGACGCAGCAGCTCGGGACCATACTGCTCCCAGCGACCCGATTCCTGCCAGAGTTCGGCGGGTTGAATCGCCGGCATCAGGACTTCCAGCGCGCCAGCGTTATCCATCTCTTCGCGAACGACTTTCTCGACTTTGCGCAAGACTCTCAGACCCATCGGCAGCCAGGTATAGAGGCCGGATGCGATCTTGCGAATCATGCCGGCGCGCAGCATCAGCTGATGGCTAATGACCGTAGCGTCCGCGGGTGTTTCCTTGAGGGTCGAGATCAGATATTTGCTGGTACGCATGGGGAAGGAGAGTCCTGAGGTCATGGTCAGATTTATCGGCGGTATTGTACGGCTGTGACCGCCCGGCGTATAGCCTGACCCCGGCACCTGCGCGCGCGGCGTCCAGGCAATAAAAAACCCGGCCGAAGCCGGGTTTTTCAGTTAACTACAGCCTGGATTACAGCAGATCCCAGGAGTAGGAAACGATCAGACGGTTTTCGTCGATGTCGCCATCGAACGCAGCGGCCTGACGTACAGTCGCGTTGCGCCACAGGAGGTTAACACCTTCAAGCGCACCGTTTTGTACGGTGTAGCTGATGTTGGTATCACGTTCCCAGCGGCTGTCACGGCTGCTATCAGCGATGCCTTCGTGCGCGGTGTCGATGTCGCTACTGGTGACATAACGAGTCATGAAGGTCAGACCGGGAATGCCCAGGCCGGCGAAGTCATAGTCATAACGGGCCTGCCAGGAGCGCTCGTCCTTGGCATTGAAGTCGGAATACTGAACCGAGTTCGCCAAGAAGACTGCGCCGTCCAGGTACGCATAGCCATTGTTGCCGTTCATGCGCTGATAGGCCACTGTGAAGCCATGATTGCCAGCACCCAGCGTCAGGGCAAGTGAGGTGGCGTCGTTGTCGAAATCTGCCTCTGCACCGCTGTCATCGGAAGTGTTGTAATGCGCCAGCTCGGAGGTCAGGCTTAGTCCGTCAGTCAGCTCAGCGGTATGAGCGAGCCCCAGGAAGTGGCGCTTCCATAGTTCGTCGGCCTTGGACGTGTAGAGTGTAGCTGCCAATGCGTCGTTGAAGGTGTAGCTACCGCCTAAATAGCTAACATCTCCGCCGTAGCTGTAGTCATCCGTAGTTATGCGGTAGCCATCATCAGTTTGCGATGAGCCAGCCATCTCGCCGCGATCGGTCATGCGACCGGCTTCGACGAACAATCCCTCGATGGTTTCGTTGGTTACGCTATAACCGAAGTAATGGTTAGGCAGCAAACGCGCATCTTCATAGGCAACAACCGGGTTTTCTACGAAGTGGGTGCCGTAACGCAGCACAGTGTCTTCTGCGATCCGGCCTTTCACAGTACCGCGAATTTCAGCGTATTCGTTGGGAGCGCTGCCGTCAGGATCGACTGGAAGCAGAGCGGTTCCAGTGCGGCCAGACCCGCTGTCCAGTTTCAGGCCACCCATAGCAGTCACGTCAAAACCAAGACCGATCAGGCCTTCGCTGAAACCGGACTGAAAGTCGAGGACCATGCCAGTCGCGGCTTCTTCCCGCTTGCCATCGTCGTTGCCATCAGGACGGAAGTCGCGGTTGAAATAGACGGAACGGCTGCTGAGGGTCGCAGTAGCGCCTTCAACAATGCCTTCACCTGGAGTGGATTCTTGTGCCAGCGCATTTGATGCAATCAGCCCATTGCCCATAGCCACGGCTAGAGCGAGGGAACTCCATTTGACAGCGTTTTTCATTGTGTACTCCTTGAGTAAAAAAGCTTTGCGGTTCAACTGAACCATTTTTCTTTTTTATTATCCGGTAACATTAAAGCACTAAAGAGGTAGGTGTGAAAGAACGACCTTTCGGCATGCTTTCTTGACTTTTCATGGGGAACGCTTGTCGTAGTATAAAGCGTCAATAATGGGCTTTCAGCGAGTGCGGTTGCCGCTTTGACATCCCGCTCCGTTGCACAGCTAAACTTGCGGAATCGGTTCGTTTGTCTAATGGCTTTATTGGGGGCGCATATGTTCATACTTCATCCGCAACTCGCGAATGATGGCATTTTAATAGGGGACTATCCGCTCAGCCGACTGCTGATGATCAACGATGCCAACTATCCCTGGTTTGTATTGGTTCCCCGGCGGGAAGAAGTGCACGAGTTGTTTCAGCTGGACAAGGCGGACAGGATGCAACTGCTGGATGAGTCCTGTCTGTTAGCCGAAGCGATAAAGGATGCTTTTGCTGCGCACAAACTGAATATTGCCGCTCTGGGTAATATGGTCAGTCAGCTACATATTCACCATATTGCGCGGTATCGTGATGATGTGGCTTGGCCGGACCCGATTTGGGGCAAACATCCGGCGAAGCCTTATCAGGAGGCGGAGCGCCAGGAACGTATCGGCAGGCTGCAAGCTGTCCTGTCAACCGACTTTGTATTTGCGGAGGTATGACATGAACACGCAAGTGGAAGACCGCATCGACGACCTGGAAGCCAAGATGGCCTTTCAGGATGACACTATCCAGGCCCTGAATGACATGGTGGGCAAGCAGCAGCTGGAGCTCGATACGTTGCACAGAGCGGTTGAGTTATTGGCAAGGCGCCAGGCGGACCTGGCGGCTACCATGCCGGGAGAGACAGACGACGACGAGCCGCCGCCGCATTATTGATGAGCCCGGAATGCGGGCGGAGGAATCAGTCGATTATGGTGACGTCTTCCGCCTGCAACCCTTTTTCTCTGCGGGCTACGACGAACTCAACGCGTTGACCTTCCACCAGGACGCGATGCCCGTCGCCGCGAATAGCGCGAAAATGTACGAACACATCTTCACCCTGATCCCGCGAAATGAAACCAAAGCCCTTGCTGGTGTTGAACCATTTCACTGTACCGGCTTCCCGGTCGTCCTCGTCACCAAATTCCTCATCGTCATAGCCGTGGTCTGAACCATGGCGGGCCAGTTGCTTGGTCAAAACGAGGATAGTGCTGATGCAGACGCCAGCGATCGCCAGAGCGAGCGCGTAAATCATCAAAGGCCCTGCAGCGGGTGCTCCGAACAATACTGCCAGGGGCGTCAGGGTAGCAATGATCAGCAGAAACCCAGCAATAACCGATGCGATGCGTCGTCCAGCTGTAGCAGGCATCAGAGCATTATTGAACTGTTGCATGTTGATCAGGCCCAGGAACAGGACGGCGAGGGCAGTGAGGTTGATCGGGCCAACCTGGGAAAAGAGCGGGACGCTGAAAAACAGCCCGGTGAGCAGCGCCACCAGGCCGATGATGAGATGCAGATAACGAATACTGTTCAAAGTTGTTCATCCTTAGTTTCATGACAATAAAATAAGCCGGCGAACAGCGATTTATCGCCGGGTGCGAACTCTAACCTGAAACACCCGGTGTCACAAAATGGACGAAGGTCGTCCCTGGCTGAAAGCGGGATCAGGCCCGGTTTCAGCCAGGAATTTGCTGTCGTTTCATCGGCGCGCGATCAAACGCCAGCAGGCCCTGACGCTCAGCTCTCCAGCAAGCTGCGCAGCATCCATGCAGTCTTCTCGTGGAACTGCATACGTTGGGTCAGCAGGTCGGCGGTGGGTTCATCGTTGGTTGCATCGCAGGAGGGGAAGATGCCCCGAGCAGTGCGCACGCAGGCCTCGTGACCTTCGACCAGCAGACGGATCATGTCCTTGGCCTCGGGCACGCCTTCTTCTTCCTTTATTGAACTCAGTTCCACGAACTGCTTGTAGGTGCCCGGCGCAGGAAAGCCCAGGGTCCGGATGCGCTCAGCGATGTCGTCTACTGCCAGTGCCAGCTCGGTGTAATGCGTCTCGAACATCAGGTGCAGGGTCTGGAACATCGGACCTTTAACGTTCCAGTGAAAGTTATGCGTCTTCAGGTACAGGGTGTAGGTGTCAGCCAGCAAATGCGACAAACCGTCGGCAATGGTCGAGCGGTCTTGTTCGGAAATACCAATATCAATTTTCATGGGGACTCCTTGGTTGATGAAACTAGGAGCCTCTCAAAACGGATTCGCCCGGTCATCCCGTGAAATCCCGCGGAAAGACCTGAGCGCGAGCGTTAGCCCGGTCCGCTTTCATTCGATTTCGATAGGTTCGGCCTGCGCTGACTACGTTTCTCAGAGGCTCCATTGCTGCATCCAGTATAGGGAGTGTGCTGTAGCGCTCAACCCTTCTTTACCGTCAGAACGAGGATCCGAGGATATCTGGGCAAAAATCAGTGTGTGGCGTCCTGGATGTGGAGGCTTTTCACCAGGACCAGCGTGTACCGGCGCGGGAATCGATTCGCTAGAGCTCTCCCCGCGGCGGCACGAATTCGGGTATATTATGGCGCTTTTATGCGAGCGGACTGGCGGCCATTGTGCGGCACCGCCCAACTCAGCCCGATTCGTCGACAACAGGAACACCACACCATGATGCGTACCCATTATTGCGGCCAGCTGAACGAAACGCTGGCGGACCAGGAAGTCACACTCTGCGGCTGGGTCCACCGCCGCCGCGACCATGGCGGGGTGATCTTTCTCGACATACGTGACCGCGAAGGTCTGGCGCAGGTTGTTTTCGATCCTGATCGCGAAGAAACCTTTGCTGCCGCCGACCGGGTGCGCAGTGAATACGTAGTCAAGGTGCGCGGCAAGGTACGTGCGCGCCCCGCTGGCGCGGTGAACCCAAACATGGCCTCCGGCGCGATTGAAGTGCTGGGCTATGATCTCGAAGTCCTCAACCAGGCGGAAACGCCACCGTTCCCGCTGGATGAATATTCTGACGTGGGTGAAGAAACCCGTCTGCGCTATCGCTTTATCGATCTGCGCCGTCCGGAAATGGCCGAGAAGCTGAAGTTGCGCTCACGCATTACCAGCAGCATTCGCCGTTATATGGACGAGAACGGCTTTCTGGATGTGGAAACGCCGATCCTGACCCGCGCTACCCCTGAGGGCGCCCGCGACTATCTGGTACCCAGCCGCACCCATCCTGGCAGTTTCTTTGCGCTGCCGCAGTCGCCCCAGCTGTTCAAGCAGCTGCTGATGGTGGCCGGATTCGACCGCTATTATCAGATCGCCAAGTGCTTCCGCGATGAAGACCTGCGCGCTGACCGTCAGCCCGAATTCACCCAGATCGACATCGAAACCAGCTTCCTCGACGAAGCGGACATCATGGGTCTGACTGAAGGCATGATTCGCGGACTGTTCAAGGAAGTGCTTGGGCTCGACCTCGACACTTTCCCGCACATGACCTTTGCCGAAGCCATGCGCCGGTATGGTTCGGACAAGCCGGACCTGCGCAACCCGCTGGAACTGGTAGATGTGGCTGATCAGCTGGATCAGGTTGAATTCAAGGTGTTCAGTGGCCCGGCTACTGATCCCAAGGGCCGCGTTGCGGCATTGCGTGTACCTGGCGGGGCGAGCATGCCGCGCAAGCAGATTGACGAGTACACCAAGTTTGTCGGCATCTACGGCGCCAAGGGCCTGGCGTATATCAAGGTCAATGAGCGCGCCAAAGGCCTGGAAGGTCTGCAGTCGCCGATCGTCAAGTTCATCCCCGAGGAGAACCTCAACGTCATTCTCGATCGGGTGGGCGCAGTGGACGGCGATATCGTCTTTTTCGGCGCCGACAAGGCCAAGATCGTTTCCGAAGCCCTGGGCGCGCTGCGCATCAAGCTCGGCCATGACCTGAACTTGCTGACCTGTGAATGGGCGCCATTGTGGGTGGTCGACTTCCCGATGTTCGAGGAGAACGACGACGGCAGCCTGAGCGCGTTGCACCATCCGTTTACAGCACCAGCGTGCGCGCCGGAAGAGCTGGCGGCGAATCCGGCCAGTGCGCTATCGCGTGCCTATGACATGGTCATCAACGGTACCGAGCTGGGCGGCGGTTCGATTCGTATTCACCGCAAGGACATGCAGCAGACCGTGTTTGGCATCCTCGGCATCAGCGCTGAAGAACAGCAGGAGAAGTTCGGCTTCCTGCTCGACGCACTGAAATACGGTGCGCCGCCGCATGGTGGTCTGGCATTCGGCCTGGATCGTCTGGTCATGCTGATGACCGGTGCTGCGTCGATCCGTGAAGTCATTGCTTTCCCGAAAACCCAGAGCGCTGCGGACGTCATGACCCAGGCGCCGGGTATGGTCGACGCCAAGCAGCTGCGTGAACTGCATATTCGTCTGCGCGAGCAGCCGAAGGTTGAAGGTTAAAGTAGAGCTCAGGAGTCTCTGAAGAACGTCGCGAGCACAG
This sequence comes from Pseudomonas saliphila, assembly GCF_008638345.1. GTDB lineage: Bacteria > Pseudomonadota > Gammaproteobacteria > Pseudomonadales > Pseudomonadaceae > Halopseudomonas > Halopseudomonas saliphila. Next base: position 69,483 of record NZ_VTVA01000015.1, on the reverse strand, counting down.
TAGTATTCAGAGACTCCCTAATTACGTACGGAGTTTTTTATGGCCGGACATTCGAAATGGGCCAATATCAAGCACCGCAAGGCGTCGCAGGACGCCAAGCGGGGCAAGGTGTTTACCAAACTGATTCGTGAGCTGACCGTGTCTGCCAAGCTTGGCGGCCCCATGCCAGCGGACAATCCGCGCCTGCGTTCGGCGGTGGACAAGGCGCTGACCGCAAATATGACGCGTGACACTATCGATCGCGCCATTGCCCGCGGTGCCGGCAATAACGACGCCGACAACATGGAAGAACTCACCTATGAAGGCTACGGCGCCGGTGGGGTGGCGATTCTGGTGGAGGTGATGACGGACAATCGCAATCGTACCGTCAGTGAGGTGCGCCACGCATTCAGCAAGTGCGGTGGCAATCTGGGTACTGACGGGTCAGTCGCGTACCTGTTTACCCGTCGGGGGCAGATCAGCTACGCCGCCGGGGTTGATGAAGAGGCGTTGCTGGAAGCCTCCCTCGAAGCCGGTGCCGATGATGTCGTCACCAACGCCGATGGCTCGGTGGATGTATTCACCACCTTCGAAGAGTTTGGCGCGGTCAAGGATGCGCTGGATGCGGGCGGATTCGTCAGCGAGTCGGCGGACGTGGCGATGATCCCCTCAACCACGACGACGCTGGATCTGGATACCGCAGAAAAGGTGATCCGTCTGGTCGATATGCTGGAAGATCTGGATGATGTGCAAAACGTGTACAGCAATGCCGAAATCCCGGACGAGATACTTGAGCAGATGAGCTGACGCGGCAGCGATGCCAGGGTGTGTTCCGAGAACATCATGGGAGGCGTTGCCTCCCATTTTCATATAGGGCATCTTGCCTGTAGTGCAACGCAGGCACGCCGAATCGGTGGTGCTGGCGACTTCAAGGAAACGAAAAATGGCCCTGATACTGGGTATCGATCCCGGCTCGCGTATTACCGGCTTCGGCATCGTTCGCGAGCGGGCAGGGCAGTGCGAGTATGTCACATCAGGGTGCATTCGCCTGGGCGATGGGCCCTTTCCAGGCCGGTTACAGCAGATATTCGAGCATCTATCCGCGCTAATCGTCAATTACCAGCCGACCATCCTCAGCATTGAACAGGTGTTTCTTGCGCGTAATCCCGATTCCGCGCTCAAGCTGGGGCAAGCGCGCGGTGCGGCCATCGTTGCGGCTGTGAATGCGGGCCTGGATGTCCATGAATACACCGCCAGACAGGTAAAGCAATCGGTGGTGGGTACCGGCGCGGCGGACAAGGCTCAGGTGCAGCACATGGTTACCCAGCTGCTGGGCTTGTCCGGCACGCCGCAGGCCGATGCCGCGGATGCGCTAGCTATTGCGCTGTGTCATGCCCATTCTGCCGCGCTGCACGCGCAGTTGGGTGGTGGGTCAATCGGGCTGCGCTCAGGGCGAGTGCGTCGTCGTTAACAGAGAGGATGACCAGTGATTGGCAGGCTGACAGGTATTTTGCTGGAAAAACAACCGCCGTATATCCTGCTGGACGTACAGGGGGTGGGCTACGAGCTGGACGCGCCCATGAGCACCTTTTATCAGTTACCTGTTCTGGGCGAGCAGGTGACCCTGCACACCCATATGGTCGTGCGTGAAGATGCCCAGTTGCTGTATGCCTTTTGCGCCAAGCGGGACCGGGCGCTGTTCCGGGAGCTGATACGGCTCAACGGTGTCGGGCCCAAGCTGGCTCTGGCATTGATGTCGGGCATGGAAGTTGATGAGCTGGTGCGTGCGGTGCAGTCCCAGGATACCAGTGTGCTGGTCAAGGTGCCGGGCGTGGGCAAGAAGACCGCCGAGCGGTTGTTGGTCGAACTCAAGGACAGATTCAAGGCCTGGGAAACCATCCCCGGATCGTTCAAGCCATTAGTGACCGGCGTTGCTACGCCGCCGTCGATGACTGCAGATGCGGTCAGCGCCTTGATCACCCTCGGCTACAAGCCGCAGGAAGCGAGCAAGGCGGTGGCTGCGGTCGATGAAGAAGGACTCAGTAGCGAGGAGTTGATTCGCCGTGCGCTCAAAGGCATGGTGTAGCAGCTGCAGCGCTACTGAACAATTATTGCGTTAACCACGGACACCGCATGCTGGAAGAAGACCGTTTGATCGCTGCCGGACCTCGGCAGCAGGAAGAAGTGATAGATCGGGCGATTCGTCCGTACCGACTAGCCGATTACATCGGTCAGCCAACCGTGCGCGAGCAGATGGAATTGTTTATCAAGGCGGCCAAGGGTCGTGGCGAGGCGCTGGACCATGTATTGATTTTCGGTCCGCCCGGCCTGGGCAAGACCACGCTGGCCAATATCATTGCCCAGGAAATGGGCGTCAAGATCAAGAGCACCTCAGGACCCGTTCTCGAGCGGGCCGGGGATCTGGCCGCCATGCTGACCAATCTTGAAGCGGGCGATGTGTTGTTTGTAGACGAGATTCACCGCTTGTCGCCGGTGGTAGAGGAAATACTCTACCCAGCGATGGAAGATTACCAGCTCGATATCATGATCGGCGAAGGGCCTGCGGCGCGCTCGATCAAGCTTGATCTGCCGCCGTTCACCCTGGTTGGAGCCACCACCCGCGCCGGGATGCTGACCAATCCGCTGCGTGACCGCTTCGGTATCGTCCAGCGGCTCGAGTTTTATGCGGTGGATGACCTGGCCATCATCGTGGGCCGTTCCGCCGGGATTCTGGGCCTGGACCTGCATCCAGACGGCGCTCGGGAGATTGCACGCCGTTCGCGTGGCACGCCGCGTATCGCCAATCGCCTGTTGCGCCGCGTGCGCGATTTCGCGGAGGTACGCAGTCAGGGGCAGATAACCAAGGATGTTGCCGACAGAGCCTTGAATCTGCTGGATGTGGATGAGCAGGGGCTTGATCACATGGACCGCCGACTGCTGTTGACCATGATCGATAAGTTCGACGGTGGCCCGGTCGGGGTTGATAGCCTGGCCGCCGCTATCAGCGAGGAACGCCACACGATCGAAGATGTGCTTGAGCCGTATCTGATCCAGAAGGGCTTGATCATGCGCACCCCGCGGGGGCGGGTTGTTACCCGGCACACCTATCTGTATTTTGGCCTCGATCTTCCCGCAAAAATGGAGGAGATGTCTCGGGACCTGTTCGATCCCGGTTGATGCAGAATAAATATTTTCGATTCCCGGGGAATTTCTATATGCAAGAGCTTCGGTTATATCTACATTATGCGCGCTGACTATTCAGGGACGCCGTTCTCCATACGGGCCCGGGTCTACTTCGAGGACACCGATGCCGGGGGCATCGTCTACTACGTCAACTATCTCAAGTTTATGGAACGGGCGCGAACCGAGCTGGTGCGCAGCCTGGGGTTTGACCAGAGCAGGTTGCAGGACGACAACGTCATATTCGTCGTGCACTCTGTAGCCGCCCGTTATCATGCGCCGGCTCGGTTGGATGATGAACTTGTCATCAGTGCGGAGGTCTTGGAACTCAAGCGCACGAGCGTCCGCTTCCGCCAGCAGGTGAGGCGAGCAGATGAGTTGCTGTTATGTGAGGGCGAAGTTCTCGTAGCCTGTGTTAATGCAGACCACTACAAGCCCATAAAAATTCCGGCTGCCTTGAGCGAAGCCTTTCTGGCTTGCAAGGCAGCACCTGTACGGCCGAGTTAGGAGAGGCAAGAGTGCAAGCTGATCAAATGTCGATGTGGCACCTGATATCCAGTGCGAGTCTGTTGGTACAGCTGGTTATGTTGTTACTGGTTGCCGCATCCGTGGTGTCCTGGGTAATGATTTTCCAGCGCAGCACCACTATTCGCTCGGCCAAGGCCGCGCTGGACGATTTCGAGGACCGGTTCTGGTCTGGCATAGACCTGTCCAAACTGTATCGTCAGGTCACCACCGACCCGGATACCAACTCTGGGCTTGAGCAGATATTTCGTGCCGGGTTCAAGGAATTCTCCAGGATGCGTCAGCAGGCCGGCGTCGATCCTGAAGCGGTAATGGACGCGGTTCAACGTTCCATGCGCGTAGCTATCTCCCGCGAGGAAGAAAAGCTCGAGCTGCATCTGTCGTTTCTGGCCACGGTCGGCTCAACCAGCCCCTATGTGGGATTGTTTGGTACGGTCTGGGGGATCATGAACTCATTTCGTGGGCTGGCGACGGTTCAGCAAGCTACCCTCGCAACGGTGGCACCGGGCATCGCCGAGGCACTCATCGCGACGGCCATGGGTCTGTTCGCGGCGATCCCTGCGGTCATTGCCTACAACCGGTTCTCTGCGCGCTCGGAGTCATTGATCAGCCGTTATTACACCTTCGCTGACGAGTTCTCGAGCATTCTGCACCGCCGTGTGCACAGCCGAGACGAATAACAGGAGTCACGATGCAGGTGCAAGGCAGACGCCGTAAACGCAAGCCGGTAGCCGAGATGAACGTCGTGCCCTATATCGACGTCATGCTGGTGCTGCTGGTAATTTTCATGGTGACCGCGCCCATGCTCAACCAGGGCGTCAAGGTCGACCTGCCTCAGGTGTCCAGTGAAGTGCTTCCATCGGACAGCAATCAGCAGGTGCTGACGTTGTCGGTACTGGCGGACGGTACCTATTACTGGAATCTGGGTGAAGCAGTGGATACCGAGAACCAGACAGAGAGCGCTGTGTCGCTGGAAGAGATGTCAGAGAAGGTGACCAAGATTATCACTGCCCGTCCGGATACGCTGGTATATATACGAGGCGATGAGACGGCCAATTACGGCATCGTGGTAACCGCTATGGCAACGCTCCAGCAAGCTGGCGTTCCCAATGTCGGATTGATTACCGAGGCACCGTGAATACGCGCGACGACCGGTTTCCGGAGGAAGAATCAGCAGGCTACGCTGCGCCATTAATAAAGGCGCTGGCGGTGCACCTGGTGGTGGCGATGCTGTTGTTCGTTTCGTTTTCGTCGGCACCCGAATTCGAGCCGGCCAAACCGATCGTGCAGGCGACTCTGGTGCAACTCGATTCGAAAAGTCCGGCAACCAACCAGACCGACCAGAAGATTGCTGGCGAATCGGCACGCACGGCGGCGCCACGCCACGAGGCGGAAGAACTCGAACAGCAACAACAGGAACAGCAACAGGAGCAGGAAGCCGCGCAGCGCGCCGCCGCAGCGGAAAAGCAGGCCGCGGCCGCGGCCGCGGCTGCGGCAGCTGAAGCCGCCCAGGCAGAGCAGGAGCAAAAGGCTGTTGCGGCACGTACCGAGGCCGAACAGAAGGCCAAGCAGCAGGCTGAAGAAGAGATAAAACGCAAGGCGGATGCTGCACGTAAGGCAGCCGAGGAAGAGGCGCGCAAGAAAGCCGCGGAGGCCGAAGCCGCCAAGAAGAAGGCTGCAGAAGACGCCAAGCGCAAAGCCGAAGAAGACGCCAAAAAGAAAGCGGCTGAAGCGGCCAAGACTAAAGCTGCCGAGGACGCCAAGAAGAAGGCTGCCGAGGACGCAAGGAAAAAAGCGGAAGCTGATCGCGTCGCAAAACAGAAGCGTGAACAGGAAGACGCCCGCGCCAAGGCGTTGGCGGAGCTGCTGGCAGATGAAACGCAATATCAGCAGGCCCAGGCCAATAACGTAGGCGATGAGGTGGCGGCCAGTTATGAAGACGTTATCAGGCGCTACGTCAGCGCCCAATGGCGCCGGCCGCCGACCGCGCGAAACGGTATGGTAGTGGAAGTAAAAATCAGCATGCTGCCTACCGGGCAAATTACCGATGCGGTAGTCTCACGTTCGAGCGGTGATGCGGGCTTTGACCAATCGGCAGTGCAGGCGGTACGTAATGTGGGACGGATCCCGGAAATGCAGCAATTATCGCGGGAAGATCCAACCACGTTCGATCGCAGGTTCCGCAACCTAACCCTGCGATTCAGGCCAGAGGATTTGTCATTTTGAGAAATGCAGCGAAATTAACCCGGTTATGGATGGCGGCTGTGGCCGTATTGTTCATTGCCCAAACGGCAGTGGCGCAGAATGCCATTGAAATCACCCGCGGTACCGACAAGGCAACCCCAATTGCCGTGGTTCCCTTCGGCACGCAGGGCTCAGACCCGTTGCCGGAAGATGTTGCCCAGATTGTCGGGAATGACATGGGCAACACGGGCATGTTTGCCGCCTTTGATCGCGGGAATATGCTCAGCTATCCGACCCAGGCCAGCGAAATATTTCCCCGGGACTGGAATGCCTTGGGCGTGCAGTACGTTGTGGCTGGTCGAGTGACCAGCGCGGCGGCCGATCGCTTCGAAATCAAATATGTGTTGTATGGCGTGGCCCGCGAAGAAGTGCTGTTGTCCAAGACGGTCAGCGGTACCCGGAGCCAGCTGCGCGATATGGCGCACCGCGTGAGTGACGAGGTTTTCGAGGAGCTGACCGGCATCAAGGGTGCGTTCAATACCAAACTGCTCTATGTCGCAGCAGAACGTCATTCGGCCGATAATACGCGCTTCACCTTGCAGCGCTCGGACTATGACGGGGCGCGTGCGGTGACCCTGCTGCAGTCGAAGGAGCCGATCCTGACGCCGTCCTACGCACCGGATGGTCAGCGGATTGCCTATGTATCTTTTGAATCTCGCCGGCCCGAGATCTATGTGCACTACGTACAGACCGGACGGCGCGAGCGTATCACCAGTTTCGAAGGCCTCAACGGTGCGCCGGCGTGGTCGCCTGACGGAAAGCGGTTGGCTTTCGTGCTATCGCGTGATGGCAATCCCGAGATATACGTCATGAACCTTGCTACCAAGGATATGCGGCGAGTCACCAATCATTACGGGATCGATACCGAGCCGAGCTGGATGGACAACAACACCATCGCGTTCACATCGGATCGAGGCGGGCGTCCGCAGATCTACAAGCAGAATATCAATGGCGGCTCGTCAGAGCGCTTAACTTTTGTTGGCAACTATAATGCCAACGCCAAGCTATCGGTGGACGGCCAGACCATGGTCATGGTTCACCGGCAGCAGGGCTACCGTAATTTTCATATTGCCACTCAGGATCTGAAGAGCGGCAATCTGAGGATTTTGACAGAAACGTCGCTGGATGAGTCTCCTACTGTCTCTCCCAACGGCACTATGTTAATTTATGCCACCCGTCAACAGGGAAAAGGCGTACTCATGCTGGTCTCGACTAATGGTCGTGCGCGGTCGGTCATACCGACCCAGTTCACCGACCTGCGCGTGCCTTCATGGTCACCGTACCTGCCTTAGGGTGCACCAACACAAACCGTATGGGGTTTTCAGGAGTTTTATGATGGAAGTTATCAAGTTCGGCAAGTTCGCAGCTCTGGTTGTAGCGTTTGGTCTGGTTGTAGGTTGTTCCTCCAAGGGCGGTGATGCCTCTGGCACTGGCGCTGGCACCGGGGCAACTGACCCGAACGCCGGTTACACCAGCACCTCTCCTTCCTCGATGGATGACGGTGTGAGCAGCGAAGAAGCCGCTCTGCGCGCAATCACTACTTTCTACTTCGAATTCGACAGCGCTGATCTGAAACAGGAAGCCATGCAGGCCCTGGACGTTCACGCCAAGGATCTCAAGTCCGAAGGTAATCGCGTAGTGCTTGAAGGGCATACCGACGAGCGCGGTACTCGCGAGTACAACATGGCTCTGGGCGAGCGTCGTGCCGGTGCGGTTCAGCGCTATCTGGTACTGCAGGGCGTTTCTCCTGCACAGCTGGAGCTGGTTTCCTACGGTGAAGAGAAGCCTGATGCACTGGGTTCCAGCGAAGAAGACTGGGCTCAGAACCGTCGCGTAGAACTGCGTAAGTAAAGAGGTCGCATGAAAGGGTTCAGGAGTGTTGCGTTTATCTGTCTGTTGTCGCCGTTAACGGCTTTGGCACAGGCACCGATTATCGATGGTAGCTCGGGCGGAGCTCGCCCCAGCCAGCCAGCCACTCCTGCGCCTGCGACGTCTGGGGGCCGGCTCTCGCTTGAGGGCCAGCTCATGCAGCAGCTGGATCAGCTGCAGCAGGAAGTATCGATGTTGCGAGGCCTGCTTGAAGAGCAGGAACATAGACTGAAGCAGCTGGAACAGAATCAGCTGGATCAGTACGAAGATCTTGATCGCCGGTTATCATCTTTGACGGGCGGTACCACAGCACCACTGCGGAACGGGACGGGCAATGGCTCGCCCGATGATCCGCTTGCAACCGTTCAGCCCCCGGCCGAACAGGCACCACGGGCGAACGCCCCAGCTGCGTCGCCATCCAACGGCGGTACTCAGCAGGCCCCGGCAGATCCCGAACGGGAAAAGCTGCTTTACGAAGCCGCCTTTGATCTGGTCAAAGCGCGCGACTTCGAGAAAGCAGCCATGGCGTTCAATGCGTTTTTGCGTCGCTATCCCGATAGCAGCTATGCGGGTAACGCGCAGTATTGGCTGGGTGAGGTGTATCTGGCAGAGTCGGACCTGGAGTCAGCCGGTCGCGCATTCGCACAGGTCATCAGTAATTTTGCGGGGCATCGTAAAGAGGCGGATGCCTTGTACAAGCTGGCAGATGTCGAACGCCGTTTAGGTAATGCGGACAAGGCGCGGCAGCTGTATCAGGAGGTGCTGTCCAAGCACCCGAGTTCGTCCGCGGCCCAATTAGCGCGGCGCGATCTGGATAACCTCAGTTAGGCTATCTCCCTCGGCAGGGCGTTCGCTCTGCCGTTTCCCTGAATCTTCGGATCAGCCCTGACCGATACCCAAGGTTGGGCCTGTGGCCGTTGCGACAGTTGTATATCGTGGGTCGCCGAGTTTGCTGTGACAGTCGTGCAGACGACTCTGTACGTATAAAAATCTGCAAAAAAATTCTTGAGTTTCTGTGTTAAATCAGTAATATACCGCGCATCAAAAGGGTCGTTAGCTCAGTTGGTAGAGCAGTTGGCTTTTAACCAATTGGTCGTAGGTTCGAATCCTACACGACCCACCACTTTCTTGATGTCCTTCGCTTTACAATCCCGCTTGAGCCGATTGTGCTTGCCGGGGCAGCCGATCGCCAACCCCGACAGCGTTGTTACTTCTTCATCTCGGCCTTGATGGTTTTCTTCATTGCTTCCATTTCCTGTCCCAGTCTGACCAGCTCCTCGGGCTTGAGAACCTCTTTGGCCTCAGGAAACATTTCGCTTTCTTCCTCCTCCATGTGATGTTCCAGTAGTTCTTTGAGCACCTTGATACGTCCGGAGAACTGCACGGAGTCGGGCTTTGTTTTCAGCAAATCCGGTAATACCAGTTCGCTGACAGCGCGGTGTTCTTCGACTGCCTCGTGATACATCTTCACCCCTTCCTTGTCGCTCGCGTCGCGGTAGGCGGGATAGAAAATCTTTTCTTCAATCTGAGTATGGCTCAGCACTTCGGCTTCGATCTGCGCCAGAACGTCAGCACGTGTCTTGGCCGCTCGGTCGGTAGTGGAACTGATCTGTTCAAGTAGCTTCTTGAGCTTTTCATGATCCTGGACCAGTAGCTCTATGGCATTCATGGTATTTCCTCATATGGGCTCCGCAACGGAATGCGGATAGGCTAGCCGACCGAGTCGGCCCTGAGCCTGTGTCGGGCTTTTTATCAGGACAACTGGGTTAGCTGGTCCTGTCTGAGTAGTGCTTTGATATTGGCAACGTGTTGCTGTTCCTGGGTAAGGGCTTTTCCGAAACTTTTGGCGATGCTCTTCTGGCCCGCACTCTCGGCCATCTCAATCAATAGCTCCCACGCCGCGTTATCAGCCAGCTCAATCGTCAGCAGTGCATTGAGCGCGTGGGAAATGTTTGTGCGGGGGTCGGTGAGAACCTGCATCACGCCAAGGGCGATGACGCCAGCGACGTCCGCTGATGGGGTCATCGCTGTTGGATCTGCGCCGAGCTTTTCCACCGCGGCAACCAGTAGATGGAAATGCTCTTCTTCTTCGTTGCGTATGGTCTGCAGCGTCTTCAGCAGGTCCGGTGGGGCACCGGCGCCGGTATCCAGAGCTTGAACCTTGGCGATGGCGGCTTCATAGAGGCGCACGCCGGTGCGCTCGTAAGCAAGCCGTTCCCCGAGCTTGTCGATCAGCACCTCAGGGTTCTTGCCCATCATCTTTTCAAAGGTCGACTTTAGCTTCCCCTTGGCGGAACCCGGCACAGGTACCGAGCCGATGCGGTCGGATTCGCTGGTTTCATTACGACGGGCAATCAACAGGTCTGATGCGTTGCCTGGGACGTCCGCCGGGTAGCGCTTGATCAGATCGACCATCTTTTCCGTGTCCTTGGGGGACATCTGGGCGCCGGTCAGGTTATGGCCCATTTTTGCTGAGCTTGCCATGGAAGCCTCCTAGGATTTTTTCTCTGCCAATTCGGTGCCCGGTCGCCATTCGTAGCCTGCAGAGGCAATGTTCGACGGGATAATGGGGGTGTTCATCTGGGTCCGGTAAGCCAGCGACAACGGACTTTCTTCCTGCTTCTGGACATAATTGCTGCCCGAGGTACGCAGGTTGACTTCTTCGGCAACCACCTTGCGGACGAACTCGCGCTGACTCTTGAACTCGATCATGGCGGGCACAGAACCACCGAGGATTTCCGCTGGGTCACGGCGCTCGTACTGCTTGAACAGGTCACAGACCAGGTTCAGGTGCCCCAGCTCGTAGTCCAGGAAGCGTTCCCACATGGCCTTGATACGGGGGTTATCCTCCTGTTTGGCGCAGGCCTCGTAGTTGTAGACCTCCATGGCTTCGTGAATCAGCCATTTTTCGAGGAATGATTCATCGGGGTCCATCAATGAACCGTACTGCGTCACATGCTGCTCCTCCACCGACGCGATCTCGGCATAGAGCTGACGGGCGACGGGGTCGGCAAACAGTGGGCCGATGTTCATGTAGTAGTCGTGGGTCTGATATTCAGCAGCCGTAATCATGGCGGCGTGAATCTTGGTAATCAGCGCTGCGCTATCTTTCTCATAATTGTCGCGTAAATCACTTTCCGGCGCGCGGTGGTGCTCGGAGGTGGGTCGGGCGGGGATGATGTCGGTGTACCCCTGCAGGATGTTGTTTGCATCCTTGCCTTCCAGTCGGTCGAGCATGGCGGAGTAACGATATAAGTGATCAAAATCTTCCAGCAGACCAAAGCGGTAGGTCTGCGCCTGATAGGGGTCAGGTTCGTTTTGCGCAACTGCCGCAGTCACCTCGATCGCTACCTGCTCATACGCAACAGTGGTTTCCAGAGGCGAGTGGTCGGAGGAAAGGAGCCAGTTGATCGAGGTCATCTGGTGCTGTTCTACTCGCCGCACCTGAGCCAGAGGCAGCCGTAGCGATTTATTCATCCGTGCACCGATATGCTTCAGTCTCAAGGCGTCTTGCTCGATACCATTCATAAGTATCACGCGCACCCGGGTAAAAGCATCATCGTCCAGTTTACTGATCGGCTTGCTGGCAATTTCCTTCCAGGAGAATTCCTGCTTTTCAAGCGGAACGCCCTGGTTGTCGAATATTCCCGTAAGTCCGTGCATGAAATGCCTCCAGCGGTTAGTGGCATGTTGACGTAGTAGTACAAAGTAGAAGTTTGATCTGCCAGAACGTTCAGAGTTTTTATATATTAAATAGTTATTAATGGGACGCTTGAATCTATGGAGGAATCATATCCCGGCGGGGGATAAAGATAAGCGCAGGAGCGGAGAGCGTGTAATCCAGCTGCGTATATTCTTTGTTTGCATTGGGCGGAACTTCGTTCGCTTTGCCCTTTCTGAAGTAACAGGCTCATTCACAAGGGGGCATCCAGATGGCCGGTAAAGAGGCGAAAGTCGATAATCTGGTTGATTGGCTACGGGATGCGCATGCGATGGAGCAGCAGGCTGAATCAATGTTGAAAGCGCAGTCTTCGCGGCTAGAACATTATCCAGAACTCAAGGCACGGATCGACCAGCATATTGAGGAGACCCTGGGCCAGCAAAAGCTTCTGGATGAGTGTCTGGCGCGGCTGAACACCAGCCCTTCCACAATTAAGGATATAGGCGGCAAGCTAATGGCATTCAGTCAGGGCGCTTCCGGCATGTTTGTCAGTGACGAAGTCGTTAAAGGTGCGATGGCCGGGTATGTGTTCGAACATATGGAAATTGCTTCCTATACGGTTTTGATTGCGGCCGCCAAGGCAGTTGGTGATCTCGAAACGCAGCGCGCCTGTGAACAAATACTTCCGCAAGAAGAAGCAATGGCGGACTGGTTGAAAGCCCACCTACCAGAGCTTACGCAAGCTTATCTTACTCGCGACGCCAACCCTGATATGGCGGCAAAACGATAATCATCGGACCGGGCCTGGAACTGTTCCGAGCGGGAGTGAAATGCTGAAGACATTGACCTTCGCAGTTGTTCATTTCATCGTTGCGTTTACTGTCGCCTATTTAATTACGGGGAGCGTTATAACGGGCGGTTTGATTGCCCTTATCGAACCCATTGTAAATACCGTTGCTTATCACTTTCACGAGAAAGCTTGGCAGAAATTCGGATCTGAGCGAAGTCCACAGAAAGGGCTCGGCCATGGAAATCTAGGCCGCCGTAGCAGTCGATGAATAATTGTCGGGTAGCTTTCTTGTTTTTAGGTGTGAATGCGGAGTAGTTGAACCACTCGATGGCCCGCGGGTCTTTATTACACGCGGCAACTCCCTCCGCTGCTGAATACTTTAACGACAAACTTAGAAGGGGAAACTTATGGTTCAGACAAATCAGCCTCAACAGGGAAATGTCACGGCGACGAGTACAACCCCCAACGCGGGTCCGGCGACCCAGCCTCAGACCCAGACGAGCCCAGTCAAGTCCGGAACCTCCAGTGAGATTAACGTGACCGGCATGGAGCGTGTGATTTCCGTGGCAGGTGGTGCCTTGCTGCTGAGCAAAGGGCTGCGCAAAGGCGGATTGTTCGGGTTAATCAGTCTTGCCATGGGCGGGGCGGCGATTTACCGCGGAATGACAGGTCATTGCGAGATGAAGAAGAAAATGATGCAAAAGATGGGCTGAAGCGCTATTCGCTGCGTGTGCTCGAGTAAACAACACTTTCGTTCTAACAGGAGTCAATTATGACGACCATGGACACTAAAGATGTAATCTCCACACTTAACGACCTGATTGAAACCAGCAAAGATGGTGAGGCTGGCTTCAAGGAGTGCGCTGAAGATGCGCAAAGCGTGAATCTGAAAAATACCTTTTCGGCGCGTGCGCAAGAATGTGGCAAGGCGGCCGCAGAGTTACAAGCCCTGGTACTCCAGCTCGGAGGCGATCCGGAAGACAGTACCAGCATGAGCGGTGATATGCACCGGCGCTGGGTAGACATAAAATCGGCGATTACAGGTAAAGACGATCAGGCCGTTTTGAACGAATGTGAGCGCGGTGAAGATGTAGCCAAGAAAAGCTACAAGAAGGCGCTCGACAAGGACCTGCCACCGGATATTCGTGCCGTCGTGCAGCGTCAGTATGAGGGTGTTCTGCGTAATCATGATGAGGTCAAGGCGCTACGCGATAGCCACAAGTCCTGATCACTAAGCGTCGTTGAAAAGGGCAGCTCAGGCTGCCCTTTTTTGTGCGCGTATTCGACGTAATCGGCCGGTCGCTATCTGGATGCAGGAGCGAGCATGAGCTGGTCTCGCGGGCCTGAGTGATAGAGTGCTTGGTCGCGATATCCTGTGTCCGGTGGGCGGACGCAGCAATAGATACGGGATTGGGGATCTGTTTAGGGGTCCAAAGACCAAATGATAGAACGGTCGATGCGTGGGAGTTATTGCGAAGGCGGGAGAGTCATTACTTAGCGCGGATGATGGGGCGGAGGGTGCGGATAATGCAGAAAGGCAAGGTGCTCTAAGGTGGGTACAGCGCCGGAGCGCTGCCCCACGGTAACACGCTTGAGCTTTACTCAGCTTCGAATTGGGCTTCCAGTTCCTTAGCGGTAGCAAGGTGCTCGCGTAGTGTTTCAAGGCTGTCCTTGGCGAGTTTGCGCAGGTCTTCGTCGTTCAGATTCTCGGCAGCGTTTTCGAACAATTCGATGGTTTGTTCGTGGGCGTTTACCTGGTTGCTGGCGTAGTGATCGTCAAACGCTTCACCTTCGCGCATTTCCAGGATCATGGCCTTTGCCTGGTCCATCAAGGTCGCATCATCCGAAACTTCCAGATTCTTCTCCTGGGCAAGTTCCTTCAGATCCTGATTGAGCTGGGTATGGTCCTCGATCATTTTCTCGGCATAAGACTTGACCTCAGGACTTTGCGCTTGCTCGACAGCAAGCTTCGCCGTTTCGATTTCGGCGATACCCTTGGCGGTGGCTTCATCAACAAATTCAGTCGCATCCATATCCTGAGCCCAGGACGATGCAGAGAATCCGAGAATTACTGCGAGCATACCGTTCTTTATATAGTTCACTGTAGTCATGTTAGTTATCCTTCGGTTTATTGATGATTCGCTATGCCTGGGCGTAAACGCTTGCCAGACGATTATAAAAATCGCGCTGTCCGATAAGGTCGGGACAGAACTCTGGGAGTATATTCTTATACGGGAAGGGTGCCGCTCCGGATTGAGTTTCCGCCATCGGTTCAGGATGCGGAGCGTTATCTTGCCGCTTCATTCTTCCTCCATGCGTCGGTGTGTGACATGAGCGTTTCGCTCGACTCGGTAATATGGATTGGCTATTTATTCAAAAGTTCGTAAAAACGTTACATTGGAACGCACCGGAATAATCCAATAACGAATTGAACTTTATGAAGTCAGGTTGATCTCCGACTCTAACTCGAGACACTCGAAACGATGTTGTTCATGGCTGTGGCAGGCTTTCAGGCTCGCTGGGCTCGCTTATGTATTCACCACCACTCAGGGGTTGCCACCACAGTTCCATGAAGACAAAACCGTTGGTGAGGAAGACCAGAAACCCGACGCCGAGGATGCAGGCAGCATAGAAGCGCGTGTGGTCGTTGCGCTTCAAATGCATGAACACCGGAAGCCCGCTGAACAGCAGAATTACGGAATACAGGGTGCCCAGGAATGCGAAAAGTAGAAGCATCATGCGCAGCGGTATTATCGCTCCGATGCTGGCCAGCATCAGCGGAACAGAGAGGCAGGTGGCAAAGGTGAAAGCGAGCAGCAGGCTCGGGCGCACGGGTGTACGAAACAGGACCCAGCGTGTCATCAACGCCATGATAGAAACGCCGCAGAGAAAGCCCAGATAAACCATGACCGCCAGATACAGCGCGCTGGCCTGGTTAAGGTAGGTAGGATTTTCGCTACCGAAGAGCTCCCACCCGACGTGAGCCGTGCCGAAGTAGGCGCAGATGGCAGGTATGAGCGACAGTACAAGCAAGACCGGAAGAAACCCCCACGGGTGTTGCTCCGCGTGTTCCCGAATAGGCAGCCAGGCGGAACGCGGGGCGGTGAACAGCTTGGGCAAAAGTTGAAACATGACAAGCTCCTGGAGTTATTAAACAGGCTGGGCTTGTTACGGTTGACTTGATAGATCCGCGCTTAGTTCACGCGACGGTTGGCTTAGGCAGCCCAGTGCTATGGGGGGTCGGCGACAACAGGCGGCCGAAGACTTGGTCAGGCATGGTATTATGAGTGGGTCAACTTCATTGAATGGTTCCAACTATGTCTCAGATTCCCGAGCGTGTACTGGTTCAGGCACATTTGGCGGCCAAAGCGCCTCGCGTGCTGAGCGAAGCTGAACAGGCTGACTATCTGGCGCGTATTGCGGCTGCGCTTAAGGCGCATGATGCCGTGCTGGTCGCGCATTACTACACCGATCCGTTGATACAGGCGTTGGCGGAAGAGACGGGCGGCTGTGTGTCCGACTCCCTGGAAATGGCGCGCTTCGGCAAGAACCATCCGGCGAGTACGCTGGTGGTGGCTGGTGTCCGTTTCATGGGGGAGACGGCGAAGATCCTCAGCCCCGAAAAACGGGTGCTGATGCCCACGTTGGAGGCCACCTGTTCGCTGGATATCGGCTGTCCGATAGATGAGTTTTCAGCGTTCTGCGATCAGCATCCGGATCGAACCGTGGTGGTCTATGCGAACACCTCAGCAGCGGTGAAGGCGCGGGCGGACTGGGTGGTTACCTCCAGTTGTGCCGAGGCGATTGTCGAGCACCTGATGGATAAGGGCGAGAAGATTCTCTGGGCTCCAGATCAGCATTTGGGTGGCTACATCCAGCAGAAGACCGGGGCGGACATGTTGCTCTGGTCGGGATCCTGCATCGTGCACGAAGAGTTCAAGGCCAAGGCGCTGCAAGATCTGAAAAAGGTGTATCCGGACGCAGCCATTTTGGTTCACCCGGAATCCCCGGCACCGGTCGTGGAATTGGCCGATGTTGTTGGTTCGACCAGTCAGCTGATCAAGGCGACCCAGACGCTGCCTAATCCGACGTTCATCGTTGCTACTGACCGCGGTATCTTCTACAAGATGCAGCAGGGCGCGCCGGATAAGCAGTTGATCGAGGCGCCAACGGCCGGTAGCGGCGCGACATGTCGTAGCTGCGCCAACTGCCCCTGGATGGCGATGAATACCTTGCCTCGCGTACTGCAGGCGCTGGAGCAGGGCACGGATGAGATCCTTGTGCCTGAAGCGTTGATTCCAAAAGCCATCAAGCCGTTGGAGCGGATGCTGGAGTTCACCAGCAAGGCTCGCAGCTGATCAGAAGCCGTCGATGATCTCGCGCTGGCGCGCAAGCTCCTGTTTGCGCGCATTGATGCGCGAGGTCATGACGAAGCTGTCATCGGCACGCTTCAATGCCAGGTCAAGTTGTTGGCCGGCCTGATCCAGATCGCCTGCCAGCATGAAGTATTCGGCGCGGGCCATGTGCACTCCCAGAATGTTCCCCGCCAGGCCACGAATCTCCGCTGCTAGAAACCAGACGTCAGGATCGTCGCTACGCAGACTGGCGAGGCGATTGATCACCTGTTCTGCATCCTTGTATTGCCGTGTACCTAGCAGGGTGTCAGCCTTGCTCTGCAAGAGCGGGTAGCTGTTTGGCGCTACCGCCAAGAGCTGATCAAGTCGTTGCAGCGCCAGCTCCGGTCGATTGCGACCGGCATCCAGCTCGACCTGTGCGAGGTTCACGGCAATATCGGTGCTACGCGCTTCAAGGAGCGGCTGCAGCGCCTGCGCCGCTTCGTCGTATTGCCCGCTGCGCGTCAGCGCCAGCGCCAGGCCATAGCGGGCTGCGTCATGCTCTCCGTTGTGCTCGTCCAGCAGCAATTTGAAGCGTTGAGCGGCCAGCCCCGGGCTCTGTTCATACTGTAACTGCACCCTGGCCCGCATCATCTGGTACGTAACGCTGTCCTTGCGATCATTACCACTGAGTTGCTCGGCACGGTTGCGCGAGTCGGCGATGCGCGACTGATGCACCGGGTGCGTCAGTAGAAACTCGGGCGGGGTGCGGCTGAAGCGGCTTAGCTGGGCTAGCCGTTCGAACATGTCTGGCATGGCGCGAGGATCATAGCCAGCTTGTTGCAGGTTAGTGATGCCGATGCGGTCGGCTTCCTGCTCGTTCTGGCGGGAAAAACGGCGCTGCTCCTGAATGGCTGCAGCCTGGGTCGAGGCCAGCGCAGCAAAGCCCGCATCACCGCCGCCAGCGGCCGCCAAAATTACGCTTGCGAGCATGGCGGTCATCAGCGGTATACGCATACGTTGCTGCTGCTGCAGATTGCGTGCGAAATGCCGCTGCGACAGGTGCGCCAGCTCGTGCGCCATGACCGAAGCAAACTCGGCCTCGGTATGGGCATGGAGAAACAGGCCGCCATTGACCCCAACCACACCGCCGGGCGCTGCAAATGCATTGAGTTGAGGGCTGTCTATCGTGACAAAGGTCAGCCGTCGATCTTCCAGCTGGCTGGTTTCGGCTAACTTGTAAACGTGGTCTTCGACGAAGTTTTTCAGCAGCGGGTCGTCAAGCGTTGCAACCGCGCCGCGCAACATGGAAACCCAGGCGCGGCCGAGTTGATATTCCTGTTCGCGGGACATGATGGATGAACTGGTATCGCCCAGCGAAGGGAGGTTCAGCTCGGAAGCTGCTGCGGCAGGCGTGACCACTGCCAGCAGGTACACCAGCGTTACCTGGAGCAGGATGGCGATGGCCGCTTTGATACGTTGCATGAGAGTAAACTAACCCGTCGGTATATGATTGTCTGCGCGCTGTTTGGCAAGGTTATACTGAGGCATCACAAGGAGTCTGCAAATGGTTGTTAAATCGTGTGAATCAGAGGCAGATCGGCTGCTGGATGCGCGGGGCCTTTCTTGTCCCCTGCCATTGCTCAAGGCCAAGTTGGCTCTGAACGAGATGCTGGCCGGTGAGGTTCTTCACGTCAGTGCCACAGACGCGGGCTCACAGCGTGACTTTGAACGTTTTGCCGAGCTCTCGGGCCACCGGTTGCTCAACGCGTCCATTGAAGGCGGAGAGTTTCATTACTGGCTGCGGAAGACAGCATGATACGAGTCTTCCGTAACTGGGTGCAGCGGTATTTTTCAGACGAAGAAGCGGTAGTCCTCGCCATCGTGCTGATTCTGGGTTTCGCGGTGGTCATCAGCTTTGGCAACAAGCTGGCGCCCCTGCTGATCGGGCTCGTGGTCGCGTATCTGCTGCAGGGCATGGTGCAACGGCTGCGCCGCTGGCACGTGCCGCACATTCTGGCCGTGTGGATTGTATTTCTGTTGTTTGTCAGCGTGCTGGGTGCCCTGATCGGGGTGGTGATTCCGCTGGTGTGGCGTCAGATGCTGGCATTGATCGGCGAGCTGCCGCGCATGCTGGTCGAGTGGCAGGATCAGTTGCTACACCTGCCAGAGCGCTTTCCCGCGTTCGTGTCCGAGGAGCAGATCACCCAGCTGATCCGTACTGCCAGCGGTGAATTCGGCCAGCTTGGTCAATGGCTGTTGTCCCAGTCTCTGGCCAGCCTACCGCTGTTGATCACCATCCTGGTGTACCTGATTCTGGTGCCGATTCTGGTGTTTTTCTTCCTGATGGACAATCAGACCATCACACGCTGGTTCATTGCGCATTTGCCGCGAGAACGCAGGTTGATGACGCGCATCTGGACCGAGATGAATCAGCAGATCGCCAATTACATTCGCGGCAAGGCGGTAGAAATCATCATCGTCGGCGCCGTGAGTTATGTCTGCTTTGCTGTCCTGCAGCTCAACTATGCGGCGTTACTGGCGGTGATAGTCGGGCTGTCGGTACTGGTGCCCTATATCGGGGCGACGGTCGCTACCTTGCCCATTGCGATGGTCGGCTTGTTCCAGTGGGGGTTGGGCAACGAGTTCATGGTGCTGTTGGCGGTGTATGCGGTGATCCAGGCGCTGGATGGCAACGTGCTGGTGCCGGTGCTGTTCTCTGAAGCGGTCAACCTGCATCCAGTGGCGATCATTGCGGCGGTGCTGATCTTCGGCGGCCTGTGGGGGTTCTGGGGAGTGTTCTTTGCCATTCCGCTGGCGACGCTGTTCAAGGCGGTGCTGTATGCCTGGCCGCGGGGCGTGGAAGCGGATATTGAAGTGTCGCCAGTCAAGGAAGTCTAGTGGCGGATCGGCGGCCTCAGCGGCCGCCGGTCTGCAAGCTCAGGAGAGCTCCTGAGTGGTTTTGAGTACTTCCTCGACATGCCCTGGAACCTTGACCTTGCGCCATTCCCGGCGAAGCACGCCGTTCTCGTCGATCAGAAAGGTGCTGCGTTCGATGCCTTCATATTGCTTGCCGTACAGCTGTTTCATCTTGATCACGTCGAAGAGCTGGCACAGCACTTCGTCAGGATCGCTGATCAGCTCAAAGGGAAACGCCTGTTTGGCCTTGAAGTTCTCGTGCTTGCGCAGACTGTCCCGCGATACGCCGAACACCAGTGTGTTGGCGGCAGTGAATTGCTCATGCAGATCACGAAACGCCTGGCCCTGTGTCGTGCAGCCGGGTGTGCTGTCCTTGGGGTAGAAGTACAGCACCACCTTGCGTCCAGCCAGCTCCGACAGGGTGACGGTATTGTCGCTTGTCGCCACAGCCGTGAAATCAGGCACTTTGGTATCCAGTTCAACGCTCATTTATTCAGTCCTTAATGCAGGGGGCGCCACGGCTCGATGACGGCGTCCAGATTCAGCTCGTCACAGAAGTCGAGAAACTGTTCACGCAGCCAGCTGAGCTGGGTTTTGGCCGGGATGGCGATGGTCAGTGTAAGGTTCAGCATCGGTGTGCCGGTGTGCTGGGCCATATAGGTGAAGCTGAACATCTCTTCCAGCTCGATTTCCAGCTGCTGGAAGAAGGTGCACAGCTCAGCCACCAGCTCCGGCCGCTGGGCGGCGGTAACAAAGACGTTATAAGGCAGGGCCTGAGGGCGTTCCTCCAGCGGGGTGCTGCGGCTCACCGATAGGGTGAAACGCTCACGCTTGGCCAGAGCCGGTAGCGAGGTTTCCAGGCGTGCAAGGGCATCCCAGTTGCCGCTGATCTGTAGCAGCAGTGCAGTGCAGGTGCCGTGGCGGCTCATGCGACTGCTGACCACAAGGCAGCGGTGCTCCATGCAGAGCTTGGTCAGCAGGGTAGCCAGCGCGGTGGTTTGCTGCCCCATTGCAGTGATAACCAGGAACTGTTCCTTCTGGCTGGGCGTAATGGACATGATGATCCTCTGACTGGCGTTTCTGTCAGGCCAGACTGCAAGACAGGCGTGACGCAAGGGGACTATTGTCCCTGTCCGCCGTCAAGGGTTCAACCGTCAGTTGCATTCACCTGTATTGCAGCTTTGCCGGCAGCACGCCTTGTGCAGATCGCGGCGCGAAAGTACCATTGCCGATTAACGTTTCAAGCGGAGCAGTTCCATGATTTCAGGCAGCCTGGTGGCGCTAGTAACACCGATGGATTCGCGCGGCAGCCTGGACTGGCCCGCGCTCGAGCGATTGGTCGACTTTCACCTCGAGCAGGGTACCGACGGCATCGTTGCGGTCGGTACCACGGGTGAATCCGCCACGCTCGACATGAACGAACACAAGGAAGCCATTCGGCGCGTCGTCGAACAGGTCGCTGGGCGCATTCCGGTTATCGCTGGCACGGGGGCCAACTCCACGCGCGAGGCCGTCGAACTCACCGAAGCGGCGCGTAGCGTGCGGGCAGACGCCTGTTTACTGGTGACCCCGTATTACAACAAGCCGACGCAGGAAGGTTTGTATCAGCATCACCGCTTTATTGCCGAAGCGGTTGCCATCCCCCAGATCCTCTACAACGTGCCGGGCCGTACGGCCTGCGACATGCTGCCGGAAACCGTCGATCGCCTGGCCGACATCCCCAACATCATCGGCATCAAGGAAGCGACTGGCGACATGCAGCGCGCGCGTGAGCTGATTGACCGGGTCGGCAACCGAATCAGCGTATACTCCGGCGACGATCCCACTGCGGTCGAGCTGATACTGCTGGGCGGCAAGGGCAATATCTCGGTAACGGCCAACGTTGCGCCGCGCGCCATGCATGAACTGTGCGCTGCGGCTCTGGCCGGCGATGCGGATCTTGCGCGGCGGCTCAATGACGCACTGATGCCGCTGCACAAGACTCTGTTCATCGAATCCAACCCGATACCGGTGAAGTGGGCAATGAACGAGATGGGGCTGATCGGAGACGGTCTGCGCCTGCCTTTGACGCACCTCAGTGCTCGCTGCCACGAGCCAGTCCGCGAAGCGCTGCGTCAATGCGGCCTGTTGTGAGCCAATCCCGGAACATGTTTAGTAAGGAATACAAGATGAAGCCTGTAACGGGTGCGCTGGCTATTGCAGTATTGAGTAGCAGTCTGAGTGGCTGTGGTTATATTTTCGGTGATGAAGGCTATTTTCGTGATCGTGGCGGAGACTATCAACTATCGACGGTCGAGCCACGCATCCAGGTTCCCGAAGGCGTTAACAGCAAGCCGCTCGGCGACATGTTGCCCGTACCGGGTGTGACCGGTCCGGCCACCGCTGAAAAGTTCGAGGTGCCACGCCCTCGACCGATGGCAGTAAGCGGCGATGAAGCAGGCTTCTCTCTGCAGCAAACCGGTTCGCGCCGCTGGCTGCATGCAGCCAGCGCACCCGGTGAGTTATATGGTCGGGTCCGTCAGTTTTTCGATGATTACCAGGTGCCGGTGGCCAGTGAGTCGTCTTCGCTTGGCGAGTTTGAAACCGAATGGCTGGCATTCGATCTTCAGGCGAGCAATCCGCTGGTTCGCCGGCTGGCTCCCTCGGTGGGAGAAGGGCGCCGGCTTGAGGAGATGGAACAGCGTTTCCGCGTGCGTATCGAGCCGGGCGTGCAGGGCGCCAACAGTGAAATCCATGTGCTGCACATGTCCCGCAGCCAGGGTGGGACCCAGTCCGAATGGCCCGATGATTCGGACAACAGCAACCTCGAGCGCGCCTTACTCGCGGAAATGGAAACCTACCTGAACCAGTCTGAAGCTGCGAGTGCCGCCTCGCTCGCAACGTCTTTGCAAGGATCGGTCGCTGATACGGCAGAACTGAGCGAGGATGGTGCCGGCAACCCGGTACTGACCATCCAGCGTGATTTCAATCGCGCCTGGGCCGCAGTGGGCGGGGCGTTGAGCCGTGCCGACCTGGCGGTCGCCGACCTGAATCGCAGCTCCGGCGTCTACTACATTGATCTGGACCAGTCCGCCCGTGAGCAGGCAGAAGAGGCAGGGTTCTTCTCCCGTCTGTTCAGCCGCGATGAGCCAGCCCCAGAGGGAGAATCGGACCGCGTACAGGTACGTCTGACGCAAATCGGTAATCAGGTTCAGGTAACCGTCGAGCGCAGCATCGACAGTGCCACCGACCTTGATCTGGCGCGGGATCTACTGACACGCATCCGTGACAATCTGAGTTGAGCTGATGCGGTACTGTTCGCTGGGTAGCGGTAGTCGCGGCAACGCCACGCTGGTTGAATGCGGCCGCACCCGCGTGCTTGTTGATTGCGGGTTCAGTCTGCGCACCACCGAACAGCGTTTGGCTGCCATTGGCATCAGTCCAAAGCAGCTCGACGCCGTACTGGTCACCCACGAGCATTCCGACCATGTGCAAGGCGTCGAGCGACTGGCCAGGCGTCACGGCATTCCGGTGTTCATGACCGCTGGCACCCACCATGCCATGGCAGTCCCGGAGCTTCCGTTCGTGAGAGTCCAGTTGGGCAGGCGTTTCGTTATCGGTGATCTGGAGATCACGCCAGTCGCCGTGCCGCACGATGCCCGGGAGCCCTGCCAATATATTTTTGATAGCGGTCAGCACCGACTCGGTATTCTGACCGATACCGGCACCATCACCCCCTGGATCGTTGAGCAATACGCCAGCCTGGATGCGCTGTTTCTCGAGGCCAACTACGATCCAGTGATGTTGGCCAATGGGCCGTATCCGCCCCGTTTGCGAGCGCGGGTCGGCGGCAGCCTCGGCCATCTGAGTAACCAGCAGGCCGCAGGGCTGCTGGCTGAAATCGATACCAGTGCGCTGAAACATGTCGCGATTGCGCACATCAGTGAAAAGAACAATCGGCCCGACCTTGCCCTGGGTGAACTCTCCCGGGTGTTGCAGGAATGGCCTGGCCAGCTATGTCTGGCAGAACAGAAACAGGGCTTGCCCTGGCAGGATATTTCGGGATTATCCCATCACCAATTTGCCGATAGCGGGAGCCAGTAATGGAAAAACGTACAGAGCTGTATCGTGGCAAGGCCAAGTCGGTATACACCACCGACGACCCGGATCGTCTGATCCTGCTGTTTCGCAACGATACCTCGGCATTCGATGGCAAGAAGATCGAACAGCTGGACCGCAAGGGCATGGTCAACAACCGCTTCAACGCCTTCATTATGCAGAAGCTTGAGGCAGCCGGAATTCCGACTCAGTTCGACAGCCTGGTGTCCGATACCGAATGCCTGGTGAAGAAGCTCGACATGATCCCCGTCGAGTGCGTGGTGCGTAACTATGCCGCCGGCAGTCTGGTCAAGCGTCTGGGCATCGAGGAAGGTCAGGCACTGGCGCCGCCGACATTCGAGCTGTTCCTGAAGGATGACGCCAAAGGCGACCCCTTTATCAACGTCTCACACGTCGTAACCTTCGGCTGGGCCACCGCCGCGCAGATTGAACGCATGCAAGCGCTCACGCTGAAAGTGAATGACGTGCTCAAGCAGTTGTTCGATGACGCCGGCTTGATGCTGGTCGACTTCAAGCTCGAGTTCGGCGTGTTCAAGGGCGAGATCGTGTTGGGCGACGAGTTCAGCCCGGACGGTTGCCGTCTGTGGGACAAGACTACCGGAAAGAAGATGGACAAGGACCGTTTCCGCCAAGGTCTTGGCGGCGTCATCGAAGCCTATGAAGAAGTCGCACAACGCCTGGGTGTCCCGCTGGCCTGAATCCTGTTGCAGACTGGCCATAGCGCCCTCTTCCCTCGCGGGAGAGGGCGGGGCAGAGGGGGATAATTACTTGACCACGATCAAGGCATCACCGCCCCACGTTATCTAATCTGACCTGACTGGCAACCTCAGGAGGTCAACATGCACACCCTCATCAGCGCAATAAAATGGCTGTTCTGCTCCGGTCACGAGTTCTGCTATCAACCTGTAGTAGCTACTTTGCCAACCGAATGCCCAGCCCGTTCCGAGTGTCTCGGCTGTGATGGCAAGATCAATTGCCACCTGGCCCGGCTACTGACCGCCAAAGGGTAGAAATCCATCGCTGTTGCGGCCGAAGGGACGTGGCTCTGGTCAACTCTCTTCGCGCCATCCATGTTCAAATGCTGATCAATATCCTCGCAACAGGGGATGCTGCTCCTGGCAGGTGAACTGGGACGAAGCCATTAACTCGCAACTCGCAAATAGTTGCTCGCATCCTCAACCCGTCTGCCAGTAACCATAAACTGCAGCAAATTAAGCGCATAGCTGGGCTACGAGACTTTCGCCAATGGCAGCATAACTGCTATCATGCGCGCCGACTTGGAGAGTTGCCGGAGTGGTCGAACGGGACGGATTCGAAATCCGTTGAACAGGCAACTGTTCCCAGGGTTCGAATCCCTGACTCTCCGCCATATATCTTGCTCAAAGCCCCGCCTTGCGGGGCTTTGCTGTTTATACGCTTCGATATTCCCCCACTTGTTCCCCCATCAGGCCTGTACTCGAGAATGGTTGGGCCAAACACGTTATCCCCTTAATCAATGAGGACTGGCCGAGAGTTGCCGATACAGGGCCTCTGCATCGATGAGGGAGTGGATCGGCTTGCTTGTTGAGATCGGTAATAGTTTCCCGGTCGTCTGAGGCGCTAAAGAAGTCCCTGGTGCCATTGGGGACAAATTACAACCACCTGTTCCAACGGCTAACCCGAGAGACTCATGAGAAACCGATTACTGTTCAATTCTCTGAAACGACCCTGGATTTGATAAACAAAGCTCCACCTCAGGTCCTCAGTCATCCCCGTCCGAGCTGCCGATCGTGCTAGCATTAATTTCGGACGCCGAACCTAACCTGACATCAGACCCACGTTATTTGCGCCTATAGATCTAGTTGAACGAAGCTGGATATCAGCCTATGACTGGCGACCCTGTGAATCAACTAAATGCGAAGAGTACTCAATGATCGGTTATGGCTGATTATTGCTTACCAATGAGGGCAGCTTTGGGTCCGGGAGCTGACATTTGGGACGGACCTTCAGCGGCCCAAAGCGTTTTTCTAGAGGAGCACCTATTGGCCATAGCTCCCATTAAACCAATATGAAGTGCTCCAATCAGGCTCGTTGGCTTTTACTGATTAGACTCTCTACGGCTCGCAATCAGAGCTACAAAAGTCAAGCGCCACTTCCTCCTCGTCCACAGGCCCTAATTCACTGGTCAGTACGGCCTGATGCTAAACCGTATACGGGGGAGATGAAAAACCATATAGCCCAATCTAGCTGAAATGGATAAAGTGCGAGCGCTAATCGCAGGTACGTACCGCTCGCCATTAGTACCCAGCCGCCGCGGACCTCAGTTCCAAAGCGAGGCACGGGATAGGATCAAGCGCAGTGTCTGCGTAATCATTTTTTACACCAGCAAGGATTGTTCGTGGCTATCAAGAAATCCGATCTTTACTCCTCCCTCTGGGCCTCTTGTAACGAACTGCGTGGCGGGATGGATGCCAGCCAGTACAAGGACTATGTCCTGTTCATGCTGTTCATCAAGTACATCTCCGACAAGTACGGTAACTCGGATGATTTTGCACCGCCTGTGACCATCCCGTTTGGTGCCAGTTTCAAGGATATGGTCGCCCTCAAGGGCAAGCCCAATATCGGCGACAAGATCAACACGCAGATCATCCAGCCGCTGATTGATGCCAACGCCCGGCTTGCCCGCAGTGACTTCCCCGACTTCAACGACCCGAGCAAGCTCGGCGACGGGAAGGACATGGTGGAAAAGCTCAGCAATCTAGTGGCGATTTTTGAGAAGCCTGAGCTGGATTTTTCGAAGAACCGTGCCGACAACGACGATATTCTCGGTGACGCCTACGAATACCTGATGCGCCACTTCGCCACCGAAAGCGGCAAGAGCAAAGGGCAGTTCTACACACCGTCCGAAGTCAGCCGCATTATTGCTAAAGTCATCGGCATCAGTCCGGCCAATGCCGTGGCTGCGACTACTGTTTATGACCCTACCTGCGGTTCTGGTTCGCTGTTACTGAAAGTCGCCGACCAGGCCGGTAAGCACATAACCCTGGAAGGTCAGGAGATGGACGTGACCACCGCCGGTCTCGCCCGCATGAATATGATCCTGCATGACTTCCCGACCGCCAACATTCTGCAGGGCAACACGCTGTCCAATCCCAAGTTCAAGGATGGCGAGCAGCTACGCACCTACGACTACGTGGTGGCCAATCCGCCTTTTTCGGTTAAAACCTGGAGTGTTGGCCTAACGCCCGCCAATGATCCTTACCAGCGTTTTGCTTGGGGTGAGCCACCAGCCAAACAGGGTGATTATGCCTTTCTACTGCATATCATCCGTTCACTGAAAAGCACTGGCAAAGGCGCCTGCATTCTGCCCCACGGCGTGCTGTTTCGTGGTAATGCCGAGGCGGTGATCCGTAAGCAGTTGGTGCGCTCAGGCTACCTCAAAGCCATTATCGGTTTGCCGGCGAACCTGTTTTATGGCACAGGTATTCCCGCCTGCATCCTGGTGCTGGACAAGGAAAACGCCAGCGCGCGCAAAGGCATCTTTATGATCGATGCAGCCAAAGGTTTCATTAAGTATGGCCCGAAGAACCGCCTGCGTGATCAGGATGTGCACAAGATCATCGATGCTTATAGCCGTATGGCCGACGTGCCGCGTTATGCGCGTGTGGTGGCCTTTGACGAGATTAGCGATCCGAAGAACGACTTCAACCTCAACCTGCCGCGTTATATCGATAGCACCGAACCGGAGGATATTCAGGACATCGACGGTCACTTGCGCGGCGGCATTCCCGAGCGCGACATCGATGCCTTCGACAGCTATTGGCAGGTGATGCCTGCATTGCGTGCGGCCTTGTTCAAACCCGCCAGCCATTCCGGTTATTTCGAGCTGGTCAGCCGCGACGTGAAGCCAGCAATCTTCGGCCACCCGCAGTTCACAGCCTTTAAGGCGGGTGTTGATACGCTGTTCAACCAGTGGCTTGCCAGCAGCACGCCGCAGCTGAAAGGTTTTGCTGCGGAGGCGGCCAGCAGTCATCCCAAGGAGTTGATCTTCAAGCTCTCGGAAGAACTGCTCAGTGCCTTTGCCAAAGCACCCTTGCTCGACCATTACGACATCTACCAGCACCTGATGGACTATTGGGCCGAGACCATGCAAGACGACTGCTACCTGATCAGCGCAGACGGCTGGAAGGACGGTGCTGCAGTGCGTGAAATCCGCCAGAAGAAGGACAAGAACGGTAAGTTGAGCTGGCCTGAAAAACATGACTACAACCAAGGGAAGCGACGCTTCAAATCCGATCTCATCCCGGTTGAGCTGCTGGTTGCCCGCTACTTCAGCGCTGAGCGTAACGCCATTGAAGGGCTGGAAACTGAGTTGGCCAGCATCGAACAAAGCCTGAACGAACTGCTTGAAGAGCACAGCGGTGAGGATGGCTCACTGAGCGAGGTGATCGAAGGCGAGGGCGACAAACAGAAGGTTACCGCCAAAGCCATCAAGGCCCGCCAACGCGAGATTGATAACGATCCGAACTATGAGGACGAACTCAAGGTTCTGGCCGAATACGCCGGCTTGCTCGACCAGCAAAGCAGTCTAAAGGCCAAACTGAAAAAGTCCGAGGAAGACCTCGACGACAAGATCCACGCTAAATACCCGCAGCTCAACGAAGCTGAAATCAAAACCCTGGTGGTGGACGATAAGTGGCTGGCCACCCTGGCCATTGCCGTGCAGGGCGAACTGGATCGAGTGTCGCAAACACTGACCGGGCGTATTCGCGAGCTGAATGAGCGCTATGCCACGCCATTGCCGCAGCTCGTCGATGAAGTCGCGTCCCTTGCCCGTCGGGTGGACGAACATCTGAAAAAGATGGGGGCGGTATGGCAGTGAAGCAGGGCTACAAACAGACGGAGGTGGGGGTTATTCCGGAGGAGTGGGAGGTGAGACCGTTTGGAGCGCTTTTCACCTTCCGAAATGGAGTGAACGCAGATAAAGACTCCTACGGCCAAGGCGTCCGTTTTATCAATGTGCTTGAACCCATAACGTATTCGCACATTCACGGGCCTGAAATCCAGGGACAGGTGACGCTGCCAGAATCTGTTTCCATATCCTATGCAGTCAAGCTTGGTGACGTGCTCTTCAATCGAACCTCTGAGACGCAAGAGGAAGTTGGCTTGGCCTCCACCTATCTCGGCTCTGAGCGAGTTGTCTTTGGTGGTTTTGTAATTCGTGGCCGACCGACTGATGGAAATCTTGACCCTGTTTACTCAGGCTATGCACTTCGTGCGCCGTGTATTCGCTCGCAGATTATCCCGATGGGGCAAGGTGCGATTCGCGCCAATATAGGTCAGTCGAATCTGAGTCTTGTTGTTGCCCCAGTACCGCCCATCTACGAGCAGCGTGCCATCGCGACAGCGTTGAGTGATGTGGATGCTCTGCTGGATGCGCTTGAGCGGCTTATCGCCAAGAAGCGCGACCTCAAACAGGCTGCCATGCAACAACTCCTCACCGGCCAAACCCGCCTCCCCGGCTTCCAGGGTGAGTGGGAAATAGTGCAGGTTCAAGACGTTATATTTGGTTCTTTCTGCGGCCCAAGCCCCACTTGTGAGGAGCGAAATATTCAGGACGATTCCGAGTGGGGGGTTTTGAAAACTACTGCTGCAACCAAAGAGAACGGCTGGGATTGGACGAAGCACAAGACTCTGCCGAGAGTGTTTTGGAACAAGCCTCAAATCGAACTAAGACAGGGGGATGTTATCGTCACAAAAGCTGGACCTCGCCACAGGGTGGGCGTGGCCGCTTGGGTGAATTACGTGCCACCGCGAATCATCCCTTCCGGCAAGATGATCGCTCTTCGCCCCCTTCCAGATAAAGTCGTACCATTGATGTTGGCTACTGCGATCTCCGCCCGTGACGCTCAGACATACTTGGACCAGCGAACAACTGGTATGGCAGAAAGTCAGGTTAACTTCGAGAACACTGCGCTTCTGGAGGCACCGATACGAATTCCACGTATCGAAGAGCAAACTGCCATCGCCACAGTGCTGTCCGATATGGACGCCGAACTGGCCGCATTGGAACAACGCTTGACCAAAACCCGTGCCCTTAAGCAAGGCATGATGCGAGAGCTGCTCACCGGAAGGACGCGCTTGGTATGACCGACTTGGGCAGGGATGCAAAACAAGCGCAGCAGGCCACTGAACTCTCCAGCACGATCATTAGCGTGTATGAATTGCTCATGGACCCGGTGCTCGAAATCCCCCAGTACCAACGCCCATACAAATGGACCGGCAAGCACATCAACCAGTTGTTCTCCGATATCGCCATCCACAAGGACAAGTCCGCTTACCGCCTAGGCACCATCGTGTTTCACCGGGAGGGCGAGAAAAACAACATCGTCGATGGCCAGCAGCGCACCACCAGCCTGCTGCTGGCGGCCCGAGCACTGATTCAGCGGAGCAAGGAAAAGAAGCTCGAACGCAAAGACCTGCAGGAGCGATTGCTCAAGCTTGAGCAGGTAATGGTCAACCCCAGCTTTAGCAGCGAAATCTCGCAGAAAAACATCCACAGCAATTATTTTGAGGTGGCCCGCATTGTTTCCCGTGCGGACTTTACCGAGGCGCATATCGACTTCTTCCTGAACAAGTGCCAGGTCGTGGCGGTAGCGCTGACGGATGTGTCCGAGGCCTTCCAGTTCTTCGACTCGCAGAATGCGCGGGGCCGCGATCTGGAGCCGCATGACCTGCTCAAGGCCTACCACCTGCGTGAGTTCAGCTCCAGTGACGAGCCATTGAAGGCAGCCACGGTGGCTCGCTGGGAAAGCAGTAATACCAAGGAGCTGGCGACGCTGTTCTCGCAGTACCTGTATCGCATCCGTAATTGGTCGAAAGGGGCGTCGGCACGTTACTTCAGCAAGGACGACAGCGGCTTATTCAAGGGCGTGAATATCGATACGGTGGCCAGCTATCCCTATGTGGAACAGCTGCGCATTGCCCACCATTTTGTCGACCACTACAACGGGCAATACGAGCGCCAGATCGACTCGCTGGAGATGGGTTTTCCCTTCCACCTGGACCAGATCATTATCAATGGTCGGCGCTTCTTTGAGCTGATTAGCCATTACCAGAGCAAGGTGGCGCGGATCAGTGCTGAGTCCTGGAACGGCCACGAGCTAGTCGGTGCTGAGGGTTTGGATGGTTTCGCGAAAGAAATTATGAAAACCATTAACTCTTACCCGGCGAGAACCCGTACCGGCGATTGCTATGTGCGGGCGATGTTCGATTGCCTGTTGATCTATTACATCGACAAGTTCGGCCACGCGGAGCTGTCGCGGGCCATCGAGAAGATTTTCATCTGGGCCTACAGCCTGCGCCTGCAGATGCAGGTGGTGCAGCTGGCCAGCATGGATAACCACGTGCTTAAGAAGAATTTTTTCAGGCTGATCAAAGATGCCACGCGCCCGGCTGATTTTATCAATCACCCGCTTAAATCACTCACTGGCAGCAGTTCGACCAAGACTGGGGCAATCGAGGCGCTGTTTAAGGCGATGAAATATTATGAGTGACCGGCCCAAGCAGTTTTCTATCAAGGCGCTACTCGATGGTAACGATGAGTATGTTATTCCGATGTATCAGCGCAATTACGCCTGGGAAGAGGGTGAGATTACCCAGCTGATTCAGGACGTGATCGACTACCTGCCTAAGCAAGATAAGCCTGCACGCAATTACTACATTGGCAGCCTGGTGGTGTATGAGCGACCGGACAGCAAAACACCGGTCTTCGAGACCATCGATGGTCAGCAGCGGCTGACAACACTGTCGTTGCTGACGTCCTATCTGAAGAACACAAAGGCCGCCGACCTCGACTGGTATTCAAACCTGAGTATCCACTTCGATAGCCGTGAGCATTCGCGGGCAACCTTTGCGGCCATATTCGAGGGTCGCTTCAAGGATGACCCTGCCGAGGTGCTGGCTGAAAAGCAGATCAATACCGGCATCCTCAATGGCTATCGGCTGATCCAGAAGGTCTTGCCGCAGAAGCTCAAAGAGAACGGCGTTTCAGCGCAGCAGTTTGCCGACTACCTCTTCAACTATGTGCAGATCATGCGGGTGAAGGTGCCGGCGGATACGGACCTGAACCATTACTTTGAAATCATGAACAACCGCGGTGAGCAGCTAGAAAAGCACGAGGTGCTCAAGGCGCGGATGATGGAGAAGCTGCAGGGCTGCCAGCAAAGCCAGAACTGCCTGCACACCGTATGGGAAGCCTGCGCGAATATGGAGCGCTATGTGCAGATGGGCTTTACGCCCGGCCAGCGCAGCAGCATTTTTGGTGAACAGGATTGGGGCCGGTTTGAGCCCGCGAACTTTGATGAGCTAACTGCTGCGCTGCACCGTTCGCCAGAGGTGGCCTACAAGGAGGGGGCTAAGTTGTCCCTCACGGACATCATTGCCAGGCCGCCGGTTAGTGCGGAAAAAACCGACAACGGTGAAGAAGCGCCTGAGCGGTTTAATACGGTTATTAACTTCCCCAACTTTTTGCTGCATGTGCTCAGGGCTGATACGCAAGCGGACATCCCTCTGGATGACAAGCGACTGCTGGATACCTTTGAGACCCATGTCCTGAAGCAGTCAGACCCGGTTGCGGCAGTGAAGCGTTTTACCTTCAGCCTGCTGCGCTGCAAGTACCTGTTTGACCATTACGTAATCAAGCGTGAGTTCATCAAAGGCGCGGATGGTTGGAGCCTTAAGCGCTTTAAGTGGAACGACGGCGGCAAAGCTGGTGGCGCGGGGCGCGGCAGCTATGTAAATACCTTCGGCGAAGAGGACGGCAGCGAAGGCATTAACCGTCGCATCTTGATGCTGCTGTCGGCGTTTCATGTGTCCACGCCAACGCTGGTTTACAAGCACTGGCTGAATGCGGCGTTGTATTACCTGTTTCACGCCGAGCAGGTTGAGGCTCAGGCCTACCTGCGGTACATGGAGTCAGTCGCGAAGGCATTTGTCTTTGACCGCTTTCTTGCTCCCGTGGCGGGCTTGGAATACTTCGCGATGATCTACGGGAACAAGGGCGTCTGTCAGACCCGTCGCGAAGGATTAACGGCCGAGACGCTGAGGCCGCGCTTGAGCTTCGGCAATATCGAAAACAACCTGGTGTTCAACTTTCTGGATTACCTGTTGTGGCTTGACCATGGTGCGAGCGAACCAGTGAAATCCTATGAATTCACTTTCCGCAGTTCGGTGGAGCATTACTACCCGCAGCATCCACTGCAAGGAATTGATCAACTTGCTCCGGAATATCTGAATTCGTTCGGTAACCTTTGCCTGATAAGTCACGAGAAAAACTCTCGTCTGAGCAACTTCACGCCTGGGCAAAAAAGGGAGTTCTATCAGAAGAACACCCTCGATAGCGTTAAGCAGCACCTGATGATAAAAACTGAGCCTTGGGATGCCCATGCTATAAGCGCGCATTACCAGCAAATGATGGACGTGCTGCTGAAGAGCCTCGCCAGCAGAGACCGAGTAAACCCTGCAGGATGCACCTGATGACTCAACAACCTCGCTCCGAACGCCGCACGCAGAACCGCGTTGTGGGCCTGTTTACGGACAACACACGGCCCGATTGCCTAGGCTACGACTACTTGGGCGAGTGGAGCAAGCGTGGGCAAAACCGCAACATTGAAGCGGAGCTGCTGCAGGCCAGCCTGAAACAGCGCGGCTACTCCGATGCGCACATATCGGCAGCGCTACAACGGTTGACGGCTGCAGCGGATGCCACGGGTATCACGCTGTATCAGGCCAACCTGCGGACCTATCAGCTGCTGCGTTACGGCGTGCCGGTTCAGGTAGCCGTTGGCCAGGCTCACGAGACGGTGCATCTGGTCGATTGGGAAAACCCTCACGCTAATAACTTCGCCATCGCTGAAGAAGTAACTTTGCGCGGGGGCCATGAGCGGCGCCCTGACTTGGTGATTTACCTGAACGGTATCGCCGTTGGCGTGATTGAACTGAAGCGCAGTTCGGTGGAGGTGGCCGATGGCATCAACCAGCTGATCACCAACCAGGAGGAAATCTTCAACCTGGGGTTCTTCAGTACGGTGCAGCTTGTTTTTGCTGGCAGCGACTCACAGGGTTTGCGCTATGGCACTGCCACCACTCGTTCCGAGTTCTTTGTAGAGTGGAAAGCTGCTGCGTTAAAAACTAAGCCGGATGAGTTAAATACGCAACGCGAGATGCCTGCTGACTATCAAGCGCTAGTGGGCCCGGAGACAGCGCTATTTGGTTACTTGCTGGATGATCCGCTGGCGCAGATGTTCGAGAAGTCGCGTCTGCTTGACCTGATCCGTAATTTCATCATCTTCGATGCGGGCATCAAGAAGGTGCCACGTCCTCATCAATTCGCCGCCGTGAAGGCCGCTCAAGAGCGTTTACGGCGTAAAGAGGGTGGGGTGATCTGGCACACACAGGGCAGCGGCAAGAGCATCCTGATGGTGTTGATCGCCAAGTGGTTGCTGGAGCATGACCCGGATGCACGTATTCTGGTGATCACGGATCGCGATGAGCTGGATAAACAAATCTCCGGGGTGATGCGCAATGCTGGAGTCATCGGCAATGACTCACCTTCGCCGCGTATCACGTCTCGCGCTGACCTCGTGCAGAAGCTATCCGCTACTACGCCGCGTTTGCTGTGCGCGTTGCTGCATAAATTTGAGCCTGATCTGAGCGTGCCGCCGCCACCCATGCGCGGGAGCTTTTACGTGTTCGTTGATGAATGCCACCGTACCCAGGGTGGTGACATGAACCGGCAAATGAAGCAGTGGCTGGCTAATGCTCTGTTCATCGGCTTTACCGGTACACCCTTGCTGCGCAAAGACAAACAGACCACGCGCGATGTATTCGGCACCTATATCCACACCTATAAATTCCATGAGGCTGTGGCGGACAAGGTGGTACTGGACCTGAAGTATGAGGCGCGTGATGTGCCACAGCGTTTGACGTCGCAAAGGGCTATCGACGCTTGGTTTGAGCAGAAAACCAAGGGGTTGAACAACTACCAGAAGTCGATCCTGCGTAAGCGCTGGGCCACGATGGAATCATTGATGAGTGCTGGCGAGCGCAAGCAGCGCATCATCGCCAGCATCATCGAGGACTTCAGTCTGAAACCACGGCTGAACAATGACCGAGGTACGGCCATTCTGGTGGCGGCGAGCATCTACGATGCCTGCCATTACTTCCGTTCGTTTCAAACCACCTCGTTCGGCCCTTACTGCGGCATCGTGACTTCGTATGAGCCGAACCATAACGCCATCTCCCGTGAGCCGGCGCAGAGTGACGAGCGCTACAAATTCGATACCTACACGCAGTACGTGCTGAAGCAAGGCCAGACCACTACGGCTTACGAGGAAGAGATCAAGCGTCGCTTTATCGAGGAACCTGCCAACCTGAAGCTGCTCATTGTGGTGAGCAAGCTGCTAACAGGTTTCGACGCGCCCAGTTGCTCGTACATCTACCTAGATAACGAGCTGCGTGATCACAACCTGTTCCAGGCCATTTGCCGCACCAACCGACTTGATGGTGATGACAAAGACTTCGGTTATATCGTCGACTTCAAAGAGCTATTCGGCGACGTACAGGATGCTATTTCGGTGTACACCTCTGACGAGTTGGATATCGACACAGGCGGCGGTGGCAGCAATAACGTGGAGCTGAAGAACTGGCTGGTTGAGGGCAAGAAGCAACTGGATGCAGCCCGTGAGGCACTGAGTTATCTCTGTGCGCCAGTGGCACCGCCGCGCGAAGTTGAGCAGTTTATCCATTACTTCTGTGGCCTGGCTGCTGATGCCAATGGCCTGGACGAGACTGAAGCGCTGCGGATTTCCTTCTACAAAGCCGTGGCTTCATTCGTGCGTGCGTTTGCTGATTTGGCGCAGCATCTGACCGAGGCGGGTTACTCGGTGGCTGAAGCGGGCAGGCTGCAAACTGAAGTGCAGTTTTATGCCGACTTGCGTGAGGCAATCAAAAAACACGCGGGTGAAGAGCTGGACATTAAGCCGTTCGAGGCGGACATGCGGCACCTGCTCAATACTTATATTCAGGCGGACCCCGCTGACCCTTTGAGTACAGTCGATAACTTCTCGCTAGTTGAGCTGATCATCCAGACGGGCGTTCACGATGCCATCGCCAAGAAACTCAACGCCAAGGGCAAGCTCTCCAAGGATGCAATTGCCGAAGGCATTATCAATAACGTGCGCAAGACCATCATCCGCGAACAGTTGACTGACCCAAGGTTCTACGAGGGGATGTCGCTCTTGCTGGAGGATCTGATCAAGCAGAGCCGTAATGATGCTGCTGCTTATGAGGAGTTCCTGCGTAAGGCTGAGGCGCTGGTTCGACAGATGGCGCAGAAAGGCACAGGTGGGTCGCCTGCGGCACTTAACGGTCATCGTGAGGCCGTCGTGTTGTTCAATAACCTCGATAGCATTGCTACGAGCACTTTTCAGTGCCCGCAAGACGAGGGTGAGAAGGTGAGGCTGGCCCTGGATCTTGATCTGGCGATGCGTGGCTCTGCGCCTGCATCCTGGCGAGGGGACACCGCACGGGAGGCGCAGGTTCTTAATGCTTTGTACCCCCTAATGGGCCGTGACCGGGTAGCGACCCAAGCGATATTCGAGATCATTAAGAACCAACCGGGCTACTGATGAACGAGATTATTGAGCTGGGCGAAATTTCTATCTTGGTGACCCGCAAGGACATCAAGAATGTCCACCTGAGTGTGCATCCGCCTGAGGGTCGAGTGACGCTAGTTGCTCCAACAGGCACACGGCTTGAGGTTGCACGGGCTTACGCGATTTCAAAACTGGGCTGGATTCGTGATCAGCAGAGTAAATTGGACGCGCAGGCCCGGGAGGCACCGCGCCAGTTTGTGGAAAGAGAAAGCCACTACATCTGGGGGCGACGCTACCTGATGGTGGTGAATTACCAAGATGTTAAGCCTACGGTAATGCTCGATCACAAACGCATCACCTTAACGGTGCGCCCCGGTAGTGATGCACTAAAGCGCGCAGAGGTATTGCATGAATGGCACAAGCAGCAGCTGCATGCCGTGGTGCCTGCGCTGATCAAGAAGTGGGAACGCAAACTTAAGGTCGAGGTGGCTGGCTATTACCTGCAGCGGATGAAGACCAGGTGGGGTAGCTGTAACCACAAAGCCGGAAACATTCGCCTGAACACTGAGTTGGTTAAGAAGCCCAAAGACCTCCTAGAGTACGTAATCGTTCACGAGATGGTTCACCTGCTTGAGCCAACTCATAACGAGCGCTTCGTCTCTATCCTCACGGAGCATTTCCCAACATGGCGTGAGGCACGTGCTGAGTTGAATGAACTGCCGCTTTCGGCTGAGGTTTGGAGAGAGTGATATTTTGGATAGAAGAGACGACCCCTGTATTCACTGAGCTTTCTGGCGTAATAGTGGCCAAACTGTCAGCGCGGACGGAAAACGATCTCCAGGGTGTCAATTGCGAATGGCCCCGTAGCATTTAGCTTGAAGTTTCGATGGCGCTTAGAAACGCATGCCTGGTATCTAGCCCTGTGTATTGGTCGTACAGTGCGTGCATGGGGTATATATGCGGATCCCAGCGATGCCACAGAGAGCCCCGATAGCTTTGAACGAAAAACTCGTTGGACATGAGATTCCCTTCGGTGCTTTGTAAGCTGGGCAATCTAACGAAAGCCGATTGAAATCTTTCGTGGTAGTCGTGGGTGCAGGATGGTTAACCGGCGAGCCACATTGTTACAAGTCATCGTCGGGGAGGTACTCCCCGTTCACTGGCACATGTGCTCTGCGATGATGAGCAGCAACTATCTTCACCGGTCGCGCCATCATCGCTGGCCGTGGCCACAGCAGGTTCGGAATCACCGGCATGCCATTCCACAATGCCCTCACGGATGACTTGCCAGGCGGAGTGCAGGAAAAGGGCAGCAATGGCAAGGCCCACAAGGATATCGGGCCACAGGGTGTCGGTGACGGCAACCAGCCCGGCGGCAAGGATGACGCTGCTATTGGCGACAAGATCGTTTCTGGAACACAACCAGGTCGAACGCATGTTGAGATCGTCGGCCCGGTGGCGATAGAGCATCGCGAAACAGATCCCGTTTGCCAGCAGGGCGATGCTGCCAACAATGCCCATCCAGTCCGCAGCTGGCACCTCCTGAATCACTAGCTTGCGAACTGCATCGGCAATGACAACGACACCGAACAAAAGCATGAATCCGCCCTTGAACAGTGGAGCGCCGGCACGGGCTCGGCGGCTTCTGTCCAGAACAAAGAGTGTCAAGGCATACACGGACGCATCGCCAAACATATCAAGTGAATCAGCCAGCAACGCGGTTGAGCTGGCGATCCAGCCTGCGGTGAATTCCACAAAAAACATCACCGCATTGATGGCAAGTACAACATAAAGAACCCGGCTCTGGCTGGCCCTTAGCTGTGCCAGTTCGCCGGACTTGTTTTCACAGCAGCTGTCCATGGTCGATCCTCGCAAAACCCGCGATATGGCAATACCTTAAGGGTTATAGCTACTACAAGGTCAAATTTGAATCTGTACCATCGAAACGCCGGTCGCCATATACCTTTTGGGACCCGCCTAGCGCCTCCTCATGCTCCACATGAAATAGCTTCCGCCGATCAGCGAAGCGACCAGCCCTGCTGGAATTTCCTGAGGGAAGAGTGCCTGCCGTCCCACCCAGTCGGCGAGAATCATCAAAAGCGCACCTATCAATGCAGCGCCGAACAGGTGCTCACGGGCTCTGCCGAATCCGAGGAGGCGCGCCAGATGCGGTGCCAGCAGGCCGACGAAGGAGAGGGGGCCTATCACCAATGTCGCGCACGCGGTCAGCACAGCGATCAGCATGAGGAGAAACAGGCGAGACCGGTTGAGGCCGATGCCCAGCGAACTTGCTGTCGCCGGTCCCAATGGAAGAATGTCCAGCCAACGGGCCAAAGGACGGGTAGCGACTGCCATGACCACCGCCAGGACCGCGATCAGCAGCCCGCCTTGCAAGTCGACGTAGTAGGTGGAGCCAGAAAGCCAGGCGATCACCTGCTGTCCCCTGGGGTCACCGCCACTGAGCACAACGCTGCGGACGGCATCGAACAGGGCAGTGATTGCCACGCCAGTCAGCAACAAACGTTCAGGCACATATCCGCTGCGTCGGTTGAGCAGAACCAATACACCCAGCGCGCCCAGAGCACCAAGTGTTCCGGCGGAAACCAGTGCCAGGTTGCCGGGCGCAGGTAGCAGGAAGATCACCGCCATAAGTGCGATCGCGCTGCCTCCACTAATACCAAGCAGCTCGGGGCTGGCCATCGGGTTGCCCGAAATCCGCTGGATAATGGTGCCTGCTATGGCAAGCAATATTCCGCTTCCCGCAGCGGCCAGAAGCCGAGGCAGACGCCACTCCAGAACGCTCCATTGCGCCGTCCAGTGCCAACCCTGTGAGGTCTGACCGATGAAGATGGCGAGCACCGCTGCCGCAAGCAACATTATAGAAAGCGTTCTCGCCAGGCGGCCGGGTCTGGCGTGTCGATGCACGAGCCCTTGTGCCGGTACGCCAGGTGAATTGCCGCTCAGCTTGAGCCGTGGAATCAGCCAGAGCAGCAGCGGTGCGCCCAATGCTGCCGTCATGGCGCCAGTTGGCAGCAGGGTAGAAGGGCTGCTGGCAAATTGCTGCAGCATCAGATCTGTGGTCGTCAGGAGCAACGCCCCCAGTATGACGGACCAGAACATGCGCGGTCCCAGTCGCCGAGCTCCAGCCATGCGCGCAATATTGGGTGCGGCCAGGCCGATAAAGCCAATGATGCCGACTACGCTGACGACGCATCCTGTGAGAAACACGGCGAGGCCCAAGCCCGCCAGGCGCAGCTGTCTGACTGATACGCCGAGGCTGCGGGCGTTGCTTTCGTCCAGATCCATCACCGCCAGCGGCCGGAGCAGCAACCAGGCCAGTGCCGCACTGATGGCCAGCCGGGGCCAGAGATAGGCAACATCGCTCCAGCCGCTCTGGGTCAGTGAGCCTGCTCCCCAGATCAGTACGCCCTTGAGCGTTTCCTGATTGAACAGCAGCAGCGTCATCGCCAGCGCACCGGCGAACAGGTTGACCACCAGACCGGCAAGCACCACCACCATGGGTGCCAGGCCCCGGCTCCAGGCCAGCATAAACACCAGGCCCATCGTTAATGCACCACCGGCAAGTGCTACCCATTCGCGGCCGGAAACCAGCAGCGCAGGCGCGAATAGCGTCGCGGCAATGAGCGCCAGGTTGGCTCCGCTGGCAACGCCCAGCGTGGTGGGGGCGGCCAGCGGGTTGCGTAATACTTGTTGCATCAACACGCCCGCAAGCCCGAGACCGGCGCCAGCGAGCAGGGAAATGCTCAAGCGTGGCCACCAGCTGTAATACAGCACCGCGACATCCGGACTGGAGATAACAGGACTAAAAAGCGTTTGGAGGTTGAACAGCAGGCCGCGTTCCACGGGCAACGCAGTCCAGGCCAGGCTGACTACTACCGCGCCCAACAGCAGACACAAGGCCAAGGGAAATGGGGAGGGTAGCGTCCTAGCGGTCATGCTTGGCGGCCAGGGCGGATGTCAGCGCGTCAGCGAAACGCAGGGCCGAGGGGAGGGCGCCAAAGCTCCAGACCGGCGGCAGGCTGAGCACGCTGTCATCGCGCACGTCAGGCAGCGCCTGCCATAACCCGTTATCGGCAAGCGTTTTCTCCACGCCGAGCGGCGAGGGCTCCACCACCACCAGTTGCCCATCGATACCCAATAAGTCTTCCAGGCCCACCAGCGAGAAGCCCCAGCTGTTGGTCTCGCCGGTCCAGGCATTGTCCAGCCCAAGTTGATCGAGCACCGCGTGATAAAGCCCGTTTTCGCCGAACACACGCACATGCCGTGCGTCCATGAACTGGATGATCAGCAGTGGCTCTGTTTCTGACGGTAATTGCTCGCGACAGCCGACCATGGCCGCTTCAGTCCTTTCAACCAGGTGCTGCCCGGCCTGCGGGTTGCCTGCCAGCGTTGCGGTATCCAGCGTGAGCTGGATCATCTGCTGCCAGGTGTTGCTGCCGGGGGTATACAACTCCAGCGTTTCTACCTCAGCGATCCGGGACAGCCGCGGCGCGATATTGCTGAACATGGGCGAAATCAGGATGACGTCGGGCTGCAGCTCCGCCAGCAGTTCGAGGTTGGGTTGGGTGCGCAATCCCAGATCAATGACTTTGACTGGCAGTTCGGGCTGGCCTACCCATTCATGATACGCGGCGATCTGGGCGACCGCTTGTGGCGCGATCCCCAGACCCATCAGCGTCTCGGCAATGGTCCAGTCCAGGGTAGCTATGCGCGGCGCGGGGGCGGATGAGGGCTCTGCTCGGACCGGAACTGCCACCAGGATAAGTGACAGACCAAGAACAGCGGTCGTCAGGGGCGCTGACAGGTACTTGAATAACAAAGAGGGCTCCGTCATTACAGGGGGCAATCGGGCGGTCAGGCTGCGGATTGCGGCAGCGTCACTGAACCACCGCGATCGGGTGCGGACTGCCGTTTGGTCGCATGACCTGCATCGGCAAACCGTAGATCGCCTCAAGCGTGTCGCTGTCCATCATGTCGATGGGTGATCCCTGTTCCAGCACGCGCCCGCCGTGCAGTGCAATCAGCCGGTCGCAATATCGCGCGGCCATATTGATATCGTGCAGTACGATGATTACGCCCAGCCCAAGGTCGTGGCACAGACGGCGAATCAGCTTCAATACCTCGACTTGATGCGCAATATCCAATGCCGCCAGTGGCTCGTCGAGCAATAGGAATCGGCTTTTTTGTGCCAGCAGCATGGCCAGCCACACACGCTGGCGCTCACCGCCGGACAGCGAATCCACCAGCCTGGCGGCCAGTGTCTGGGTGTCGGTGAGCGCTATGGCCCGTTCGATCTCGCTACGGTCCTCGGCGGTCTGCCGACCCAGCAGCCCATGCCAGGGATAGCGTCCAAAACCCACGAGTTCGGCGCCGGTGAGATTGTCCGTGATCGGCAGATGCTGGGGCAGATACGCCACCTGGCGTGCGTATTCACGGTCGCCCCAGCGCGTAACGGGTCTGCCATCGAATAATACGTCGCCGCCGCTGGCGTGCTGTTGTCTTGCAAGCAGCTTGAGCAGGGTCGATTTGCCGGAGCCGTTGTGACCAATGAGTCCGTGGACCTTGCCTTCTTCGAAGTGTAAATGGGTGGGCTGCAACAATGTTTTGCCGTTGACCGCGAAGGTCGCGCCCTTGAGCTCAAACATGTAAACACCCCTTTTCTGGCGGCTGCGAAGGTGCATAAAGGTAAACGCAATGATAAGCTTTATCAATAAGTTTTATCGGCCTCTGACTTCGGAAATTGAATGGAATTGCTTCGCCTGGTATTTCGTCACTACCGCCTGCCCTTTATCTGGGTGCTTCTTCTGAGTATCGCTAGCGCCTTATTGGGCGTCGGAGTGATCGCGTTCATAAATGCCAGGCTCATGACTCCAGGCGCCTCGCTGTCTGCGTTGCCGGCGTTCCTCGGGTGGTTGGCGGCACTGCTGGCGCTGACGCTTGCGGCTCAGTTGTGCCTGACTCGCCTGGGGCACTTCTTCGTATTTGCGCTCCGCGGGCAGTTGATCAAACGAATACTCGATACTGATCTGGAGCGAATCGAAGAGCTCGGAAGTGCCGACCTATTAGCCAGCCTCTCCAGCGATGTACGCAATATCACCATCGCTTTCGTGCGCCTGCCGGAACTGGTTCAGGGCGTGGTTCTGTCGCTTGCCGCCCTGGCTTATCTTGCGTGGCTGTCTTTGCCGCTTCTCGGGGTAATCCTGATTTGGTTGGCCGGGGTGATGGGGGTAGGCTGGCTGTTGGTTTCCCGGGTGTATTCTCACTTCAACCAGCTGCGTGAAGCAGAGGATCGCCTCCAGCGCGATTTCGAATCGATACTTGAAGGGCGCAAGGAGCTCAGGCTGAACCGCGACCGTGCGAAACGGCTTTTTGAAGAAACCTATTCGGCCGACGCCGAGGCCTACCGACACCATATCGTCCGAGCTGATACCTACCATTTGAGTGCCAATAACTGGGCCAACATCATGATGCTCGGGGCCATCGGCGTGACCTTCTTTCTGTCGAACGCTCTGGGTTGGGCGTCCGCCGCAGTTGCCACGACCTTCTCGCTGACGTTGTTATTTCTGCGCACACCCCTGATTCAGGCAGTAGGCGCCTGGCCGACACTGGTCAGCGCGCAGGTTGCTTTCGACAAACTGGACAAGCTCGCCCTGGCCCCCCATCGGGAAGGCTTCGAGGTGGTAGATAAGCTGACCGACTGGCAGTGCATTGAATGGCGAGGTGTCAGCTACCAGCACACCGCCCAGGGTGATGCACCGGGCTTCGTCGTCGGGCCGTTCGATCTCAAGCTTCAGCGCGGCGAACAGGTATTTCTCATCGGCGCCAATGGCAGCGGCAAATCCACCTTGGCTCGGCTGATATCCGGACTCTACCGCCCTATGAGTGGGCAGATTCTGGTTGATGGCAAGACACTTGATGAGCAGGACTTGCCGGGCCTGCAGGCGCGGTTTTCCAGCGTTTTTACCGATTTCCACCTGTTTGACCTGTTGATCGGTGCAGGCGGCAGCGAAGCGGACTCCCAACTGCTGGAAACATGGACATCGCGCCTCGGGCTGGACGACAAGCTGCAGATTGCAAATGGCCGCATCAGTGACATCCGTCTGTCTCAAGGTCAGCGCAAACGTTTAGCGCTATTGGTCGCTCTGGTTGAGCAGCGCGATATTCTGCTGC
Organism: Pseudomonas saliphila; assembly: GCF_008638345.1. Classification (GTDB taxonomy): domain Bacteria; phylum Pseudomonadota; class Gammaproteobacteria; order Pseudomonadales; family Pseudomonadaceae; genus Halopseudomonas; species Halopseudomonas saliphila. The sequence goes on along the minus strand of NZ_VTVA01000015.1, from coordinate 26,058 downwards.
TGGACGAATGGGCTGCAGATCAGGACCCACAGTTTCGAAGGGAGTTCTATCGCGTGTTGTTGCCGCACCTCAGAGACATGGGCAAGACCGTATTTGCCATCAGTCACGACGATTCCTACTTCCCGCACGCTGATCGCTTGTTGGAAATGCGCCAGGGGCGCCTGACCGAGCTGACAGGGGAGCAGCGGACACTGGCGAGCAGGGATGCGGTAGCTAAAGCACAGGTGAGCTGAGCGCAGCCGCAATTCAGAATTGATAATCTAAACGAGAAGTAATACCATCCGCATCCAGGGTTCGGGCGCGGTTGCTCCGGACATTCGTTGCTTCGGTATTCTGGAGAGACCGTGAAATATCAGTCCTGTTTTGTTCCGGATTTAAGCCTGTTAACTTCCGCCATCCGCTACGCCTGTCGATTGACGACTGTGGGCAGCCTGTGTCTGCTGGCACCGGCTGCACTTGCTCAGTCGAGCTCCGATGAGAGCGCTGCGGTCGATCTGGGAGACATTATTGTCGAAGGCGACGCTTCGGCGAGTGATTCGAAGACTGCTGACAGTTATCAGACGGAGCGCGCCAGCACGGCGATGCGTTTCAGCCTCACGCCCCGAGAAACACCGCAGTCCATATCAGTCGTCACCCGTGCCCAGCTCGAAGATTTCAATCTCACGAGCGCACTCGATGCGCTGGATAGCACGCCCGGTATCAGCGTGGAGCGGGTCGAGACCGAGCGTACCTATTTCACCGCGCGTGGTTTTGATATCACCAACTTCCAGTTCGATGGACTGGGCGCGCCGATGATGTACAAGAACCTGCAGGGCGACATCGACACGGTCATTTACGATCGCATCGAGGTATTGCGAGGGGCCAATGGTTTGCTTTCAGGTACGGGCAACCCCTCGGCAACCGTCAATTTCATTCGCAAGCGGCCCACCAGGGAGTTTCAGGCGTCACTCTCGGGCACCCTGGGTTCCTGGGATCAACGCCGGTTGGAGGCTGATGTGTCAGGTCCGATCGGCTCCTCGGACAGGGTCCGGGGTCGCCTGGTTGCCGCGGCAAAAGATGCCGACTCCTACCTGGATGGACTGCAGCGCGAGAGTCACACGGTTTACGGCGTGGTTGAGCTCGACATGACTGATCGAACCATGCTCACCGCGGGTCACAGCTGGCAACAGGTCAACACCGATCGCCCTCTCTGGGGCGCCTTGCCGATGTACTACACCGACGGTAGCGCAACGGACTATGACGTTTCGACCAGCACCTCTGCTGACTGGGCGTACTGGGATAACACCGAGAGTCGCACCTTCGTCGAGCTGTCTCATCTGTTTGCCAACGGATGGGAAGGCAAGGCAGCACTGAATTATGTCGATGTTACCTCCGATTCGGCGCTGTTCTATCAATACGGCACGCCTGATCGCGAGACAGGGTTGGGTTTGATGGCCTACCCGAGCCTGTATGAAATTGACGTCGAACAGTTGATCGCCGATCTGCACGTCAAGGGGCCGTTCGCCTTCGCTGGCCGGGAGCACGAACTGGTGGCTGGCCTGCAATGGTCTCGCTCCATCCTGGAAGATAGCTCGGATTATGGCCAGGGCATCGGGACACCGCTGCCACCGCTGGAAAACTGGAACCAACAATATCCGCTGGCTGACTTTACCGCTGGACGGGACGGCAGCGACTGGACTGACAGGCAGACTGGCCTTTACAGCGCGGCTCGGATGTCCTTGACCGATCGGCTCACCGGCATTGTTGGCGGGCGTCTCAGCCGTTTCGAAGGCGATGGCGTTACCTATGGGACATCGAAAGACACGTCCTACACCGATGTGTTCACGCCTTATGCCGGCCTCGTTTTCGATCTGAATGACCAGGCGTCGCTGTATGCCAGCTACGCCGAAATCTTTCAGCCACAGACCGAAGTGGACATCAACCGCGACCGATTGGAGCCCATTGATGGCGTGCAGTATGAGCTAGGCATCAAGGCGGAGTTATTCGCCGGGCGCGCTGACGCAAGCCTGGCGGTGTTTCGCATCGAGCAGGACAATGTGGCCGAGGCACGTGGCACCATCCCCGGGAGCGTGGATATTGCTTATGTGGGTGCCAAGGGGCTTACCAGCGAAGGGGTCGAGGCGACTCTGGCCGGCGAATTACTGCCGAACCTGCAAGCCAGCCTGGGTTACACCTACGTCGATATCGAAGACCCTGAGGGAGAACGGGCTCGTACCTTTATCCCGCGCCACATGGTTCGGGCGATGAGCACCTACCGCTTGCCATTCCACGACGCCATGAAAGTCGGCGCACGGGTCAGCTGGCAGGAGGCAATCTACCGCGATCAGGGCGCGGGCGTTACGACTCGCCAGGATGATTATGCGCTGGTCGATCTGATGGCCAGTTATGACATAAGTGACAATCTGAGCGCCTCGCTAAACGTTAACAACATCACCGACGAGAAGTACCTGAACAGTCTCTATTGGGACCAGGTCTTCTACGGTGCGCCTCGTCACGCGATGCTTACGCTGGGTTGGAACTACTGATTCCAGAACGGTTGCAGCCGGACCCTGAAAGGGACCATACGCAGTGCGTATGGTCCTTTTTACTTTCTACGGATCAGGCTGTGCGGCTTACTGTTCGACGGATGTTTTGTCGCGCTTTGGACACGTCAACGGGCAGTTTTCGCAGTACTCGACAGCCGGTAGCAGATAGCGCAGACAGCACAGCTGGCGAACTCGTTGCGGGCCATTGGCCGTCGTCTGGTAGCGGATCGGCCTATACAGAGGATTGCGCTTGCCGTTGGCAAGGACCCGCGTCTCCAGTAGCTCCAGCGCCGGTGCGTTGGTGTGCGCCAATGCCAGCGGATGGGTCTGCAACGCCTGGGCGAAATATTCGAAATAATTGCCCGCATTGCTCCAGAACACCCGCGGAGCCGCGCCTGACCAGTCGCTCAACGCCCTGATAAGCGGCTCGAGGTGATGATCGATGATGCGCTCGAAGCGGTGCTGGGCACTCCTCTCACCCAGAGCAATGCCCTCATTTACCAAGCGTAAACCGATGGTATAACCCTCACCGGAGAGGTCAATGTGCGTTTCCTCGAGCGCCAGGGGCAGCTCTCGTTCCAGCAAGAGATTCGCTGCAAGCCCATGTGCAAGAACGTTGCTGAAGTGCCATTTTGACCATAATGAGGCGATTGCGCGACGATCACCCTCGGGATAACTGCAGCCGAATCGCCGCAGTAATGCGGTCAGCTTCTGCGCGTTCAACAGATCGCTTGCACACAGAGCTTCGCCGTCAGTGGGTACTGATACCTTGATAGGGGCAATTCTCTCCAGCGGGCCGGTATAGAGACGGCTCAACATGCTGACCTAGGCTCCTGCACAATAAAAGAGAGGCCAATTTAATACGGTTGAGAATTGTTAGCAAATGGGAATTGATATCTTCGATGGCGCGACCTCGCTCCACCCCCGTCAGGTTCGGCAGACCACGCTCCTCTAACCCTTTAACGCCAGAATGCGGCGAGCACCGTTGAGGACGATGAGGCCCACTATTGCTCCGATCACCAGATCCGGATAACTGGACCCGGTCCAGGCGACCAGGCCGCCCGCCAGGATGACGCCGAGATTGATCACGACATCGTTTGCCGAAAATATCCAGCTGGCTTTCATATGCGCGCCGCCTTCGCGGTGCCTGGATATCAACAGCAAGCAACCGATATTGGCAATGAGCGCAATGAAAGCGATGGTCATCATAGTCAGTGACTCAGGCTCGCTACCGAAAATGAAGCGCCGACCGACTTCGGCGATGACGCCCACCGCCAGAATCAGTTGAAGTACGCCCGCGATGTGCGCTGCTCGCAGCTGCGACTTCACACCATGCCCTACTGCATACAGCGCAAGGCCATAGACGGCGGCGTCGGCAAACATGTCCAGTGAATCGGCTATCAGACCTGCTGATTGGGCGATCAAGCCAGCGGTTATTTCCACAACGAACATGAATGCGTTTATTGCGAGCAGCCACCGCAGCGTGCTGGATTCCTGCGCCTCAGCGGCTGCGTTGGTAGCAAGCTGGAGCATCCCTGGGTCGGCGGCCTGTGTGTTGCTAAGCGACGCACCCAGTCCCAAAGACACCAGTTTTGCCGTGATGGGTTCGGCATTGCCGTCGTGTACAACCGTTAGCTGGCGCTTGGAGAGATCGAAGGACAAGGTTCGGATCTGCTCGATGCCGCCAAGGGCCAACCGGATCAATCTTTCCTCCGAGGGACAATCCATCTTTGGCACAGCATAGCGACTGGCCCACCGTCCCGTCGCTTGGGTGCTATCTGAACATTGGGTTTTGTCAGCGGCTGCTGCAGTGCAGCAACATGAGCTCCCGGTCACCTTGGTCATGCATCTCTCCGTTGGTCCGCTCCAAGCACCATCAATCTATCCCTCGACGTAATAGGACCAAGAACGCCGGTCGAGCGCAAGATGCGGCGTTGCTTCAACTATGCTTCAGTGAGCGCATCACGCCGGAGAAATCACATGTGTGGACGCATTGCGCAGCACCGCGCGCTGCAACTCTACCTTCGCTATCTGGCCAGGGAGCAGAGCCAGGAGCCGATGCCCGGTGAGCGGCCAATCGGGCGCTATAACGTTCCGCCCGGGACCCTCGTTCATTTGATTTATCAGGACGGTCTTGAGCTGCGCAGCACTGAGGTCAAGTGGGGCTACGCACCTGCATGGGCTAAAGGCAAGCGCGCTCCGGCGATCAACGCCCGGCTTGAAACTGCGGCAACCAGCCGGTTCTGGAAAGCGATTTGGGGTGGCGGGCGGAGTCTCGTCCCCGCTGATGGGTGGTTCGAATGGCTCGCCGATGCTGATAACGCCAAGCGCAAACAACCGTATTACCTGAGACTGAAAACGGACGAACCGATGTTTTTCGCATCGATCGCCGCCTTCCCGCACGGGGAGAGTGCAGGGGGCTTCGCCATCATCACTGACGATTCCGATGCGGGCATGGTCGATATCCATGACCGTCGCCCGGTGGTGCTGCCGGTCGACGTTGCGCGCGAATGGCTGGATCCAGCCCTCTCGGCCCATTATGCAGTAGACCTTGCGCGCTACCATTCCCTGCCCACCGAGGCCTTTGAATGGTATCCAGTAACCACAGCGGTGGGCAGCGTCAGGAACGATGGGCCGGAGATGATTGCACCGCTCCCGCCGGAGGATGAAGCATTGCAGGAGTCTCTGTCTCTTTTCTGATGCAGTGCTGCGTCTTTCATCTGTTGCGCAGCAAATCAGCTCTATTCCTGCGACGCATCGGCACGTGCCAGGGGCGTTGACGGCTGATCCATTAACCCTTCAAGCTGGGCTTTGAGAACCTTGCCGAATCGCAGCTCCCCGGCGACCGTCCAGTGATCACCATCGCGGAAATACAGGTTCTGACAGTCCATCAGCTGATTGCCTCCGCTCAGGTTGAGCGTTTCGATGGAGGAGCGATAGTCAATGCCCTCATTCCCCTGAACAGTGCTGGCGATGCGTTGATCAAGCTGCTGGAAACTGTCGCGCAGATGCTGTCGTATTGCCGGTGGAGATTCACAGCCACTAATTACATATTCCCGTGGCAGAACATGTGGCTCGGTCCAGGGGCCAAGCCAGACAACCGGGGAATGTTGGTCGAGCTGCTGCAGGTATTCCAGGGTTCTGTCTATATAGTGATCATTCGGCACAAACCCTGAGTGGGTCTGTTCACTCAGAATGGCGCGCGAGGCGGTGCGGCCTTGAGGGGTTTGCAGCAGATAGAAGCCCGCTTGGTTGAACACCACCGTATGAAATAACGCCGGGTGTTGCTCTACCAGTTCGCGAAATCCTTCGTACTGACACCTGTCCTGATCTGGATAAGGGATGCAGCCGTTCTGCAGAAATCCGACGATAAACGGATCATCCATGTTTACCGACAGCGCATTGAATACATTCATGCCATGTGAGTCTCCGAGGACGGCGAGACCCGGGCCGTGCATCTGCTGACATTTCAATAGCCGCTCCGTCATCGAGGAGGTAATAACCTCCCGCGAAAAATTACAGGCCTCATCCACTCGCGGCGCTTGCTTGGGTTCGGGGCGTTCAACGAGCTCCAACGCTATGAGCTGATCACCGGTGAGTTTGCGCTCGTACATTTGAATGGGGGCGGGGTAGAAGGAGGCGAAAACAGTCGTGATGAATAGCGTGGTTGAAAAGGCCAATGCCCCGGCGAAGATCGTTTTGCGTGGAAATTTGCGGCGCTCGCGAAATGGATTTTCCACATAGCGCCAGGAGAGAAACGCCAGCACAAAGGTGGCTGCAATTAACAGGCTGAAATCAACGACGTCCAGATTGTTAAGCGTGCGAATACGCGCGAAGGCAAAGAGCGGTTGATGCCACAAATAGGCGCTATAGCTCATCAGGCCGATCAGCACCACAGGCCGTAGCGCCAACACCTTCCCCACAATCGTGCGGTAATCGGCGAATCCGATGATCAGCGCCGTCCCCATGACCGGGGCCAGGGCGTATACGCCTGGAAAAGGGGTTTGCGCATCGAACGTCAGGACGGCAAGCGCGATCAGTGCGACGCCCGCCAGCGCAAGGATCTCGCAGAGCCACTGGGGACTTTTCGACCAGTGCTGTGCGGTCAATGCCATTAGCGCTCCCATGAGCAGCTCCCACGCGCGGGACGGTAGAAGATAGAAGCTGGCAGAAGGATGCGTGACGGTCAGGCGCGTGGCCAGTAGCAGCCCCGCAATGATTGCCAGTACGATGCCGGCGATCAGTAGGCGCTTATCAAGCCGTCTCAGTAACAGAAGGCCCAGAGGGAAGAACAGGTAGAACTGCTCTTCGACTGCCAGCGACCAGGTGTGCAACAACGGGGTCAGCTCGGCGCCGGTACTGAAATAGTCGGTATCCCACCAGAAAAAGATATTGGAAGCGAAAAGCTGGATGGCCGCAATGCTATAGAGGAACTCGCGAAATTCCGAGGGCAGCATCCACCACCAGGCGAAGGGTATACAGAAGATGGTGACCAGCGTCAGGGCAGGATAAAGGCGCCTGACACGTCGTTCATAAAAACGGACGAGGCTGAAGCTGCCGTTCTGGATTTCGCTATAGAGGATCGAGGTGATGAGATACCCGCTGATCACGAAAAAGATGTCGACGCCGACGAAACCACCGGCCATGGCTTCGAAACCGGCGTGAAAGAAGATGACAGGAATCACTGCCAGGGCTCTTAACCCGTCTATCTCAGGTCGGTACGTGATGGTGCGGTCATGCGCTGGCTGCATTGCAGTGTACTCTCGCGTCTGCAAGGCCCTCTGATCGCCAGGACTACGGCCAATGATTGTATGGGGGCGATTATTCGTTATCCGGCTGCTGGGCAAGCGCAGGGGCAAACCCTGAAGCGGGTGAGGTGCTTTGCAAGCGGACAGAATGAATCGCGTCGCGTCTCGTAACCTGGCGTGAGCAGGGAAGCGAGTGACGCGGCATCCATCCTTGGGGTGTCTGGTGAAATGAGATGTAAGTCGGACTTCAGCGGTGATCCAGGTGCCGACTCGTCTCATGCGCTTTGAACACAGAGCGCACGCATGGTTCCAAACCGTTGTGGAAGAGAGTAGTTCCCGTCACAAAGTCGACGAGTGATCGCACATAGCCATTTTTTTGTCACTGACACTTCATCTGCATGTCTGCGCTCTGTCACCCTGGCTTCTCATCATGTGCCGGTATTCAAACAAACCTGATGAGGAACACCGGATGTCCACGGATATGCAACGTCATGTGATCACGGTAGACAACGGCGATGCCGACGAGCCGCTCAGCACCCGCCAGATGAACCCACTTTTTTCAAGCATTCTGGAAGCCCGTCTCGGTCGTCGCCTGATTCTCAAGGGTAGCGCCGGGGCCGCTGCCATTGGTTTCATGAGTCTGGGTCTTGCTGGTTGTATCAGCGGTTCTGACGACGATGACGACGAACCGGAACTGGCACCCGGTGAAGAGCCACCGGCCGCGCTGCTGGGCTTTTCCGCCGTGCCGGTCAGTTCCGAAGACAAGATCACGGTACCTGAGGGTTACAGCCATCAAGTCCTGATCCCCTGGGGCACCTCCCTGGTAGACGGCAATACGAGCTTCAACATTGCTAGTAGCGGGGCCGAGCAGGCCGAGCAGGTGGGGTCGCACCATGACGGTATGCACTTCTTCCCCATCGACGGGAGTTCCGAGGATGGACTGCTCGTACTCAACCATGAGTATGTGGAGCCACGCCTGATGCACGCCGCCTATGCCGGGCAGGAGCTAAGTTCAGGCGCTGTATTGCTCAGCTCGGAACTGACCCGCGTTGATGATGAAGTATTGAAAGAGATGAATGCGCACGGCGTGACAGTAGTACGCGTTGTCCGGGACCTGAATGGCGAGTGGCAGGTGCAGCCTGATGGCTACAACCGCCGTATCACGGCCTTGACGCCCATGCTGCTCTCGGGTCCGGTCGCAGGAAGTGATCTGGTCAAAACGAAGTACAGCATAGATGGCACCGAAACGCGTGGCACCATCAATAACTGCGGTAGCGGCGTAACGCCCTGGAATACCTACATGGCCGCCGAAGAGAACTGGGCTGGCTATTTTGTCAATGAAGGGACTTACCCGCGCGAACATGAGCGATATGGTGTGCCGAAACCGGGCACAGATAAGGACGGGAACCCCACTAGAGCCAAGGGTAAGTACGAGTGGCATCGTGCAGAATCTGGCGCGGACGAGTACGTGCGCTTCAATGCCACTGACAGCGGCGCGACCGTCCTGGATGACTATCGCAACGAGCCCAATACCTTTGGCTGGATGGTCGAAATCGATCCGTTCGACCCTCAGAGCACGCCGGTCAAGCGTACTGCCATGGGTCGTTTCGCGCACGAAGCTGTAGTATTTGCGCCGGTTGTCGAAGGCAAGCCAGTGGTGTGCTACTCGGGCGATGATTCGCGTTTCGAGTATATCTACAAGTTTGTCAGTCGCGATCCTTATTATCAGGCCAGCGCAGCGGGCGAGTTGCTCGATAATGGCACCCTGTATGTGGCGCGCTTCAACGACGACGGCAGCGGTGAATGGTTGCCACTGGTGTACGGTGAGAACGGGCTGGATGAATCGACCGAATTCACCAGCCAGGCCGACGTACTGGTTAATACACGTCTGGCTGCAGATCTGATGGGCGCGACGCCGATGGATCGCCCGGAGTGGGGCGCCATCGACCCGGCTAACGGTGATGTCTATTTCACGCTGACCAACAACAGCAAGCGGGAAGAAGGTGACACCGACGAGGCCAACCCGCGAGCGCCGAATACGCATGGGCATATCATTCGCTGGACGGAGGCCGACGGTGACCATGCAGCAACGTCATTCCAGTGGGATATTTTCATGTTCGCTGGCGACAGCGGTGAAAGCGGTAAGCCGATGAACATTGGATACGACCCGAACGGTGAAAAGCTGACCGCGGATAACATCCTCAGCTCGCCGGATGGCATGTGGATCGACCCGGACAGCCGCGTGTGGATCCAGATGGACTCGGGTGACACCGACCCGTTCGGCAACTGCGCCATGCTGGTCGCCGATCCGAATACGGGTGAACTGAAACGCTTCCTGGTTGGGCCTCTGGGTCAGGAAATCACCGGCATCATCATGACGCCGGACCAACGAACGTTATTTATCAACGTGCAACACCCGGGAGCCAACAACACGAGCGCGGAGGATTTTGCCGCTGGAGCCTACGGAAGCTCATGGCCAGACGGCAACGCGCCAGCGATTCCGCCGCGTTCGGCAACCGTGGTGATATGGAAAGATGACGGCGGGATAGTAGGCACCTGAGACCAGTCGGCACCCGGCGGTCGTGTCGGCCGCCGGATCTGACGTGGATCAAATCGCTTTGAGTCGTTGCAGCGTATAAAGCCAAGATAATTATTGTCTGGAGAATGTCATGGGAATCGGCGGAATCAGTATTGGGTCATTATTGATTGTTCTGGTCATCGTAATGCTGCTGTTTGGCACTAAACGCCTGCGCAGCATAGGCGGGGATCTGGGTGGTGCGCTAAGCGGTTTTCGCAAGGCCGTCAAAGAGGACGACGATCCCCGCGAATCACTTGCCGCTACGGTTGTACCGCAGGACACTCAGCACTCGACAGTTCGCGCTGAGCGTTCCGCTGTCTGAGCGAGGTGCGTAACCATGTTCGATAGCGGAATAATGGAATGGCTAGTGGTGGCGGTGGTGGCTCTGCTGGTATTGGGGCCCGAGCGTGCGCTGGCGGCGATGAAAATGGCCGGATTGATGCTGGGCAAGGCGAAGGCGGCAGTGGCCGATGTTCAGCAGCAGGTGGAAAAGGATCTGCCGATGGCCGAGGTCCAGTTACTCAAGGACAACGTCCAGGCGCTGCGGCCTTCCAATGTGAAGAAGAAGGTGGTCGAGCTGGCAGTCGGTAGCGGGCAGGGTTAGATAACTGGTATGTAGTTAAACAGTCTGCCCGCTATCGGTCTGGCTACTTCATTCAGTCGCAGTCTCCTATCAACTGGCGTATGGGCTCGCGTGTGAGCTCCTCAGGGAAGCCGTCGCGCGTGAACTCACAACCGAACTGTGGATCGGCTAGTGCGACTGGATCCAGCAGGTCGTCACCTGCTGGGACGATGCCTCGTTGTTCCCACTGGATCATCGCATCGAAGGTTTCAGTGAACTCCTCTATCGAAAAATCACAGTGTCCCGGTGCTCTGACCGCGCGCTGTACCAGCAGATCACCACTTCCCGCAGCCTCGGCACGTTGACGGTAAATCTGCTGCATGCTAATCGGTACGAACAGATCGCCCAGCGTGTGTATGGTCACGACCGGGACATCGAACTCACCATTGATTGCAGGAATCCAGCGAAGTCCGTCGTCCCGTTGCGCGTTGGCACCGGGCACCGCTTCAGCCTGCGCGATGGTTGCATTGAAGTTTTGCTCGGCCGGGGTTAGCGGCTCTCCCGGGTCGCTCTCGAAGCGGTAGGTGATATCGGTGGTGTCGACGGCGCGTTCTGCGGTGATACCGGTGATGGTGCCGTCTGTGCCGAGAAAGCCCTGCAACAGGTCCTGAAAACCACCGAAGGACAGTGGATAGATCGGACGTTCACCCCCGGACAGGTTCTTCAATACCTGGAAGAACACCTCGCCCTGGCTGGTCAGACCTAATGGGGTGGGGTTGGTGTCGTAATCGAACCAGAGTTCCTGCTTTGCAATCGCCAGCTTCTCTTCCGCTTCTTCCGGCGAAACCGGGAACTGCGTAGCGCCGACGCCCGCCACCTCGAACAGCGCCAGCCCATAGGCCGTGAAGTAGTCGAACAGGGCGGTGTCGCCCATCACGCCACACATCGGAGCGGCCCCGGCGTATTCCACCACGTTGTTCGCCGTCGCCAGCGTCTCGCGCTCGACGGCGGCGCCGGCAACATGGCCGCCCATGGATACTCCGGTGATGTAATACTTGCTCGGCGCCGGCAAGGCGCGCCCGTTCTGCTCTGCGATGCTGTTGAACGCCAGTGCCAGCGCATTGGTGTCTTCGACTCCGGCACGCACATCGTAATAGTTGGCGCTGTAGCTGGAGGCGGCCCAGGCGTAGCCTTCTTCCAGCAGATAGGTGCGAATCGGCGGACTGTCTACGGTCAGCTCCGGGCCTTCGCCGCGAAATCCGTGCGTCCACATCACCAGCATGCCGTTCCAGTTATCAGGCACCTCGACTCGGTAGCCAGCGCCCTGATGGACGCCCCACCAGCGGTCTGTGTTTGAAAAGGAGGGCAGGGCTTCGAAGGGTAGGGAGGCTTCATCCACAACGAAGAAGCCTTCGTCAATACGGACCTGTTGCTCGCGTTCGGGTTCTGGAGCGGGCGCAGGCGCCTGCACGTCGTTGCTACTGCTGCTGCCGTCGAGACAGCCCGAAATCAGAATGATGCTAAAGGAAAAACCGGCGACTACTCCTTTTTTCAACGAGTTCATCGTATTCATTGTTTTTCTCCAAACGCAGAGCCGTTGTTGTTATTACGGGCCCGCAGGCAGGGTGGCTCGGCTGTATGGAGTAAAGACGCTGGATTGTAGGAAGGCAATGCTATTGAGCCAGCTCAAAAAGAGCCGATCTTGCAGAGAGTGTCTGAGTAATAGTGCCTATCTTGGGACGGTCGCACTAACGGTGAAACTTTACTGTCATAATTGCCCTGTAGGTTTCAGGCGCCAGCACAGGCTAAGCAGTTGTGCTGACCACAGGCTGCTGGCGCGTTTTAGCCTATCCTGCTGGCGTTAGAATCCGGGAAAGGCCGCTATGTTGATTACAGTTATTTGCACGCGATCAAGCTGGAAGTGAAGCTGCTCACAGTTTCGTATACGGGGTCTAACACCCCGATGGGTGATTGAGGCTATATCGAACCGGCAAGCCGCTGGGCTTGTGGACTTTGAACGGCGTTTTCACCCATTCAGGGGGGGTTGCTGGGGTATAACAAATTCGTGACAATCCAGAGCATTACGAGCCGGCGCTGGCTTATAACAATATTTTTGCAAAGAAAAGTCAGTAATGTGTAAGCATCTGATCATGGCTTCCGGATCGGAGCCTTCCTTGCCTTCGGAGAGAGCATGCCCTTGGTCGCCCGTTTAACTTTAGACCCTGCTCTGAGAATCGCCACCTTCATTTTGGTCGCGATAACAGCAGTAGTGCTGGGTCGCCTCAGTTGGGCCCTGATCGAGCCGTCGAGCATTCTGCCGGTCGCCGAAGCTGCCTCGACCCAGTCAATGCCGGCCATCTCTTCGAACGGATCTTCGGGTGGCTTCCGCGAGCTGGCGGCGCTCTCGATATTCGGCGCGTCCAAAAATGGTAGCGCCGCGGTGGTTAACGCACCTGATACCACCTTGAGCTGGGTGCTCAAGGGCGTACTGTCAGATCGCGATCCAGCGCGTAGCTCGGCAATCCTCTCTCCGCAGGGTCAGCCTGAAAAACTTTACCGAGTCGGTGCCTCCTTGCCTGGCAACGTGCGGCTTGACCAGATTTTGTCAGACAGAGTCATTCTTGCCCGCGATGGCAAACTTGAAACACTTCGGCTGAAACGCGAATCGACCACCGCTGGCGGAAAGAAAGCGCCGCCACGGGCGAGCCCTGATGCGACTAATGCGACCCTGACACCCGATGGGGGGGTGGCCACCATTGATCGAGAGGCCTGGGCGAACGATCCCCAACGGTTTCTGGAAGTGATCAGCGCAAGTCCGGTCATGCAGGATGGTGAAATGTATGGTCTGGAGGTCAATCCGGGGCGTCAGGCTGCTGAATTCGAGGCGGCAGGGCTGCAGCCTGGTGACGTAATCCTCGCAGTGGAAGGCACCTCGGTTTCGGAAATACAGGATTATCGCGACATACTCAAAGAGCTTGGCGGCTCTAGCTCCGTATCGGTTTCATTGGAGCGTGATGGCCAGCCGACCGAAATTACTATAACGATGGATTAAGACACGATGCCGACGTTGTTCTCATTTAACCGTTATACCCTTCCCGTGGCATTGAGTCTGAGTTTGCTGGCTTCTTCCATTGCGGCACAGTCACCGGATAGTCCGGTGGGAAATCCCGATGAAGAGCTGGTATTGAATCTGCGGGACGCGGATATCAATGGCTTGATAGAGATAGTGAGCCTGGAAACCGGTATCAATTTCATTGTCGATCCACGCGTGCGTGGCCAGGTAAATGTGGTGTCGGGCAAGCCGGTTCGCCGGGGTGAACTGTATGATTTGTTCCTCGGCGTACTCAAATCTTACGGCTTCGCTGCGGTAGAGGGGTCGGAAGGAGTAGTGCGCATTGTGCCCGAGGTGCAGGCCAAGGAAAACGAGGTTGCAGGGCTGAACGAGAATAGCCGCGGCGACGAAGTCATTACCCACGTCATCAGCGTCAAGCACATCAATGCCGGGCAGCTGGTCCGGATCCTGCGTCCTCTGGTTCCCAAAGGGGGCCATCTCGCCGCAGCGGCAGAATCCAATACATTGGTCATTGCCGACACCGCCGCCAACGTACGACGCATCGAAGGGCTGATCCATCGGATTGATCGTGAGTCGATGGATGATTTTGAAATCATTGCTCTGGAGCATGCAACGGCAGCCGACATCATGCGGATGGTGCAGGGTCTTGAGGGCGACAACAGCGGCGACGAGTTCAACAAACGCACTCGAATCATTGCCGACGAACGTACCAATACCATTATTTTGCGGGGGGAAGCGGCGCGTCGAGCCTCGCTGCGCAAAATGGTCTATCAGATGGATGTGCCGGGCGACAGCGGCAATAGTCAGGTGCATTATTTGCGCTACGCCAAGGCCGAAGATGTGGCTGAGCTGCTGCGGGGCATTGCTGAAGGGCGTGACCGGAATAACGTGCAAACCAGTGAAGATGGCGCTACCGGTGGCATGAGCAGCATGGATGAATCCAAAGTCCGTATTCAGGCACACGAAAGCACCAACTCGGTGGTGATATTCGGTCCCGCGGAGCTGACCCGTGATTTGTCGGGGATCATTACCCAGCTGGACATCCGCCGTGCCCAGGTTCTTGTTGAAGCGGTGATTGCCGAAGTCTCCTACGATCGCGCCAAGGAGCTGGGCGTGCAGTGGGGGATTGGCAATGACAGCGGCGGCGTCGGTATCATCAATTTCAATCGCGGCGGCCGCGGCATCGTCAACCTTGCGGCAGGGGTGAACAATTTTCTCGAGGGTGATGTCACCACGCCGCCTTCGCTGGCGGATGGGGCAACCTTCGGTGCTGCGGGCAATATCGGCAGCACTCAAATTGCCATGTTGGTTAATGCGTTGCAGGGCGACAGTTCGAGCAATATTCTGTCCACACCCAGTCTGTTGACTCTGGATAACGAGGAAGCAGAGATCGTCGTCGGTCAGAACGTGCCCTTTATCGTCGGGCGTTCGGTAGAAGATTCAGGTCAGGCGTTCGATACCATCGAGCGGCAGGATGTGGGTATCAAGCTGAAGATCAGGCCACAGATCAACGAGGGCAATGCGGTCCGTCTGGAAATTGCTCAGGAGGTGTCGCAGATTGCGCAGGGCGCAAGCGGCGCAGCCGACATCATTACCAACAAGCGCAGCCTGACAACCACCGTAATGGTCGACGATAACGAGCTCATTGTTCTCGGCGGGTTGATTGACGACCAGATGGTTGAGACCCGCGACAAGGTTCCGGGGTTGGGCGATATTCCGGGTCTGGGTCGGTTATTCCGGTATGACACAGGACGTCTGGAAAAGCGTAATCTGATGGTCTTCCTGCGCCCCGTAATCATCCGCGATACGGCGGTGGCCGAAAGCGTGACGCACTCGAAATATACCTATATTCGTGACCAGCAACTGAAGGAACAGGATCGCCGCGATCGGATCCTGCCAAGCGACAGCATGCCGGTGTTGCCAGACTGGAATTACCTGCTGAGTCTGCCACCACCTTTCGAGAATGCAGTGCAAGGCGGCGTGCCGGTGAAGACTGCCATTCCTGCTCCTCCGACAGCGAACTGAGGCGGCTGACATGAGCGAAAGCGAAATCAGCGAAACCCTTGTCGATTCGGGCCAACAGGCCGAAACCGGGTATCGCTTTGCCCGACGTTTCGGGGTGCTGACCGGCCACCTCCAGGATGGCCTGCTTGATGTATTCGTGCGTTCGGACTGTGATCCGCAGGCACTGCTGGAGCTGCGCCGCCGCTCGGGACACCCGTTGCGCCCCTTGATGCTCGACGACGATGCCTTTGCCGCCCGCTTGCGTGATCGCTACGAGCGCTCAGCGAATGATGCCATGCAACTGGTCGAAGGTCTGGATGACGGTGATCTGATGTCCGTCGCTCAGTCGTTGGCGGAGCCTGAGGATCTGCTCGAGTCCCAGGACGAAGCGCCGATTATTCGCCTGATCAATGCCTTGCTGTCCGAGGCGGTCAAGGAAAATGCGTCGGACATCCATATCGAACCCTTTGAAAATCGCCTGTCGATTCGCCTGCGTGTCGACGGCGTTCTCCGCGAGGTGTTAGAGCCCCCGCGGGCGCTGGCGCCGGTTATCGTGTCGCGAATCAAGGTCATGGCGAAGCTGGATATCGCCGAGAAACGCCTGCCGCAGGACGGACGGATCGGCCTGCGACTGGTCGGCCGGGCGGTGGACGTGCGGGTTTCCACTCTGCCTTCCGGGCACGGCGAGCGGGTGGTGCTGCGTCTGCTGGACAAGCAGGCCGGACGTCTCGAACTGCGTCATCTGGGAATGTGTGAACAGCATTACGAGGCGATGGAGCGCGTGGTCAACAAGCCCCACGGCATTGTGCTGGTAACAGGGCCGACCGGCTCGGGTAAGACCACTACATTGTATTCCGCGTTAATGCGCCTTAACGACCGCACCCGCAATATTCTGACGGTCGAAGATCCAATCGAATACTACCTGGACGGCATTGGCCAGACCCAGATCAACACCAAGGTGGACATGACCTTCGCCCGCGGTCTGCGCGCGATCCTGCGTCAGGATCCTGATGTGGTGATGGTCGGTGAGATCCGTGATATCGAAACCGTACAGATCGCTATTCAGGCCAGTCTGACCGGTCACCTGGTGTTTTCCACCCTGCACACCAATACCGCGGTGGGCGCGATCACCCGTCTGCGGGACATGGGCATCGAACCCTTTCTGCTGTCATCAACGCTCAACGGCGTACTCGCCCAGCGCCTGGTACGCACGCTTTGCCCAACCTGCCGCACACCGCATATTGCTACGGCAAGCGAATGCAAATTAATGAACGTTGACCCGGCCAACCCGCCCACGCTATATCGCCCGGGTGCGTGCGGTGCCTGTAATCAAAGCGGTTACAAGGGACGAACCGGTATCTACGAACTGATCGAGATCGACGATACGCTGCGTGGTCTGATCCATGACGGTGCCAGCGAACAGGCGATGGTCAAGCATGCACGCATCGAGCAACTGGGGATCCGCCAGGATGGCCTGCGCCGCGTGCTCATGGGTGATACCACGCTGGAAGAAGTGCTCCGCGTCACCAGGGAGGACTGACCATGCCTGCATTCGAATACGTCGCGCTGGATCAGGCGGGCAAAACCCGTAAAGGGGTGGAAGAGGGCGATTCAAGTCGCCAGGTGCGCGGCCGGTTGCGTGATCAGGGCCTTATGCCGATGTCGGTGCATCAGGTCGCTGAACGTCACGCCGCGCTGCGCATGCCGGTATTCCAGCCGCGCGTGAAACCGCTGGAGCTGGCGCTTGCAACGCGTCAGATGGCTACGCTGGCTCGCGCCGGTATGCCGATTGAAGAAGTACTAGGCACTGTGGCCCGGCAAAGCGAGACGCCCAAGGTCAAGTCGACATTGTCCGCGGTGCGCACCCGGGTTATGGAAGGGTTGCCATTGGCGCACGCCTTGAGTGAGTTCCCGTCGGTTTTCCCCTCCATTTATCGAACCACCATTGCTGCCGGCGAATCGGCTGGCCGCCTTGATCTGGTACTCGAACGCCTGGCAGACAATGTTGAAGCCCAGAATGCAATGCGCCAGAAGATACAGCTGGCAATGTTTTATCCTGGGGTACTCACAGTAGTTGCCTTGTTGGTAACCGTTGCGTTACTGACCTATGTAGTGCCTGAAGTCGTCCAGGTATTCACCGGTATGAATCAACAATTGCCTTGGCTGACCCGCGCGCTGATTGCCACGAGCGATGCCCTGCGCAATTGGGGCCTGTTGATGGCGGGTGGCATGGTGGCGGCGTATTTTGCCGCCAAGGAAGTGCTCAAACGGCCCAAGGCATTGTATCGCTGGCATGCGTGGTTGCTCCGCACGCCTTTGCTCGGGCGGCTGATCCGTGGCTTGAACACAGCCCGTTTCGCCCGGACTCTGAACATCCTGGCCGGCAGCGGCGTGCCGTTGCTCGAAGCCTTGAATATGAGTGCCAGCGTGATCTCCAATGTACCGATGCGCGACGCCGTCAGTGATGCGGCAAAGCGGGTGAGGGAGGGCGCCGGGGTCGGCGCATCGCTTGAGCGCAGCGGATACTTTCCACCCATGACGCTGAGCCTGATCAAGAGTGGCGAAAGCAGCGGCACGCTGGACCAGATGCTGGAACGGGCTGCCGAAACACAGGAACGCGAATTGGAGGCGCGTATAGCAATCGTGATGGGCGTTTTCGAACCCCTGCTGATTCTGGCGATGGGCGGCGTGGTACTGATAATTGTGCTGGCCATCCTTCTGCCAATCTTCGAACTCAATCAACTGGTTAACTGACATGCTCAAGACTATGAAAAACACAAGAGCGCTGCAGCGCGGTTTCACCCTGATCGAGGTCATGGTGGTGGTGGTAATTCTCGGTATTCTGGCCGCGGTTGTCGTACCGCGCGTGATGGATCGTCCCGACCAGGCGCGTGTTACCAAGGCTGAAAATGATATCCGCGCGCTGGAAAGTGCACTGAATCTATACCGTCTCGACAACTTCAACTATCCCACCACCGAGCAGGGCTTGAATGCATTGGTAACCCGGCCCTCCGGGGACGCCACCGCACGTAACTGGCGTACAGGCGGCTACATCGACCGGTTACAGAAGGATCCATGGGGCCGTGAGTACCAGTACCGTCGCCCTGGCCGCAACGACCGTGAGTACGACCTGTTTAGTCTGGGTGCCGACGGCCGCCCCGGCGGTGAAGAGTCCAACGCTGACATCGGCAACTGGGATCCCGAGCAGGACGAGCGTCGCTGATCATGCGCCCACACCAGCAACCAGAGCGCCGAGGGCAGTGCGGCTTTACGCTGATGGAATTGCTGGTTGTGCTGGTGCTGGTTGGCGTCGTAGCCAGCCTGGCGACCCTCTCGGTTGGAGACGGTGCGGAGCGCAAGTTGCGCACTGAGACCGAACGCCTTGCCGGGGCGTTGCGCCTGGCCCGGGATGAACTGCTGATAACCGGCGAGGCAGACCGCGCGCTTGGCTTGCGGCATGACGCCTACAGCTTTCTTGAGCTGATTATTCTGGAGGACGCCACGCGGGAATGGCAGCCCGTTCGGGACCCGCAACTGGGTCCACGGCAGATGGAGCACGGGTTGATCGAACTTGACCTGGAAATTGAAGGTGAGCGCCGTGGACTGCGCCAGGCCAGCGGCTGGGAACCCCATATTCGGTTGGGTGCTACAGGTGAAATGACGCCCGCCATCATCACGTTACGGATTCCCGGGAACCAGCTGGAGCGGCATATCCGAATAGGTCTGGAAGGCAGTGTCGAGGTGCTGGATGCGATCGAGCAAGAGTAATCGCGGCTTCACCTTGCTTGAAGTCCTGGTGGCCCTGGCGATTCTGGGTGTGGCGTTAGGCGCTTTGGTAAAGGGCGGTGCGGATCACGCGCGCAATACCGTCTATTTGCAGGAACGAACACTTGCGCACTGGGCGGGACAGAATTTACTGGCGGAATACGAAACGGGCATGCGTCCGCTCTCAGACGGAAAACGCTCGGGTGAGGTGGAAATGGGACCCTATCGGTTTGCCTACAAGATAGAGATCGGTGCGTTCACCCCCGACTCACCCATACCCTTGCCTCCTGTCCAGCGTATCGATATTCGCTTGTGGTTGGCAGAGCGCGGCGAAACGCATCAACGCGCTGCTGTCAGCGGGTTTGTGTTGCCATGACTAACCGGCATAGAGAGGGTGGTTTTACCCTGCTGGAAATGCTCATCGCGATGGTGGTCTTTGCGATCATGAGTCTGGTGGCCTATCAGGGTCTACGTGCGGTACTTGATGCCGATCACATCACGCGTATCCAGGCGCAAAAGCTTGCTGATCTACAGGTTACATTGAGTGTACTTGAGCGTGATCTGGCCCAATTGGTCGACATCGAATCGCGGGACGAGTTTGGCGATCGGCTGCCGCCTCTTCGTCTGCGCCCCGGCGGCGATGAAACCTTGCTGGAATTGGTTCGGGCTGGCGCGGGCGGTGATCATCGGCTTCGTCGTACCGCCTGGGAAATAACCGAGCGCGGTCTGGAGCGACGCATGTGGGACGGTGTAGACGTCGTGGACCCTGACAGCATGCGCGCCCGACCCTTTGCCGATCTGGTGGGCGAAGACGAAACACTTGGAATTGAAACCGGGTTTCTGTTTGTGGTGCGCACGCCTTCGGGCCTTGAACGGCTCGAGTCGTGGCCACCTGCCGACGCCGATGAGGAAAGCAGCGCGTTACCCATGGCCGTTGAAGTCGTGATCGACCTCCCTGGCCTTGGCGTCATCCGTCGTCTGCTGGCGGTGGGGCTGTGAAATCCCGGGCGGATCAAAAGGGCGTAGCGCTGATCACGGCGTTGTTGGTCGTGGCGCTGTCGGTCACCGCATCGGTCGGAATGGCCGTGCGCAGCCAGGCGGATATTCGTCGCACCAGCGCCGTCTTCGAACGCGATCTGTCACGCCATATCACCATGGGTGCAGAAAAGATGGTGCTGCAGTTACTGGAACAAACCGAGGGGCCGGACGAGCTGCTTTGGGAGACGTGCCTGTCGCCCTCACTGCCTTTTGAGGTCGACGGCATCCGCCTGCTGGCGACCCTGGACAACATGCAGTGCCGTTACAACATAAACGCGCTGGCTGGCGCTGACGAAGCCGAGCAAGGCTTTTTCGCCCGGTTGGTTGACCGGGTATCCCAGGAAAGCAGCGTAACCATGCCATCGGGTGCCGAGCTGGCGCTGGCCGTGAGCGACTGGATGAATCCAGAGACGGATGATCCGGTATACCGTCTGGCCACGCCGGCGCGTGTATCGGGTAACCGCAGCATGCTGATGGCATCTGAATTAACGGCCGTGTCGGGGATGACGGATGAAGCCTGGCAGGCACTGGCTCCTTACGTTACCGCCTATCCCGGTACCGCGAGCCCGATAGATCTGGAGCGCAGTGCCAAGCTGATGCAAGAGGTGTTTGCCGAGCGGGCGGCCTCGGCCGAAGCGCCGTGGTTTATGCGGCTGCAACTGACGGCCGAGTTTGGAGAGCGTCGGTTTTATCAATGCACAACGTTGGACGCCGCCAGCGGCACCGTAATCCTGCGCGAACAAACGGCCTGCGAGCCCTGAAGAAACGGATCAGATCATGTTGATAGTCTTGTTACCAGAACACCTGCAGCCTGATAGTCCGGGCCCGGTCCGCATGCATTGGTGGCATACCGACCGTGACGGGAGTCTGGTGGATGCGGGGCTCAATACCCTTGATGAGCTGCATGCCAAGTATCCGGCGGAGCGCATGCGGGCTCTGGTGCCGCCTTCTGCGGTGACGCTTTACCGCGTGAGGCTTCCGGTACGTAAGGCTTCTGCAGTCAGGGCGGCTCTGCCATATGCCCTCGAAGATTTCCTCAGCCAGGAGCTCGAGGAGCTGCATTTTGCTGCGGGACCACGGCGGCCGGATGATCGCGTCGCAGCCGCCGTGGTGGAGCAATCCAATATGGCGTTCTGGCAGGACCTGTTCGAGCAGGCGCGCTGGCGGCTTGAAGCCTTGATGCCCCTTTCGGAGCTGCACGCCGAGTTGCCTCCGGCGGGGGTTCTGCGGGTCCAAAGATCGCCTTGGCCGACCGATATGCCGCTGGTCATGGTTACGGCCGCCGATCAGGAGCCGGTGATGATGGAGGAGGGCTTGCTTGCCTTCTGGCTGCAGCGCCGCCTGGCCGACCGAGATCCGGAGGACCGGATTGTCGAGTTGTACGGAGTTGATGCAGCCACGCTTGATCTGGATATCGAGACGCAGATTATTTCCGGCCCGGATCTGACACCAGAGCTGCTGGCACCAGCGCTGCGCCGTGCCACCGACACGCGGCCGGTGTTCAATCTGCTTACCGGACCCTATGCGTCCAGTATGGCCGCGCCCCCGTGGCGTAAGATGCGGACCACGATGATTGCCGCCGGTGTGTTGCTTGCCGTACTGGCGACGCAGTTCGGCCTTGAGTCCTGGACCCTGGCCCGCGAACGTGACCGCCTGCAGGCCGAGATCAACAGTCTTTTCGATATCGCGCTACCCTCCAGTCGCCGGATAGACCCGGTAACCCAGTTTCGCGAAGCGCTTGAAGGTGGCACAAGCAATGCCAATGGCGGCATGGGTGGGTTGTTGTACGAAGTGCTGGCGGCAGCAAGCAGCAAGGACAGCAAAGCCGAAATTCGTGAATTCAGAGCCACTCCGCTGGACATGGAAATAGAGCTGCATGTGGCCTCGTTTGCCGAGCTGGAAACCATTCGCGCCAACCTGGCTGCCAAGCCACAACTACGGGAAACCCTGCAAGGCGCCGACTCCGGCGCAGACGGCGTCACCGCGCGGCTCAAAGTAGCAAGGAGTGACTCATGAAGGCGTGGTGGGCAGGGCTGGTCCCGCGCGAGCAGCGCATAGTACTGGGCGGGCTGGTAGCGCTCGGAGTGGTGTTTCTCTGGCTTGGCGTGTGGGAGCCCCTAGCCGCCAGCCGCGCTGAATTACGCTCGGATGTCAGCAGGCTGTCAGCCGATCTGGCCTGGATGCAGCAGGTGTCCGATCAGGTTCGGCGTCGCGGCGCGCAGCAACGACAGTCTACCTCAGCAGGGTCGGGCGGCTCCGTGCTCACATTGATAGAGGTTTCCGCCAATGCAGCAGGCATCAAGCAGGCCCTTGGGCGCGTACAGCCAGAAGGAGGCGGTGCACGACTGTCGTTCGACGAGGTCGGGTTTGATGCGCTCGTTGGCTGGCTGAACGATCTTGAAAATCGCCACGGTTTACAGATCAGCCAGCTGGCAGTGGATGTAAGCAGCAGTCCGGGAATGGTGTCGGCGCGCTTGATGGTGGAGCCACGCTGATGCTTACGCGATTAACCCTGAAGAATACTCTGATCGCGGCGGCGGTGATTTATCTGCTGAGCCTGATCTGGAACCTGCCGGCGGCCTTCGTCTGGAACCGGATTGCCGGTCAGTTACCTGCTGAGGTGACGCTGCATGGACTGTCAGGAACGCTCTGGTCTGGGCACGTACAGAGTATGGAAGTGAGCGGCGTGAGCCAGGGCGCGCTTTCCTGGGACTGGAGACCCAGTCACCTTCTCACCGGACGCATCGCTCTGGACCTGGTCTGGTTGCCCCAGAACGGACAGGTTGATGCGACCATGAAACTCGGTTTCGGATCACTCAGGCTAGAACAGGTCAATGGTCGGTTGGATGCTGCAAGCATGGCGGCGATCAATAAAGCCCCCTTCGTTCTAAGGGGTACCTGGTTGCTGGATGTGGCAGTGCTTGAGCTGAAGGACTTTGAGAATGTTGCCCAGGCCGAGGGCCAGTTGGTATGGCAGAACGCCGCTGGCGGGCTGCCCAGGCCAATGGAGCTTGGGGATCTTACTGCCGGGCTATCCGGCGAGAATGACTGGCTGGTGTTCAATCTTGGAGATCAAGGGGGACCGCTGGGGCTGCGTGGCGATGCGCGCTGGCGCCCCGGTCAGGCGATGCAGATAGATTCGCGTCTTCAGGCCCGTGCGAGCGCTGAAGACGCGCTTGCTGGAGGGTTGGGGATGCTTGGCAAGCCCGACGCACAAGGCTGGATTGGCTGGCGTGCCCAGTTGCAATAGCAAGAATTCGCGTTAATCCGAGGGGTAAATATAGTGAGTCGTAAATTCATGGTGCTGTTTCTGCTGGCTACCTTGGCAGGTTGCTCGAGCATGGGCCAGAAAGACAGTCAGCGCGCGGATGCAATTGCCGACGCCAGGGCGAAACTGAGTATGGGGCGCTGCAGCATGGCATTGGCTCGTCAGGTTGTGGAGGTCAAGGAGCCGGCTCTGGAGCAGGAGACTGCTTTCTTGTGCTTGCAGCAGGGTGACCTGGATGCCGTAGAGCATCTGCTGAGCGACTATGACTCGCGGCATGTCGATCCACCCTTTCCTGATTACTCAGCCTACTTGCTCGCGCTAACGGATTTTGTACGGTTCGAATCGTCCGCCGGGGATGCGCAACAGCGTTTGAAGCTGGGGCGTCAGGCCCATAACCATATGGCGCGTTTTGTTCGTGCCTACCCCGAGTCACCTTATCGTCATGAGATTGCACCTCGACTCCAGGAGTTGCATGAAGGCATGGCCCGGGCCGAATACCAGTTGGCGCAGAGCGCAATAGAATCGAACGATATAGAGACCGGTGAGGCCAGGCTGCGTTATGTGGTCAAAACCTATCCGCGCAGCGCAGCAGCCAAGGATGCAACACGATGGCTGGAGCATAATCGCAGATAACTAATGGCTTGACGGCAGGCGTCTGATCTGCGCGACGACAGGGCCTCCATGAGCGTCAAAAGCCGGTTTTTTTGTGGCGTCAGGGTTGACATTGTACACAGCGGAAGAAACAGCCCAAGTTCTCGAGCAGAAAGGCCTCATAACGGTAATGATTTGTCTTGATATTTGTAAGTTATTGATTTTAAACGATATTTAAGCTGATTACTTTTTAACCATTCTAAGTCCCCCTCCCGCGTTCTGCGCACCGGGAGAGGTTATATAGATGCTACCCACAGAGTTATCCACAGATTCTGTGGATAGTTTCCCGCTTCATATTCCCTGGGGAATATCCTCGCCACCCAGAGCCGTGGTGAGCGCGGGGATCAGCTCGCTGAGCGTCTTCGACATGATGATGAAAGTGGCATCAAGCTGACTCGCCATGTCATCGGCGCCTTGATCGTCTACTTCGTCTCGCAGCAACTCTTCAAAACGCAGCCGTTTAACGGTCAGCTTATCGTCCAGGGTGAGAACGAGCTTGTCATGCCACGCCATGGTCAACTGGCTGACCTGTTTGCCGACAGTGAGATGCTGCTGGATTTCGTCGCTAGCCAGATCCTGGCGCTTGCAGCGAATCACGCCACCGTCTTCTTTGGTATCGCGTAGTTCGCATTCATCGAGCACGACCAGGCCTTCTGGTGCCTCGCCGTTCTTGACCCAGTCCGTCATGGCCGCTGCTGGGGCCAGTTTGACGTTCATAGGCCGTACAGGGAGGCTGCCAGTGCATTCACGCAGCAGGCTGAGGAGATCTTCGGCGCGCTTGCTGCTCGAGCTATCCACTGCGATCCAGCCCTCAGCAGGGGCGATGCAGGCGAGAGTGGTCTGGGTGCGGGTAAAGGCTCGGGGCAATAAGGACATGACAATGTCGTCCTTCAGCGTGTCACGCTCTTTCTTGTAGATCTTGCGGGCGTCACGAGCCTCGATTTCTTCAACCTTCTCCGCCAGCGCGTCCTTGATCACACTCCCTGGCAAAATGCGCTCTTCCTTGCGCATGGCAATCAACCAATAACCTTCCGCGACCTGCAGCATGTTTTCGGAGTGCCGACCAAAAGGTGTAGTCCAGCCTAGAGTATGTGTCTCCTGGCTTGCGCAGGGACGGGCGGGGCGCTGCTCAAGCGCCGCCAATAGTTCGGTTTCGCCAAAAGGAATGTTCTGGCTGAAGCGATAGAGAAGAAGATTACGAAACCACATGATGCTGTCCTTGGTTACCAATACGTTTGGCCGATGGGGCGCAAGACTGACTGCGCCCGGGCACGACGGTGGGCAATATTGCCTGACAGCGGGGCTGGCGACCAGTCTTCTCGGGGCCTGCGAGTAAGATATTGAAAAGGAGTGAATTTATTTTGAAAAAAGGTGTTGCCAGAAGATAAAAAGCTGCCTAGAATGCGCCCCACTTCGAGAGCAAAGGGTGATTAGCTCAGCTGGGAGAGCATCTGCCTTACAAGCAGAGGGTCGGCGGTTCGATCCCGTCATCACCCACCACTCGAGGTTACGCGCAGCGGTAGTTCAGTTGGTTAGAATACCGGCCTGTCACGCCGGGGGTCGCGGGTTCGAGTCCCGTCCGCTGCGCCATCTACTAAAGCCTTTAACTTGATGAAAGTTAAAGGCTTTTTTCGTTTTTAAGGCTTTTGGATTGCCGCGCTTCAGAGTCAAGCTGGTGTCACTGTGACCGGATTGTGACCAACAGGTGACCGGCAGGCTGAAAAAGCCGGTGTTCATTTTTAATGGAAGAAGTGGTTTTTTTCAAAATACGTATTCCTTTCCTCTTTTGTCTTTTTGTAGAAGTCTTCAGCCTCATCCTTTAGGGAAACGCTGCACAAATCAGCCC